>NZ_FNNE01000026.1 GCF_900106945.1 Marinobacter mobilis
CTCTTGAAGTCTTAGTGGCGCAGCTAACGCACTAAGTAGACCGCCTGGGGAGTACGGCCGCAAGGTTAAAACTCAAATGAATTGACGGGGGCCCGCACAAGCGGTGGAGCATGTGGTTTAATTCGACGCAACGCGAAGAACCTTACCTGGCCTTGACATCCTGCGAACTTTCTAGAGATAGATTGGTGCCTTCGGGAACGCAGTGACAGGTGCTGCATGGCCGTCGTCAGCTCGTGTCGTGAGATGTTGGGTTAAGTCCCGTAACGAGCGCAACCCCTATCCCTAGTTGCTAGCAGTTCGGCTGAGAACTCTAGGGAGACTGCCGGTGACAAACCGGAGGAAGGTGGGGATGACGTCAGGTCATCATGGCCCTTACGGCCAGGGCTACACACGTGCTACAATGGCGCGCACAGAGGGCAGCAAACCCGCGAGGGGGAGCCAATCTCACAAAACGCGTCGTAGTCCGGATCGCAGTCTGCAACTCGACTGCGTGAAGTCGGAATCGCTAGTAATCGCGAATCAGAATGTCGCGGTGAATACGTTCCCGGGCCTTGTACACACCGCCCGTCACACCATGGGAGTGGATTGCACCAGAAGTAGTTAGTCTAACCTTCGGGAGGACGATTACCACGGTGTGGTTCATGACTGGGGTGAAGTCGTAACAAGGTAGCCGTAGGGGAACCTGCGGCTGGATCACCTCCTTAAACGATACCGAAGCCTCGGTCAGAGTCCACACGAATTACTTGGTTAACTTAGAAGAGAGCAATGGGGTCTTCACGGGCCCATACCATTGGGTCTGTAGCTCAGGTGGTTAGAGCGCACCCCTGATAAGGGTGAGGTCGGTGGTTCAAGTCCACCCAGACCCACCAGAATTTTTCTGTCTGACAGTCAAATTCTTGTATAGCTTATATGGGGCTATAGCTCAGCTGGGAGAGCGCCTGCCTTGCACGCAGGAGGTCGGCAGTTCGATCCTGCCTAGCTCCACCATTACTTACTGACTTGTGTCAGTGTGCAGAAACAAGTATTTCAACGTGATGAACGTT
>NZ_FNNE01000025.1 GCF_900106945.1 Marinobacter mobilis
GGGTTCTACCCCGTTACTGCGGACACTTCTGAAAAGAGGCACAATGTGCCAAAGGAGTGTTCATGTCCAGACGCAGAAAATATAGCCCAGAGTTCAAACGCGAAGCCATTGCTTTGACCCGCCAACCCGGTGTGAGTTGTCGACAAATAGCTTTGGAGATCGGCATCAATCCCAACCTACTGACCCGTTGGCGCAGAGAAGCGGATGAGGAGACGGACAAGGCCTTCAAAGGCTCTGGCTCTCCCAGAGACGAGGAGGTTGCCCGTCTCAAGCGAGAACTGGCCCGTGTGAAGAAGGAGCGTGATTTTTTGCGCGAAGCGGCAGTGTTCTTCGCAAAGGAGTCGTCCTGAGGTATCAGGCGATTCAACGTTGTCGCAGCCAGTTCCCGATACGTCTTATGTGCCGATGCCTGAAGGTGTCGGCGAGCGGTTATTACGCTTGGGTATCTCGCCCTGAGTCCGCCAGGGCAAAGGCGAATCAGCACTTGCTGTCACGCATCAGAGAGATTCATGACGACAGCGGTGGCATGATTGGCTCGCCACGGATGCATGAGGATCTGGTCGCTGAGGGCGTTCATGTCGGCTTGAACCGCGTTGCTCGGCTGATGGCCAAACACGGCATTCAGGGCTGGCCCAGGAAGAAACGAGGGCGTGCTGGTCGACAGACTTATCGACCACCAGGCATCAAGAATCATCTGGAGCGCGATTTCTCAGCACTTGAGCCGGACACCAAGTGGGTGACGGATATCACCGAAGTGCACACCCAGGAAGGAAAGTTGTTTCTGTGCGTGGTAATCGATCTGTTCAGCAAGCTGGTCGTGGGATGGTCGATGCATCATCGTCAGGATCGTCACATGGTCATCAGGGCGGTTGAGATGGCCGTTTGGCAACGCCGGGGAAAAGCACCTGTCATTCTGCATTCAGATCGCGGTAGTCAGTTCACCAGTGGCGATTACCAACGCTTCCTTGGCAGTAATCGCGTGGTAAGTAGTATGAGCGCTGTCGGGCACTGCGGCGACAATGCTGCTTGTGAGGGGTTCTTCGGAATACTCAAGCGCGAGCGTGTTCATCGCCGGCGCTATCGAACCCTGGATGAGGCAAGGGCCGACATATTCGATTACATCGAGCGATTCCATAATCCGAGGATGCGACGTAGAGTTGCCACTCAGGATCGGAAGCTTTGCACCGTTTTATAACCGTCCGTGGAAACGGGGTAGAACCC
>NZ_FNNE01000024.1 GCF_900106945.1 Marinobacter mobilis
TGTAGTGGTCAACTAATCCCGGACAGTATTTTAAGTTTTTCCTCGGCAGCAACCGGAGAAATGCCACCGTTGAATGAGTGTGGTCGCTGCCGGTTGTAGTAGCCCATCAGATAGCCACCAACATCCTTCTCTGCCTGCAACAGGCCTCGATATCCCAAGGCCGGTATCCACTCTGATTTCAGGCTTCGGAACAATCTCTCCATCGGTGCGTTGTCCCAACAGTTGCCGCGCCGGCTCATGCTTTGCGTCATCCGGCAGCGCCAGAGCCGCTGACGGAACTTGCGGCTGGCGTACTGGCTTCCCTGATCCGAGTGGAACATGACTTTTTCTGGTCGACCACGCTGTTCCCAAGCGTGATCCAGAGCTTTTACAACCAGATCAGCATCCGGACTGGAGGACATGCTCCAGCCAACGACCCGGCGTGCATAGAGATCCAGCACAACGGCCAGATAACTCCACCGCTGGCCGCTCCAGATGTAGGTAATGTCACCACACCAGACCTGGTTGGGCCGGTCCACTGCAAATTCACGAGCCAGATGGTTTGGGATATCCGGCCGTTCAACAGTGGCCTGCTTGTAAGCATGAGGGCCTGGTTGCTTGCAGATCAGCCCCAGTTCGCTCATCAGACGTCGAACCTTGAAGCGGCCAACGCTGATGCCTTCGTCGCTGAGCATGTCCTTAATCATCCGGCTGCCAGCAGAGCTGCGGCTCTTGGTGAACAAGCGGTTTACCCGAGCCTTCAGGGCCAGACGCTCAACGTCTATGTGGCTCTGCCGGTGGCGGTACTCGTAATAGCTGGAACGACTGATATCAAACGCTTCACAGACCAATTCCGTAGACTCCTGCTCCCTCAATCGGTCTATCAGCGCGTACGATTCATCTCGTCCGACATCAAGAGAGCAGTAGCCTTTTTTAATATGTCCTTCTCCCGTTCCAGCCGATTACAGCGGGCTTCCAGCTCTTGGATACGGCGTTGCTCCGGGGTTAGGGCCTTGCCCTTCGGGGTGATCCCTTCGCGTTCATCCGTTAGCTGTTGCACCCATCGCCGGAGGGCGCTTTCACCCACGCCCAGGGACGTACTCGCCTGGGCAATGGTGTAACCTTGATCCAGCACCAGGCTGGCTGCTTCCTGCTTGAATTCAGGAGTGAAGGAACGTCGCTTTCTGGTCATCAGACACCTCGTTTATGGCGGCGATCTTACCACCTTCGTTGGTGTCCGGAATCATTGAGCCACTACA
>NZ_FNNE01000023.1 GCF_900106945.1 Marinobacter mobilis
CGACCAGATGGGGTGTGTATGCGGTAGGCATCGAACTCAATGAATGGGGCTTCGAACATGCCGTGTTTCAGTTTGATTCGGACCAGGCCTTCCCGGCGGTAAAGGCCAGTTGGATCTAGCCTTAGGTGTTTATCGTTGAGGGAAGCTAGCAGAATGCGGCCATACTTGCCTACGACTAAACAACTAATGATCACTATGAAAAGCCACTTCATAGAACTAATACCACCAATGAACTCTTCCAGAGTAAGATTATCCACAAGTGAAAAAATGATTGAGAGTAGTACAAGAAATGCAAGCATGGCGAGGCATAAAGCTGACATTAGGTAGAGCATATACAATGCCCCTTGTAACCGAACGAAGAAACCTCGACTGATTGTAAAAACGATTTCCCCCCACGGAAAACCATCCTCGGCATCCTGTTCTTCCTTGAATAGCCGCGCATAGGCCAACTGGGCATTAATGGTATTGGGTACAAGCGGATTTTGATAATGCCCCCAAGGCAATCGCTGGAAGGTTCGATCCATTTTAGGGTGCCCCCCTGGCAGCAGGGTGGGTATGTGGCTGGAGCGGTAGGCTGTGGGGCCATAATAGCCACCGACCGTTGGGCTGGGCGCCCCTCCCCGTCGGTCAGCGCCGTTGCTGCACACATCCATTGTTCTCTTCCCTTGGGCGTCCTGCCCTCTGAAACCACTGGCTCAATTGTTCACGAAAACGTCCTGCGCTGATACCGACCCATTCCGGTTTCTCATGATGTGGGCCAGGCAATGCTGGAATTTAGCTTCGTTAGCCCCAACCAGCAAAACGCAAGACCTGACCCTGAGCTCTCCTCCCAAAGCAATATCCAACTCAAGCAACCCACTTACCCTGTATATACCCAAGCAATTCCTCACTGGCCTTATCTTCGAGCCCATTCCATTTCAATTTAAGTGATTTTTCAGCGCCATCCAGGGCATACGAAACTATTGTATGTTTTCGATGGCTGGTATCGATATCAGTGATATTTTTGTATTTTATTAAATGCGTGGGTGCAATCAGAGAAAGCTTCAGCTCGATGTGGTCCTCATAGCATTTCACAGGAATAGTGGACGAATTCCACGACCCAATTAGGAACCCAATGACTGCACCTCCCAACGGGATAGCCGGAACGAATGGAAACACCAGCATCAGGATTAGCCAGACCAGCCCGACAATAGCAGTTCCAAATATCTGTACGTCTAAGAGGGCGGGATTAAATCTGTATGACCTTGCAGCTTCCATCTGGGCAAATCGCTCACGCCTTTCTGCATCCAGAGCTTGCCGTGCTCCCAATATGCCAACCAAGCCCAGTGGTATAAAACCAATACACCCTGCAATAAAGAGAGAGCAGCCAAATCGAACAATGCCCATTAAGCATAGACACAACCCAATCACATTCAGGGCAAGGCATGAACCTACAACAATAAGAAAGGCATCCGGATAGCCTTCAGCATAGATTGCCAAAAATGCTATTAAATGGATAACCAGTGCCGAGATAATCTTTCCGTTGATCATTTATTCCTTACCTATCCATTCAAAGGGTGGCCCGGAAGCCCGGGATAAACTTATCTCGCGGTAAACCACCAAATCGAAGCCGCCCCCTAACCAGCAAAACGCAGGACCTAAACCTGCACCTTCCGTCAAGAGTCACACCGAGTATCGAAGCTTCTCCGCCATCAG
>NZ_FNNE01000002.1 GCF_900106945.1 Marinobacter mobilis
ACCAGAAAAAGTCATGTTCCACTCGGATCAGGGAAGCCAGTACGCCAGCCGCAAGTTCCGTCAGCGGCTCTGGCGCTGCCGGATGACGCAAAGCATGAGCCGGCGCGGCAACTGTTGGGACAACGCACCGATGGAGAGATTGTTCCGAAGCCTGAAATCAGAGTGGATACCGGCCTTGGGATATCGAGGCCTGTTGCAGGCAGAGAAGGATGTTGGTGGCTATCTGATGGGCTACTACAACCGGCAGCGACCACACTCATTCAACGGTGGCATTTCTCCGGTTGCTGCCGAGGAAAAACTTAAAATACTGTCCGGGATTAGTTGACCACTACATTCGCAGTAATGCGTTAGGTGAACGGAATGAGCTGGTCGCTGAACACCCGTTGTTTCTTGCGTTGGGGCGAGAGGAGGGCGCTCGCCGTCAGGCCTATCGTGAGTTTTTTCGATTCAGTCTTCCCCGGGAACTCTGAAAGGAGATTGCTGATTGTTTGTCGGTCAGCCAGTTATTGGGGAGCGGAGGATTCAAGGAGCAGGTGGAAGCAGCCTTGGGGCGCAAAGTGAGAATATAACGGGGTCAGGTCTTGCCTTTTGCCCCCTTGCCAATTTTGGGAGGGCATTGAAGTCTAGCTGACTGATATGAGGCAAAAGACAAGACCTGACCCCCGGATAACCCGGTTGCAGGAAATTTTAAGAAGGTATCGTGAAAATTGATTTCATTTTACTTGGAGTTTTCTTTGAGACTATTAGCCGTTTTTTTGTTGTATTTTTCGTTCCTGTGTGGGGGGGGGGGCATGCGAAAGAGCTTCCCGTCCCAAGTTTGTCAATAAATTATTTTGGTGATTTGCGAGATATTGATGGCCTGACTGGTGAGGTTGAGAAAAGATTTTTTGAGAAAAACCTTTGTAAGGCGGAAATTTCAAATGATTCTGACTTCGAACTTTTCCTGGATGGAAATGTCGTGGGCGAGTATGGTCCGGTTTTTATTTCCTACACGATAATTCAACGGTTTGAAAAAGATCCAATTTTCAGAATCCTTGGGATGGAAAGTGTAGAAAATAGCGATCGATTAAAAAGAACTCCAGTATTTGTTGGGAGTTGGACATCTTATTTAGAGTCATTGGATTTTCAGTCATTGGCTTTAGATATATGTTCTAGTTATCACGAAATGGTTGAAGTTCCATTGTTAAATAGGTTGGAATAATAGGTTTGGTTAGATCCACATTAAAACAACTAAGGTCAACTAAAGGGGGCAAACTAAAGGTGTCAGATCGATTTTAAATTGATCAATTCAGCCCCGCCCCGAACATCCGATACAGTTCTCCCCATGAGCTAATGGATTGGCTCCAACCTTCAAACGGAATTGCACCATGCCACGAAAGACACGGATGTATCTCACGGGCGTTCCTGCGCATGTGGTCCAACGCGGTCACAATAGGGATGCCTGCTTCTTCGCGGAAGACGATTTCCGCTGCTATCGCTACATCGAGCTAAATCCCGTCACGCCTGTATGGTCGTTCAGCCGGAACAGTATCCCTGGAGCAGCTTTCGCAGTAATGCGTTAGGTGAACGGAATGAGCATTCCTTAAATTAATTAACATATTGAAATGTAAATAAAAGGTCAGATTAAAGGGGTCAGATCGATTTTAAATTGATCAATTCGGCCCCGCCCCGAACATCCGATACAATTCTCCCCATGAGCTAATGGATTGGCTCCAACCCTCAAACGGAATTGAACCATGCCACGGAAGACACGGATGTATCTCCCAGGCGTTCCCGCGCATGTGGTCCAACGCGGTCACAACAGGGATGCCTGCTTCTTCGCGGAAGAAGATTTCCGCTTCTATCGCCAAGTGCTGGCGGAAGGCCTGAAGCGCTACGGCGCTGAGCTTCATGCGTATTGCCTGATGACAAACCACGTTCACCTGTTGATCACGCCGCAACATGCCGACAGCATCTCCAGGCTCATGCAGCATGTAGGTCGCCAGTACGTTCAATACGTCAACAAAACCTACCGGCGGTCGGGGACGCTGTGGGAAGGGCGGCACAAGGGAAGCTTGGTGGACGCCGAGAGCTATCTATTGAGCTGCTATCGCTACATCGAGCTAAATCCCGTCACGGCCTGTATGGTCGACCAGCCGGAACAGTATCCCTGGAGCAGCTTTCGCAGTAATGCCCTAGGTGAACCGAATGGGCTGGTCACTGAACACCCGTTGTTTCTTGCGTTGGGTCGAGAGGAGGGCGCTCGCCGTCAGGCTTATCGTGAGTTGTTTCGGTTCAGTCTTCCCCGGGAACTCCGAAAGGAGATTGCTGATTGTTTGTCGGCCAGCCAGTTGCTGGGGAGCGGACGATTCAAGGAGCAGGTGGAAGCAGCCTTGGGGGGCAAGGTGGGGCAGGTGGGCCGCGGGCGTCCGAAGGGGGCGCCCGAGTTGGTCAATTAAAAATCGATCTGACCCCTTTGACCAAAATCGATCTGACCCCTTTGACCCCTTTCTCGGACCCCTTTCTCGCCCCTGTCCTGGTTTCCAGTACTCAGTCTCCTTTCGTGGGAAACTGGGCGGCAAAGCGTTCCGCCATAGCGGTAATCGTCAAGCTGGGATTCACGCCAAGGTTGGCCGGAATGGCGCTGCCGTCGACAACATATAAACCCGGGTGGTCGAAGACTTGATGGTTTGTATCTATGACCCCGTTTTTTGCTGAGTCCGAGATCACCGCTCCCCCCAATACGTGGGCGGTGACCGACATGTTGGCCACACTCTCAATTACTGTGTTCTGGGCAACACCATTGCTGGCCTGGGCCACGGCGCGTGCGGCTGCGTTGGCCTGTGGCAGGAAAGATGGTGTACGGCCGCCTTTTGCCAGCCTGGATTTGAGGCCAAACCGGAAGCCGCGTAACAAGGTTCGACCATAGCCAAATGCAAGCTCGTTGTCGGCATGCTGCATTACAGTGAGGTAGGTCGTGCGCTTGTGCCAGTCTCGGGCAAACCACGTGAACAGCCCCTGGGACGGTTTCAGCACAAATGCCAGAAGCGTTTTTAGTGCGCGTATTAACGGCCGTGTTCCGTCGATCATTGGCATCATGTAGAGCTTCATGGCGCCGTAACTTGGCGGCAGCCGATTCTGGGTTATATGGGTGCTGTCATCAGCATAAAAGTGCGTTGAAATACTGGCACCGTGCGTGACATCAATGTCTTTGTCACGTGCCAGAATACCCACCAGCGCTTCACTATTGGTGCGTACATGCGCTCCCAGTGAGGCAGGAATATCGGGCAGCGTCTTGTAGCGGTCGCGACAGGCAAACAAAAGTTCCATTGTGCCCAGAGCGCCAGCGGCGACAATGACGTTTGCTGCCACGAGTGGGGCATGCGGGGTACCGTTCAGGCTGTGCTCGCTATGCACCAGATAGCCGTTTTCTGACTTTGAAATGTGCGTGACTTTGCGTTCAGGCAGCACCTCCACTCCCAGTTTTTCGGCAAAGTACAGATAGTTCTTATCGAGACTGTTCTTGGCGCCTTCAGCGCAGCCGGTAAAACAGCGGCCGCATTGGGTACACCCCTTCCGCTCTGGCCCTTCACCATCAAAATAGGGGTCTCTTGGAGAGTCGTTTAGGTCACCAAAGTAAATGCTTTGTGGCACCGACCCGAAACTATCGTGAGCACCCATGGTTTTGGCTGCTTGCTCCAGCCAGTCGTCCTGAATGCCCCGGTAGGGGTTGTCATTGATGCCAAGCATGGTGCGAGCGGTGCGAAAGTGCGGCGCCAGTTCCGCGCGCCAATCATCGCTCAAGTGACACCATGCCGGGTCCTGATAGAAGGCATCCTTGGGTTCCAGTGACACGGCTCCATAGACGATACTGCCGCCGCCCACGGCGATGCCGCGCAGTATCGCAACGTGCTGATAAACCTCCTGGGCGAAGAAACCTTTCATGCCCAAAGCCGGCATCCAGGCCAAAGCGGTGGGGTTCGTCGCAGCTTTGTGAAAGTCCTCGTTGGTCAGGCGTCGACCCTGCTCCAGCACGGCAACGCGGTAACCTTTTTCCGCCAAGCGCAGCGCGCTGACACTGCCACCGAAACCCGAGCCGATGATGATGACGTCGTAATCTTGATGGTGATTTCTTGTATTTTGATTAAGGTCGCTCACGCTGCACGCTCCAGTAGGAATGGCATAGGGAAGTGTCTTAAAACAGGCAGGTCGACAAAGGTGATGCCCAGTAATGTGTTGTCATCAATGGCACGCAATTCATCACGCACCCAACGCCATGGAATGGGGGCTTCTGCACCGTAACGTAGCGCGACGCCAGGGCTGCCGTCCACATACGAGGTGACATTCGCCACCGTCATATTTAGCGCGTCAATATGCTCCCCTTTGCGCAACAGGACATTGGTTGCGGTGTCACTGGTGAGAAAGCGTTTTCCTTGCCATCCCGGCAAGCCGGTCAGGTCAAGGGTTGGTCGGCCGGATATGCGCATCCAGAACGGGCCAATAAAGCTGGCACGGAAAAAGCCGTGGCGCATCTCCGCACCGGGGACATGCAGGCTACTGTAGAGGTCTTTCAGCGCACGGACGCTGGCAACACGATAGTTCATGGGCGATTCCATTGATTAATAAGGGTCGGCGGTATGGGTTGCCTGAAGACGTCGTGAAGGACCCCATAATCCGACGGCACGGAATAGCGTGATGAACAGGCGTGGTGCCTTGCGAAATGCCGCAATGGCGGCCCATAGCAATGCCGGGAAAACAACTTCACGCTGGTTCTTTTCGATCGCTCGCCGTACTTTTCGGGCAACACGTTCGGGTTCAGATACCGGGAAGATCGAGGAGATTTTCGGATACCAGGCCAGGTCGGCGTCGTTGCGTTCAAAGTAGCCGGTGTTGACCTGCGCCGGGCAAATCAGTGAAACGCCGACCCCGGTGCCGCGCAGCTCTTCAAACAGGCTTTCCGACAGGCCAACCATGGCGTGACGGGCACTGGTGTAGGGGGCCATGAATGGCAGTGGGAAAATGCCGGCGGGGCTGGTCAGGTTAACGATGTGCCCACAGCCACGCTCACGCATGCCCGGCACCACGGCGTGGATTGCGGTGATCGCCGGCACGAGTGGCAGACGCAGGGCGATATCGCATTCCTCATCGCTCATGCAATGCAGTGGTTTGAATGTGCCGGCGCCGACGTTGTTGATGAGGATGTCCACAGGGCCCAGCTGTCGAGATACTTCTGCAAGGGATTGTCGAACCCCTTCGGTTTCACCCAGGTCGCAGCTGATCGGCAACGCCTGTGCTCCCAGCGCCCTCAATTCCTCAGCAACCTGGCGCAGTGCGTCTTCGTTACGTGCCAGCAGCGCGACTTTGCATCCCATCCGGCCCAGTTCCAGCGCAATGGCGCGGCCGATACCCGCTGAGGCTCCGGTTATTACCGCTACTCGGTTATTCAGATCTTTCATAGTCAGGAGTCTCCGCCCCCTTTTGCGGGGGAAATATATCTCTAATAAACGTAACATTACAGTTATATTAAATAAGGGTCAAGACCGCGGTTATAGATGCATGGCTGCAGCAAACAGGCTAGTCTTGTCCGCCAAGCATGAGCCAAGCGGGGTATAGAGGTGTCATCAGGCAAGCAAAACCCGATAAAACAAGAGGGGCAGCGCGGCCGCCCTCCGGTCACGGGTGCGGCGCTGGCGGCTCGCCAGGCTGGTGTTCTCAAGGTGGCAGGGGAGTTGCTCGTTGACAGACCTTCCAGTGACATCACTGTGGAACAGCTGATTCGGGCAGCGGGCACATCGCGTCCGACGTTCTATCGATGGTTCCCAGGTGGTGTTGATCAGGTAGTTGAAATGCTGATCGAGCAGGCCAATCAGGACCTGACGGCCCGAATTATCGCCGAGGCAAGCACCGATAATGGGCTACACCAGCGCATTGAGGAGGGCATAAGAGCCTACTTTGCCTGGGGGAGTGAGATGGGACCGGTTGCCTATGGCATCTATCGTGAGGGTTTTGACGAAAAGTCTCCGGCTTGGCGCTATCGGCAGCAAACCATCAGTGCCGTTATCACCATTATTCGTCAGCAGTTAAACGTTTTGGGTTTTAGGCATGTCAGTTGCCTGTCCATTGAAACTTTAGTGGGCTGGATCGAAAGCGCTGGCGCAACCCTGTTCCGCCATTACCCGGTGGCAGCTGACACCGTGGAAGAGCAAAGAGAGCTGACGACGCAGATGGTTAAGGTCATGCTCGATGTGGTGCTAGAGAAGAATTAAATCAACGAGGGCCCACATCGCGGAAGGTCTCAAGCTATTCGCTAAAATGGCGCCTCTTTGGCTCAGAGCGGACTCTGGGTCGTCACCCACAAAGGCAAGGAGGAGCCAATGCCCCGTCAGGCTCGGGTTATCGCGCCCGGTCTCCCACACCACCTTGTTCAACGTGGTCATCATCGGCAGCCGGTGTTTGTCGAGGATCGCGACTACCAATACTGCCTGTCGAATCTCAAGGAACGGAAAATGACGCTTGGTTTGGCGGTGTACCGCTATTGTCTGATGACGAATCACGTACCTCTGGTCGTGGGTGCCAATGACGAGCTGACCGCTATTCCCCGGTTGATGAAGCGTCTGGCCGGACGTCAAACACGGTTTGTGAACGCCATGGAAAGACGAAGCGGGTCACTTTGGGAAGGCCGCTACAAGGTCAGTCCCATCGAACTAAAGGGGGCAGATCGGTTTTAAATTGATCAATTCGGCCCCGCCCCGAACATCCGATACGATTCTCCCCATGAGCGAATGGATTGGCTCCAACCCCTCAAATGGATTTGAACCATGCCAAGTAAGACACGGATGTATCTCCCGGGCGTTCCTGCGCATTTGGTCCAACGCGCTCACAATAGGGATCCCTGCTGCTTCGCGGAAGACGATTTCCGCTTCTATTGCTACATCGAGCTAAATCCCGTCACGGCCTGTATGGTCGTTCAGCCGGAACAGTATCCCTGGAGCAGCTTTCGCAGTAATGCGTTAGGTGAACAGAATGAGCTGTTCACTGAACACCCATTGTTTCTTGCGTTGGGTCGAGAGGAGGTCGTTCGCCGTCAGGCTTATCGTGAGTTGTTTCGGTTCAGTCTTCCCCGGGAACTCCGAAAGGAGATTGCTGATTGTTTGTCGGCCAGCCAGTTGTTGGGGAGCGGACGATTCAAGGAGCAGGTGGAAGCAGCCTTGGGGCGCAAGGTGGGGCAGGTGAGCCGCGGGCGTCCGAAGGGGGCGCCCTAATTGGTCAATTAAAAATCGATCTGACCCCTTTCTCCATCTGACCCCTTTCTCCGCCTTTCTCCCATGCGTGTGGAGCTTATTCGTTTATAGTGGTGCAGGCTTTGATCACACCTCGGTAAGTCCAGCCGGCCGGTACCTTGCCTTGCTCGAGTAAATGAGCGTGCAATGCTGGTAAACGGTAGTAAGGCGTGCTGGCGACCAGGTGATGCTCAAGATGATAGTTAACGCGCAGTGGTGCCACGGTCAGGCGGCCAAGCAGGCCTGCATAGGTCGTGCGGGTGTTCTTTATCGTTTGGGGCACGTCTTCCAGGCAAGCATGTTCGGCCATGGCGCGCAGGCGAACAATCAACGAGAAGGGGCTCATGTAGGCGAGTATCCAGCAGGCGTAGAGCCAGCCATAGCCGGTGGCTGCCAGTGCGAGATACAACATCACGTTGACCAGAACCGTGCCCCAGATATCCTTGATAAAGAGTACGGGGAATTCCCACCAGCGGCGTGTTTTCACCTGTGGATCAGGCTCTCCAATGGCGTCAGACCATGTCAGGATGCCTGCGCTCATCAGTAGCCGGCCAATCAGAAATTTGGCGCCGGTCACGCCAATCATATCGCGTAAGAACTTTCTTGCCAGTGAACCGGGCGGTACCGGGTAAGCGCTGTAAAGCGGTTTATCCGGGTCAAAGTCTGCGGTGGTATTGGTATGGTGAACCAGATGATGCGCCCGGAATTTGGCGACCGAATTCCAGATGGGTTTTGCTGCCAGCCAGTCGGTAAGAACGTCGTTGCCCCAGCGTGATTTGAACAGCGTTTTGTGGGCCGCTTCATGCATCAGGATGGCCAGCGCCAGATGGCGACCGCCAAGGACGACAAAGCCAGCCAGGAACAGGGGCAAGCCGGCATACCAGGGCAAGGTGGTCGCCAACGCCATGGCGGCGAAGCACAATGCAATGCTGCCCCAAACTGAAACGATTGCCCAAAGGCCGCGCAGGTCAGAGCGCAGGGTGAATTGTTTCAACTCCTCATTATTCAGGAAGTCGGAAACATGATGCCCACGTATCCGTGGTTTGTTGGTGTTGTTGCCGCTCATGTTCAATCGTCTCGGTTATTTCGTGATGAATTCAGGCAGATGAAACAAGGCGGAGGACCTGCCAGTAGCTTGGCGGTTTGGAGGTCACGTTGCGTTCTTTCAGCATGCGATGCAGGGTTTTCAGGCGGAACCACGGAACCGACGCCATGGCGTGATGCTCAATGTGGTAGTTCACCTTCAAAGGTGCCACAAAGGTTCTGGCAATCCAGCCCGCCCGGGTGGTTCGGGTGTTTTTGAACATGTCGCTGCTGCGTTCAGTGCAGGCATGTTCGGCCAGGGCGCGAATGCGGATAAACAGAGGGTAGGGAATCAGATAGGCGATCAGCCAGGCCAGATACAGTTCTGGATGGCCACATAGAGCAAGCACGGCGAATAACAGCAGATTGGTGATGACGGCTGGCGATGCATTGCGGACCAGCAGGGCCAGATGAAAAGGCAGGCCTTGATAGGGCAGGCGTTCCACATTGGTGGCGACAGTCCATTTTATGAGGCCGGCATCCATCAGCAGGCGCCCCAGCAGGAATTTCAGCCCGGTAATTCCGCACACATCACGCAGGAATTTTCGCAACAGGGAGGCCCGTGTGGTGGGCAGACCTGCGATCAGCGAAATATCGCTGTCTTCATCCGTACCGGTGCGGGTGTGGTGGATAAAGTGGTGCGTGCGATACTTGGCAAGGTCCAGTCCAATGGGCCGCGCGCATAGCCAGTCGGTTAGCCCGTTGTTGGCCCATTGGGTTTTGAACAGGGTTTTGTGGGTCGCTTCGTGGGTAATGATCGCGAGCGCAAGTTGCCGACCGCCGAGCAGGGCAATCCCTGCGATGATCATCGGAATAGCCAGGGGTAACGGTTGAGACATGGCCCAACCGATCAACGCAAAGTAACTTGCAATCAACGCCCAGGTGGAAAGGATGGCCCAGATGCCCGCCAGATCTGAGCGCGCTGTCAGTTGGCGTATTTCATCCCGGTTCAGTATGTCGGTGATCTTTTTCCGGGTTTCCGGGCTGTGCCTGTAAACCGCATCATTGTTCATGTCGTTATCTCCGCAAGTCCTTTCAGGCAGGATTAACCGAAGGGCGCTGGGCGCCACTGCCCATGATTTTCAGTACTTGCCAATATGTGGGTGGAACAGGGACGGCTCCCCGTTCTTGCAGCATCTTGTGGGCGGTCGAAAGACGGAACCACGGACAGGACGCGACGATGTGGTGCTCCATGTGATAGTTGACGCCAATCGGTGCAACCAGCGCGCGTGCCAGCCAGCCGGCTTTTACCGTTCGGGTGTTCTCGAACATGTTCAGGTTGCGGGTGCAGGCCGCATGCTCTGCCATGGAGCGAATACGCATAAACGCCATGAAAAAGGTGAGATGGGCCACGACCCAGCACAAGTAAAGCCAGGCATACCCAGCCAGGTACAATGCGCCGAATAACAGAATATTGGTGATCAGCATCGGTGTGGATTCCGTGATAACGCTGATGATGGGCTGATACCAGCGCCGTTCGTTTTGAGGCAGCCACGTCACTTCACCGGTCACGGTCCAGTTCAGTATGCCTGCGTCCATCAGAACCCGGCCCACGAGATACTTGATCCCCACCAGACCACTCAAGTCACGGGCGAATTTCCGGGTCAGGGATTGAGGGGTAGTCGGGTAGCCATTACGTAGAATCAGGTCGGGGTCATCATCCGTACCGGTGCGGGTGTGATGAATAAAATGGTAATCGCGATACTTGGAGAGATCATTCCACAGCGGGCGAGCGCAAAGCCAATCGGTAAGGTGTTGGTTCAGCCACTTGGTTTTAAACAGGGTGCCGTGGGATGCATCATGCACGATGATCGACAAAGACAGCTGACGCCCCGCCAGAAACAGCATGCCGACAACGATGCCGGGTGCAGCAAGCCATATTGGTTGTTGGCTGACCCAGGCCATCAAGGTGAAGATGAGAGCGACGCCGCCCCAGGTCATGACAATAGCCCAGGCGCCCATCAGGTCAGACCGTTTTGTCAGCAAGGCAATTTCCTGACGGGAAAAGAGGTCGGTCACTTTCTGGCGGGTTTCAGGACTGTTTTGATAAACGGCATCGTTATTGATTTCGTGCATCGTCTTGCCCATCTCAATGCGCTCTCGTCTGTTCGTCATTTGAGGCACTCGGGTTGTTGACCTGTTTGTATAGGGATAACCAAATGGCCTGCCCGGCCTGGTCAAATTGAAGAACGGATTCAATGAATTTATGCCGCTCAAGGCTGTCGACCAGCTCGTCAGGTAACAGTGGATCAAACACCAGTTTTCGAATGGCCGCATCGCCAATTACGAACGACTCCCGTGCGGCTTCCTCGATATCCAGTTCCTTGTGTCGCGAAAGCCATTCCTCCAGCCGCAGGCGAGTATCCCGATACATGTCAGTCAGCGCTTCGCCATTCCAGAGGCGACGTGCCCGCTGGTCTCGTGCCTCATCAAGGTTGCTGATTTCAAAGACCGGAGCATCTGCTTCAAGTCCCTGAGCGTAGAGACGCTGGCGTAATGTCTTGCCGGTTTCATTCAGGTTGTTGGGGCGAATAAACAGATCTTTTTCAAGCTCGCGAAAACCATTCATGGCCAGGGCCCGTTCGCGAAGCCGTAACGCGGCGCGATCAGACCGGCCTAACCCGGCGCAATGCACGGCGAGCCAATGACCATCCCAGGCTTTGAGACGTTGCTCCAGGGTGCGCCACTTACTGATCCCGGATGCGAGTTCGCTGGCCTGATGACTGAGTTCGTACTGTCCCCGGCCGCACGCTTGAATGAGTCCTTCTGCGGAGAGGCGGGCCAGGGTGACCCGGACGGTGGTCTCTTTAATGCCAAAGAGTGCGCAGGCCGCGATCAGTTCCCTGACACTGATCGACTGCATAAACGCCATAAAAAAATTCAGTATTAGCCGTTTGGGCTTTAACGCATTACGTGACGTCATAATCAATTTCACACGATCTGATAAGGAACACGATGCTTACTCATAAGCAGCACGGGTTCATATTGAGTTCATAAAAACGTTTCTGTGACGCCACGTCTGGTGGGTCAGCTCCGTCTGTCTTGCTTGTCAGGATGAGGCTTAGTGTCAATCGGCAAACATTACATCCTATGTCGACATGTCAATTTATATGTAATATAACATGATCAGTCAATTTATTTTATTTGGTGTAACAAGTGAGTGGAGGGCTAGTCCTGTGAATTCCCTTTCGACGATGACCTACGAAGTAACTGGCCGCATTGCCAGAATTACCCTGAACCGACCCAGTCGTGGCAACGGCATAACGATGGCTCTGCCCATTGAGCTAAAGGCGTGTGTAGAAAGAGCCAATCAGGATCAGTCCGTCCACGTCATCGCCCTTTCGGGTAACGGCTCCGGATTTTGCGGCGGTTATGATCTTGTCGAGAGCGCAGAGGGGGTGATGGAGGGCGGCGAAGACCCCCGCAGGCCCGCGGGCACCGTGCTGGACCCGCTAGTGCAAATGATGAACCACCAACCCAACAGCAATTGGGATCCCATGGTCGATTACGCGATGATGAGTCGCAATGTGAAGGGCTTTATGAGTCTGTTTCACAGTGAAAAACCCGTTGTCTGCAAGGTGCATGGGTTTTGTGTGGCAGGAGGGACCGATATGGCGCTCTGCTCTGACCTGCTGGTAATCGCGGATGACGCCAAAATTGGTTATCCGCCGGCGCGTGTATGGGGATCACCGACCACGTCTATGTGGGTATACCGGCTTGGCATCGAGAAAGCCAAACGCCTGCTGTTTACCGGCGATTGCCTCAGCGGGAAGGAAGCGGTGGAATGGGGATTGGCTATTGAATCCGCTCCGGCATCATCGCTGGATGAGCGATTTGAGATCTTGCTGGAGCGTATTGCGCGGATGCCGGTAAACCAGCTTGTGATGATGAAGTTGCTGACCAATCAAACCCTCTTGAATCAGGGGCTCAACACCACCCAAATGCTGGGTACTATTCTGGATGGTATTACACGCCATACCCAGGAAGGTTATGACTTCCAGCAGCTGGCCATGAGAGAAGGGTTCAAGGAGGCGGTGCGACAGCGAGATGAACCGTTTGGCGACTATGGCATGAGTACATTCAAGGGGTAACTGCTGTTCGGCTGCCTGTTTACAAGCCTGGGAGGAGCCATAGCGTGGTATGCCGACAGCTGGTTGGCCCGGCTCAGGTATTAAAGCTCCGTGAAGTTCTGGCAGGGCCGCCCTTCGTCGGTCTGATTTGGATCAAAATTGTGCTCGTAGGTGTCTACACTGCCTTTGGTAAGGTAGCCCTCATGGGTAATAACCTTACCGCCGTACTGAACGCGCAGCGTGTAATCCGTTGAAGCATTATTTGCCGTTACCTCAATCGTATAATTTCCGCCCGGGTTATTACGAGCGACGTAGTGAAGATCTTCATCCCCTACGATCGGAAAACCCGGTAGTGTCTGACCACCCGGCCTGGTGACTCTGAGTTTCAGGTTAAATTCATCGCTTCTGATAAGCCTGATAAACAGGTCGGCGGTGGCTCCCTGTCTGTGACCTTCGCTACTCAGAAGCCTCAGTGATTCCTCGGCCCGAACTTGTAATTGCCTGGGCAACGCTCCCTGCTGTTGCACCAGCTGCTGTAACTGGCCCAGAGTGCCTTCCTGAACCTTGCCATCGGTCATCATCTGGCAAAGCGCATCATTGGTCACAGCCATGGCCTGTTCCGTTGCCGACTGCTTTCTACGGTCAACAAAAAAGCTCTGCTGCTGTGTGAAAGTCCGGGATTGCTCATCCCCAAACGCTTCCACGGCACGGTCGGCGAGAGCCTGTCGGCGCCTGCGAAGCTGAGGGTCGGGTTCAGACTGCGCCGCTGCCAACAGACTGTTCAGCATCGTCGTGCGCGGGGCGTTTCTGAAGTAGGCCATTCGGAAGTCTTCTGAATGAGCGGCAATATCGTTTAACACCCCGTACATATTCAGGTTGAGATCTTGCAGTCTCTGGGCCTGGCCTTGGCAGGCAGGCTCGCACTCCTTGACCAACATCGAAAAGAGATCGCGAGCCTCGGCTTGTGAATACCAGTGAATCGGCCGACTTCCATGGTCAACGTATTCAAAGCTGCTAACCAGAGCGCGCCCCCATGAAGGGCTACCCGGAACGTTCCACCCCCAGCTGCCAGGGGGGCCAAAGACCCCGTTGAAACCGCCCAGCATGTTGATCTGCCCGTAGTTACCAACAAAATGGGCCGACACCACTCGAACCTGATCAATGAAGCGTTCAAAGGGATAGCTAACGTTAAGTGAGCCAGCCGTTCGGCTGACTGAAATATCATCACCGCCCCACAGCTCAATGATCGCCCAAGTGTCGCCATTGGGGTAGGGAATCCCTTGTGCCTGAGGCGTACCGGTCACTTCCCTGTAGAGATGAACCGTCGGCTTATGGATGCCATCCTCCTGACCATCGAACCAGTAACGTACGTTGTTATTGGTTACGGGCTCACCCAGCAGGGAGCCAAAACTCTGCCTCACCTCAAAATTCAACCCGTGAATGGTCCCCCATTGCTTGCCCGTCAGTTGAAAATTGTAGGGTTCGGCGAAGAATTCATACTTGATCACGGCCTGGGCCATCACCGCTGAAGACATCAGGCTTGTTAAAAGAAGAACCCAAAATCCGACAATAGCCTGTTTTTTCATTGCTCTTTGTCCGCTTGTATCAGCTCTTCCAATAACTGTTCTGCCAGTTCTATATCGTTACCCAAGCTGGCCGACATGGTGGCTTCAGACAGTGTGTTCATGCCCTGTTGATGGTTGCCCTGATTTATTTCTCGACGGGCCTGCCCCGCCAACGTGTCGGCCTCAGCAACCAGGGCCTCGTAATCCGGTCCAGAGGAGAACGCATCCCAAACGGTCGTCGAAATGTCACCGTAGCCCTGACTATTAAGAAAAGTGAGGGTAAATGGGTTTAGCACAAGCAGTAGGCCCGCCCAGGCGCCTGATTTACGCCATCTTTTTCTGTCGGCGAGCACCAGTGTCGCAATGCCGGCACCTATGGCTATAACGACCGAAACACGCGTAATGTTCTTTATTCCGGCCAGGTCCCACAGCAATACCAGAGCAATGAGGCTAACGATCAAGGCAAGGAAAAAACCACCAAAAAACTGACCCGGTCCACCCGCACTGCTGGGTTTCAGGTCACGGAGGGGCATGCCGGATTCAGGCACGCTACTTTGTGGCTGTACCACTTTCCTGTCGTGGTTATTGGGTAAGCTCACCCCTGCTTTGGGGGACCAATGAAAGACGACGTTGCATGCCGCACAGCGAATGTTCCTGGCTTTGTTCAAAGAATCGTGTGGCTTGATTCGTGCTCCGCAAGCGGGACAGGGGAGCCCGGCAGGAAGATCCTCAACACGACTCACGGCCTCATAACTGCTCAGTGGATGAAGACCGCGTGATGGTGCCCAGAACATTCTGGTACCACAGCTTTTGCAGCCCACTTTCCCACTTCGATCTAAGGGAAACGTCAGGGATTTTCTGCACCCCAAACATGGAATCATAGATACTTACACCCAGTTCGACCGCCATGGCCTGCACCGCAAGCCGCGCGTTGTCATCGCTGCCCGGTAGCCGCTCCGAGCAGACCATAAGGCCCGCTCCGCCTTGCTACAGACACAGTGAAGATGTTTATTGAGGGACGCTATCACAAGGGGGCCGGAAAGTGAAAACAGGGCCAGGTTCCTTTCCGGCCTTGTTTGGGGCACCGTTACCCTTCAAAGGAGGGGGGCGTGTTGGAAGCAAAATGACCGCGCCCCCGGAATCGCCAGCGCCAATTCCGGGGGCGCGGTCATTGGCCAATGAAGGGCGTGCTTGAGGCTGGGTAAAAATCAGATAACGAACGGGGGCCGATCAACCTATTGTCAATCGGCCCCCGGCTTCCTCCCCTTTTGCTCTGTTTTTACGGTGCGCTACGGCTTAGTGCGCTTCGTCTCCGGCCATGTCATACGCCATTGGTTGCCCGACCGGCAGTTCGTCTTGCGCCGTGTTCCAAATCAGGAAGATTTTGCCGTAGGTTTCTTCTACGCTCTTCACGAATTCCGCGGCTTCTTCTTCGGTCATGTCAGGCATGACGGGGTCTACCACGCCTATCTCTTCCTTGTGATAGTGCCAAAGTGCTTGTTCGGTCTCTGGCAGAGCGGCATAAGCTTCGGCACCGATAATGAATTCCACACCCACCAGGCGTGCATTCAGTGCGTCGCTGTCATACAGCTGGCATGCCGTCACGCCACCGGGGAGTTCCTTGCAGTAGTGGTGTGCGACGGCGTTAACATCGCCGGTGATATGGCGTTTGGCATCAATGTGGAGAGCCCAGCCTGAGGTAGGTGGCTCGTGGGCGATGGCTGTTCCTGCGCCAAATAAGCATCCGATGCTGAAAAGGACTAACGAAATTCTGTACATAACGACCTCCCTATGTCATTTCATGGAAGTACCGCTACGCTCACTTTTCAGTGTTGGCTTTATCAGATTAGGGTATGGCGCGAGGACCCACAAGTATCGGGCTAAAGGGGGCAGGGCGGTTTGAGATGGATCAGTCCGGCCATGCCCCGAACACCCGGTACGCTTTTTCCGACGGGTGGCTGATGGGTTTACTTGCCCACCCTGTGCCCCTTTCGCCTACAATAATGGCCCTCCCGATTTGCTGCAGAGAGCATGATGTCGTTATCCCAACCTGAATCCGCTCGTCACACCAAACCCAACCCGGCCCTGAATGTGCTGGGTACGGTCTTGCTCATCGTGGGTCTGGTCGCACTGTTTGTACCCTCCACCATTCAACCACTGTTACCCCCGGAGCTGGCTGGGCTGCTTGTCGAACATGCCAAGCTGCTGATAGGCCTTGGGATCGCCCTGCAAGTGATTGCAACCCTGACTCGGTTCAAAAAAATCATCAGAGGCGGCTACCGATTGGGGCAACAGCAACAGGCCGCCGGGCCCCACCAGCCTGATAAAGGTGAGGACGTTGACTGGACGCCCCTCAAGGCAGGCGGGGCCAACTTCAGAACCCACCACCTGGTTCAGGTCAGCCCGAGCCGGCTGGAGGTCCGCCCCAGCATCCAAATGATGCTGTTCTGTCTCCTGTTCATGGCTCTGGGGGCCGGTGTCGGCGGTGTGTTTGTCGTCACCGGTATTCGCGACGGCAATCTGATGACAGCGGTGATACCCGGTCTGGTTGGACTGGTCTTTTTGCTGACGGGTGCACTGCTGTTGAAATCCGCTAGCAAACGCCGCGTGTTTGACCTGTCCCTGGGTGGCTATTGGCGGGGTTCCGGCAGACTGAACGGCCCCCAGGCTCTGGTAACCCAGGCGGAATGGGCCTGGTTGCAGGAGATCAAGGTGATTCAACTTCTGCAGGAACGGGTAACCAGCAGGAGCGACAACGGCCGCAGCAGGTCCTACTGGAGCTACGAACTGAATCTGGTGCTCATCGACGGCCGCCGCTTGAACGTCATGGACCACGGCAACCCGGGCCGGATCCGTCAGGATGCCGAGGTGATTGGCCAGTTCCTGGGAGTGCCGGTGCTGGACCCCTTTCGGCCTTCCCCCTGAACATCCACTTCATTGCCCTCGATGAGCCAACGGATTGGCTCCAAATCCTCAAACGGCATTGAACCATGCCTCGGCAGACACCGATGTATCTCCCGGGCGTTCCTGCGCATCTGCTCCAATGCGGCTTAACCGTCAACGAGTGACCGAGGAGCGGCCAGTAAGGGGGGCGCGTACTGTCGGCATCCCGCCATCCGCTGAACTACACTTTGTGAGCCTGCAACGGTACAGGGAGGCTCTTGAGATGGCTGTCCGACCGAACGTAGTTTTCTTTGATGTTCTTGAAACATTGATCAACCTGGAGCCATTGGCGGACCGGCTGGAAAAAGTTGGCCAGCCGGGGCTCATTCTGGAGCCCTGGTTCCTGCGCTTTCAACGCGATGCCATGGCGCTGACCCTGGCCGGTGACTCGGCACCCTTTGAGGCGGTTGCACGGGAATCGCTTCGAACGGAAACAAAATTCGCGCTCAGTGAACGGGACATTGAGTACGTAGTCGACGGTTTCTCCACCTTGCCCACTTTTGACGATGCCGCGCCTGCCCTGAAGAAGATCGCGGATGCTGGCGTGGGGGTTGGTTGCCTGACGGTGAACAGCCCTGACAAAACACGCCGTTTTCTTGAAGGGGCTGGGCTTATCGGGTTCGTTGATCATATTGTGACGGCTCAGGACGCTGGGGTCTGGAAACCTCATCCGGATATCTACCGGTTTGCCGCGCAATGCTCGGGGACGCCGATTGAACGCCTGGCTCTGGTTGCCGTGCATGCCTGGGATTGCCACGGTGCAAAACGGGCCGGGGCGCTTGCCGGTTGGTGTTCACGCCTTGAGTACGGGCCAGGCGATGTGTTTCTGCCCGCGGATGTCACGGGAGACAGTCTGGTTGAGGTTGCCGACAAGCTGATGTCGCTGCACCACTAATGGGGGGCGATCGACTCCAGATTGATCCTGTTCCGTTCGTCTGCCGAGGGGGGTACTCCTCAATCCGATCCCGCTTGGGGAGCACCTTACCGTCTTCTTGGAGAGCCGCGAAACCCGCTTAGTTCACGCGATAGTACGGACGACTGTAGTCGAGAGTGGTTGGGCGCTGCTCCGGCGTCTCGGCTTCACCCTCGCCGATGTAGAGCGTGTCGTCCTGAATGTAGATGATGTTGTAGTCGTCGATGATAAACGGCGCGCCATTGAACTGAGTGATATGGCTATCGTGTTCGGTGGCTGTGACACCATCACCCAGCACCACGTTGTCACCCAGTGTGAACGTCCCTGATGCGGTAGGGTTGGGGGCCTCGGCATACGGGGTGGTGCAGCTGGCATCGATATAGTTCTCGATACTGCTGGTAAACGTATTGCCGGTGCTGGTGAACGTCACGATATCGTGGTGCTCCTGCCCTGAGACGGGGCCGCATGGTTTTCTCCAGGTGCCTTCCAGCACCGTCGCCTGACCGCTTCCCGAACTGCTGCCGTTGCTGTCCTGAGAGGAGCCCGAGCCGGAATCGTTGCCCAAGCTGTTGCTGTCCTGATCGCCGCCGTTACTGCCACCCCCGCAGCCAGTCATCAATGCGGATACCAGAGTGAAGGCCAAGATTTTTTTCATAATTATGTCGTCCTAACAATATTATAGAATGGAAGGTGTTTATATCATTTTTGTATAAGGGGGCGGCAGCCGTGGCAGGTTAGTGAAAACCGAGATAGACCTGTGCTTCGTAAAGTTGATAATGATAACGATTGGCATTAAGATTTATTGCTGTGTCTGGCGTAGTCTGTTCGGTCAGTGCGCCAGCGACGGTTTGTGCAATCTCATGCTGATAACGGAACAATAGATGGAAGCGCAGGGTATAGATGTTGTTGAAGTACTAAGAATGTCTCTGATTCTTGTACATGTGATGGCAGTTGTCGTGGCGGGTGTCGGTATTGCGTTTGGCGACTATGCCATTCTTGTTGTGCGGAGGATGAATATCAGTCTCTTGTTCGAGGCGAGCAGGATTATTTCGGTGGCCCTTTCACTTCTCTGGATGACAGGGCTATCCGTCATTTGGATTGACACTCAGTTTGAGTGGGAGGTGCTGGCTAACAGCCCCAAGATGCTCGCAAAGTTGGCGGTTGTTTCTATCCTGACGCTGAATGGTGTTGCGCTGCACCTGGTTGTCTTCAAACGGTTGCAAACGCCGGATTCCGACACGCGGCGTACGGCCCTGTTTCTCACCCTTCTGGGCGCAATTAGTGGTGTTACCTGGCTCTACGCAGTCTTTGTCGGGTTAGCAAAACCCGTTGCACCTTTGCTTGGGCTTTCCGGCTTTCTTGGGTTTTATTTTGTCGCATTACTCATAAGCATCGCAGTGGCCTTGGTGCTGATAGAACCCAAAGTGGCGGGCAGGCTAATTGAAAGACTGACCTGCACGGAGGGGCCGCAGGGGGAAAGGGCATACCAACAAGTTTCCGCCTAGGCAAAATCAACCCGGTCCCGCCCTGAGCATCCTACTGAATTCTGCTAAACCGGGTGGGATAGACTAACTTCAAGGTTATAAGCTGTGCATGCAAGGCCAGCAACTGGCAGTGTGTATTCAGTCCCTGACCGGTGTATGGCATGCCGGCTCCACCCGTATCACGGTTTAACTGGAGTCCTGTCATGAACACATGGTACCGATTATCACTTGTCGTCGTCCTTGCGACGCTCTCGCTTTCTGCCCCGGCGGGTCAGGCACCCGGGAACACCGGGACAGCCGCCCGTGGCGGGGATGCCATTGGCACCACCGATTTCCACGCAAACTGTCTTGAAGGCGTGCGTGCGGATGTCGACCACGCGTTGGGTTTGATGCATCACATGATGTACACCCAGGCCCGCGCCGAATTCGAGGCCATTACCAAGGCCGATCCTGACTGTGCCATGGCCCACTGGGGCGTGGCGACGACGCTGTTCCAGCCCTTATGGGGCACCACACCGAATGCGGCGGACATCACCCTGGGCCGCCAGTCGGTTGAGAATGCGCGCAAGGCCACAGATATTGAGCGGGAGCGCCTTTTGATCGAGGCCACCGCTGCCTTCTTCGAGTCCGATACCGACCAGGTCCGGGAGCGACTGGCCGGCTGGATCGAGGGCATGGATGCAGCCTATGACGCCTTCCCGGATGATCTGAACGTCGCCTCGCTGTATGCGCTGTCTCGCCTGACGTTGGCGCTGTCTGCCGAAGACCGGCAGGCGCTGCACGATGAGGCGGAGGCGGTGCTGCGTGCCGCCTGGGAGAACGAGCCAACCCATCCCGGGGCCGTCCATTACAGCATCCACGCGACGGATGCCGATGGTCGCGCGGCAAACGCGACGGAAATCGTGGATTCCTACACCGAGATAGCCCCCAGCGTGCCCCATGCCCTGCATATGCCTTCACACATCTATGTGCGCCTGGGTGACTGGCCGCGGACGATTGACTGGAACCAGCAATCGGCAAAGGTGGCCGTAGAGCACAAGATGCAGGGGGCGACATCGTTCCATTACATTCATGCCACGGACTACCTGGTCTATGGTCATCTCCAGCGTGGTGAAGACAGCGCTGCGCTGGGCATCTGGGAAGGTGCGCAGGCCAACGGTCCGCACCAGGGCAACTTCCCGGGGGCCTTCCACCTGGCGTCTATTCCAGCCCGGCTGGCGGTTGAAACACGCAACTGGGAGGCGGCCGCCGCGATTACGCCACGGGCTGTGGACTACATTGACTGGGATAAGTTCTCCTGGCCAGAGGCGGTGAGTTGGTTTGCCCGGGGCCTGGGCGCCGTGCACACCGGTGACGTGGAGACGGCCCGGGAGGCGGAGCAGCGGTTAGCCACCCTGGCGGAGAATGCCAGGTCCGCAGCCGATCAGCGTTTCTCAACCTACATTGAGGTGGATCGAAGGATCCTGGCCGGCTGGATCGCGAACGCCGAAGGGGACCCGGAGCGCGCTATTGAACTGATGCGTTCTGCCGGAGAGCTGGAAGCCACCGTTGAGAAGCACCCGGTCACCCCGGGGGCCTTGCTGCCGCCCTACGAGGCTCTGGGCGACGTCCTGCTTGCCCAGGGACGCCCGGCAGAGGCGCTTGTTGCGTATCAGCAGTCCAACCGCATCTGGCCGCAACGCTACAACACCCTGGCCGGCGCAGCCCGTGCGGCCGATGCCGCAGGCGACAGCGAGGCCGCTGCACAATGGTCACGCCGGCTGCTGGAGGCCGCTCCGGGATCCGAACGTGAGCCGGTCAACGGCATCAAGGCAGTGGCGGAGCGCCAGAACTAAAGGGTAACTGAAGGGGACAGATTGATTTGAGTTTCATCAGTCTGCCCCCTTTTGAGCTTGCACGCCTGCGCGGGTATCCCGCCTAAACATGCTCCTCATCGCTCTGATCGCTGGCTTTGCGCACGATGAAGTAGGCAATGCTCATGGTCAGCACAATCAGTGCAATGCCGATCAGGTAGTCCGGTTCTACGGTTTCGAGATCGAGAATGATAACTTTCCTTGCAATGGCCATGAGTGCGGTGGCAATCACAATGCGGACGTGGATAACGTTATCTTTCAGGTAGATGGTAATGTTGATGAAAATCTCTATGGCAATCAGCACCGCCATGAACGCCCCGAAGGTGGCCAGCATGTCTGAGATGGTCAGGATATACATCGGTGGCGTGATCATCTTCTGGTAAAGAGTCCAGCCGACGTCGACGACCCCCATGATAATCACCAGCACCATTAACAGGGCCAGCAGGCGAACGGAGAGACGGATAATCTCACTCAATACCGCCAGAAACTTCGGGTCCAGATCGTTCATCATAGCGGTCAGATCCTGCGGGGCTGCCCAGAAGGCAGCCCCGGGGTAGGCGAGACGAATTCGGTCAGGCTGCAATCAGCGGTCGCAGCGACATTGGCCGGTCGGTGGTGGTCGATGCTTTCCGTTCCGGCGCTTCGAATACGTGGTAGGCTTCCGGGCCAAAGGGGTCCAGAGCGGTGCCCCGGTAGAGGTAGTGGTCAGGGACCGGCTCACCGGAGAAGGCCACCCGAAAGCTTGACCGGCATTCGGGGATGTCTACTTTCAGGGGCTCTTCGACCCAAAGGTAGACGGTCTTCTCCGACACGATGTACTCGCAGCGAACGATCTTGAACCCTTCCCTCAGCGAGAGTTCGTTCAGTTCTTTGGAAACCTTGAGCGGATACTTGTGAATGGTTTTCATGATGCCCCCTCCTGTTTGCGCTGGGTAGAGCCATCATGGAGGGCGGAGCGATAAGAAAGAATCAGGCAGAATAGTTCTTTCAATCAGTTTTTTTCGATGCATTCGCCTTTGATGCTTTCGATGCCCCCTGAGTACAAATGGCCTCCACGGCTGGATGAGCCTGCACCTGGTTCCGGCTGATGGCATAGAGTGTGTCGGTGACCGATTCAACTTCCCCGATCATCTCGACCTGGTACTGGCGGCATACTTCATCACGGATGACGGTTGGGGCGGCGAACACCCCGAACCCATTTCGTCCAAACACTTTGAGCAGGGCGCTGTCGTCGATTTCTACGGATACGTCCAGCCGGATGCCCTGATCATGGAACCATTGCATCAACTGGTGTGCGTAGGGTGTGCGGATTGCGTTCGCCAGAAATGCCTGATTGTGCATGCTCTGAGGAAAGTCGTCCCGCAACTGTGCCGCAAGTTCCGGGATGGCAAACAGGCTGATGGAAGACTGGCCAATGGTATGGATGCCCCAGTGATTTTCAGGGTTTGATTCCGGCAGGCGGTCACTGAGCACCACATCCAGACGCCTCGATTTCAGGTCCCGGAGGAGCGCTTCAAGGCCGCCAGTGTGACAGCTGATATGAACTTGCCGGTCCAGTTTGATGGCGGGCTCCAGCAGCTGGTAGGCAATCAGCTTATGAATGGATGCGGCAACCCCGACAGACAGGGTTAAGGGGCGGTCAGCGGGATCGCTATCGAGAACGCTCTTGAGTTCATCGGCGACCCTGAACATTTCGTCCGCATAGCGGAAGGTCGTCTGGCCCAGATCCGTTAACACCAGACGGCGGTGCTCCCGGCGGAACAGCAGGCTGCCGATGGACTCTTCCAGGGCGGTCAATTGACTGCTGAGGGTCTGGGGGGCCAGGTCGAGTAATTCACTGGCTCTGACCAGTGAGCCTTCTCTGGCGATGACCCAGAAGTAATACAGATGTTTGTAGTTGAGGGTGCCAGGCATGGGATGGAGGTTTCCGTTGACCGGCTGGTGCTGCGTGCTGCCCCGCCGGCTTGGTCATTGTTGCCACAGATAGAGCATAAGAACATAGCCCTTGTCTGGGCGGTCTGCAAAATACAATGTGATGAGCGCTGGTTTTGTCTTGTGCCCGATGCTGAAAAAGGGAACGGATCGATTCTGAAATCATAAATCTGACGTCTTCGACCCTCGCTATCCGTATTTTGCAATCCCCGTAACCCTTGGTGTGACCAGTGCGCCGCCTGCCAACAGGGTTACGAGCAGGAGCAAAGCCAGGATAAACGGCTTTAGTCCCAGATGCTGGAGCGCTTCAACCCGGAGCTGATATTCCCTGCCCAAAGTCCCAACTTTCTTGTCCGTGCTTTTCAGTGGCCAAATTTGTCAAAAAGTGGCTGCCCGCGTCAATCATGCCGAACCATGTGCTGGCAATATTGCACAACCGTACCAGTCTTGGCGGTGGGCCAGAAATTAAAGCAATAAGCGGCGTCTATCACTGTCGATTCATACAACCTCCGTGCAAATAGCAATTAAAATAGGGTATAGCACAATGAAAAAGTCGTCTTTTGGGCGAGTGTTTCCTTTCGCCATCAGCCTAGCGCTGGTTTCATTTCTCAGCGGTTGCATGGGTGATGGATCGTCTTCAAACCCTCCATTGCAAACAGGGGCTACCGAGGGACCATCAGCCGAAGGCCCTGCACATTCGAGCAGGTCCGTCTGCGATGACTCCATAGCGCCCGGTAGACTGGGGCAGGTAGGACGATGGATAGTTGATTCAGATTGCCGGGTGGTCATTTTGCAGGGCGTTAACCAAATCAGTAAGTTACCGCCATACACGCCGGAATCTATCGGCTTCGGTGAAGATGATCTGGACTACATTGCCAGCCAAGGCTTCAACACCATTCGGCTGGGCTTTATATGGAAAGCCTTCGAGCCAACACCCGGTAACTATGATTACGACTACCTGGAGTCTCTGTACCGGACGGCACAGGCAGCGGCGGATGTCGGCCTGTGGGTGTTGTTCGATTTCCACCAGGATATGTACAACGAAAAATTCAACGGTGAGGGTTTTCCGGACTGGACCGTATTTGATGATGGTCTGCCCAATGAGCCAGACTTGGGCTTTCCCGGTAATTATTTCGCAATGCCGGCTCTGTGGCGTGCTTACGACCATTTTCTCGATAACGATATGGACACCGTCGGTCGCCCGATGCATGAGGCTTTTGCTGAAGCCTGGCGGCGTGTTGCAAGTCGCATCAAGGATGTGGACCGTCTGCTGGGCTACGATCTTTGGAACGAACCGTTCCCAGGTTCCTCGCTTGCGCTTTGTGCCAACCCTTTGGGTTGTCTTCTGGTGGATCAGGACCGGAAGCTTACCGACGTGGCCCGCGTTGCTGCGAATGCCGTTCGGGCCGAGGACGACAGCGCCATCATTTTCTACGAGCCGTTTGTCACCTTCAATAATGGCGTTGACACCGCCCATGGTGGCGTAGGTGAGGGTATTCGCGCTGGAATGTCGTTTCACAATTACTGCTTGGCAGCAACGCCGGGTTTACCCCCATTGCCGTACTCAGACGCACTTTGCTCCGTTGAGGAACAAATGGTGTTCACCAATGCTGAGCAGCAATCGAAGACGTTCAATGACACTCTGATGCTCAGTGAATTTGGAGCTTCGGATGATTTGGCGACAATTGAGCGTGTCATCTCGTTGGCGGCAGAGAATCGGGTGTCCTGGCAATACTGGGCCTGGTGGAATCGGGATGTGTGCTGTGAGCGTCCAGATGAAGGTATTATCTCGCACCCCTCAATGCCGCCGGTGGATGCTAACCTTGACCAAGAAAAACTGGATGTGCTGGTGCGGGCTTACCCCCGGCACATTGCCGGAATACCGGAGCACTATAGCTTTGACCGAAATAACAAGCTATTTGAACTCCGCTACTCCACTCAGCGGCCAGATGGTAAGGGGCGATTCCCACCCGGAACCGTAACCGAGATTTTCGTGCCTGAACGCCATTATTCTGACGGGTATCGAGTGATCATTGAGGGTGGGCAAGTGATTTCGGGCCCCGGCAGCGAGACTTTGCGTATTGTTAGCTATAACGACGCAGAGCAAGTATCCGTGACGGTGGTTGAGTAAAAGCCAAGGTTACCTTGTTGAGCATAAAGCCCTTCTCCGCAGTGAGAAGGGCTATCGGAGCAGGGGCGTCTCTTGCGGTAGGGCATAGCCTTGAGGTTGCGCTTTGAGTCGGATGATGCATGGCGTGTGATGGGGGGCGGTGTTCTGGACGCTTAAAATTAAACCAATTCGAGCTTTATGGCAGGTTACTTACATAGAGATTGGGACGACGATGGTAACCGAGATTCAGGACCACCAAATGAGCGTGACCAGTGACTTTTCCGGGTTGCTGAAAGCGTACAGTGCTGAAGCCGAGTTGGCTCCCGGAGAGGTGAGCGAGGTCTTGGCATTGGTGGGACTCAATAACCGGAAACCTACCCAGGCCTCCAATGCGGGGCGCATCCCCTACAAGAAGTGGTGCGAGCTGCTGGAAGCCCTATACAAACGAGCAAATGATCCGGCTCTGGGCGTTCACCTCGGAGGCGCTGTTAAGCCCTCGAACTGCGGTGTTCTTGGTTATTTGGCGATCAACGCAAGAACACTTGGAGAGGCTATCTTTCAGTTTGATCGATACCAGCAACTGCTATGCAGTGGCAGTAGGGCCCGGATGACCTTGACCGGCGACTGTCTTCGCGCTGAGTGGCCCGTCCACGAGCAGAGCCTGGGCATCGGGCTGTCCGATGAAGTATTGCTTTATGGGCTGATGAACTTTTTCCGCATCCTGCTCGGTGGCCAAGAGGGTGAGGACGATCTTCTTAAGTGGCTTGCACAAACCTCCCTGTCTTTCGCTCACGCTTCTATCGCACCGATGTCTGAATACCACTCAGGTGGCATTGGTGAGGTCTCGTTCAACCAGCCAAGACTGGCTCTATCAATGCCTGCTTCCGTTTTATCGTTGCCGATACGAACTCACGATGCAGCGTTGTTCGACATTCTCAACCAGCAAGCGGACGCCTTACTCCGTGTCTTGCCTAATGCCCAGGACTGTTTCGAACAGAGCGTAAGAGATTATCTTCGGAAGTCTCTCCCAGAAGGGGGAGCGACACTGAACGGCCTGGCACGTTCGCTTTCATTATCGGATCGCACCGTACGGAGACGTCTTGCCGAACGCAGTTTGAATTTCAGCGTTATACTCCAGCAGACCCGCTATCATTTGGCGCGTCAATATCTGGACGATGGGCGGACAACTCTTAGTGAGGTTGCCCTCATGCTCGGCTACAGCGAGCAAAGTGCTTTCTCCCGTGCCTTTAAGCTATGGGCCGGTGTATCTCCGCTACAATATTCACGGTTATCCGCAACACAGCGAGATAGCGATGACCAATTAAAGCGCTTGAGGGATGGCTAAAGGAGGCAGAACGGCCTTCTTTTCCCGCGGCAAGTAACTAATGCCATCTGCTAGTATGAGCGCCCTTTCAACCGTATAGCGATCAAACCCTGTGCAATGAATGCGCCTTTCAAACTGCGTCCCTACCAGCAGGAAGCGGTCGATGCCACGCTGAGTCATTTCCGGAAATCCGATGACTCTGCCGTTATCGTGCTGCCAACCGGTGCCGGGAAGAGCCTGGTTATTGCTGAGCTGGCCCGGCTTGCCCGTCGCAGGATTCTTGTGCTGACCCACGTAAAAGAGCTGGTGGAGCAGAATCACGCCAAGTACCAGAGTTATGGGTTAACGGGCGGCATTTTCTCCGCCGGGCTGAAGCGTAAGGACCATCGGCACCAGGTCACCTTCGCCAGTGTGCAATCCGTATCGGCAAATCTGGATCAGTTCCGGGATGAATATTCGCTGGTCATCATCGATGAATGCCATCGGGTCAGCGGAGATGAAACCAGCCAGTATCAGCGGATCATTGAACGGCTGCGGCAACAGAATGACACCCTCAAGGTATTGGGGCTCACCGCCACACCTTATCGCCTGGCCATGGGCTGGATTTACCGCTACCACTACCGGGGGTTTGTTCGCGGCTCGGATGAAGAGCAGGACAAGCCCTTCCAGCACTGCATCTATGAACTGCCGTTGAGCTATATGATCAGTCGGGGGTATCTCACCAAGCCTGAGATGGTGAACGTGGCGGTGGCGCACTACGATTTCTCCGCGCTGGCTCAGGACCGCTTTGGCGAATACGCCGAGAAGGACGTCAACCAGCTGCTGAACAAACACAAGCGGGTGACCCGGGCGATCATTGAGCAGGTGATGGAGCTGGCCATTGAACGCCGGGGTGTGATGATCTTTGCGGCAACGGTGGATCATGCACGGGAGATCACCGGCTATTTGCCGGAACACCAGACCGCCCTGGTGACCGGCGCAACCGATCTGAGGGATCGGGACCTGCTCATTCAGCGCTTCAAACAGCGGCAGCTGAAATATCTGGTGAATGTGTCTGTGCTCACCACGGGCTTTGATGCACCCCATGTGGACTTTATTGCCATTCTCCGGCCCACCCAGTCGGTCAGCCTGTATCAGCAGATTGTGGGGCGCGGTCTTCGGCTGGATGAAGGCAAACAGGACTGCCTGGTGATGGATTACGCGGGTAACAGCGTGAACCTGCATCACCCGGAGGTGGGAGAGCCGAAACCGAACCCCGACAGTGAACCGGTGCAGGTGTTCTGCCCTGGCTGTGGGTTTGCCAATATCTTCTGGGGCAAAACTGACGGCGATGGCCATGTGGTCGAGCACTACGGGCGCCGTTGTCAGGGGCTGCTGGCGCCTGCGGATGGGGACGGAGCGCGCCTGCAACAATGCGATTACCGTTTTCGTTTCAAGGCGTGCCCGCACTGCGGTGGCGAGAATGATATTGCGGCTCGTCACTGCCATCAGTGTCAGAAGGCCATCATCGACCCGGATGATCAGTTAAGGGATGCCCTGAAACTCAAGGATGCCATGGTGATCCGTTGCGCCGGGATCACGTTGGGTGCTGGTGGGAGCAAACTGAAAATCACCTATCACGGTGAGGATGGGGAAGAACTCAGCGAGTCGTTTGATTTCAGCAAGTCGCCACAGCGCCACATCTTCAACAAACTGTACGGGCGTCGTTTCGCCAATGGCCAGGCCCCGAAAGCATTCGGCCGGGCGGAAGAGGTGCTTGAGATTCAGGCCTTGCTGCCCGCACCGGACTTTGTCATTGCCCGCAAGCAAAAACACTACTGGCAGGTACAGGAACGGATTTTCGATTATCAGGGCTGCTACCGTAAGGCGAATGAAGCGTGAGGCGATGAAAGGGGTAAGCCTTTGCGCCGCCGCTGGCTATAATGGCGTACTTTGAACCGTCGCAGAGAACTTTATGCCAATCGAAAAGAATCAGGTGGTTTTGTTCCACTACAGCGTTCGTGATGAGCAGGGCAACGTTGTTGAAAACTCCCATGGCGGCGAACCGAACGCCTACCTCCATGGCCATGGCGGCATTATCCGTGGGCTGGAAGAAGCCCTGGACGGGCGCGATGCCGGCGATACATTCAGTGTCACCGTCACGCCGGATAAAGCCTACGGTCCGCGCAAGCCTGATGCCATTCAGCGTGTGCCGATCAAGCATCTGATCGGTGCCAAACGCTGGAAGGCGGGCATGATCGCTCAGGTGCAAACCGAGCAGGGCCCGCGTCATGTGGTTGTCGCCAAGGTTGGCCACAAGTTTGCCGATGTCGACACCAACCATCCGATGGCCGGAAAAACCCTGACCTTCGATATCGAAATCATCGAAGTCCGCGCTGCCGACCCGGAAGAGATCGCGCACGGCCACGTGCATGGGCCGGGTGGTCACCATCACTGATTAGACGATTCCCCCCTTCATTACAGCTAAACCCAACGAACAGGAGCTTGATCATGGCTGAATCATCACTCAAGGAACAACTGGCCAGTGCCGTCAAAACGGCCATGCGGGAAAAAGACAAGGAGCGGCTTGTCACCCTGCGTATGGCCCAGGCGGCGGTTAAACAGATCGAGATTGATGAACGCCGGGAGCTGAGCGATGACGATGTTCTGAAGGTGCTGGATAAGATGCTCAAGCAGCGCCGTGATGCCGCCAGCCAGTACGATGAGGCCGGGCGCAGCGAGCTGGCAGACAAGGAACGGGCGGAAATGGCCATTATCGAAGAGTTCATGCCTGTCGCGCTCACGGAGGAGGAGCTGGAGAGCCTGATCCGCACGGCCATCAGTGCCACCGGCGCCGAGGGCATGCCGGACATGGGGAAGGTCATGAACGAGTTGCGGCCCCAGGTTGTAGGGCGGGTCGATATGGGCCTGCTGAGTAAACAGGTTCGGGCAGCGCTGGCGGGCTGACGTCTTGTCTTCCTCTGAAAACATGTTCAGTCGTTTCGGCTGAACGCGCTCAATCCTTTTTTCTTTCTGGTCGATCAGTCCCAGGCGCTCCTGAACCCGCGGGGCGTAGGATGTGGGCCATGCCATCATGGCTCGCATCACCTGAACTGACCTGACCGCCCGGAACACCGTCAGTGGCGCGGGTTGTTTTTATCCGGGGAAGACTCGTCGTCAGAGACGTTGTCATCCGAGGTGAGGTAGTAGTCCTTGTCGTCGAAGGTTTTCATCTCAGGGTCTTCAATGGCGTGCTTGCGCCGGCCCTGATAAAGCCAGAAAGCCACCCCCGCGACAATAATGATCAGTATGATCCATTTCATGCCCATATCCTCCGCTCACTGATACGTCTCCTATTCAGGCACCGCATTGGGGGATCCGTCAATGTCGCTGAGTATCTTCTGTCACCGTCGCGTTGCAGACGTTCAGGGCAGCCTGCCGAAATACAGTGGTGACCTCTTTAGCCAGCTCGCTTTCGGGGGATGCGTGACTAAGGCGCTTTTGTCGGGTCGCCAGGCCTGACTTCTACGCGGTCTCCCAGCACCAGTTCTCCGCCTTCAATCACCCGCGTCGTGATGCCTCCGTGCCCACGCATGGCATTGTATCCTCCCGGCCCCAACACACTTTCCATTTTGCTGCAGGGGTGGCACAGACCGGTGTACTCCAGCACCACGCTGCCAATTCTGAAACGCTTTCCTTTCAGCGCCTGCAGGTTCAGGCCTGAGACCACAATGTTGCGTCGGAAAACCGCCGGTTCAATGGCATCCCGCTGCAGGCAGGACGCGATGGCATACAGGTGTTCCTTCTGGATCAGGGTAACCTGCCGCTTGCTGGTTTCGCGTCCTTTGAAACGATCGCCGTCCAGTCCACTGCCGGGACGGACGATGACGCGTTGGAGCGGCGTCATGGCCTGCCCCCGGGCCGGGCGTACGCCAATCCATTCCACCCGGCCGCATTGTGGCAAGGTGTCCAGTAAGGTCTGCAGTGGCGTGGACTCAGGCATACAAACTCATCTCATCGGTGAACAGGCGTTGCTATAGGCTAGCAGGGCCCGGCGTTGAATCAACCCGTGCGCCAGTCGGTTCCTGTGGCTGCTGCTACACTGAACGTCTTACTTCTGTTTTTGACCCGCAGGGGTATTGATCGCTCTACGTGTGAGACTAAAAAAGGAGTTTGACCATGCGCAGTAATGCTCAACGTGTAATGACCGGACTGATGCTCGTTACGCTGACCCTGTTGGCAACGCCGCTTCTGGCCGCTGACAAACCCAACGTTCTGGTGATCATGGTGGACGACGTAGCGCCAAATGCGTTGGGAGCCTACAGCCTGGGGATGCAGTACCCGACACCGAACATCGATCGAATTGCCAATGAGGGCGTGTTGTTTACCGATCACTACGCTCAGCCAAGCTGCACGGCGGGCCGGGCGGCGTTTCTGATGGGGCAGTTGCCGGTACGCACCGGACTGACCACCGTAGGACAACCGGGCAATCCACTGGGTATCCAGCCGGAGGATCCAACCCTGGCGGAAGTGCTCAGGGAGGAGGGGTATATGACCGCCCAGTTTGGCAAGAACCATCTGGGAGATCTGGATCGCCATCTGCCAACCCTGCACGGGTTCGATGAGTTTTATGGCAACCTCTACCACCTGAATGTTTCTGAAGAACCGGAACAGGCGGATTACCCGACCAGCGAAGAGTTTCGGGCGCAGTTTCTGCCCCGTGGGGTGATTGAAGCCGTTGCTGATGGCAATGGTGGTCAGACCGTACGCGATACCGGGCCACTGACCATTGAGCGAATGAAGACGTTCGACGAAGAAATCCTGGCCCGTACCGTTGGCTTTATGGAACGGGCGAGTCGCGAGGATACGCCGTTCTTCATCTGGCATGCCACCAGCCGGATGCACGTCTATACCCACCTCAAAGAAGAGAGTGAGCACCTCGCAGCCGGGATCAGCTCAGCGGAAGACAAGTTCGGCAGCGGCCTGATGGAACACGACGGCCATGTGGGGCTGTTGCTGGATAAACTGGATGACCTTGGCATTGCCGACGATACCATCGTGATTTACACCACGGATAACGGCCCGGAATCCACCACCTGGCCTGATGCCGGTGTAACAATGTTTCGCGGGGAGAAGATGACAACCTGGGAAGGGGGTGTCCGTGCTCCGTTTCTGGTTCGGTGGCCCGGGCACATTCCCGCGGGCCTCAAGCTCAACGGAATTTCCTCACACGAAGATGTGCTGCCAACCATTGCGGCGGCGGCGGGGCGACCGAACATTATTGAGGAGTTGCGGGAGTCTCATGATGTCATGATCGATGGCGTGAATAACCTCGATTACTGGACCGGTCAGGCCGAGGCGTCGGCCCGTAATCATTTTTTCTACTACTACGAATCGTCGCTGACCGCCATACGGGTGGGGCCCTGGAAGCTCCATTTTGCGACCAAGCCCGGTGGCCGGTATTACGAAGACCTGGTGTTTCATACCATGCCGAAGCTCTTCAACCTGAGGAAGGATCCTTTCGAACACTACGATGGTGACATCGGGTTCCATCAGATCATGCGCAAGAGCTGGGTCTTTCAGCCGATGCTCGCAATCCTGACCGAACACTTGAAAACGTTTGAGGAGTTTCCCCCCCGGCAGGAGGCCGCCTCCCTCAACATAAATGAGGCCATCGAGCGGGCACAGTCAGCCATACATCGCCAGTAGCTCCCAGAAAGGGGGCAGCTTTGCCCCCGCTTCAGTACCGGTTGTCAGGTCCGCTTCCCCGGATGCTTGATTCGTCGGAATATCTGGATAAAGATAGGGTGCTACGTTAATCCAACAACAAAAGGGACGTGTTATGGCTTTCGCCGACGTTAATGGTCAGCGTTTGTATTATGAAGATACCGGTGGCACTGGTCCGGTGGTGGTGTTTTCACACGGTCTGCTGATGGACCACGAGATGTTTGCGCCTCAAGTTGCGGCCTTGCGTGACCAGTATCGCTGCATCACCTGGGATGAGCGTGGGCATGGTCAGACCGCCGTTGCCGAGCCGGAGCCGTTCAGCTATTACGACTCCGCGGACGACCTCGCCGCGTTGCTCACACACCTGGGAATCGACCATGCCGTCTTGGTGGGAATGTCTCAGGGGGGCTTCCTGTCATTGCGCTGCGCGCTGATGCACCCGAGTCGGGTGAGGGCGCTGGTGATGCTGGATAGCCAGGCGGGAACGGAGATGGAAGAGAAACTCCCGATGTATCAGCAACTGATCGGTACCTTCATGACAGAGGGTCTGACCCCTGACGTGGGTACGACGATTGCCCAGATCATTCTCGGCAGTGACTATCCGGACAGTGAACACTGGAAAGAGAAATGGAAGACCATGTCTCCTGCCAATATCGGAAACAACTTTCTGACCCTGGCCAGTCGTGATGACCTGACCGAACGCCTGTCGGGCATTACCCAGCCTGCACTGATCATCCACGGTGATGCCGATATCGCGATTCCCCTGGAGCGGGCTCAGATGATGGCTGATCAGATCCCGGACGCTGAACTGGTGGTGATCCCCGGTGCAGGCCACGGGGCTAATCTGACACACCCGGATCCGGTAAACCGGGCGCTGGCTGATTTCCTGCAGAGGTTATAGTCCAGGCCGGATTGAAAACCGGAGTGCCCTCTTCACCTGGGCTCAGGCAGGTTTAAGAATCACCGTGTCCCTGGAGCGCTTTTCCGGAGCGTAGCGGTTCACCGCATGGCCACCGGGATAGCCGATGGAAAGACCACAGATGAGTTTGTAGTCAGGGTCAACGTTGAATCGCTTGCGAACCGGGCTGCCCCACACGGCCAGGGCGCCCTGGGGGCAGGTGCCCAATCCCTCTTCCTGGGCGGCCAGCATCAGGGACTGCAGGAAAATTCCGGCATCCAGGGCGCTGTATACGCCGAGGGCCTTGTTGATATACACGAAGATAACCGCCGGGGCATCGAAGAACTCAAAGTTACGTCGCATCTGGCGGTCGCGGGCTTGGTAGTCCTTGCGTTCGATGCCGAGGGTTTCATACAACCCCATGCCGCAGTCGAACTTGCGTTCCCGCAATTCCTGCGGGTACTTCACATCGGGATTATAGTCACCATCGGGCAGGATGTTTCCGGTGACGCCGTGCCACAGCTTCAACGGTAACGCCATTTTCTTTACCTGGCTGGCCCGGTCGTACTTGGCACACAGCTCATCCCGTATTTCCTGCCGAACCTGGCCGGTGGCTACCGCGATACGATAAGGCTGGGTATTGCCACCACTGGGGGATTGCAGGGCGTGATCGAGCACCCGCTCCAGAACGTCGGGGGGAATCTCGCGGTCCTCGAACTGGCGGATACTGCGACGGTGGTACAAGGCATCAACTACGTTCATCCGGGCCGCTCCAGGTAGTGGCATGCAAGGTTGGTTACAGTATAAATAGTTGCTGAGGAAGGCAATAAGAACGGCAAAGCCAGAGGGCTGGCGCTCATGTAGTATCCCGCTGTTACCCCTCCCTTCGTGAAGAGGCGCATCATGGTCAGACATTGCCATAACCAGAAGGGGGAACATCATGTCTGACAAGAAACTGTTGCTGCTCGCGGGTGACTTTGCGGAAGACTACGAAACCATGGTGCCGTTTCAGGCGCTGACCATGTTGGGCTATGAGGTCCATGCGGTGTGCCCGGACAAAAAATCCGGCGACTCGGTCAAAACGGCCATTCATGATTTCGAAGGCGATCAGACTTACACCGAGAAGCCCGGCCATAATTTTGTCCTGACTTACGATTTTGACGATGTTCGTGAAGAAGACTACGTTGGCCTGGTGGTTCCTGGCGGGCGGGCGCCGGAATACCTTCGGCTGAATGCTCGGGTGATTGAAATCGTACAGGCGTTCAACGCCGCTGGAAAGCCGATTGCGGCCGTTTGTCATGGTGCTCAGCTGCTGGCGGCGGCCGGGGTGCTGGACGGTCGAGAGTGCAGTGCTTACCCGGCGTGTGGACCGGACGTCCGGATGGCCGGTGGCACGTATATGGACATTCCGGTGGATCAGGCCCATGTGGAGGGTAACCTGGTGACCGCGCCGGCCTGGCCAGCACACCCGGCCTGGCTGTCAGCGTTTGTTAAACTGTTAGGGGCGCAGATCTCACTCTGACGTCAGACCCGCAAACCCTGGACCCGTTGACCTTGCGCCCGGCAGTCGTGATGAGCGGCTGCCGGTCACTGGAGAAGGAACCCATGTGCGAACTTTACGTAAAGGCTGACCCGATTCTCTACGAGTGCCGCTCCCGCTCCCTGCGGATCCGGGGTGTGGTGACCACCCTGCGGCTTGAAAACCAGTTCTGGGATATCCTGCAGGAAATTGCCGAGGTCGATGGCATGACCACCAACCAGTTAATCACAAAACTCTATGAAGAAGTGATGGAACTGCGGGGAGAAGTGGTGAACTTTGCGTCTTTTCTGAGGGTCAGCTGCACGCGTTACCTGGCTCAGAGAGACGCCAGGCCGGTGCCGTTGATGGTGGTCGGCAGGGAAGCAACGGGCTGACCTGCACCCGGCCGCATTGCGGCAGGGTGTCCCGCAGGGTTTGACGTGCACTGGCCTCGGCTATGGCCGGCTTGTGTTGATAAAGGCAGTTGCTACGGGCTTTAGCAACCGCCTTCGGGGCCGCTGGATTCTCAAGCAGGTACGGCAATTGGCAGACCGGTAAACCTGGCCAACAGAATCAGGTCTGCGGTCATCTGGTCTTGGCCTGCGTGGTTCAGCAGGGAGTGGCTCCGGCCATCCTTAAGATTGAGCTGGATCTGGTGGTTGTTAAAGGTATGCCTGCCGGTCACCAACACGTTGTTGAGCTGTAGTGAGGCAATGTCCCGGAACGGGATCGCGTCGGTGTTGCCCAGGAAACGGAAGGCCTGGTGTTGCCCGTCAACGGTCACGCTACTGCCGCCGCTGGACAGGATCAGGAGCGTGCCCAGGCCGAAGGAAGCAAGCATGACCAGGCTGTTGGTGATCATGCTGAACTCGGCATCCCAGCCACGACTCAGGATGTCGTTGGTGAGGTATACCGCGTCAATTGCGAAAGAGGCCAGCGGCCCCACCAGGAACGCGGCCGCAAAGGCCTGGATGATTTTTCCGCCACGAATCCGCAACTCGGTTGGACTGTGCTGGCGGATGCGGCCGGTGACAAAGTTGCTGCCGCCGGACACCGGTGCCGGGTCGGTCCGATAGGACGCGGGGTCCAGCCGGATCCCCGAAATGCTGTCGAGAGGTTGCTGAATCAGCTGGCGATCCTGGGCGGAGAGCTTGCCTTCCGGGTCGCGGGCGTAGACCACCGCAAACACTCCGAGTCCCAGAAAGACGCCGATGAGGCCACTCCACTGCCGCAGGTAATGGCGCTCGACACGTTGTTGTCCCGCTTCGACGCCGCCAAGGACCTTGTCCAGTCCCTCAATGGTCTTGGTCAGGTGGCCTATCAGCCAGAGGTCATGGTCACTGGGATTTTCCCGGGCCTGAACTTCCGCCAGTTCCTGCATCAGCTCCGTTCGTTTGGACTGGATTTGAAGGAACTGGCCTGTCATTTGCTGGCTGTGGCTTTGCTGTCGTTCGATCGACTGATAAAGCTGGTACATCGCCGTCGTCACGAGGATCGAAACGCACAGGCCAATCGCGAACTTCTTAATCATAATGTCCCTATCGGTAAGAGTCGTGTTGAAAGCGGGCACCCGGGTCGGGGCTTGCCGGGGCTGCATGATATAGAAATTGCGTTCAGGAAAACGGGGGCAGATCTGATTTTCTGAACGATTGCTCCAGATGTCGCGCTGATTGGCCCCGGTTTGGCTCGATTTCCACATTTGCCTGTATCGCCAATTCCGTAAGCGTGCTAAAACCTCACGCCCAGATAGTCTTCCCATTTCCAGGAACTCAGCATGTCAGACAAATTTTTCTACAAAGGCCGGCAGGATGCGCGCCAGCATCACACCGCTTACGGTGGCTTCAAGACCAAGGCCAGCGAAAAGAGCGGCAGCAAGAAGTTCCCGTTGACGCTGGTGGTTACCAGCGAGGCGCGCCAGCAGGAGATCGAAGCCCTGGTGGCCGAGGCCGGGCTGCATGCAAACATTTCGGTGGATACCCGCGAGGGTGCCGTTGAATCCATCGCCGAGCTGACGGTTATCCTGAACAAAGGGGCGACGGTGACAACCGAAAAAGGTCCTTCCCGTAATGACCCATGCCCCTGTGGCAGTGGTGTTAAATTCAAGAAGTGCTGCGGCTGAAGCCGGAGTGAGCAATGAGCTTAAGCAGGGGTGAGTGATGATTATTTGCGGAGTCGAGCTGACCGGTAGCGATGCGGTGCTGTGTTTCCTGAGCCTGGACCGGGGACAGTTCAGTCTTCCGGAGTGCAAAGTGCGCAAACTGTCGTTACCGAAAAACCATACCCGTGAGGACCTGAAGCAGTTTCAGGCGGTGTTTGCGGAACTGATGGTGGAGAACGGGGTGGCTGGTGTCGCGATCAAGGAGCGCATGCCAAAAGGCAAGTTCGCCGGTGGTGCGATCAGTTTCAAGCTTGAGGCTGCCATTCAGCTGATCAGCGGTGTTGAACTGGACGTCAGGTTGTTGCCCTCCGCGCTGATCAAATCCACCCTGGCCGCCAACCCGTTGCCAATCCCCTTTGCTGACACCGGGTTAAAGGTGTTTCAGGAAACCGCTTTTGTTGCCGCCTACGTAGGGCATACCGCGAAATAACGGCAGGGCGCAAATAGCAGAAAGGGCAGGCGGGTTGTGATAATCCGTCTGCCCTTTTTTGTTGACCGGCCCGTTACCCGAACTGGAAAAACGCCAGTTTGTTCCCGTCCGGATCACGCACATAAGCACCGTAGAACTGGTCGGGGATACGTTGCCCCGGTTCACCATCACAGGTGGCGCCCAGTTCGATGGCCTTGTTGTACATGGCGTCCACGGCCTCCTTGGAGCCCGCAGGCAGGGCAATCATATTGCCATTGCCCGGCTGATTGGTTTCGCCATTATAGGGGGTGCAGACCGCCAACATGGGACTGGCCATGCTTTGGCCGATGAACGCAATGCGGCCCATATCCAGCAGTACTTTTGCCCCCGCGTCGCTCAGCAGGTTGGCGTAGAAGTCTTTGGCTTTCGCCATATCGCTGACACCAATGGTCACGTAGCCGATCATGTTGTTCCTCGCTGTTGTTGAGCATTCATTGTGTACTGATCTGCCGGGGAGCGATTGAAGGTCATCCAACCTGCCATCCCGGTTTGCGTTAACGGTTAGCGTCAGATCAGGTTAGATTAGATTGGATTCTTTTCAAAGGCTGGAGTGTGGGAAGTGACAGTTAAGAGGTGAAATATGACAGCCGACGCAGCAGGTCTGCGCACTGGCTGCGCCAAAACCACCCGATGCCCCGGTGATCAACACGACCTTGCCTTTCAAATCGTACTGGAATGCCTCGCTGCATTCTAAGCCGTACCAATCGGATGTCTGCGCGATTAGTTAAATATCGTTCGTCATAGGCCAAGCATTCAATCGTTGAGGGTATAACAATGGGCATCCTGCGGATGGCAGCCAGGATGTGCGGCCCCTGATTCCGCTGTTAAGGGGAATCAAAGCTGGCCGCTCAAACCTTCACCTTCATAGAGTCAAACAATGATAGAAACGCCTTACGAATTCCTGTGCGACGGCACAACTTGTCGTGGTGTTTTGTACACGCCGGACGCGGGTGGTAAAAATTTGCCGTGCATCGTGATGGCCCACGGTTTCGCGCTGACCCACGCGAGTGGCCTCGCACCGTTCAAGGAAGCCTTCTGCAATACAAATGCCGAATTCTGAAGTAAAGCACTATCCGGTTGGTCATGTCGACGTATACCGTGGTGAGCCTCTGGCTCAGTCCATCAGGGATCAGCTTGAGTTTCTGAGGCGACAGCTGCCGTTATAATGACGAGCAAACAAGGGGCATGATCAGATCGATTTCAGAGCAATCAGTCTGAGCGGGTTTCTTGTGTTCGCCTTCGTTGGAGTGTCCTCTGTAAACCATCCCCGATGGGTAACAGTGGTCCTGCGGTGTTGATCCTGACCACTTTTGTTCTTTTGTTTCCAGGCACCTGCGGACTGACGCAGGTGTAAGTGAGGTTGCTTCATGTCATGGGCTCGTTTTCTGCTGGCGCTGCCGGTACTGGTTCTGTTTCTTCCCCTGTCCGCGGGTGCCGATACCCTGGCGCTGTCCTGGGACAATGATCTGATGGTCGGCTCAGACGGTCGCTATACCAATGGCGTTCGCCTGAGTTTTGTGGGCGATACCCACGATGACTGCGGTCGGCAGGACGGGGCTGTCTGCACCGTGGCCCGAGGGCTGGACCTGTTGCCGGGTATCGATGCTGCGGGCAATAGCCACACGGTCACCATCAGCCTGGAACAGGCCATGATTACCCCCAGTGACATTACCCGTGAACAACCTGACTTTAATGACCTGCCCTATGCGGGGCTTACCAACCTTGAAATGGGGCTGTTCAGCAGGGACGACGATTCCATGGTGGGCTATGGATTCCGGTTTGGGGTACTGGGCCCTGATTCCCTTGCCGAGCAGGCCCAGACGTGGGTCCATGAACTCACCGGCTCCGATGAGCCGAAAGGTTGGGACGACCAGTTGGGGCAGGACCTGATTGGCGGTATCTGGGTGTCTGGTACGCAACGGATGGTGCAGTGGGGGGGGGGCGGAGGGCTTGAAACCGAGGCGGGATACGCCTGGGCTGTTGATGCCAACAATTTCTTGGGCAATGCCCAGGTGGGGGGATTTGTGCGGGCCGGGCGAAACCTGCCCGGTAACCTGATTCCGGACTATTCAGGCTTCGGCACTGCGGGCTCGCTGGTGGGTGTGTTCGACAAGCCCGGTTTTGGTTGGGAGGTATTTGTGGGGGCTTCCGGGCAGTACATAGGATACTCCTACATCGTCGAACACAGTGGGCCCTATCATGTCGACGGCCGGGACACGATCGCTGGACTGATCGTCGGTGGCAGCGTCCGCTGGGACCGTTTTGCAACCTCGCTGACCCTGCGCGGCTCCACGTCGCCGGTACGGGACAGCAAGAAGGTGCTGAGCTACGGTAACCTGTCGTTTATGTGGGCTCTCTAAACCGGGAGGGCTCTGGTTTTAATCCATCCAGTGCCAGGGCGGGCAGCAGATCCGGCTGCAAGCTTGTCTCCAGTTCGTTCAACACCATCATGACCCATGCGCAGTGGGTGCCCTTGTCCGGGAAATCAGGACTACGTCTGTCCCGGGTTTACGGTAGACTGCTCTGCTAATTTACCGCAGCGCACTGGAGCCGCCATGAGTGATAACCCGTTAACGCACGTACTCGAGATGGATGGCGAGGAACGGTATGACTATTTTCTGGATGCCGTGGTTGAGGAGCGCGAGCTCTGGATACTGGTCAATGCCGACAACCACTTTCTGAAAATCGTTTCGGAAGAGGACCGGGTGGCGTACTTGCCGGTCTGGCCCGGCTCGGATTTTGCGCTCGATTACGCGAAAGGAGCGGGGGATCTTTCGCCGAAATCGATCTCTCTGCCGGATTTTTTCAAGAAGTGGGTGCCGGGGCTAACCGGGGACGGGCTTGGGGTCGGCGTTTTCCCGGGGGCCGAGAGTGAACTCTGGATCACCGAGCCCGAAGAGTTGAAGAAGGACCTGCAAGAGGTACTGTCGGGCTCTGGCTTCTAGCATCATATAGGGTCTGCAGGGTTATTGTTCGAGTCCGCTGACAATGACCCTCGCGGTGTCCTGCCAGCCTCGGTCCAGGGTTTCGACCAGTGTCGGGTAACCGTCTGCCGGAACCGGCGCTTGCCAGCTGATCGTACCCTGCCGGGGAGCTTCTCCAGCCTTGCTGAACAGCCAGACGCCCCGAATGACCGCCTGATCGCCTCCGTCAGACTGTACGCCCTGGAACTGGCTGAGGCTGACCACGAGCTGGCCGGAGTCGGGCAGGTCATGACTGGCGAGCGCTGCGTGAAGCGACCGTTCCAGCTGACTGTCCAGAGGCTCTGCCCAACGATGCTGGCGGGCGAGGTGAAGCTCGCTGTTGCTGAGCTGGTACACGATGCCCCCCTGGTCGAGATAACCGGCTAACCGAACCTCTACCGTTACCGAATGTGCGCCAATGGCCGTCGCGCCGGGTAGCAGGTACCCTGGCGGCGGAATCACGGGGGCCTGGCTACAGCCCGCCAGCAACACGGCGAACAGGCAGGCAAGGGCATATCGTCGTTGGGTCATCATGGCTACTGCGCTCTTGGCTGTGGGTCTGGGGCTGCGCTGTCCTGAAAAATCAGGGCGTTGGGGCGTTCGTTCAGGGTCTCCAGCACGGGGGTTGCCCTGTCGATCATCTGGTTCAGTTTTTGCAACGTGGACTGAATCTCACGGAAGGCTGCGCTGTTCTGATCCCCTCGCCAGGATTCCAGCACTTCCTGCAAGGCAACGAGGGTTTTCTCGGCTTGCTGAGGCAGGCTGTTCAGTGCCGGGTTGGCCACAAGGGCGTCCAGACTCTCAGCGGCTTGGGTCATGGCATCCAGGTTGTGGTTCAGGTTGTTGGCAATGTCGTTAAACGGCAGGCTGTTCAGTGTGGTGAGAAGTGTGTTGACCTGATCCTCGATCTTGCTGATACCGCTGCCATCCACGGTCGGGAAAATCGGAACTGAACGGTAGGTCTCTTCGAGTGTGGCCGGGGCAGTGTCAGGATGGAAATCCAGCGTGACGATCAGGCCGCCGGTCAACAGATTACCGGTCTGCAGGCTGGCTCTCAGGCCGCCATCGACCATGGCCGCAATCTCGGTTCTCCAGCGGCTCATGGAAACCTCAGTTCGTTGTGCCTGGCGTTGGGGCTCCAGCCGGATCAGCACCGGTACCGGGTTCTGCTGCATGGAACTCGGGCCTTCATAACCGAACCCCCAGGCAACGGTTTCAACCGTGCCAACGCGGACCCCGCGATACTCGACCGGAGCGCCGGGACGCAGTCCCCTTACGCTGCCCTGAACCATCAGGACATAATCCAGCGTCTGCGAATACAATGCCCGCCGGGCAGCTTCCTGGTCAGGGTAAAGGGTGAAGGTGTCGCCGTCCTGGGCCGAGGGGCCGAGGCTCATGTTCGGGTCGGGCACGGCAAATGACACGCCCCCGCCGATCAGTGATTCCAGTGACCCGATCTGAGCCTCAAAGCCTTGGGCCCCCAGCTTGAAACCCAGCCCGCTGGTCTCCCAGAAGCGGCTGGTTTGAGTGACCAGTACATCGTAGGGCTGCTCGATAAACAGCTGATGGCGGAAGACCTTCTCGTCCGGGTCGAATTGGGTGTCAACCACCCGGCCCACACGCAGGTTGCGGTAGTTGACCGGGTCTCCGGTGTCGACGGAGCTGCCGACATCGCTGATCAGAGTAAGGAACAGACCGTCTCCGGTCAGTTGCGGCGGTGGTACATCGCTCACTGCATAGGCTCGGGGTGGTTTGCCACCAGTGCCGGGGAGCAGTTCGATGTAAGCGCCGGACAGTACGGTGCTCAGGCCGCTGATGCCCTCGCGGTCGACCCGGGGCTTGACGATCCAGAACTGGGTGTCTTCCACCAGCATCCGCTCGGTACCTGCCTGCATCTGGACAGTCAGCAGGGTGTGGCTGAGATCTTCCGACAGCCTTACATTTTCAACCAGTCCTACCTGCACATTCCGTGTTTTAACGGTTGTTTTACCCGCGGTGATCCCTTCCGCATTCTCCATGGTCAGGGTGATGGTCGGGCCCTTGCCGGAGAGATTGCTGTACACCAGCCAGGCGCCAATCAGCGCAGCCAGCAGGGGAATGACCCAGACGGCGGACAGTTTTGGTGGGGGCGATGTCGTCGGGGTATCGCTCAAGCGGTCGTCTCCGGTTTGAGGGGGGATGTCGTGGGGCTTTGCTGCTGGTCCCAGATCAGTCTCGGGTCGAACTGAAGCGCAGCCAGCATGGTGAAAATAACAACGGCCGAGAAGGCGAGTCCGCCAAAGCCGGGCTCAATGGTCAGGATGTTACCCAGCTGGAACAGCCCGACAATGATCGCTACAACAAACACATCGATCATCGACCAGCGTCCGATCCACTCGGTGACGCGGTAAAGCCGCATTTGGCTGGCCATGTCGAGGGTATGGTTTCGTCTGCTGGCGGCAATGCAGAGCCAGCTGATGGCGAAGATTTTCCCAAAAGGCACCAGCACGCTGGCGGTGAAGATTACAAGTGCGATCGGCCAGTCGCCGTGGTCGAGGAACAGCATCACGCCACCGATGATGGTGGACGGATCAGATTGGCCAAGGCTGGTGGTGACCATGATCGGGTAGAGATGGGCCGGAAAGCAGGCGATGATTGATGTGATCAACAGCGCCCACACCCGCTGCAGGGTGAACGGGTGACGTTCATGGAGCGGGCTGCTGCAGCGCAGGCAATGGTGCTGTCCCAGGGGTTGTAGCTGGCCGCACCAGGCACAGCCGATCAGCCCCTGGGCTTGCGCGGTCAGGCCGGGGCGGGTGCCGAGGGGCTGCAGCAAGGTGCCCAGAAGCCGCTGCCATAGGGAGATGGTGTTCATGCGGGTCACGGTGATCAGCAGGAGCAGGGCGTAACCTGTAAAGGTCCAGAAGGCCTCAAGGAGCTGAACATGCGCCATGGCGATGATCTTTACCAAGCTGACCAGTGCGGCAATAGCGAATACGTCTGCCATCATCCAGGGTTGCAACCGCGGTAGCCATCGCGCCAGCATCAGGCTACCTGGCAGGTGTTGGCGCGCAGCAAGGCTCAGATGAATCCAGCATACCGACAGCAGGTAGAAAGCGGGTATCACGATGATGGTGGCAATGACGATGACCGCAAGCAGCGGGTGGTGATAGATCGCCAGCTCACTGGCGGCATCGGTGACGGTCATGGCGCGTTCGAGACCGCTTTGTTCAAACGCGATGTAAGGAAACGCGAGGGATAGGGCGAGCAGTATTAATGCCGTGAAGGCCAGGGCTGGTGTGAGCTGGTCGTTTTGAGCAGGGCGAAGCAGCGCGTGGTGGCACCGGGGGCACTGATGCCACTCACCGTCCTGGCGGATCATGATGTCTGAGACCAGATCGCACTCGTGACAGGCAAGCAACAGGTGAGGGCGTTCTGGCCTGGGGTGTTTATCGGGCACGTTGATGCGAGCTCACTGCAAGATGGCTAATGCCCTGAAGTTTAGCGCAATTCCCCGTTGCTTGCGGTGACACTTAGCTCCCGGTCCCCTATCGACTGATATACTGCCTGTTAACGTAACCAGATAAGTGACCAGGGACGAGTTACCACCATGACCGAACCACGCACTCCCGGCCAACGGCTTGGCGTTCACCAAAGAACCGGCGACGTTATCCCGCCGGTTCAGGAATATGTTGAGTATCACTGGCACCGCATTTTTACGGCCCTTGCGGTCGTGGTGATCCTGATCGCGGGTGCAGTTTACGGTGTGAGGGCCTGGCTGGGTGATTCGGAGCATTCGCCGGAGGACATGCCGGACACCGCGGCCGCTCCGGCAACCCCTGAGGAGTTACCGGCTGTCGATAAACCTGCCCTCAGTGCGCCATTGCCCATGGCCGAGTCAGAACCGGAACCTGTGCCAACCCCGCTCGTGCCCCAATACACCGTTGCTGTGGAGACGATAGCCCCGGAGCTGTCTCCGGCCGGCGAAGCGAGCGGGACGTCTGGCTCCAGCGACGTCCCCGCCACAGTGCCGCCGAAGGAAACGGAGCCGGGCACGGAGGCGCCTGCTGAAGGGGATCGGGCCGTACCGGTTTCGGCCCCGGCTCTGGTTGAGATCCGGGCGCCAGGGTTGACGCGGGCCCAGCTCACCCTCGAGCTTGAGGATAAGGAACCGGTGGGTCTGATGCCTGGACAGCTGGCGATGAACGATCAGGGCCTGTTAAGGGTGTATCTGTTTACGGAAACCCGGGGACTCAAGGATCAAAGTCACTTTCATGACTGGTATCTGAACGGGCAGCGGGTCGCCAGGGTTCGTATCCGGCCCTATGCCAATGAGATGCGGGCGTCATCCAGTAAGTTCATCGACCGTAACATGACCGGAGACTGGCGTGTGGAGGTGGTGATGGCGAATGGTGAGCCGTTGGCCACGGGAGCGTTTGTGGTAACGCCCTGAGGTCGGGTGCAAATCTGAGCGGGGGATGGATGGGCGGGGCCTGAATCCGGTCCCGCCCAATGCCTCAAATCCGGTTCCGGAGAGCCGGCGTGGCGCAAACAGCGTTTCGGGTGCGGCCCTCTACGCCTCGATCGGATACTGCTTCAGCAGTTTTTTCACGGTCATCTGGATGTAGGCGTTGAAGGCTCCCGGCATATGCCGCGCCACGAATCCGGTGAGTTTGCCCGTGAAACTGGGGATGATCATCCACTGGCGACCATCCAGCCCGGCCACGATCTGGTCGCAGGCATCCTCCGAATCCATGCAGCCGGCCGTTTTTTTCAGTTCCAGCGAAATCGGATTGCCTTCCAGTCGTTCTTTATCCACCATCGGGGTATGCACCTCGGGCGGACAGATACAGGAAAGGTGAATGCCCAGCGGCTCGTATTCGTAACGCAGTGCGGTTGCCAACCCGACCACCCCGAATTTTGAGGCAGCGTAGGCACTGTAACCGTAGTTGCTGGTAATTCCCGCCAGCGAGGCAACCAGTGCCAGGCGTGCGCCTTTTTTCATCTGCGGCAGTACGGCAGAGGCAAAATGCAGGCTGCCGTTCAGGTTAATGTCGATGACCCTGCGGAAGTCGGCCGGTGTCATATCCGCGACGGTCTTGTTGATGACCACGCCGGCGGAGTTCACGGCCAGATCAGGACTTCCGAACTGGCTGATGGCCTCGGCCACGGCCTGGGCAACCGCGGCATCATCGGTAATGTTCATTTCAAAGAAAGCCCACTGGGCTTTCCCTTCCGCGGCAGCCTTTGACAGCTTCGCCTGATTCTCTTCATTCACCAACAGGTCCAGGACACTGACGGTCACACCGCGCTTCAGGTAGCGCTGCGCCATGCCGAGCCCCAGTCCACTGCCACCGCCGGTAATCATGACGTGTTTCACGGCCGTCTCCTAGTTCAGTTCGCCAATGGCCTTGAGCCATTCCTGTGATCGTTTCATGCCTTCTTCCAGTGTCACTTTCGGCTGATAACCCAGCAAACGGGCGGGTTTATCGGTTGAAAAAGCGCCCTTGCGCGAAAACATCAGCATGGTATCGGGCGTCACCTCGTCCTGGCGCCCGAGCAGCCGGTTCAGTTTCAGGACACCGGTGGTCAGTGCGAGTGCCGCTTTTAACGGCAGGCTGCGGGGGTGACCGCTGCGGCCCGCCCAGTGCCAGTGGTAGGTAAAGAATTCCTGGCAGGAAACGGCTTCGCCGCCCCACAGGATGAAGATCTGGCCACGGCCTTCATCCAGCCCGGCCGCCAGCATGACGCCATCAAGCAGGTCCTCGATGAACACAGGGGTGAATACTCCCTGGCCGTTATTGGGCAGAATCAGCTGGCCGCTGTGTGCCATCTTCAACGGCTCGATCAGCCAGGCGCGTGAGCCCGGGCCGTAGACGTCCCCGGGACGGATGATGGTCACGTCAATTTCGCCGGCTGCGTGGGCGGCCAGGGCGACGTGTTCACTGGCGCCTTTGGCAACGCCGTAGAGGTAGTCTGAGCCGATGGCGACCGGGCTGGTCTCGTCGGCGCCGTCCGGGTAGTCGTACCCCATGGCCGCAATGGAGGAAAAGTGCACAAATCGCTGTGCGCCACCCGCAATCGCCACGTCGAGTGCATGGCGGGTGCCATCCACGGTGATTTTGCGGTACATCGGCCAGTCTGCCGCCAGGGACACGACCGCTGCGGTATGGATAAACAGGTCACAGCCCCGGGCGTGCTCTGCCCAGGTGGACGGATCGGTAATGTCGCCAGCGACGATCGAGGCTTCGGGGACCGCGTGCAGGTCCATACCGCGAACCTCGCAGCCCAGCGCCTCGTACCGTTTCATGAGTGCCCGGCCGATAAAGCCGCCAGCGCCTGTGATAAATACGGATTTTGGAGTCGACGGCTGCTGGCCATCTTTTCCGACGGGGATTGTTGTTGTCATGGGGGGTACTCTGTATCAGGTATGCAGGGAGCCCCTGCGTGTGAGGGGCTCCAGTTGGATTCAGCCTTTGATGTTCATGGCATAGTCCGGCATGGACGGCTTGATGTAGCCTGCGGGCTCAAGACCATTCTCCTGGATGTACTGCTCGATCAGCAACGTGATGGAGTTTGCGTCCAGAATGCTGTGATACTCGCCATTCTGTTCAAAGTTGACGTTCGCGCCTTCCACCAGCATCAGGGTTTCGGTGGGTTCGGTGTTGTCTGCGGGAACGTTGAAGGTATGAATGCTTCCGCCTGGCTCGAACAGGTAGCAACCTGCAGTTTGCGGCTGGTCCGGGTACTCGACATAGTTCCATTTACCGGACAGGGTCCAGAGATGAACAGTGCCGGTGTGATAGTGCATCGGCAGCTTGACGCCTGGGTGGAATATGACGCGCAATACCCAGATGCCCCGGTTGATATCAATGTATTGCGGCTGAACATCGAGGCCTGGAACCATGATGTCCTTGTAGATGGGCATCTCGTTATTGTTCAGGGTCAGCAAACTTTTGTGGTCGTTCAGGGTAATCGGTAGCATATTAACTCTCCCAGAATAAATATTGTTGGTCTCGGGATAGTCATAGTGCGCAGAAAAGCTTTTGTATAGTTGATAAAGTGTGCCAATGATTTAGTAATTGGTGCCACGACAACAAGAATAAGCAGGTTTCGGACTATCAGTTATGCAGGATTTCGCGAGGGCATCCGCCCTGAACGGGTTTGACACTCTGACGGCTGAATACGGGCTGTCATACACCGAGCTTCTCCGTGACGTAGGGTTGCCTGAAAATATCCTGGATAACCTTCAAGGTTTTGTTTCCTATAGGGCTTTTCTCGAGGTCTTGCAGCTGGGTGCCAGCCGCAGCGGAGATCCTCTGTTTGGCCTGACACTTGGATTGCGCCAGGGGGTATCCATCTTCGGCCCCATTCTCTACCTGCTGAATAATGCCCGTACCGTTGGCGACGCCCTTCGGGAGCTGGAACAGTACTTCCATCTTCATATGGGCGCAGCCCGTGTCGAAATCAGTCGTTACGGTGACCGGATGCAGCTTGTCTATCGGGTGCTTGATCCGACCCAGCCAGGTCTCAGCCAGGGCGCAGAACTGGCTCTTGGGGTGGGTAGCAAGCTGCTGCAGACCCTGATGGGGGATAACTGGACGCCTCATCCCATGCTGCTCGAACATGCCCCCCAGGCTCCGCTACAGGCGTACCGGAATTTACTGGGTGTTTCCCCACAATTTGACAGCGATACCACCGCGTTGCTGCTGAAGCCGGAAGAGCTGGATTTCCCGCTAAGCCAGGCGGACCCGGTGCTGCATCAGCTGATACGGCAACACCTGGATAACATGCAGCGGCTGACCGACCTGGAGCTTCCCGGCTACGTCAGCAATCTGCTCCGGGATTTGCTGCCCCAGGGCCGGGTCACCGTGGATCAGGTGGCCGAGTGCATGGCGATGAGCCGTCGTACCCTCCAGCGTCGCCTGAATGATTCCGGTACCACGTTTCAGACTGTGCTCAACGAAACCCGGCAAAAAATGGCGCAACGGTACCTGCGTGATTCCCACCTGCAGGTGACACAGCTTTCAGACCTGCTCGGCTACAGTGATCTCAGCGCTTTTTCCCGGGCCTTCACACGCTGGTTTGGCGTCCCTCCCTCTCGTTGGGCGGACGTTAGGTCTTCCGCGTCCAAGGTTTAGGGCTTTTGCACGGACATTCCCATTGCAATCATCGGTTCTGAACTGTCGCCCCAGGTGCGCAAGGTGCTTGTTTACCTGCGACTCAGACACCTTCCCTACCAAAACGATGAAGTCGCGCTGTCGGATTCGACCGTGATCTGTGAACATATTGATGAACGCTACCGATCGTCACCGGACCCTCGTGTTGCTTTTGGTCGATTCATATCCCGCAAGGTAAAGAGTGATCCGGTTCGCGGTTTTGTCTTGATGGCTGTGGCATTTATTTTTCGTGAACGGGTCGTCATTTGTTCGTCTTGCGAACCACCTGGCGATGCTGACAAGAACAACAAAAGGTGAAAGCAGTGTTAATCCTGACCGGCTTTGGGCTTGCGTGTCTGTTGCAGCTATTTGTCATTTCCTTACGGGACTTTAGGCACCTGCTGGTGGGACGAGTGTTCCTGCTGGTACTGGTGGCCTCTGCAGCGTATCTGGTCAACCCGATGGTGGCGCCGGAGTGGCGCTGGCTGACCTCCGATATTCAAACGGCACTGCCGGGGCTGTTCTGGCTGATGTGCCAGCTGATCTTTGCTCCCCGTCCCAACTGGAAAAGCATCTGGGGGGCGATGGCCCTGTACAGTTTTGTCGCGCCCGCACTGGCCAGACCGCTGACGGCGTCCGGCCAGTTATCAGAGATTGGTCTCTTTTTCGGTTGGGAGTTGGGGCGTTACTTTGAGTATGTTGTGGTTCTGCACGGTCTGTCCTACGTGGTTCGCCACTGGCGCGACGATCTGGTGGAAACCCGGCGCAAGGCCCGGCTCGGGTTTTTGCTGGTGATTGGCGGTGCGGTGGGCGTGGCCACGGTGAGCCTGAATCTTGGGCTGTACCATGAATCAGTTCGGGGTGTGGTCACCAGTGTTGCCGCGTTCGTCACCCTGTTCTGCCTGGTCCGCTCGCGGGAAGGCATTATGGAGCTGGCGGTGAGTGAGTCACCGGCAGAGCGCCGGTCCGAGAATGATGAACCGGAGCCGGCCGACGCTAAGGGCCTCAGCGACGGGAGCGAGCTGGGCGCAAGGGATGACGATGAACGCCGGTTGGCGGACGCCATGGCCGCGGGGTTTTATCGCACTGAGAAACTGACACTGAAAAAACTCTCCGATGCGACCGCCATCCCCGAGTACCGCCTGCGTAAGGTCATCAACCAGACCCTGGGCTACCGGAACTTCAACGACTACATCAACCAGCTGAGGGTGGCTGACGCAGCCGAACGCTTGTTGAACGAGCTGGAAGTCCCGGTTCTGAATATTTCCCTCGATGTGGGCTATCGCACCCTCAGTTCCTTCAATCGGGCGTTCCGTGACATCATGAACACCACCCCGACGGAGTTTCGTCAGCGCCAGAATGGCTGAGCAAATCCTGCAAACCTGATCATTCGAGGATTTGCCCAGTGTTGCTTTGGGCCTTTCTCAGCCCTTGTGCCCCAGGGTATTCCAGGAATTGCACAGGGCTTCTGTGATTCTGCACAGCGGTTGTTCTCGCATCCTCACTTCAACCTGCCTACTGTCGAACGTGACATGACGTCCTGTTGGGCGCATGGATAACAATAATCAGAATTGGGCAGAGGATACGATGGGCCATTCAACAAAATTAAGAACACTTTTCGCAGTGACCGCTATCTCGAGCGGCCTGGCACTCACGGGGTGTGGCGGCGACGATGGGAAAGACGGGCAGGACGGCGTAGACGGTGCATCCGTCAGTGCCGGATCGCAACAGCTGGATGTGACAACATCGGGCTTCGGGATTCCCGAAGACGCCATTTTTGTTGCCCCCGATGCGGTGGATGGCGACGACATCACCGACGCTCTGGCGGCAGCCTTGTTTGCACTGCCCGATGATGCTCTGGTGGTCCTTCCCAAGGGGCGTTTCACGGTTTCACAGACGATCACGGTTAACAGCGCCAGCGGGCTGACGGTCACCGGTTACGGTATCCATGAAACTATCCTGGATTTCAGCCAGTCCACCGGCGATGACGCCATCCGCTTCCAAGGCGGTGTCGACATCACCATCCGTGATCTGGGGGTCTACGAGGCTCCCAAGAATGGCATCAAGGCCACCAACGTGAACGGCATCCGCATGGCCTATACCGCCACGGTCTGGGAGGGGGCGTTGGAGGCCAACAACGGTGCCTATGGTCTGTATCCTTTGCAGAGCCAGAATGTGCTGATGGAGCACAACTACGCCTATGGCTCTGCCGACGCGGGCATCTATGTGGGACAGTCGAACAACATCGTCGTTCGCAACAACACGGCCAAGAACAACGTAGCCGGCATCGAGATCGAAAACTCCACCATGGCCGATGTCTACAACAACCTGGCGGTGGGCAATTCCGGCGGGATTCTGGCCTTCGACCTGCCGGGGCTGGAGCAGGCGTACGGTGGCAATGTGCGTATCTTCAACAATGAGGTCTATGCCAATAACGCGGCCAATGTCGGCAGCGGTGCCGTGGGTATCGTCCCGCCCGGTACCGGTGTGCTGGTGTTCGCAACCAGTGACGTGGAAATCTACAACAACCGGATCACGGATAACGATACGGCCGCCATCGAAATCGCCAGCTACTTCCTCGCGGACAGTGACGTAGCGAATTACCCGGCGAACTATGGTGCAACCATGACCAATGGCTGGAGCCCTCTGGTCAAGAACGTCTACATGCACAACAACACCATCGCCCGTAACAGCACGAATCCGCAGGGTGTGCTGCTGGCGGACATTATTACCGGGTATACCACCAGTGCGAACGCCACAGGCATGCCGCAGACCTTTCCCGCGATTATGTATGGCGGTATTGGTGAACTGCTCTCAAACGCGGGTCAGCTGGCTGGGTTTGATGCCCTCGTTGGCCCCGAGGCCCAGGCGGATGGGGTGGACTATGACGCCTATGCTGCGGCAGACCTGATCTGTGCGAACAGCAACATCAACGCCAACCCTGCTCCGGATTATAACGAGGTGAATACCGGGTTGGTCTTCAGCACCAACCCTGCGGACCTGACCGTCGACGGCGCTGGTAATCCGGTTCCCAACCTGTTGATTGACCCGATGGTGAACAACACCTACCTGAACTGCACCCAGAACCGTCTGGCGCCTGCTTCCGTAAACATCGGCAACAAGGTTTACGGCTGTGCCGGAGACGATCTGGCCGAGGCTGCCTGTTCACTCTGATGGCGATGCCTGCCATCGGATGAACCCGAGTAACAGAGGTTGCGACGGAGTGTGGGGTCAAGGGGCTCCACACTCCCCACGGTACAATTGAGAGTGTTACCCATGAAATACAATAAGAAGCTATTCCCGGTTCTGGCGTCGGCCCTGATTCTGTCCGCCTGTGGGGGCGGTGGTGGTGGCAATGACAGTAGTGATGGCACGGCCTCCTCGTCTGCACTGAACGCGGGTGCCGGCGCGCCTTCAGGGGGGCAGGGGGATTGCAGCGTGGCCACCAGTGGCGTCAACTGGGACGCCCTGATGACTGAAATCTGCCCGAACCTGTCCGATTACAACCTGTTCGCCGATGCGACAGACCCGACCTCCGGGCCGATGAAAGGCGGGCTTTCCTATGATTTGTCGACCCCACTGTTTTCGGATTACACCAGTAAGTACCGCTTTGTATTTATCCCGGAGGGCGCCAAGGCGACCTACGATCAGTCTGAGGTCCTGAAATTCCCGGTGGGTACCGTGATCGCCAAGACCTTCGCCCTGCCGGAAAATACAGCGTTCCGGGACGGCGCAGAATTGGTGATTGAAACCCGTCTGTTGATTCACCGCAATGATGGCTGGATCGCGATTCCTTACTACTGGTCTTCCGAGTCAGACGCAACGCTGGCCATTTCCGGTAAGACCCTGACGGACGTGACCACAAGCCACAACGGTGTGGATGTGACCTTTAGCTACTCCGTGCCGGCCGCATCAGACTGTACATCCTGCCACGCGGTTGTGCCGTTGCTTGACGGGCCTGACGACAAGCGGGAGCAGATTTTCCTGCCCATTGGCCCTAAAGCTCGCTATCTGAACTGGGATTACACCTATGAGGACGGCACCGTCTACAACCAGCTTCAGTTCTGGACTGAAAACGGCCTGCTGGAGGGACTGCCTGTGGATATGCAGACGGTAGAGCGGGCTCCCCGCTTTACCGATACCACCAACATTAGCGCCCTCAGCGGGGCGGGACTGCATGATACGGCCAAGGCTTACCTCGACATCAACTGTGCCCACTGCCATCGTTCGGAACTGACACTTCCGGACAAGTACGCCGGAGCGGCAGGGGGGAGTGGACTGCAGGTTGAGTACAACCGTGCCTACGAAGAAAATCCCGGCAAGTTTGGTACCTGCAAGACACCGGTTGCGGGTGGGCACCCGGACTATCCGCGAGACGTTGTGCCCGGCGCCCCGGATGATTCGTACCTTTACTTCCGGATCACCACAAACGACAACCGCCACCGCATGCCGGAACTGGCCCGTAACGTGGTGCATCAGGAGGGCGCTCAGCTTATCCGTAGCTGGATAGACCAGCTGCCCCGTGCCAGTTGTTCGCCAGGCACCTGATCAGCCGGCTTGCACGGTTGTGACGAATAGGGGCGGATCGGTTGGCTCATAATCGATCTGACCCCTTTTCTTTTTTCGCCAGTCAGACATCTTTCGGGGGCGCCACCACCAGCGCCACGCCAATGATGGAGACCACACCGCCGGCCATTGCCAGCACACCCAGGCGTTCATCAAACGCCCAGAACGCCTCGAGGGCGGTGACCGGAGGCACCAGGTAGAACAGGCTCGCCACCCGATTGGCGGCACCACGACGTATCAGCCACATCAGCAGCAGGATGGCCCCGATTGAGACACCGAGCACCAGCCAGGCCATGGATAGCTGAAGTTGCAGGTGCCATTCGACGGCCCGGGTTTCCCAGGCGAAAGCGCCCAGTGCAAAGAACATTGAGGCGGCGGCATACTGGATGATGGTGCCCGGCACCAGTTCGACATGGGTACCATGACGCTTCTGATACACTGTCCCCAAGGAAATGCCGAACAGTGCCAACGCGGCCCAGGCCAGGGTCCAGAGCGGGAAGCCGCCGAGGGTATCGGTGGACAGCACCATTTTTTCAACCACCACCAGGCTGACACCAACCAGACCCAGCAGCAGCCCCGCCCATTGCCGAACGCCAATGCCTTCCCGCAGGATCGCCACCGCGGCTACCCCGGTGACCACCGGTTGCAGACCGACGATCAGTGAGACCACGCCAGACGGCATGCCACCGAGGATGGCGTAGTACACCCCACCCAGATAGCAGCCATGCACCAGCAGCCCGGTGACCGCGAGGTGTCCGGCACCGCGCCAGTCTGGCCAGCGCACGTTCAGCCACCACGCCAGTCCGGCCAGAACCGACAGTGTCAGCAACATACGGATCAACAGCAGGGTAAAAGGTTCGGCGTAGGGGAGGCCATACTTTGCACCGATAAAGCCGGTACTCCATAGCCAGACAAACAGGGTGGGGATCAGGTAACGGTAAACCATGGTTTGGATGCCCAGGCTGATGGTGAAAGTGTCCAACACTAGACCAACTCACGGTCTGAAGACAGTCCCCCTTGGTCTTACACCTGCACGCCGCTAACAGGCGCGTGGGAGTGGCTCCGGACGGGCCAAAATCCGGGCGCAAGGCGATACTCGTATCCGCGGGTAGCCCTTTCTCGCTACCATGCGTCGAGCAGTGTTCGCCATTAAAATCAAAAAAGTTATCTGAGGAGAGACCCCATGACCCTTTGCCCGATTGCTGCCGCTGTCAGCTGCACCAAATGTCCGATGTTCCGTATCTGCCCCGCGACAAAGATCCTGGGAGATCAGAAGAAGGAGCCGAAGCCGGCTGAAAAAACCGACAAGTGAGATTCCCGGGGGCAGGTGAGTTGTGTCACTGTCCCCACCTCTCCATTTCGTAACCGCGCTATTGTGTCGCTTCAGTTAACATTCTTCCTGCAATCAAGTATCCCTTTATTCTGTATACCCTCGATGGACAGGGCGGGTCTGGATCAATGGCCAAAACGTCGGTTATCCGAAAGTCGCTGCGTCTGCTGGCGCTGGTTCCCCTGGTGGGAATCGTGCTGGTGTTGCTGGCGATGCTGCTGTTCCGCTTTGTGAATCCCCCTGCGTCGGCGTTTATGCTGGGCTACCGAATGGCTCACCCCGGGCAGGAGCTGAGGCATGAGTGGGTGCCGATGTCCGACATCTCGCCCTGGATGCCGCTGGCGGTGGTCGCCAGTGAAGATCAGCGTTTCCCGCAGCACTGGGGCGTGGACTTTGTGGCGATACGCCAGGCTCTGGCGGAGTACCGGGCCGGTGAGGGGCTTCGGGGGGCCAGCACCATTACTCAGCAAACCGCCAAGAACCTCTTTCTCTGGAACGGTCGCAGTTTTGTTCGTAAGGGGCTCGAAGCGGTTCTGGCTCTGGGGCTGAATGGCCTCTGGTCGAAGGAACGTGTGCTCGAGGTGTATCTGAACATCGCCGAGTTCGGACCGGGCATCTATGGGGTTGAGGCGGCCAGCCAGGCCTACTTCGGCCGACCGGCCCGGTCCCTTTCCCAGTCCCAGGCCGCTCGCCTGGCGGCGGTGTTGCCAAATCCCCGGGTATTGAGTGCATCGTCACCGTCGCCCTATGTCCAGGAACGGGTGGCCTGGATTCGAGGCCAGATGGCCCAGTTGTCTGGCCTGCGCTACCTGCAGGGACTCTAGCCCGGCAAAGGGCGTGCCGGCGTTCTGATTTTGCTGAATGCCGAGACCTATGCCATGGTGTATAAAGTCTGCTGGTTTGGGGCAGGGAGGACGGACTATGCGACGTTTTATACGTCACCCCACAGAGTTTCCAATCCTGGTATTTTCAATCGACAGTGCCAATGGTGACGAGGCCAGCCTGTGCGACATAAGTCAGGGAGGGTTGGCTTGCAGTCTCCAGAACGAGCTCTGTCCGGGGACCTGTGTCACGCTGGGCATTCCATCGCTGCAACAGGAATACCGGGTGTCGGGGCTTGTGGTGAGGTGCTCCCGAGCTTCCAATGGATACCGGGTTGGGATCCAGTTCACCGACGAAGCGGAGACCTTTAAAAGCAAAATGGTGGAGCAGGTGTGCCAGATTGAACACTATCGCCGGGAGCTCCGCAGTCGTGGACGGGAGCTGGACAGCGAAACGGCGGCGAGAGAGTGGATTGAACGCTTCGGCAGCCAGTTTGCGGATATCTTTTCTGGCCCCCACTGACGAGTTTTAGCGGGCCGCCGCTCAGGCCTCATCATCCACATCGCTAAGACTGAAATTGGCGCCTTCGATACCGCTCTCAAGGCGCATTCTCACGGCCAGATTATTGCTGGAATCTGCATGGGCCAGAGCCGTCTCCCGGGTGATCTTGCCCTGGTGATAAAGCTCAAGGATGGCCTGGTCGAACGACTGCATGCCCTGTTCCGGGCTTTTTTCCATGATTTCCCGAATGTTTCCCAGCTCTCCCTTGTTGATCATGTCCCGGATAAGCGGGCTTGCCAGCATGACTTCAACGGCGGCGATCCGTTTCTGATCCAGCCCCGGCAGGAGCCGTTGGCCGACAATCGCTTTCAGGTGCATGCTCAAATCCATGAACAGTTCGGTGTGGGCATTTTCCGGGAAGAAATTAACGATGCGCCTTAGGGTCTGATCAACATTGCCAGCGTGCAGGGTGGAGATGCACAGGTGGCCTGTTTCGGCATAGGTGAGCGCGTGCTTCATGGTTTCGCGATCGCGGATCTCGCCAATCATGATCACGTCCGGTGCTTCACGCATGGCCCGGCGCAGGGCCGTTGCGTAGGAGTTGGTATCGGCTCCTACTTCGCGCTGGTTGACGATGCTGCGCCTGTGGCGATGCGTGTACTCGATGGGGTCTTCGATGGTGAGGATGTGGCCGGTACGGGTCTCGTTCCGGTGTTCGATCATCGATGCCAGGGTGGTCGACTTGCCTGAGCCTGTGGCGCCAACCACCAGAATCAGCCCTCTGGGCTGGTTGATCAGGGTCTTCAGGATCGGTGGCAGGCCGAGGCTTTCAATGTCGGGGATGTCCATCCGAAGGTGACGGATAACCACCGCGACTTCCCCGCGCTGGAGGAACACGTTGACCCGAAAGCGCCCCCTGTCTCTGAGACTCAGGGACATGTCCAGTTCTTTCTCCCGCTCGAATTCCGCCTTTTGCTGATCGTGCATGATCGAATAGGCCAGTTCTTTGACGGCGCCGGGCGGCAGGGGTGTCTGGGTGATGGGGTGGCTGTGCCCCTCGACCTTCATGACAACAGGCGAGCCGGTGGTCAGAAACAGGTCTGAAGCCCCTTTTTCGATCATTTCAGTCAGGAAGGCTGCTAAGTCCACGACGGTCCTCGGGGTTGGTGATTTGCAACTGTGATTATTGTAGCCACAACAAAACGAAAGGGGTCAGAACGATTGTTAAATAATTGCCGGGCCTCTGTTCTCTCTTTTTCAAAACATGATCTGTCGTAATCGGTCAAGCTCAAAAGTTTGGTTTTGATGCATGGTGCCTCTTTAAATTTTGTGAGTTTTGCTAAGCAAACTCGGGAGGACTGTGCATGACCCCATTAAAACTGAGTTTCTCTCTCAACGTCGTCTGCGTCGTTTTCCTGATCGGTTTAATGAGTGGTTGCACGGGGGAGAAAGACGTCGCTGAGTCTGACACAGATGCCGATACCCGTGACCAGGGCGAACGGCCTGAGGTCAACCTGAGTGCCGCTGACAAGGTGTGCGATCTGCTTTCCGCCCCAATCAACATTCAACCCATTGAGGGCATCCGTGGGCGGGAGATTGTGGACAGCATCAGCACTATGCTCAAAACCGCACAACTGTCGGATGCGGAATTGCTCGCTTCCACTGTTTGCCTTGAGCACATCACCGCGATCATGGGGGAGTGGTTACTCGCGAACGGGCAGGTTGCGACGCTTGCACCAGACGTATTCTGCGACTTGATACTCTGGCATGCGGTCGAGGAGTTGGAGCACAAGTCGGTGGCGTTCGATGTCTATATTCAGTGCGTGGGAGATCGTGAGTTGCTTCGGCGGGTCATGGTGTTCACTTTCCTGAGTTTTTGTTTCGGCTTGCTAAGACTGCAGTGCCGCCTTCTGTGGTGGGAGAGGAAGCTGCCTTCATTTCGTGATATCCGCGGAACGTTCAAATTTAACTTCGGTAAAAGTGGCGTGATTCGTCACGTTCTGGCGCCTTACCTGAAATTCTTCAGTAAGGACTTCCACCCGAATAACTCGGATGAATCGCACCTGATCCGGCAATGGATGCGGGACTACCCAGAGCTGGCTGAGGCCGTACTGAAGTGATTTCCCGCAGCCAGTGCCAGACCGAACTGACGAAGCCCTAACCCGTGGAAAACGGTGTGGCGGCGGTGAGTAGAGGCTGCCGCCACTCTTTCCTCAAGTCAGATCTGCTTGTAAACGACCTCGGACAGTGCACTGCGGTTGCCATCGGTATCCAGGGTGCGGATGGCAAAGTACCAGGTGCCCGCCGTCAGTTCATCCACCAGCAGCTCGTCCACCGAGGCATCGCCGATGGCGAGGCTGGTGTCCAGGCTGTCGGCGCTGGTGCCGTAGACCACCTCAAAACCTGCGATCTCTCCCATGGCCAGGCTTTCTCCGTTCACCCGGGTCAGTGGCGCGGTCCAGCTCAGCAGGGCAGAGTTCGCTGGCTGGGTCTCGGTTGCTGTGCCGGTCTCGGTTCCCGTCCCGTTATCCGCCACGGTATCGCCGGTATTGTCGCCGCCAGTAGCGCCGGTCTCTGGAGTACCCGTGGCGGTGTCGTTGGTGGCATCGCCGTTATCGGCAACGACGGTTTCGGTGTCGCCATAGACATCGGCAATGGTCTTGAAACGCTGAACGTAGCGGTACTCAACCACCACCAGTTTCTGGCTGATAACGCTGGATTCGACGGTGGTCTGAAGCTCTGATGCCTGCACCGCAGCCGCACTGACCAGGTCCGCCAGGGCCACGTTGAAGCCATCGCCCATCAGACTGAGCTGGCCGGTTTCACTGGCCTGCGCGGTCATGTTGTTGAGGACATCGGAAATGGAGTCCCACTGGGGGTTGTCGTTAACCAGCGCCAGGAAGGCGGCGTTGGTGATCGCTACTTGTACGGCATCAGCTGACACGCTGCTCATCTCGTCAAGTCGGGTCAGATCCGGAGGAGCAAGCCGCAGGGCGCCGGCGCTCAGGCCGAACCAGTTTTCAACGGTGGTGTAGGCACTGGACAAGGCTTCCGGCGACAGGCCGCTGGCATCGCGCGCGGCCAGGGTTACCGCCAGGTGAGTCAGCGGGGTCAGATAGACGGCTTCTGTGGTCAGGTCACCGGCACCGCTGAGAGTAAAGTTGCTGTCCAGAGGCAGAGGCTGGCCAAACGGTACTGGGGCCGCGCCTGCCTGGTCGCACTGAGGCACTACGTCGCAGATCATGCGGGTATTGCCATCGGCGTGAAGTTGCACCAGGGCCCAGCCATCGGACTTGCCCCGCAGTTGCAGCTCATAGCTGCCGTCATCGGCGGTCAGGGTGGGTTTGGTGGTCTGTTTCTGTTGTGTGTAGTAGCCGGCGCTGTCTGCCACCAGACGGCTGGCGGTCACCACACCTTGCTGAATCACGCCTTTCATGGCGGAGCCTGCAATCGCAACGCTTGGTTCAGCCGTGCTCTGAGATTGTGTGGTGTTGGTGCCGGAATCCTGGCCGCAGCCTGAAAGCAGTGCGACTGCCGGGATGAGCCAGAGACCGTGTTTCGCCAATTTGTCGCCGCTATACAGCATAATTTCTCGCCAAATAATTGATGACTTCAAGGGAATCATAGGATCTGGCGATGCCGTTATGTGTGGACTGGTTCCTGTTTTCTGGTTCAGATCCGTCAGGAATTTGGCGCTCACGGAGGGATACATGCTGAGACTAACGGTTACGCAGCCAGATGGGTTAAAAGGTCGGCTAACTCCGTGTTTTTAAAGGACTGTGTTCGTCTGACGCCAGGTGCGTCCGGGACGGTCCGGGGAGCAGGGCGTGGCTGGTGATTACAAATTTAAACAGTGCCCATGCTGTCTGGTTGGGCCTTAAGGCCGCTGGGAGTCGCGGTAGTTGGGGGAAGGCGTGTGATCAGCCTCACGTTCGGGACGAGTCTGTACGCGGAAGGGGGCGCCGTGAGGCTTTCTGAAGGATGCTGAGCGGAAAGCCTAACCTGTACATGCCGGACACCAACGACCGGGCGGGCCTTTATCACCAACACCTAAACAGAAAGGCCGGTAATGGCCGGCCTTTCTGTTTATGACGTGTCCTGACTCCCGCTAACCGCTGGAGCAGGCTTCCTGTCTTGTCGGAGGTTAGGTACGTTCGATCTCCAGAGCCTTTTCGATGGTGCTGAGTTGTTTGCGGGCAAGCGCCAGGTTGGACTTATCACGCTGAAGCACCAGGTAGAAGAACATGGTCGTGCCGACCATGCGGATCAGGTGATACTGACTGTCCAGTGTGATCAGGATGTCTTCAATACGGTCAGTCAGACCCAGTCGGTCGCGAATATTCTTCTTGGCGCGCACCACTTCGGTGTTGCCTGCAGCTGCGAGCTCAAGGTCAAAGCCAGGCTGGCCTGCGTTTCCGAGGCACATGCCACTTTCAAAATCTACGAGAGCCGCACCGACTGAGCCGTCGATTGAGAGGGCTTCTTCCAGTGAATCCTTGATAGTTGCCATGGTTAGCTGAGCTCCAAATGTCGATTATTGGTCTTGTTCATCTGAATACCTCCGGCGCTTTGATTAGCGGCACGGAGAGCTGGTCAGTATGGTGTTTTAAAGGCCTGTGGGCCGCAGCAGTGGATCTGCCCGAACCCTGTGCCCATCGTCCCCGCTGTTGTTGCCGTCGGTCAATACTGCTTCGGCAGATAAAGGGAGGTAATTGGTGTACTAATGAAGGGTTCTTGTTTCTGCTGTAACGGCGGGTAAAAACGGGTAACCGGAGATGGGTTAGGTGACGATGGGGCCTGACATTGGAGAGGATCCGTATCGTGTTCATTGTCGATATTGTGTGACGCAGTTCACAAATGTGACGGGGCCGTCAGTCGATCTGGCCATCGTAGTTGAGTGGCTTTTTTGTTGTGATTCGGGAGCACGTGACACCTTGTCATCGATGAACAACAATAAAAGAGAACACTCATGGACACTAGAACAAAACTGTTGGTGGCCGCTGTTGCGGCTGTACTTTCCGGTTGTGGCGGCGGTGGCAGCGACAGCGACAGCAGCCAGAACCAGGTGCTGGCTCCGGTAGTCGGTCAGGAAACCCACGAGCGCGGTGGTCCCGTTGTGGATCCCGGTCCCGTCGAAATGATTGCCAACGCGGCCATTCAGGTGTTGTCAAACCGTGCGGACCTGGTCAGTGCCGGCGACGCCCTTATCGACATTCACATTCCGCAGCCTGAGGACCGTGACGGAGCAAAACTGTTCCTGAACGGTTCACAGATCCATCCGGAGCTGGTTCCGGTAATCGATCAGGACGGAGTAAGCCGGGCCCTTGTCAGCGGCCTTGCGATAGGTGCGAATGAACTGAAGCTGGTGCTGCCCGGAAACGGCGTTGTCACGGCCAACATTACCAATCACCCGGCCGGTGGTCCGGTGTTCTCGGGGCCTCAGGTCGAGCCATGGACCTGTACGAACGGGGCCGCCGTTGACGACCAGTGTAATCAGCCCCCGCAGTATCAGTTGCAATATGTACCCGCGTCGACCTTTGACCAGTACATGACGAACTTCGACCCCCAGTCGCCGGGTATCCCGAATGCCTTTGTCCCTTACGATTCTGAAAATCCGCCTGCTGACGGGGACATTGCGACGGTCACCACCGATCACGGTGTGACCGTGCCCTACATCGTGCGGATCGAGACCGGGGTGCTCAACCGGGATCGCTACCAGATCATGTCCCTGTTCCAGCCCGACCAGGGCTGGACCGGAACCCATCCCCAGCCTCAGTGGAATGGCAAGGTGCTGATTCACCATGGAGGTAACGTCGGGGTCAGCTTTGCGATGGGCAATCCGCCGAACGGCGACATTTCCGGCACCGCTCCGGATGGCTTTGAGGGCGTGCTGGGCGACAGTATCTCGGTGGCGCTGTCCAAGGGCTTTGTCACGCTCTCTACCGCTCAGGCGAACCTCGGTCACAACGTAAACCTGGTCACGGCGGCTGAGTCGCTGGTGATGAGCAAGGAGCGTATTGTCGAGCAGTATGGTCCCATCCGTTACACCATCGGTACCGGCTGTTCCGGTGGTGCCATTGCTCAGCAGCACATTGCCAATGCATATCCCGGCATCTACCAGGGACTCATCGTTCAATGCTCTTATCCGGATGTCTGGACCACCGCGACCCAGTTTGCCGACTACAACCTGCTCAACGAGTACTTCGGTAACCAGATGCCGGAGTCTCCGGAGGATCTCGCGAGTTTCTTCGAGACCCTGCTGACATCCGAGTACCTGTTGCTGCAATGGCCAGCGCTGTACGGCCATTTGCCGGTCAACCCGGTGGTGTCGGATTTGGCGTTCTTTCCATCAGCGTATCCGGATCAGGAGAGCTGCCCGGGTCTGAACGGCAAGGCGGAGGTCTACCACAAACAGGACCGCCCCGATGGCTTGCGGTGTGGCTTGATTGATTACATGGCAACCCAGTTCGGAACCCGTACGCCGGAGGTGTGGTCACCTAACGAGCAGTTGCTGTCGCGTGGCTTTGGCGGCATCCCGCTAGACAATGTCGGGGTGCAGTATGGCCTGCGTGCGTTGCAGGACGGCACGATTACAGCCGACCAGTTCCTGGCGGTCAATCGTGAGATTGGCGGTTTTGATGTCGATATTGATTATCAGGCAGGGCGCACCGTTGCCGATCCGCTGGCATTGACCAACGCCTATCGTACCGGTGCTATCAATACGGCTGAAAATCTGGCGAACCTGCCGATCATAGACCTGCGCGGACCAGACCCGGGTATTGCCCACGACGCTTATCACTCCTGGCAGACTCGTGCCCGGCTCCAGACGGTTCAGGGCCATGCCCGTAATCACACCATCTGGTACGGTGCCTTCCCGATCGCGGGGGACTCGATCTATGCCACCGAAGCCCTGTATGTCATGGACGACTGGCTTGCCGGTATCGAAGCGGATAACAGCGCTGGAGGCATCGCCGATAAGGTCATCGCAAACAAGCCGCTGGAAGCCCGTGACCGCTGCCTGTCTGTGTCTTCATTGCTCAGTGAGCACGGCCCGTTTGTGCCTTACACCGGAAACCTGCTGACGCCAAACCCCACCTGGACCCAGGCGGACATGCTGGCGTTTCCGGAAGTGCCGGCAGAACTGGGGCAGATTCTGGACATCATGACCGGTCAGGTTTGCGGTTTGGAACTGGGTGATCTGGGCCTGCCGCCGATCATTACCGATCCGCTCAGCCCGATTACCAGCGAAGTGGTCGCGGCACAGCAACTGGTGGTCCAGACGCGCTTTGGAACGCCGCGCACGGTTGCTGGTGATTCCATCGAAACCCTGGCCAACAAGTGCCAGCTCAAACCGGTGGACCCTGCGGATTATCCGGTGAACATCCTGAACGGTACCTACGATTCCGAAGCCATGGCCAGAGAAGTAGCGACAATCTTCCCGGACGGTGTCTGTGACTACAGCAAGCCCGGTGTTGGTACGGTGCCTACTCAGACCTGGCTGCAGTATGGCGGTGAAGCCGAGCGGATTGTCGGGGGCGAGCCCCTGGCAAATAACGCAGATCTGGTCTCTGGTTGGGCAGCGCCTTCGTTTGAGGTCAATCTCGCGCCGAGGAGTGATCTCTGAGCATCGGTTGCTAACCCCCTTTGGAGGCCTGCCTTGTTGCGGCCTCCAGTTCATACCTTTCCTGTAACGCCAGGCCGTATTCCTGATTTACCCGGCATGTAGCCATGCTATGCTTCGTCGTGACCCTGTCATTTACAGTCCATCACCGGGTTACCCGTTTCGCACTGTCGTAGGCAATCCGTGAACGATGATTCCCACGTAAATATCATCCGTCTTCACCTCGCGACGATCACCCAGTTGTTCAATTCGCTGGACCCGTCGCCGTTTGTGGGGCGGGACCTGGATGTGAATGCCGAGTCGTTCATTATAGAATGGGCGGAGGAGCATCCTGCCCACGGTGGATTTCGCCTGGAGATCCAGGTCAACGAGTGTCAGGACGTCGGTGCGGCCCGTGATCGGGTGCTGCGAGCGGTTCGGGCCTATTTCAGTGATCGGGAGCAGGTGGTCCGGCGGGATTTTCGCCGGCTGATGGGCCAGGGTCGTCTGAGTCTGGTGATCGGTCTGGCCTTCCTGGCGGTATGCCTGGGTGTGAGCCGGATGATTGAAAGTCAGGCTCCCGGGAATGGCTTGCTGATTCTGGCCAGTGAGAGTCTGTGGATTGGCGGATGGGTGGCCATGTGGCGGCCCATGGAAATTTTCCTCTACGACTGGTGGCCATTGCTGCGGCGTATCCGTTTGCTGCGGCGGCTTGCGATTATGGATGTCCGGCTTGAGGTGGTGGCGGATTTGTCCCCGCGACCAGGTTAAACATGTTGTCCAAATGACTCGAGGTCAGTTCATGCTTGCACGGATCGCGTTACTGGTTTTTCTGCTCCCACAATGGGCGTTAGCCGAAGATTTATGGGAATTCGACGTCGTGAACCAGACCGGTTACGACATCTATTACGTGTATGCCAGCCATATCAGCGGCGAATGCTGTTTTTGTGATGATGCTCTGGGCGATAACATCCTGGCGAACGGTGAGACCTTCACGCTCTTATTCACTCCTTCCGCCTACCGTTCGCCACGCTTTGACGTCCGCGTTGAAGATGTTGATGGTGATACCTACAGTTTCATGGACGTGGATGTCACCGGGCCAGCGTTGGTGATCACTCTTGATGACCTGGATTGAATCGCAGGAGGCCGTGGGGCGGCTAACCCTGCAAGAGTTGCGTTAGATCAGTCAAACCGTTGCATAAGAAAACTATACTGAGAGTAATAGGCGTCTTAACCGTGGAGGTTAAGAATGATGTCGTTACTCAAGGTGTTTTGCCTGCGCTGTTTATTGGTCCCGTGCGGTGTCAGTGCAATCCTGTCGACGTACGTTCAAGGGGAAAACCTGGTGATTGCTACCGGCGAATGGCCCCCCTACGTGTCTTCGGATCTGGAATATGAAGGGGTGACAGCCCGCATCGTACGGGCTGCCTTTGAGGCTGTTGGGGATACGGTGGATTTCACGTTCTATCCCTGGTCCCGCACCCTGCTGGTATCAGAGGAAGGCGAGGTGGATGCCAGCTTCCCCTGGAGTCATCGTGAGGAGCGGGCAGAACTGCATTTTTACAGCGATCCCATCGGTGAGTATGGTTACGTTTTCTTTCACCTCACCACCACCCCGTTCCGCTGGCAGCGCCTGGAAGATCTGGAAGCACTCACCATCGGGGCCACCTACAGCTACAATTACGGCGATGATTTTATCGAGGGAGCGGAGCGAGGCCTGTACAGAATTGAATGGGCCAGTTCGGATGAGCTGAACTGGCGTAAGCTGATGGCAGGCCGGATCGACCTCTTTCCCCAGGATCGTAAGGCCGGCTATGCCCAGTTGCTGGAGTTGTTTCCTGGCGACTCCCGCTTCAAGGTGACCCATAACCTGCTGCCACTCAAGCCGACGACCACTCTGCACCTGCTTTTACCCAAAAGCATCCCGGAAAGCGCGAACCGGCTTGAACGGTTCAACACCGGACTGCGGATGCTCACCGAGGATGGGCAGATTGAGCGCTATCTGCAGGAGTCCTGGCAGTAAGCCCGCCCAGGGCAGCGCCTGCGTGGTTCGGTTGAAGGTCTGTGAGGTGAACGGGGGGATTATCCTTCCGTATCGGCGAGTGTGAACTATCCTTTGCACATACCCCTTCATTTGTCGGCGATCGCCGTCAAAGAGGTTCAGTTATGGCTATGGTTGCATTGGTACAGCAGGCTCCCGTCATTCTCGATAAGGAAGCAACCCTTGAGAAAGCGGTGGCAATCATCGGGGAACTCGCTGCTCAGGGCGCGGAGCTGATTGTCTTTCCCGAAGCGTTTATCCCTGGCTATCCGGCCTGGATCTGGCGGCTCAGGCCCGGAGGTGACTGGGGAACCAGCGAGACGTTACACAAACGTCTGTACCGGAACTCCGTTGATGTCGGGGCAGGCGACTTGCAGCCGCTGTTCGCGGCTGCGAGGGAGAATCATGTGACGGTGGTCTGCGGATTGAATGAGCTGGACCCGTCAAACAGTCACGCGACGCTTTTCAACTCGGTGGTTGTGATTGGCCCGGAGGGGCGTCTGCTCAATCACCACCGGAAACTCATGCCCACCAATCCCGAGCGTATGGTCTGGGGTTTTGGGGATGGCAGTGGTCTCAACGTTGTCGAAACGCCGGTTGGCCGGGTGGGTGCTCTGGTCTGTTGGGAGAACTACATGCCTCTCGCCCGTTACGCGCTGTATGCGCAGGGCGTTGAGGTCTACATTGCGCCAACGTATGACAGTGGTGAGGGTTGGATTGGTACTATGCAGCACATCGCCCGCGAAGGCCGGTGCTGGGTGCTGTGCTGTGGTGTGGCTATTGAGCGGGCAGATTTGCCCGCGGACTTTCCGGAGCTGGATGCCCTGTATCCGCCGGAGGAGTCCTGGATCAATCCGGGAGATTCATTGATTGTTGCGCCGGGTGGCAGCGTTGTTGCCGGACCTTTGTCGGGAGAGAAGGGCTATGTGCTGTATGACATTGACCTGGAACAGGTCACAACGGCCCGGCGAGCGCTTGATGTGACCGGACACTACTCGCGACCGGATGTGTTTACCCTCGAAGTGAATAAGCTGCGCCAGCAATCCCTCAAAGTGACCGGTATCGATCCGAACCAGACCGGTGGTTCGGATCGTTAAGTGCCTGAGCGCGGCGCGAGGGCCGTGTCCACTCTGAGGCAGAGCCGGTCAGTTTGGCGAGCCCTCACGGGTATCCGGTCCTGTGTTATGCCACCAAAGTTCTTCCAGTGTAACTCTCAGGTCTCATATACACTGATAAAGAGCCTTTGCGAAAGTGGTCGCTCGAAAATAACAAAGAGAGGGAAGAATCATGAGCAAATATCAGGGCAGTTGCTTCTGCGGTACCGTTAAATTCCAGGTGTCTGGCGCGCCAGCCGCGATGGGGTATTGTCACTGCGATTCCTGTCGGCGCTGGTCGGCCGGGCCGGTCAATGCGTTTTCCCTGTGGCCTGCGGATACGCTGGAGATTCTGGCTGGGGAAGACCAGGTCGGCGAGTTCCACCTGACTGAAAAAAGCTACCGTAAATGGTGCCGTCAGTGCGGAGGCCATGTCTTTACCGATCATCCGGGCTTCGGGCTGGTGGATGTGTATGTGGCCAACCTGCCACAGCTGAAGTTTGAACCTGCGCTGCATGTGCACTATCAGGAATCGGTCCTTCCCATTCGGGACGGGTTGCCCAAGATGAAAGACATGCCCGCAGAGATGGGAGGTTCCGGCGAGACTCTACCGGAGTGATGGATTGGTCAGGGGCCGGCCTTTGGATATAACCGGCGACAATCCGGTTCCGGCCGGCGTTCTTGGCGCGGTAACGGCGGGAGGCGCCGCCCGGTGGCGGTCAGAGCTTCACGCAAACAAACAGAGCATTCCCGGAGACGGTATCCCAGGGCACGATGCGCTCATAGTCGTGCTCGAAGATGTGTACCTCAAAGTACGGTGCCAGCATGCTGCGGAGGTCTTCAAATCCCAGCGCGACCATGGGGTGTTCATCATGCCAGGCCTGGGACACATCTCCCGTGGTTCGGGTGATGCTGAGTTTCAGCGACTGGGCGTCGCCCTCGCCCGGGTAGTGCCAGCCAGACCGGAACGTAAAGGTGCTGTTGTTGTGTTCTGTGGTATGGCTGACAAAACGTCGGTTATCGATCCGGTTCTTATCCACCGCGTTGAAACAGAATACGCCGTGGGGGTTCAGTGACTCATGGGCGCTGCGGATACAGGCCGAGAGTTTCTCAAGGCCGGCACTGTAATGAATCGAGTACAGAAAGCAGGTAATCAGGTCGAAGCACTGGTCAAACCGGAAGTCGCACATATCCTGAAGGGCAAAGCTGGCCTCCGGGCAGCGTGAGTGGGCGAAGTCCAGCATCGGCTGGTTAATATCCAGTCCGCTGCTGTGGTAGCCGAAATCAATAAAACGCCGAACATGAGGACCGGTTCCGCAGGCCAGATCAAGGTGGTTGAGCCCCTCGTTGCCGAAAAGCTGATGCAGCCGGCGCACGCCGTTGCTTTGTGCCAGATAGTCGATATCGGCACACATCAGGTCGTAATAGCCCGACAAGTCGGTATACAGGGCATTCTTGGACATGGCTACCTGGCGCGCTGGGCGGCAAATTGAGGGCGCCGTATCGTATAGCAATTGATCAATTGCGGGAAGTAGAACGTCGTTATTCGGCAGGAGGGTGTCCGCCACAACAGCAATCACCGGCGTGATGCCTCAACGCCACCCCGGGTACCCGTCAATAACAGCAGGATTCCTTCCTATGTTTTCCAGGGCGATTGATCATCGCCCCCTGAACTTGGCTTCCCGTCGCTCCAGGAATGACTGGATACCTTCCTTTACATCCTCGCTGGCCATGACCGGTTGCAGGTCCGGGAACAGGCGCTGCTTGGCCACTTCCTGACCTTCACTCACGGCAATCTTGGAGGAGGTGAGACTGCCGCTGACGCCAAGCGGGGCTGCTTTGGCGATTTTCTCAGCGATCTCCAGGGCAACCCTGAATTGCTCGCCTGGTTCGACAAGTTCCTGAATCAGCCCCCACTGGTACGCCTGTTCCGCGGTCCACTCGTCCCCCGTGAGCAGGTAGCGCTGGGCATTGCCCCAGCCAATTTCCCGGGGCAGACGGATCGTGGCGCCGCCGCAGGCAAAGATGCCGCGCTTGACCTCCAGTTGGGCGAAACGGGTGCCCCGGGCGGCCACCCGGATGTCCGTGTTGAGCATCATTTCCACGCCACAGGTGTAGCAGATGCCCTGGGCGGCAAACACCACCGGTTTGCTGAGTCCTTCACCTGCGATATGGAAAGGGTCGAGCTCACCCTCGCCGGGTTCAATGCCGGTACCGTTGGCGAATACTCCGGCCCAGTCATCCAGCTGAAGGCCACTGGTGAAGTGGTTACCCAGTGCGTACACCAGGCCAACGCGCAGGTCCGGATCATGCTGGAGCTGGTAATAGGCACTGGCGATGTCGTGGTACATGGCCCGGTTCATGGCGTTCATCTTGTCCGGGCGATTGAGACCGATCAGCAGGATATGGCTCTGCTTTTCAACCTTGACGAGGCTCATCAGAACCACTCCTTCTTCATGTTGAGGCAGGTATCGTCCTGGTTGCGCAGCAGCACCAGGTCCTGGGCCACGGTGGGCAGTTCCCAGTGGAAGAAATACTGGGCGGCCTGCAGCTTGCCGTTGTAGAAATTACGTTCTTCGTCGTTGCTGGCGGAAACCAGCCCGAGGGAGGCGGCGTTCGCCTGGCGCAGCCACATCCAGGCAACGATGATGTTGCCGAACAGGTGCAGGTAGCAGGAGGCGTTGGCCAGCACCGGGTCCGGGTCGCCGCTCATCAGTGATTTGCCGAGGGTCTGGGTGACCTTGACCGCCTGTTGCAGGGTTTCACTGAGAGACAGGGCCCAGTTCTGGCCGCGTTCGCCAGTGGCGGCTTTCAGGTCTACCTGCATTTCCTGCAGCAGGATCTGCAGGCCGTGGCTCTGGTCCTGCCACAACTTGCGGCCGAGCAGGTCAAGGGCCTGAATGCCGTTGGTGCCTTCGTGGATGGGGTTCAGGCGGTTGTCGCGCCAGCATTGTTCGACCGGATACTCACGGGTATAGCCGGCACCGCCATAGACCTGGATGGCCAGATCGTTGGCCTTGGGGCCGTATTCGGAGGGCCAGGCCTTGATCACCGGGGTTAGCAGGTCAAGCAGCTTGCCTGCTTCCTGTCGTTTTGCTGCATCGGGGTGGGTATGCAGGTCATCCATCAGGCGTGCGCCGTACAGACACAGCGCCAGCCCGCCCTCGCTGTAGGCTTTCTGGGCCAGCAGCATGCGCCGGACATCGGCATGCTCAATGATCGGCACCTGCGCGCTTTCGGGGTTCTTTTCCGATGGTTTGCGGCCCTGGAGGCGGTCCCTGGCGTAGTCCAGGCTGTGCATGTAGCCACGATAGCCAATCACCGCAGCTCCGAGACCGACGCCGATCCGGGCTTCATTCATCATCTGGAACATGTACTTCAGGCCCTGGTGGGGTTCGCCAACCAGGTAGCCGTGGCAGGGGGCATCATCCCCGAAACTGAGGGCGGTCGAGGTCGTACCGCGGTAGCCGAGCTTGTGGATCAGGCCCGCCAGGCTGACCCCATTATGGTCGCCGGAATTGCCGTTCGCATCGACCCGGAACTTGGGTACGACGAACAGGGAAATTCCCTTCACTCCCGCCGGTGCACCTTTGATCTTGGCCAGTACCATGTGAACGATGTTTTCGGTGATGGACTGGTCGCCACCGGAGATAAAGATTTTCGCGCCCTTGATGAGGTAGTGACCCTGCTCCGTCGGAGTGGCAGACGTGCGGATGTCCGCTAGACTGGAGCCAGCATGGGGCTCGGTCAGCGCCATGGTGCCGCTGAAACGGCCTGATAGCATGTGGGGCAGGTAGCGGCTGCGTTGGGAGGCATCGCCAAACACCCGGATCAGGTTGGCTGCGGCGGTGGTCAGGAACGGATAACCCGCGGTACTGGGGTTGGCCGCGGTGAAGAAGCCGTTACAGGCAGCCATCACCGATTCAGGCAACTGCATGCCGCCGAGTTCGTAGTCGTGGCGGCTGGCGATAAATCCGGCCTGGGCATAGGCGTCGAAGGCCTGTTTTACTTCCGGCAGCATCTCAACCTTGCCATCCACGAACCGGGGTTCGTCTTTGTCGGCGGCGCTGTTGTGATTGGCGAACGTTTCCCGTGCCATCTTGTCGGCGGTTTCGATCACCGCGTCGAAGGTATCCTTGCTGTGTTCCTGGAAACGGTCGCGCTGCACCAGTGCCTCGGTATCGAGCACTTCGTAGAGCTGGAAGGTGAGGTCGCGGCGGTCAATCAGGGTATCGGTCATGAGGGGCTCCTTGTTATGGGACTAGACTCTCATACTGGGCGCCTGTCGGGAAACCGGCATTTCTGACATAATCATGGTCGATTTCGCCATCGGTGCCGGGGCTGACGTATCTATGCACACCATTTCTGTCATCGGTTTTGACGGGGCGCTGGCCAGCGCCATCACCGGGATGATTGACCTGTTTCGCCTGGCGGGGGTGACCTGGGCGCGGATTCATCGCGAACCGCCGAGCCCTCATTTCCAGACCCGTTTGCTGACGGCTGACGGAACTCCATGCCGCTGTATCAATGGCCTGACACTGCTGGCCGATGGTGGCTGGCAGGATATCAACCCTCACGACCAGGGCGATCTGTTGGTCATTCCTACCATTGGGGCCCCCATCGAGCAGGTATTGGTCGCGAACCCCGATCTGATCGACTGGTTGGGCACATGTGCTGGCGGTGATCCCGCTGAGGTGCGCCTGGCCAGTAACTGCACCGGGGCTTTCCTGCTGGCGGAAGCGGGGGTGCTGGATGGCCGTCAGGCGACCACCCATTGGGGCTTCAGTCGTCAGTTCCGTCAGCGCTATCCCGCGGTGGAACTGCATCCTGAGAAACTGGTGACGGTGGACGGACCGGTCGCCTGTGCCGGGGGTGGTATGGCCTGGTGGGACCTGGGGATCTATTTGGTGGAGCGGTTTGCCGGCCCCTCGGTGGCGCGGGAACTGGCCAAGGCCTTCGTGATCGACGCCGGGCGCACCAGTCAGGCGCCCTACAGCGTGTTGCAGACCCGTCGCTATCACTCTGACCAGGCGATTCTCAGGCTTCAGGACTGGCTCGAACAGCACTTTCGGGAGCCGGTCTCGCTGGCGGCCATGGCGGAGTGGGCCGGGTTGACTGAACGCTCCCTGTTACGACGGTTCAGACAGGCCACCGGAGACAATCCCACCACCTACCTGCAACTGCTGCGGGTGGAGGAAGCCCGGCGCCGGCTTGAGTCGACATCGGAGAATGTCGAAACCATAACCCGTGGTGCCGGCTACGAGGATGTCAGTTCCTTTAGCCGGTTGTTTCGCAAGCACACGGGGTTGTCTCCGGGGGCCTACCGGGCGCGGTTTCGCTAGCAACACCCGCAATGGCCCGCGGCCGGTTCTTCCTCACTGATGTTTGACGTTCATCTCAATTTCCGCATGGAATACTTCCTCGCCAGCGTCGTCGGTCACGGATACCGGCACCCGAATCATTCCCTCCTGAGTCCAGTCAAGTTCTGATCCGTCAGCGGTGGCGGTCAGGTCGGATTTCGCCTTTTTGAGGTAGCGGACCGACATGCCTGCTGGAATCCAGCGGGCTCCGGGGGGGATGGAGGCGTCGGTGAGCATGCCGCCGGCGAGTTCGGCCATGTTGCACATGGCGATGGCATGCACTGTTTTCAGGTGATTGGTCACCCGGCGACGTTTTTTCATGGTGACGACACAGCGTCCCGGTTCCAGTGTTTTTACCCGCGGGTTAATGCTTGAAAAGTAGGGCGCAGCCAGGCAGACGGCTTGGCTGAAGAGGGTTTTTCCAAAGGGCAGGCGAGTCAGTTGGGTAAAGGTTTTCAAGGTATCCATGGCAGGTGCTCCTATGTGGTGCGCGGTGGAATCCACTAAGCATGCCAGCTGATAGAATAAAGTTCTAGAATTAAATTCTATTATTGATCCTTCGGGTCGTGCTGTCGCTCTCCTGGGGAGCGACGGCCAGGCTTCTCCAGGCCGCTTCGGCAAACGCTTTGGCGTGTTCTTTCGGTGGCGTTTTGACGCGCCCTGACAGCCAGGCCCGACAGTAGTTCTCGGATTGCCCCAATAGCAAGGACGCGTAGATTTCCCGTGGAAGCGGAAGGATCAGGCCTTGTTCAACGCCTTTGGCAAGCCACTCCTGAAGGAATGCGTAACGCCCCTGGTTCTTGGCGGCGAGAGCGTCTTTCCAGGGGTCCTTGGACACGTTGCTTCGGGCCAGGAACAGGAAACGGGCAAGCTCGGGCTCTTGGCAGACCCACGCCATATAGGTCTGAATCAGGTCGGTGAGCGCCTGTTTGACGCTCTTCTCCTGCTGACGTTGGGGCAGCATGACTGCCAGCTGGTCGTCCAGGGCGATGAAATACAGCGCGGCAATCAGCCCTTCTTTGTTTGTGAAGTGGTGGTAAAGGGTGCCAACGCTGGCGCCGGACTGTTGGCGGATGGTGTCAATGGTTGTCGATTCCAGGCCATGCTCAATAAAGCACTGTAATGCGCAGCGCAGGATATGACGTTTATTGGCTTTGCGAGCGCCAGGCTCTACCCGTTCGAATGCATCTTGCACAATGTCTGTTCCAGGCAATCTTGAATGTGAAGGTATTCTAGAAGAAGGCTTTGCCAATCACCGAATCCGGCTTTGTTTTCCCTGGCCCTTAAACGAAAAAAAGGCAGCCGAAGCTGCCTTTTTCAGAGATTGTGTTGTCTAATTACAGAGCAACAACGTTCTCAGCCTGAGGACCTTTCTGGCCCTGAGTTACGGTGAACTCTACCTGCTGGCCTTCAGCCAGGGTCTTGAATCCGCCGCCTTGAATGGCGCTGTAGTGAACGAATACATCAGGACCGCCTTCGCGGGTGATGAAGCCAAAGCCTTTGGATTCGTTGAAGAACTTAACGGTACCGGTAGTAGTAGACATAGATAAAAATCCTGTAATCAATCAAATAATGTGTTGGTGCCCTCGTTGTGACGGCAATGCCAACGGAATGTGGGAACTAATAAACAGGCGTAATCAAAAACAGGACGGGAACTACTACTTCAGAGACGTCTTATTCGTGAATTGCTTTGCTAACTCTTTCCTACGCCGCTAACTGTAACCGGGTTTGCCTGAAATTGCGAAGCTTTTTTTCATAGGCATTTACCGCTAGCCAGAGCAGGGCCATCAACGCAGACGGGGACGGGGTTCTGGAACGCGCTACGGATTGTTCTAGAATGACGGTTTACCCGGCCAGCAACGACTCGAGGTTAATCTGATGATCAACGTCTGTACGGAATCCGAGCTGGCGGACCTGCTGCAGGCTCATTCTGCGGTGCTGTTGCTGTTTGGGGGAGCTCGTTGCGGTGTGTGCCAGGCCATCAAGCCCCAGCTCGAACGCTTGGGGCTGGATGAGTTTCCGCAGCTGGCGACCGCTTACATTGATTGTCAGGAGGCTGCGACAAGTCTTTGCGCGACTCGGAGCATCTTTGCGCTGCCGGTGGTTCAGTTGTGGTTCGATGGTCAGCGGTTTGCGGAGTTTGCCCGGGTGTTTTCCATCGGCCAGGTTCGTGCTGCGCTGGAGCGTCCCTACAGCGCCTTGACCGAAGACTGACGACAGGGTACCTGTTGCACACGGCAACCGGTATGCTGTTTCTGTACCACAGGGACCTGGAACGACAGGCTTTGGATCATCAACAAGTGGAGATCTGTTGTGCGACGTATTTTGGCAGGGATGTTAGCGATTATCGCGTTGTCCAGTCATGCGGACGAGTACCGGTTCGAAGACTATCCGGCTACGGAATCTTCTTCCCGGGTTGTTGAGCAACTGAGGTTGCCGGAGTCCGAGAGCGGATCGGTGTTTGAGATGTTCCTGCAGCGGGCGGTGGGGTCGAGCCCGAATTTTGCCGGAAAGTACGTGCTCACCTATTGGGGGTGTGGCACCAGCTGTCAGCAGGTCGCGGCGATTGATGTTGATAGCGGCGACGTTTTTTACCCCGGCGAGGGAGCGGCTTCCAATGGAGTTTGCTACCAGCTCGACAGTGCCCTTCTCATCGTTAACCCGATCGATAAAGAAGGGGCTGAACAGATTCCGGACTGGTTTCATACCTATTTCTATGAGATGACCGATCAGGGCTTCCGCCTGCTGGGCAAAACCCGGGAAGGGCTGTCATTTGACTGTGGGGCTCCCTGATATCTTCCGCCCGGCAGCCGGTGCGGCCTCTCTCCCCCTGGTAACGCTCATCCAGTCGCGGATGGGGGCGCCGGGTGATGACTCGGCTCATCAGAAGCTCTATCATCCGTGGCACTGGATGTTTCAATCTCACTTCACCCGAGCGATCACTTTCAATGAAGTTCCCTACGGTCACCGTCGTACTGGTTGCAGCCGCACTCGTGTTTGTCCTCTGGAACCAGACCGCTGAACAGCCAGAACCCATCAATCCTGATCGCTTTGCCAATCTGGCCGCCAACCCGGTGGAACGCAGTCTGGTGGTGGATTGGGTGGCAGCGCAGGTGCCTGAGTTGTGTCAGGAGGCCGCTGGGGAAGGCACAGATATTTCCGAATGTCTGGACACCAGCAAACAGCGCTCACCGGCCTGCCGTCGTGAGCTTTATGACCGCTTTCCTTCTCTCATTTCTTCCCAGGCCATGTTCCGGGACCTCACGATTTCAGCGATGAACTGCCTGGTCCCCCGTTCCGGGCGGGTTGAGTGACGTTTCAGTCCAGCTGTCAGTTGAAGTCGAATGCGCTGTCGCTCCAGCTGAGGTGGCAGTAGCCCAGTACCCCATAAGTGTAGGAGTACTGGCAGATTCGGCGTAGTGGCGCGTTCTGGGCGAGCTGAAGCCAGGGGTTAGCGACGGGCCGACCACCCTGGCGGACACTGTGCAGCAAAATGCGTTCAATCAGATAGATACGATCGATTGAGTAGGTACTGCTGTCATTTGCTACGAAGCACAGCTGCAGGCGTTTGCTGGGGACGATGGGGGCGTTAAACAGTCCGCTTACGTAATGTGAAGGGCCAAAGTCCGCGCTAATGGTTGCCTGACCATTCGGCGACTGGTCAGTGGCAACCCAGAACGGGTCGTTGTCGCTGAGGGGGCATCGGTTATTGAACAGGTACTGGTCTGACAGGGCAGAAAAGAAATCGTAATTGGGATTCTTGATCTTCCCCGCGTTGTTTTGCGCTGGCGGGCGAGGGATTGTGCTGGCGGTTAAACATTGCTGCTGTTGCTGCAGCCTGGCGGTTTGAGTGGCCTTGTCCTGCTGCGCAAGGTTACTTGCGTTCACGCTCTGGAGTTGTTGATTGATAAAGTTGGTGAGGCGCGTCCGGTCTCCGGTCAGGCGAAATCTGGCATCCTGGATATAGAGGTTGTGTAACGTTCTCGGAACGATTCGCTTCAGGTCCGCCTGCGTCATGTTTCGTAACGGAGTCCCGTTGGGATTGTAGCGATTGTACAGGTCTTGCCAGTAATGCCGGCGTGCCGACGCAATGGACAAAAAATCCGGGTCAAGGTAAAGGTAGGAGAACTGGTAGTCCATGGTTGCCAGCAGCCGTGGTGCATCCCCCCCAGTGCCGCTGTGCATATCAAGCAGGTCATCAAGCCAGGCCTGTCTTCGGGACGATTGCAGCGCGATGGCATGCCGGCGGGCAATTATCTTACTCGCAAGTCGTTGCTTTCTTTGTTCGTAGGTGGCCATGCCAGTGTGATCCTTACAGTGGCGTGATGAAGGCTGGGCCTGATTCTGGCTCAGGTTGCACTGCCGTCCATGTGCCCCGGGCTTGGGGTTTGATCCAGTTCATGGTCCCGTCCGTTTCCGGAACCTTTTCCGCCGGTCACGGATTTTTCCAGGCCCTTGGCCGCCTGGAGTGCTTCACCGGAGCCAGGCAGCATGAAGTCGGCGACCATCGCCTGGCCGGCTTCGCTATCCAGAACGTCCTCGAACGTTTTCAGAATCTTGCCGTAGATTTCCGCAGATCGTTGGCCTGCGGCTGTGGCGCCATCGCCGCTGATTTGTGCCATCTGGCCAGCCAGTGTGGCGGCTTCCTGCAGGCCAGCCATGTTGCGGAACATGTCGTTCTTCTGCAGCGCGCCCAGTATCTGTCCGATATGGGAAATATCGCCGACAGGCTGTGAACGCAGTTGTGCGATGGCGGCGGCAAAATCGCCCGGCGTCAGGTCCATGCCCTTGGCCCGGTCCCGGGAGTTGAGCGGATTGATCTTGGGCGGGAGGATCGGGATGGGTTCCTCTTTCCAGCGCCAGAATTTGGTTTCGTCGATGGTTTCTGCAGCGTTGGAACGCCCCAGTACGGCCTCCGCAAAGACGCCCGAAGTGGGTACGGCAATTTCCGGGCTGTCTGGGCTGGCGGCGCTTTCGGAAGGGCTGATGAAAGTTTTCATGAAGGTCGTTCGGCTCATTCTGGCCGGATGCTTGGCGTCGTCGGACTCGGTGTCCGTGAAGCCCCAGCGAAAGGCCAGGTAATTGCCGAACAGACCGACCGGCGACGGGTCCACCAGGGACGACAGTGCGCGGCCATCCAGTTTAATACCCTGGAGCAACAGGTAAATGCGGTAGGTGTCGAGTTGCAGCCAGATTTTCTGGGAAAGGATCAGGCTGTGCTTGATCAGGAAATCCTGGATGGGCACAAAGAATATGCCCATCTTCTTGCGCTCGGCCTCGACCTTTCGGGTGAGTTCCTTAACTTGCTGCCTGAGATTCCCTGCCTGCTCTGTCTGCAGGTCTCTGAAATTCTGGACTGTTGAATCGAAATCCCCTTTATTCGGAAGCACGGTCTTGATGGTTTCAAGGTAGCTCTGGGCGACGGGTTCGTCGGCCAACAGGCGTCCCAACGTGGTTATTGCTTGTGTAGCCGCTTTTTTGAACGCCGTGTCATCGACGATGTTTAAGGTTTGCTCAAGCAGATGAACTTCTTTGACAATGGTGTCTCTGTTGTCGAACGCAGTCTGTGTGGCGGCCAGCTCTTGTTGCAGCCGGGCATACTCCTGCTCGGCCAGTTTCTGTTTGGTGCTCTGGGGTGCTTTGAAGTCCGGGTCTGCCAGCGCTTTCAATTCTTCAATTCTAGGCTCCAGATCCGGATATTGCTGGAATAAATGGATGAGTGCCGGCAGCTGTTGACGGACCACATTGATGTCCGAGAAGTCCAGAACCTGCATGGGCAGGAATATGCAGCGATCCCAGGCATCCAGGCGGGTAGTGATGGCATAGGTTTGCAACAGCTCGAAGTATTCGATGTTCAGGGTGTGGCGATGGTTGTAGTTGGCCAGTACCCGGGTGGTCATATTTTCCGCTTCAGACTCCGTCACTTCCTTCACCACAGAGGAGCGACGGGAGCGCAGTGACTGGGACGTCTCGGCGGTTCGCTGGTTGAGCTGATTGCTGGATTCGGCCGCCAGATCCCGTTTGCCGGTACTGAACTGAGCCGTCAGGGCGGTACTGTGGGAAGACGCGCCTGAGGCGGTCACGGAAAAAAGCAGCCCGCCGCCGCTGACGCCCGTCTGGGCGCTGGAGGAAGAGCTGGTAATTTTCGACTGTCCGGCCTGTGCTTCCTCGGCGACCGCTTTCTGGACCTCATTGACCGCCCGGGACTGGTCGATGTCTGCGCTGACGAGCTCTCCCTGTTTAGTGTCTTGAGTGCTGCTCCCCCGGGTCCGGCGGGTCCAGTCCATGATGGCAACCTGCGTCACTTCACCCGGGGCCAGACACACAGAGTGGAGAAGGTTGCCCAGGGCCAGCCCCTTTTGTTGCCAGCTTTGGTGGTGCTTCAACAAGACGCCAAAAGCGATGTTCTTTTCCGGCTGGTTGCCGCATTCGGCGAACGGATCAAAAGGCCCCTGTTGGGGGATGCTGACGTCCCCCTCGGGTTGAGCGGCGGATGTATCAGGCAGCAGCGTATCGAGGATATAGAGTGACTGATAGGTGACCGGCTCGGCGATGGTGCTGGGGCCCAGTTCCGGCTTCAGGTAGTCGTCCATGTCTGAAAACGAAGACGTTTTATCCATAACGTGGCGTGTCCTTTCGTGAAAATCCCTGGGTACGATCTATGTACGGGGCAATCCTGGTCCGGAATTCCCACCGTGCGGCGACGCTGGCTTCAGACTAGTCGTGGATAATGGATCCGGCCAGGCAGCTATTCGCTCATGTGATCCATATCACTATCCAGAATGAGGTGTGCAAAGTCCGCGTGGTCCTGAGCGTGGGCATGAATTTCTTCAGCGGTTCCTGCCATCGCAAGCACCAGTCGTAAAATATCGTTCTCCGACTCGTTCTTGCTCAGTCGTCGCGCCACAATCGCGTCGTATACATCATTGGAAACGGTGATGGTCGTGGACATGGCGGTCTCCTCCGGCACCTCGTTTTCGGCGTGTCATTAGCTCAGTATGGTGTAGCGCGCTGAGAAATCCAGAACAAAGGGCGGGCAGAGAGAGGCAAAAGCAGAAGGTTTCCCGGTGAATCGCGTAGGGTTAGAACAGGCCTATCTGGGGGGGATGATTGTTCAGTTCCAGTCCTGCGACGTCCGGTAGGCGATCACGCAGCAATTCACTCCACAGAGCCGCCAGAGCCAGGGCATCACCATTGTCGGGCATGTGCATGAATATGTAGGGCTGTTGGCCTGCCTCAATCCAGCGGCCTGCCCGTTCCACCCAGGGGGCGAGGAAGTGCCGGTTGCTTTCCAGATCGGGGTGGCCGATATATCGAACGACTGCGGGCGCCTCACCCGGCAGCAGGTGCACCGGAACTCTGGGCTTCTTGCGTTGGGCATCGCGGGTGGCTTCGGTGTCGGGGGCTGCGGAAAACAGCGCGCGGCTATCGAAACAGACCCGGGCAATTCCCCGTTCCCGCAGCCCCCGGTTCAGCGCTCGTTCCTCCTCGCCCTTGCGAAAAAACGCCGGGTGTCGAACCTCCACGGTACAACTCAGGGATTCCGGCAGCGCGTCGGCAAAGTGCCAGAGCCTATCCAGTTGCTCGGGGCCGAACGCGGCTGGCAGCTGCAACAGGAAGGGCCCCAGGACGTCTTCAAGGGGCGCGATGACCTCCAGGAAGTCGTGTACCTGAGTCCCGAGCCCGGTGAGCAGGAGTTCATGAGTGATCGCCCGTGGAAACTTGAGGAGGAAGCGGAAATCATCGGCGACCTGTGACCGCCACTGGCGGCATTGGCTCTGGCTGGGGGTGGCATAGAAAGTAGTGTTGCCTTCCACGCAGTTGAAAACCTGGCTATAGCGCTCAAGGGGGCTGCGGCCGGGAGGTAATCGCGAGTTCCAGTTGGGGTGGTGCCACTGGGGGGCGCCCAGGTAATAGGGGCGTGTCATGGTAAGGGCTCGCCATAGAAATCCAGGGCGGTGAGGGCCGCCCTGATCCGCTCAACCGTTTGATTGCTGAGCTGTCGGTAGTCCGGGTAGGGCGTCAGCAGCAGACGCAATGCCGGGTCAATGGTCACCTCCGGACAGCCCGCCAGTGGCGCCGCCTGGTGGGTCAGGGGGGTAAAACGTCCGAGGTTGTCTTTGCCACCGATCCAGTGCCAGCGGGCATGGTTATTCAATTCCGGGTTGAAGCACAGGGCAGTGTTTTGGAACAGCGGGCCATCGCGGAACTGACGCCAGTCCTCAGCTGCCGGTGACGCTATCTTGGCCAGCAGGGTAACGATCTTGCGCCAGTGATTGGAGTTGGCCATGACCAGAGCCTGGGCGCTGGGGGTGTCTACCAGATGCTCCATATTGTTCGGGCGATGGGGCAGGTACAGAGCCAGGTGGGGCGTGTCGCTACCCAGTCGGTCGGTTTGCGGCATGTACACAGGTCTCACAGGGGCTCGGGCCAGGGAAGGGACTATTGTCCATGCTCACTGCTGTGCCTGCAAACCGGGCACCGATGCCCAGTGCCGGTCGGTGCCTTTGGGTCACCCGTGCGCCACTGGCAGTGGCGACCGCGGCTATGGTTGCAGGTAGTTGACCAGGGCTCGGCTGGCGCGTTTGAACGACCTGGCCAGTATTGCTCGGCCCACCGGTCCACTCAGTTTCAGTGGCAGGGCGGGTTCGTAGGCCACAGTATAGGTAAAGCGGGTGGTGTTGGGGCCCTTGGCCTCCAGTAGGTAATCTTCGACCAGGGTTTTCATGAAGGGCAGGTTGGTGGCGCTGAAGTAAAACGAAAAGCGCCGGTTCTCTTCCCAATTGAAAAAATATTCGTCTGCCTTCAGAGGGCCCAGATGGACGGTCCGGGTAGTGCCAACACCATAGGGTTCCGGACTGGTCCAGGTGACCTTATCGATAACGTGAAACCACTTCGGCCAGGCTTCTCCATCCTTGAAGACCGCAAACACCTGCTCAGGTGTGGCTGGCAGGTCGACAACATTGACTTCCTTGTAGGGCGCGCGATCCAGGTAATCCAGGTGGGCGGGTGTGCAGTTGGGCATGGCGTCTATCTCCTGAGTCAATCGGCTTGCTGGCCGGCCTTGGGCTGACAGGCTGGCTTCACAGTGCTATCGGCCGCCGGTTTTCGCTTCTGGTCGCTGGGCAGATTTTGTAGGCCGGGCAACGGGTGCAGCTCATGGCGGCGGCAATGGGGCAAAGGGTCATGATTGGATTCTCTCATCAGTTGTTCTGGTGTCAGGCGCTGGACGGTTCAGCCTCACGTCCTGAGCAACATGGGCGCCAGAGTCGAAAGGGCAAACTGGCGTGTGCTTTCATCGTCGTTCAGGGCGTTGTGCCCGCCGGGCAGAAGAACGAACGATGAGAAGAGGCGAGCGGCGATGTCGCCGGCAGCGTCGGCATCAAGATGGGTACCCAGACCTTTTGACTGGGCCCAACGAATGGTATTGGCCATAAAACCGGCGCCCAGCCTCAGCAGGGAGTGATCGTTCGCCCTCGCTGCAAAAATCAGGCTGCCCGGCTCATATTGGGTGGTACGGGAAATCACCGGGTGCTCACGGGCAAAGCGCATCGCGGCCACGAATCCCTCAACGAGCAGGGCTTCGGGGTCGTCGATGCCGGCAACGGCTTTTGTGAGGACCTGCATCATCTTGTTCGCTTCCCATACCACCAGCGCGTACGCCAGTTTGTCGCGATTTCCGAAGTGGCGGTAGATGGTCGCCCTGTTCCGGCGACACCGCCTGGCTACCCCCTCAATGGTCAACCCGTGCAGTCCTTGCGCAGCCGCCTCGGCCAGTGCAGCTTCCAAAATCCGTAGCTGCGGAGCTTCGTAACTGATGTCCCGGGCGGTACTCAACAGCTCACTGAAGTTCAGGTTGTGCAAAGGGGGTCTCCATTAGGCAAACTGGAGCAGATTGTTCGTTCCCGGGTCTTTGGGGGCATGGTCCTCAGGCTCGGCGGCTCGCTCTGCTTTGTGCTGATTATACTGCGCTCTCGGTGTTGGTCGATTGGCCGTGGCCCAGGCTTCTGCCGGCGTAACGGTGGTGGGGGATACCGGGGCAATATCAGCGAGGATCGGCGCGACTACCTTGGCGGTGCCTGGTGAGAGGGCTTCAATCATCCTGAGCAGCTGGTTGTCGGGTAGCAAGGCAATGGCCCCTAACAGCGGGCGCATCACCGATATCGCCAGCACATCTTCCAGTGCACTTTGACGAACGCCGCCAAGTTGCCGCATCCAACCGGGCAGGGTGGCGATGGTTGCTTTTCTGAACAGGTATCGCATGGCGGGGCGAAGTGGCTGTAACAGCAGGGGCAGGTCATCAAGCAGGAACGTGGTGGCATCCAGCAGGTGCTGAACGGTTTTTTGGGTGGCTTCCGTAGCCGCCAGGCGCGGCCTCATGCGGGTATAGTAATCGCGCATCTCCTGGCGATTGCGCGGCACGCTTTCAGGGTCGATGGTCTGGAACTCGGCCGCGATACGGCACTCGGCCCAGTATTGGTTTTCCTCTTCCTCGCTGAGCTTTCCAGGGCCAAAAACTTCGTAGGCGAGGAGCACGGAGTGCCATTGTGTCAGGTGGATCCAGAGTTGAGCTTCCGGGTCGTTAGCGTCGTAATAGCCGCCGCTGATGGGTTCCTTGCCGCGGATGTGGCTGTGAATCTTGAGCAGGATATCAGAAGCTTTTACCACGGTCGGGCTGTCGGCAAAGGCCACCGTGGACACATATTGCAGTGTTCGGTCATAGCGGGCTGCAGGGCGCTTCATAACGGCTTCGGTATCGGAGACTGACGCCATCAGGAAAGGCTCATACATCTCGCTGACGACGGTACGCTGAAAGCCGACGGTAAATGAGCTAGGGTAGCGAAACACTTTCCAGGTGACGGATCCAGGTCCAAAAAAACCATAGTTCTCGTAACGTTTTGCTGAGTTTCTGGCGATGGTCTTTGGCATTCGTGAGCCCCTTCTCAAGGAATAAAATGCAACACTATCACCATAAGTGTTGCATTTGTTGCTCCGGGAGGCGGCTGGCCTTATCTGGTCGACAGATGTCCCTCTTGGCGCCTCCTGTGCCCTGATCGCCTGCGCCGCCGATGCCGGTCAGCGCACTTCCATTTTCTTGAGGCGCATGAACAGGCGCAAGACCCTGACATACCCGGTTGGCATCAGCCGAACCAGGAAGTCCTGGGCGGCACCGTCACTGATAAAGATTCGCCCTTTACCTTTCTTCACACCCCGCAGGATCACCTGGGCTGCTTTGGCGGGTTGGGTGCCTTTTTGCAGGGTCTCGTGAAAGCGCTGGGAGCCGGTGTTCTGGTAATCCGCATTGAGGGTGATATCGGTAGCAATGGCGCCGGGGTGCACGGTGTGAAAGCTGATGTGACGAATACCCCGGATCAGGTGCTCAGCGCGGAGACTGTCGGTGAATCCGCGCACCGCGAACTTCGTGGTGCAGTACGGAACCAGGTAGGGGGCGCCGAGAATGCCCTGGCTGCTGGAGATATTGATGATGGCCGCTTCCGGGCGTTGAAGCATATGCTGGTAACAGCTCATCGTGGTGTTGATGACGCCCCAGTAGTTGATATTGGTGATTTTTTCGAAGTCTGAAGGTTTGACCTCACCAAAGGTCAGGTCGCCCAGAGCAACGCCGGCATTGTTGAACAGCAGATCGATGGCGCCGAAGCGCTCAATCACCGTGGCGATAAAGCGGTCCATCGCGTCCTTGTCGGTGATGTCTACGGTTTCGCTGTAATAGCGGGCGCCAAGAGAATCAAGATCCTGTTCGGTTTTCTCGAGCCTGGCGATGTCGCAAAAGGCAACGCTGGCCCCCTGGCGGGCCAGTTCCCTGGCCAGGGCATTGCCGATGCCGTTGCCGCCTCCGCCAGTAACGATGGCAACCTTTCCGGTAAATGACTTCATTATTGAGAGACCTGTCGTTCGGTAGGGGCGGCATTCAGGAAAATCTGGTAGCGCATAGCGGTGGAGGTTGGCGATTCCACCATGGGCATGTGGCCAATGCCATCCAGGATGTCGACCTCGATACCGGGCAGCTTCTCTTTCCACAGCTGAGCGGCACTGACATGAATAATGCGGTCATTAGCGCCCCAGACCAGTAGGGCAGGAGCGGACACCCGCTGGAGTTCCTCGGTTGTCAGCTCACGAGGATAGAATTCTTCAAAAATCTGCCGGTGTCTGTCGCGGTTCTGGATGTAGCCGATTTCCACGGTGTCCAGAACAATGCCCGGCAGATAGGGCGGTTGTTCCATGGTCATCCCGTAGAAATGTTCAAATTCAGCCGGGGTCGATGGCAGGAATGGGTTGCGGCCCTCGGCCCTGAGGGTGTCGGCCTCGCTGGGCACCGGGGAGTGCAGGCCGGCCGGATCAAACAGGGTTACAGTTTTGGTTTCAGCTGGGTAATTGATGGCGAAATCCGCAGCGATAAAACCGCCCATGGAGTTTCCGACAATGTGGGCGGAATCGATATTCAGGGCTGCCATGAGTTTGGCAATACGTTCGGACTGCGCCGCAATGCTGTAGTCCCAGTCGGGTGAAAAACCGGTATCCCCGTGCCCCGCCAGGTCTGGAATGACGACGCGGTACTCGTCGGTGAACGCGCGGGCAAAGCGAATCCAGACGTTCTTGTTTGCCGTGTAACCATGAATCAGGATGAGGGTGTCCCGGCCTTCAAGTTTATTGTCGAAGACGGTGAGACTCATCTCGCCGATATCCACCTGGTCTTGCTCCAGTCCATAGAGGTAAGCCTCGGCAAGCGCGCCGTTGGTGTAAATGAAATCCCCCACCCTGGTGGGGATGAGCACAACAACGGCTGCAAGGATAAGGACAAGGACCAGGCTAAGTCCGATGAATCGTTTCATGGTTTCTCCAGTTCAAAAAAGATGACGCGGTTCGTTGTCTGACTGGGCCGGGTCAGTTGCTGATGGCAACCCTGAGGTTGTTGGCAAAGGTGTGGACCTGCGATTCAAATTCCCGCTCTACAAATGGCTTCGCCATTGACTTAAGCAAACGGGGCACGGGAATGTCCAGTGCGCCACGGACTTCCAGGTGAACCTGGGTGTGCTGGCCAAGGCTCTTCAGCTGGAAAGCACCGTGGATCTGGGAATTGCCGAGACCGGGCAGTGGCTGCCAGAGGATCTGTCCGGAGGCCGGGTCGTTGGAATATTCGACTCCGTAGACTATCTGGTGGGAAAAGCCTTTGGCGTTTATCTCCCTCAGCCGCCACAGCCACTGGTTGTCCTGAAGTTGTTCAAGCCGTTCCAGGGTGGGGTAATGGCTGACGGTTTTTTGTGTGTCCAGGAGATACTCGAACACGGTGTCGTGGTCCGCCTGGATCGACACTTCCGTTTGGGAGTGGATGTTGATCACGGTCATGGGGTTCTCCGGCTTTTGATATTGAATCGACATCATGAACGACGAGTGGATCAAGCGTCTTGCTCAGGCGTGCCGCCGCTTGACCGTGGGTGTCATCCATGACGAATACCGCTCAGGCGAGGCTGTCGGCGCCTGCCGGGTTCACCCGCGGGGCGTCCTGGACCAGACTATGGTGTCCGGGTTTGAAGGTCTTGGCGAGGCGCCGGTAGGTAAAGCTGAAGCCTGGGAACATGGCGATGACATGGCCGCTCTTGCTTTGATACCAGCTGGTGCACCCACCGGCTTTCCAAACCGTTCGGTCCATCTCGGAGTGGATCATGCCGGTATAGTCGGCTTCCGCCTCCTCGGTGACTTCAATGGACTTTGAATCCGTCTTCATAACACTCTGGATGGCTTTGGCGATGTATTCGAGCTGGGCCTCAATGATGAAGATGGCGGAGGTGTGCCCGATCCCGGTGTTTGGCCCGGTCATGATGAACAGGTTGGGGAAACCGGGCAGCGCGGTTCCCAGATACGCCCTTGGGAATTCTTCCCAGGCTTGGGCAATGGTCTGGCCGTTACGACCGGTGACCGGATAGGAGATCACGCCGTCAGTGGCCTGATAGCCGGTGGCATATACGATCAGGTCTACGTCCAGTTGTTGGCCCTGGGTGGTCGTGATGCCCGTGTCGGTAATGGCAGCGATGCCATCCTCCTTGGTATGTACCTGCACATGGGACTGATCCAGTACCGGGTAGAGGGTGCTGGAAAGGATGATTCGTTTGCAGCCAATGGTGTAGTCCGGTGTCAGGGCCGCCTGCAAGGCGGGGGCGGTGATCTGTTGCTTGATGAACCGCTCCGCCTTTTTCTGGGCGAACACGTTAAGCAGCTTCTGGGAGTACTTGAAGCCAACCACCCGGGTTTCCAGTTGCCAGTAAATCAGCGAGCGCAGGAGCTTGTAGAGAGGTTTGATGCCGAGCAGAGTTTGTTCGAATTTGCTGAACTTCCGGTCCGGGCGGGGAAGGACCCAGTGGGGCGTGCGCTGGAACACGTGCAGTTCAGCCACGTCGTTGACCATGGCTGGGATAGCCTGGGCGGCACTGGCGCCGCTGCCGATGATGGCGACCCGCTTGTTGCGGTAGTCGTAGTCCCAGTCCCAGTTGTTGGTGTGGAAACTCTTGCCTTTGAAGCTATCGCGGCCGGGGAAGTTGGGGGTCATCGGGGTACTGAGTGGGCCAGACGCGTTGATCAGAAACTGACCGGAAAACTCGCCCTGGCTGGTGTGGACAACCCATTGCTGTTTACCTTCATCCCAATGAGTGCTTTCGACGTTGGTGCTGGTGCGGGTTTTCTGACGTAACCCGTTTTTGTCGATGACGTGATTGGTGTACTGCTGAAGCTCGGCCTGCTCGGCGAACATCTGGCTCCACGGGTAGGGTTCGGCGGCAATGGAATACAACGGTGACTGCACGTCCACCGCAGCGCCCGGATACGTGTTCTGACACCAGGTGCCTCCCATGAACGGGCGACGCTCGAGAATCACGAAGTCTTCGATTCCGAGCTTTTTCAGCTTCATGGCGGCGCACTGACCGCCGAACCCACTGCCAATAATGATGACGCGATAGCTGTTCATTAGCTTTCCTCAATCAGTTCTGCATTCCCGTGACGGGATTCTTGTTTGGATGAACTCAGAATGGCATGGACCATGGCGGGAGTATTGTCTGAGCGCACCAGCCCATGACCGCAGGTGCCAACGCCGACGGGTTCCGGGGCTTGGCCTGGCAAAGGCTTGCACCACCGCGGTGTGGGGTTGTGGACTCAGGGAGCGCAGATGTTGGCGAGCAGGATGGCGCCGTGAAGACTGGTGTTGGGAGCGGATCAGCTGTCAGGTGTAAGGCTGCGACGATAGACGCCGGGGGCTTCTCCAAACCAGCGTTTGAAGGCCCTGGCAAAACTGCTTTGCTCTGAAAAACCCAGCATGAAGGCGACGTCCAGAAGTGCCAGGTCGGGGGTCTCAATGTATTTGCAGGCCAGATCTTTACGAACCTGGTCAAGCAGATCCTTGAAGCTGCTTTCCCGCTTGTCCAGCTGGCGCTGCAGGGTTCGTCGGGAGACCTGCATTTCCTCAGCGATTTCTTCCAGAGAGGGGGCGCCCCAGGCCAGCTTGTTGGCGATCAGTTGTTTCACTTCAGCCAGCAGTGGATCGGTATCCGCCTGTTCCCCCTGCAGCTCTTGCAGGCGCTTGCGGGCCTGCAGTTCAAGGATTTGTTTGAGCTGCGGATCCGGCGTGGTCAGGTCGAGCTCATTGTACGTCGAATCAAAATAGATTCGTGCCACATCATGGCCATAGGAGGGGGAGACGCCAAACAGGGCTGTCTGTTCGTCGTCATTGGCGGGCCTCCCATAAGGCAGTTCAACGCGACAGGCCTTGTGTTCGGCGCCAACAACCTGGTCCTTCAGTTGAAACCAGCCACCCAGGTGGTATTCATACTCCTGTCGGCTTGGGTGTGGGAGGCCTGGGGGGATCGACAATTCCATGCAGGTCAGTCCTCCCTCGATATGGAACCGGGTGTCCAGTCCATTGCCGACCAGCGACTGGTAGCGGGTGTGCAGGTCGAAGGCTTCCTTGGCCCGGCTGCAGGTCAGCGCGAGCAGGCCGAGAATGCCGACGTGCTGGATTTTCATTTCCTGGCCGGCGTGCAGTCCCACATTGTCGTCGTTGGTGGTCGCGCGGGCGAGCTTGAAGAGGGGGGCGATGTGTTCATGGGCAATACGCAGGTCCGAGTTTTTCAGGTCGGACTCCTGAAGCCCAAGCAATGCCAGCATGCCTGAGCAGTCGAACCCCTGCTGAGCGGTGTAATCAAAGAGAGGACGAAAATAACCCAGGGAGGTCCAGTGCTGTGTTTTTGTTGTCATGGGGCTAATCTTCCAGACTCCTGATTTTTCGTCAACATGAAATCACCCGGCGAGTAGTGCCGGAAGCTGTTCGCTGGCGAAGTCTCTGAACGCCCGGACCCGAACACTGTTGCGCAGGTCTGAATGGCTTAGGAGCCACAACCCGATATCGACGCGAAACCGATCCGGTGCGAGCATTCGCAATGGCGCGCCTTGCGGCACCCGCAGCGGCGATAGCAGACTGACCCCCATACCGGCGTAAACGGCTTCGTAGAGCTCGCTGTAGTTATTGGTTCGCAGCACAATTCGCGCGTCGGGCACCAAGGCCTTCAGGTGCGCCTCTATGCTCCGGTCAGGGTCGCTTCCCGTCCAGATCAGCCAGGACAGCTGTGCGGGGTCAAGGCTGGCGCAACGTTTCAGGTAGTCCTCGTGGCCATAGACTCTCAGAGGCAGGCGCCCGAGCTGACGTCCGATCAGTGTGTCCGGTGGCTGGTCGGTTAAGCGCAGGGCGACATCGGCCTCCATTCGATTGAGGTTGCTAAAGTCGGCGGCGGCAGTGAGCTCAAGGTCGATATTCGGGTAGCGAAGGTGGAACTCCGTCAGAAGCGGGGACAGGTTAAGGATGCCGCTGTCCGGCTTACTGATACGGAGGGTTCCAGAGAGGGCGGTATCGCGACCACGAAACATGCGTTGGATGTCAGTGATCTTGTCATCGATGTGTTGGGCATGGCGTTGCAGTGCCTGCCCATGTTCGGTCAGCCGGTAACCATGGCTGAGGCGGTCGAACAGCCGGATTCCCAGTTCCTGTTCCAGTTTTTCCAGGCGCCGGGCGACCGTGGAATGGTTCACCTGCAGCCGCTTTGCGGCACTGCTCAGTGACCCGGAGTGGGCAACGGCAAGGAAATATTCAAGATGGCTCCAGTTCATCTGTGCATATTTGCACAGACTGTGTGCCGAAGTCGATAATTTACGGGCAGAGAGGGCAGGGGCATACTCCATCACTCAGTGTATGTAAAAGGAGCAATGCCATGGCGATCCTGCCGTTCAAATCCAATCACGAGCCGCTGGCCTTTGACCTTGAGGGGCGGCGGGCACTGGTGATCACCACCAGCCAGCGTACGCTGGATACCCTTGATCCTGTGACCGGTGAGGTGCTGAAGCGTGGAAAGCCGACTGGCGTCTATGCGTCGGAAATGACTGAGCCCTACTATGTTTTCAAGGATTCCGGGCTTCATGTGGATCTGGCCAGTATCCAGGGCGGAGCTATTCCCATTGAGGCCCAGTCGTTATGGCTTCCGGTGCGGACCCGGTATGACAGCCGGTTTCTGAAAGACGAGGTTGCCCGCCATCAAGCTGAACATTCATTGTGTATTGCTGATGTTGATGTCGGGGATTACGACATCCTGTTCATGGCCGGCGGTTGGGGAGCGGCCTATGACCTGATGCAGAGTCCGGCACTGAATGCTCAGATCTCCCAGGCGTACGCCGAGGGCAAGGTTCTGGGCAGCGTCTGTCATGGTGCGCTGGGTTTTATCGGGGCGGTGAAACCGGATGGCAGCCCGTTGGTTGAGGGCGTGAAACTGACCGGCGTCACGAACCGGCAGCTCAAGGCGCTGGGGGTGACCCATACGCCAAAGCACCCGGAAACGGAGCTGCGCAATGCCGGGGCCAGCTACGAGTGGAGTCATCACCGAATCACAGACCTGTTTGCCAATCACATTGCTGTGGATCGTGAGCATGGCATTGTCTCGGCACAGAACCAGAAGGGCGGCGCAGAAGCCGCGGAACAGGCGCTGGCAATGCTGGCCCGACGACTCAGTCGCTGACGGTCAGCGGCAGGGCCGCGGCGAGACGGCCTGGCGGTGGAATGGCTATGCCTGGTTCTGACGCTGGCGGTATTCGCCCGGAGAACAGCCCATCCAGCGCCGGAAGGCTCGGGTAAAGCTGGCGGTGTCGTTATAGCCCAGGTGGATGGCGAGCTCGTCCAGTTTCATCTGGCTGCCATCGAGCATCTGCAGGGCGAGCTGGCGTCGTTCCTCTTCAACCAGGGCGCGGAAGCTGGTGCCCTCCTGATCGAGCCTGCGGCGCAGGCTTCGCGGTGACATGGACACGGCGCGGGCGACTTCATCCAGGGACGCCACCAGCCCGAGTGAACCGAGCAGTTGCTGGCGAACCTGACCCGCTACGTCGTCTGTATGCAGCCGCTGGAGCCGTTGCCGGCATTGATCGTCGAGCATGCGCACCAGGTGAGGGTCATAGGTCGGCAGTGGGCGGTCGGCATCGGCGCTGCGTACCAGGATGACGTTGCGGTCACTGTGATAGCGAGCCTTGAAACCGCACAGCTGTTCGACCTCACGGGCGTCGAATTCCGGGCCACGAAATTCAAGGCCAATGAGTTGCATGTGGGAAAGACTGAGCTCTTTCAGCAGGTTGATACCTGTGGCCATATCCCGGTCGCGGAGAAACTGGCGCAAGTGAGCGGGAATGGGTTCGGCATCCATACCGATACCAAAGCGACCGGGTTCATCGACCGGCACAATGCGGCAGTAGGCGGTGCTCAGCGGCAGGTAGCGTACCGCCAGGGTGACCGCTTCCCGCAGGGTCCGGCTGGTGCGCAGGGCAAACCCCCAGATGCCGAAGGTTGCCAGGTTGTACTGCTGGCCAAGGCGGAAACCGAGCGCGGGGTCATCAGGCAGGGCCAGCATGAGGTTCTCGATCAGCCGCATTTCCTGGCCGCGGGTGATCAGCGCCTCGCCATCCACCAGATCATTGAGGTTGATGCCGGTGCCTTGCAGGCAGGTATCCTGATCCACGCCCAGTGTGGCGGCGAAGCCGATCATGACCTGGGCGATGGTGACGGGATGGAGGATGTTTTCAAAGCTTGGCATGGCAGGCAGTCTATCCCGTCCCCGGGAGTTTGCACAGCCGTGCCTGAGCGTTGGCCGGATATGTCAGGCGAATGGCCATTGCAGCCCTGTCGATGTGGCCTTGCGGCGACTAGATTAGCAGTCAGACTCCCGACGTATCCGAGGTATCACATGTCACAGGATCTGGCTGTACTCAATAAACAGGCAATTGCCGCTGCCAAACAGTATATGGGCCATGTTGCCTGGGTCACGGTAGCCCTGACGCTATTGGTGGTCGGCGGGTTTGTGCTGAACCTGGCCCTCTTCGCTGCAGGGGCCTACGCCTGGTGGGTGGCGTTGCCAATTCTGGCCATACTGACGTATGCCTCCTATACGCCGCTGCATGAGGCCGCCCATGGCAATGTCCATGGCAGTCGGGATGGCCTGAAATGGCTCAATGATCTATGCGGCTATCTGGTGGCACCCATGATTGCCGTGCCCTATGCATCTCATCGCCATGAGCATTTTACCCACCACCGCTACACCAACCAGCCTGACAAGGACCCGGATTATGTGGTCAGCGGCATGTCGCGGGGGCCGGTGAGCTTTATCCTGACCGTTGTGAAATTCCTGTGGGTCCAGAACAGCTTTTTCGTCAAGCATCAGTGGGGCTCCGCATCGTTGAAAGATCGCGTTATTTTTTGCGCGGAAGTTCTGCTGTCTTTGGGCTGGCGGGTGGCATTCCTGGCACTCGTCGATCAGCCCGGTGCGGTGGCGGTAGTGCTGGTGGGCTACCTTGCCGGTGCCCTGTTCACGGCCTACTGGTTTGCCTATCGCCCCCATGTTCCGTATCAGGATTCGGCCCGTTATCGCAATACCAACAGCTTGATCATGCCGCGGTGGATGAAGCCTCTGGAATGGTTCTGGCTGGGGCAGAACCTGCACTCCATTCACCACCTGTTTCCGCGGGTTCCCTTTTACCGCTACCACGCCCTCCATCGTGACATTGAACCGGTCCTGCGTGCTCACGGTACGCCGATTGTCGGCATCTTCAGTCGCAAGTCGGTGTAAGCCCTGCGGCGAGTGCGTTGAAGGCGTACGGTCGGCTTTATGGTTGCGATTCGCTAGAATGTGATTGCCGACCCGGTGTCGGCGATCCACTCAACGAACCAGGAGTTGACCGTCTCGAATGTCCAGTGATCCTCTCAAGGCCCTGTCTGACATGGCCAGCGATGCCCACGCCCGAATTCAGGCGGCCCACCAGCATATTAATCCGGTGGTGAGTGTGCGCCGTGGTATGCGTGATGTTGGTATACCGGCGGATGCGATGACGTTCGACTGCCTGCGTACCCGCCGTCGCATTACCTTGATTCTCCACGACGAGCAGCCCGGGCTGTTGTTGTACCAGTTTGTGACCATCGACGATGAAGTGGCCGACGAGTTCCGCCAGATTGCGCTGGCTGAGGTCAGTGTCGATACCCTGGTGGAGTGGATGCAGAACTATTTCGGCGCTGATGCCTGAGGTCGGGTGCTGGCGGTGCTAACCGCCAATGAGCTGGCGCGGTATTCTTTCAGCCATGCTTTCAGTTCATGCAGCGGCAATGGATGGCAGAGCCAGAATCCCTGGATCTTGTCGCAGCCCATGGCACCGAGCAGACGGATCGTCTCTTCCTTTTCGACGCCTTCAGCCACCACTTCGTAGCCCAGGTTGTGGGCCATGTTGATGGACGTCTGGACGATCACTTTCGAGCCGTCGCTGTCATCGACGTCCAGAAGGAGGGAACGGTCCAGCTTGATCTCCGTCGCCGGCAGGCGTTTGAGATAGGACAGCGATGAATAGCCGCTGCCGAAATCGTCAATTGAGACCCTGAGGCCCGTGCCCGCGAGACTCTGCAGCGCCTCGAGACCGATGACAGGGTCCTCCATAGTGGCCGTTTCCGTCAATTCCAGGGTTAGCTGTCTGGCGTTGACCTTGTGCCGTGCCAGACTGGTCTCAATATGCTTCCTGAGTGCGTCGGATGCCAGATCGCGGGCGGAGATGTTGATTGAGACGCTGAGCTCGGGATCAGCGGCCAGAAGGGGGGCAAGGTCCCGGGCTCCCCGCTCAATGGCCCAGCGGGTGAGCTGGGTAACGACGCCGGTTTCTTCTGCCAGGGGAATGAAGTCACTCGGGCAGACAGCACCCCGCTCAGGGTGACGCCAGCGGATCAGAGCTTCCAGGCCGACAATGCGTCCGCTGCTCAGACAGGCCTTGGGCTGATAGTAGAGTTCGGTCTGATCGTTCTGAAGTGCTTCCCGCAGATCCGACATCAGGGTTAGCCGACTTTCACTGTAGATGTCGTGGGCTTTGGAATACAAACCGGTTTCGTGCTGACCGTGGGGCGTGATCTCCATGCCGACGTGGGCATTGCGGATCAGTTGGGCGGCATTGTCGCCATGGGCGGGATAACTGGCGGCACCATACCTGGGATGAAGTTCTATGGCCAGGTCATCTTGCAGCACGGGTTCCGACAACAGCTTGAGGGTGCTGTCCAGTCCCTGGAAATTATCGGCAACCCCGCTGGCATTGACCAGAATGCCAAAGGCGTCGCCTGACAGTTGATAAACACGTTCTTCCCGCCCCAGCTCGTCAGGGGAGCTCATCACAAATGGCAGTCCGGACGCCAGCAGACTCATCTGCTCGGCGAGACGTTTGAGCAGACGTTCGCTGCGAGTCAGGCCCAGTGTCCGGTTAATCTCATCCAGCCGGGTGATGCGGGCCACGCCGACCATATAGTGACCTCCCGGATTTTGCTGCAGCTCCCGGTTGACCATGAGTTCAAAGCGGTTGCGGTTGGGCAGGCCGGTGACCGGGTCATGAGTCATCGCTTGGGTCAGCTTCTGATGGGCCTCATTACGAGCTTCTTCCTGGCGCAGACGACCGGCCTGAGCGCTGATTTTCTCTTCCCGCTCCCGGTAAAGACGATCGGCCAGGGCGAGGGTCAGGATAAAGGCTTCCAGACCCGAGCCAATCTGCATGGCATTTTCGGTGAATATATTTTCCGGCAGAAGGCCTAACGCCCGCCCGGCGGTGGCCAGCACCCCAACGGTCAGAGGCGTCCAGGCGATCGTGAAGAAAGCGCCCGCGCGGACACCGGCAGCCCAGGAAACCGGGCCGGCAAGAAAGAGCAGCAGGAAGTAGATGATCGCGGACGTAGCTGACAACTTGACGGCGGCGTTGTAGCCCATGAACTGGGCGGCGATGAGGAAGAAAATCTCGAAAACGAGCATCATCCTCAGGGCTACGTCCATTTTTGGGGTGTAAGTCCTTGTTTTCAGAAGTTCGCGACAGAACAGAATGGAAAACAGTGCCAGTAAGGGCATCGATACCAGCAGCGCCCGAGCGTGGATGCCGGGGAACTGGGGGTAGAAGATCTGAAAACTGTAGCCCTTGATGGATGCGAAAAACAGAAGGTACCCGGCAATAGCCAGGGCGTAATACAGATACAGCTTCTCGCGCAGGGTCAGGAAAACCGCCAGGTTGATCAGCAGGATAACCGTCAGGCTGCCGTAGTAGAAAAAGTGAAGTTTCTGTTCGTTGGAGGCGGCGCCAAAGAAGTCGTTTTCACGCCAGAGTTGCAGCGGCAAAATCATCGAGCCCGCAGTCTTGACCCGGATATAGAGGATTTTCTGCTGCTCTGGATCAAGGTCGAACCGCAGCAGCATATTGGGGTGATCCACGTCCCTTGGGTAAAAGGGCAGAGTGTCGCCGGTGCGAAGCTCACGGACCTGCCGGTTCCCTGAGAAAACGTAGAAACGCACATCATCGAGCTGTGAATAGGCGAGCTCAGCCACCAGATTGGTATGCTCGCGGGTCTGGTTGCGGACCGCCACGCGCAGCCAGTAGGCCGACGGGGTGATGCCAAACGTAGCGCTGCCGGACTCCTCCAGTTGCCACTGGTTATCGGTGAGCGTCAGCACCCGGGCGATGTCGGCCTGGGCTTCCGCATCTTCCCAGTAGTGGAACAGGGAGGCCACCGGTGCGGTCCCGGTGACAGGGATCACGGGTAGCTCGGCCCTGGCCGATGCCGAGGCACACCAGAGTGTCAGTGCGAGTAACACACGAAGCATTTGGCAATACATCGTCGTCAGCCAGTCACAGGGGAGTCCGGGGCGTTCGGGTGCACAGAGCGTACTGATAGACCATCATTTGTATTTGGCTACCGATTACCGAGTCAAGGCGCATGCGTTTTCCGTTTGTTGTTATGATTCTTCGCAGTATTGAACATCCTATCGCCCTGTCCCCCTTAAATTGAACCTTTTTCATGTAGAAAATTGTGTATGACGGGCGCAGGGCGGTACCACGTGGAAGAGCCGGTTTGAAAACTCTGATTATTGTCCTGGTGGTGCTGTTTCTGGCGTTGCTGATCCTGGTGCCGGTACTGGAGAAACTGTCGGGCAAGGGGGGGTGGACGCCCAACCCCGGAATGACCCGGTGGATTTTCCCGCTGATGGCACTGGTGCTTCTGCTACAGTTGTTTCGGCATTATTTCGGTTAGCCCACTGGGGGCTGACCGCAGCTTTCCCCAAACTGATTGAACGAGGAGTCGTCATGTCCCAGAACACGGTATGGATCACCGGTGCATCGTCCGGCATAGGTGAAGCCCTGGCGCTGCGCTTTGCCCGGGCCGGTGCAAATGTTGTGCTTTCCGCCAGACGTGAAAACGAATTGCAGCGGGTGGCAGAGCGGTGCGGTGCCGACGACCGGGTGCTGGTGTTGCCGCTGGACGTCACGGACTGGGACGCCCTGCCTGCGGCGGTAGAGGCGGTTCTTGACCGTTTTGGTGCCATCGATCTGCTGGTCAATAACGCTGGCGTATCCCAGCGATCCCTGTGCAAGGATACGGATATGGCCGTCTACCGGCAGCTGATGGAGGTAGACGTGATGGGACAGATTGCCCTGACCAAGGCGGTGTTGCCTCACATGCTGGAACGGGGTTCGGGCCACTTGGCCGTGACCGCCAGTGTTGCCGGCAAGGTCGGCGTTCCTCTGCGTACCGGTTACTGTGCGGCCAAGCACGCGGTGATGGGGTTCTTTGATGCCCTGCGGGCGGAAGTGGAAGATCAGGGCATTGCCGTCTCCACCATTGTGCCGGGGTTTATCCAGACTGACGTGTCACGTAATGCGCTGTCAGCGGACGGCTCCGCTTTTGGCAAGGTCGACGAGGATATCGCCGATGGCATGGACGTCGACGAATGTGCCGAGGTGATCTTTAAGGGGCTTACGGCCGGCAAACGGGAGATCCCGGTAGGCAAGGGTAAAGAGATGGCGGCGCTCTGGATCAAGCGATTCACCCCTGAGCTGATGTTCCGCATTGCCCGCGCTCGCAGCTGACGACTGCACCCCGGTAAGTTGTTGATTCAATGCTGGACGCCAGGCCGAAAAGCTTAGTAACTGTCACGTAATGGAACCTTTTGCTGCCGTCGTTCGTTGAGGTTAATGCCATAACAACAAAAACGGACGACACTCTATGATCAATCGAACGTACGCATTCGGCGTTGCGGCAGCAACACTTTTGCTTTCCGGCTGCTTTGGCGGCGGCGGAGGCGGCGACAGCAGCCCCCAGGCAACACCACCTGTGACCGATAACCGGGTTGCGGTAGACCAGCAACTCTACCGGGCCACCCTGACCCGAACGTCCTTTGGAATCCCTCACATCAAGGCGGATGATTTCGCCGGCATGGGTTATGCCTATGGCTATGCCCAGGCTGAAGACAACCTGTGCCTGCTGGCGGAAGACACGCTCACCATCCGAGGCTTGCGGTCCCGCTATCTCGGTGCCGACGGGGTATTCAACATTCCTGCCAATGGCACCACCACCACCAACCTGAACGCCGACTTCTTCTGGCGTTTTGCGGCGACACCTGACGCCATTGCGCCGCTTAAAACGGAGAGTGACCCTGAGGTGCTCGAGGCCTCGTCGGGCTACGTCGATGGTTTCAACCGCTACCTCGAGGAAATCCGCTCCGGTGAGCATTCGGGCCGGCATCAGGCCTGTCGGGACGCCGACTGGCTGCTGCCGATGGAAGACGATGACATGTACCGCCGTTATTTCCGTCTGGCGGTGTTGGCGAGTTCCTCGGTATTTGTCGAAGGCATTGCCACCGCTGCGCCCCCGGCATTGCCCGACCTGAACCTGCCGGTCGCTGAGGATCTCTTGACGCAGCTCGAAGCCGCAGGCGCAGGAGACAGTGAACCGCTGCCGTTCCCGCTGGGCGAATTATCGATCGGCAGTAACATGTACGGTCTGTCGGCGGGCGCGAGCCAGACCGGAGAGTCCATCCTCTTCGGCAACCCTCATTTTCCCTGGCAAAAAACCGAGCGCCTGTACCTGGCGCACCTGAAGGTGGGTGATGATGCCGAAATCATGGGGGCAGCGCTGTATGGCTTGCCGGCGGTGCTGATCGGGTTCAACGAGCACTTTGCCTGGAGCCATACGGTCTCTACGGCGTACCGCTTCACGTTTTATGAGTTAACCCTGAATCCGCTCAATCCGACCCAGTACTTGTATGAGGGTGAGTACATCGACATGACCCGGGAAGAGGTGTCGGTGGACAAGCTGGAGGCCGATGGTTCTGTCACTACCGAGACCCGGACCCTGTATCGCTCCAAGTATGGCCCGATGCTGAATTTCTCCGTGTCCGGGGTGCCGGTACTGAACTGGTCTTCGCTCAAGGCCTACACCCTGCGGGATGCCAACGCGGAAAATTCCCGCCTGCTTAACCAGTTCTTCCGCTGGAACCGGGCCGACAGTTTCGAGGAGTTCGTCAGTCTCCATGGCAGCGTACTGGGCGTTCCCTGGGTCAATACGGTGGCAACCGGTCCGGGCAAGCAGGCCTATTACGGCGACCTGACGGTGGTGCCGAACGTTCCGGATGCTAAAGTCACTGAATGTACGACGGCGCTGTCACCGGTCTTTGATCAGCTCGCCACTGGGTTGCCTGTCCTCGACGGTTCCCGGGCTGCGTGTGAGTGGGATTCCGATGCCGATGCCCCGGCTGAGGGGGTCTTTGGTCCGGGCAACCTGCCGTCAATGCTGCGTGACGACTGGGTGCATAACTGCAACGACAGCTACTGGATCACGAACCCGGACCAGCCGCTGACCGGCTTCGCCGCTATCATTGGTGATGAAGAAACGCCCCGTACCCTGCGTACCCGCAAATGCATGCAGCAGGTGATCCAGCGTCTGGACGGCAGCGATGGCTTGCCGGGCGGTACAGGTTTTGACCTGGCGAACCTGCAGCAAACGGTACTGAGCAGCGAACTGTTGTCAGAACAGATGGCGCGCCAGCAAGTACTGGATGCTTATTGCCCCCTGGGTACCCTGATGAGCAGCAGCGGTTCGCCAGTGAATATCACCGAGGCCTGCGAGGTGTTGAGTGCCTGGGACGGTACCCACAACGTGACGTCAGTGGGTGGTCATATCTGGCGGGAGTTCTGGCGTAACCTGAACCCGTTACCGGTGGAGTCTCCGGACAAGTGGCTGACGCCGTTCGATCCGGCCGACCCGGTCAATACACCGGCCAACCTCAATGTACTCAGCCCGCTGGTGCAGGCGGCCTTCGCCGACGGAGTTAAAAGGATCCAGGATTCTCCCATTGCCATGGATGCCACCATGGGGGATATCCAGGTCTCGGGTATCCATGAGACGCCCATTCCGGTGTTTGGTGGTGAGGGCTTTGAAGGTAGCTTCACCATTGCGAGCAGCCGTTCCGATGACCTCAGCGACGGAACCTACGATGTGACATTTGGCAACAGTTACATCCAGACGGTGACCTGGCGTGAGGACGGGACGCCGCTGGCGGAAGGTTTCGTGACCTATTCCCAGTCCACCGATCCGGCTTCGCCCTGGTTCAGTGACATGACCGAAGCCTACTCGCAGAAACGCTGGATCCGCTTCCCGTGGACCGACCGCGAAATTGCGGCAGATCCTAACCAGGTTCGCTATCAGCTGGTTGAGCTGGCTATTCCATAAACAGCCTTCGAGCTGACATAAGGCGCCGATTGCCGGGTCACCAGGCAATCGGCGTACTCTTCATTCAGGGGCCCGCGTTCCACGCCGGCCCCTTCTTCATGCGGGTAAGCTTGGTATTATCCTTAACCGGACAGATGCGCAGCAGCGAATGAACCGGTAAGGTACGGGAAATCCTGCGATGACTTAACAACAACGAGAGGAATGGCCAATGTCAGAACTGGTGACTTACCAACTCGAAGACGGCGTGGCGATACTGACCCTGAACAATGGCAAGGTCAACGCTATCAGTCATGAAGCCCTGGCGGCTCTTAACAGTGCCCTCGACCGGGCAGAACAGGACCAGGCTGTGGTTGTAATGACCGGCCAGCCCGGGATTTTCTCCGGCGGCTATGACCTGAAGGAAATGCAGAAAGGTGTGGCTGAGGCTCTGGCGTTGGTGAAGGTGGGCTCGGAGATGCTCCGTCGTCTCTCCACGTTTCCGTTCCCGGTTATAGCCGCCTGCAGTGGTCACGCCATTGCCCAAGGCGCGTTCATTCTGCTCGCCTCCGACTACCGCCTTGGCGTACAGGGCAGCTTTAAACTTGGGCTCAACGAGGTTGCGATTGGGATGACCATGCCACACATCCTTATTGAGGTTGCCCGGCAGCGGCTGGCCCCGGCGCACTTCCATCGTGCGGTGTGCACGGCCGAGATCTACGGCCCAGAGGGCGCTGTCGACGCAGGTTTCCTTGATGAACTGACTGCCCCCGAGGAGCTGCTGTCGAGGGCGAAGGCTCAGGCGAAGCAATTCCAGTCTCTGAACATGACGGCGTTCCGCCAAACCAAGCTCCGGGTCAATGCCGGATACCTGGCGTTGCTGGATGAGTGTATGGCAAAGGACTTTGCAGGCCCTGGCCTGTAGGGCCGCCGGCGGGCTTTCACCGCAGGTGTCGGGGTCTTCAATATGACAGTTTCAGGAGTTTGATCCATGGCGTTTGAAATTTATCAGGACATCGGTCATGACATTATCCGGATAGACACCGGCATGGTGCGAGAAGGCCTGGCGGCCTGCTACCTGCTGAAAGGGGGCGATGACTACGCCGTCATCGAGACCGGCACCCATAACACCGTGCCGAGAATCCTGGCGCTGCTGGACGACAAGGGCATCGGGCCCGGGCAGGTCAAGTTTGTGATTCCCACCCACGTACACCTGGATCATGCGGGTGGCGTTGGCGGACTGATGCAGGCATTGCCCAACGCCACCCTGCTGATTCACCCCAGAGGCGCCCGGCATATGATCGATCCTTCCAGATTGAAGGCCGGTTCACTGGCGGTGTATGGCGAGCAACTGTTCGCCACCATCTACGGTGACGTCATTCCGGTCGAGGAGTCCCGGGTGCGGATCATGGAAGACGGTGATGAGGTTGCGGTGGGGGACCGACGTCTGGTGTTCTACGATACGCCTGGCCACGCCCGCCATCATTTCTGCGTCTACGATCCGGCGTCAGACGGCATCTTCAGCGGAGATACCTTCGGTCTCAGCTATCCGTCGCTCACCACGGAAAACGGTCCGTTTATCCTGCCTACTACCACACCGGTGCAGTTTGACCCTGAGGCACTCAAAGACTCGATCCGAAAACTGCTGGCACTGCAGCCGGAGCGCATGTACCTGACCCACTACGGGTGTGTGGAGCACCCTGCGGTCCTGGGGGAGCGACTGCTGTCCATGGTGGATGACTTTGTCGCCCTGGCCGAAGACGTTGCCAGTACCACGGAGGGGGACGCACTCGAGGCGGGGCTGATGACCGCAATGACCGAATACCTGGGCCGGTGCCTTGAGGCGCATGGCTGTCAGTTGTCGAAGGCCCAGCTGCAAACCGCGCTGGGTATGGATATCCAGCTCAACAGTCAGGGGCTGGCTGTGTGGCTGCGGTCACGGGCGGTCAGCTGATGATCATGCAGGGGCGGGGCGGCTGCTTTCTCATCCCGACTCGGCGCTTCGCCGCAGGGGCCTGACTATTTCCAGTCTTCGTCCTTCGGTTCACGGGCTTCAAGTTCTGCCTGACGTTTGCGGATTTTCTCCAGCGTGTCATCGGAAAGGCGATGGCTGTGAGCGGAATCCCACAGCAGGAAGAGACTGCCGACGATCATGCCGAGGGCAACGAGTAAAATGATCCATCCGCTGATGGGCATGGCGGGAACTCCCTGGTTAATCCTGTATGGCTTATAGTGAATCACCGTATCCCTGATCGACAACCGGTGACCGGAACGAATCTTATGTCCTTTAACCACATTTACGATATGGCAGTGGCCCGCAAAGGCGGTGAAGCTGCATTGCAGGCGCTGTTACCGGACGTGGCGGCCCCGGGGGTGTTGAGTGAAACCAGTGATGACCGCTACCTCTCAGCACTGACCCGTTGTGTGTTCAACGCCGGCTTTGTCTGGCGGGTGATTGAGAACAAATGGCCGGGTTTCGAGGCCGCCTTTGAAGGCTTTGTACCGCTTTACTGGCAGCAGGTGCCACCGGAAGTGCTGGAACGGCTGGCCAGCGATGAACGTATTGTCCGCAATATGCAGAAGATCCGCACGGTGCCGGACAATGCGCGGATGGTCGTCGATGCAGCCCGTGAGCACGGGAGTTTCGGTGCATTTCTGGAGCAATGGACGTCGGCCGATCAGATCGGGCTGCTGCAGTGGCTGAAGCGCAACGGTGCCCGACTGGGCGGTAACACGGCCCAGTATTTCCTGCGCCAGGTAGGTTGGGATGGCTTCGTACTGTCGCGGGACGTAATCGCCGGTCTGCGCAGAGAAGGGCTACTGGATGCCAGCCCCTCCAGCAAAAAGGGACTGGAGCAGACCCAGAAAGCATTCAATGATTGGCATCGGCAGAGTGGAATGCCCTACAGCCATCTGTCCAGGATCCTCGCTTACAGTGTGGGCGACTAAGCGTATACCTGGCTTTTGTTCTGACGGTATTCGCTGGGTGTCAGACCGGTCCAGCGTTTGAAAGCCTTGCGGAAGTTGGCCGCTTCAGAAAAGCCCACCTGGGCGGCGACTTCCTCGACGGGCAGGTCTGGCTGATCGAGGAACTGTTTGGCCAGGGTGCAGCGAATCTCATCCACTACCGCCTGATAGCTTCTGTTCTCCGTGGCAAGTTGCCGGTGCAGGGTGCGTGTCGACATGCCAACCTGTTGGGCCAAATCCTCCGCCGACGGAAACTTCCCGCGCTGACTCAGGCACACCTTCCGAATCTGCTCAACAAGCTTGGAATCGGTCGGGAGGCTGGCCATCAGCTGGTCGCAGAGGTCTGCGGTGATAGAGGCGGTAATCGGATTGGCATTGGGGCAGGACTCGGCGAGTATACTGGCCTCAAAACGCCATTCCATAATGTCGCTGCTAAACGTCACCGGGCAGCCGAAGACTTCCTCGTAACGCTGCCAATACTCTGGTGCGGGATACGGCAGATGCAGGCTTTTGGACGGCAGGTTGTCCTCAAGAATCCAGTACGCGAGTTTCTGGATGGATGTCAGCCAGAACTCTGTGGCCATCGGCAGCAAGTCACCCAAGGGCATCATCTAAAGCCCGGTAAATACCCCTTCATCGCCTTCGAGATGGAACGATTTCTCAAACACGGGGCCCAGCAATCGAACGTGCCGTACGCCAAAGTCAACGGCTTCGCCAAAGGTGCGGCTGCTCAGCACAGCATAGCCATAGATCCCGAAATCACTGATTCGTTGATGTTGTCCTGCAAGCAAGGCGCTGTCGGGCTTGACCATGGATTGCTGCATGTTCCGGAAAATCTGGACTTTCTGCTGGTGCGAAATACGGGTGTTGGGATCGTTGATTGTTGCTAAAGACAGGTCCGTTCCTGTCAGCAGCCTGGCGGGGTCAACCCCTTGTGCGTCAAGTTCCTTTACCAGTGCCGACAGGCCCAGGGTGCTGTACTGCCGCACCTGGAGATCACGCCCATATGAGCCTTTTATTATTGTGTTCATGGTTCGCTGTCCTGTTGCGCTATGGCCGAAATTAACCCCCTGGGGGACAGTTTTCAACCTCGTCGGTGCGGGGCGCTGGAAGAATGCTGTGGTGAAGACCCGGTTGCCGTTTCCGGGGGCGAAGGCGACGCAGCGCGCACGTTCTCCGGGCCCGCCGGCATCAGAACGTGCGTGCAAACATCCGTAGTGCGGCTCTGCGAATTGCCAATGGCAGAGTTTCAATGCCGGCCACCCGGGCATGCTTTCCTGCACGACATGCCCTTCGGTGGCTCTGGCCATTCAGGTGTGGGTTCGTACCCCGGCCGTCAGATTCAGCGCCTTGCGTTAAGGCTGTGCCTGGGTAAGAACGGACCTTGTTGTGATGACTGCCGTTCAGGTGGTCATTCGGAGAGGTGTTGGCGCATTTGGGCCGCAGCCTGCAGCATCAGGGCTTCCTCAGCACTGCTCGGCGTCATGGCTGATGCCTGCTCCAGCAGTTCCCGGGCGGCTTCCTGGCCATCATCGTCATACACTTTCAGCTTGGCCCGTGCGTACTCGTAGTAAACGCCCGGATAGTCGGGGGTAAGTTGCAGCGCCTGCTGGAACAGGGACTCCATGGTCGAGGCCTTGGCTCCGTACGTCATGCGGGCAACGAATCCTCCGGCTTTCTCAATGATGCCGGACTGAACGCCTGCCATCAGGGTGATGGCGTAGATGTTGTTGGGGTCTTCGTCCAGCAGCTCCTCCAGGTTTTCCAGAACATCGGAGGTAAAGCCGGTGCCCATGGCTTCAGTCGCGGACAGGCCTTCCAGAATGCGAGCCTTGCCGTAGGCGCGACCAAAGCGGATCATGGGATGATCCGGTGCCATCGGGAGTATTTCGTTGGTGCGGCTGACCACTTCTTCCAACAGGGTCCGGCGCTCTGCTTCATCCTTCACAATCAGGGTCGCGTACAACGCCTGGGCATAGAGCCCGGGGAAATAACCGGCCGGGCCCAGGTTGAGGCCCAGATCGCGGGCCTCACGGAACTGGCCGTTGAACAGCAGGCTCCAGGCGCGGCGAAGCTCGGTGGCATAGGCGTCAAAATGATCGCTCAGTTCGCCCTCGCTGAGATGGGCCAGCTGCGGTTGTGATGCCGCGACTGACTGGAGGTGGGTCCGGGTATAGTCGTACAGGTCGGGCCAGCGTTCGGCGTCGGCCTTCAGGCTCTGTGCGGTTGGCAGTGGGCCGCGAAAACCATCGGTTAATGCCTGCCAGTGTTCACCCAGGTTCTGTTCACTGTATGCGAAGCGGGTCAGCTCTGGCGGATAGGGTTGCCAGCGCTCACCGGCAACGGCGTGAATGCCGAAAAACAGGCAGGCGGTAAACATCAAAAACTTCACACGCATGAGGGCTGTCCTCTTGTTATTTTGCAGGGCGGATGGCTTGGCCAGCAAGAAGAACACAGACTGGTCGGGCAGACATTGGCAGTAATGGCGTTGGTCATTGCAACACAGCCAGTTGGAGCAGGATTATGGCCGCTTCCGTTTTTGTCCATGGCGGCATGTTAATCTGGGGCTCTCAAACCCTTCACGCATATTCCTGAAAAAAGGTTCCGTCCATGCGCAGCATGTCCAGCGACATCGTTGCAAGGCCCATTAACTGGTCCGTGCTGAAAACCCTGTTCCCCTACCTGCTTGAGTTCCGGGTCCGCATTGCCCTTGCGGTGTTGTGCCTGGTTCTGGCCAAGCTCGCCAGTGTCGGGCTGCCGTTTATCCTCAAATACATTGTGGATGATCTGGATGCGGCGGGGGCCAGCCAGCTGTTGACCCTGCCCTTGGGGTTGCTGCTCGCTTACGGTGTGGTGCGCTTTTCCAATGTACTGTTCGGGGAGTTGCGGGACACCCTGTTTGGGCGGGTGACGGAAAGGGCCATGCGCAGGGTAGGGCTGGCGGTGTTCCAGCATCTGCATGCGCTGGATCTGGACTTTCATCTCAACCGGCGCACTGGAGGCCTGTCCCGGGATATTGAACGCGGGACCAATGGGATCAGCTTCCTGCTGCGCTTCATGGTGTTCAATATCCTGCCGACCCTGCTGGAAATTGGCATGGTGATCGGCCTGCTGCTGTGGAACTACGACGTCTGGTTCGCCGTCATTGTCGCGATGTCCGTGGTGGCCTATGTGGGCTTTTCGGTGCTGGCCACCGAATGGCGGCTGGTCTTCATTCGTGAAGCCAACGAAGCGGAATCCTCCAGCAGTACCCGGGCCATCGACAGCCTGCTCAATTACGAGACCGTGAAGTACTTCACCAATGAACGCTTTGAGGCTGACAATTACGACGAAAACCTGGCCCGGTGGGAGCAGGCCCGGCGCAAGAACCGGCTGTCGCTGTTTGCCCTCAATGGCGGTCAGTCACTCATCATTGCTGCGGCCGTGACCGCCGCCATGGTGCTGGCGGCGGTCAGAGTCACCGATGGCAGCATGACCATCGGTGATTTCGTGCTGATCAATGCGTTTATGATGCAGGTGTTCATGCCGCTGAATTTTCTCGGCTTTGTGTACCGGGAAATGAAAGGGGCGATGACCAATATCGAGAATATGTTTGGCCTGTTGCAGGTGCGCCCGAAGGTGGCGGACCCTGACGGTGCGGCCGAGTTGCAGGTGACGAAAGGCGAGATCGAGTTTCGGGACGTACGCTTTGCCTACAGCGAGACCCGCGAGATCGTTCGTGGCGCCAGCTTTCGTGTGCCGTCGAGACAGAAGGTGGCTATTGTCGGCAGCAGCGGGGCAGGTAAGTCCACGCTGTTCAAGCTGCTGTTCCGATTCTACGACGTCAGCGGGGGCGAGATCTGCATAGATGGCCAGAGGATCGATCGGGTCAGCCAGACTTCCCTGCGCCGCCAGATTGGCGTGGTGCCCCAGGATACCGTGTTATTCAACACCAGCATTTTCGAGAATGTCCGCTACGGTCGCATCGATGCCAGTGACGATGAGGTCTGGGAAGCCATTCGCCTGGCCTATCTGGCCGAGTTCATTGCGGAGTTGCCGGACAAGGAAAATACCCGGGTCGGTGAGCGCGGACTCAAACTCTCCGGTGGCGAGAAACAGCGGGTCTCAATTGCCCGGGCGTTGCTCAAGCAGCCACCGATCATGGTGTTCGATGAAGCCACGTCCTCGCTGGACAGCCATTCCGAGAAGGTCATCCTGCAGGCCATTCGCGACATTTCCCACCACCAGACCACGCTGGTCATTGCCCATCGCCTGTCCACCATCATGGATGCCGACCGTATTGTCGTGCTGGACCGGGGCCGGGTTGCAGAAGAGGGCAGTCACAGTGAACTGCTGGCTCTTGGTGGGCTCTATGCCCACCTTTGGGAAGTTCAGCAGCAGGAGCGGGAGGATGCCCCCGGGGTGCCCTGACCGGGTGAGGCAAGTGGCGATTTTGGTGCCCCCGGGGCCTATCTGCACTGCCAATGGGCGGAATGGCAATCTGACCTGATTTGCCACGCGCTCTGACCTCATCTGCTGCCCTGTCCGCTGGCCCCGGCCCCATACTCTGTCGCGCATAGGAGCGTATCCAGCGGAAGTTTCCCGCCATGAGGACAGAGCGATGACGACACACGAAAGGCAGCCGGCGCCGGCTGAACAATCCCCGAACGAACCGGGCCCCGCCGCAACCTGCGCACAGGACTCCAGCGCAGTAGTTTCTCCGGTGGAGTCCGGCGGCGGCAGCCTGCTGCCGTTATCGGAACAGCTGGCAGGTCAGCGTTTTGCCCGTGACATCAACGCCAAGATTGATGATGTGGAGGACCAGGTCCAGTTCCTGGTGGCAGCGTTTTCCCGTTCTCAGCAAGCGCTGAAGGGCGTGATGGCTGATATGCAGTCCCAGGCGAAAGCAATGACATCGGAAATCGAGCGTGTCATGGGGCTGGTCAGTGACGCTTCGGGGGTGCAGGAGGCGCGGGTGGCGCAGTTGGAGGAGCGTCTTAAGTCCTCGGTCAGCGCACTGAATGAGTGTCTTGCCAGCGTGGATGATCAGCTCCAGGCGCACCAGGGTGACATCGCTCAGGTCAAGCTGGAGGTGGATGATTCCCACGCTCGTCTGGTGAACCGGATTCAGACCCTGGAAACCGACATCACCAACAACCTTGAGGATCTGGCGCGGCAGGACGCACGCCATGAAACTGCATTGTCAGCACTGGCTGAGGAAGCTCGCCGTGGTTTTGCTGCCCGCGAACAGGCGCATTCAGAGCTGAAGATGGTGCAGCAGGACCAGCTGGGCAACCAGCAGGCGATGGCAGACCACCTGGCCAGTTTGCAGAGCCAGACCGACACCCAGGCTGACGGGCTGGCGTTGCTGGAAACCGAAACCGAGGACTACCAGCGCCAGAATCGCAGGGATCTTCGTCTGTTTGCCGGTATCAGTGCGGCCGTCGCGGCGGTGTTTGCCGGCGTGCTGATTTATCTGGAGCATTCACCGTCAAGGGACGCCGGGCAGTTGCAGGCGCAACTCTCAGCGATGGATGCTCAGGTTGGCGAACTGGAAGCCTCGGCGGCCGCGTCCGAGCAGCAGTTTGTGTTCGTTGCAGCAAACCAGCAGGGCTCAGTGGCAAAGCTGGACGATCTGGAGTCCCGTTTTGGCGGTCTGGAGCGTGCGGTCATTGCGGCAGGCCAGCTGCATGCGGATGAGTCAGAAAACCTGGCCGCCATTGCCAGTAAGGTTGCGGCTCTTGAATTGAGTCTTTACGGCGAGGCAGAGGAAAGCCCATTGGCGACACCGGCGCTGACCATCGAAACGAGCGACTGGGTGGCCGAGCGTGATCCGGGGCATTACAGCATTCAGTTGCTGGGGGCTTATCGTGAGGGTTCGATCATCGCCTACGCCAACGAGAATGCCCGGGTGCTCGGTCAGTATCCGTTGTCAGCCACCCAGAGCGAATACCGTGGACGGAGCTGGTACAACCTGTTCTACGGCGACTTTGCGACGTTCAGCGAAGCTCTGTCAGCACTTGATGCCCTGCCTCCAGGCCTGCGGGATAACGGTCCCTGGATTCGCACCCTATCGTCCATTCAGGCTTCTGCTCAGCAGTAACTCGGCGCGGGCAGCAACCCTGCAGGGGAGGATTCCGGGTCATGCCCGGGCCACCCCGGGAGGATGTCAGGCCACGTACTCAATCTCGTGGCCGCGCAGGCGATCAATGCCCCGGCTGAGCCGGGTCAGGCCCAGGTTGACCGGGAACAGCACCAGGCTTTTCAGGGTGTCCCGCAGCATGATGGTCCGTGGGAGGCCGTCGTAGATATTCATATAGGCGCCCGCCATAGCCACAAAGGAACGCGACAGGTGCAGGTAATCGCTGCGAATGACAATGCCCAGTTGGTAGGTGTTTGACATCAGCTGCATGCTGGTCTGCATACGGCGGTGCAGGCCCGGCAGGCCTTCCCGCCAGAGGGTCAGTAGAATGTCGTCGGTGAGCGGGGAGACGTCCCGGCGGTTGAGGGTGTCCTGCAGCCGCTCAATAATCAGGTCGCGCCGTTCCCGGTTTTCTTCCGGCTGGGTGCTCATGTTGATGAGGATGTCGGCCAGGGCTTCGGGTTCTGCCACCAAGACATTGATCAGGTAATCCCGTACCAGCCCCCATTTACCCTGCATATCCACCGCGTTGCCCCAGTCGATCAGGTGCAGTTCGGCATCCGGTGAGACCATGATGTTACCGGGGTGGAGGTCGCCGTGGAGCTCGTTGTAAATGAAAATGTGCTCAAGCAGGGTGAACAGGAAGTTCTCCCCCAGAGTGCGCTGGAAACGACGGCGTTCACGGCCCTGAAGGTTGCGGATGGCTTCCTTGATGGACACGGCGTCATCCACATACTCCATTTCCAGAATACGGCTGGTGGAGAGGTAAACGTCGGGGACGTGCCAGACTTTCGCCTGGTTGGCGCGTTTGGCGAATCGTCTCTGGATGGCCGCTTCATCTTCGAAATTCAGTTCCTGCTCGAAGCCGCGGGTGAATTCCTTGACCTGATCTGACAGTGCATGCAGGAAAGGTAGCAGCTTGGAGTGGGGAGCCCAGAACTGACTGCTGACCAGCATCAGCTCAATGGCCAGGTTGCCCATCTGGAATTCTCGCTCCAGGTTGTGACGGGCAACTTTCACGATGATGGGCTGTAAACGTTCCACGCCATTGTCATCAACCACCGGTTTCTTGGCCAGGTACACCGAACCGATGGAGCCCGATCGCAGTGGCTTGTCGACGGCAAACTGGAAGTAGATTTCCGTAGGAAGTTTGCCAAAACAGTCGAGGAAGGCTTCGTTGACTTCATCCGGGGTCATCGGGTCGACGTCCTGCTGGAACACCTCCAGCTCCCGGGCGATTTCTTCCGGCAGGAAGTCGGCATTGGCAGCGGCAACCTGAGCCATCTTGATGAACAGCGGGCCGAACTCACGCACCATTCTGGCCACAATCTGGGCCTGGGTGGAGAAATCCTTCGGGTCGGTTTGCAGGAACGGCCGGATATAGCGGATGGCCTTGATCTGCCGGCGCAGGATTACCAGATCCCGGCGCAGCACCGTAACCTTGCGCCCCATGTCGGTCAGACCTTCCTGATTGGCCTTGCGGAGGTCCTTGAGGCGGTTGATCAGCTCGACAATCAGCGGTTCGTAAGTGCGCAGCACCAGCCGGATGATGTCCAGGTTAAGCTCGATCAGCCCTTTCAGTTCGGGCGCCGCCAGCAGCTCGTGGAAAAAGCCCCAGAATTCGTTAACGATGCTTTCCGGAACTTCAATCGGACTTCGGGTGACGACCTGACCCACCACAAACCGGATCAGGTTCTCGGTGGTGTCTTCGTTGGGAATCAGCCGGTATTTGCGCAGCGCACGGGTGAGGGTGCGGGACTGTTCATTCAGTGGGTGTTCGTACAACGAGGTAAACAGCTCGTCGAGGGCGAGCCCCAGCTGGTCGCGCTTGATCGGCTCGTTGTTCGCCAGCAGCGTCGCGACCGGCCAGAACGCCTGGGGGATTCTGATCGTTCTGGTGGTAAAGTTGCCGACACCACGGATCATGCTGCCCGTCCGGTCTTTGAGGGCCGGAAGGCTGATCTGAATGATTTTGTCTTGGTCCTGATTGGCCATGTTTTACGCTGATTGGGATAGGGGAAATGAAGTGGCTACTATGCCAGATTTAGTGTAGCCCGTGACGTTTTTTCGGGCCTAATTGCTAATGGTGGCGAATTCAAATTTGTGATCAGGCTGAAATTGCCCGGGTGTTCCGGGTGGCGTGTTGATACTCCGACTGCTGAGCCATCAAGGAGACCGTTTTGGACATGAACGATGACATTTGCCAGATTGATGACATCCTGGGGCCCTGGCAATCCGTTATTGGCAGGGATTTTCAGGGCTATCGCAATCATGTTGTGCGGATGGTCACGTTCTGCCAAAGGCTGAGAGTCTGTCGCCGAGAAGACGTACAGAAGCTGGTAATAGCCGGGTGTTTTCACGACATCGGCCTGTGGACCCGTGACACCCTGGATTATCTGCCGCCCTCGTTACCGCCGGCGGCGGAGTACCTGGCCGCGAATGGCCTGTCAGACTGGCTGCCGGAGATTGAGCAGATGATTCTGCTGCACCACAAGCTTCGTCCGGTTGAGGATGGGCTTTCACCATTGGTTGAATTGTTTCGCCAGGGGGACCTGGTGGACTTTTCCCTGGGTCGGGTGTGCTTCAGTCTGTCTCGTGCGGAAGTCCGGGAGGTTCAGGGGCAATACCCCAATGCGGGTTTTCACCGGATGCTGCTGCGTCGCTCATGGCGCTGGTTCCTCAGGCATCCGCTGAATCCCGCGCCAATGATGAAGTGGTAACCGGGACGGCTTCCCTGCTCAGGGTTATTGCCGGTCCCGCTGGTAACGCCCCGAGCGAATATCCTGCCAGCTGACGTTCCAGGGTGAGGATATCCACAGCAGGATCGCCTGCATCAGGCTCGGCGGCTGGAGAGCGGGCTCTGACGTAACTGGGGGCGTGTCCGAGTCCGTCCCTGATACTGTGGGCGATTCGCAGGGTGCCGGGTCAGCTGACGGGTCCGCCGGGTGGGCATCTGGCTGGGGCGACGGAGGAACCGGAACGGCCTGCTCGACAAAACTGGCCGCCTCAATCGGCAGCGGCAACTCGCTGATACTCAAGCCGGCCTGCAGATGCCGGAGATTGTCCTGGAGACCGGAGAGCATTTGGCTCATCAGCGTACGCATGGCTTCCGGCAGGTTCGCATTCCCCAGCAGGCGCCGAAGATCCTGCTCCATTTCACGCACCTGCCCGATCACCTGTTGGCGGCAGGCCTGCTCCTTGTCGGTGACGGTCTGGAGCTGCACCTCCAAACGGGCCCGGTCCAGCGGTAGCCGGAACTCCGGAACCTGCAGTCCCCGCTGTGACAGTAGTATGCGAACGGCCATGGCGGCCTGAACCAGCTCGCGGAGTTCGCCGGCATCGTGGACAGCGGTGGTCAGTGAGGTCAGCTCTGAGGGTGATTCTGCTGCCTGGATCTCCTCGATCACGGGCATTAACTGGCCGTAGAGGGCCCGCAAACGCCGGTCGAGGCTTTCCAGCCGGTGGTTGATGTCGTCGTCGGGCAGGGCGTGGATCTCATCGTCCAGCGACGCCAGCATGCTTTCGATAGCGGCCGGCTGATCCGGGCTGTGGGGAGTGAGCATCTGCGCGAGACTGTGTTTCAGACTCTCGATGACTGCCGTAACCCCGATCAGCTGTTGTAGCAGCTGCCGGCGCTGCTCCAGCTCCGCCAGCGCCTGGGTTGCTGTGTTCGCTGTAGGGCTCTCGCTCAAAGCCATCTCCTGTTGTTCCGGACGGGATCTGATTACAGTTTAAGGATTGATGCTGAGTATGCCAGGGTCGATTGGGCTAGAGTGCCCATCGATGCACGTGGCTATCGATTGTCGCCGGTCTTCGTGGTATATCAGCTGTCTTTCTGATTGGAAGGGACCGGTTTTACCTCCCGCCATTACGATGTGAGTATCAGTCTGGAGTGTTAGAAATGCCAAAAGCGAGTGAAATCAAAAAGAATTCTGCGGTTGAGTACGAAGGGCGGGTGTACTTCGTGAAGGACATTGAACGCTCCGTACCGCAGGGACGTGCCGGTGGCAGCCTCTATCGAATGCGCATGTACGATGTGGTCACCAACAACAAGCTGGACCAGACGTTCAAGGATTCGGACATGCTGAACCTGGCCGACCTGGTTCGCCGGCCCGCGACGTTCTCTTACGCCGATGGTGAAGAGTACGTATTTATGGACAGCGAAGACTACACCCAGTACGTACTCAACAAAGAAGCCATTGAAGACGAACTGCTGTTCATCACCGAAGACATTCAGGACCTGAAGGTTGTTCTGGTCAGCGACGCTCCGGTAGCGCTGGATCTGCCGACCACTGTGGATCTGGAAATCACCGAGACGGATCCGTCCATCAAGGGCGGCTCTGCCACCGCGCGGACGAAGCCGGCGACACTGTCCACCGGTCTGGTGGTGCAGGTGCCTGAGCACATCTCCACTGGGGACCGTGTCCGGGTAAACGTTGAAGACCGGAAGTTCCTCGGTCGGGCATGATCTCGCAGGGCGGGCGGCAGGCAGTCTGGAGGGGCTGCTGTCGGCCTGCCTCAAACCCATCCGCTTTGCTGGATGGCCATATAGGCGATCGTGCCTGCGCTGATGGACAACAGTGCATTGCCTCGCCAAAGATGTACCGCAATGACCAGCAGGCCCGGCACCATTGCATCCAGCCCGGGGAATGGTGCTTCCCAGTGGGCTGAACGCTGCAGGAATATGGTGGCCAGCAGTGCCATTACGGCCGCCGGCAGATAACGCCCCAGATGCTGTACCAGCGGGTGTTCGGTATGACGTTCAAAGAACAGGAACGGGATCACCCGGGTTGCAAAGGTCGCCAGGGCGGTAACCGCGACAAACGCTGTTATGTAGTAGGTTTCAGCCATGACAGTCCTGCCCCGCCTTCGCTGCCGTTTGCCGGGATCTCCGGTATTGGAGCAGCAACGCCAGTGTCGCCATCACAATGGCACCGATCAGTTGGTGTGCCGACGGTAACAGCATCATGGCCATTGCGGCAGCCACTGCGCCGATCCACACCGGAAAGTTCTCCCCCAGAGATCTGATGCCCAGGGAGCTGGCCCCGAGGGATTTGAGCTGCTCGATGGTCAGAACGATGAACAGCGCGACCAGGGCGAACTCGATGCCGGTACTGTCAAACGCCACGTTCTGGCCCAGCAATGCGCCGACACCGCAGCCGATGACCCAGTAAAGCTGGTTCAACGCACTGATGCGGAAATCCAGCCTTTGCTCCTGACGGAAGTTCTCGCCCCTGACTCGGCTGGTAAGCAGCGAGTAGGTTTCGTCGGTGAGCGCGAAAATCAGGTAGGCCTTGCGCCAGCCGGCACCGCGGAACTGGCCGAGCAGGGACAGGCCATAGAACAGATGGCGGGCGTTGAGCACAAACATCGCCACGAACACCTCGGCAAGGCCGGCGCTGGCGGCGAGCAGGCTGACAGCGAGTATCTGCCCCGCGCCTGCATACACAAATACTCCCATTAGCGGTGCAATCCACCAGGCGTAGTCAAGCTGGGTGGTAAAAAGCACCCCGAAAGCCATGCCAAGAGGGACATAGCCGAACAGTATTGGCAGAGTGAGCCTGAACGTGGGTCGTTGCATGGGTATCGGTAGCGGTTGGCAAGCGGGCGAGAATAGTCAATTTTCCGGGGCTTTGAAAGTGTCCTCCCGGACGAGAGCCGGGATGTAGGTGGAACTCCTGACCCCGGCGGCTATGCTTGTGGTGATGCCGGTCAGGGTTGTGGGCAGACGCTATCTACGTTGCAACATGGAAGGAGGCACTGGGTCATGGGGCAGACCGCATCAGCCAATCCGGCCGATATGGCCGCACGCCGCGAAGCGATGGTAGCCAATCAGGTGGCCGGTCGTGGTATTCGGACGCCGGCGATTCTTGATGCGATGACCTCGGTGCGGCGGGAAGCTTTTATGCCGCTGGATCTGCGGGAATTTGCCTACGATGACACCGCACTGTTGGTGGGGCCTGGGCAGTTGATGCCCCAGCCCTATCTGGTTGCCCTGATGATCGACGCGCTGGGTCTGGCTGGCGGCGAAACGGTGCTCGATGTCGGCGCTGGCTCCGGTTATCTGGCCGCGGTTCTGGCCAGAATGGCGGCTCGGGTGGTCAGCATTGAGCGTCAGCCCGCGTTGTGCGCCCGGGCCCGGAGTGTATTGGCTGAGGAGGGCGTCGACAATGTTGACGTGGTGCTCGGCGATGCTGCCACGGGGTGTCCTTCACAGGCGCCTTTTGATGCCATTCTGGTCACCAGCGGCAGCCCGAAACCTCCGCAGGCTCTGCTCCATCAACTGAAAGTTGGGGGGCGCCTGGTTATTCCCCTGGGCAGCAATGCCCGTATCCAGGAGCTGGTCTGCATCACCCGTGAGGGCGAGCAGGATTTTCGCTACAGCGACCTGGCCGACGTCAATTTCATGCCGTTGAGAGCCGCTTTTGGTTGGTCGTCGGAGGATCTCAGTGTCTGCACGCCGTTCGGCGAGTGGGTGCAGCGGGATCGTGAGACCTCGCTGTCCCAGCGCATTGCCGACGCTGCGCTGAGTTTTGACAGCGTGGACCAGATGCCGCTGGAAGGCTTGCTTGAACGGATTGGCGATTCACGGATTGTACTGCTGGGGGAGGCGAGCCACGGCTCCTCTGAGTTCTATCTGGCCCGGGCGCAGATCACCCGGGCCCTGATTGAGCAAAAGGGGTTTTCATTCGTGGCGATTGAAGGCGACTGGCCGGATGCTGCCCAGGTTGACCATTATGTGCGCCATGCCGAATACCCGGCGTCGGAGTGGACGGCGTTTGCCCGCTTTCCTACCTGGATGTGGCGTAACGAGGAGTTCCGTGGTTTTGTCGACTGGCTGCGCAGTCATAACGGGGGCCTGCCCGCCGAGCAGCGGGTGGCCTTTCACGGGCTGGACCTCTACAGCCTCTATAGCTCAATTCAGTCGATTCTGGAGTACCTCGATGAGGTGGATCCGGAAACCGCTGCCGTAGCCCGTGAACGCTATGGCTGTCTGACGCCCTATCAGTCTGATCCGGCGGCTTACTCGCGGGCGGCACTGAACCCTCACTACCACTCCTGTGAAGAGTCTGTGCTGGCAATGCTCAGCGAGATACAGCAGCGTCATCGTCATTACGCGGAACATGACGGTGACCGTTTCCTCAATACCGTGCAGAACGCCCGTTTGGTGGCCAATGCGGAGGAGTACTACCGAACCCTGTTTTATGGTTCCCGCAGTGCCTGGAACATGCGTGATACTCACATGTTTGAAACCCTGGAAAACCTGTTGCAACACCACCGTGAAGGCAGTCGCGTTGTGGTCTGGGCGCACAATTCACACGTCGGTGATTCCGACGCAACGGAGATGGCGTTACGGGGGGAGTTCAACATCGGGCGGCTTTGCCGGGCCCGCTATGGCCGTGAGGTGTACAGCATAGGCTTCGGCACATACAGTGGCACCGTCGCTGCTGCCTCGGACTGGAATCGACCCATGGAAATCAAGCAGGTACACCCGGCGCTGGAGGGCAGTATCGAGGCGCTGTGTCATCAATGCGGCGTTGCCCGTTTCCTGCTGCCCCTGCGTCAGGGTGACCCGATGTTGCTGAACGGATTGGCTACCCGCCACCTGGAACGGGCGATCGGAGTGATCTACCGTCCTGAAACTGAGCGTCAGAGCCATTACTTCGAGACCCGGCTTCCGGACCAGTTTGACGAGTACGTGTGGTTCGATGAGACCCGGGCGGTGACGCCACTGGTGACCGAGTCGCTCAGTGGCTGTCCGGATACCTATCCGTTTGGTGTTTAAGGGAGCCGGGGGAGTGTTACGCCCGTTGTGAAATCCGGAACTCCGCCACCATTGCCTGCAGTTCCGCGGCCAGTCGGGCCAGGTCGTTACTTCCTTGGGCCGTGTGATCGGCACCGGTACGGGTCTGTTCTGCGACTTCCACAATGTGGGTAAGGTTGGCGTTCACCTGATCAGCGGCAACGGATTGTTGCTCCGCGGCACTGGCGATCTGAGTGCCCATGCTGGTGATGTGCTCGACGGCACCGCCAATGCGCTCAAGGATGTCGGCCACCTCGATCACCTGATCCCGGCTCAGTTCTACCTCATGCTGGCCGCTTTCCATGGCGGTGACGGCCTTTTCACTCTGCGATTGCAGGGCGCTGACCATGGCTTCGATTTCCTCAGTGGAATCCTGGGTGCGGCGAGCCAGCGAGCGCACCTCGTCGGCCACCACGGCAAAGCCACGACCCTGATCGCCGGCCCTGGCGGCCTCGATTGCGGCGTTCAGTGCCAGCAGGTTGGTCTGCTCGGCAATCTCGTTGATGACCTGGATCACGCGGCCAATGGACTGACTCTGCTCGGCCAGACTGCGGATTGCATCAGCCACCTGGGTGACCTCGGTGGATAATGCTTCCAGGCGACGCCGGTTGTCCTGCCCTTTTTGGCGGCCTTCTTCGGATAACTCGTCGGCATTGCCGGCGGCGGACTGGGCTTCGCTGGCGCTGCGGGCTACATCCTGGCTGGCGGCGCTCATCTGATGCATGGCCGTTGCGACCTGATCGGTCTGTTCAGCCTGGGCGGCAATGGACTGCTGGGTCTGGCTGCTGACCGCTGACATCTCCTCGGCGGCTGAGGCCACCTCCGCCGTGGCGCCGGAGAGGCGTTGAACCAGGCTGTCCATCTTCTGCAGCATATTGTTGAGTGCAGACGAGGTATCCGAGATTTCGTCAGTGCCGGTGACATCGAGTCGCAGAGACAGGTCTGAGTTATCCGCGATGCGATTGATCATCTGCTGGAGGTTGTGGATCGGTTGCGATATCGAGCGCCCGATCAGCAGGCCCAGTGTCAGCATCACGACCAGCAATGCTGCTGTGCCAATGACAAAGACCGAAACCGTCACCGCATGAACTTCCGTCGTGTGATCACGGATGACGGCGGCTTCCCGCAATTGAAGCTGCATCAGTTCGTCAATTTTTGCGGTCACCGGATCAATGGTACGGTAGAGCGGGCCATCAATCGCATTCAGCCGGCCGGAAGGGCTGCCATTCACCCCGGCCAGCACCTCCAACGCTTCTGCAATCACTTCGTCCGCCGAGCGAAGTGCGCGTTCGGTTTCAGCAACCAGGCGCTGTTCTTCCGCCGTCAGTTCATTCTCAGTGTAGTGGCTCCATTCCTGATGGATGGTGTCATTGGCCTGGCGGATGTTGTTGGCGGCCTCATTGCCTGAGATCAGTCCGGCGTTGGCCTTGTTGACGGCGTCGATGATGAACACCGCGTAGCTGTCAGAAATGGTCTTTAGCTGTTTCAGTGGCACCACCCGGTTGTCGTACAGGCTGGTGACATTTTTCTCGGCGGTATTGAACGCACTCCAGCCATACAGCGTGATGGCAATGATCGCCAGGACCGGAACGGCATAGGACAACAGCAGACGGGATCGGATCTTGATTCTGTTTAACACCGTTTTCTTCCTGATCGGTTGATGTCTGGCCCCGAACCCGGGGAAAAGCGATCGGTCACCCTGGCGTAGTGGCAGTGCACGCTGCCGGAGCAGGGACGTATCCGCGCTGACTTGATTGATTATCGGCACCGCAAAACAAAAGTTTAGGGCTGTTGGGCAATTCCTGGCGGGGCAAAAAAGAACACACTGTCACGATAATGTCATGCTAAAGTCGCAAAATTGCACAGATGTACAAATCTTAATCTCTCAAGCAGTGGGATAACGCATGGATCATCGACGCAGAAACATTCTCAAGGGCCTGGCGGCCACTTCCTTAGGCACAACGCTGGCAGGTTGTATCGGCTCCTCCGGTGGTGATTCCGGGGACTCACCGGTGGATGGATCGGTCGATGGTTCGGGTGATTTACCCGGTGATGACACCCGCAATCCGGTCGTCGTGGCTTTTGAACATGGGGTCGCGTCCGGGGACCCGCTGGCGGATCGGGTGATTCTCTGGACCCGGGTCACGCCAACCGAGGCGTTGCCCCGTCAAGTAGGGCCAGTGACCGTACAACTTGTCGTTGCCCGCGACGCGCAGATGACCGACGTCGTTCATCGCTATCAGGCGGAGACCGGCATCGAACGGGATTTCTGCGTCAAGGTCGATGCCGATGGCCTGCAATCCGATAGCTGGTACTACTACCAATTCAGTGTTGGCCATGTTCGTTCTCCCATTGGTCGTACCCGGACCTTTCCCGCCGCGGGGGCCGCTGCTGAGCGCAGCCGGTTTGCGGTGGTCTCCTGTTCCAATTATGCCTACGGGCTGTTTTCGGTTTACCGGGCAGTGGCTCAGCAGAGCGATCTGGATTTTGTCCTGCACCTTGGTGACTACGTCTACGAGTACGGTCCCGGCGAATACGGTGATTACCCCGGCCGTGAGCCCCTGCCTGCCCATGAAATGATTACCCTGGATGACTATCGTCAGCGCCACGCCCAGTACAAGGCCGAGGAGGAATTACAAGGCGTGCATCGTCAGTTTCCCTTGATCTGTATCTGGGATGACCACGAACTGGCCAACGATACCTACCGCGATGGTGCGGAGAATCATACTGAAGCCAGTGAAGGCAGCTGGCAGGACCGGCGCGTTGCTGCGGTTCGTGCCTACTTCGAGTGGATGCCGGTCAGGCAACTGCCCATGAACAACGAACGGCTCTGGCGCCAGTTTGCCTTTGGTGATCTGATCGACCTGTTCATGATGGATACCCGTCTGGAAGGTCGCGATGTGCAGGTCGACAGCCCGCTGTCGGTGGATCGCAGTAACCCGGATCGCCGCCTGGTCAGTGAAGAGCAGATGCAGTGGCTGCAGGGCGGTCTGACGGGGTCATCGGCCCACTGGCGGTTTATCGGCCAGCAGGTGATGTTTGCTGAACTCAATATTGCCCGCACGGTAGTGGAGGCGGGGACGTTAGGACTGCCTGCACCGGACGCCCTCAATGACCAGTTGGTGGTCCTGAACGTGGACCAGTGGGACGGCTATGTGGCGGATCGCGATCGTATCCTTCAGACCCTGGATGACAACGGCATTGATAACACGGTGATCCTGACCGGTGATATCCATACTTCCTGGGCGAACGAAATCTACGTCGACAATTCGCTGATCGGCAATGTGCTGACCTCGCCGGTCGCTGCGGAATTTGTGGCGCCGTCGGTGACGTCGCCAGGTCTTGAAGAACCCCTGGGCGAGCCGGGTGCTGACTTGGCGGCGGTCGCTGTTTCTCTGGTTAACCCTCACATGAAGTATGTCGAGCTGAAATCCCGCGGTTTTGTGCTGATGGATGTCACCCGGGAGCGGGCTCAGGCGGAGTACTACTACGTGGCCAGCATCTCAGAGCCTGATCGTATGGGGGAGCTGGACGCCGCGAAAACCAAAGTGGTCGGTGTTGACAGTGGCAGCAGCCGGATCTACGAAGATCGCCAGCTGTCTTTCCCGCGCGCGGTGCGAACGGCGCTGTTTAATCCCAGGATTCAGGACCAGATTGGTTAATTGGAGACGATCATGTCGAAGAAGTCGGATATTCAACAGGTCCAGAAGCATCTCGTTTCCCTGGACGGCCAGAGCCGTCGGGCCTTTTTGCGTGCCATGTTCTACACCGCCGGAGCGGTGGGCTCGGCGTCATGGCTGGTGGGCTGTGGTGGCGGCGACAGCGTGCAGGGTGACAGTCTGACGCCGACGCCGGCAGACCCGGTCACTCCGGTGGTACCGACACCGCCGCCGGAAGAGCCGGGGCTGGTTGGCCGGTTTGCTGACCTCGGGCCGCTGGAAGATCCCGATATCTACGGTGTGCGTTCGCCGGCCGGGTTCACCACCCGTGTTGTCGCGATCAATAACGAGCTGCCCCAGCCCAACGGCATGGCAGCCGCCAGCCCCACTCCCGGGGGGATAGGCAACCGGCCGTGGCACATCTTCCCCGACGGCGCCGGTGTGGTGCCGCGGGACAACGGCGGCTGGATTTACATCAGCAACAGTGAAGTACCGGGGATTGGCTCACTTGGCTTCACCTTCCCGGCACTTTCTGGGCTGACCAACATTATTGAACAATTCACGCCGGGTCTGGCCCAGGTCGGTACGCTGGTGTTTGATCCGGATGGCACCATTGTCGATTCCTACACCATCCTTACCGGTACCACCTTCAACTGCGCTGGGTGTGTCACGCCCTGGAAAACCTGGCTGTCCTGCGAGGAGTTTCCCAATGGTCAGGTCTGGGAGTGCGATCCATTCCAGGCCGGTGAAGGGCTGGCGCGGCCGACGTTGGGGTTTTTCTCCCACGAAGCGGTGGCCATCGACCCCAACGAGCGCCTGCTGTACCTGACCGAAGATATGCCCGATGGCCGGTTCTACCGTTGGGTACCGGACCCTGCTGACTGGCCGGAAGGTGCTGAGCGTGCAGCGCTGCAGGCTGGCCGCCTGCAGGTTATGGCGGTCGGAGGTGATGGTGTGGAGGGCGCGTTGACATCGCCGCAGCCGATCACCTGGATCGACGCCCGGAACCCGCACCTGCCGCAAAATGAGCACCGGATTGCCGAATCTACCGCGTTCGACGGTGGCGAAGGGGTCTGGTACTTCAATGGCATCGTCTATTTTGCCACCAAGGGTGACAACCGTATCTGGGCTGTCGACATTGCCGCCCAGACCGTTGAGATTATCTATGATCTGGCAACCGCCGAAGCGCCGAATAATATCCTTTCCGGCGTCGACAACCTGTTTGTCACCAACCAGGGCGATGTGCTGGTAGCCGAAGACGGCGGCGACATGCAGATCGTGGCGATTCTTCCCGACCGGACGCTGAAGCCGATTGTGCAGGTTGTTGGTCAGGACGCGTCGGAAATTGCCGGGGTCGCGTTCTCGCCGGATGGCCGTCGCATGTATTTTACCTCGGACCGCGGTGGCCGTAATGGCTTTGGTGGTTTCACCAACGGACTTGGCATGGTGTACGAGGTATTGCTGCCAGACTCGCTTTGAGCCTGGCTGAACGTCGGCAGTTACTGTCGGGGCAGGGTGTTTGTTAAACGTGGTAAAATGTCACGTTTATAGCGGAACCTGTGACGATGTTCTGGCGTTCCTTTTCAGATACGGACGATGGAGGAATGGAACTCTGAGGGGGCGCCCCGGGGCTTGATAGCTAGTTTGGCTATTTGAAACGGGGAGCACCGCGGCAACCCGATTCATACGATTGAGAGCGTTCTATGCTTAATAACAACAATGTCCCGCAGCCTTTTCCTTCAGAGCGGTTTCTGGAAACGCATCTGGGCTGGTTCGCCATGACCCGAGAGAAGAATGATTTGGGCCCCTTTGCCACCCGTGGCGAAGCGGAAGAGGCGCTTCGCGCTCACATACGGGTATTTGCCGGGCTCAATGACCGGGAACTGAATCCGGTCTATCACGGTATCGGGGTTCACGACTCCAGTCACTGTACGAAAACCCACTGTGCCCGCTGCATTGATGAGAAGGCGTTCATGCAGGGCGTTGTATTTTTCGAGTAACGCGGGACGGCTGCCCGGCCGTCCCGGCGCCTTTCCCGCGAATTGCCTGGGCCTAGCGCTCTTTCTCTTCGGTGAATCGGTCCAGTCTTAACCGGTGACGGTCATCAAACAGTTGCTTCAGGGTCAGCCGGGAGGCCGTCAGGATGCCAATGCTGGTCCCGGCGGCAATCAACAGGATGATCAGGATCTGGTAGCTGACGGCGTTGACCGGATCGGCGCCAGCGAGCAGTTGCCCGGTCATCATGCCGGGCAGGCTGACAATGCCACTGGCGGCCATCATGTTGATCACCGGAATCAGCCCCTGCCGGATGCCATCGCGGCGAATGGTATGGGAAGCCTCCTGCCAGCTCTCGCCCAGGGCAAGCCGCTCTTCCAGCATGGCCCGTTGCTGATGGGCACCTTCCAGAATACGACTGATGGTCAGGGCTATGGCGGTCATGGTATTGCCAAGCATCATGCCCAGGAAGGGAATGGCGAAGCGGGGGTGATACCAGGGGTCGTGATCGATCATCACCAGCAGCGCAAGCAGGGTCAGAGAAAACGAGCCGGCCGCCATCGCAAACAGGCCGTTGCGCCACTCGGCGATCGTATGACGGCGGTAGTGCTGTCTGGCCATCACTTCCCTCCCGGCAGCCAGCAGCATTACCAGCGATACCAGCAGCACCCAGTAGGGCGTGACGTTTTCAAACAGCGCCTTGAGTACCAGCCCGATCAGCGCCAGTTGCAGGCTCATGCGGGCCATGCCAACGAGCAGGCCATTGGCGCTCCGTTTGCTCAGGGGGCGCACGAAACCGGCAACGGCCACGACCATCAATGCGGCCAGGCCAAGGTCAAACAGGCTGAGTTCGGGTCCGTTCACTGGCTGTCTCCCTGATCGATAACGTGGCCGTCCTGGATTTGCCAGTGGCGGTCGGCCATGCGCTGGCGCTGAGCCGGGTCATGGCTGGTCATGATCAGCAGGCCCGCTTCCTCCTTGCACCAGCCGGTCAGCATGTCTTCCATCAGACTCGTCCGGTCAGGGTCCAGGTTGGCGCAGGGCTCATCCAGCAACAGGACTTTCGGTCGGCGGTCGAAGGCCCGCAACACCGCCAGCCGCTGCTTTTCGCCGCTGGAGAGATATTGTGGATCCCGGCCCAGAATCGCCGGGTCCAGCCCCAACTGTTCGACGGCGGCTTGCCGGGGATGGCTGAAGTGGTCTCCGACCGATGGGAGCCACCAATGGCTTTCCGGAGGGACCAGCATTACTTGCCGGCGCCATTCAGGGCCGGAAAACCCGTTCACCGGCTGCTGATCCAGCTGAATGCTGCCCTGCCATGGAATCAGGTCTGCGAGGATGCGCAGGAAGTAGCTCTTGCCGGACCCTGACGGCCCACTCAGCAGCACCCGTTCGCCAGCGTTGGCTGTCAGGTGGTCAGCCTTGATGATATCGGTCTGGATGGACTGGAGTTCAAGCATGGGCCGTCACATCGCCCGGGTACGGTTGGCTGTGATCGCCCGGTTCCTTGACGTTCTCCATGACCACAAAGGTACTGGTCTGCAGGACATGGGGCAGAGCGGAAATCTGCTCACCCAGGACCTGGCGGTATTCCTCCATGTTTCGGGTCCGGACTTTGAGCACATAGTCGAAATTGCCAGCGATCATGTGGCATTGCTCCACCGCGGCAATCTGGTTGACGGCGCTGTTGAAGGCTTCCAGGGTCTTGCTGCTGGTGTCATTAAGCGTGACCTGGGCGAAGGCGATGTGGTCGAGCCCGAGTTTTGCCATGTTGACCAGGGCGGTATACCCGGTGATATAGCCCTGTTCCTCCAGTCGTCGCATACGGACCTGGCATGGCGTCTTGGAGAGACCTACCCGGGAGGCGAGTTCGGTCACGGTGATCCGGGCATTCTTCTGCAGTTCCCGGATGATGCCGTGGTCAATTCGGTCCAGTTCGCCCATGGCGGATCTCCTGCGTGGAAAGGGGAGGTTCGGAATGATGGCATGTACATGCCTGTAATTATGGGTGTTTTTCGCTCTATTAAAACCAGATAGATAATTTCACTAAAAATATAAAATTCACAGGAAACATTATCAAATAAAATTAATAAAAAGGTAATAATAACTAAAAATACGATAGTAAATGGGAAAAAAGGATTCAGGTGTCTCGATAGAATGGTTCGATGAGAACAAATCCCTATGAGGTTACGCCTATGAACCCGCAGCCATCAGTCACTCATGAGCTGATCGATATTCGTCATGCCATTCGCTCCAGCTATCTGGCGGATGAACACACGGTGATCCATAAGCTGATTGCTGAGGCCGGGGTGTCTTCGTCGGTCCGTCAGGCTATTTCCGAGCGAGCGGCCGAGCTGGTGCGCAACGTACGGTCCAGTGCCAAGCCAACCATCATGGAAAAATTTCTGGCGGAATACGGTTTGACGACCAAAGAGGGGGTTGCCCTGATGTGTCTGGCCGAAGCGTTGCTGCGGGTGCCGGACACCATGACCATCCAGGCATTGATTGAAGACAAGGTCACCTCCGGTAACTGGGGAGCGCACGTTGGCAAGGCGTCGTCTTCACTGATCAACTCCACCACCCTGGCCCTGTTGCTCACCAGCAACCTGCTCAAGGAGTCTGAGCGTCAGAGTGTCGGAGAGACCCTGCGCAAGCTGATTCGGCGCATGGGCGAGCCCGTGGTGCGCACCGTTGCCGGTCAGGCAATGAAAGAGATGGGGCGCCAGTTCGTTCTCGGTCGCGATATCGAGGAAGCCCAGCAACAGGCTCGTGGCTACGTCGCCCGGGGTTATACCTATTCCTACGATATGCTCGGCGAAGCCGCGCGCACCGATGCCGATGCCCGTCGCTACCACCAGGCCTACGCCGACGCCATTGAGCGTATTCGCCCGGCCTGTGTCGGTGATGTGCGCAAAAACCCGGGTATTTCCGTCAAGCTCTCTGCCCTGCATGCCCGTTATGAATACGGACATAAAGACGAGGTGATGGCCGTACTGGTGCCTCGCGCCCTGGAACTGGCCAAGCGGGCCCGGGCGGCCAATATGGGCTTCAATATCGACGCGGAAGAGGCAGATCGTCTGGACCTGTCCCTTGATGTGATTGAGGCGATATTGGCGGATCCTGAGCTGGCTGGCTGGGATGGCTTTGGTGTGGTGGTTCAGGCTTTTGGCAAGCGGGCGTCCCCGGTACTGGACTGGCTGTATGCCCTGGCGGCGAAGCTGGATCGTCGTATCATGGTGCGGCTGGTGAAAGGCGCTTACTGGGATGCCGAAATCAAACGGGCCCAGGTGATGGGGCTGGAGGACTTCCCAGTGTTTACCCGCAAGGCCTGCAGCGATGTATCTTACCTGTCCTGTGCCAGCAAACTGCTGGCCATGACCGACCGTATCTATCCGCAGTTCGCGACCCACAATGCCCACTCCGTAGCGGCCATTCTCGAGTTGGCGCAAGGACGGGATTGCTACGAGTTCCAGCGCCTGCACGGCATGGGCGAATCTCTGCATGACCAGGTCATCCGCGAAAGCGGCGTGCCTTGCCGGATCTACGCGCCGGTCGGTGCCCATCAGGACCTGCTGGCCTATCTGGTTCGCCGTCTGCTGGAGAACGGAGCAAACAGTTCTTTCGTCAACCAGATCGTCGATACCCGTATCACGCCGGAGCAGATTGCGGCTGATCCGATCGTCACGGTGATGGCCATGGGGACTGATATTTCCAGCAAGGCTATTGTCCGCCCGACCGAGCTGTTCGGCGCCGGGCGCCGTAATTCCAAAGGCTGGGACATTACCGATCCGGTCGCTGTTGCCGAGATTGATGCCGGTCGAGACGCGTTCCGCCAGCACCGCTGGAAAGGTGGCCCGGTCATCGCGGCAGACGCCGTTGGCGCCGAGATCCAGGTGGTGCGGAACCCTGCGGATCCCGATGATGTGGTGGGTGAGGTGACCCAGTCCGCGGATGCCGATATCCAGGCAGCCATCGCCGCGGCGGGGGAGGGTTTCAAGGCCTGGTCCGTTCTGCCTGTCGAGGAGCGGGCGGCTCGTATCCGCAAGGTAGGTGCGTTGTTTGAGACCCATGCCCATGAGCTGTTTGCCCTGGCCACCCGGGAGGCTGGCAAGTCGCTGCTCGACGGTATTGCCGAGATTCGGGAGGCCGTGGACTTCGCGTACTTTTACGCCAATGAAGGCCTGCGTTACCGCAACAGCGGTGAAGCCCGTGGGGTGATGTGCTGTATTTCACCCTGGAACTTTCCGCTGGCCATTTTTGCCGGCCAGGTGCTGGCCAGCCTGGCGGCGGGTAATGCGGTGATTGCGAAGCCGGCGGAGCAGACAGTACTGATCGCAACCCGCGCCGTGGAGCTGATGCACGAAGCCGGGATTCCCAAAGAGGTGATCCAGTTGCTGCCGGGCTCTGGAGCCACCGTGGGGGCCGCATTGACGTCGGATGCCCGGATTGCAGGGGTCTGTTTCACCGGTTCCACCGCCACTGCCCAGCGGATCAGCCGGGTAATGGCGGACGCGATGTCGCCGGACGCTCCGCTGGTGGCGGAAACCGGCGGTCTCAACGCGATGATTGTGGATTCCACTGCGCTGCCGGAGCAGGTGGTTCGGGATGTGCTGGCGTCGTCGTTCCAAAGTGCCGGCCAGCGGTGTTCGGCCCTGCGGATGTTGTACGTTCAGAAAGACATTGCTGATCACCTGCTGGAGATGCTCTTCGGAGCAATGGATGAACTGGCGCTGGGTAACCCGTGGGCATTGTCCACCGATGTGGGGCCGGTCATTGATGCGGCGGCCAAGGCCCGGATTGAGGCCCATTGCGACGAATTCGCCCGTCAGGGCCGGGTGCTGAAATCACTGCCGGTACCGGCGAAGGGGCTGTTTGTGGCGCCGACGGTGATACGAGTCAACGGGATTGAAGAGCTGGAAGAGGAGATCTTCGGCCCAGTGCTGCATGTCGCGACCTTTGAGGCCCGGGATATCGACAAGGTGGTCGATGCGGTCAACTCGAAGGGTTATGGTCTGACGTTCGGTATCCACAGCCGGGTGGATCGCCGGGTCGCGCGGATATCCAGTCGTATCCGGGTCGGTAATGTCTATGTGAACCGTAACCAGATCGGTGCCATCGTCGGCTCCCAGCCCTTTGGCGGTGAGGGGCTGTCGGGCACAGGGCCCAAGGCTGGTGGTCCTCACTATGTCCGTCGATTCATGACCACCGCAAGGGGCGCGGTAGTTGCCGATGGCCGTGCCAAAGCGGTGTCTGCAAAGGCTGTTCAGCGGTTGATCGACCAGCTGGCGACTATGGTCGCTCCGCGACCGGAGGACCGGGTGGAGCGGATCCGTCCGATTTTCGGCGCCGTGCCCGCACCACTGGATGGCCAGGTTGAGGATATGCCGGGACCCACCGGTGAGCTCAACCGGCTGTCGTGTCATGCCCGCGGCGTGGTGCTGTGCCTGGGACCGGATCGTGACTCCGCGCTGATTCAGGCTGCGGCGGCGTTGTCCCAGGGCAACAAGGTGGTGATAATCGCACCAGGAATTGCCGATGACGTATCCAATGCTGCCCGCGCCGGATTGCCGGTGGTTGGCGTGAATGGCCTGGTGGATCCGGTGGCGCTGGCTACCGTATCCGGTTTTGACGCTGTGGTCAGTGTGGCGGAAGACCGCGTGCTGCGAGCCTACCGGGTGGCGCTGGCGCAACGCTCGGGCGCTCTGCTGCCGCTGATTACCGAGCAGAGCCTGAGCCAGCGCTTTGTGCTGGAACGTCATCTGTGTGTCGACACCACGGCCGCTGGTGGCAATGCCAGCCTGATCGCCGCATCGGAATAGTCGCCACTGACGGACAGCTGCGAGCAAAAAAGACGCCCGGGAGGAAGCTCGCCGGGCGTTTTTTTTTGGCCGCTTATGCACCGCCCTAGCTTTGCCTTGATCTGCTCAATGCCTGCTATAATCGTTGGCTGTTTCGAAGGCGTCGCTGTGCAGCGCCTGATCAATCATGAGGTATCGAGTCTTGAAAAAAGCAGTAGTTAGTGCAGTTCTGGCTGTGTTCTCCCTGACCGGGTGCCAGACCTCCGGTTACATGTCTTCTGCCGTCAACGATGGCGATGGCGTGACCTGTGCCGAAATTTACAATGCCTTCGATGCCTACCAGTCAGACAAGCAGTCGGCCCAGGCTTTGGCGCAATTGAGCGAGCTGGTCTATCCGGGTTCTGGTTCCTACGCCCAGCAGGGCATGAGTTCCGCCGATGGCTACTACGAGCAGGCCAAGGCCAGTGCCAACATCGCGCTCGCCGTACGGGGCTGTCAGCCGGTTAAATAACCGTCACCACCAGGCCTTGCCCCACATTTCCGGATTAGCCCAGTGGTCCGGGTTGTTCCAGCTGCGTTTGTGGTTGTAACTGTCCAGGTTGTAGGTATACAACGTGTATGGACCGTTGGCAGTCTGCAGCTGGGTGTGACGGCGGAACCCCAGGCTGGTGAAATCCGTGAGCATCCATCCGGCGCTGTCACTCACCAGCACGGCTATCTGGTGGCTGCCATAGTTGCGTAACTGCCCCAGCAAAAGCACGCCTTCGTCTCGAGACACCCGTTCAAGGGTGTCAGAAACCAGTGCCAGGTCGGGTACCACGGACAATGGAACAGCGGCGTTCGGTGTTGCGCTGTCGAGAACGGTCAGCTGAACCTCGGGCTTGCTGTCCTGCCAGCGCCGGCAAATGGTTTCGGTCGTGGGGCCGCAGCTGAGTACTGTGTTTGGGTTACATGACCCTATAATCTGGGCCAGAACCTCATCCGCGGCATCCAGTGCGCTGGCAAACATTCCCGTGGTGCATGGCTGCGGGGACGGCAGGTCTTCTGGGGTAAAGGCATCGCCAGAGACTTCCGGGTTAAGGGCGCGAGCTTTCTCAATGCCAGTGTCCAGCAATTTCCCCTCCTTGAATGTCAATTCCCGACGCACGTGATCGTCCCCGATTGTCAGGGTGCCGGTGTAATCCAGTGCAAGGTTTACGTTGTTGTATTGCCAATAGCAGCCACTCATTTTTTCTGGCTCAACATTGTTCAGTGCTGGCAGTGGTTGCTTGGGGCCGATCAGGCGGTCCAGTTCGGCAAGATGATCAGGCTGGGTGATAGCCGGCTTCGGCATAATATAGCCAACGACCAGGCATTCGAGCAGCAGTTGCCCGTTCTCTATTGTGTAGAACGCCTGGTAACCCGACCAGTTGGAGGACTCCACGGCCTCGGGTTCGATGCCGTAATCCCAGGGAGAAAACAAGCCGGGTTGGCTTGCCAGGAGATTATGGGCGTTGCCGTCAAAACTAAGGCTCTGGTTGCAGATCTGGTCAGTCATGGCAGGGTCCGATTTTTGTCGAACGTAGATTATAGACGTTTGAATGCCAGACCGGGGGCAGCTGTTTCCGGGCGGGGGGAGTGGTAAGCTTTGGCGCAGCCCCTCAACGCCTGAAGGAACTTGCCTGATGTCAGGAACCGACACTCTGGATTTTACCGCCCGTTTTTCCCGCGAGCGCCCCTACAACCGGCCCCGGGGCGGAGACGTTGAGCGTGCGGGTTATAGCCTGCAGGCATCGGGCATTGCGGCCCTTGAAGATCAGCTTGAGAGCGACCGTGGCCGCATCATCAACTCTGCGGCGGTACGCCGTCTGCAGCAGAAAACCCAGGTGTTCCCCCTGGAACACAACGCAGCCGTTCGCAGCCGGCTGACCCATTCTCTGGAGGTTCAGCAAACTGGGCGTTTCATTGTACGTACCATCTTTCGCAAGCTGGGCGACCGGGCTGAACACTATGGCCTGAAAGGGCTGGAACGGGCTATGGAATCCCTGGTGGAGATGGCGTGCCTGATGCACGACATTGGCAATCCGCCTTTTGGTCACTTTGGCGAGGCGGCTATCTCCCGCTGGTTCGAGGCCCATGCCCGGGCGTTGGTGCCATTTTCCGATGCCGCGGCCCCGGAGGTGTTGAGGGAACCGCTGCTGCGCGAACTGGCCAGTTTTGAAGGCAACGCCCAGGCCATTCGCCTGCTCAGCCGCCTGCAGAAGCTCAACCTGACCTATGTGCAGTCCGCCGTGGTGCTCAAGTACACACGGGTTGCGACGGAGGGGCGGCCAGCGGCCGGGGCTGCATTCAGTTACCTGCAGAAGAAGCCGGGCTATTACTATTCCGAGCGGGAGTTTGTTGAGCAGATGCAGCGGGCGCTGGGGATGGAACCCGGCTGTCGCCACCCCCTGGCGTACATAATGGAAGCCGCTGATGATATTTCTTACTGTCTGGCGGATCTGGAAGATGGCGTCGACAAGGGGCTGATGTCCTTTTCGGTGTTGGCCGACGCGCTCAAAGCCGCGTATGCCAAGGCACGTCCCGAAGATGCGGACCAGGCCCGATTCCGTAATTTTGGTGATGCAAAATCCTTCGCCCAACTGGTAGATGAAGTCCTTGAGCGTGCCCACCGAGAGCCGATCAACAAGGATCATGAGTTTTTCGTCTCACTGCGGGTCAAGCTTATCCATCCCCTGGTCAACCATGCCGCCGAAGCATTTATCGCGCATCTGGGGGAAGTGTTCCAGGGTCGCCTGAACCGTGCACTGCTGGAGGACGGTTCGCCTTGCCACAGTGTCATTGAGACCTTCAAAACGGTGGCGCTGGAACAGGTGTTTTCGGTTCCGGAAGTGGAAACCCTCGAGTTGCAGGGGTACCGGATCATCTCTGGCCTGCTGGAGCACTACCGACCACTGCTGGAACTGGATCTTGATGCGTTCGACCGCCTGCGCAGCGGAACCAGCAAAGGACTGCTGATTGAAAGCCGGTTGTTCAAACGCCTGCCAGCCAAGCACGTCAAAGCCTATGAATCCATGCGTGCCGAACAGCCGGATGACACCTCAGCCGAGCTCTGGGAATGTTACTGCCGTTGCCGGCTACTGCAGGACATGGTCAGTGGCATGACGGACCAGTTTGCGTTGGATGAATTCCGCACCCTGTCCGTCATGGGGCCGCTTTAACCCTGGCCTGGCCGTGCAACCCCTCGGCGAAGAGAGGCGCGTCGGTCATTTCAGGGTAGGGTAGCCCTCCACAAAGACCCAGTCGGTACCCTGTGCCGGGGTATGGCAGCCCATGCAGGTCTGTTCGAAACTCTCCGAGACATTAGCCGCGGGGTTATCCGGTTTGATCAGTGCCCAGCCCCAGCCGTTGGCCCAGTGGGGGCTGTCGAACCGGCCCTGGGTATCCTTGATCATCACGAACCAGACCTGGGTATCCCCCGCCCAGAGCGCCGGGCCAGTGGTTTTCACCCCTGATTCGATGCTACGGATTTCCTTGACCAGAACGGTACCATCGGCAAACTCGCCGGTCTCACGATAGGCCTGGGCAGCTTCTGGCTGGGTGTAAACGTCGTGGAAACCTGCACCGGGGGCGTCGGCATCGTTCACCACCCAGGACCCAAGGTGCACCCAGTTCAGGCGTGCGTTGGCGGGCAGGGTGATATTCCCCTCGTTATCGACATAGTCACGGAAGGTAGTCTCTGCGGGCTCGGCGGCCAGGCTCAGGGAGCACCAGCCGGCCAGCAACAGGCTGGCTCCCAGTGGTTTGATCAACGTCATAACTGAACTCCTTTCAAAGGGTGATATCGGTCATTGACATTCTATTCGGGTGACAAGACTATTGGAGTTCTTTAGTCTCTAATAACACTCCCGGAGTATTGTCTTGGATAGACTTGCGGCACTCCTTGCCACCTTTCACCTGTCAGCCAGCGTGTTCAATGCGGGGGTTCTGGGAGCGGCTTCGCGGCATCCTGAGGGCGACGGTGTGGGCTACCTGCACGTATTGACCCGGGGTTCGATCTACCTTCGGGTTCAGGGGCGCAGTGAACAACGTTTCGACAAGCCGGTACTGATCCTGATGACGGACCAGCAGGACCACGAATTGGGCCCAGGAAAAGAGGGGGCTGAGACCCTGTGCGGTTCGTTTCGCTTTGGTGCCGGCAATGGCGGGCCGATATACCAGGCATTGCCCGGCCTGCTGGTGATTCCCTTTGATGACCTCGGAACACTCGGTGGATTGCTGGAGCTGATGTTACAGGAAGCGCGTCATGACCTGTGTGGCCGACAGGCTGCACTGGACCGATTGTGCGAGGTACTGGTGATTCGTCTGTTGCGTCACCTGATGGATTCGGGAGCCATGGACAGTGGGCTGTTGGCTGGTCTGGCGCACCCCAAACTGGTCAAGGCCTTAACCGCAATGCACCAGAAGCCCGAGGTGGATTGGACGCTGTCCGGGCTGGCCGATATTGCAGGTATGTCCCGGGCCCGTTTTGCGGTGGTGTTTCGTGAAACCCTGGGTCTGACGCCGGCGGTGTGTCTGGCTCAATGGCGGGTTAGCCTGGCGGAGTCACTCTTGCGGGACGGGCTGCCTCTGGAAACGGTGGCCAACAGGGTTGGTTACAGCAGTGGTTCTGCACTGGCAAAAGTGTTCAGACGTCATCTTGGCTGCTCGCCGGTGCGTGGAACGCGGATGGCCGCCAGGCACCACGGCAGCTAGTTCCAGTGGCCGGCTATGTTGCAAGGAATGGCTGAAACGGCAGGGAAGAGCTGGCGTGTCAACGATCACCATAACGGCGATGCAGAATGCCGACCCGCTCAACATAGGCCTGCGTTTCGGCGTAGGGTGGAATGCCATCAAAGCGGTCTACGGCCCCGGGCCCGGCATTGTAGGCGGCGGTTGCCAGTGTTACGTCGTTATTGAAACGGTCCAGCATGCGCGACAGGTACAGCACGCCACCCCGAATATTCTGGGCCGCGTCAAGCGCGTCTGACACCTCCAGTTCTGAGGCGGTTGCGGGCATGAGCTGCATCAGGCCCTGAGCCCCTTTGGGAGAGGTGGCCCGTGGATTGAACGCCGACTCCGCATGGATGACCGCCCGTACCAACGCCGGGTCGACATCATACTGACGGGCCGCGGCAACAATTTCAGACTGGTAAGGGCTGCGATACAGAGGGGTGGTCAGCCAGTTAACCGTGGAGGCTGGATTACAGGCAAAGCAGTGGAAGCGGATGACATCGTAGCTGGCGTCCGTTGGACGGTTGCTGCTGTACGCGACTACGCCATGGTTGTCCTCATAGCGGTAGACCGTATCGTTACCGGTGGACGCCCGGACCTCGGGATCTCCGGCGATATTGGTGTACTCAACGGAACCGTCCGGGTGGACAATTCGGCGAATGCTGTCCGCCAGTACCGGCGTAGCAAGCGCCAAACATGTGATCACTAGGATGGATAGAGTGGGAATGCGTCCGATGGTCATGCCGTACTCGTGGATAACTGGGCCCGATGGCTGCGGTGTCGGTGGTGACAGCCTTTGCTGTTCACAAGTATATCGACTCAGGGGCTGGAGTGTAGGTGGGATTTGCGTCGAAATGTCACGAATCTTGAATTTTGCCAGCCGGTTCCTGGCCTGATTCGGGACTGAGACGGTTGGTCAGGTGACGGTTGTCTGGATGATAGGCAAGAGAGGTCTACACTTAGAGGAACAATCCCCTGATGGAGGTTTCCTCATGCGTTCCCTGACAGTTATGGTTTTCTCGCTCCTGTTTACTGGCTCGGTACTGGCATCCCAGTGCCCGAGGCTGGTTCACCAGATTGATCAGCAACTGGCATCCTCCAGTTATGACAGTGCTACCCAGGCGCAGGTGATGGCCTTGCGTGATCAGGGGCAGGCCCTGCACCAGCAGGGTAAGCACGGAGAGTCGGTTGAGGTGCTGAAGCAGGCTGTGGAGCTGCTGAACTCAGAGCAAAAGTAACGGCGCGTTCCAGATGGTTAAGGTGCGGTTGGTGGCTTTAGCAGCCCCGGCTTGCCATGGCCGGGGCTGCTAAATGAGCACGTTCATCAGATCGGGACGGCGAGCGATCTTGCTGGCCCTGGTGGTGGTTGCCTTGGGCTGTGTGCTGGAGGTTTCACCGGCCCGGGGGGAGGTGCTGACCATGGCCATCCCGGGGGAGGGCTATCCGCCGTACATCATTACCCGGAGTACGCCGGGGGTTGGCGAGCTGGAAGAGGCGCCCACCGGCATTGTCATTGAAGTGCTGAAGATTGCTGCTGCCCGGGAAAACATTGACCTGGAATTCGCTGAGGTGCCCGAGCTGCGGGCTCAGAAAATGCTCGATGAGGGGATGGTGGATATTCGCGCGGAGTCACCGCATTGGGTTGAGCGGCCAGAGGGTTATCTCTGGAGCGAATCGATCATAGCCGTCCATGATGTTTTCGTCTTTGCCCGTGATGTCGAAGACGTCTTTGAAAACGATGAAGACCTCCTTGGCGCTGACATCATCACCCACTTGGGGTATGAGTACCCGACGTTACAGCCGATGTTTGAAGATGGCGTCCTGATCCGCAATGACCGGCAGACTGAAGAGTTTATGCTGACGGCCCTCTACCATGGTGGACTGGCCGATTTCGCTCCGCCCAAACGGGCCGCCGTCATGGACCGTCTGGTTGCCAGCTGGATTATCCGGCGGGAGCCCCGGTACCAGGGGCAGTTCCGTTTCTCGGAACGTGAAGTGGCTTCCGCGCCGCTCCATTTCATGGTGTCGCAAAAGCCCGGTCATGCCGAACTTGTCGACCGGATTAACCAACACATCGTGACGCTCAAGGCGAGTGGCGCAGTGGAGGACATTGCCCAGCGAATGATCAACCTGCCGGCAAAACCGGGTTCGCGCTGAATGAATCCCCCCCTGAGGTTGCCGGGAAATGTTCGGCCGCTGTTTGAGTTTTGTTCTATCTTAAACGGACTACCCGCGTAAAAAGGACCATCTGGCAGCTTGTTATGGATGAACACGCAGCACTGATCCGCAGCCGTTTCTGTGAGATTCGACAACATAGCGAAGCCCTGTGCGAGGGGTTGGATGTCGAGGACCTGTGCCTGCAGGGCATGGCTGATACCAGTCCGCTCAAATGGCACCTGGCCCATACTACCTGGTTCTTCGAGACCTTCATCCTCAAGCCCTTCGCTCGACATTACCAGCCCTACAACGAGCGGTTTGAGTACCTCTTCAACTCCTACTACAACGCGGTTGGCCGGCAGTATCCCCGGCCTTTGAGGCACATGCTGTCACGGCCAACGGTCACCGAGGTTCTGGCCTACCGGGCGGCTGTGGATGAAGCCGTACAGGCGTTACTGGACGTACCGTCTGCGCCAGAGCAATCTGAAATCCGTCATCGACTGGTTCTGGGACTCAACCATGAGCAGCAGCACCAGGAGCTGATGCTGACTGACCTCAAGTATTGTTTGTCTCTGAACCCCCTGCAGCCGGTTTATAACCATGCTGAACTGCCAACCTCGGGCGCGGGGGGGTTAACGTTCAGCGAGTTTGAGGGGGGTGACTGCGAGCTGGGCATGAATCAGGTTGACCCGGCCCGGATCACACCTGGCAGCTTCAGCTTCGATAATGAGGGTCCGCGCCATCGCAGCTGGCTGGCCCCTTTCGCGGTTGCTGACCGGCCAGTAAACAACGGGGAATTTATCGAGTTTGTTGAAGCTGGCGGCTACCGATCGCCACAGTGGTGGCATTCAGATGGCTGGGCGGCCGTCCAGACTGAACAGTGGCAAATGCCGTTGTACTGGCAGCGGGAAGGGCAGCGCTATTATGCATTTACCCTGCACGGCTATCTGGAGGTCGACCCGGCGGCACCGGTGTGCCATGTCAGCCTGTATGAAGCGCTGGCATTTGCTGCCTGGAGAGGGCTGCGGCTTTGCCGGGAAGGGGAGTGGGAACATGTGGCGTCCGGGGTCAAGCCTGACGGTAACCTGTGGCGCCGAAATTGCCAGCATCCGACATCGGACCGAGCAGAGTCAGGCATGCGCCAGCTCTATGGCGATGTCTGGGAGTGGACCCAGAGTGCCTACAGCCCGTATCCCGGGTATCGGCCGCAGGCCGGTGCACTGGGTGAATACAACGGCAAGTTCATGCTCAATCAGATGGTGCTCAGGGGCGGTTCGGTGGCTACGCCTCCGGGCCACATCCGCGCGACCTACCGAAATTTTTTCTACCCCGCTGACCGTTGGCAGTTCAGTGGAATCCGGTTGGCTCAGGATCTGTAAGGAGGCTGTGTGCAAACCCTACCTGTTGAACAACTCGCCCCCGAGGCGAGGCTGCAGTTTCACAACGTTAAACCGGAACTGGTGGACCAGCGCCAGGAAATTCTGACGGGCCTGAAGGCTGACAGGAAGTACATCTCGCCCAAGTATTTCTATGATGAAGCCGGCAGCCGGCTGTTTGACCGCATTACCGAGCTGGATGAGTACTACGTGACGCGGGCGGAACGCAGCATTCTGCAAGCCTCAGGACGGGAAATCTGTGCCTACCTGTCGGACGACACCATGCTGATCGAACCCGGTAGCGGCAGCTGCGAGAAGGTGCGTATGCTGCTGGAGCATTATCTGCCCGCCAGTTATGCGCCTATCGAGATTTCCGAGTACTACCTGGAGCGGTCTGCACGCCAGCTGCGCAGTGAGTTTCCGGCGCTGACCGTGCATGCGGTCTGTGCTGATTTTACCAGTCTGGACTGCATGCCGGATACGGTCCCCGGAGGTCCCAAGGCCGCGTTTTTTCCTGGATCCACCATTGGCAACTTTGAGCAGCCGGACGCGGTGAAGTTGCTCAAGAACCTGCATCGTATGCTCGGCAAGGCCGGTAAATTGCTGATCGGAGTCGATCTGATCAAAGATCCGGGCCGTCTCCATGCGGCCTACAACGACCGCCTGGGGGTCACCGCTCAGTTCAACCTGAACCTGCTCAATCATATCGGGCGAATCCTCAAACGGCCGTTCGATAGCGGAAGGTTTCGCCACAAGGCGTTCTTCAACCGTCAGTTTAATCGTATCGAAATGCACCTGGAGTGCCAGGAGTCCCACGCCGTGGACGTCGATGGTGAAACCGTAAGCTTCACCAAAGGCGAAACCATCCACACTGAAAACTCCTACAAATATTCGGTGGAAAGCTTTGAAGCGCTGGCGGAAGTGGCCGGATTCCGGCGGCGTCAGACCTGGATGGATGCCGATCGCCACTTCAGCGTCCATTGCCTGGAGGCGGTTTAGACGCAGAGGCTGATGGCTTCGAATTTACCTGACTCGGGGTTCGCCCTAGAATGTCGCGTATCGGGTTGTTGGCTGACGCTATGAATTCCTCCTTGAAGTATTCCACTCTGGCTGCCTGGCCTTTGGCGATTTGCCGGGCCCTGGAAGCTCATGGTTATGACCCAGCATCCCTGCTGACGGACTGTGATCTTGACCGGGAGGCGCTCGTGCAGAACCCCGATGGTCGAGTGGATATTCGTCTGATGACCCGGTTCTGGGACCAGGTGCGGCAGCAGACCCGGGATGAGGCCTTCGGTCTGAAAGTGGCGGATTATGCGTTACCCCTGCATTTTCGCGCCCTGGGCCTGTTGATGCACACGGCCGACAGCCTGGAAGACGCGCTGCTGAAAATTGGCCGCTACGCGGCGATGGTCAGCAATTCCGTCACCATCCGGGTCGAGCAGACCCCGGCCAGTCTGGCGTTCTGCATTGACCCCATTGCTGGTGTTCCGATCAGCACCATGGCGATCGACAGTTTCTTTGCTACCCTGATGCGCTTCGCATCGCAACTGGGAGCCCGGTCGCCGCTGGTGGCGCAGGTTGAGCTGCTACGGCCGCGCCCGACAGAGCCCGCTTCCTGGGAGCGCTATTTTGAGGCTCCGGTGATCTTCTCGGCCAGCCAGAATGCCTTGTGGTTCCGCCGCGGCCAGTTGAAGCACGGTCTGCTGATGGGCGATGAGCGGATGGCGGCCTACAACGAATCCGTTGTTCAGGCCTACGTGGCCGGACTGGATGCCGCCACCTTTGGCCAACAGGTCAAACGCCTCCTACTCGCCCAGCTGGAAGCTGGTGAACCTGCCATCGGCAGTGTGGCCAGTCAGCTTAACCTGACCGAGCGTAGCCTGCGCCGGCGCCTCCGGGAGGAAGGGTTGTCCTATCGCGAGCTGTTGCAGCAAAGCCGTATGGAGATGGCCGAGTACTACCTTCGCCATACCACGCTGAGTGTCACTGACATTGCGCTGCGAAGCGGTTTCGCCGATGCCAGCAACTTTGCGCGGGCCTTTACCCGCTGGTTTTCCCAGAGTCCCACCGAATTCCGCAAGACCCAGCTCCCCCATTAACGGACGTTTGCGCCGGTCATTAAGGACAGGTGATTGTCCGTTACGGCATGGCCGTGAATTCTCCAGGGCCTAAGCTGGCAGGATGAGTTCCTCAGGCGTTGTTCAGAGGCTCCCTAACAACAAGTCATACCAATAGGTCATTCATGAACATACATCGCACAATGCTGTTCACTTCCGTGGTCGCCGGAAGTCTTCTGATTGCCGGTTGTGGTGATACACCTCCGTTTGAACCCGGTGCCAATGAACAGGGCCACACTCAGGCTTCGCCAGCCACAGCAGAGGCTAACGAGGCGGTACTGCAACAACGCCCCTTCGTCAACCGCGTCGACTTCGAGGATGCCCGCCGCGGGCTGATCGCGCAGGACCCTGAGCTGGTCGTAAAGCAGGCCAGTGGTGACAATGTCTGGGATATGCCCGCCTACGATTTTGTCGACGCTGATGGCGAAAACGCCCCTGCCTCTGTGAACCCCAGCTTGTGGCGTCAGGCCGCCCTGAACAACATACATGGCCTGTTTGAAGTGGCCGAAGGAATCTATCAGTTGCGCGGCTTCGACCTGGGCAATATGACCATCATTGAGGGCGACGAGGGCTGGATTCTTGTCGACCCGCTGACCGCCCGCGAGACGGCCAGTCGGGCCTTCCTGTTTGCCCGCGAACACCTCGGGAACAAACCGGTCACGGCAATTCTGTTTACCCACAGCCACCTGGATCATTTTGGCGGGGTACAGGGAATACTGGAGCAGCTTTCGCCGGACGAGCTTGAGAATCTGCGAGTGGTGGCTCCCGCAGGCTTTGAAGAAGAGGCTACCAGCGAGAACATCATTGCCGGACCGGCAATGGTACGGCGTGCCATGTACATGTATGGCAAGCGCCTGGCCCGTGACGAGCGCGGTCATGTGGGCACCGGCCTGGGCAAGGCACCGGCCTTTGGCAGTTTTGGCTATGCAGAACCCACCGAGCTGATTATGGCGTCCGGTACCGAGCTGACCATCGATGGTGTGCCTTTTGTATTCCAGCTGGTGTCCGGTTCCGAGGCGCCGTCGGAATTTACTTTTTACCTGCCGGAGCAGAAGGCATTTTGTGGGGCTGAAATGGTCAGTCGCAACATGCATAACCTCTACACCCTGCGTGGTGCGAAGGTTCGAGATGCGCGGATATGGAGCGGGTTTATTGATGAGGCCCGCACCACCTTTGCTGACGCAGAGGTCTACTTTGGCAGTCATCACTGGCCCATCTGGGGCCGTGACCGCATCGATGATTTCCTGGCCAAACAACGGGATACCTACAAGTTCATCCACGATCAGAGTGTACGCATGATGAACCAGGGTTCGACCCCGGACGAGATTGCCGAGAATCTGGTGTTGCCCCCCGCGCTAAATGACGATTTCCACAACCAGGGCTACTATGGCACGGTCAAGCACAATGCCCGCGCGGTCTATCAGTTCTACCTGGGCTGGTACACCGCGAATCCTTCGACTCTGGATCCGCTGCCGGATACCGAATCTGCCGGACGTTACCTTGAGATGATGGGGGGCATGGACGCCGTTCTCGACAAGGCTCGCGCCCAGTTTGACGAGGCCGCCCATCAGGGGGCCGCGGAGGCTACCCGGACCTATCGCTGGCTGGCTGAGTTGCTGAACCATGCGGTCTTTGCCGACCCGGACAATGCCGGGGCCAAAGGCCTGCTGGCCAATGTTTACGATCAGCTGGGATATCAGGCTGAGTCCGCGCCCTGGCGTGATGTGTACCTGAGCGGCGCTTACGAGCTTCGCCATGGCGGCCCTGAGGTGGGTATCAATCCGGCGACTATGAAGGATATTCTGCTGGAAACGCCAGTGGCCCTGTTCTTCGACAGCATGGCGGTGCGCCTTGACGCTGCGAAGGCGGAAGGCGAGTCCATGACGCTCAAGGTGACCTTTACCGACCTTGGCGAAAGTTACCTGCTGACACTTGATAACTCGGTTCTGCGACACCGTCAGGTGGACGCGGACACGGCTGCGGACACAACCCTCAGTCTGACCCAAACACTGTTTGTGGACATGATGGTGGGGGATGCCGGACTGGATGACCTGTTGTTGAGCGATGAGCTCAGTGTGGAAGGCAGCAAACTGGGTCTGGTCAGCTTATTCGGCATGCTCGACAAGCCGCAGGGCAACTTCAATATTGTCCTGCCATGAGCCAGAGGGTTTTGTCTTGAGTTCGCAGACACACTGCCGGGCGTGTATGCCAGGCAATGTGTCTGCGGTATGAATGGCAGCCACCGGGAGTGCCTGCCTGCGGCATTCAGTTGGCGGCCGCGCGGGCCTGCTCCAGCCAGCTGTCGAAGGTTGAACGGTTGGCTTCGATCCAGGCTTTGGTGTGGGCCATGATGGCGCGCTGTGAATCTTCACCATTACGGATCTGCATGTTTTCGGCGCTGACATCGTTAACTGACAGCGTCATCACTTCAAACAGCTTCTTGGCGGCCGGGTTGGCTTCAACCCATTCCCGGTTGGCAACGATCCGTTCGCTGTTGATGTCGAAACCATAGTTCCTGCCATTGGGCAGAGTGGTATCGGTACCGTTGGGGTTGGACGAGTAGGGCACCTCAAGCCAGACCACATCCCGGCCGGGCACCAGAATGCCGGATACCCAGTAAGGGGTCCAGGTGTAGTAGAAAATCGGCTCATCGTTTTTGTAGCGCGTGATGGTGTCAGAAATGATGGCTGCGTACTGGCCCTGTTTGTGAGTGACCGTCTCGCGCAAGCCAAAAGCGTCGAGCTGATGCTCAATGACCCCTTCACAACCCCAGCCAGCCTGACAGCCGGTCAGGTCTGCCTTACCATCGCCATCGGTATCGAACAGTCTGGCGATGTCAGGGTTCTGGAAATCCTCTATGTTGTCGATGCCGTGGGCTTCGGCGGTTTTCTTGTCGATCAGGTAACCCTGGGCGGCACCACTGATGTAATGGCCCTGGCGATAGAATACGTCATCGCCGCCGGCATTCTCGTACATGGTGTTGTGCAGCGGATACCAGTTGGTGGCCATGAAGGTTATGTCGCCATTGGCGATGGACGTGTACCCCGCACTGTAGTCCACCTCCTGAATTGGTTTGACGTCGTAGCCCAGCTCTCGCAGGGCTTCGTTCACCAGCATGGTCTGGAAGGTTTCTTCCGCAATCGGGCTCTGTACTGCCTGAACCGATATACCTTCTCCCGGCATGGACTCGGCGACGACGTGAAAGCTGAGGCTGCCGGCGAGAATGGCGCCTGCGAGCGTGACTTGGGTTTTCATCATACCTACTCCTGCTTTTTGGTTTGCTTCATGCTTCGTTTTTGTTTTTAACCAGCCCGTAAACCAGCCCGACAGGGCCGGATTCGTACCAGTGACGCACGCCACGTTCCCGGGAGTCCTTGCCCAGGGCCTGGGTCATCCGATCCAGGATAATGGCCAGGATGACGATGCCTATGCCACCGACGGTGGCCAGGCCAATATCGAGACGCCCTATACCCCGCAGCACCATCAGCCCGAGTCCCGGTACTGCAATCATGGATGCGATAACCACCATGGACAGGGCCAGCATCAGGGTCTGGTTTACCCCCGCCATGATGGTGGGCGTGGCCAGCGGGAGCTGAACCTTGAACAGCAGTTGCCGGGGGGTGGCGCCAAAGGAGCGAGTGGCTTCGACAAGGTCTTCCGGAACCTGACGGATGCCCAGATTGGTGAGGCGGATAACCGGCGCTACCGCAAAGATAATGGTGACGATGACACCGGGGACGTTGCCGATTCCGAACAACATAACGATGGGCACCAGATAAACGAACGCGGGTGTGGTCTGCATGGCATCAAGCATGGGGCGGACGACACCGGCCACCCGGTCACTCTTGGCCATCCAGATGCCAGTGGGGATACCTATGGCCATGCAGAACAGCACCGAGGTAATCACCAGCGACAACGTCGTCATGGCTTCGTCCCAGGCGCCAATGGCCCCCATGGTGATCATGCCCACCATGGCTGCAATGCCCAGGCGGATGCCGGACAGTTGCCAGGCGAGAACGCCAAACAGCAGCACGATCAACAGTGGTGGAACGCTAAGCAAAGTGGCGTCGAAAAAGTTCAGCGCCAGGTCCACCGGCTGTTTGATCAATTGGAAGAACAGGCGAAAGTTATCGACTATCCAGTCAATGCCATTCTCAACGCCGGTCTGAAGGTCAAACCACTCGGTCTGGAACGGGTCAAGCCAGGTGTTCTGGTCGGTCTCTTCGATTTGTGATTGCGCCAGCCAGTCTCCGGGGGCTGTTTGCTCGTCGGTGCCAGCGCTGCCCCAGGGATCGGCGGCGGCCGTTTGTGGCGGGGGACTGTTGGTCGCTGGAGTCGTGACGTCGGCCCAGGGGTTGGCGCCGCCTGCGGTATCGTAGGGAACGGGTTCGTTAATGGCCCCGTTATTGGTATCTGCCATGGTTACTCTCCCTCCCGGTCCAGGGTTTGCAGCAGCGATGCCCTCGAAATAACACCGAGGTATTTGCCGTTGTCGTCTACCACCGGCAGTCCGCAGGGCGCCGCCGCTACAGGGCCAATAATCTCGTGCAGGGTGGCGCTGCCGGTCAGCGGCTCAACACTTTCGACAAAAGCGCCAGCGAGGCTGGCCTCTGACTGCTTGGCGGCCATCAGGGACTCGATCGAGATGGTGCCCTGATAGCGCTGGTTACGATCGACGACATAGCCGTAGTCCCGCTCGTGCTGGCGCAGCCGCTCAAGGGCAGAGGGAACTCCGGCGCCTTCGCGCTCGATCACCGTGACATGCTTGCGCCTGGCCACATCGGCGGCGGTGAATACCGCAGACTTGTCGACGCCGCGGAAGAACGAGCGGACGTAGTCGTCGGCTGGATTCTTGAGGATCTCGTCAGGGGTGCCGACCTGGATCACCCGGCCGCCTTCCATGATGGCGATGCGGTCGCCGATGCGCATGGCTTCGTCAAGATCGTGGGAGATAAACACCACGGTGCGGTTGGAGTCCTGCTGCAGTTTGACCAGTTCGTCCTGCATTTCGGTGCGGATCAGCGGGTCCAGTGCCGAGAAGGCTTCATCCATCAGCATGATCTCGGGGTCGTTGGCCAGGGCCCTGGCCAGTCCCACCCGTTGCTGCATGCCGCCGGAAAGTTCGTCTGGGTAGCTGTGGACATAGGCCTCAAGGCCGACCTGGGCAAGTGCGTTGCGGGCCCGTTGATGGCGTTCGTCGCGGGGAATACCTGAGAGTTCGAGGCCAAAGGATGCGTTGTCGATCACATTCATGTGGGGCATCAGTGCGAACGACTGGAACACCATGGTGATTTTCTTGCGACGTAGTTCGCAGAGTTCCCGGTCGGGCAGTTTGGCAATGTCCTGGTCGCCAATCCACACTTCACCGGCGGTGGGTTCGATCAGACGGTTAAGCAGGCGGACCATGGTGGACTTGCCTGAGCCGGACAAACCCATGATTACAAATATTTCGCCTTCAAAGATTTCAAAGGAGGCGTCCATCACGCCAATGGTTTGCTGGGTCTTCTCGAATATTTCGTTCTTGGGGATGCCCTGCTTCACCATTCTCATGGCTTCCTCGGGCTTCCCGCCAAATACCTTATAGAGATTCTTGACTACAACCTTGGGCTTCATGCGGGTAGATACCTTTCGGTCTGTGTCTTTTTATTCATTGGGCGGTCGCCGAACATTGATCGGATCTTGCCCAAAAAAATGTTTACAGTACTTAATACTAGCACGAAGATTCAGGTTGGTTTCCAGTGCGACCTCATGTATCTGCTGTCGCTCCAGAAAGCCGCCGCAGGCGGCCTTTGTGTCACAATGGGCTTTTGAACGAATGCGGAGAACCGCAGTGAGACCATTATGGATGGCTGCGTTGCGGCCACAGAAACTGCCGTTCCGACGTCGAATGGCTCGGGCCTCGGTTGCACTGATCTATCGCCACGGTGAGGGGGGCGAGGCGGAACTGCTGTTTATTCAGCGGGCACGCCGTGCAGGGGATCCGTGGTCAGGAGACATGGCGTTTCCCGGGGGGCGGATGCAGGCTGACGATGCGTCAGCCAGCGAGGCTGCCCGCCGGGAAACGCTTGAGGAAACAGGACTTGATCTCGTTAGACATGGCCTCTTTCGCGGACGCCTGTCTGATTTGCTGACCCGCCGTCACAGCCAGTGGCGCCCGATGGTTGTGACGCCTTATGTCTTTGAGTGGCGGGGGCCTGATGAGGCTGCACTCAATCACGAGGTGGAGCGGATCGTATGGATTCCGCTGTCGCACCTGGCCGCAGAAGGCAGCCAGTCGGTCCGGCTCTGGCGGAGCCCGTTTGGCGCCTTGCGAATGCCGTGTTGCCGTTATGAGGGCTACTGCATCTGGGGCTTGAGTTACAGCATGCTGCGGGACTTTCTGGGCAGTGATCTGTTGGCCAGTGCCGCCATTCGCTGATGCAGTGGGGGGATAGGCTGTACTGTTGGTATCGGCGGACTATGCTCTGAAGAGCACCGCGTCAAGCGTCCCCATCACTGGGTGGCCGGTTGTATCCGGTGCGTGGCGATCCATCCTGCTTCCTGGTAAGGATACCAATGCGCTGTCCACTTGCTGCTTTGCTTCCGTTGTTTTTTGCTCCCTTCGCTGCTGCTGAGGAGGGGGAGCTGTACCTCTTCCACAATGTCTACACCAACCACCTGGGTGACTCGACCTATTTTTTCAGGGCCTATGGCGAAGGTGAGTATGAGGAAGACAATAATGCAACGGGGCTGCGTTACAAACTCACAGACCGGTTTGCCCTCGGCGCTGGCTACACGCCGGACAATTCCTATCATCGCTCATCGGTGATCCTGGCGGCCGAGTATGCCTGGCCGTTGCCGCCTTATCTGGAGCTCGGCGCCATGATCGGAAGCGCGTCCGGGTACGAGATACTTGAGCATGAGGTGAATGGTTGGACGCTCCAGTTCGGGCCGTTGGTACGGGTCGGTAAGGGCTGGTTCGCCGTCAGTGGCATCCTTCTTAATCTGGACATCCTGGTGGTCAATGCCGAGCTTCGTATCTGGCAGTTCTGAGTGTTCGGGCTGCACCGCGTCAGGCGTCGTTCCGGTCGCCATATTTCATCATTTTTGCTGCCGTGAATCGTCAGAAATCGCGAGCACAATGGGCTTATACACACTGGAACCCATGGTGGGAGAGCGATGATGAACAGAGTACTGCAGAATGGTGGTCCAACACTGGGAGCGGAAATCGAGGGGGAATCTCCAGAGTCGGTGGCGGCAGGGTGGGCGGCGGAACAGCCGCTGCGCAAACAGGTGTGGCGACTAACCCTGGAACGGGATCTGGCGATTGTGGAACGGGAACGGGCATTGTCTGAGCTGGCGGCCCTGAGGAGCCTGATCGGCAGCCTCAGGGCCAGCTGAAGGTTACTTCAGCTTGAACCCCTTGCCTTTGAGGAAGTCGGCCATATGCGGGCGCAGTTTGGACGTGAACAGGGGCTTTAGCTGTTCTGACCAGTTCGTGTCCTTGTTGCCCCCTGTGCGTGCCAGGTAATACTGCCGCATGGTGTCATCGAACTGAGCAACCAGCGCCGCGTCGTTGTCATCCTGGTAATGATCCTCCTTGAGAATGGATTCCAGCGGGAGGCGGGGTTTGACGTCCGGTTGCTGGTCCGGATAGCCAAGGCACATGCCAAAGACCGGGTAGACATGATCCGGCAGCCGCAGTAGCTCACTGACCGCCGCAGGGTTGTTGCGGATGCCACCGATATAGCACAGGCCAAGCCCCTCGGATTCGGCGGCTATGGCCACGTTCTGTGCCATCAGTGCGGTATCGACGCTGGCAACCAGTAGCTGCTCGGTCATGCCCCGAACAATGTCCGCTCCGGCCCGTTCCGCGGCTTCGGTGGAGCGTTTCATGTCGGCGCAGAACACCAGGAAATCGGAGCACTCTGCAACGTAGGTCTGGCCACCGGCCAGCTCGGCCAGTTTGCGACGGTTCTCAGGATTAACAACGTGAATGATGCTGTAAGCCTGTACGTGGTTTGACGTGGCGGCACTCTGGCCTGCCCGTATCAGCGTGTCAAAGAGTTCACGGGGGATGTTCTGATCGGTGAACTTGCGGATTGACCGGTGGGAGAGCAACAGTTCAATGGTGGAATTCATACGACCTCACTGATAAAGGCACAGGATCTGGATGGCCACTATTGTGCCTGTTTGGACGTCCGGACACGAATGTCGCGGAGCAACTTCACCCGGTGTCCTAGATCGCCTGCTGCCTGATACGCCCATTGGCATGCCGCTTCGTGGCAATCACCAGGTGTGCGCTGACCGGAAAACGGAGACCGCCGTTTGCGGCGGTGAAGTCCTTCAGCGCCTGTCCGGCGGCGGCAATAACCTTTTCGGTCACGGTCTCGTCAAGGTCAATGCCGGCAAAGGGAAACCAGCCCCTGATATCGGCAAGCACCAACGCTTCCACGCTGGCAAAGTGCGCGTCTTCCCTGCGTGTTAGCAGTTCGGTATCGGGAATGGTGGCCGCTGCAAACAGACCGTTCAGAACGTGACGGCTGCCCATTGAAAATGGCGCCCGCAGCAGCTCGGCGATGGCCGGATCGGCAACCTGACCGTAGGTTTCTGCCAGGATCCGATAAACCGGCAGGTTGTCGATGTCATCAAACACCGTTGTTACCAGGTGCCGGCCCGGCTTGAGAACCCGCTGCATTTCAACAAGGGCGCCTACCGGGTCGGGGAACAACATCAGACCAAACTGGCAGGTCACGGCGTCAAACTGGTTGTCTTCAAAGGGCAGGGATTCGACCGATCCCTGCTGCCAGTCGACCGACGCGGACTTTGACCGGGCAACGGCCAGCATGCCGGGGTTGGGGTCAAGTCCGGTAACGTGGCCGTCTGGCGCGACCCGGGGCTCGGCAGCAAGGGCGACCGCACCGGTACCGCAGGCGACGTCGAGGATCCGGTCTCCGGGCCTGAGATGGGCGCCGGAAATGGTGTGCTTAGCCCAGGGGGCAAAGAGGCTTGGGCCCAGGCGACTGTCGTAGTCCCTCGCCGTGTTCTCCAGTATGCGTTCAGAATCCCCGTTCACGGTGATGCCCTCCTGCTCATAACCGCCGCACGGCTCATTACCTGATATCAGTGTAGGCCCGGTTCATCAGTTTTGACATGGTGAGGTGCCTCCTGCAGCAGATCTGACCGGTTGAAGGCCTCGGTCAGATGGGACATGACCAGGCGAATGCGTTGCACGTCCCTGAGGTCAGGGTGGGTCAGCAGCCATAGCTTGCTGGCCGGAATGGCAGGCAGGTGGAACAGTCGATCGATCCCGGGACGGGCCTGATCGTCTGGTAGCAGGGCCAGACCATGTCCACTTTCAGCAAGATAGGCCATCGCGGTGAGCTCATCGCAGCGGGTGCAGACTTGATCATGATGGTGCTGGTCGAGCCAGACAAACGCTGGCAGGCTGGCCATCTTGCCGGTACCACCGATCAGCTGGTGTTGCCCCAGGTCGGTAATCGACCCCGGAAAGCCAACCCGGCGTTCGTAGCGAGGGCTTCCGTATACACTCCAGGGAAATTCACAAAGCATACGGCCAACCAAATGCCCGGGCGGCGACGGGGTGGCCCTGACCGCGATGTCGGCCTGCCGTGTGTTCATGTTGATTTCCTGATTGCTGGACAACAGGTTTAGCTGGATGTCCGGGTATGCGAGCCGGAAATCCGCAAGCGCCTCCGGCAAATACCGGCAGGCAATGTTGTAAGGGGCTGTGATGCTCACCGGGCCTTTGGGTTGCACATCCTTGCCGGCAATCTCCCGTTCAATCCGGTCAACGGTCGCGGCAATGCGCTGGCAGTGCTCCAGCAATCCCTCCCCCAGGGTCGTCAGCCTGTATCGCTGGTTAATCCGATCAAACAGGCGGCCGCCTATCTCTTTCTCAAAGGCTTTCAGGCGCCTGAACATGGTGGAGTGATTGACGTTCAGGCGATCGGCGGCTGCGGATAGAGAGCCGGTCTCTGCAATCGCCATGAAGCTTTTAAGGCCGTTCCAGTCCATAACTATCCTTGCATATATGCAAACTTTGTTTGCCAGTATTGCCAGTTAACTTGCGTATTGGCAAGTGAGAAGCTGAGACGGTCCATCAAGTTTGAATAAGGTAAGGGGAGATGATGATGTCTGATGTGAATCGATCTGACTGGGCTGCTCTGATATTACGGGTGCTGCTTGGCTTGGTTATGCTGGCTCACAGTCTGTATTTGAAGCTGCTGGTGTTCACCCTGGCAGGTACGGCACAGTTCTTTGAGTCTCTGGGGTTGCCCGCGGTGCTGGCCTATCTGGTGTTTGGTGTAGAAGCCGTCGCCGGCGTGATGCTGCTGCTGGGCTATCGAGTTCGCCTTGCGGCGTTGGCTCTGCTGCCGATTCTGGTTGGTGCCACCTGGGCCCATGCCGGCAATGGCTGGCTGTTCACCAATGCGGGCGGTGGCTGGGAGTATCCCGTGGTATTGGCGATGCTGACGTGGCTTCAGTTCCTGCTGGGGGGCGGCGTGTTGGCCCTGGACAGCCGAACACCAGCGAGGGGGGCTGTCTGCCATGACGCTAGTGCCCCGTGAACGGGGCAGCCATGAACTGCGCCCCTGCGTACAGCGCGCAGTCATCGTATGGGAGGACGCTTGATGGTGACCTGGGCACCAGGGGCGCCATCAATGGCCAGGTAAACAGGGTTGCGGCGGGATCAGTCCGGATCGAGGATGCGTTGGCCAGATAAGTTTTCCATCAACCGGCAGGTCACCAGGTCACCGGTGACGTTGATGGCGGTACGGCACATGTCGAGGATGCGGTCGACGCCCATGATCAGGGCGATACCGCTGGGAGGGATGCCCACGGTCTGCAGCACCATGGCCAGGATCACGATACCGACCCCGGGGGTGGCAGGGGAGCCGATCGAGGCGCCAACGGCCATCGCGACCACCAGGGCCATGCTGCCCAACCCCAGATCGACACCATAGACCTGAGCCAGAAACATGGTAGCAACGGCCTGGTAGAGTGCGGTTCCTGTCATGTTGATGGTCGCGCCGAGCGGAATCACGAACTGCGATACGGATGGGCGGATACCGAGTTTGTCCTCAGCGGTGCGGATCGACAGAGGCATGACGGCCGCAGAACTGGACGTAGAGAATGCCAGTAGTAACACATCACGGGTTTTGCCGAGGAACTCCGCAGGCCCATCGCCACCCAGTACCTTCAGGATGATCAGGTAAACGGCGAGCATGATCAGCAGGCCGAGCAGTACAGTAGCAACGTAGGAGGCCATGCCGAGCATGGCCTGAAAACCGATGGTGGTGGTGAGCTGCGCCATCAGCCCGAATACCGCATAGGGGGCAAGCCCCATCGCCCAGCGCACGACGGTCATGCAGACCTGCTGGAGAGAATCGAGGAGGTCCAGCATCGGGCGGGATTTCGCCGGATCCATACTGACCAGGGCAACACCGACGATGCTGGAGAAAATGACCACCTGCAGCATCTGGCCTTCCACCATGGCGTCCAACGGATTACCCGGCAATAGGCCAAGCAGGGCTTCCGGCAGATTGACGGCGCCCCCAAGACCGGCGGTTGTGTTATCAGCAGCGGTTGCTGGCGGAAGTGTGAGCCCACTCAGCATGTCCCCCGGGCTGATCACACTGCCTACCCACAGACCGATCGTGGCGGCTATGGCCGTGGTCACTATAAAGAACGCAATCACCCGAAGTCCCAGGCGTCGCAGCTGGTTCAGGTTTTCACTGGCGGCCAGCCCCCGCACCACTGAGGCAATCACCAGGGGAATGACAATCATCTGAATGGTGGCGAGAAAGAGCTGGCCGGGAAAGGCCAGCCAGTTACCGAGGGTGGCGCCGGTTTCCGGCTCGACCAGCCCTACCGATGGACCGAGCAGGGTGCCCACCACCAGACCCAGCAGCATGCCCACCAGCACCTTCAGCCACAGCCGTCCCTGCACCAGACCTGACAGGTAGACGCTGAGGTGACGTAACGGGCGTGGATAGCGAAGGGCGCTTTCCTGACTGTGCATAGCAATGGGCTTCCTTGCAGGATGTTCGAGGCTTGCCGCCAGTTTAGCCTATTGCCGGTCAGCAGGCCGCCCGCAGTGGCAGGGGCGGCCAGTCGATCTGTCAGAAACTGGCTGCCAGCTCAGCACCCTGGCGGATGGCGCGTTTGGCATCCAGCTCCGCCGCCAGTTCGGCACCACCGATCAGGTGGAAGTTTTCTGCGTCTTCCTGATAAAGCTCCCGCAGGGACTCCTGGCCAGCGCAAATGATAACGTTGTCCACGTCGAGCACCCGGGCTTGTTCTCCGATCTTGATGTGCAGGCCTTGATCGTCAATTTTCTCGTAGCTGCAGCCTTTGAGCATGTCTACGTTGCGGGCCTTCAGGGTGGCGCGGTGAACCCAGCCGGAGGTCTTGCCCAGATCTTTGCCCACTGAGGTCGGCTTACGCTGGAGCAGGGTGATCTGCCGAGCCGGGGCCTCAACCTGTGGCTCCACCAGGCCGCCGGGGCTGTCGCCATTGATATCGACACCCCATTCCTTCATCCACTCGGGCAATGGCTGCTCACCGTCACGGGGATGCTCGGCAAGGAATTCGGAGACATCAAAGCCAATACCGCCAGCGCCGATCACCGCGACCTTCTGGCCAACCTCGGCTTTGCCACGCAGTACATCAATGTAAGACAGCACTTTGGGGTGGTCGATGCCCGGGATGCCAGGGGTCCGTGGGGTAACCCCGGTGGCCACCACGATTTCGTCGAAGCCGGCAGCCTCCAGGTCGGCGATCTCAACGCGGGTTTCGAGCTTCAGTTTGACGCCGGTGGCTTCGATGCGTTTGCCGAAGTAACGAATGGTGTGATGGAACTCTTCCTTGCCCGGAATCACCTTGGCCATATTGAACTGCCCGCCGATTTCACTGGCCTGGTCAAACAGGGTGACGTCGTGGCCGCGCTCGGCAGCGACGGTGGCGCAGGACAGTCCGGCTGGGCCGGCACCGATCACGGCAACCCGCTTGGGCTTGGCGGTCTTTACGTACACCAGCTCGGTTTCGTGGCAGGCCCTGGGGTTGACCAGGCACGATGCCCGTTTGAGCTGGAAGGTATGGTCCAGACAGGCCTGGTTACAGGCGATGCAGGTGTTGATTTCATCCGCTTTGCCAATGATGGTCTTGTTCACGAAATCCGGGTCGGCCAGCAGTGGACGGGCCATGGAAACGGCATCGGCCTGGCCTGCGCTGAGGATTGCCTCGGCAATGTCCGGGTCGTTGATACGGTTGGACGCGACCACCGGCACGGACACCACGTCCTTGACCTGACGGGTGGCCTCGGCAAACGCGGCGCGGGGAACGGAGGTCACGATGGTGGGCACCCGGGCCTCGTGCCAGCCAACACCGGAGTTGATCAGGCTGACGCCGGCGGCTTCCAGTTCGCGGGCCAGGGCGAGCACCTCTTCCCGGGTGGAGCCGTCCGGTACCAGGTCGATGACCGACATGCGGAACATGATGATGAAGTCGTCACCGCAGCGCTTGCGGGTTTCCCGCACAATCTCCACCGGGAAACGGCGACGATTCTCGGCATTGCCACCGTACTTGTCCTTGCGTTTGTTGGTACAGGGGGCAGTGAACTGGTTAATCAGATAACCCTCGGATCCCATGATCTCGACGCCGTCGTAGCCTGCCTTTTTGGCCAGCTCGGCCGTCCGGGCGAAATCCCTGACGGTTTGTTCGACCTCTTTGGTGCTCATGGCTTTGGGCTTGAACGGGTTGATCGGCGCCTTGATGGCTGATGCCGAGCGGGACAGCGGATGGTAGCTGTAGCGGCCGGCATGGAGAATCTGCAGGGCAATTTTGCCGCCTTCCTTGTGCACCGCCCGAGTGACCTTGCGGTGATTAAGGATGTCAAAGCGGCTGTTGAACAGCCCGGCGAACGGATAAAACCAACCCGCTTTGTTGGGGTTAAAGCCGCCGGTAACGATCAGGCCAACGCCGCCACGGGCCCGCTCAGCAAAGTAGGCCGCCAGTTTCGGGAACTGCCAGAAGCGGTCTTCCAGGCCCGTGTGCATGGAGCCCATGATGACCCGGTTCTTCAGTTGGGTATGGCCCAGATCAAGGGGTGACAACAGGTTCTGGTAGCGTTCGGTGGTCATGGTTAGCCTCTGGTACGTTCTCAATGGACGGCAGTCTGAATTATCTGGACAGTGTCAAGATAAGGGGCTATTTTGACAGTGTCAAGATTATTCCGGAGACTATTGGCTTCGGCTTTATGCCCGCTTTACCTAACGTTCCATATTTCAGGACCTTGCCTATGACCACTGCCCATCGTTATCACCATGGCGACCTGCATACAGCTTTGCTGCAGGAGGCGGGCCGGTTACTGATGGAACAGGGGATTGAGGGCTTGTCCTTGCGCAAACTGGCGGAGCGGGCGGGCGTATCACGGACGGCGCCATACCATCATTTCAAGGATAAGAACGCCTTGTTGTGTGCGCTCGCGACCCAGGGCTTTGAGTCCCTGGACGAACTGATCAGGCGGCAGTTCAAAGGGGCGACCCTGCGCGAGCAAATGACCGCCTTGGTGCGGGAATACCTGAGTTTTTCGGTGGATCAGCCCGAGCGTTATGAGCTGATGTTTGGGCGAACGTTGTGGAAAGCGGGAGCGCCGACGCCGGAGTTGAAGTCCGTGGCCTATCGCAGCTTTCGTCACTACACCGAGCGCCTGGCCCGAATGCTGGATGGTCGTTTGCCAAAGGCTGGCGATCCACTACGGATTGCCCAGGCCAGCTGGGCCACAGTGCACGGCCTGTGCCGATTGCTGATTGACGGTATTTACGTCAATCAGCAGGACATGGAAGCGGTGTGTGAACAATCGGTGGCGCTGATTCTGTCTGCCCTGGACAACTAGGCGCGTCGAAAAAAAAGCCCCCATGCCGGTCACGGCATGGGGGCTTTTTTATTGGGTAATCGGCGAGAGATAGTTCAGCCGCAATTTGCCCGGTGGGATCTGCAGCTGCAGGCGAGAGTCTGCATCCACCGCCACATTGGCAATGCCTCCGCAGATGTAGGTGAACGGCCAGAGGCCGCAGAGACCGCCGGTATTGGAGCCGGTAATCTCAATGGTGCCCTCAACGTCGGCATTGATGGTAATGGGGCTTTCATTGCTAAGCGCGATCTGCATGCGGCCATCGTCGAGGAAGGTGATCGGACCGGAGATGGTCAGGTTGTTGATCGGGTAACTCCTCAGATTATGGTTGAGGACGGCAGGTCCCAGACTCGGGTTCAGGTAGGGAGCGTCCAGATAGACATCCAGCGTGGTGCGGAAGGATAGCTGGCCATTGTCATCGTTATAGATAGCCCCCTTGGGCGGGACATCATTGCCAGCGCCATCGTCGGCGTAGCGAATGCGCATGAACATGGGGCCGGTCGGTATGCGCTCATGCTCAGACAGATCGACGCTCAGGATGAAGTCCGGGAAGGCGTCGATAAACGAGGTGTCAATCCGGACCCAAAGGTCGTTGCTGCTGGTCGCGAGAAATGAGGGGAAGATGTCGACTTCCAGTTCGCCCTGCGCATTGGGTTGCGGATAAATCCGGGTATCAAGCCCGGCCGTCAGGTAAATGTACTGACCCGCCGGGCAGCTGGAATCCGTCCGGCAGCCCACACGCCCCGCCGTGACTACCGTGTCCGTATTCAACGGCGACACCCCAGTCACAGTAAGCCCGGCGGCGTTGGGCATGGACTCTCCGGATTGGGAGCCAGGCTCGGTACCCTGTACGAAGCGAAGGTCGGAGTTGACGTCTGCTGTGGGCAGGTTCCGCAGTGGTAGCGGCAAGTGTCCCTCCGGCTTTGCGGCCATGAAATAATTGACCAGCTCCGGGCCCCCGTACGCACGATCATTGATGTCACGGACGCCGGAGGTCAGCACCTGGGTCTGCAATGGAAGCCCGGCGTGGGAACGGATCAGGGGACCACTGTTGCTGTAGTTGGAGCTCAGCATGTAGCGGTATAGCTGGCCATTCTGCCAGCCCATCACGGGCACAATCTGAAGTTCTCGGGTGCCCGTCTGTAAAACGTAATCAGCGCGATCGACGTCCTGCCAGACCCCATTCTGCTGATGCTGTACACGCACGGTCTGTCCGGCAATGAAGCTGCTTTCATCCATATCCTGGGAAAACCGCACCAGCAGGGGCTGGTCGCCCGGGTAGCTGGGCACCGGCAGGGCGTCATCCGAAGATTTGCCGCCGCTGCACCGGCCCTGATGGCTGGGCAGGTTGGCGCCGGTCTTGGCGCAGGGGTAGCCAGGCAAACTGGTCAGCACCAGTGGCGCCTGATCGGTGGGGGCGGTCGTGGTGGTGTCCGGAAGTGAGAACGAATAGCTTCGGGGCACCAGTGCGTTGCCGGCCAGGTCCGTCAGATTCTGCAACTCCAGGGTGTATTCAACGTTGCTGAGCAACGGGGTGTGGGGGACGATCTTGAGTGCCGAGCCATTGGGCACCAGGGTGGTCTCGATGGCGGTCAAGGTGCCGGGGCTGCCGCCGTCACTGACCAGTGTCACATGACCGGGAGCCTGAAGGCTGGTCAGCATCATCGGTTCGGTAAAGAACACCACGAGTGGGTCGCCTGGCTGCAGGGTGTTTTCGCCACCGGCACCTGGAACCCAGTGTTTGACCTCCGGTGCAACCCGGTCGGCAAAGTCGTCGGGATTCAGCTGGCTGTCGTTGTCGGCCCGTCCTTCGAGGCGGAAGGTGATCAGGCCGGAAGCGGTGTCTAAACCCAGCACATCCGGTTCAATCACCCCGGCCGCATCGATGGCCATGACCCCATTCTCCACAAACGCCGTGCCGACCAGGTGCACGTGCAGCAATTGTTGGGCAAAGGCGCCGTTGGCTATGGGATTGTCGGTGCTCAGGGCAAGGTCCAGATAGAGCTCGACGATCCGGGGGGCGCTGTCCAGATTGGTGTAGGGATTGGGGTGCAGGAATCCGCTCGCTGCAGACAGGAATCGGATATCAATGTCACCGGAGCCAAAGCCGGCCGGCAAGGCACCTGCCACCACAACATCCAGCTGGCTGCCCTGCATCAGGGAGTTGCGGGCAATGCGTAGGGGGATGCTTTGGTCGGTACCGTCAAATCGCGGCAGGTAGCCCAGCTCGGCAAACACGAGACCGCTGGCTTCCGTTGAGTTTTCATTGCCCAGCAACAGGGATTGGAGTCCCACTGAGTTAAGGCTGGCGCCGGTCAGTTTGGAAACCAGTCGGCCGCCGTTGGAGTCCCGGGTACGTTGGGCCATCAGCCCGCGGGGGTGGGTATCAGTGGCCAGGTATTGCCAGGGCTCGGCCGGAACCTCCATAGGGGTGTCGGCAATCCGGCTGTGAATGCCGTCGGTGATCGCCAGTTGGTAGACTTCGCCTGGAGTGAGCGGGTCCAGTGGATCGATGGTAATGCGATGGTCCTGAACCAGTACCTGGGCATTCACCAGATCGCCATTTGAGCGGATCAGGCTAAGGGTTTCGCCGTAGCGTACGGTCACCGGGTCTACCGGCTCACTGGTCTGCAGCCGGAAGACGGTCATGTCAGTGGCTGGATAGCTTGCCGAACCGTCGGGAATCCGGCGAATTACCCGGAATGAGCCGATGCCCTCGGTTTGCTCCAGCAGCGGACCATCGGTCGCGGGAGCGGTTGAGAAATCGAATTTGCCAGGCAACACCAGGTCCTCACCGTCGGTTTTGAGGGTGTAGGTTGCGCTATGGGCAAGTGCGCTTGCGGGCTGGAGTACCAGGCCCTGCTGGTCCTCAGTAAGGCGGATGCCGTTCAGGGTGATCTCGCCCCCCGGGCCCATCAGAGCCAGCTGCTTGGCGAGATCCGCGGCCTCCCCGGCCAGTGGCTGACTGAAGCGCAGCAGAATGGGGGCGGATGTTGGTACCGCTGACTGACCATCAAGAGGATAGCTGTAAGTCAGTGCCTGGGGCACCGCCGGCGTTCTGAGTTGGGATAACTCCTCGCCACAGCCGGTCAGAAACAGGCCGCCGACCAACGGCAGTAGCAGCGTGGCAGGTCGGATAGTTCTGGCATCTGAGGTTGTTGAAGCGGTTTTTGCGTGGCTCCGTCGAACGGACGACGATCCCGACAGCGGCGCGGATGGCATCGCGTTGCGCGCCCGCAGAATGCAGGGGAACAGGTTCATGTGAAGGCCTCGGTCTTTATGGATGTTGTAATTTTTATTGCGGGCGGACCGGTTGGATTATTGGTGTGGTTGTCGTTGATCCGCCGTTTGATGTTGCACCTGAGGCATTGTCATTGAAGGTAACGTCAATGGGGTGTGCAAAATAGGACGAATGCAGGGCCGGGCGCTGGTAGTGATTGGGAATCCTTCTGGGTTTGTGATGGGTGTCACAAAACGGGGGGCAGTTGGGCGGGGGTTCAGGGTGATGCAGGGTCTCGCGGTTTGGTTGACAGTCCCTGCCGCCCCGATAAAATTCCTGAATGTCCATTCAGCACGCGTTATTAACGTCCCTCCTTGAAAAGCCTTCCACCGGCTATGGTCTGGCGAGCCGCTTTGATCGCTCCATTGGCTATTTCTGGCAAGCGACACATCAGCAGATCTATCGGGAGCTTCGCCGAATGGCGGCTGCAGGCTGGGTGGTGGCGGACGAGGAAGGGCAGGATGGCGGGCGTAAGCGCAAGACCTATCGGGTGCTTCCTGCCGGGGTGGATGAGCTCAGGCGATGGGGGGCAGAGCCTGCCCAGACCCTGGATGGTCGGCGCGAATTGCTGATCAAGCTTAGGGCGGAAGCGGTGCTGGGGCCGCTGGGTGCGCGGGATGAGCTGCTGCGCCTCATGGTCTGCCATGAGGCGCAGCTGGAAACCTATCGCCAGATTGAGAAACGGGATTTCCCCGACGGGGCTATGACCGTACCGCAACAGCTCCAGCATCGGGTGCTGGCCATGGGCATTCAGTCGGAAGAGAGCTGGCTGTCCTGGGCCCGGGAAACCCTGCCGGTTCTGGAGGCGGCCCTTGCGGATGCCTCGGGAGACCGGCGTAGTTAACCCAATGCTTGGTGAGTAGGGGCTGCTGATGTCCCGGTCATGAGGACGCGCTTGCCAGCCCCAGCCGTTCCCTTGCCGCGTTATATTCTTCTTTCATCCGGTGTACCAGATCGGCAGCCGGCTCGACCTGCTTGATGGCGCCGATCCCCTGGCCAGCACCCCAGATATCACGCCAGGCCTTGGCGCCACCTTCCGAACCAAAACTCATCTGTGACGGATCAGACTGCGGAAGGTCGGCAGGGTCCAGGCCGCTATTGATAATGCTCTGCTTCAGATAGTTGCCATGCACGCCGGTGAACAGATTCGAGTACACAATGTCGTCCGCCATGCCATCAACGATGGCTTGCTTGTAGGCCTCGGCGGCGTTTGCCTCACGAGTGGCAATGAACGCTGAGCCAATATAAGCAAGGTCGGCTCCGGCGGCTTGTGCGGCAAGAATGGCGTTGCCATTGGCGATGGCTCCGGACAACAGCAAGGGGCCATCAAACCACTCGCGGATTTCCTGGATCAGGGCGAACGGCGATTGGGTACCGGCGTGTCCACCGGCACCTGCGGCGACGGCAATCAGGCCATCGGCGCCTTTTTCAATGGCTTTGTGGGCGAACCGGTTGTTGATGATGTCGTGCAGGACAATGCCCCCGTAGCTGTGTACGGCTTCATTGACGTCCTCTCTGGCGCCCAGGGAGGTAATGACGATCGGGACCTTGTACTTCACGCACAGATCGAGGTCGTGCTGAAGACGGTCATTGGACTTGTGGACAATCTGGTTGACCGCAAACGGGGCTGCCGGATGGTCCGGGTTTTGTTCGTTGTACTCGGCCAGTTCGCGGGTGATCCGCTGTAACCATTCTTCCAGAACCGGTGCCGGACGTGCGTTTAGGGCCGGAAACGAACCGACGACACCTGCCTTGCACTGGGCAATGACCAGATCCGGGTTGGAAATGATGAACAGGGGAGAGCCGACGGCAGGTAGCGACAGTCGGCCTTTCAGAATGTCAGGTAGGGACATGGTAGCTCCATTCAGCGTCTGGGGGATGAGTGTGATCAGGCACCTTCGCCCTTGAGCATAGCGAGATAAGGCGCAACGCGCTTGCCCATTTCGCCGGCAAGGGCCTGAAGGCCGGAGAGGGGGCGAATCATGACCTCGAACTCGACGATCTTGCCGTCGTCGTCAAAGCGGATCATATCGATCCCCTTGACCGACTTGTCGCCGACGTTGGCACTGAACTCCAGTACGACGCTGCAACCATCATCGCCCGTAAACTCGCGGTGATAACGGAAATCGCTGAATACCTCAGTGACGGTTTTCAGCACAAGCTTGATGGCGTCCTTGCCCGGGTATGGGGTGTGGGCGGCCGGAGAGCGGAAAACGACCTGGTTGGATAGCAGTGGCTCCAGCTTTTCGAGGGCATTCTGAGCCATCAGTTGGTGCCAGGTTGCGAGGCCCTGTTGAGCGTTCTCAGAGAGCGGTGTTGTTGGCATTGGGGTCTCCCAGCATGGGTGGGTGGCCTGGGCAGGCTGCCTGGCCGGTTGGTGAAAAACTATCAGTGCACTTGTTTATATGCAACTGGTTTCATATAAGGTCTTGCGCATTCGGGGTTGCAGGTGGCGGAAGTTCGGACAACACTAAACCCGATTCCAATAATAATGTGAGGTAGATCCATGCCGTTTTCTTCCGATCAGATTGCCGAACTCAAACTGTTGTCCCTGTTCGATTCCAGTTCGTCCCAGGAAGGGATCAAGGTCCATCAGCACAGTGCCGCGCCCGAGGCTGTAGCCGCAGCTGAACGTCTGTTCCGCAAAGGGCTGATAACTCAGCATGACGGGGGCTATCTGACCAGTCTTGGCTGTGAGGCTGTCGAGCAGACCCAGCAGCTATTGGCCATGCTTACCGACGAGTAAGGGGTCAGGTTTGTTGCGAGCGGCGCAGGAACTGCTGCTCGAACTGTCGAATGTTCTGTTGGATATAGTCCAGAAAGGCTCTCATGGCGGGGGTGGGGTGTTTGGCCTGAGGGTACACAACGCACCAGCTCCGGCGCAGAGGGAAGCCGGGCAGGTCAACGATGTGCAGGTTGCCCAGAGACAGTTCCGGAAGGATGCTCAGCTTCGGTAGGACCGCCACTCCCAGGCCTGCCATGACCGCGTGTTTGACCGCATCGTTGGAGCCCAGCTCCATGTTTGGGCGAACCTTCAGGTGCTGCTGCTGACAGTGGAGCTCCAGAGCCAGGCGGCTGCCTGAGCCCGGCTCGCGCATCAGCAACTGGCTGTCGAGAAACTCCTGTGGGTCGGGGCGCTCTCGCGTCAGCAGTGGGTGTCCGGAGGGGGCGACTGGTACCAGTTCATTGTCCAGGAACGGAATGGAGGTCAGTGGCCGTTCGGTGGGTACCATGCCCATGATGACCAGGTCGTCGCGGTTTTCATTTAACCGCTGGATGGCGGTTGCACGGTTGACCACTGTTACGCTGACGTGAACCTGAGGGTTGAGGTTGAGGAACGCCCGCAACAGGTACGGCACCACATACTGGGCGGTGTTTACCGCCACCAGACGCAGCTCCCCTGCGACCTTGCCCTGTAATGCGGCGAGGTTGGTCTGCAATCGACGCACTTCTCCAAAAATCGCGCCTGCACTGCGGGCAAGGGCTTCTCCGGCGGCGGTGCAGTAAAGTCGTCGTCCGACATATTCAAACAAAGGCATGTCCAGGGCCTGCTCCAGCTGTCTGATCTGGCTGCTGACCGCGGGTTGGGTGAGTCCCAGGCGCTCGCCGGCACGGCTGTAGCTCTTCAGTTCGTGGACGGAGAGGAATACCTGCAGTTGACGAAAAGTCAGCCGGCTGGCCAGTTGTTGAGTGCTGAAGGGCATGGTTGTCAGTCAGATTGCCGAATGTATAAGCAATAGCTTATACATAAGAGAAATTATATCAATTTCAATTATGGTTGGTCTGTGGCTAGTCTGAGTGTGGGGCGAATTGACGAGGAATTTCCCATGCTCAAGAAAGTTCTGATTGCCAATCGCGGTGAAATTGCGGTCCGGATTGAACGGGCCTGCGCCGAGATGGGTATCCGCTCGGTAGCGATTTACACCGAGCCGGATCGCTACGGCTTGCACGTCAAGCGTGCGGATGAAGCCTACTCGCTGGGGGACGATCCTTTGGCGGGCTATCTTGATCCGGCAAGGATCGTCAACCTGGCGGTGGAAACGGGGTGTGATGCCATTCATCCGGGTTATGGTTTCCTGTCTGAAAATGCGGAATTTGCGGCCCTGTGTGAACGCAAGGGTGTGACCTTTATCGGGCCCAAGGCCGAGGTCATTAACAAAATGGGTGACAAGACCCAGGCCCGTGACAGTATGCGCGCAGCCGGAGTGCCGGTGACGCCAGGCTCTGAGGGCAATCTTGAGAATCTGGATGAGGCGCTGCGGCTGGCCGGTGAGATCGGCTATCCGGTGATGGTCAAGGCCACCTCCGGTGGTGGTGGTCGGGGCATTCGTCGATGCGATACTCCGGAAGAGCTGAAGGCTCAGTATCCCCGAGTGATTTCCGAGGCGACCAAGGCTTTCGGGTCCGCCGAAGTGTTCATGGAGAAATGCATTGTTAATCCTCGTCATATTGAGGTGCAGGTGCTGGCGGACAGTGACGGTAACGCCGTTCATCTGTTCGAAAGGGATTGTTCGATCCAGCGCCGTAACCAGAAACTGATCGAAATCGCGCCCAGCCCCCAGTTGACTCCCGAACAGCGCCAGTACATCGGCAACCTTGCAGTAACTGCGGCCCGGGCCGTCGGCTATGAAAATGCCGGTACCGTCGAGTTCCTGCTCACCGGCAATGAAGTCTACTTCATGGAAATGAACACCCGGGTGCAGGTGGAACACACCATCACGGAAGCCATTACCGGTGTGGACATTGTCCGTGAGCAGTTACGGATCGCCTCTGGCCTTCCCCTCAGTTACCGCCAGGAAGATATCCAGTTCCGCGGTTATGCGATCCAGATGCGGATTAATGCTGAGGATCCGAAGAATGACTTTTTGCCCAGTTTTGGGCGCATCACTCATTACTATGCACCAGGCGGACCGGGCGTGCGGGTCGATACCGCGATCTATACGGGTTATGAGATTCCGCCCTATTTCGATTCCATGTGTCTGAAACTGGTGGTGTGGGCGTTGACCTGGGAAGAGGCCATTGCCCGCAGTGAACGGGCTTTGGACGATATGCGTCTGCATGGCATCCGCACCACGGCGAGTTACTACCAACAGATTTTCAAGCACCCGGACTTCAGGGCGGGGGTATTTGATACCAGCTTTGTGCCCGCGCATCCGGAGTTGCTGAACTATTCCACCAAGCGTCAGCCCAGCGAAATAGCGCTGGCGATTGCTGCCGCCATTGCCGCCCACGCGGGCTGGTAACACGCAGGAGGACATCACTATGAGCCAAGCCAAGAAAATTGAAGTTACCGACGTTATCCTGCGTGACGCGCACCAGTCGCTGATCGCGACCCGCATGCGTACCGAGGACATGCTGCCGATCTGTGACAAGCTGGATCAGGTCGGTTACTGGTCGCTGGAAGTGTGGGGCGGTGCGACTTTTGACGCCTGTGTCCGTTTCCTCAAGGAAGACCCGTGGGAGCGTCTGCGTCAGCTGCGCAAGGCCTTGCCCAACACCCGTCTGCAGATGCTGCTGCGAGGGCAGAACCTGCTGGGTTACCGGCATTATGCGGATGATGTGGTTGAAGCGTTCGTGCAGAAAGCTGCCGAGAATGGCATTGATGTGTTCCGGGTATTCGATGCCCTGAATGACCTGCGTAATATTGAGACCGCCATGAAAGCGGTGAAAAAGGCAGGCAAACACGCCCAGGGTACCATTTGCTACACCACCAGCCCGGTGCATACCCCTGCACTGTTTGTGCAGCAGGCCAAAGACATGAAGGCCATGGGGGCTGACTCCATCGCCATCAAAGACATGGCGGGCCTGCTGACGCCCTATGCGACCTACGAGCTGGTCAAGGCGATCAAGGCGGAAGTCGATCTGCCCCTGGTGGTGCATAGCCACTCCACCTCGGGCCTCGCTCCCCTGTGTCAGCTGAAGGCGATTGAGGCCGGGGCTGACCGGATAGATACCGCTATATCCTCGTTTGCCTCCGGTACCAGCCATCCGGCGACAGAATCCCAGGTCGCGGCCCTGCAAGGTACGGACTACGATACCGGGCTGGATCTGGAGCTGTTGAACGAGATTGCTGACTACTTCCGGGAGGTTCGCAAAAAGTACCATCAGTTCGAGAGTGAATTCACCCGCGAGGATGTTTCGGTCCAGATCAATCAGGTGCCCGGCGGTATGATGTCCAACCTGGCCAACCAGCTGAAGGAACAGAATGCTCTGGACCGGATTCGCGACGTGTTTGCTGAAATTCCGCGGGTTCGGGAAGATCTTGGGTATCCGCCGCTGGTAACGCCGACGTCCCAGATTGTCGGCACCCAGGCGGTCTACAACGTGCTGGCTGATCAGCGCTACAAGACCATCACCAATGAGGTGAAGCGCTATCTGCAAGGCGGCTATGGTCGGCCGCCGGCCGAGGTGAATGCCGAGCTGCAGAAGAAGGCCATTGGTAATGAGTCCGTTCACGAAGGTCGTCCTGCCGACCGGCTCAGTCCGGAATTGAACAAGTTGCGGGAGGACATTGGTCGCATAGCGAAGTGTGAAGAAGATGTGCTGACATACGCGATGTTCCCGGACCTTGGTCGCGAGTTCCTGCAGCAACGGGCAGATGGTACTCTCAAGCCGGAGGAGCTGTTGCCAGCCGAGCAGGGCGGTAAGGGGCGTATGAGCGCCGGTGTTGCCACTGAATTCCGAATTGATGTGCATGGTGAGAGCTACGAAGTGGCCGTCACCGGAGTGGGGGATTCCGGCGCGGGCAAACGCAAGCTCTATCTGTCATTGGATGGCATGCCGGAAGAAGTGGTTTTCGAATCGCTGAATGAGTACGTGGCTGAGGGTGGCAGTGGTCGCAAGCGCGCGAGCGAGCCCGGGCATGTTACCACTGCGATGCCAGGTAATGTGGTGGATGTCCTGGTCAAGGAAGGGGATGCCGTAACGGCCGGTCAGGCGGTCCTGGTGACCGAAGCCATGAAAATGGAAACGGAAGTGCACGCGAATGTTGCCGGTACGGTTCAGGCGGTGCATGTGGCAAAAGGTGACCGGGTGACCCCTGGTGAGATTCTGATCGAGATCGCTTGACGAAGCGCCTCGGCGGGCCCGCTCCCCGATGGGCGGGCCTCGCGGTGGTGATGTCGTTGGCGGCTTGGATATGACTGGAATGAGGAAGAAGCGTGGATCATATCGTTCGTGGAGTACTGGAATTTCGGGAAAACGTCTATCCCGAGCGCAAAGACCTGTTCGGCACCCTGATCGAGGACGGTCAGCACCCTGAGGTCCTGTTTTTTACCTGTTCGGACTCAAGGATTGATCCTAACCTGCTGACAGGCTCAAGCCCTGGTGACCTGTTTATATGTCGCAATGCTGGCAACATTATTCCGCCCCACAGTAACGAAACCGGGGGCATGACCGCCTCAATCGAATACGCCGTGGCTGTGCTCAAAGTTCGCCATATCATTGTTTGTGGTCATACCGATTGTGGCGCCATTAAAGGAGCTATGGATATTCCGGCCCTGAAGGGGCTTCCCCACGTTAAAGAGTGGTTGGGGCACTGCCGGTCTGCCATGGAGATTGTGCGTGAGCGCCATGGCTTATCGGTGGATAGTTGTCTGGATGCGAAGTACCTGAATGAAGCCATCGAGGAAAACGTGCTTCAGCAAGTACAGCACCTCAGGACTCACCCGGCAGTAGCGGCAAAGCTGGCGACCCATAAAATCGAGATTCACGGTTGGGTGTACGACATCAAGAACGGAAACGTACGTTGCTGTGGCAGCAACAGCGTCGGATTTACCGATTTTAACGACTACTACGCAGACGTCATTTCCCGGGTGACTGACAATCCTGCCTGACCGGGTGGGCAGGGGGAGGCTGATCCCACCAGGGAGGTTAGGGGGCAGGATGCGCTACCGAGCGGGCCGACAGTGCGGTATACGGTGACGTTATGAGCGATGCCGGTGTTCCGCGACTGCTGGCTCGGAACGGGCGCACCCTGGCCTGGATGGAGCGGGGGGCGCCGGATGGATTTCCGGTGTTCTATGCCCATGGCAATCCAGGGTCCCGGCTGGAGCTGTTGTTTCTGGACCGTAAAGCTGAAGACTATGGTTTGAGGCTGATTGCTCTGGATCGTCCCGGGTTTGGTCAGTCTGATTTTGTCAGTGAGTACGGTCTGCTGGATTATGCAGCAGATGTTGAATATCTGGCTGACCATCTGGGGGTCTTGCGTTTCGGGCTGCTGGGCTGGTCAAGCGGCGGTCCTGCGGTGTTGGCTGCGGCCTGTCAGATGCCACAGAGGGTGGCATTTGTGGTGTCAGTGTCCGGCTACACCAACTTTGGCGAGTGCCCGCAAGCTGAATCCCTGATGAAAAATTATAACCTCCGGGGCCCTGAGTTGTCGGAGCGGCGGCCGGAGTTGTTCAGTCGGGTCGTTAAACTGGCTCGTTGGGTGGATCGGACGCTTCCCAATGTCTATCTGAAAATGGCGGCGTCAGAAATGTCCGGACCTGATCGCCAAATTCTGCGAGACCGGCGGGTGGCCGAACTGTTTATGCGGAATCAGCAGGAAAGTGTCGCCCAGGGGGTGGACGGGGTTATCCAGGATCTGGAAACTCAGTGGGCGCCCTGGCCGTTCCTGTTGGCCGATATAGGCGTGCCGGTGTCTTTGTTCCAAGGGCAGAAAGACACGTTCGTGCCATGGCTGTTTGCCACCCATCTGCAGCAGTCAATCAATGGGGCTGAGCTTACGCTGTTCGAAGATCAGGGGCACCTGTACATTCTGTCACCGGTTTACCAGGACCGGATATTCCGCAACATTCTTCGCCACGCAGACTGACCTCCCGGGGGTCAGTTGGACGACTGGCCTCTCCTCAGAGCCCTTTCCACCCGGGTTTCCTGCTTTGATAGTTCAAGTAACCCTTCCTCAACATAGGCCAGGTGCTGGTGTGAGCGCTGGCGGGCCAGTTCGGCATCCCCGGACAGGATGGCGTCAAACAGCGCCTGGTGCTGCTCCAGCAGTTGGCTGCGGGAGTTATCCCGCTCGAACAGGTGGGTCAGGTTCTCGACGATGTTCTTTTCGAGCAGGTTAAACAGGCCCCGCATGGTGTGTAACAGAACGATGTTGTGAGCGGCTTCAGCGATGGCCAAGTGGAAGGCCGCGTCCGCCTCGGCTTCCTTTGTCGGGTCGTTGTCGAGGTAGGTGGCTTTAAGTATTTCGAACTTCTGTTGCAGGCGGGCCTTGTCAGCGGGGGTTGAGCGCAGCGCCGCGTAGTACGCAGAGAGCCCTTCCAGAGAGTGTCGGAATTCAAGGAGGTCGTAATGGAATTCCTGGTGGCTGCCCAGTAATTCCAGGAGAGGGTCGCTGAACGAACTCCCAATAGTCTTGCTGACAAAGGTGCCGCCGCCCTGGCGGCTGGTCAGCAGGCCTTTGGCTGCCAGTTTCTGAATGGCCTCCCTGACCGACGGACGGGATACGCCAAAGTTGCTGGCCAGTTCCCGCTCCGGGGGCAGTTTCTGACCTGGCTTGAAGCTGCCTTCCAGGATCATGCTCTCCATCCGTTGCATGATGACATCAGAAAGTCGTGGGGTTTCAACGCGGTTGTAGGTCATGCCGGTTCCTGTCTGCAGCCTGTCTGATCAATAGCGATAGCATACCAAAGCTTCTTGTGTTCATGGGTTTTGCTGGCTTCTTGAGTTTAATATTTAATTGGTCTTACCAATAAATTTTTGTTTTTGAGTGTTCAGGTTAAAGCACCTTTTGTTTCCTTAACTTACCTCATTTCCCGATTTTAGAATGTTGGTGTGTGATATTAGACCAATGGTTTAGAGCGATGGTTGTAAATTGACAAGTCATATTCGGGGTCATTAGGATGCCTAACCAGTTAAGTGTAAATTGGTATTACCAATTATAAAAAGTCAGGTGAGCCCATGACCGATCCCATCAAGCTTTACCCTGCCAAACCTGAAAAGGTGTATTTTTTCGCAACCTGCCTGGTTGACCTGTTTTACCCCGATGCCGGTATGGCGGGGATTCAGCTGCTGGAACGTGAGGGAATTGAGGTGCTGTTTCCTCAAGATCAGACCTGTTGTGGCCAGCCCGCCTTCAGTTCGGGCTTCAATGATCAGGCCAGAGACGTTGTTGTACCGCAGCTGGACCTGTTCCCAGGGGACTACCCCATTGTGGTGCCGGCGGGTTCATGCGGCGGGATGATGCGCAAACACTACCCGGAACTTTTTGCAGGCACGCCGTGGCAGGAGAAAGCGGAAGCATTGGCGGCCAGAACATGGGAGCTGACGGATTTCCTGCTGAATGTTTGCCACATTCGCCTGAAGGATCAGGGGAAGCCGGTGAAGGTGGCCATGCATACGTCCTGCTCCGCCCGTCGGGAAATGGGTATTGCCGAGGTCGGTCCTCGCCTTTTGGGACAGCTAGGGCAGGTGGAGCTGGTTGAGCAGGCGCGGGCGGAGGAATGTTGTGGATTCGGCGGTACCTTCGCCGTACGTCACCCGGAAATCTCCGAAGCGATGGTCAACGATAAAACCGAGGCCCTGGTTGCGGCCGGAGCAGAGACCGTGGTTGCGACGGACTGTGGCTGCATGATGAACATCGCCGGTTTCGCAGAGAAAAACCAGCGACCTTTAAAAGGCCAGCACATCGTGAGTTTCCTTTGGGAGCGGACGGGGTGCTCGGATGGGGAGGGTGAGGCATGACTCAGACCTCAACGCTGTCGGACGTTCGTGAATTTCACCCCAGGGTTCGGACCGCCCTCGACAACCCCCAGATTCGCAGCAATTTCCGCAATGCCATGGACGGGCTCATGGGCAAACGCCAGAAGGCATTTGACGGCTGGGACCTGGACAAACTGAGGGACCTTGGGGCCGCCGTTCGGCTGCGCGCACTGGCGCGACTGCCGGAACTGTTGGAACGGCTTGAAGCCAACTGCATTCGTCAGGGGATTCAGGTGCACTGGGCGGAGACGGGTGAGCAGGCCTGTGAAATCATCGGTGATATCTGCAAGGCCCGCCAGGCCCGTACGGTGATCAAGGGCAAGTCCATGGTGTCGGAGGAAATGGAGCTCAACCATTACCTGGAAGAGCAGGGCATCGAGGCGCTGGAGTCAGATCTGGGTGAGTACATTGTTCAGCTCGCCGAGGAGACCCCGTCCCACATCATCATGCCGGCGATACACAAAAACACCACTGAAATCTCGGACCTGATGCATGAGCGCACCGGGACCGAGCGCTCCCACGATGTTGACTACCTCACCGCCTCGGCTCGTCAGCAACTGCGGGAAAAGTTCATGACGGCAGATGTGGGTATCTCTGGCGTGAACTTTGCGGTTGCCCAGACCGGCACCCTTTGCCTGGTTGAGAACGAAGGCAACGGCCGACTGACGACCACGGTGCCGCCCTGCCACATTGCGGTGACCGGCATTGAGAAGGTCGTTGAGCACCTGGAGGACATTAGTCCGCTGCTCGCGCTATTGACCCGATCCGCGACCGGTCAGCACATTACGACGTACGTCAACATGATCTCAGGCCCCCGCCGTGATGCCGAGTTGGATGGTCCGGAGGCCGTCCATCTGGTGCTGGTGGATTCCGGTCGCTCGTCGGTCTATCAGGACCCGGAGTTGATGGACACCCTGCGTTGCATTCGATGTGGCGCCTGCATGAACCATTGCCCGGTCTACACCCGCGTTGGCGGGCATGCCTATGGCACCACCTACCCAGGGCCAATTGGCAAAATTCTGATGCCTCATCTGCTTGGGCTGGACAGTACCCGTGATCTGCCGTCGGCCTCAACCCTTTGCGGTGCTTGCGGAGAGGTTTGTCCGGTCCGTATTCCCATTCCAACGCTGCTGCAGCGTTTGCGCAAGGAGTCTGTTGATGGCGACCGCCTGCGACCGTCTGTTGTCCGCGGGCACGGAAGCAAACGCCACTGGAAGGAAGTGCTGGCGTGGAACGCCTTTCGCTGGATCTTTGCCAGCCCCGGCCGCTACCGCCTGCTGGGGATGCTGATGACCCGCTTTCGGGCCTTCACACCATCACGGGTCGGGGCCTGGAGCCGCTATCGCAGCGCACCCAAACCAGCCGCCAGAACGCTGCATCAACTGGTTAACGAGAGAGCGAAGGGAGGTGGGCGATGAGCAAGGCCAGAAACGCCATTCTGGAGCGCCTTCGGGCCGGACGGGGAGATCAGCCGCTGCAGGCTCCGGCCAGTGACTTTTCTGTTGTCAGGGATCGCGACTGGAGCCTGACGGAGCGGCTGGAGCGTTTTGAAACCACGATCTCGTCGGTGAACGGCGAGGTTCACCGGGTGGTTGAAGAGGTCTGGGTTCAGCACCTGTGGGCGCTGATGGCGGCCAAGGGGCTGAACAACCTGTTGGTTGCGCCAGAGACGGTGCTGGGACAGCAGTTGCTCCAGCAGCAACAGGCTTCAGGCCCGGAGTTGCGGACCTACCGGGATCCGGTGGAGCACTGGAAAAGCGAACTGTTTAACGGTGTGGATGCCGCTCTGACCGGTTGCCGGGGCGCCATCGCCGAGACCGGTTCGCTGATTCTTTGGCCCACGGTGCAGGAGCCGCGACTGATGAGTTTGGTGCCGCCGGTTCACTTCGTCGTCCTTCGCGCCGACCAGGTTTACTGCACCTTTTACCAGGCCCTGGCTGAACAAGGCTGGGCGGATCAAGGCATGCCCACGAACGCATTGCTGATTTCCGGCCCCTCCAAGACTGCCGACATCGAGCAGACACTGGCTTATGGCGTGCACGGCCCCCGGGAACTCGTTGTCCTGGTGCTGGAGTAACGCCGAATACCCCACCGCAACTGCGGATTACTACAAAGACAATAACTCAATTGGGAGCAATTTATGTCCGAATCCTTGCTGTCCTTTCTGGCCTTTGCGCCATTACTGCTGGCCGGTGTCCTGCTGGTCGGATTCAACTGGCCGGCCCGACTGGCGATGCCGCTGGTGTTTTTGGCCACCGCGGCAATCGGCCTGTTTGCCTGGGATATGAGCGTCACCCGGATCCTCGCCTCGACCTTTCAGGGGCTGACGCTGACGGCGGCTATTCTATGGATCATTTTCGGTGCCATCCTGCTGCTCAATACGCTGAAGCATTCGGGCGCCATTACCTCCATCCGGCGCGGTTTTTCCGACATTACGCCAGACCGACGAATTCAGGCGGTGATTGTGGCGTGGCTGTTTGGCTGCTTTATTGAAGGGGCTTCCGGGTTTGGTACGCCGGCGGCGGTTGCCGCACCTTTGCTGGTGGCGCTTGGCTTCCCGGCGTTGGGCGCGGTGATGATCGGGATGATGATTCAGTCCACCCCGGTATCCTTCGGGGCGGTGGGCACCCCGATTGTGGTCGGAGTAAGCGGCGGCCTTGATAAGGCCATGATCAGTGGACAGATGCTGGCCCAGGGCTCCAGTTGGGAGATGTTCTATCAGCTGGTGACATCCCAGGTGGCGATTATTCACGCCATTATTGGCCTGGTGATGCCGCTGTTCATGTGCGTGATGCTGACCCGGTTCTTTGGTCGCCGCCGGTCCTGGCGGGAAGGCCTGGAGGTGGCTCCATTCGCGGTATTTGCCGGTTTGTGCTTTGTTCTGCCATATGCCGCTGCAGGCGTTTTCCTGGGGCCTGAATTCCCCTCGATGATTGGTGCTCTGGTTGGCATGGCGATCGTGATTCCGGCGGCCAAGGCTGGCTTCCTGATGCCCAAAAAGGTCTGGGATTTTGCGCCGGCCAGTGAGTGGCCTGCAGAGTGGTTGGGGAAGCTCGAAGTGCGTTTGGATAAAGTGGCTGACAGAGCCTCAATGTCTGGGGTCCGGGCCTGGATGCCCTATGTTCTTCTGGCCGTGTTGTTGGTGGTGTCACGGGTGTTCCCTGAAGTGAAAGCGGTATTGACCTCGTTCCTGAGTTTCGGTTGGAGCGATATCCTGGGGGAGCAGGGTATTTCCGCTGCTATCCAGCCGTTATATCTGCCGGGTGGCATCATGATGATGGTGGTCGCTGTTACCTATGTCCTCCATCAGATGCGCTTTTCCGAACTAAAAGCGGCGTTGAGCGAGTCGTCCCGCACCCTGTTGGGGGCCGGATTTGTCCTCGTCTTCACCATTCCGATGGTGCGTATCCTGATTAACTCCGGGGTCAATGGGGCCGATCTGCCGTCCATGCCCATTGCCATGGCACAGTGGGTCGCCGACTCCATGGGGCACATCTACCCGATGTTTGCGCCGATGGTTGGCGGGTTAGGGGCCTTTATTGCCGGTTCCAATACGGTATCCAATCTGATGCTGTCGCAGTTCCAGTTCAGTGTGGGCGGCTTGCTCGGGGTATCGGGCGCCTTGCTGGTTGCGCTTCAGGCCGTCGGTGCTGCGGCGGGCAATATGATTGCGGTGCACAATGTCGTGGCCGCGTCCGCGACAGTGGGTATGTTGGGGCGTGAAGGACAGACCCTCCGCATGACGGTGATCCCGACACTCTACTACCTGGCTTGTGCCGGCCTGATCGCGGTGGTCGCGACGCAGTTGCTTTGACGCTTGATGCCGCCGGGCCAGAGCCCGGCGGGTGAGTCTGCGTTGGCATTCAGTTAAGGCTGTGGTATTTAAAGTTTGTGGAAGTCAAACTTGTACCATGGCCTTTGTGTTCTCTGCCAGCTCATGAAGGGGCGCCTGCAGGAGAGGGTTTGTCTTGATTTCACGGTCACATGCCCGCTGGATTTGCTTGTCGGTTCTGCTGATGTCCTTTGGGGGGCTGAAAGCCGAGGCTGAGATTCATCTTGCGGTGCCGAGCATCACCACCTTGCTGCAAGCGGATGGTGAGGGGATTTACCAACGTATGTTTGCTCGCGCCATGGCCTCTCTTCATTACCCGGTTAACCAGGAATTTTACCCCTATAAACGCGCTTTGGTTCAATTCAGGGCCGGGCAAGCAGACTGCGTTTATTCATTCACCGATGTCCTGACAAAGGAACTCGGCGCTGATGCGGTTATTGCCAGCTATCCCTTGGGCCATTTTCGATACTTCCTCTTTTCCCGGGCGGACCGCCCCCCGGTCAGGTCCAATGAAGAGCTGGAGGGGCTGCGCTTGGGGGCTGTCATCGGCCATGAAAGCTATTATGGTGAGGTGCTGCGTTATCCCGGTGAAATCCTGGAAGTGAATTCTGACCGGCAAGCCATGGAGTTGCTGAGGCAGGGGCGCATCGATGTTGCCATCGCCGCCTTGCCGGATATTCAGCCTTATTTAGACGAACTTGCCTACGCTGAAGAGTTCCCGCTGTACATAGGCTATGATCGCATTACCTGCCATAACACTCCGCAGAACAGGGTGTTTCTGGACGACCTGTCTGCTGAGCTGAAAAAGCTCAAGGAAGAGGGGGGGTATCGGGAACTCGCGGGCGACTACTTCCTGGACTTCAACTTCTGAGGTGGCTTTGCTGTTTACCTCAATTTCACATTCCCGCCTGATTGCTTATGTCGGGCTGATCCTGACGCCCCTGTTCTGGGCGGGTAATGCGGTGGTTGCCCGTGCGATGTCAGGGCAGATGCCGCCGTTGTCGATGTCGTTTTACCGTTGGCTTCTGGCGTTGTTGATCGTGCTGCCATTAGGCTTGCCAGCGGTCTGGCGGCAACGGCGGGCGGTCCGTGATCACTGGCGGACGATCGCCGTGTTGGCGACCTTCAGTGTGGGGGCCTTCAATTCCCTGTTGTACTTTGCTGCGTTGACCACCAGTGCCACCAATATCGCCCTGATCAATACGACTATCCCTGTGATGATCGCGTTGCTTGCCTGGCTTATGCTGGGCGAGCGCACTCGCCCGATACAGGCGATTGGCATTGCACTGGCCATTGTTGGCATTGTGATGGTTGTGGCCCGTGGCAGTTGGCAGACCCTGGCCCGGCTCGACTGGCATCCGGGGGACCTGATCATGGTTCTGGCCGTGTTCTGCTGGGGGCTGTTTTCAGTGCTTCTGCGCCGCCATGCACTGCCGCTGACCTCACTGGCGTTCCTCACGGTACAGATTGCTTTCGGCCTGATCGCTATTGCACCGTTTTATCTGATCGACCTGCTGTTCTTGAGCGGGGGCTTTGCGGTGACCTCGGGTAACCTTCTGGCGTTGCTCTATTTTGCCGTGTTCCCGGGGATTCTGGCCTATGGTTTCTGGAATCATGCGGTGCACGAGGTAGGCCCGTCGAAATCGGCTCTGTTCATGTACCTGGTTCCGATCTTTGCCGCGGTGATGGCAACCCTGTTCCTCAACGAACAGTTGTCCTGGTTCCACCTCGCCGGCGCGGCACTCATTCTTGCCGGCCTGTTGCTGGCGACGCGGGCGGGCCGGTAGGCGTTGAACTGTGTCCCTAATCTTACATCCAGATCGATGGTGGCGCGGGCGCCCGGGTGTCAATGGCGAGGCCGCTGTGTTCCAGGAGACTTACCAGGGCCTCGATATCATCCCGGTTCAGGAAGTTTGCCAGAGCCACTTCCTTTTCCCTGTGGACCAGGAATAACCTGGGTGGGGCGACCGGGTTCAGGGGGGGATTGATCCGCAGGCGGGCATAGGGGCGTGGCAGGTGCCACTCGGCTTGTTTTCGGAAGATGCCTTTTTCCAGGTGCAAGGCCTCGTCGGTGATGGTGAGGATTTCTCTTCGTCGGCAGGCGAGGGATGTGAGGTAGATGGCGGTGGCTAAGGCGGCCAGTTCCAGGCCGGCAAAGGGCAGTACCACCCACGCCCCAAGCCAGGCCATACCGCCTGCAATCACCAGAGACACGCCGCAGAGTGCAAGCCAGACGCGGACATTGCCGCGCCAGCTCATGGATTGGTTGGGGGTTAGCAAAAGGCGCGTGCCCCCGTTAAGTGGCAGTTGCTGAACCATGATGGTGTTCCTCATGGGTCAGGTTAGCACCTTTTCCCGGTACCAGCGCGCGTTGCTCTGTACCACCTGGTGAATCGGCGGTAGCGTGATTCCCTGGCCTTCCATGAATGCGCAGGACGAAGTCGTATCGAAGCGGGTGGGCTGGATGAAGTGCAGGGATTCCGGCGCGGTGTTCAGCTTTGTCGCGAGCCCCGGAATTTTTAACAGCCAGGCCAGCAATTTACTGGGAATATGATATGCCGGTGGCTTTACGCCAAGGGGCGCGGCCATCAGTGCCAGTAGTCCTTTGAGATTAGGGGTGGCGGGATCCAGCGCCAGTATCCGTTCAGGCGGGGTAGGGGCACTGATCGCAGCGGCAATGATGCTGACCAGGGTGTCGACGGACACCAGTGGGAGCCAGTGTTCCGGTGAGCCCGGAATCAGCGCCATGCGTCCGTGGTTCAGGTTGTCGATCATCTGAAACAGAGGCTGGGCGGTATCCAGCTCGCCAGTGGCTGTGCTGCCTGTCAGCGTGGCGGGCTGTACCTCTACCCAATCCATATCCCTCGCCACCGCGTACTCCCTGCTTTTCAGCGCGCCTTCAAGCTTGCTTGCTTCGTAACTGCCAGCCTGCTGATAGACCTGCTCCCAGTCGGTGTCCGAAAGGTTGGCTAGCTTGATGCCCAGCCGCTCCAGATGAACTCTGTTTTCCAGCATGAAGCCAGAGATAAAGACCATCCTCACCCCCAGTTTGTGGGCCAGTTCGGTAGCCGCCAGACTGCCTTCGACGTTGGTTTTCCGGGCAACGGCGGGGTCCATCGCCCACGCAAAGCGTGCGCCGAGGTGCACGACAGCGGTAATGTCATTGGGCAACGCCGAGGTCAGTCCCAGGCCCGGGGCGTCCAGGTCGCCAGCTATAGCATCAACGAGCTCACCTTGGCCGCCCAGTGTTGATACCTGCTGGCGCAGCTCGGAGAGTTTTGCCGGTTGGCGCATCAGAGCCAGAACCGGCTGGTGGTGCCTGGTCAGGTGGGCGCAGAGGTGGCGACCGATGAAGCCGGTGGCTCCGGTGATCAATACAGTCATGGCGGATCTCCTGTCTATGGGTGTATCCGCAAAGGTAAAGTGTAGAGTATGCTCTAAGGTCAACCCCTCAGCGGCGCCTTAATGAATCACAGGAGATGTCTCTGTGCGAATTGCAGAACTGGAAGTGCGAACCGGAGTCAGTCGTCACACCCTGCGCTATTACGAGAAGGAAGGATTGCTGCAGGAAGTTATCCGCGATGGCAATAACTACCGGGATTACTCCGAGACCGCCGTAAGGCGGGTCGGTATGGTCAGACAACTCAAGGAACTGGGCTTCTCTCTCAAAGAGATCAGAGACGTTATGGATGCCCTGCGAAGCAACACAATTGATTGTGCCCGAGGCGCCGCACTGATGGCTGAGAAAAAGGCCGCGGTTGACCGTCGTATCAAGGAGCTTCGTGAGGTGAGCAGGATGCTGGCTCAGGAGCAGACGCGCCTGGAAGCGAGTGCGGCTGCAGCCTGCTGATCAGGCATCCACCTGAATAGCGACAATATGCACAAATGTACCATATAGAACATTTGTACCATTTTCTTGCCCTTCATATTTAAAAAGAGTCTTTTGCTACTCCCGTTATCGCGCCAATACTGAGATGACCGAACGCAAGGAAATTTTGATCGCGGTGCTGTGTTCAATCGCGCTCATGGGAGGGTGTAGATGTGTCAGACTGGAATTCGCAGTTAACGGGAGTTGTAAAACTTCTCAGCATTGTCTGTCTCGGGGTTGTGCTGGCTTCACCGGCCACAGCCGGAAACGGTAATGGGAAAAACGGCAATCAGGGAGGTTCAGACCCGGTCGTGGAACCGTCGGTCATGGCCACGTACCGCGGCAGTGCCAAAGCGCTGGATGTCAGCGTTAATCTGTTAGTGCTCTCCAAGGATCTGGTGATCTCAGACACCGGTGAACTGGACAGTGTCGGCGGGAGCAAAGATGAATCCCTGCTGGAAATCAACGAAGACATCGTCCAGGCGGCGCTGCTTAAGGCAACCACCGTCGGGTCTGGTCATCAGACCGATTCCATGGCCCAGACTCTGGGGCTGAACCTGGATCTGACGTCTCTGGGGGTAGGCCTGAGCATTGGCGCATCAGTTCTGGAGGCTGGTGCGACGGCTCGCTGTCAGAATGGTGACGTCGCCCTCACGGGTTACTCGGATATTGTCGGTCTGACCATTAATGGCCAGTCAATCGAAGTGGGGACTGATCCCAATGTATCTGTAGATCTGGGGCCGCTGCTGGAAGTTCATATCAACGAACAGATTGTGGACAGCTACGGCATGACCGTCAATGCTTTGCGGGTTGTGGTTCTGGATGTTTTGGGAGCACCGGTTGCGGAGGTCATTATCTCCCAGGCTCGGGCTGGTATTGATTGTGGCTCCGGACCGGAGGGCGAATGCCCGGATGGCGCGGACTTCGTGACTGGCGGAGGCTTTATCATGGGTCCGGACGGTAACCGGGTTACCTTCTCCGTACACGGAGGCTACTTCCCGAACGGTGACCTCAAAGGCGGGATGAACCTGGTCACCAGCGGTCACCACATTAAAGGGTCACCAGCGCTCGGTTACTACATCATCGACGAGACCACCCGGCAGCTTGACTTCATGGCGGATGACTCTGGCCAAGCCACCGTCTGCACCGTCACCGTAGCGGATAATGGCGAGCCGGGGCGTGATGACACCTTTGCCATCACTTGTGACACGGGTTACAACACCAGCGGAGTGATGTCACAAGGCGGCAACATCCAGCTGCACAAGCCCCAGGCGTGCAGTGACTCCAAGACCAACAAACGTGGAGGCAGAAACCGATAGTTCCCATGCGTTAAGCCACGGAGGTTGGGGGTACCTTTTGCTGACGGGTACCCCCTTTTTTATGGGATCTTGCCTGAGTCAGCCATGTCAAAAATCTCCGGCCCAAGTCATAACAGGGACAGTTGGTTTCCTCCAGGGCGTTGGAACAGGTCGGTTCTCAGAGGCGCTCTTTCATCCCTGGCGAGGCCTTCGGCTCTGGCCTTTCGGGCAAAGCGCTGACGAATCAGATCAGCGTAGGGGCCGGTACCGGTCATGCGTTCGCCAAACTGTGACCGGTAGTTTTGTCCGCCCCTTGAATCACGGATCCGGTTCATGACATGACTGGCTCGCTGGGGAAAATGTCGATCCAGCCAATCTCTGAACAGGTCATCCAGCTCATGGGGGAGCCTCAGCAGTATCCAGCTGGCGCTGGTGGCGCCAGCTTCAGCTGCGGACTGCAGGATGGACTCGATTTCATGGTCGTTAATGAACGGAATGACGGGGCCCATGATAATGCCAGTGGGAATACCTGCAGCCGAGAGCTCACGGATCATGCGAAGTCGGGTTGCCGGAGCCGCAGTCCGTGGTTCCATCTTGCGTTTAAGGTCATTGTTCAGGGTGGTCAGGCTCACCCGGACGGAACAGAGTCCCTGGCTGGCCAGCTCGGTGAGCAGGTCGAGATCCCTGAGGATCAGCGCGCCCTTGGTGATAATGGAAACGGGATGGCGATATTCGACCAGTACTTCAAGAATCTGGCGGGTGATCCGGCGCTGTTTTTCCAGCGGCTGGTAGGCATCGGTGTTCACCCCGAGGGCGATGGCTGAAGGTTGATAACCGGATTTGTCCAGCTGCTGTCTCAACTGGGCAGCGGCATTGGGTTTGGCTGTCAGCCGTGTTTCAAAATCCAGCCCCGGCGACATATCCCAGTAAGCATGGGTTGGACGTGCGAAACAGTAGACACAGCCATGTTCACAACCGCGATAGGGGTTAATGGACTGTTCAAACGGAACATCGGGCGAACGGTTGCGGCTGATGATGGACCTGACCTGTTCATCCCGGACCTCTGTCGCCAGGGAGTCCGGACAGATGTCATCATCTGGGTCATGGTACCAGCCATCATCCTGCTGGCGATCGCTGACAATGGTCTGGTAACGGTTGTGGGGGGTTAGGTCAGTGCCACGTGTTTTCATTGCCATGCTCAATACTGTTTAAATATACAGCATTGAGCATAGCGGTCTTCACAGGTTGCGGCAATAGGTCCGGACGAGCGGCTGCCTAGATCTGTACCTTTTCATACAGATCAGGCACACAGCAATCCCAGCCAAAACGGTCACGTATACGCTTACGCATGATATCGCTGGCCAGTGGTTCGCCATGGGTGACGTAGACCCGGTCAGGGCTCAGGGATCCCTGACCCAGCCAGTCCAGAATCTCCTGGTAGTCGCCATGGGCGGATAGTGAATCCAAGTTGAAAATCTCGGCTTTGACCGGCCAGTGCTCGCCATGGATCTTTACCGACTCGGCGCCGTGGACCAGCGCATCCCCGCGGGTTCCCGGAGCCTGAAAGCCGGCGAATACTATGCTGTTCCGCGGGTTCGGCAGCAGCGTTTTCAGATGGTGGAGCACCCGGCCACCGGAAGCCATGCCACTGGCTGAGATGATGATGCTGGGAAACCGCTGGCTATTGAGTTCAATGGACTGCTCAACGGATTTGACGAACTCGGTGTTGTGGTCAATCAGGGCGCAGTCGTCGGTGGAGAGTCGGTGTTCCTTGTGATGGTGGCAGAAAATTTCCGTTGCCTTGATGGCCATGGGACTGTTCAGGTACACCGGCAGTCGCGGAATGCGATGCTCACGCATCAATTTATGGATCAGGTACAGCAGCATTTGCGCCCGGCCTACAGCAAAGGCGGGAATCAGCACAATGCCACCCCGCGCTGAGGTTTCAGTAATGATATCGGTCAATATCTGTTCCGGGTCACTATCGTCGTGCAGGCGATCACCGTAGGTGGATTCACAAATCAGGACGTCAGCTTTGCTGAGTGGTTCCGGTGCCCGCATGATCGGGTCGTTCTGGCGACCTACATCGCCACTGAACACGACCGTGCGGTTGGATTCGCTGTGGTGGACGTGAACGCAGGCTGAGCCAAGGATATGGCCGGCCGGAGTCAGATGTACGGACATACCGCGCACCGGTTCAAAGCTCTCATGGTAATGCACGGATTCAAAATGCTTCAGAGCTTCCCAGGCGTCCTTCTCGGTGAACAGGGGCTCAGGGGTTTCGTGGCGGGAGAAACGTTTTCGGCGGGCATATTTCGCGTCTTCTTCCTGCAGGTAGCCAGCATCAGGCAACAGTACGCGGCACAGATCGTGGGTCGCTTTGGCGCAGTAAATACGTCCTCGGAAGCCTTGTTTTACCAAGGCAGGCAGGTAGCCTGAGTGGTCGATGTGGCCATGGGTGAGAACGACTGCATCCAGTGATGCGGGGTCTACCGGGAATCTGGCCCAGTTCCTTCTTCGCAGCGTTTTCACGCCTTGATAGAGACCACAGTCCACCAGTAATTTATGCTTTTCATCGGTTAACAGGTAACGGGACCCGGTCACGGTTCCTGCTCCACCCAGAAACTGAAGCTCCATAGCTCTGCTGCTCCTTCGCCTGATGTGCGTCTATGAAATCCTGTCTCCCTACTATGGACCACAAAACGGATTTTGACCTTGATCTGTGGCAGTCGACGTCGCGTCTTTTATGCTGCAGGCATCTGCAAGGCCGCCCTGCAGCGGCGCTTTAAATCACTCCCAGGGTGGTCAGAGCGAAGGGCAGAAGCAGGGCGGTGAACACGCCGGTCAACCCCATGCCGAGGGAAGAGAAGGCACCTGCTATGGCACTGATTTCGAAGGCCCGGACCGTGCCGATCGCGTGGCCATTGATCCCCAGGGTCAGACCGATCAGACGATCATCACTGACGCCCAGCCAGCGGGCCAGCCATTCAACGAAAAGCGAGGCCAGTACCCCGGTTGCCAGCAAGCTACCCATCAGCAGAGAGACGGAGCCACCAATCTGTTCATTGATGCCAATGGCGATGGGGGCCGTGACAGATTTGGGTGCCAGCGATGCCAGCACCTCACCGGAAGCACCGAGGGCCCAGGCAATGACCAGCGCATACAGTGCGGCCACCGTGGCTGCCAGCGGGATGGTAATCAGAATCGGCCGCCACAGGGCGCGGATGTGGTGGAACTGCTGATACAACGGAACGCCCAGGGCGACGGTTGCGGGACCGAGTAGGAAGGTCAGCCAGTCGGCGCCCTGCTGATAGTCTCGATAATCGATGGCAAGCAGCATCAGTAATGCGGCCAGCAGTACCGCGGCCAACAGGACTGGAGGACACCATGCCGGCTGTCCCAGCCTGCGGAAAATACCAAGGCTGAGGAAATAGGCAATCAGCGTCAGGAGCACCGCCAGGGCCGGAGTACCAAGAAGGTGGGGCAGCAATTGCTGGAATCGTTCGGCCAGTTCAGTCATGGGACCGAGCCTTTGAGCTGTCGGGCAGCTGGAGTCGCAGCAGCGCCAGAGTGCTGAGCACACTCAGGAACGTGCCCCCTACCAGCGCGAGGGCGATGGCAGGCCACTGGCCGTCGAAGCGGTTGCCAAGGAAGAACACCCCGACAACCCCCGGCATCAGCAGTACGATCAGGATCGCAATCAGCTTCTGGCTGGCCAGGGCGACATCGTCGCGGACGCCTCCAGACAGCATGGCCCAGAGGCTCAGTAACAGCATGCCGATGATGCCGCCACTGACCGGCCATTGGAACAGCAGACGCAGGGCTTCGCCCAGCATCAGAAACAGCAATAGGGTAAGGAAACCTCGTAACAGGGGCATAGGGCAGCCTTAATCTTCCGCAACAGCGTAGTCCATGAAAACCCGGCGCCATTATGGGGCGGAGAAGGGCGGGATGCTATCCGTAAAGCTCATCATCTGTCTTCCCGCCCTAGGCGGATAGCACGGCAGGGACTTGTGTAAGCGGGGCAGAGGTAGGAACTTTCATGCCGCGGAAGCCCTCGGGCCACGCCAATGGAGTTGGTACTATTGTGCATGAATGTTAATAAAAGTTAATGAATTCCAAAGGTTAATAATGGCCGTTTGAGCGCCCCGGTTTTTGCTCTAAATACAGAAACAATCCTGATACAAATTAATACCTCAGATTCCTTGTCAGTCAGCGCCCGCCGTCCTAGTTTTTGTTCAAAGAAGGCCGGATGTTGCAGGGCGAAATCGTTGCTTTCCGGCGCTTCAGGGTTTCATAGACGGACCTCGTGCGAAGGGAAGTTTTCAGTACATCGAACGATGCCCGACTGGTTGTGTAACTCGCTATTCAGAAAACGCATTCGGCGTTTGGCAAGGGAGAAGTGGCGTGCAGAAAATTCATACCCCGCAGTCGGAATTCACTCGAAAGTCTTCTTCCCGGCAGGAGCCTTCACCGTCGATGTTACTTCGTTATCTCTCGGAAGTTGCCCATGCCCTCATGTTGACGGCATAGCCAGACGTGTACCGGTCGCTCCGTCGTCGTGCCGGGTGACAAGACCATCATTTTTATTAATGCGAGGGTAAAGGTTTGAAATACCTTTCCAGTATCGGCCTTTCTGTAAAAGACGAAAACGTCCTCAAGTCGCTTATCGACTTGCTCGGGGCGCGCATGTCTGAGGAATGGCACTACAGGGACGACGTTCCGGCGGACGCCCTGCTGCTGGATGTTGATAACCCGGATGCCATTGCAACCTGGAAAATGAGGCCGGAGACAGCCCGGCGTAACACCATTGCCTACTCCAACAGTGAGCCCGGGTTCGCCCTTACCCGTCGCCTGGCCAAACCATTGAGAGCAGCCGAACTGATTGCGGTTCTGAAAGATATTGAACAGGCCAATGATGAGTTGGCGGTACCGGTGGTTGGCTCTGAGGCCACTGAGGTGACCACCTTGGCGGATTGTGTGGACCGACAGGGCAATGGGGTGATGCGTCTGGCCTGTGGCGACCGGGAGGTCGTCATCGATAGGAGTCGTCAGCAGTTTTGCAGCTCCGAAAGTGGCGAATCGCTAGCGGCATTGTTGACTCTCCCGCTCCCGGAATACCAGATCAGCACCGGGGCGGACGTGCGGCTTCCGTCCGAAGCATCCGTTCGCTGGCAGGATCAGAAGGCGGTGTTATGGCTTGTTGGGCAATGCGGCTCTCATGGCAAGCTGCTCGATGGCGTTGACCGGAACGGACTCTTCAGGCTGAACCGCTGGCCTGGTTTTGGCCCGGTGCGGCCTTCTCATACAGTGCTTTCTCTGTGCTCTCTGCTGAGCCGTAAAAGCGCCATGGGGATTGCCGACATGAGGGAAGCCACCGGATTGCCAGAGTTCGACATCATCGCATTTATTAATGCCGCCTTCCTGACGGGAATCCTGGATATTCAGAGTGGGGACGTGGCAAGGCCAGAAACCGGAGCTGCCAAACCGGAGGTATCTACGGAGCGGAAGGGGCTGCTGGCAAAAATTCGCTCCCGGTTGGCCAATCCACGAACGTAAGGGTCTAGCTGTCGATGTCTGAAATAAAAATCATCATTACCGGAACACCGGGGGCGGGGAAAACCACCGCCATCGCAGCCATCAGTGAAACACCCCCGGTTCGTACCGATACCGCGACCACGGATGAACTGTCTGAGGTCAAGGAACAAACCACGGTTGCCATGGACTTCGGGGAACTGACCCTGGAGGACGACCAGAAAGTATTTCTTTACGGTACTCCGGGTCAGCGGCGTTTTGAGTTCATGTGGAAGATCCTGGTACAGGGCGGATTGGGACTGATCATCCTGGTGGACTGTACTCGTGAGGATCCTCTCGCTGACATGAAGATGTATCTGGAGAACTTCTCCGACTTTATTGCGGAAACCGGAGCAGTCATCGGTCTGGTCAAACGGGATATGACTGATACCCCACCCCTGGACGAGTTCTATCAGGCTCTGAATCAGCAGGGGCTGATGTTCCCGGTCTTTGAAGTGGATGTTCGGGAGCAGGGCGATGTCGCCCTGATGATCGATGCCCTGGTTTCCCTGCTTGAATATTCATAACCGATGATCAGGACCAACCAAACACTATGAGCCAGGTAAGAATCAGCGAAAACGGCGCCCAGTTTTGCCAGAGTGTCTTCGACGACATGATGACCCAGAGTGACGCAGTCTACGGCGTGTTGATATCAACCGTCGATGGTCATGATGTGGTCAAGTGTTTCAAGCAGGATATGCCGGCATCCAAGCTTGCGGCCATGATGAGTTCGGTGTTGGCGCTGGGTGAAACCGTGGCCATCGAGGCGGACCAGCAACAATGCCGCTATGTGATTGTAGAGAACAGTAATGGATATATCCTGACCCTGCGCCTGAAGGAAAAACTGGTGCTGACCGTGATTGCCCGGGCGAACGCGAACCTGGGGATGTTGCACAGTATTACCCGTAGTGCTGTGGAAAAGCTGGCCGAAAAACTTAAATAAAGGCCGCGGTACACAGAAAACCCACCCTGAGAGAGAGTTTGTACAATGGAAACACTGAACGATATCTGCGAAGGAATTGTAGCGGAAGTAAATGATGGCCTGGGAGCTGCGGTGGTTGACCTGGATTCCGGGTTATTGCTCTCTGTTGCGCATAATGTGCCTTACTTTACCCAGAGTTATCTGGATGCGGTAGCGGCTGCGGCGGTTGATATGTTTCGTGGTAAAACCGTCAACACGGTCGAAAAACTGATTGCTTCCCAGCGTGGTACCGAGCTGAAACAGCTGGTGCAGGAAGTCCAGATGACAACGGAAAAGACGTTCCACTTCATGAGCATCGTGCCTGGTAAGCCCAATGCGCTCATGGTGCTGATTACCGGAAAGAAAGCAAACCTGGGTATGGGCTGGGCGGCCTTGCGCAGTGCCCTGCCCAAAGTGGCTCCGCTCTGCCCCTGAGCCTGCCGGCCTCGGCAAAGGTGGGAGCAGGCTCCCACCTGGCTTTTCCTGTGTTACTTGCCCTGCAGTAACCTCGCTGCCAGCTGCGGAGGAAACTGGTGTTGGTTCAGGTCGTTGATGGTGGCCTGGATATCGTACTCTATGTTGTAGAACTGAAAGATCTGGGTTTCCGGGTCGAACAGTGCAAACTCCGCCCCTGTTTTACCTCCTCTGGGCTGCCCTACGGAGCCCGGGCATACCAGGGCATGGGAAATGCCCTGCAGATCGAATGTTGCGTCCATGCTGTGACCATCGGTTTTGCCTTTACGGTAGTACACGCCGGAAAGGTGGGTGTGGCCGTGCATGCAAAAGCGGATGTTACGGCTGCTGAGGTTGTCCAGGTTGTCTTCAAAGGTCATGCGGTAGACATAGCCGTTGAAGAAGGATTTGTCCTGGGGAGCACCATGGAGTGCCAGCCATTGCTCGCCACGGGCCGACAGTGGAAGCTCCCTCAGCCAGGCCTTCTGGAGGTCAGAGAGTCTCGGAATGGTCCAGTCGATCACCCAGCGTGACATGGCTGAAAAGCCTTCCCGGGCTCCCCCCGTCGCCGCTGCATGATCATGGTTACCCTTTATGATGTGCAGAGACGAACGCCGCAACAGGTCGATGCATTCGCCCGGATGGGGGCCATAGCCAACAATGTCACCCAGTACGATTCCGTAACTGACCGAGTGGTGGGCGAGCGCCTCAAGAACGGCCTTCAGGGCCGGCAGGTTGGCGTGAATGTCAGCCAGAATAGCCACTTTTCCATGACCGGGCGAAAACAGCTGCTCCACCGGTAGCGAGTTGAGTGCGCCGGGTTTGGCCGCGCCGGTTCCAGTCGCATCGGTGGTTGAGCCGAGGCCATCACTGAGGGCCTTCATGCGTGCTCTCTGCTCGTCGTTCCCGGTATACAGATCGTGAAGGTGTTCCTGAATGACGGTGGCCCAGTGGTTGTCCGCAAAGGCGGTGACTACGGCCGCCCGAATGGCCTGCCCCAGAGCCCTGAACAGTTCGTCGCCAAGGTTTTCATATTGCCTGACCCAGACCCCCAGAGCGCTGGAAAGGGCTGAAAAATCATCCCAGTTATAGAGATCGTCATCGAGGTAGTACAGGCTGCCGTCGGAATCGAGACCAAAATTTGAAAGGCCGGCATCCAGCATCTTCTCGAAACGCTCGGCCACCCCCAGATAGAGCGTGCTGTAGTCGCCGAAGACGGCGTCAAGCCGACGGTGATCACCATGAATCATGTATTGGTGAAGGGGGGTCAGCAGGGGGGTGGCGTTACCGATCCAGATCTGGTCCTGATAGTGGATCAGCAGCCAGGTCTTGCTGGGGTGGTGAACGCCATAATTGCGTTCACTCTCCAGAGCCTTGCGTGCCCACTCCTCGGAGTTTTTCTGGTTCAGGTGCAGATTTGAATGAACCTTCAATACCAGGGTGGGCGACAGGAAAATGCTGGTTCCGGGGCGCCCGGTAAAGGATTCTCCATGCACCAGCTCCTGCTTTTCTCCGGTCAGCGCCTTGAAGGCATCATCCGTGGCAATCGCCTGCCCGGGCACCAGGGCGCCGATGATCTGCAGATTGTCCGGGCTGAGCATGTGGGCGATGTGTTCAAGTGGCAGGGGTGGGGTGGTCATGTCAGGACGCCTGGCTTTTAGGTTAACCCAAGCCTAGCCCAGTTCCTCGTATTTTGCCCATTGAATCAAGGTGATGAGGGGCTCAGCAGGTGTGTAGCGGCACCTTTGGGTGATCACTGGTTGGCGGCAGTAGTGGTTGCAGTTCGACCCAGCTAAAGGTCGGCCCACTCTGGCAGACATAGCGGTGTTTGAGGTAACAGTGACCACAGGTACCTGCGGCACAGTGCATGCGTCGCTCCAGCGACAGCCAGATGGATTCTTCCGGGATGCCTCGCTGGATCAGGTCGCGGCCAAGAGCGGTCATCATGGCTTCAGGCCCACAGAGGAAGGCGGCCTGCGGGGTATGTCCCCAGGTTTGAAGAATCTTCGGCAGAGCATCGAGGGGCGTCTGGCGACCTGGGTGGTCGGGGTGATGTTCCACCACCTCGAATAATGCCAGCTGATCCTGCCAGCGAGCCCGCTCCCGGCTCAGTACCCGGGCTTCCAGACTGCGGGCACCGTAGATAAGGGCAACGGGAGCCTGACCGGATTCCAGCAGTCGATCGGTAAGACTGACCAGGGGGGCGAGTCCGCAGCCACCACCGATCACAAGAGCCGGGCCTTCGGGCTTTGTGGTGATGGGCCAGCCACGGCCGAAGGGGCCGCGGGCGCCGACAATCGCGCCCGGTTCCAACCGGAACAGGGCTCCGGTTACCGCCCCCATTTTCCGTACCAATGCCCACCAGTGCTGATGGCCGTCGGGAAGTTGGGTGAAGGTTAGCGGCACTTCTCCGACGCCGGGTACGGAGAGCATAAAGAATTGCCCGGGTTGGGTATCCGGCCACAGGCCGCTGTCTAGCAGCCGGAAGTGGAAATGGCGGGCATCCTCGCCATCGTCATAGAACTCGACCAGCTCGGCGGAGACAGGGGTGAGGCTATTCATGGCAGATCCGTTTCATGACTGAGTGAACACCGATAACGCCGGGGCAGGTGACTTCGCAGCGGCCACAGCCAACGCAGCCGTAGCGGCCAAAATCCTGCCGGAAGTCATCGCTGAACTTGTGGTACCAGAACCGTTGTACCCGGGCCCCGGCATCGGCACTGGGGTTGTGTTGGCTGGCTTCACGCTGGAACCCATCGTACAGGCAGGAGTCCCAGAACCGCCGCCGGCTGATGGTTTGTTCTGAAGACTGATCCTGAACCCCGTAGCAGGAACAGGTGGGGCACAGGCTGGTGCAGCCGGAGCAGCTCAGACACTGAATGCCCAGGTGCTGCCACAGATCTTCGGCGATTTCTCCGGCATTCAGCCGCCGTGCCCCTTCTACAATGTGGTGGTCATCCGGGAACTGCTGTTCGCAGTCCGCCAGTTGCTTATCCCGCAGTTGCTGCGCACATTCAGATGCCGCGGCGAGGCTCAGTCCCCGCAGGCTATCTTCTCCTTGGGTGCTGGTGGCGGTCAGCAGCCAGCCGTCGTCAAGGGGATGTAATACCAGGTCTGCGGTCCCGGCACGGGCCCCCGGGCCGGCGTCCACGGTCGGGCAGAATCCGTGTGTGCAGGGCGTGGTGCACTCCAGTCCCACCAACAGCCCCTGCTGGCGACGAGCCTGGTAATGTGGGTCGTCGGCAAAGAACTGATCCTGGTAGGCAAGGGCAACGAGGTCACAGCTGCTGACGCCGATCAGGGCAAAAGGCTTGGGCCGCGGCAGCGTTTCCCTGAAATAGCGACCATCGAACTCGAAAACGTGTTCCTGCTCGGCAAAGAAAAAACCTTTGGCCGAGCGCGCAGGCCGGCCTGCAACCAGAGGCGATGGCGTGGTCGCGTCCGTTTGAAACCAGTCCTGACGGGCGTCGTGTTGCCAGATCTGACGGGTTCGTCCGAGGTGCCGGGTGAGCTCCGCCAGATCGGTCAGGAAATAGGCCATCATCCGGATGTCTCCTGGGGGTCGCTGCCAGAGGTCTGAGCGAGGATGGCCTGTATAGGGCGAGGTTGCTGCCCCTCAGGTAAGGGGCAGACCCGCACAGCGCAGACCTTGAGCTCCGGCATTTTTGAAATCGGATCCATGGCCCGGTTGGTGAGCTGGTTGGACGGGGCTTCATGGAAATGGTAGGGCATGCTGACCAGTCCCGGAGGCAGGTCATCGGTCAGGATCGCGCGGGTTTCCAGGTAGCCACGCCGGGACCGGACACCGACCGCGCTGTGGTCGCGCAGGCCAAGGGACTGGGCATCCAGGGGGTTGATAAACAGGATGCCATCTGGGGTTTCGCGTTCCAGCAACGGTGACTTGCGACTCATGGATCCACAACCGTAATGGAAGTGGAGGCGGTTGGTGGTCAGTTGCAGCGGGTAGTCACCATCGGCGGGCTCATCAATGTCTACATGGTGAACCGGAATCAGTCTGGCACGGCCAATCGGAAAGGATGTCTGGTGCAGTAGGGCCGTGCCGTCAGGCGCCGTTTCATTGCACGGCCACTGCAGGCCATGATGGCGGGCCAGTTTCGGATAGGTCATGCCGCTGTAATTGGGGGTAATGGCCGCCATCTCATCGAACACTGCCTGGCTGTCTGTCCAGTCTAGGGCCTTGCTCCCCAGCCGTCTGGCGATGGCACCTAGCCACTGCCAGTCGCCCCGGGACTCGCCAACTGGCGGTATTGCCTGGTGGACCAGCTGCACCCGGCGTTCGCAGTTGGTGAAAGTGCCATTCTTTTCGGCAAAGGATGCTGCCGGAAGCACCACATGGGCATGGCTGGCGGTTTCGGTCATAGTCAGTTCTGCCACCACCAGCAGATCCAGTGCCTTGAGTGAGGCCAGCACTTCGTTCTGATCCGGGTCGGTGACCACTGGGTCCTCGCCGAACAGGATCATCCCCTTGAACACGCCCCGCAGGGCGGCCCGGGTCATACCCATGGAGGTGAGGCCGGTACGGTTTGGCACCAGGCACTGCCAATAGTCACTGATTCGCTGGCGCGCCGCTGGATCGGCCACATCCTGATAGCCGGGGTAGACGTTGGGAAGGCAGCCCATGTCACAGGCGCCCTGGACATTGTTCTGTCCTCGTAACGGGTTGACGCCGGTGCCGGGGCGCCCCATCTGGCCGCAGCTGAGCGCCAGGTTGGCCAGTGCCATGACATTGAACGTGCCACTGACAAACTGGGTGATCCCCATGCCGTAGAAAATCATCGCATTGCCCGCCTGACCATAGATCCGGGCCAGCGTCTGGATCTGTGATGCAGGCACGCCGATGGCCTCGGACAATCGGCTGGGGGAGCAGTCGGCAACCGCTTCGGCAAGGGCTTCGGCACCTTCGCAGCGGGCATCAAGAAACGCCTGGTCCTGCCAGCCGTGACGATAGATTTCATGGAGCAGGGCATTCGCCAGCAGGATATTGCTGCCGGATCGGACCTGCAGATGCAGGTCCGCCAGTTTGGCAAGACGGGTGCGGCGAGGGTCAACCACAATCAGGGTGGCGCCCCTGAGCTTTGCCTCAATGATGTGTCCGCCAAGGATGGCGTGGTTTTCGGTAGCATCGGAACCCCAGACCACAATGACATCGGCCTGATCGATATCCGCCGCGCTGTTGGTCATGGCTCCGGAGCCCAGGGTCTGTTTCAGTCCTGCAACGGTAGGGCTGTGGCATATCCGGGCACAGTGGTCGACGTTGTTGGTGCCGAGTACGGCGCGGGCAAATTTCTGGGCGGCGTAGTTGTCTTCGTTGCTGGCCCGGGCGCTGCTGATTACACCGACGGCATCGGGACCAAGTCGGGTGATGATGTCTTCCAGCCCAAAGCAGATCACTTCCAAGGCTTCCTCCCAGCTGGCTGCGCGGAAGCCGTTGGGGGTGCGTATCAGGGGGTGTTTGAGACGGTCGCCGGGCTCGATGGCGAAAGGCGTACTCCAGCCTTTGGCGCAGAGCTTACCTTTGCTGATGGGGTGGTCACTCTGGGGGGACACGCCGACGACACTCTCCTGATGATCCACCAGAAGGTTCATGCCACACCCCACACCGCAAAATGGACAGATGGTCTGCACTGACTGTTGGCCCGGCATCGTCGCCTCCCTCGCATGGCGCTGGACTTTGAGACTGGGCCCGTCGTACCTACTCCTGTCTGGCGAGCTGGACCACTCCTCTATTGTGGGTGATGGATGTGATTTTTGCAGACCGAATCGAAAAATTGTTGAGCTGTATCAGTAATTCATTGGCAGAGGGCGTGCCGTACCCTTTTGCTGTCGTGTCGGGGTCAGTGGGCCTTTACTTTCTGCTTACCGCAGCGGGTGCAGCGGTACACGGTCACCAGTTTGCCCTGTTTCACGTCAAACTGTTTCGCCTTGCACACTTCCCACTTATGAAAGTCGTGCTGGCACAGACCTTTGCGCGGCGTCTTCTTCCCAGGCTTCTTGAAAGGCAGGATGGTTGCCATGGCGGTGGTCTCCTGTGTGGGGTGCGGGCTTGGCACAACAGGCCTGTTCAGTACAGAGGCGCTGGTACCGCATCGGGTGTTGGTGGATACTCGGGCTCTCATAATAACAGAGCGACGGCGTCGTCATGATTGAACAACAGGTTGCCATTCCCTTACCCTCCGGCCATCGCATGCGGGCTCGCTGGCTTAAGCCGGAAACCGTGAACCCCCACCAGGCCGGAATTATCGCCATTCACGATATCTTCGGTTATACCGACGACATTGAACGCATCGGGCGCCGGTTGGCTGCCAATGGCTATCCGGTACTGGTACCGGACCTGTACGATCTGCCCGGCAGCAAACCCCTGTGTGTGGTGAAAACCTTGAAAGCCCATGAAACTGGCAAGGGTGAAGCCTTCGAGCAGCTGGAGGCCAGTCGGCAATGGTTACTTGAGCAGACAGAAACGCCGGTGACTCAGGTCGGCGTCATGGGCTTTTGCATGGGGGGACGATTTGCGGTGTTGTTTGCCAGTCGTGCTCCGGTTCAGGTCGTTGCTCCGTTCTACGGTGGCATTCCGAAGAATGCCGATGATCTCAGGGGCATCTGCCCGGCCGTGGGCGGTTGGGGGCGCACCGATGTAATCTATGGCAGCCACGGCGATCGCCTGGCCTCGCATCTGGAGATCCTCGGGGTGCCTCATGACATCAAGAGCTACGACAACGTTGGCCATTCCTTCATGAATAATCACCAGACGTTTGTCTTCAAAAAACTGGGCGCGTTACCGCCGTTACGCTCCCGATATGATGAAGCAGCAGCCGAGGACAGCTGGCAGAGGGTTCTGGCATTTTTTGACAAGGTGTTTTCAGGAGCCTTGCAGGCCACCCCTACCGCTGCTGGTTAAGGTAGTCGAGAATGGCGTTACGAAGTTCCTCGCCCTTTTCTAACCCCTGATTACCGAAAAGCCGGTTGAATTCGAGTACATAGGGATGGTCGCCAACCATGGCGATATCGAAGCCCGCGTGGTTGACGTCGAGCGCCCTGGCCAGTCGCAGGGCCAGTTCAGTGGCGGCTTGCGGTACCGGACTGGTATCGATCCGGCCGCCGCGGGCTACATTGTTGTAGAAGCCCTGGTCGGCCTGGTGGCGCCAGTAGGCGGTCACAACCCGGTCTCCAACAATGACCACACGGATATCCCGGTCAATGGGCAGGTATTCCTGGGCATAAAGCACGTCTGCCTCTTCGCAGTACCGTTGCCAGTCCTGCCGCTCCTGAATCAGCCAGACGCCCTCTCCCATACTGGCTTTGGGGCGTTTGGCGACAAACGGCAGCAGCATGGTGTCCCAGATCATCTCCCGTTCCTGATGGCCATTGGCCTCGATCAGGGTCCAGGGGGTGTGCTCGGGTGCAACGGTCTGAAAGGCCCGGGTCATCTCAATCTTGTTATGGCCGATGTGGTAACTGGCCACGCTCGGGAAAACCCGGCATTTAAGCCCATGCACCAGCGCGTTCAGTTGCCAATACTCAGGGTAAAGCACCCAATCCGCTTGTTTTAGCTCCTCCTTGTGGTTCAGGAACTGTTCTGGCTTCAGGGTCTTGGTGTCGGGAAAACCCAGGGTTCGGAAAATATCAAAGGAGATCAGCTGCATGGGCTTGGGATCATGGGGCGATTGGAATGGTCATATTCTAGGTGGTGTCAGGCACCTGGCAAGCGCTTTTTCCCGTGCTGATTTCTGTATGGGTCGCAGCAAGCCCCTTCAGGCAGGGCTTGCTGCAGGCAGACCGGCTGACTATTCTGCCGGCTGGTTCAGAACGGAGGGCTTCTTCAGCGCTTTTGCAAACAGGTCTTTTTCTTCGGCAATGGCCAGGGCTGCCTTTTCAGCCAGCTCTTCGCCCAGTCCCTCGACCCGGTTTTGCAGGAATTGGGTGATTTCCTCGGCCAGTTCCAGAACCCTGTCACGGGCATCCGCATCTGCTTTGGATGAAAACAGCATGGTGTCGGGGTGCTTCAGTGCCATTTCCAGCCCATCCCTATCAGAGTAATACAGTGCTTGTACGGCCATGAATGTGTCTCCATTGGATTCCCGATTGGTGGCTGTGACCGTCGGGAATGGCAGTTAACTTCCTGGCGCAGTGTATACCAATAACGCTGTATATAAAAACAGTATTTTGTGACCGTTTGACGTTATGCGCTCTGAGCGTGTTGACCTATAGTGGGACGGAACTTCGACCGTTCGGGCCTCTGGCCTGAACTGATACGCTTACTATCCAGAAACCAGGTGACCGCCGATGATGCATCGTAACCTGCACCGTTTGCTGACCATGATTGCGGGTCTGGTCGTCCTGTTGGGAGGGGCTGGTTGCAGCAGCCAACCACCCGCCGGTCTGGGCGTGCAGGCCGATGGGCGCTTGCGGCTTTGCCCGGATCGCCCAAATTGCGTCTCAAGTTATGACTCGGCAGATGATAAAGCGCACTACATTGAGCCGTTTGTTGGCGGTGCGGCGGCGTGGTCATCGCTGACGCACGTGATCGGAGCCCAGTCGTCCCTGACGATTGTGGCGCGCCAGGAGTATTACCTTCGGGCGGAAGCGACGACCAGAGTCCTGAGATTCGTCGATGACCTTGAGTTCCTGTTCCAGCCGGCCCAGGGGCTGATTCACGTGCGTTCTGCGTCCCGGGTGGGTTACTCGGATTTTGGTGTCAACCGGGAGCGACTGGAACGTATTCGCCAGCAGCTCCGTCACCCCTAGCCCTTCAATACCATCACCAGCCGTTAGCATTCACAATTGGCCGGAAAAATCAGGGTTTCGCCATGTTGCATGACCCGGAACAGGTGTTCATCCACCTTCTGGTCTGCCAGTGCCGTACGGAGCCGGCGAGGGGGTTCGTCCATGGGTTCGTCGGTGAGAACAAAGGTACCCCAATGCATGGCCACGGACTGGCGCGCGCCAATATTCCGGTGAATGTGAACCGCTTCTTCCGGCGCTATGTGGACCGGAGACATGAACCAGCGTGGGTCGTAAGCGCCAATGGGCAGTAGCGCGAGGTGAATGGGGCTGAACACCTCACCGATCTGTTTGAAAATCCCGCCGTACCCGGTATCGCCGGCAAAATAGAAACGATAGCCGGCGATCTCCAGTAACCAGCCGCACCAGAGACTGGTGTTGCCATCCGTTGCGGTGCGGCCGCTGAAATGCTGGGCGGGCAGGCAGAAGGCTTCGGTATCGTCGTCCAATTGCAGGGATTGCCACCAGTCCAGTTCCACCAGGTTGTGAATGCCGCGGCGCTCAAACCAGCGCCTCAACCCGCTGGGGATGAGAAACTGCAGGTTGTCGCCAAAGCGCCGGTGCAGCTGGCGTACGGTTTTTTCATCTAGATGATCGTAATGATTGTGGGAAATCAGCACCCGATGGATGACCGGCATCTCGCTGACCTCCAATGCGGGAGCGGTATAGCGCTTGGGACCAATGAACTGAAATGGGCTGGCGCGTGCGGACAGAACCGGGTCGGTGAGAATGTTCTGGCCCTGGTACTGGAACAGAAATGACGAGTGCCCAAGCCAGGTGAGCTGGACATCTTCCGGCGGATGGCTGAGAGCATGAGCATCCGGATGCAGCAGGTGGTACTGCTTGCCTTTCGGGAAGCGCCGTCCCGGTGCCAGCTGCCAGCGCAGGAAGTCCCCCAGGCCGTGGGAGGGAACGTTTTCCAGGTTATGGAAACGCTTGCCGGTCATGTGGGGGTGCTCGGCAAGCTCTGCCAGGCGCTCTCGATCAATGGTCATGAAGCAGTTCCCTGATGGAATTATCTGGTCCTGTGAAGGCATCAGTTTATGATGGTGTTTTCTCAAAGAATACAGGAAATGCCCGTGCCGTCTTTGTCTTACCGTCTACTTGCGCCCACCGCTCTGTCTGCGCTTCTGATGGCTTGCTGGTTTTATTCCGTTGCGGCTGCCTTCCAGTATCAGCCAGGCCTGATCCGGCAGGGTGAGGTTTGGCGTCTGCTGACCGGCCACTGGGTGCATGTTGATCACTGGCACCTGGTGTTCAACCTGGTGGGCATCTGGTTGGTGTGGTTATGGAACGGCCCGGGGTTCGGCCCCGGGCGCTGGTTACTGACGGCCCTGGTGTGTTCTCTGGCGATCAGCGTCGGTTTGTATCTTTTCGATCCTGAGGTCGCCTGGTACCGCGGGTTCTCCGGTGTCCTGTTTGGGTTGTTTGCCGCCGGCTCGGTGATGCTCATTAAAGAGCATCCGCTGCTCGCCTTGGCCGGTTTGGTGGCTGCGGCTGCCAAACTGCTGGTGGACACCGTGGGTTGGGTGGAGTTGGGGGTTGGCCTGGTGACCGATTTCCAGGTGATCCATCAGGCCCATTTATACGGTTTTCTCTCCGGGCTGGGGCTCGGGCTGTTTTTTCGAGGCTTTGATTCTCACTGAACACGCCAGCGTCCGGGGCGATCGTCGGGGATTGGCCTGGCTGACCCTGGCGGCTTGAACATGGCCAATGGCCGGCCAATTTTCTCGGGAAATACTGTTGTCATAGTTATTCCAGTCAACAACGAAGGAAAACAACAATGACCACAGACAAGGCACTCTGGGGCTTTCCCATTGACGATGAATTGCATACCCACGCCAGGGAAACGGCCGAGCGCATTCGCAGCGCCAGTGGTGAGGGAACGCGTCAACTCAGTGAGGACGCAGCCCGGGTGGTCATCAAGCTGACTCATCATGGCCTGCAAAGCTATTATCACCGGCCGACGGAAATCGTGCCGCTGACGCCGGGAATGAAAAAGACTGCGGATACGGGCATTAAGGCCATCATGGGAGCGATCCAGATGGTCATCAAACAGTTCTTCAGCAAGCGCAGTGAGGAAGAGCTGAAAGAGCTGAGTGTCTACCTGGAACAGATGTTATGGATTCATCCCGAGCGTGCAGAACCCCACCTGGTGTTTCACGTCCATGAAGAACTGCATGGGAGGGCGCTGGATCTGATTGCGCAGGTTCGCGTGGAGAGTGATACCAGCCAGTATATCGATGGGGTCATTGATGCGCTCTGCGAAATAGTGGATCTCAGCATCGTGAATTACTACCACGAGCCGACCAACCGCGTATCGCTGGGGAGAATCAGCAAAAAAACCGCTGACCTGGGGATCAATACTGCGGAGAAGGGCATTCGGAAGTTGATTGATAAACTGTTGAGGGATCTGCGTCATAAACAGCTGGTGGAGCTGTCCTATCACCTGGAAAGTCTGATCCACACAAAATAATGACCCGGGACCGAATGCCGCCGGACGTTCAGAGTATGTCCGGCGGGTAGAGGTTCAGCGCGAACTCGGCAGGCGGGTTTCGCCGCGGGTGGCGATGCCGCTCGGGTACTGCTCCACCGAGCGTGGCCAGAAGTAGTGGCTGGCGGCGTTGGCCGCTGTGCGCTCGGCAGCGTGGGGGCTTTGAATGTCAACGACGGCCAGGTAAGCCCAGAAGCCAGTCGCAAAAAGAATACTTGATAGAATCACCCGGTAGTGTCGAGTGCGCCCGGGTGATTTGTTCTTGCCTGGTCTCATCGGACGCTGGGACGTGGCGTAGCGCAATCTCGCAGCAGAGCCAGTTCGGCACACAGGCCGCAGTGAGGAACGTCGCAGTCTTCCAGACGATGGACAGTTGAGGCGGGCATGAACGGGATAATGGAAGGCAGCTCGTTGCGGTTCCACAGCTCGATGTGCTGGTGAAGTCCGGAAATCGCTTCATCCCGGCTGGCAAAGGGCCCCAGTTGCGGAACTTCCCGGGTGCGTACATACCATTGGTTGTTTTCAACCAGAAGGCGTTTGTCCACTTCAAACAGTTCTTTGGGTCGGCTGGCCAGATTTGTCATCACGTTCATACTGCATTCCCCGGAATCGTCAAAGTACTTCGTTAATATTGTTATAAGTAAAAAGCTGTAACGTCTTTTGCTAATAACACGCCAGCGGACATCAATAAGTTCCATCAAATTTTGAGATTCTGCGTGAACTTTCCCCATCCCGCGCCAGTCAGCCATTGTGACGCCGGTTGAGGTTGCTTCGGCCATAGAATTCCTGATTGCCTGCGGCCATTGTTGAGCCCATGACCATCGTCAAATAATCACAATATACGGTGCTTCCATGACCCAGTTTGCCCGCGCTGCCTGGTTGGCGTTCAGCCTCTGCTTTTCCGCTTCCGTTGTGGCTGTACCGCCTGAAATTATTCAGTGGGGCTGGCGCCCTCCGGTGGAGTTTGCCGGGCAGGGAGATCCGCAAGTCGCCGTTGAGCAATTGCGGAACTACATCCGTTTGCAACGCCTGGTGATGGATCACACCGATTATCATGAACAAACCCGCGAGTTCGTTGACGAGCTCTGGCATTCGCTGGAAAGTTTCGATCTGGAAGGTTTTTACTGGTTGCTGCCCGATGAGCAGGAAAGCTGGCGGTCATTGACGGTATACGGTGAGGCAGGCCCTGACCAGTACCATATTGGCCCGGTCCCCAGACTGCAGGCCGTCGATGACGAACCTGGGCTTGGCAACTTTCGGGCTGAAGTCCGGGCGCGGGAGATTGATACCGACGTGGCAACCCATTACCTGTTGAATGCCGAAGTGGGCGTCGGTCTTGGTGAAGTCAGCTGGTCTGCTCTGGTGGACGCTTCCCAGGAGGCGCTGCGCATGGTGGGGGGCGAATTGCCGGTCCAGGTTATTGGTCAGGACGCCGACCTGGAGCATTACCGGCGTCAGGCGGAGGCCATGAACCCGGCACTGTCTGCCGATGAGCTGGATCTGCTGGCGCCGCTGTGGGCGTCTTACCCGGATATGTGGACCCTGTTGTCGGGGCTCGGGGAGCTGAATGACCTCCTGGTTCTGCATCACGCTTCTGCGGGCTATCAGGAAGTGCGGATGGTCTTTACCGTTGACCCACAGCGCCTGGCCCACGGCTATCCCGATCTTGCGAATTACCTGGAGCGACTCGACACCCTGGTGAAGAGTGAGTTCAGCCTGTACGACGACTATGGCCGCTTGCTGCGGGCCAGCATCGACAGTGAAACCCTGCAGGGCACGCTGAACATGGTGGTTCGGGATGGCCAGGTGGTGCCCGTGCGTTATGAACGCCCGGTGGTAGAGGCGCCCCGTTTTGATCCCGGCCAGCCCCGCCACCTGCGGGCCAGCATCGATGCAGAGATGAACATTCTGGGGATTATTGCGGAAGTGGAAGACATGACCTTCGAGATCGAATTTCAGCCGACAGGGGAGGGGGCGCGTTTTATTTCCCAAGGCCGTTCCGTGCCCCGGATCGGGGTAGGAGGTCGTGCGCTGGGGGTATTCCCAGCACCATTAATTGATGTATTTCTTCCCAAGCGGATAGATCAGCTGATGAAGGATTTCCTCACCGTCGCCTGCGAGGGAAATGACCAGCAGGGCATTACCGGAGTGGTGGAGATTGGTGCGGCAAATGACGAGTCTGCGCAGCTGCGCCTCGCCGGTGCCTTTGAAGGGCTGGATAACTTTTTTGTGCGTATCGGGATGGGCATTATCAATAACCGCATCATTCCCAACGAACGGGTGTCCGGGGACCTGAGGGCCCTGGTTTACGATGCCCACCAGGCCTTCTCCAGTGATCTTGATCAGTTTGAGCAACAGGTGGTCCGACGATAGCGCGCAGGTGCCTTTGCTCTCAGGAGTGGTCGTCACCACCAAAACAGTGTTGCAGGGAATTGAAATAGGCGTCGATCACCCGGTCTGCCTCGCCCTCGAAATTCAGCTCACCGGGCAGCAACAGCCACAGATAGATGAGTCCGGTCAGCTGCACATGCAGATGCAGAATGGCCCGGTCTATGTCCAGTGACTCCGGTAACTGGCCGCGCCCTACGGCATTGGCCAGAACTTTGCGCATGCGCCCCGAGGAGTCGAGGAACCCCTTGCGATGCCGGGCAATGAGCGGTTCATTCTCCTCGGTCATTTCGCATTTCAGGAAGAGAATTTCGAAGACCCGGCGCCGTTTCGGATCATTGGCAATTTCCCGCATCAGATAACGCAGAAACTCACTCATCCTGCCCAGCGGATCTTCCTCGTCCGGTGATTCGATCGCCTTGTGGAGGGTTTCCAGTGGCAGGTCCTGCCGTTCCAGCATGGCCACAAACACATCGTGCTTGTTCTTGAAGTGCCAGTAAACCGCGCCTCGGGTCAGGCCAGCCTCTGCCGCAATGTCGTTGAGTGACGTTTTCGAGACGCCTTTATGGTGAAACACCATTTCGGCAGCATCCAGTAACTGCTCGCGGGTTTTCTGGGCATCCTCTTTGGTACGCCGGGCCATCATCTACTCCTGAACTCAAATCAATAACTGTGCGAAGTTTTACCTACTATACATACATTCGTGGATGTATGTATTATCGTATTTACACGCACATGACGTTGCCGGGCTGGCACGGCCCGACCTTGAACCACCACACATTCATTATTCATACAGAGGAACTGACGATGCGTCATCTCGCTCTACCACTGTCGCTGTTTACAGTGCTCCTGCTGGCCGGTTGCGGCCAGACTGATGCTCCGGCCAATGAGGCGCAGGTTGCTCCCGAAGTGGGTTATATCACGGTTGAGGCCCGGCCGTTTACCCTGGTGAACGAACTCCCTGGACGCACAGCACCTTACCAGGTGGCAGAGGTTCGCCCCCAGGTCACCGGGTTGCTGGTCAAGCGACTGTTTCAGGAAGGCGAGGCGGTTGTGACAGGTCAACCGCTGTATCAGATTGACGATCGCCTCTACAAAGCTGCGCTCGCCAGCGCCCAGGCTGAACTGGCCTCAGCGCGGGCTTCGTTGGAAACCGCCCGTCTGAAGGCAGAGCGTTACGAGCGCTTGATTAACACCGGGGCCATCAGCCAGCAGGATCTGGATCAGGCCAGAGCGACTCTCCATGAATCCGAAGCGCTGGTGGACGCCGCTCGTGCAGCGGTGCAAACCGCCACCATCAATCTCGAATACACCACCATCACGGCCCCGATTGCCGGCCGTATTGGTCGTTCCTCGGTCACTGCCGGTGCGCTGGTGACGGCTAACCAGGCCTCAGCGCTGGTCACGATTCGCCAACTGGATCCGATCTACGTCGACGTCACCCAGTCCTACAACGACCTGCAGGAACTGCGCAGCGCGATGGCCGCTGGCCAGTTGCAAACCGTAGGTGAAGATCAGGCTGCGGCAACTCTGGTGTACCAGAGCGGTGAGAGCTATGGCCACAGCGGCACTTTGCAGTTTTCGGAATTTGCCGTGGATGAGACGACCGGCTCGGTGACCCTGCGGGCCTTATTCCCGAATCCGGACGATGCGTTGCTTCCGGGCATGTTTGTGCGTGCGCGTCTGCCACAGGCGGAACGGGAGTCAGCAATTCTTGTGCCCCAGAAAGGCATTTCCCGGGATCCGGATGGCCAGGCTGCTGCACTGGTGATCAGCGACGAGGGCACGGTGGAGAAACGCCGGGTTATTGCTGAGCGGGTGGTGGAAAGCCAGTGGCTGATTCGTGAAGGGTTGGCAAATGGAGACCGTCTCATCGTAGAGGGTCTGCAAAAAATTCGTGTCGGTATTCCGGTCCGGGCGGTGAATGTTGGTACCCCTGAGGTATCCGCGTCATCCAGCCTGGTCGCGGAAGGGTAAGGTTAATATTATGGCTCGTTTTTTTATCGATCGTCCCATCTTCGCGTGGGTTATCGCCATCGTTCTTATGCTGGCGGGCGCCCTGTCGATCTCTGGCTTGCCGGTGGAGCAGTACCCCACCGTGGCTCCGCCGGAGGTCACTATTTCAGCGACCTACCCGGGAGCCTCATCGGAAGCCGTTGAGGATTCGGTGACCCAGGTTATCGAGCAGGAAATGAACGGCATTGACAACCTGCTGTACATGTCCTCGAACAGTGACTCTCAGGGCAACGCCACGGTTTCCCTGACCTTTGCGGCGGGTACTGACCCGGATATTGCCCAGGTGCAGGTGCAGAACAAGCTCCAGCTGGCAACGCCAAGCCTGCCGGCGGTCGTCCAGCAGCAGGGCGTGCAGGTGACCAAGTCGTCGGATTCGTTCCTGATGGTGCTCGCATTCACCTCCAGCGATGGCAGCCTTGACCGGGATGATCTCGCAGACTTTGTGGCGTCGAACCTGCAGGATCCGATCAGCCGTACTCAGGGGGTTGGTCAGGTTCAGTTGTTTGGTGCCCCCTATGCCATGCGCGTGTGGCTTGATCCCAACCGGCTCAATGAATACCGCCTGACGCCAGCGGACGTTACTCAGGCCATCGAAGTTCAGAATAACCAGGTAACAGGTGGTCAGCTTGGTGGTGCACCGATGGTGGAATCCCAGCAAATGAACGCCTCCATAGTGGTACAGACCCTGCTGGAAACGCCGGAGGAATTCGGCAACATTCTGATCCGGGTTACCTCGGATGGTGCCGAAGTTCGTTTGCGTGACGTTGCGCGGATCGAGCTGGGCGCTGAAAACTACGCCATCAAGGGGCGTTTTAACGGTAAGCCTGCCGCTGGTCTTGGCATCAACCTGGCGTCCGGTGCCAACGCCCTTGATACCGCTGAGCGGGTACGGGCGCGGATCGCTGAACTGAGCCCGTACTTCCCGGACAGCCTGGAAGTTGCCTATCCCTATGACACCACGCCGTTTGTAGAAATCTCCATCTGGGAGGTCGTAAAGACCTTGCTGGAAGGCATCGTGCTGGTCTTTGTGGTGATGTATCTGTTCCTGCAGAATTTCCGTGCCACGCTGATTCCAACCATTGCGGTACCGGTGGTTCTGTTGGGAACGTTTGCCGTGCTGTTTGCCTTTGGCTTCTCGGTCAACACGCTCACCATGTTTGGCATGGTTCTGGCGATCGGCCTGCTGGTGGATGATGCCATTGTGGTCGTGGAAAACGTGGAGCGGGTGATGGCCGAGGAAGGTCTGTCGCCTCTGGAAGCCACCCGCAAATCCATGGGCCAGATCACCGGCGCGCTGGTGGGCATTGCCCTGGTGTTGTCTGCCGTGTTCGTGCCTATGGCATTTTTCCCAGGCTCAACGGGGGCCATCTACCGTCAGTTTTCGATCACCATCGTGTCGGCCATGGCGCTGTCGGTATTGGTTGCGCTGATTCTTACGCCGGCGCTGTGCGCCACCATGCTTAAACCCCACAAGGGCGATCATCAGAGCAAGGGCGGGTTCTTCGGCTGGTTCAACCGGTCGTTCGACGCCGTTGCTGGGCGCTACCAGGGGCGGGTGGAAAAAATTCTCGGTCGACGCGGTCGTTACCTGTTGATGTACGTCGTTATCGTAGCCGCGCTGGCGTTCAGCTTCATGCGTCTGCCGTCGGCGTTCCTGCCGGATGAAGATCAGGGCATCCTGCTGGCCCAGGTGCAATTGCCGGTTGGCTCCACTCAGTTCCAGACCCTGGATGTGCTGAAAAAGCTGGAAAACCACTTTATGGAGAACGAGGCTGAAGCCGTAGAGTCTGTGTTCACCGTGGCCGGATTCAGTTTTGCTGGCCAGGGCCAGAACTCCGGCCTGGCGTTTGTACGCCTCAAGGACTGGGAAGAGCGTGACCTTGATCGCAATGGTGTGGATGCGATTATCGGCCGAGCCATGGGCGCTTTTTCCGAGGTGCGTGAGGCGATCATTTTTGCCCTCAATCCGCCCTCGATTCCGGAATTGGGCGTTGCCAGCGGTTTCGATTTCCAGTTGCAGGACCGGGGAGCCCGGGGGCACGAAGCTCTGATGGAAGCTACAAATACCCTGTTGGCCAAGGCGAACCAGCATCCGGCCCTGTCTCAGGTGCGTTACAACGGCCTGCCCGATGCGCCGTTGTACCGGCTGGATGTGGACCGTCAGAAGGCCCGCGCCATGGGGGTATCGTTGAATGACATCAACACCACCCTGGCTGTGGCCTGGGGTTCCAGTTACGTCAATGACTTTGTCGACCGCGGTCGTATCAAGAGGGTGTTCGTCCAGGCGGATGTGGAGTACCGGATGCTGCCAACGGATATCGACAACTGGTATGTCCGTAATGGCGATGGTGACATGGTGCCGTTCTCCAGCTTTGCCAGCGGGGAATGGAGCTACGGTCCGCAGCAGTTGCAGCGTTATAACGGTGTGTCTGCGGTGAGCATTCAGGGCGGTGCCGCAGCCGGTATGAGTACCGGTGATGCGATGGCTGTGATGGAACAGCTGGCGGCGGAGTTGCCTGGTGGTTTTGGCTTTGAGTGGACGGGCCTGTCCTATCAGGAGCGCCAGTCTGGCAATCAGGCTCCGGCACTCTATGCGTTGTCGCTGATTGTGGTGTTCCTGTGTCTGGCCGCGCTTTATGAAAGCTGGTCGATTCCGTTTGCGGTGATGTTGGTGGTACCGCTGGGCGTTATCGGCGCGGTGCTGGCGGCAACCCTGCGCGGGCTTGAGAACGACGTGTTCTTCCAGGTGGGGCTATTGACCACCATAGGCCTGTCGGCTAAGAACGCGATACTGATCGCCGAGTTCGCTTTGGAACTGGAAATGAAAGGCCGGGGTTTGCTGCAGGCCACTCTGGAAGCCGTCCGGCTGCGGCTGCGGCCGATCCTGATGACGTCGCTGGCATTCATGCTGGGGGTGACGCCGCTGATGATCAGCACCGGTGCCGGCTCCGGCGCCCGTAACGCCATCGGCACCGGCGTGTTCGGTGGCATGCTGACGGCGACAGTCTTGGCGATTTTCTTTATCCCGTTGTTCTATGTGATGGTTCGCCGGCTCTCTGGCGTGCCGCTGACAGCGGCTGCAAGCGCAGCTAAAGGTCACCCTGTTCAAGATGAGCTGCAGGAGGGGAAGGCATGAAAACGTTGACGCCCATTGTTATGTCTGTGGCGCTGATGTCCGGGTGTTCGTTGATACCTGAGTACCAGGCGCCGGTAGCGCCGGTGACGAACGCCGTCGGCGAAACCCGGGCAGCGACTGAAGAGGCTCGCCTGCCCGGCTGGCGCGATGTGTTCCCGGACCCCCAGTTGCAATCGCTGATCGACACGGCTCTGTCAAATAACCGGGATCTTCGGTTGGCCATGCTCGATGTTGCCGAAGCCCGGGCGCTATACCAGATTGAAGGCGCCGGTCGATACCCGGAGCTGTCGCTGGGTGCGGATAGTACTCGTCAGCGTCTGCCTGCTGATCTGTCCGGTACTGGCCGGGCAGAGACCGGGGGACAGTATGGTGTTCAGGTAGGCATGGCGTCCTATGAGCTTGATGTGTTCGGGCGGGTCCGCAGTTTGGAGGCCGCGGCCATGGAACGTTATCTGGCGACCGAAGAGGCCAGCCTCAGCGCTCATATTACCCTGGTCTCGGAGGTCGCCAATGCTTATCTGACGCTGATGGCAGACCATGAAAAACTGCGAATCAGTGAGCAGGCAGAGGCCGACCAACAGCGTGCGGTCTCGTTGGTGCGCAATCGCTACCGCAACGGGCTAGGCACAGAGCTGGCCGTACGGCAGGCTGAAATAGCCCTGGAGACTGCTCGAGCCTACCGTGCCCAGAATGCCCGTCTGGTGGCTCAGGGCCGTCATGCGTTGTCGGTGGTGACGGGGGCCCCGTTGCCCCTGTTGATCAGTCGTCAGATTGGCGATCCGATGGTGACCACCCTGGCCGAGGTTCCGGCCGGGCTGCCTTCATCGGTGTTGGTCCAGCGCCCCGATGTCCGGGCTGCTGAACGTAACCTGCGAGCCGCTAACGCCGATATCGGTGCGGCCAGGGCTGCGTTTTACCCCAGTATCACCCTGACCGGAGGGATTGGCACTGCCAGCAGTGACCTGTCCGGCTTGTTTGATGGGGGCTCCGGAGCCTGGTCATTCTCGCCGGCCATTACCCTGCCGATTTTCACCGGAGGACGGAATCAGGCCAATCTGGAGGTCGCGGAAGTACGACGTGATCGTCATATCGCCCGCTATGAACAAGTTATCCAGACGGCGTTCAAGGAAGTGGCCGATGCCCTGACTGCCAGGCAGTACCTGCTGGACCAGGAGCATGCCCAGGATGCCCTGGTCAAAGCCACCGAACGCTCGCTGGTATTGGCCGAGGCGCGTTTCAGGGAAGGGGCAGATGATTACCTGGCGGTGCTGGATGCCCGGCGTGCGCTGCTGGATGCCCGGCAGGAACGGGTGGCCGTCTCTCGTCAGAAGCTGGCCAACCGGGTGCAGCTGTACCGGGCCCTGGGCGGCGGAGTGTCGCCGGATCAGGCGATCTTGCTCGGCGGTGAATCTGGTGCCGCAGCGGCAGGGTCGTCGCCACAAAGCTGACCGGATAAAATTGCCCGGGCGGGCTGACGCCCGGGTAATCCTCCGCTAACCTGTTGCGATTATTCAATTAAAGAGCCGTGGATGGTTCCTGGGGGTTGAGCTCGCAATGGAAAAATTTTTGCCGTCACGTTACCTGGTTTACGTTCTGAGCATCGCAGGGCTCATTGTTTCCCTGCCCCTGTCGGTTGCTTATGACCTTGCTTACTGGGTGCCGGCGGTCTTTGCTGTGCTGGCGCTGTTGGGCACTTACGATCTCATCCAGCGTCAGCATACCGTCAGTCGTAATTACCCGATCCTGGCCAACATCCGTTATTTCCTGGAATCCTTCGGGCCGGAGATCCGTCAATACTTTATCCAGTCGGATACTGAGGAGCGGCCGTTCTCCCGTGAGCAGCGGGCCATCGTCTACCAACGGGCGAAGAATACCCTGGATAAGCGACCCTTTGGTTCCCAGTTACCGATGTACGAGCCTGGTTTTGAATGGATGAACCATTCCCTGAAGCCGGTGGAGATCGTCGATCGGGATTTCCGCATCGAAATTGGCAAAGGCTGTAAGCAGCCCTATCGGGCCAGTATCTTCAACATTTCTGCCATGAGTTTTGGTTCTCTGTCGGCCAACGCCATTTTGTCGTTGAATACCGGTGCCCGACTTGGAGGCTTTTTCCATGATACTGGCGAAGGATCGATTTCCCGTTACCACCGGCAGCCTGGTGGTGATCTGGTCTGGGAGATCGGCTCGGGTTACTTCGGTTGCCGAAACCCGGACGGTTCGTTCAGCGAGCAACGCTTTGTGGAAAACGCGGCTCTTGATCAGGTCAAGATGATTGAAATCAAGCTGTCCCAGGGCGCCAAACCCGGCCATGGCGGTATTCTGCCCGGTGCCAAGGTGACCGCTGAGATTGCGGAAGCCCGTGGCGTGCCTATGGGTGAGGATGTGGTGTCGCCCGCCGCGCATTCAGCCTTTCACACGCCGGTTGAGTTGCTGGAGTTCGTAGATCGCCTGCGGGCGTTGTCTGGCGGAAAACCGGTGGGGTTCAAACTGGCGATTGGGCACCCGTGGGAATGGTTTGCCATCGTCAAGGCGATGCTGGAAACCGGACGGCGTCCCGACTTTATTGTGGTCGATGGGGGTGAAGGTGGGACCGGAGCTGCACCGCTTGAGTTTATCAACCGTCTCGGGATGCCCCTGACTGAAGCCTTGTTGCTGGTTCATAACACCCTGGTGGGAACCAGTCTGCGTGAACACATTGCCCTGGGCGCCGCTGGTAAAATTACCTCGGCGTTCAATATTGCGCGCACTCTGGCGTTGGGTGCCGACTGGTGCAATGCAGCAAGGGGCTATATGTTCGCGCTCGGATGCATCCAGTCCCTCAGCTGCCATAGCGGTCACTGTCCCAGTGGTGTAGCCACCCAGGACCCTCGCCGCGGCAACAAGCTTGATGTGACCGACAAGAGCCAGCGGGTTTTCCATTTCCACCAGAATACCGTGGATGCGCTGGCCAACCTGATCGGGGCGGCGGGACTGAAACATCCTTCGGAGTTGGGACCTGAACACATTATCCGGCGGGTATCTAAGAACGAGGTGCAGTCGTACCTCGATATGTACCACTTCCTGGAACCCGGTGCTCTGCTAAAAGGGCAGACCGGGCATGCGGTTTTCGACAAATACTGGCCTCAGGCCGATAGCAGTAGCTTTGACCCTCCTCAACTGATCGCCCGCCTTCGGGAAACCAAGCTCCAATAAATGTCCTCGCCGGAGGCTCTCATCCCAATACTGGGAGAGAGCCTGTCCGTCAGAACTCCGCGGAGTCGAAAATATAGCGTTTGCGTTCGTGCGCGGTCTCGACACCGGGAGGAAAATCAATGTTGCTCTCAGGCGCGGCCTGTTTCATGTCCATGTCCACCATCACTGCGTCCTTGGTTCCGCCGGGGCCAGCAGCCGTGGCGCCGTAGGTTGAGTGGATCCTCTCGATGGTGTCCATGGCCTGTTGGGTTCCGGATTCGTTGTATCGATCGGCAAGGCCTTCAGCAACGGCGCCTAGCGAAAAAGACAGCAGGCATACGGAAAGCAAGACTGATCTGCTTGATGTCAGCATGGTTCGCTCCTTGTTTTTTGCTGGGGGTTCTGACGCGCTGAACGGAGCCTTCCATTCACAAAACCCTACGTCTTTGACAGCTGCGCCGGGGGAAGTTCGAGAACGTTTAGTTGCATCAACCCTGGGTTTGATTCCCTTCTACACTTAATTGCGGGAAAAGGAATCGAGACTGGCGTCCGTGTTTACAAATGTATCTTTATGTAGCTTGAGTTCTGGTTCTCGTTTTTTTGACACAAACGTTTGCAATATTTCGTCATATTTACGACGCGATTGATGGATGTTTGTCTATGAAGCCTAAGTTCTCGCCGCAAGCTTCTGAGGTTAAAGCGAGCCAATGGATGAGCGCGCCCCTGGTGGTTAGCTTCATTTCTCTGATCGTTCTGGTGGTCAGTGTTGTCATGCTGTCTCAGTCTTCCGGGGTGAATGTCAGTGGCCTGGCAGGCTCACTTCGTCATCAGTCCTTCGACCCTGCGGTACTTCTGGTTCACACAGGTGAAGCGGTTTCTGAAGCCTGGATTCAATTGATCCAGACGGCAGGTTCGTAAGCGACCAATCCGGTGTTTCTCAAGGCCCGGGGTATGCCTGGGAGCATCCCTGTCGGTATAGTCCGGCAGGGATTTCTTGTTGTTTGGCAGGGGATGGTTTGGGCTAAGTTGGTACGAATGTACTAATTTGTAGCCAAATGTAACATGAGATGCGCATCACTTTTTTTTGACGCTTAGCCTATCAAAATGGTGTCAACTTTCAGTCACGCCAGATAGGTGAAGAGCAATGAACTTGCAGCGTTTTCTTCTTGTAGTAGCAACTTTGGCCCTGACTGCATGCGGTGGCGGTGGTGGTGGCGCGTCTGAAAAACCCTCAGTGGTCGCCACCAGCCAGGAAGAATCCGCCGCCCCCCAGGAAGAGGTTCCCAGTCAGTCTCAGGATCTGCCTGCGGGCTGCGTACTGACGGATTACCAGAAAGCCATGATGGCGCAGATCAACAAGGCACGGGCGGTGGCCCGGAGCTGCGGTGCGACCCACTTTGAGCCGGCTCCGGCACTTACTTACAGTTGCGAGATCCAGCCTGCGGCCATCAACCACAGTGTCGATATGGCGACCAACAACTTCTTCTCCCACACAGGTTCAGACGGTCTGCGAGTGTCTCACCGAGTGACCGATACCGGCTATGAGTGGGCCGTTGTCGGGGAAAACATCGCCGCAGGGTTTTCCAGTGTCGGAGACGTGATGACGGGTTGGCTGAACAGTGAAGGGCACTGCCGGAACATTATGGATCCGCGCTTCGAGCACGTTGCGGTGGCCCGGGTCAACACCAATCAGGCGGATTACGATAACTATTGGACTCAGGTCTTCGCGGATCCTCGTTAAGCCTTCGTTGCACCGTAAATAAAAAGAGCGCCGGGCAGGCGCTCTTTTTATTTACGGTGACTTGCGTTTTCTTGGGTGTCTTCTTCAGCTTTTTTTCGGGGGAGAGAGAATGGCTGGAAGGGGGTTGGGGCATGGAAATCTGGAGCAGTAATCGGTAAGCTTGCTGGCCGAAAATTGATCAGATCCTCCGTTAACCTCCGAATGAAGACCATGAATCCCGTTCGACTGAAAATCTCAATCTCTGCTCTGTCTCTCCTGGTCATGGCGCTGGGCGCTGTGGTGATGGCCTCGTCCATGCAGGATGGGGCGAACTCTTTAGGTATGACCCTGGGGGCCCTGCTGATCCTGGTGCCTGCTTCGGTCATGGTGACCCGTCTGCCGAGGTTGTGGCGATACCAGGTACAAACCCGTGACTGGTACCAGACCACCTATCCCGCTGCGGTGTCCGGTGAGCGGGTCGCCTGTTTCTCCTGCGGCAGCGATGACATTGAAACCCATACCATCAACCGGCAAACGGGTCATAACGGACATATCTGCGGACAGTGTGATACCACCCTGTTCTACTCCTGAATAGCCGCTGGTGTTTGCCCGCTATCGTGGTAACGTTTCTGCATTATCCGGTCCGGGGGCAGCAAGTGGTGACGGCAATAGCAAAACAGGGGGCATTCGCGTGTCTGCGGGTGTGGTGTGTTGTGTCATGTTCGCTGGTCGCCGGTACGGCTGCCGCTGCTGATCAGAGGGCTGGGGGCTATGTCGAGGCCGGGGCCAGCTGGCTCTATTTCAACTACCAGGAAACCGGCAGCGCTGGTCAGGTGCTGAATGAAGAAACTGGGGATATCCCCGGCGTCTATGTTGCCTGGTCGTCGGTGTTTGGTTCCTACGCCTGGGCCCGGCTTGAGGCCAGCTATGCGAGTCACAGTGTGACCTACGAGGGGCAAACCCAGGCGGGAGCGCCGCTAACCACCTCTACCCATGAGCGCCTGATTCACTACGATGGCCGAGTCGGAGGTCAGTGGTTGCAGAATGCCATCGCTGTTCGCCCCTTCCTGTCCGTCCGTTACCAGCGTTGGGACCGGGAAATCCAGCCGACCGCCTCAAGTCTCGCCCTGAATGAGTATTACCGCTGGTGGGAAGCCGGTGTCGGGGTCGAAAGCTGCGGCAGTGGATGGTCATGGGCCGCGGAAGTTTGTCTGGATCTTGGTGTATTCCGGACCACAGCTGCCGAAGTGGAGGTCGCGCTGGGGAGTGATCCGGATAATTATCCGGTGCTGGAGCCGGGGGATGGTTCGGGGTATCGGGTTCAGTTGCGGTGGTCGCCGCCGGCGTCGTCGCACCTGGTGGTAAGCCTCTTCCATGCAGCCTGGGATTTTGACCGCAGTGACTCGGAGTTGGTCCGCTTGGGTTTCGCCCAGCTTCGTATTCGTGAACCGGCGAGCGAGGCCAGCCGTCAGGGAGTGAGAGTGGCGCTGCGGTTTTGAGCCCGCAGCGCCAAAGCCGCCTTATTGCTGTGGGACCGGGTAGCCGACACCGTCGTAGGTGACGGTGTAGTCAGCTCCACAACCACTGAAGGTTGCGGTTGCCACCACCCCGGAGGCGTCCGTCACCGTGATGGTGCCCGTGCTGAAGCCGGTGCCATCGGTGCAGATGATCAGGTCGGTTCCCTGGAAATCCACGTAGCCGAGTTCCTGGTGATAGACCCGGGCGCTGACAGTAAAGCCAAGGTTGTTGTCGCCACTGACTGTTACATTGGTGACCCGGTAGCGTTCACCGTCGCTGCCGGTAAAGTCGGTGGTGTAAGTGCAGTTGTCCAGCATGTCGCCGCTGCAGCTGATCGAGCCGGCGCTGTTCTGGCTTTCACCCAGATAATTGTAGGTAATATCAAAAGTAGCGTCGTAACTGGTCAGGGTTTCGCCGCTGTAGGTGAAGGTCATATCCACCCAGCCATTGAGGACCATGTTGCCACCCTCGGCAGCTTCACAGTAATCCTTGTAGTCCACCCTGAAGTGAGTCTGGCTGTAGGCAGTAATGTCGGCACTGCCGCCACAGCTACCAGTAATGCTTTGGGTATCGGCCGCGGACGGAATGTTCATCGATAACACCAGATCCAGGGTGCGTGCGACGATGTCCTCAGTGGCGCCCACCTGATCCGTTTCAGCGGCAATCGGGAAGTTAAACGCATCCTGTGCGTATATGCCCTGACTCGCCGCCTGGCGGCTGGCTTCAGAGACGGCCTTGGCCTCATCTTCCGAGCTTACGCTGGCCTGCGACGTGTTAAAGGTGACGCTGCCTGAGGTTGAGCCGTCATCACCCCCTCCGCCACCACCGCCACAGGCGGCCAGCCCTAACAGGCCTGTCAGTAGCAGGGCATTGCGGAAGAGGGAAAAGGCCGGATTTTTGTGTTTTGTTTCCATGTCAGTGTTCTCCACTGGATCTCCATTTGATGATTCACCTGGTACTGCCGCAGTGCAATCCGAAGGTCCTTCCTGATTCGTGCTGGCGTCGCTGCTGACCGACCTGTTCCGGTTCGGTAATGTTGAGCATTCTGGCGCAGGCTCGCCAAAACGCTCCAATAGCCTCCTCAGTATAGTTGCCGGGGCAGATATGACCCAACGCCATAACATCATGGCGTTTCTCCGATTGAGATATTTTTCACAATTTAACCTCAAGGAAGACGGTTTTCAGTCGAAATAATGTGATGTAGGTCACATTAAGTTCGGTTTTCGGGATGGTTGAGGGGCAATGTTGGCCTCAGATGTAGCTCTTCGGGATGAATGGACTAGTGTTAGAAGTGAATGTGTCTTCCCTTTGAATGGGAAAAGCGCAGGGTAGGCGCCGGTTATTTTTCGTTATTTCAAAAACATGATAAGAAAAACTACATAAATGGACGCTTTCGCTACGGTACCCAGGTCGAACTGGGGGCACACTGAAAAAAGACGCAAGGTTCAGCCCACTATTGGTGCTGGCTGGATTCACTGGTGGTATGAGGGTCACTGATGGCGGATTCATCAAGAATAACGTGGCTGGCCATGGCTGCCCTGGCAGGGGCCGGAACCGGGCTTGTCGTTCAGGTTTTTCTGCCGCCCTGGCTGGCGGTGATCGTTGCGGCACTGGTGGTATCGGGTGTGGTCTGGTTTGCGGATCAGAAGACTGCGACAACGCCGGAGCTCAGTGAGGCAGAGATTGCCTCCTTTACCTCCCGGGTCGATGGTTCGCTGATCGGTGATATTGCTGACCTGCACCGCAGTGAGCTGGATATTCAAAGTGACCAGCTGACCAGCCTCAATGGAGTTCTTCAGGACGGCGTCCAGTTGCTGCGGGTCGCTTTCGACGATATGCACAATCTGCTCAATGACCAGAAGGACGCCATTGGTCAGATTCTCTCCGGCGCCGAGGGTGACAGTGGCGGTATCAACTTCGACGAGTTCATTCAGCGCACGTCCGAGATGCTCGACTTTGTCATTAACAATACGGTCACCATCAGTGAAGATCTGACGAATCTGGTGGATAAAGTGAACTCGGTCGACCAGCAGATGCCCGCTGTGATGAAGGCTCTGGAAGAAATCGACCAGCTGGCCGACCAGACCAACCTGTTGGCTCTCAATGCTGCCATTGAAGCCGCCCGGGCCGGTGAGCATGGTCGGGGATTTGCCGTGGTGGCGGACGAAGTTCGCTCCCTGTCCCGGCGTTCCGCGGAGTTCAGCAATGTCATCCGCCAGCAGCTCCAGGGCATTAACCAGGCGGTGACTCATCTGAGTCAGCATATCGGTGCCATCGCTGCCCAGGATCTCGATACCCTGAAGGCATCCAAGGCAGAAGCTGAAACCTCAATCAGCAATCTGCAGACGCTTGCCCAGCGCGACCGCGACCTTACCGAGAACATCGACCGTATTGCCGAACAGCTGGTGGATGCCTCTGGGCGGGCCACCCGTGGACTGCAGTTCGAGGACATGACCACTCAGACCGCCGATTATCTGAAGCAGCGCATGGAACTGCTGAGGGCACTTGATATTCGCCTTGCACAATTGGTGACGGAAGACGTCGACAGCCTGCCTGCGGCCCTGGCGAAAACCCGGGCGGAGTTGCGTGACTATCGCCAGAGCCCGGTCAGCCAGCAGTCCATGGATAGCGGCGAGATTGAACTTTTTTAACGACACGCATTGGCATGTGGATGTGCCAGGAGGAAGTAAACGATGGGTAAACACGTTCTGATAGTCGATGACTCTGCCTCCATTCGGCAGATGGTGGAACACACCCTGAAAACCGGGGGCTATCAGGTCACTGTGGCGTGCGATGGTCAGGAGGCGCTGGACCTCTGCCAGAAGCAGCACTACGACTGTGTGCTGACGGATCAGAATATGCCGAGGATGGATGGCCTCACCCTGATCAAGAATTTGCGCGGCATGGCCAGCTATGGCCGGACGCCCATTCTGGTGCTCACTACTGAGGCCAGTGATGACATGAAGGCCAAGGGCCGCTCTGCGGGCGCGACCGGGTGGATGGTCAAGCCGTTTAACCCGGAGAACCTGCTTCAGGTTGCAGCGAAGGTGATGCCGTAGCCCACTGTCGGAGAGTGCGATGAGCATTGATCTGAACCAGTTCCATGCAGTGTTCTTCGAGGAGAGCCAGGAGCACATCGATACGATGGAGCAGCTCCTGATGGCTCTCGATCTTGAAGAGCCGGACCCGGAAGACCTCAACAGCATTTTTCGGGCGGCCCATTCCATCAAAGGCGGCAGCGGCATTTTCGGGTTTACCGCCCTTGGAAAAATCACCCACGTGATGGAAAACCTTCTGGATCAGCTCCGTAACGGCGAGCGCCATCCGGACACTGCTCTGGTTGACCACTTCCTCACGGTCCTTGACTGCCTCCGTCGCATCCTTGATCAGTATCGGGGCGGGGAGGACATCGATTGGGATGAAGTTGAGGAGCAGGTCAAAGCACTGGAGGCAATCCTCAACGACGGCAAGAGTACCCCCCGGACGTCCGCCACCGCCAGTTCCTCGGCAGAGCCCGATGCTAATGCAGACAATGACGCCTTTGGTTTCTTTGATGCCCCGGAAGAGGAACCGGCGGAAACCGCAGATTCCTCAGGCAGTGGTGACAGTGAGAACTGGGGGCTGTTCGAGCCAGAACCGCAAGCGGAGCCCTCCGGGGCGGAAGCGCCCGATACCGAGGCGGCCTTTGGTTTCTTTGAAGACCCCGCCAGCGCTACTGAACCCCAGCCGGCCAAGACCGCCAGCGCTGCTTCGGCTGCCGCTCGCCCGGACAGGTCGAAAGCGAAGGCCGCCACGCCCGAATCGGCAACCATCCGGGTCGGGGTGGACAAGGTCGACTCGCTGATCAATCTGGTGGGTGAACTGGTGATTACCCAGTCCATGCTCAAGGTGCTGGGAGAAGATCCCGACAATCTCGATACCCTGAAAATGAGTACCGTGCTGGCCGAACTGGAACGCAATACCCGGGAAATCCAGGAGTCGGTAATGTCGATCCGGATGATCCCGGTGTCGTTTGTATTCAATCGCTTTCCCCGGGTGGTCCGGGATCTGGCGAGCAAGATGGAAAAGCAGGTAGAGCTGGTACTGGAAGGCACCCAGACTGAGCTCGATAAGGGGCTTATCGAAAAGCTGGTCGATCCACTGACTCATCTCGTACGCAACAGTATCGACCACGGTATTGAATCACCGGAACGGCGTCGTGAAGCGGGTAAGCCGGAGAAGGGCACCATTATCCTGGGGGCGTCCCAGCGTGGTGGCAGCATCATTATCTCCATCAGCGATGACGGAGCAGGACTGAACCGTGGTCGTATTATGGCCAAGGCCAGGGAAAACGGGCTTCCGGTGTCGGACGATATGCCCGATGCCGAAGTCTGGGACCTGATCTTCCAACCTGGATTTTCAACGGCGGAGCAGGTCACCGATGTATCAGGAAGGGGCGTTGGTATGGATGTGGTGCGACGCAACATCCAGCAACTGGGTGGGCGGATCGAAATCTCCAGTCAGGCGTCGGTGGGCTCGACCTTTACCATCCAGTTGCCGCTGACCCTCGCTATTGTCGATGGCATGGGCGTCGCGGTGGGCGGCCAGACCTTCATTATTCCATTGGTCAGCATCATCGAATCGATGCAGCCGCCAAGAGCCAACCTCAAACGTCTGGCAGGTTCCGACTTGCTGCATGTCCGTGAGGAATACTGGCCGCTGTTGCGGCTGGCGGAGGTTATGGAAACCCAGGCCCGTTCTTCGGACCCGGCGGAAGCCATTGTGGTGCTGATCGAAACCAGCAAGCGCCGTTACGGGCTGGTGGTGGATGAGCTGGTTGGTCAGCAGCAGGTTGTGATCAAGAGTCTGGAACAGCATTACAAGCGAGTGCCCGGTGCTGCCGGGGCAACCATCATGGGAGATGGCAGTGTTGCCCTGATCCTGGACGTGGAATCACTCGCGGACATTGTCCGGGACCCTATTGTTGAAGAGGAAATCGTATGAGTGACAGCCAGAGGTCTGCCGAGTCGGACGAGTCGCAGGTCACACGAACCGATGTCAGGGAGTACCTGACGTTCTCCCTCGGGGAAGAGCATTACGCCATCGACATTATGGCGGTGAAGGAAATACGGGGCTACGAAGCCGTGACCCGGATAGCCAATGCACCGGATTTCATCAAGGGGGTGATCAACCTTCGCGGGGACATCGTTCCAATTGTTGATTTGCGGATCAAGTTCAACGTCGGCACTGCCAGTTACGACGAGTTCACCATCGTCATCGTGATCCAGATCCATGACCGGATGGTGGGCATTGTGGTGGATGGCGTTTCGGATGTTATTTCACTGTCCCGTGAAGAGCGTCGTCCGCCTCCGGAATTTGGCGTCGCGTTTGACAGCCGGTTCCTGGTCGGGCTGGCGAAGGTCCAGGATCACATGGTCATTCTGGTGAATATCGAGGCCCTGATTTCCAGTCAGGAACTCGGTCTGGTCGATGCGGTAACCCAGGAGGCCGGCAATGGCGACTCATGAATCTCAACCTTTTATCAATCCCGGCCAGACGGAACGCAGCGCGGGTGCTGCAATCACCGGTACAACTATAAACTCCTCAGGAGGGAACGGCATGCCTCAATCAAAACAGCTATTTTTGTCGGCTCTGCTTCCACTGGGGGCCGTGCTGGTCCTCAGCGTGATCGCGCTGGTGGGTGCAGGGTCTGAAAGCACGGTTCAGATGCTGATGGCGCTGAATACCCTGGTCGCTGTGGTGGGACTTTTCTTCTCGACTCTGGCGGTTCGCAGTCTTATCGGACAATTAGGTGCAGAGCCCGGTGACCTGAAGCTGGCAGCCGAAGCCCTGGCCAACAACGACTATGCCCGGGTATCGGCCGCCGGTGCCGAGCGTGGCACCCTTATGGCTTACCTCGGCACGCTTCGGGACCGACTGGCGAAAAGTGATGAGGATTCGGAGTTCACAACCCGTATCAGCCAGGCCATTGACCGGGCAGACACCAATATCATGATTGCCGATGCAGACCGCAATGTAGTGTACATGAATGCGTCGGTGGTACAGATGCTGCGCAATGCGGAAGGCGATATCCGCAAGGATCTGCCCAGCTTCTCCGTCGATACCGTGCTGAATGGCAGTATTGACCGTTTCCACAAGAACCCAGCTCACCAGATGAAGATGCTGGAACAGTTGACCGATACCTACCGGACACAGATTAAACTCGGAGATACCACCTTTAGCCTGATTGCCAACCCGATCTTTGGGGATGATGGCCGCCGGTTGGGGACCGTGGTGGAATGGAAGGATCTGACTCTGGAGCTGAAGGCCGATGAACTGGCGGTGTTCAATACCCGCATCCGTCAGGCCATCAATGGCGCCAGCACCAACATCATGATTGCGGACACTGACCGCAAAGTTGTTTACATGAATGCGGCAGTCGCCGACATGCTGCGTCATTCCCAGTCGGAAATCCGTCGTGATCTGCCCGATTTCGATGTCGACGATGTTCTGAATGGCAGCATTGACCGGTTCCACAAAAATCCGGCCCATCAGATCAAGATGCTGGATGAACTGCGGGACACGTACCGCACTGAGATCAAGCTTGGCAACACCACCTTTGGCCTGATCGCCAGCCCGATATTCTCGGAAACCGGTGAGCGACTGGGAACGGTCGTGGAGTGGAAAGACCGGACTCTTGAGGTCAAGGCCGAGGAACTGGCGGTATTTAACAGCCGGATCCGTCAGGCGATCAATGGTGCGAGCACCAACATTATGATTGCCGATACTGATCGCAACGTTGTCTACATGAATGCAGCGGTTGCCGACATGCTTCGGAATTCCCAGTCTGAGATTCGCCGTGACCTTCCGAACTTCGACGTCGACACCGTTCTGAACAACAGCATTGACCGGTTCCACAAGAACCCGGCACACCAGATGAAATTGCTTGCTGAGCTGAAAGACACTTACCGCGCCGAGATCACGCTGGGGGCGACGACCTTTGGTTTGATTGCCAACCCGATCTTCTCGGAAGAAGGTGAGCGTCTGGGGACTGTGGTCGAATGGAAAGACCGCACTCAGGAGATTGCAGCGGAGCAGGCCGCTGTTTACAACACGCGGATTCGCCAGGCGGTGGATAACTCCAGCAACAACATCATGATCGCCGACGAGAATCGAAATGTTGTTTACATGAACAAAGCCGTCGAAGACATGTTGCGCAATGCACAGGACCAGATCCGGAAGGATCTGCCGCAATTCAATATCGACGATGTCCTCAACGGCAGCATTGACCGTTTCCACAAGAATCCGTCTCATCAGATGAACCTGCTCAGTCATCTGCAGAGTACCCATCGCGGCCAGATCAGGTTGGGCGCCAACACGTTTGGCTTGATCGCCAACCCGATCTTCGGTGCGAACAACGACCGTCTTGGAACTGTGGTGGAGTGGCTGGATCGTACTGAGGAGCTGAAGGCTGCCAGCGACGTGACCAATCTGGTCACCGCTGCATCGGCAGGTGACTTTACCCTACGGATTCCGGTGGAAGGCAAGGAAGGCTTCTTCCTTGATATGGCAACCGGTCTCAATCAGTTGATGGAAACCTCTGACCGGGGCCTGAATGATATTGCCCGGGTTCTTGGAGCCATCGCTGAAGGCGACCTGACCGAGCGGGTAACAGAGGATTACCAGGGCACCTTCCTGGAACTGAAGAACTTCTGTAACCGCACCACCGAGAACCTTACCCGGATGATCGGTGAAATCCGTATGGCGTCGGAGACAATCCTCAGTGCCTCCGGCGAGATTGCATCCGGTAACGCTGATTTGTCCAGCCGTACCGAGCAACAGGCATCCAGCCTTGAGGAAACCGCCTCCAGTATTGAGGAGCTGACCTCCACGGTACGAACCAATACCGACAACGCCAAGCAAGCCAACGTGCTGGCGGAGCAGGCGACGGATGTTGCCTCTGACGGTGGCGATCTGATCCGTCAGGTGGTGACCAATATGGAATCCATTAACCAGTCGGCGCAGAAGATCAACGACATTATCGGGGTTATTGATGGTATTGCCTTCCAGACCAACATTCTCGCGCTGAATGCTGCGGTGGAAGCCGCCCGCGCAGGCGAGCAGGGCCGTGGCTTTGCGGTTGTTGCCTCGGAAGTGCGGACTCTCGCACAGCGTTCCGCTGATGCTGCCAAGGATATCAAGCAGCTGATCTCCGATTCGGTGGCCAAGATCGAAGGTGGTAACGCCCTGGTCAACAAGTCCGGTGAAACCATGGATGAGATCGTCACAGCGATCAAACGGGTCAACGACATTATGTCTGAAATCGCCGCTGCGTCGGTCGAACAGGCGAGCGGGATTGAGGAGGTCAATACCGCGGTTGGGCAGATGGATGAAATGACCCAGCAGAACGCGGCATTGGTAGAAGAAGCTGCGGCCGCTGCGGAAAGTCTGCAGTCCCAGGCCGGGCAGTTGCAGCAGAACGTGTCTGTGTTCCGCCTGGATGACTCGATGGCAGCCCATACAGCCAGTGCGCCGGCGTTGACGCCGAGCCCTGCGCCAAGGCCCGCCAAAGCGGCAGCCGACGTTCGGAAGCCGCGAAATTCTCAGCCGACAACGCCGCCGGAGGGTGATGCCGAAGACGATTGGGAGTCCTTCTGACGTGGCGGCGGGTGGTCAACAGCGATGACGCAGATGGAAGCCGTCCAGAGGGAATTTGAGTACCGCAAGGAAGACTTTCAGGCCATCCGCCAGATTCTCTATCGGGCTGCCGGCATCAGCATGTCCGACAGCAAGGAACAGTTGGTGTATAGCCGGATTGCCCGGCGCCTGCGGGCGCTGGGCATGAGGTCTTTTGCGGATTACCTGGACTATCTCAAAGGCAGCAGTCAGGAGCAGGAAGAGTTCGTAAATGCGTTGACGACGAACCTCACCGCGTTCTTCCGCGAGTCCCATCACTTTGACATTTTGGCGGGCTATCTGAAACAGCACCGTGCTCCGGGGCGTAAATTCCGGCTCTGGTGCGCGGCGGCCAGTACCGGTGAAGAGCCCTATTCCATGGCCATGGCCGCGATTGATGCGCTTGGCGACAATCCGCCTGTCGAAATTCTCGCGACGGATATCGATAGCAAGGTCCTGGCTCATGGACGGCGAGGGGTGTATCAGGAAGAACGGGTGAAAGACCTCACCCGCAATCAGTTACGGCGGTTTTTCAAACGGGGGACGGGGCCCAATGCCGGGCTGGTAAAGGTTCGCAAAGAGGTCCAGCGTCTGGTGGAGTTCCGGGAGTTGAATCTGTTGTCGGCAAACTGGCGGCTGGATCCACCCTACGACCTGATTTTCTGTCGCAACGTAATGATCTACTTTGATAAACCGACTCAAACCAAGGTGCTGGAACGGATGCTGCCCTTGATGCGCCCGGATGGTTTGTACATTGCCGGGCATTCCGAAAGCTTTGCTCACCTGTCGAAGCTGGTACGGCTGGTTGGCAAGACAACCTATCAGGCCGTGGGCGGGTAACCGGTATGGCGCTATCGGAGGGGCAGTGGGCAGGAAACTCCTATTATGACCGACATTTCCAGCGGCAGGCGGTCAAGATACTGCCGGGGGAGTACTTCACCACCAGTGGCCACGAGGTGATTGTCACGGTGCTGGGGTCCTGTGTTGCCGCCTGCCTGCAGGATCCGGGGACGGGTATCGGGGGCATGAACCACTTTCTGCTGCCCCAGAACTCGGAGGATGACAGTTGTTTGTCGGCCCGCTATGGCGTTAATGCCATGGAGTTGCTGATCAACGAAATGCTGGCTATGGGGGCGGTCAAATCCCGCATCACTGCGAAGGTTTTTGGTGGGGGGCATGTGATTGAGGCCATGTCCAGCAACCGTGTCGGCACGCGTAATGCCGAGTTTGTTGAGGGATTTCTGCGCAATGAGCAAATCCCCATCGTAGCCAGCGACTTGTGCGGCGACTATCCCCGGAAGGTGTATTTCTTCCCGGATACCGGACAGGTCTGGGTCAAAAAGATTCGTAATCTCAAGAACGATACGATTCTGGTCCGGGAACAGTCGCTCAGGGAGCGTCTGGCACAAGACCAGGTGGCTGGCAGTGTAGATCTGTTTTTGGAGTCATAGATGGCGATTTCGGTTTTAGTAGTGGATGACTCAGCACTTATTCGTCAGGTTTTGGGAGAAATGATACGTACGGCTCCAGGCTTCCGTCTGGTGGGGGCTGCAGCCGATGCCTATGCTGCCCGGGACCTGGTGAACAAGTTTGCGCCCGATGTCATTACTCTGGATATCGAGATGCCGCGTATGGACGGGCTGTCCTTTCTGGCCCGTTTGATGAAAGCGCGTCCGACCCCGGTGGTGATGGTGTCGACCCTGACTGAAAGTGGTGCCGACGCAACCCTCAAGGCACTTGAGTTGGGGGCGGTGGACTACGTGGCGAAACCTAAACTTGATATCAAACGCAATCTTGAGGCCTATCGCAGCGAGCTGCTCGAAAAGCTTCAGGTGGCGGCCGCGGCAGGAGAAGGCATTCGTCGTGTAGCCGGCCAGCGGGGGGCCTCCCCAGAGCGGATTTCCACCACTTTGTCGGTCCAGGGGACCGAGCATATCGTGGCCATCGGCGCCTCAACAGGGGGCACTGAAGCCATCAAGACCGTGCTGGAAATGCTGCCCGTTGGCATGCCCGGTATAGTCATGACCCAGCACATGCCCCCGGGTTTTACCCGGTCGTTTGCCGAGCGGCTCAACCGCAGTTGTCGCCTGAATGTACTGGAAGTGCAGGGCGGCGAACGTATTCTGCCGGGTTACGCGTATCTGGCGCCCGGTGACCGGCATCTGCTGGTGGAGCGCTCAGGGGCTGACCTGATCTGCAAACTGTCGGACAGCGAACCGGTGAACCGGCATAAGCCAGCGGTGGATGTGATGTTCGATTCGGTGGCTGAGGTTGCCGGTGCCAGTGCCACGGGCGTGCTGTTGACCGGCATGGGTAAGGACGGAGCGGTTGGCATGCTGCACATGCACAACAGCGGCGCCCGTACCTTTGCCCAGGATGAAAAAACATCCGTTGTCTATGGTATGCCCAAGGAGGCTGTAAAACTGGAGGCCGTCGATGAAGTGCTTCCATTGACGTCCATCGCGGCCAGCCTGGTGGAACACATAAAACGGGTCAGCAAGGGCAACCGGGTCTGATCAGGGCAGCTGCAGAATGATTAATCAGAACGACAGCGTACTGGACGAATACATTGGCGCCATGTTCGGCCAACCGGTGTCACCTCCGACGTCGGGAACCCTGTTCCCGGACACCCTGGAGCCGGTCCGGGCCGACCGTTCTTTGCAATGCACCTGGGCAATGCCCTGTAATCAGACCGAAGCAGTGACGGCTGCGCTAATGCTGTGGCAACTGTTCCACGGCTTGCCCGCTGGTCGGTTACGTGTGACGCTGCATCAACGGGGCCGGGCCATGCTGGGAAGATTCCGCTGACCAGCGTCTCTGCCCGGAAACCTGGCTTCGGCCAGAGTGCATCCCGGAATGTCAGGCAAACCATGGGCAGACATCAACGAAATATTGTTTTGATCGGCATGCCGGGCAGTGGCAAGAGTACGATTGGTGTGCTGTTGGCAAAGGCCCTGGCGATGGGGTTCATTGACACTGATCTGCTGATCCAGGCTGATCAGGGCCAAACCTTGCAGGCCATCGCCGACGAACATGGCTATCAGTACTTTCGAAACGTTGAAGAAAAGGTGCTATGCCAGCTCGAGGTCTGCGGCCAGGTCATCTCGACCGGGGGCAGTTCGGTATACAGCGACCGGGCCATGCGGCACCTCAGGCAGAATGGACTGGTCGTATTTCTCGATGTCCCCCTGGCGGCGGTCCGCGAACGGATCGGAGATTATAGCCTGAGGGGAATCTCCCGGCGGCCGGGGCAAAGCCTTGATGACCTGTTCCAGGAGCGTTACCAGCTCTACGCCCGTTATGCGGATATCACCGTTGACGGCGATCTCGGTTCTCAGGGTGAGGTCTGCGAGGAAGTTCTTCATGCATTACCGCCATTGGTCACGGGCGGCGTATGATGCTGGTCAGGGCCTGTCATGAAAAACGGCAGCCACTCCACGGTTACCCGGTCGTGACTGCCGCCCTGTAAGCAACGCCCGTGTCAGAAGTGGACCACGTGTGGCCGCACCAGGCGTTCATAATCCTGGTAGCTCATCTTCATCACTTCATCGTGGCTACCAGCATTGAACGCGATACTTTCATCCTCCCGCAGATGTTCGCTGACAAACGTTTCCATATTGTATAGGTTGCCAAACGGTGGCATGGCCCCGATATCGCAGTCGGGGAAGGCGTCCCGCAGCTCGCTCTCGTCGGCCAGGGTGATGTCGGTGGCTCCGATGGCTTTTCCCAGTTGTGCCAGATGCACCTGGTCAATCGCTGGCAGCACGGCCATTCCAACACGGCCCTTGGCCTTGAAGATCACCGATTTGGCGAACGACTTGCCGGGAATGTGTGCGGCCTGTGCGGTGCGCATGGCGTCCGGAGTGGGGGAGTGAACCTGGGTCTGGTAACGGACCGGATGCTCCTCCAGGTAACGTTGGAGTCTTTCGCTGATCATGGCGAATCCCTCCTCTAGGTGGTTGTGACAAAACTCGTCCCTGTCAGACAGACATCCCTCCTTTTCAGTATAGACCTCACCTTCATCCGGGTTAATGACCGAATCCGTGGCTGGCGCTTCCGTGCGGCCCGGCAATGAAGGTATCTACGGATTGAGCCCGACTATCGTCGTCTGGAGAATGCGCTACCTTTCTGTTTGTATTGCCTTTTCGGAAAATTTCTCAGTTGGAGCCCTGTATGGTCGGAACGCCGGCGGATATTGTTTTTCAGAGTTATGGTCGTTGTTGCAAGAGCGAGCAGTTCTTCGTTGATTTTTATGATTACTTTATGGCCAGCTCACCGGCCATCAAGGATCGATTTCGTGTGACCGACATGAGTCAGCAACGACATTTGCTGCGTAATGGAATCATGCAGCTGGTGCTGTATGCCCGTGGCATGTCAGATCGCAAGCTGCGGTCACTGGGGGAATCCCACAACCGCTCCGGCTACAATATTCCCAGTGAGTGGTACAGCCTGTGGCTTGACTCGCTGATGAAGACCGTCAGCAAACATGACCCCGAGTATTCCCGGGCCCTTGATACCTGCTGGCGGGACGTGTTGACGCCCGGCATCGACCTGATCCGGGACGCCTACTGATAAGCTGATCGGTGCGCACGGGGACCGGGTCGTACACGCGGTATCTGCAGCGGAGGGCAGGGCATGGACTTCCGGCATGGCATCGAACAAATTGTTGCGGATAGGGAACACGGCTCAGGCTGGCTGGTTGCCCGGATCAGCTGGTTACTTGAGTCCGTGCAGGAGCGGCCGCAGAGCGTCAGCTTTTGCGCTGGGGGCGTTCCCCTTGCCGCTCACGTTCACCTGATGACCGAGCCGCCTGATTGCGACGGGGCTGTCATCGAATGGGGCGCGTAATCCCATGGCCCGGGTAGAGCTTGTTATCACCTGACTTGCGGTACTGCTGGAAAACCGACACCTCCCAGGGCCGGATGGCCATCATCAAGCTCATCCCGAAACGTTGGTCCAGCGGCAGTGACAGGTCTTCCTGGTGACAATGGCGGAAATCGAGTGCCAGCCGTCTGAGCTTTTGCTGCATCACCTCGTTGGAACGGGGGGACAACATGCCGTTGAGAAAGAGCCGCAGTTCTCCGGGCCGATTGAAACGGCAATTGAAGAAGTCCGTCTGCACGTGGGACTCGAAAAAGTCCTGAATGGGGCCGTTCTTCTGCCAGTGGAAGTCGTGGGTGATCAAAGGTTTGATCCGGTTGCCGGGTAGCAGTTCGATCAGGCCCATACGATCCAGCGTGGCAAGTCGCTGAATCACCTCGGTTTCGCTCAGGGTGTAATGTTCAAGCATCTGCTGGAAGGTCCAGCGATTGAGCGTGCAGATGGCAACGAGCAACAGCGAGATATCGGACACCAGTTGTCGTTCCTGTTCGACCGCCAGCTGGTTGATCCGGGGCTCGGGCTCCAGCCCCCGTACCAGATCACTGATCTCCAGTCCCATCACCGCGCATATCTGATCCAGCCGTTTCAGTGAAAACTGCCGTTCTGCAAACAGCCGCTTCACGCTGGCTTCGGAAAGATCCAGCGCCTCGGCCACCTGTTGATAGGTCAGGCCGTGTTCCTTCAACGCTTTCTTCAGTGCATCCACAATCGCCGTGGTTTGGGCCATGGTTCCGGATCTCTTGGGTTTGGGTATCAGTATTCAATACCAGATGTTTAGGGTTGTGCAACTTTTAGGCTTTCTGTGGCCGGCGCTGGCGCTGGCAGGAATAGTGTCCTGCAAGCGGGCACATCGTGCCCTATGGACTCCGGATGGAGTTGAAGCAACAACCCTGTGAAAGCAGTTGGAGATGGACATGGACAATGAGCTTGGCAGTAATTCAGCGGGATGGATGTTCTTTGTGAAGGCGTCGTTTGCCATTGCCTTGCTGGCAACGGCGCTGGGTATCGTATTCGCCCCAATCGATATCCTGGTCAAGGGTTATATGGGGATTTGCGCCCTGTTTCTGGTGAGCACCGCCATCACTCTTTCAAAGACCATGCGTGATGATCACGAAAGCAAGCGTATCCACAACCGGTTGTCTGAAGCGCGGGCTCAGCAACTGTTGAAAGAATACACGGAGTAATGGCCATGATGATCTGGAGAAAGGTTGGAACCCTGTTTCGCGCGTCGGTACAGGAGCCTGCGGAAAAGCTGGTGGACGCCAATGCCCTCAGAATCCTGGCACAGGAACTGCGGGAAACCGAGCAGGCCATGATCCTGGCAAGGCGCGAGTTGGCGAACCTGATGGCGGAATCCCGGCAACTGGAACGCAGCCGTGAACATCTGTCGAAAACCATTGCGTTGCGAGAATCCCAGACTCGGGAGGCCATGGAGAAAGGGCACGAGTCCCTGATGCTGGAACTGGCGGAACGCATCGCCGCGGATGAGAACCTGCTGCAGGAGCAGCGTCAGCATGGCGAGCGCCTGGCGGCCCAGGAGAAATCCCTGCGCAGCCATCTGCAGGAGGCGGCGCGGATGCTGCAGCACTACAAGCGGGAAATGAGTCTGGCTCGGGCCAACGACAACGCCGAACAGGTACTGCGGCAGCTCGGCAGCCAGACCGTGGGGCTCAGGGCGCATATGGGCGACCTGGACGCTTCTCTGGGGCGTATCAAGGAGCGTCAGGCACGCTTCGCGGACGTTAATGATGCTCTGAAAGAACTGGATCAGGAAGCCCGTGGTCATGACCTGGATGGGCGATTGCAACAGGCGGGAATTGCGACCGGCAAGCAGGATGCGAAGGCGGTACTGGATCGGCTGAGGAGCGGGGCGGGGCAGAACTGAGGCCGGTAGGCCGGGCCGGGGTTATCCCGGCCCTTGGGGATTATTCTACGGTGATGGTGATTTTGTCTGACATCACGGGTGGGGTATGGGGGATATGGTCCTTGTCGCCGAGGAGCAGCTGGAGGGTGTGCTCCCCGGGTGGCAAATCCAGGGAAACCTGGGTCTGACCACCACCGAAGTGGCGGTGCTGGTCGTCTGAGGCGACGGGCTGGTCCATGGGGGGCAGCTCATCCAGATTAATCAACAGATGGTGATGGCCCGTGTTGTCGCGGTCGGTACCCGCTGGCGCAACGCCCATGCCGGACAGCCCAAACTGAATGACAACCGGGGACGACACCGTCGCGCCGTCCATCGGTGAGAGGATTTGGGTACTGGCACCGTCCGGCGCGGTGGTAGCCTGAGCCATCAGGGGCAGGGTAAACAGGGCGGCTGCACCAAGGGATTTTACCATTCGCATCATTACGTTCTCTCCTTTGCCAATCCTGGCTTGTGTTTTTTTGACGTCTTCAAGCATAGAAGAGAATGTCGCAAAGCGGTAACAATCTGGCCGGCGGGCGTGGCAGGTAGTGTTAGAGCCGGGGGCTGATCGAGGCAATCTCGTGTTGGGTCAACGAGCGGCTACCGCCCGGGGCAAGGGTCGGGTCCAGATTGATGGCCCCCATCTGTTCCCGGTGCAGCCTGATTACCCTGTTCCCTACCGCGGCAAACATGCGCTTGATCTGGTGGTAGCGGCCTTCGTAGATCGTCAGCCTCACCTCATTGGGAGCCAGCAGCTCAAGATCCGCCGGTGAGGTGGTCAGGTTTTCCGGCTTGAGGTCGATACCCCGGGCAAAGCGATCCGGGGTGTCGGGACAGATCGGATAGGCGGTGGTGACCCGGTAGACCTTGGGTGATTTTCGTTGCGGATCCGTCAGCTGTCGTGACCATAGTCCGTCATTGGTGAGAATCAGCAATCCAGAGCTGGCGCGATCCAGGCGGCCACCGATATGCAGGTGAGGGCGGAGTTCGGGGGCAATCAGCTCCATCACGGTTGGATGCACCGGGTCGCTGGTGGCGCTGAGATACCCGGAAGGCTTGTGCAGCATCAGGTAGTGGGCCTGACGATGCTGGAGTACCTGGTCATCTAGGCTAACGGTATGAAACTGGTGAATTTCCTGTTTCAGGTTCCGGCAGACCTCGCCCTCGACACAAACCCGCCCGCTGGCCACCAGCAGGCGTGCGGTCTTATGGCTGTGTTCGGTATGTTTGCTGATAAAGCGTTCCAGTCTCATGGGTAGGGATTATCCGGCCTGTCATGAATTGTGTACACCCTGTACAATCGCGCCCTTTCTTTGCCGGTCTCCGGTTGCAGCTCTCATACGATAGGTTCTCCTTTGATTTCCACCGCCAATATCACCATGCAGTTCGGGGCCAGGCCCCTGTTTGAAAACGTCTCCGTCAAATTCGGCAACGGTCACCGTTACGGTTTGATCGGTGCCAACGGCTGTGGCAAGTCCACCTTCATGAAAATTCTTGGTGGCGATCTCGAGCCCTCGGCCGGCCAGGTGATGCGTGAGCAGAACAGTCGTCTGGGCAAGCTGCGGCAGGACCAGTTCGCCTATGAAGACTGCACCGTCATGGACACGGTGATCATGGGGCATGAAGAGCTCTGGCAGGTCAAGGTTGAGCGGGACAGGATCTATTCTCTGGCGGAAATGAGCGAAGAAGACGGCATGGCCGTGGCTGACCTGGAAGTCCAGTTTGCAGAAATGGACGGCTATACCGCCGAATCCCGTGCCGGTGAACTGTTGCTGGGGCTCGGCATCCCGCTGGAACAGCACAGCGGATTGATGAGTGCGCTGGCGCCGGGCTGGAAGATTCGGGTGCTGCTGGCGCAGGCGCTGTTTTCTGATCCTGATGTACTGTTGCTGGACGAACCGACCAACCACCTGGACATCAATACGATTCGGTGGCTTGAGGATATTCTGGTCGCTCGTAACTCCACCATGGTGATCATTTCCCACGACCGTCATTTCCTCAACAGTGTCTGCACCCATATGGCGGATCTGGATTATGGCGAGCTCCGGCTGTTCCCGGGCAACTACGACGAGTACATGACGGCGGCCACCCAGGCCCGTGAGCGCATGTTGGCAGACAACGCCAAGAAGAAGGCGCAGATTGCCGAATTGCAGACGTTTGTCAGCCGCTTCTCCGCTAACGCTTCCAAGGCCAAGCAGGCCACCTCAAGGGCAAAGCTGATCGACAAGATCCAGTTGGAAGAAGTGAAGCCGTCCAGCCGGGTCAGCCCGTTTATCCGTTTCGAGCAGGTCAAGAAACTGCACCGTCAGGCGGTGACGCTGAAGGATCTTGGCAAGGGCTTCGATGACATGACGCTGTTCAGCAAGCTGAACCTGCAGATTGAGGCCGGTGAGCGGGTAGCCATTATCGGCCCTAACGGTATCGGCAAGACCACGCTGCTCCAGTGCATGGCCGGTAAGCTGGCCCCGGACGAAGGTGAAGTGAAGTGGACCGACAGTGCCGATGTGGGTTATTTCGCCCAGGACCACAAGGACGATTTTGACAGCGATGACACGCTTTCGGAATGGATGGCGCAATGGACCACTGGCGGGGAGCAGCTGGTGCGCGGCACCCTGGGGCGGATGTTGTTCTCCGGCGATGATATCGGCAAATCCGTGCGGGTGATTTCGGGGGGAGAGCAGGGGCGGATGTTGTTCGGCAAGCTGATCCTGCAGAAGCCGAACGTGTTGTTGATGGATGAACCCACCAACCACCTGGACATGGAGTCCATTGAAGCGTTGAACCTGGCGCTTGAGAACTATCCCGGCACGCTGATTTTTGTCAGCCACGACCGGGAGTTTGTGTCATCACTGGCCACCCGGATTGTCGAGCTGAGTGCTGATGGTATTACCGATTTCAGTGGCAGCTATGATGATTACCTGCGCAGCCAGGGCCATATAGCCTGAGGCGGGTGTTCTGAAGAGCCCAAAGAAAAAGCCCGGAAGATACCAATCTGACCGGGCTTTTTCATGCCTGCCGTTAACTGTAACGGCAAGCTCTGGGGGCAAGGATCGTTCGCCGATCCTGCGCCCGATCAGCTACGGCTGGTCACTTCCAGCAGGTGGTAGCCAAACTGGGTCTTGACCGGGCCGAGTACTTTACCGACTTCACCGGTGAAGACCGCCTTGTCGAATTCCGGCACCATCTGGCCCGGGCCAAAGGAGCCCAGATCACCGCCGTTGCGACCGGACGGGCAGGAAGAGTGCTGGCGGGCGACTTCGGCGAAGTCCTGACCGCCTTCGATGGCCTTCTTCAGTTCTTCACATTTGGCTTCACTGTCGACCAGGATGTGGCGTGCGGTTGCCTGTGTCATGGTGTTGTCCTGTTCTGATTGATGTGTTGGCATGGGGGATGAGTTCCCGCTGAACCCAGAATGCTGCCTTCCACGGGGGGCGCTGGCAAGTACTTTATTGCCTGAGCGTGGGGGGATGATCGTGGCGGTTTGGGCAGGGCTGGCCCATACTGGTACAAAAATTAGCCGTTTTTGATTGCGACAGGGTATCGGAACTGGATCGGGCCGGCAGAGCAGCCATGTTTGGTGCTTCGGTCATCCACCAAAGACTCCGGCGATTTCTGAATCGTTAGCGGGCTTTTGCCGGGGGCGTCTCAGCGTCCGTGGCTGCAAAAGCCAGGGAGATTTCATGATGCCAGCCCTCTCGGTTGTTCCTGCCCGTACGTTTATTCATTGTCTGTTTCACCTCATGTTATTGCTGGCTCTGGTTGCCGGAGGAACGGGGTTGTCGGCGGCCCAGTTGCTGGTGTCCACGACGGCTGACCGTAGCAATCCAGTGACGCTGGAGGCGGCACCGGTCGAGGGCGTGATCTATATCTTTGTCGGCGCCGCACCCGATGCTGATCAGGTCCGATTCTATGTCGATGGCTCCCTGGTGCAAACGGAAAACACGATCCCCTGGGATTTTGCCGGAACCACGCCTGAGGACCTTGCCGCACCGTTTGATACCCGCACCATTGCAGATGGCCAGTATCAGGTCAGCGCAACGGTGTTTTCGAGCACCGGCAGCGAGACATTGAGTGCCGCGCTGCACGTCGCGAATGAGCCTCCTCCCGAGTCGGGGGGGGATGCCCGCCAGCTGCACCTGGGCTGGGAGAGTGATCCGGCCACCTCACTTTCAGTCACCTGGTTTGGTGGCGCCTCCCTGTTTACTCCACAGCTCCGCTATCGTCTCAGCGGAGACAGCAACTGGCAGTCACTCTCCGGGGAGGTGAGAACCGAAGCGGATGCTGGCCGCTATCTGATTGCCCACATGACGGGGTTATTGCCGGCGACAGCCTATGAATTTCAGGTCACATTGGGCACGGATGTCTGGAGCCGAACTTACCGCGGCCGAACCCAGCCTGCGAAGGGGCCTGCGAATCTGAGTGCGGTGTATGTCGCCGATACCGGGCTGATTGGCCGCGACGACGGTCTCACCACCGGTACCGCCGCGGTGATTACCGAGATTGCCATGCTGGAGCCGGGGCTGGTGCTGCTGGGGGGTGATTACGTTTACTTCGACACCGACAAGCGGTTCGGGACGTTGGAACGCAGCATCGGCGTGTGGTTCGAGCAAATGGCTCCGGTGGCCGAAACAGCACCAATGATGCCGACCTGGGGCAATCACGAAGTGCGCCTGCAGGAGACTGTTGAAACCTGGCTTCCGTTCTTTGCCACGCCTGACGGCTGGAACAACCGCCGTATGTATAGCTTTGATGTCGGTGACGTCCATTTTGTATCGGTCTACGGCTTTCATGAATCCCAGCAGATGACACAGGATGCGATAGACTGGCTTGCCGCAGACCTGGAGCAGGCAAGCCAGGCCGGGCAGCGTTGGCTCGTTCCGTATTTTCACGCGGCACCGTTCTCAGAGGGTACCAATCATCCGTCGGCGCTGACCTTGCGCCAGCAACTGGGGCCGTTGTTTGAAGCTGCCGGAGTCAAGGTGGTGCTGACCTCCCATGATCAGTCCTATGAACGAACCTTCCCGCTGACCGGGGTGCCCTCCAGTATTTCATCGACCTCATCGAACAATCACTGCTATAGCCAGGCGGATGGTGTCAGTTGGCTCAAGGTCTCACCGGGCGGCAAGCTCAGTAATATCTCCAGGGACTTCTCCCCCTGGCGGTCACCGGAAGCCCCCTACTGGACGGCAGCCCGGGATAATACCCGTCACCATTTCGCTCACCTGATCGTCACCGCAGACGGGGAGCTTACTGTCGATATCTATGGCGTGGCCGGTGACGCCTATGACGCTGGCGTACCGGTTCGGCGCAGTGACCGAGTGCGTTACACCTCGCTTGGCTGCGCTCCGGAATTACGGGCGGAACCGGGCCAGCTCACCTTTGCGCTGGATCCGCAGGGCAGCGACAGTCAGGAGGTCCTGATTACGTCGACTGGCAATGCCGTGGCCTTCGAGCTGAGTCAGCTGCCTGACTGGCTCTCGGTGTCGCCATTGTCGGGGGTAACACCGGCAACCGTGACGTTCACCGCCAATGCGCAAAACCAGCCGCTTGGGTCTCAACGGGCGGTGCTGGAAATATCGGAGGGTGCGGCCAATGCCGCCTGGCTGCCTGTTGACCTGACCGTCGGCGCCGCCAGTTATGGCCTCTGGCTGGCAGATAATCCCCAGAGGCTGTCGCCCCAGCCACTGGATGATCAGGTGTTGCAGGGCGATGTGTACGTGTTTACCCAGCCGGATGACAGCGTGGCCCGGGTAAGGTTCTACCTGGATGATCCCGGTGCCAGCGGCAGTGCCCTCAAAACCGAGAATGTCGCACCGTTCGACCTGGGGGGCACGTCAGGCGATGATACGGCCTTACCTTTCGACACCCTCTCGCTGGCCGATGGGCGTCATAGCCTGACCGCTCGGCTTGACCTGGATAGCGGGGGACAGATCCTGGTGACCAGTGAAGTTCAGGTCCAGAATCAGGCTGCCCGGCTGGCCCTGTCTGCAGGCACCGTATCGATGACGGTTAATTCCCCGGACAGCTATGCCGAGACCACCGTGTTGGCCGAAATGACCGACGGTCAGACCCCCGGTTATAGCAGTGAGAGTGATTCAGGCTGGTTGACGGTATCTCCGGGTTCCGGCCAATTACCCCAGTCGCTGGTGCTGGCGGCCAATACCCAGGGGCTGACTCCGGGCAGCTATCAGGGCCTGGCCACCGTCACCGCAGCGACGGGTGAGCAGGATTCGGTGGTGGTTAATCTGGCGTTCGATGTGGCCCAGCAATACCGGATTGAGGTGAGCGACTTCCCGGACCGACGTGATCCCGGGGAGTTGAATGGTGCGGCGCTGAGCGCGGGCAATGTTTACGTGTTTGTGCCGGATTCAGCAGATATACGCAAGGTTGAGTTCTTCCTGGACGATCCCGGTTTCGATGGCAGCCCCATCAAGGTGGAAAACCGGGCCCCCTGGGACTTTGCCGGTACCGAAACCAAGCCACCGCGGGACGCGATTGGCTATGACCTCAGTGGCCTCTCCGGTGACCATGTGATATCAGCACGGCTGCGCTTGGCCGATGGCGAGGTGGCGGTACACGCCGCTTTCACGGTCGTCCCCTGATACTGACCTGCCTGCTCCGTTCGCCCGTGATTTACGGTAGGATGAGCGCTCTGGTGTCGTAGAGGTCGAAGGATAGATGCGTGAGTGCGGGTAGGCGTGACGGGGGAGTCTGGCTGGGAATAGCAGCCCTGGTGTTGCTGGTGACCGGCTGTTCGTCATTTAGTCAGCGTGATCAGATGGCCCGTTTCAATGCCGCCTATGCGAGCGGCGAGTATGTGCTCGCGGCGGAAGCCATGGATTATGACGCCGATGAGTTCGACGACCCTGGGACATCCGGTCGTTCTGAGTCCGGTTCCGATGTACTTGAGTCGCTTCACCAGGGCGAGGCTCTGCGGCTGGCAGGAGACTATGCTCGCTCGGTTGCCGCTTATGACCGGGCTGAGGCTGGCATGAAGTACCTCGATACCGAAGGCAATCTGATCGCGGTCTGGGACAACCTTTCGTCCATCCTCCTTAACGATGCCAGCCTTAACTACCGTGCGTTGATGTCCGAGGCGATTCTGGTCAATACCTACAAGGGACTCGATTTCCTGGCTCTGGCTGATGCTGCGGATGCCCGGGTAGAGTTCAACCGGGCGGATGACCGTACCCGGCGAGCGGTGGACTTTTTCTCTGAGGAGATCCGCGATCGGCAGCAAGATCTCCAGCAGGACCCGGCCAATGCCCGGATGGTTTACCGCACGCTGGACAGCCGCGACCTGCAGCAAGCGCTGGATGAGCGCTACGGCAATCCCTCGCAGTGGCAGGTGTTTGCCGATTACATGGTCCCGGCCAGTACTTACCTCCATGGCCTGTTTTTCCTGGCCGCCGGTACCGGGGGCGCTGATACTGACAAGGCGCTGACCTCACTGCGGCGGGTCGCCGGGATGGTACCCGGAAACGAGGTGTTGTCCCGGGATGTGGCGCTGGCGGAAGCCCTTGCTTCCGGGCGGCAATCGCGTCAGCAGCTTTCGCCACAGGTCTGGGTGGTCTATGAAAATGGCCTGGGACCGGTGCTTGAGGAGGTTCGTTTCGACATACCCCTGCCGGTATCGCACAACGACTATGGCCAGATTGTCTTCGCGGTTGTTGCTTTACCCCGTTACCGGGACCGTTCCGCGGTGCCTGGCCACCTGGTGGTTGCAGGCGCCGATGAAAAGCCCGCAGTGACTGAACCCATGGCATCCATGGGGCGGGTAATCCAGACCGAGCTGCAGGCCCGATTCCCGGGTGTCTTGATGCGGGCGGTGTCTGCGGCCGTCCTGAAAGGCATGATTCAGGTTGAGGCGGCCGAATCCATGGGGGCACTCGGTCAGTTCGGGGCAATCCTCTATACTGTGTCAACCACTCAGGCTGACTTGCGGAGCTGGCAGGCGCTGCCTGATCATTGGCAGGTGGCCCGGATTGAACGCCCTGCCGATGGCCAGCTTACGCTGACTGACAGTCGTCAGGGTGTACTGGGAACACTGGAGCTACCGCAATGGCCATTTACTCTGGTCTATATCAAGCGGCCAACCGCAGGCAGCGCAGCCACTGCGATGGTGCTGGATCTGCAGGGTGAACATGCCGGCCAATACCTGACGCTGCCCGCGGGCTCTGGGACAGAGAAGTAATGACGTGAACAGGGAGAAATGAATGTTCAGATCAATGTTTGTGGTTACTGTGATCGCGATTGCCGGAGCGATCGCAGCCTGCGCACCGGTACAACCCGAGCGGGAGTATGTGCAACGTGATGACCTCAAGGTCGATCCGGAAGTCCGTCAGTTTCTGGTGGTCAGGGAACTCCTGCAGTCCAGAGTTGAGCAGCCGGGCGGCGGCAGTCTGCTGCAGATCCAGTTCTCGGTGGAAGCGTATGAGGACGCGGATCTGGAGTGGGCGGTCACCTGGTTTGATGATGCCGGCATGCGGGTCCCCTCGGTCGGGGAAGGTTACCAGCCAGCCCATGTCCTGATGGGGCAGACCCGCTTCTTTGGCGCCATTGCACCCCATGAGCGGGTGACCAGTTATCAGTTACATCTCCGGGAAGACCGTTAAGGAACCTGTCCATGAAAAAATTGCTCACCCTGACCCTTTGTTCCACCCTTCTGGCGGCCTGTGCCGCACCCGCCCGTTACGTAGACCCTGCCGCCGATGATGGTGCGGTGACCATGACCATGGATTACCGGGATTTTGAGCGGGCCGCTGATGATGCCGTCCAGGATCTTCTGGCCAGTGGCGTCGTGGATAATCCCAGTGGTGAACGTTACGTCATGGTGGTCAGCCGGATCACCAATGACACCATGCAGCGGATTGATACCGACCAGCTGGTAAAGAAAATCCGGGTGGCACTGCTTCGCTCCGGCAAGGTGGTTACGACCACCGCAGTGGGTATCGACGGTGCCGAGGATGAAATGAACATGGCGGCGAGGGAGCTGCGGGCGTCGGATGAGTTTGATCAATCCACCGTGCAGGAGAAGGGCACGCTGCAGGCCCCGGATCTGAGTCTCTCCGGCAAGATCATCCAACGCAACCACCGGGTCGAAGATGAGCAGCAGGTAGAGTATTACTTCCAGCTCAGCCTCACCGACCTGCGCCAGGGGTTCGCGGTCTGGGAAAACGAAACGCCCATCATCAAACGGGGTCCGAACGACTCGGTGAGCTGGTAAACGCCGGACTCGGACACCGGGTCAGCCGCTGGCGGGCTGGTGTTGGGGAATCAGAACCCGATGAGTGTACTGTTGCAGCTCCCGGTACACGTCATCGCGACGTTTTTCATAGCGGTGGGAGAAGTGGAAGGCCACCAGCTGGCGAACCCGGGCCCGGTTGGCGATGAGAGCACAGGCTTCTGTTGTGAGGTGATGGGTACGATCGGCCTGGGCCTGGTCTTCAACCAGAAATGAGGACTCACAGAACAAAGTATGAGCGTTTCTGGCCAGGCGGGTCAGGCGCTTGATGTTTTCCTCGCTGGCACCGAAGTCCGTGGCATAGGCCAGTTTCTCCCCCGGTTCCACCAGCAGCAGCGTCTGAACCAGCTCCTCCACGGTCAGTGACTGCCCATTTTCCAGAGCAATGCGTTCGGTCCAGCGGGCACCGAAATAGCCTTGCTTTAGCTGCTGTAACCAAGGGCCCGGGGTCAACCCGAACTGTGCCAGCCTGTCCTTGCGCACCCTGATCTGGCTTTGTGGCTCGTAGGCGTACGCCAATACCGGCGTGCCGTGGTCCAGCTCGGTGGCTCGAACCACAAAGCCGGGTTCCCGCACGATCATGCCATCGTCGACGGGCTGGTCGGCCAGCCGCTCAGGCCCGCGGCTTGCAGCGGTCAGGCGCCAGCGACGCAGGTGATCGCCAGACCATTCGTGGATCTCGAAACAGGGACCGCGATCGTCCACCCGGTCCCAGAGAATCCCATTCATCATGCCCCAGATGTGCTGGAGCAAGCCCGGTGGGCCGAAGACCCGGCAGGGCGGAAAGTGTCCGATACGGCTTCGCAGAAACCAGACAAATCCGCCGATATGATCGGCGTGGGCATGGGTAAGGAACAGGTCGGATACCTGATGAGCGGCTCGCAGAGGCATGCGGCCGGTGTCGCCAAGGTCGAACAGAAGGCTGCGGTTGTGGTGGAGCAGCCGCAGCTGGAGCAGGGGATCGCCCATGACCCCGTTAACCAGTGACGCCACCGCATGGCCAACCCGCAGGGCGATCTGGGGATCCTCGGCCACACCGGTCAGTGCCCCCAGCTCTGCCCGCACCTCCACGGCTGGTGGTCGGACCGGTTGGTCCGCAGGCGGGCCTTGCCGGCTGGGGCGGCTCACCGTTTGCAGCTGTCCGTCCCGAAATGCCGCATCCCTCACAAGCAGGCGGTCCGCGCCTGTGGCCGGGGCAGCGATGGTGGCCGTCAGGATGCCGTCAGCGAGTGTCAGGGCCTGGCCCAGGGAGAGTAACTGCCCGTCCCGATACAATGCGAGCTGGCGTCCCTGCCAGTCGTTAGGCACGTCAGGAGGTGTGCCGGTGAGCGCCAGGCTGTCGAGCCGGGCTGACCAGGTTTGGCCATGGGCGAGATAGTCCTGCCATTGCTGGCTCAGCTGTTGCCGGCGTTCGGCTCGCGACTGGCCAGACGTGCTGTCCGGAACCCGCAGGAGTATCAGTTCCAAAGGCGGCGCAGCGGGGATCTGGCCTGCCGCGGACAGATCATCGCCCTCGGGGAAAAGCAGTACATCCGCGTTGGCCGACTCAATCAGGGCGGGTAGGAGTTCAGCGGCAGCGATCCCGTGAGTCAGACCCGGGGTATCCAGTATCAGGGTGTAATCGTCGGTGCCGAGAAGTGATGGAATCCGGGCCAGAAGTTGGCGCACGCCCATCAACAGTGGCAGGCGGAACCGGCCGGCGTCCAGCGAACACAGCGGGTTTACGGCCAACACCCGCCATTGGTCGCCATCGAACTGACCGAGACTCAGGGTGCCGGGAAGACCGAAAACTGACCGTTCCGGGGCGCAATTCAGGCAAACAGCCCGCTGGCCCCGTGCCTGTAATGCGGCCATCAGTGAGTGTATCAGGATGGATTTTGAGGCGCCGTCCCGGCCCAGCAGGACTGCCCGCCAGTGCTTGGGGAACCGGTGGTCGATGAACGCTTCTGCAGTTGACGGATCGCTGCCAGACATAGGGCTGCTCTCATCATGGGCCGTTTCTGGAGGGCGTCTGATCCATTGCGGTGAACGGGTCATTCATCACTTCACACAAACGCGTTTTGGGGGCTGTGCATGATTATTACTATGCGCTACTGTTTTGAGTAAGCAAACCTTTGGTAGCACCCTAAGCAGGTCCGGTCACGGAAACCTGCTCCTACTCTACGAAAGGCAGGCCGCGCCGACGGGGATTACAGTCGGGATTTCAGAACAACAAGAATCTCAGGACATTGCCCATGATGAACCCCCTTGTAACCGTTGAACCTGTGGGTCCGGTTTGTGTCATTACCATCAATCGTCCGGAAAAACGTAACGCCGTCGACCGTCACACTGCGGATGCCCTGCGGCAGGCGTTTGAAACCTTTGACGCGGATGATGCCCTCAAGGTGGCGGTGCTGGCTGGCGCCGGAGGGCATTTCTGTGCCGGTGCCGATCTCGAAGCGGTGGCGGATCCGGCACGTCGCAATCAGGTTGAGCCGGATGGTTCCGGCCCCGGCCCTCTGGGGCCAACCCGTATGCTGCTGACCAAGCCGGTGATTGCTGCGGTATCCGGCTATGCGGTTGCCGGCGGTCTGGAACTGGCGCTTTGGTGTGATCTGCGGGTGGCGGAGCGCTCTGCTGTGTTCGGCGTGTTCTGCCGCCGCTGGGGCGTACCGTTGATTGATGGTGGTACTGTGCGTCTGCCCCGCCTTATCGGTCAGAGCCGTGCCATGGACATGATCCTGACCGGGCGACCGGTCTATGCCGAAGAGGCGCTGCGGATGGGCCTTGCCAATCGAGTGGTGACGGACGGTGACGCCCGCGCCGAGGCAATTCGTCTGGCCATGGATCTGGCGGAGTTTCCCCAGCGGTGTCTGCGGGCAGATCGACTCTCGGTTCATCAGCAGTGGGATTATGATTTGCCCAAGGCTTTGGAAAACGAGGGTGCCGGTGGGCACCCTGTGGTGTTGGCAGAGGCGCTGGCCGGCGCTGACCGTTTCGCTCAGGGGGCAGGCCGGCACGGCTCATTCAAGAAGTGACAGCCTGACCCAGAACCCCCAGTATCGCCTGGGCAAACTGCACCGGCGAGTCCTCCTGCAGGAAATGGCCTCCGGTCAGGGTAATATGCGGCAGCCCTTCCGCTCCCGGGATCCGTTCCTGCATATAGCGATCGCCACCACGGGTGATCGGGTCGCCGTTGCTGAAGGTGGTCAGAAAAGGCTTTTCCCAGCGTTCCATTACCTTCCACGCCCTCCGGTTGGCATCGCTGGCGGGGTCGTCTGGAGTCACCGGCACCAGGCGGGGGAAAGCGCGGGTGCCGGCCTTGTACTTGCGGTTAGGGAAGGGCGCGTCATACGCCCTGAGTTCGTCGGGGCCCAGTTTGCGAAAACAGCCCGAATTGATAATGCGTCCTATGGGGAACCAGGGGCTGTGCAGCGCAAAGTTCTTCCACAGGTGAAATGCCGTCGGCACTTTCTGGTCGCCGGTGGGGAGCATGCCGTTGCCGACCACGATGGCGCGGAAGCGTGCGTCATTCTCGGCGGCCAGTCGCAGCCCAAGCAGTGAGCCCCAGTCCTGGCAGACCAGGGTGATGTTGGTCAGCTCCAGCTGGTCGATCAGCAATTGCAGCCAGTCCATGTGGCGCTGGTAACTGTAGTCGCCGATGTTGCCGGGTTTGTCCGATTTTCCAAAGCCGATCAGGTCCGGAGCGATGACCCTGTGGCCGGCCGCAGCGCATATCGGGATCATATGACGATAAAGGTAGGACCATGAGGGCTCGCCATGCAGCATCAGGATCGGGGCGGCATTTCGGGGGCCTTCGTCCACGTAATGCATTCGAAGCCCGCCGACGTCGGCGTAGTTAGGGGCGAAGGGATAATCCAGCAGGCGTTTGAAACGGTGCTCCGGGGTACGCAGTACTTCCATAGGGGAATCCCTCAACGGTGAGATTGGAATTATTGTAGACTCTGCACGTTAGCAGAAATTTCTCCGGCCATCAGGACAGTCCCGTTTGAACCAGCAGCCCTATATTGACGCCACCCGCAACTGGCTTGAGTCAGTCGTGATCGACCTGAACCTGTGCCCCTTTGCCAAGCGCGAGCTGGTCAAGGCGCGAATTCGCTTCGCCGTGACGGATGCGGTCACCGACGATTCATTGCTGCTGGCGCTGCACGATGAACTCCAGGTTCTGGATACTGATGAATCGGTGGCCACTACCCTGCTGATACACCCTCAGGCATTGCAGGATTTTCATCACTATAATGACTTTCTGGCGGAAGCGGATGGCCTGTTGGCCCATCTGGGCTATGAGGGCACCTACCAGATCGCCAGTTTCCATCCCGACTACCAGTTTGGCGGTACCGAACCGGACGATGTCGAGAATTACACCAACCGCTCGCCATACCCTATGCTGCATCTGCTGCGGGAAGACAGTCTGGCGGAGGTCATCGACAGCTATCCTGACACTGACACCATCCCCCGCGATAACGTGGAGCGGGTAACCGCGCTGGGGAGTGAGCACATGCGCGCGCTGCTGAAGCGTTGTCTGTCCGAAAGTTAGTGTTTCGCCCAGGACACTGTGGCTAGACGTGCTTCAGCAGGAAGTCGTCGCACTGCACCGCACCACAGGCCTCCATCTCGGTTTTCATGTCCAGATTCAGGGTGCCAATGATGCGCCGAAGAATCTGTTGCTCCGCCTCGCGGAAGACACCATCTGCATGGGCAATGGCGGAAGCGGTCTGGATCATCAGCTCGGCGATGATTAGGCGATTTCTTAAGGGCTGAAGCTCAATCAGTGCGACCCCTTCTGAAGACTCCAGGTTTTCGCTGCGCCAGTGCTGGATCGTCGCAGCCATGCCGTTGATGCCTTCATCAACCCCGAAATCCAGTACACCTTTCTCCGACAGCTTGATCAGGCAGTTCCGGAAGATCTCCCGTTCCGGTTCATCCAGCACGCCATCAGCCAGTGCCACCGCGGCGGCGCTGGTCGTCAGTGCCTTTTTCAGAATTCCCGGGTCGAGTTTGCCGGCTTCAACCCGCAGCTGATGGTCATTGCGTTCAATAAAGCGCAGCACCCGTTGCAGGGGGGAACGGTAACGATTATTGCGATACCACTGGGGAATCAACGCTCCGATAATGGCCCCCGAGAAAGCCCCTTGGGTGAGAGCCAGCCACAGACTGGCCAGACTTTTGTCTTGAAGATCTGGCAGCTTGGTTCCGGAAAACGGATACAGACCGTGCATGGCGGCGTGGGAAAGGTAGGATGCCAACAGCAGGATCAACGCCATGATGGCGGCATCCTGAAGCCGGCGGCGGGGGCGCAGGGCATTACCCAGATCACAGAGCCAGCCTACACCGAAGGCGATGGCAAAGGAGCTGAACAGGTAAGGGTAGGACCAGGACAGGGCGATCAGCAGCTTGTCGAAACTCTGGTCGTGGCCAATGCCTTCGAAGGTATAACGGGTCAGGCGCAGGGCTGAAATGATGAACAGGCTGGCTGCCACGGCAAGAACCCCGGAGCAGGCATAGCCCAGCCAGGGGCGGTGTCGGGTGGCTTCAATGTCGGCGAACTGCCAGCGACTCTTGGGGTAAATGCCGGCGAATGCCGACAGGCCATAGTTGGCGGCCATCAGTAAGGCGAAGAAGATGATTTCGCCGATCAGCGCGAACGAAAGGTCGCCGGATGGCAGGTAGCGAACCGTGGAAATGCTGACGAACAACAGCAGAATCAGGATCGATAACTGCAGCAGCTGCACCGCACTGAGAGCGTCCGAATCGTACCTTGCCGGCTCGAACCCCAGGCTTTCAATCGCCCGGTAGCGGGCCGTACGGCTGCGTTCCACATCCAGTACAGCATGGGCGGTGAGCCGGCAGAGTTTCATGAACAGATCGCGACCGTCGATCATCAGGGTTTCTGCCATTTCCCGCTGCAATTCTGATGTTGTGCTGGCGGCGTTCTCCAGGCGGCGGTAGTAGGCCGCAATGCGCGAGCTGTACGTGGCGAAGCCCACCAGCAACTCTTCAATCTCCGATTCCCGGCTCTTGAAGAAGCGCTGGTAGCGGTAGTCATGGGCGTCATGCCACTGGCGTACATCCAGCAGCAGCGAACACAAACGTGCCCAGGCGTAGGCCGGGGCGCCATGGTCCTTGAGGAATCGCTCGGGCAACTCGATGTTGTAGGTTCTGGCCTCCCACTCGATATGGGCGGCTTTTGCCGGATGCACGTAGTAAGGCGCACGGTACATGCGGTGAGCCAGCTTGACCGCATGGCCGGGGATTTCCGCCAGGTCCCAGAACAGCCTGAGCAGATGGCGGTCAATGCTTTTCAGTATGGGAAAGTTGGGGAGCAGTGCGGTGAAAATCAGGGCGGTGGTGATCGGGCTCTGGATCAGTTCACTGACGGTGACCTCGCCATGACTTTCCGTAGGTTGTGCCTGGTTGAGTGCCAGCAGCTTGACGACTATTTCAGGGGAGATCCAGGCCATCACCGTGACCAGCCAATAGAGCGCGACCAGGGTCATGGCATAAAGGCAGAAACAGGCAAGAAACCTTGGCCGGGTGGTGGTGCTGCGATTGGACACCGGGGTGTTGTAGCGACCGTACGCATGAAATGCGATAAAGATTGCCCCGATTGCCATCTCGAGGGCTTCTGTCGAGGAAAAGAGGTCCATGGCAGCGGCCCTCCCTGTCGCTTTCTTAAGAGCATAGTTGCCCCTGCGAAAGCCCGCCACTCCAACGGGTTTCGAGGAAGTGAGGAATTACTGCTGAGCAATAGCTGATGATGTGTTGTGTCTGGCTATTTGTTAACCAGTTATCAGTTCCCTTCTGATTGCTTTGATTAAATGCAAGACGCAGTTCTTGAGTAAATAATCAACAATAAACAGGGAACGACGATGAAAACAATAACCTCATATATCAAACCGCTGCTGGCCCTGGTGCTGGCTGCAGCATTGACCGGATGTGGTGGTGCCGGTGGCCTGCTGAGTAATCCCCGGGTGGTCGATGCCGATAATGACCAGGTCATCACCATCGGAGACTCGATCTTTGCGCTTTCTGGCGAATTGCAGGACTTCCTTGAACAGGACGCCGGCCAGACCTTTCGCCGATACACCCTGTCAGGTGCTGAACTTGCCGGAGGCGCCGTGGCGACCTCCATCGTCGATCAGTACCAGATTGCCCGGTCGGATAATCCGGCCATCGACACCGTGGTTATGGATGGCGGTGGCAACGACATCCTGATCCCGGCAATCATGTTTGACCCCTACGACTGCAAGACCCAGTGGTATGAGTTCGGTCAGCTCAGTCGCAGCTGCAAAGACCTGATCAACGATATCTATGTCGATGGCGTTAACCTGCTGAACGACATGCATGCGGATGGCGTCGATCACGTGATCTACCTGGGTTACTACTACACCAAGAATGGTTTGTTCCTGCTGGACAGCATGGAAGAGGCCGTGGACTACGGCGATACCCGGCTCGCCCAGGCCTGCCAGTACTCGGCAGTGAACTGCCAGTTCATAGATCCGCGTTCCGCCATCAACGATGGCGATATCATTGCCGACGGCATTCACCCGAATACCACCGGTTCCCGAAAACTGGCCAACCTGATCTGGCCGCGACTCCAGCCGTTGCTGTAGACGTTCCCCATGGCCGGGTGCCTGTCACCCGGCTACTCATGACATTCAACGAAGCCTGGCGATATGACATTCCAGTGGATAGTAGTGGTTCTGGTCTTTTTGGTGACCGGAGCCGGTGCATTGTATGGCTTCTCTCCGGATAGCCGTTTCGAAGAGGGAGCCCTGACAGCCGCCGACATGACCCCAGACAGACAGGCCCATGACCGGCAACGTTCGGAGCGGGGTGGTTTGCTGGTGCCTGACTGGTCAGGCCGGGTGATCGACGAGCTGGCGGTCGACTGGTTGGAGCGTTACGGCGAAACCATTCAAGACCCCGCCGTTCAGGCCCGCTTTGCCGGGTTACGTAAGGACGTATTGCTGGCGTATCCCGACCAGGGTGAGGGGATCTTTTTGCGGGCCTTGTGGCTGGCGTTCCCGTCCTTCGCCCAGGAGATTCTTACCCTACTGGCGAGGCTCGAGGAATATCAGCAATGGCTGCTGGACAATGACCTGCAACTCCGGGACATGCCGGTTCTGACCCGTGAAGGCGCCAAATGGCAAAAGCGCCTGCAGTTATTCGGCCCGGATGCTGAGTTGATCTGGGCCGATGAAAAGCTCGTGTGGGCTGAGCGCAAGCAGGCGGTCCAGCAGACCATGGAGGCACTCAACCAGGCCAGCGAGTATTCCCTGGACGAGACCCTGTTCCAGTTGCAGGCAGCCATTGCAGAGAACTACGGCAGCAGCTGGCAGGGACTGGTGATGGACAATGGCGTGGTGGCTAACGTGTTTTTCGGGTTTGAGTCGGTTCAGTCCCGGTTGCGGGCCCTGCCACAGGACCAGCGTCAGCAGCAGATTAACCGTGTACGCTCCAGTCTCGGCTATTCCGATGAGCAGGTCAGGCGTCTGGCGGAGCGTGATCAGCGCAGAAACCAGCGCTGGGAAAATGGCCTTGCCTACATGGAGGCGCGGGCCGCGCTAACGCAGTCCCTCACCGGGAATGAGCTAGCGACGGCCCTGTCCGATCTGCAGACGGACTACTTCAGGCACGAGGCGGTTACCATTGCGCAGGAAGAGGCAGACGGATTCTTCCGCTACCGGCGCCCACGCTACTTCGGACGCAACTGATGAACCTCCTACAGCTCAGTGGAAAGTGCCCGTACCCGGGTGATTTCCGGCCCTGAGAAGCGACGGGTAAGCACTTCATCAATCGCGGCCTGCTGATCGCTGGCGCTCAGGCCTGACTGGAGGATCCGGTTTCGTTCCTGAATAAACGTATTCAGCCGCTGCTGCCAGTTAATCCGCTGCTGATCCAGTTCGGCCAGTCTTGCTGCAGCATCATTACCCAAAGTCTGGGCTCTTGCCTGATACACATCGGCGTCGGTGGCACCGTCCGCTCGCATTTGGCGAACCTGTTGGTAAAGCTCCCCGTGGCGAGTAACCCGTTGGCGTACCTCCCGGATGGGCTGAGGTAACTGATGGTCGAGGCTGGCCAGGGCGCTGGCCCGTTCCCGGTCCGTGAGGCTGGTGTCCTGCGAAATGCGCAGGTAGCCCAGCATGTATCGGTCCTGGGCTTCTTCCAGGCCAAAAAATGCCTGCGCCTCAGCGCTGGAAAAGTTGCCTTGGCGGAGCCCTTCCAGAGTTTCCTGTCGCTGTTGCAGAACCACCAGATCGAAGCCTGACGGTGACCTTACGGGTTGGGCCTCACGGGCCAAGGCGTCGAGTTGTATGCGGTAGTTGAGGTAGCGGTCAAGCAAGGCCCGCGCCTGACTCAGGGCAGGCTCGTCAAGATGACTTGACAGGGTCTGTTCCAGCCTCGCCAGTACCTGTGGCAGGGGTTCATCCTCAAGTCCGGACAGGAAAAAATCGAACAGGGTACGGGTGGCGTGGGTGGGGATCAGGTCGCCTTCGTCGTTGACCTCAAAACGAATCTCCGGCATGGCATCGGCCAGGTGAGAGGGCAGCGGTGGTAATGGCGACGCTGCTTGAGCCGGTTCAATCCGGGAATGATCGCCCCGGGCCGGCGGCATGAGCGCAGTGTTAACCAGGGGTGCACTGACAGGGCCATCTGCAGGAGGCTGTCCGGGTCCAGAAGAAGGTGACATCAGTGACAGAGTGGCAACGCAGGCCAGTACCAAGCTGCTTGCCACGGCTATGGGGACGGTATGTTTCATCGTTGGCATCCGCAGAGGACGTTCCCGGGCCATCGGTGATGGCCCGGGTGTCGGTCAGAGACCCGCCTGCTTGAGGCGGTTGGCGTGGTTGCGGAACAGGGTTTCCGGGCTGGTTTCAAACAACGAGACCAGACCCAGAACCTGATTGTTCACATCGATATGGTTCATGGTGTAGTTGTCCTTGATCACGTCGCCGAAGTGGCTGGAACAGCGGCCGGTAACACCGTCATTGGCTTCGTTGATCGCAAGGCCGGTGATGGCAAAGAGGGCATCCGAGGGGTCAACCACACTGGTAATCGTCGAAGTGCCACTCCAGGAATACAGGCGAATGTTCTGGCCGTTGATGGTCACCTGGCTGGCGCCTTCGCCACAGGCACTGGCCGGAAGTCCGGCAGGGAACTGAGTGTTGAAAGCTGCGGCGCCGGGCTGGTTGAACTCACCCAGCATGGCGTAGATGTTGGAGTCATCGCCGTCGTAGCCAGACAACAGGTTGACCAGATCGCCGATGGCATTGGCGAGGATCTCGAATGTCACGCCCTGTAGGGTGCCCTCTGGTGCCACCCCGGTCACGATGTCTGCCAGCGGGGAACCCTGGTGCGGTGTATGGGCTGTGCTTACCGAGGCGACCAGATCAGGCCGAACGTTCATGACGTAGCGGGACGTCATACCGCCCTGGCTGTGGCCGATCAGATTGAAGCGGGTAATGCGGCCTCCGGAAGCGGCCCGGATCTCGTCCAGTTGGGCGATCAGGCTCTCACCCCGCATGACGGAGCTTTCAAAGGCGTTGATCTCCGGCACAAAGACCGTAGCTCCCTCCGCTTCCAGAGCGGCGGGAATGCGGTACCAGTAATCAACACCAGCAATGCTGTCGAATGCGAAGATGCCGGGAACCAGTACGATCGGGTGCCGGGTTTTGGCCTCGTTCCAGTCAAACAGGGAGCTGAGCCAACCGGCCTGTGCCGGGACAGAGGCCGCAGCGCCAATCAAACAGAGTACTGCCAGATACAGTTTCTTCATGGTCTTTCCTTATATGTTGTTGTTATTCAATGAGGTACTGCTGTTGTTTTTATGCTCTGGTTAATCTGGCCGGACTGTACAGGCTGTCCGGCCTTCATGAGGGTTACCTTAATCAGGGTTGTTTGGGGGCAGCTTGTAAGATTTGATGAACTGTTGCAGGTGGTACTCAAAACGCGGGGCCGGTCACGAATTGGTCAGATCAGGCAAGTAATGGTCAGGCGTTAGCCATAGAATCAATGGGGCGACAAAGCAGTCAACAACGACAACAGGTAACCTGCCTTGAACGCTCAACCATTACCTCACGTGCTCTACCTTTGGGCACGTCGTACCTTGTACATTGCTCAGCCTGGTCAGCCGATAGAGTTTGAGCCTGCGGCGGCGCAGCTGGTGGTCAGTCTGGGAGCCCCTTTCCGTTACCGGGCGCCAGACACGCGCCGTAGTCATGCCTGTCGTAGCCTGTTGCTGGCGCCGGGAACCCGCATGACCCTTACGCTGGCCAATGCAGGCATCGCAACCTGCTATCTGGATGCCCTGGGGCAGGATTTCGGACTGCTGGCGGCACAAATGTCGTTGCAGATGCCCGGCGTGTATTGCGCTGCCCCGCGAGAGGCCGAATTTCAGGCTTGCTTTGCCGAACTCTGGCAGTCTCCGGCGACGTCAGCGGAGGCCTATCACCGCCTGGAACAACTGATCAACCCCGGCGGTGCCCGCTACCCCGGCGTCGACCCCAGGGTCGATGCGGCGGTTTCACTGATACGCGATTCCGTGGCCGAAAACCTGTCGGTGGAGCTATTGGCGGAGGCCGTCAATCTGTCGGTGCCCCGGCTGGTTCAGCTGTTCAGAAGCCAGGTTGGTGTGCCGATACGCCGGTACCGGCAATGGCATCGTCTGTTCGTCACCGCACAGGGGATCGCTCGCGGTCTTTCTCTCACCGATGCGGCCATTGGGGCCGGATTTACCGATTCTGCCCACTTTTCCCATACCTTCCGGACCATACTCGGGCTGCGGCCGTCCGATATTTTTTCGGCACCGGGACAGCTTCGGCTCATTGTTGCGGACAGCTAATCCAGCAGGTTTTACAGGAATTTTCATAGTGGGCCTATTTTGGCCCCCAAATGAATTCATAATTCCCTGTGGCTGGCGATTCATTTTGGTGTTGTACATGTCATGGAGGCCAGATCTGAGCATCGTCTAAAGGAGTGTCGTGTGCGTTATTCATTTCTGAGTATTCTTACCAGCGCTTGCCTGCTTGTTGTCTCTGCCTTGGCTGCCAGCCCCGGAGTTGCCGACGAAATCTCTCAGAATCTGACTCTGACGGCGGCGTTGGCGGAGGCCGACTATCCGCCGTTTTATTTTCGTGATGATAACCAACTGGTCGGGTTCTCCATTGAGGTGCTCGATCACGTCGCCAAAACCGTCGGTGTTCGTGTTCAATACCAGCGGCTGTCGTGGCCGAGGGTCTTGCAGTCCCTGAATGATGGTCGGGTCGACATGGTGACAACCTTTTCCAATACCGCCGAGCGGGCCCCTCTGGTGGTCTATACCGGTATTCCCCATGCCGTTGAACGCAATCACCTGTTTGCCAGGAACGACTCGGATGTGAGTTACGACGGCAATATCGACAGTCTGGCGGGGTACCGAATCGGAGCCATCACCGGGTATTCCTATGGCGACGACTTTGATCACGCCAGTTACCTGGCGGTGGAGCGGGTGCTGGATGAGCCCACACTGGTAAGGATGGTATTGGGAAACCGTTTTGATCTGGCGGTTGGCAATCCGTTCGCGATTCGGCTGGAAGCCACTAAGTTGGGGGCTGCGGAGCACCTCCGCTTTCTTGATCCGCCCGTCAACCGCAGCCCCATCTATATGGCGTTTAGCCGCAAGCACCCCCTGGCTTTGGATCTGGCTGCGGCCTTCACAGCAGCCATCCTGCAGTTCAAGGCCACCGAAACCTACCAGGGGTTGTTGGATAAATACGACCTGCGAGGTGCGGGATTCAGCGAATAAGCGGTGTACTTGAAGACACCGGGTGCTAGCTCGGCTTGGCCGCCAGTGCCAGCTCAAGTTGCGCGTGCACTTTGGCTTCGCGTTTGATCAGTTGTTGCCGGATTCGCTCGTGAGGGCGATAGGTGTATAGGTCGACATAGGTTTTGGCGATTTCGCTCAGTACCGGGTGTGCCAACTTGAACTGTTCGTCGAACATGATCTGCCTCCTGACCCCGGAATCGGGGAATGCCAGAACAAAGAGTCATTGCATGACTCTCTTTCAGCCTACGCCTGTCCGCGAAAATTTTGAAATAACGATTGGAGGGGAAACCGGGAAACCGGGATAGCAAATGGCATATCCCGGCTTTTGACAGGGGAAGGGGGTTAGCCGCTGAAGCCGACCCGCTTGCGCCATTGGTGCAGCAGGAAGTTGGTGTCGTGATCCCAGGGATGGAATTTGGGCTTGAAGTAGTCCAGGTATTCCGGAACGATCTGGGTGAACATGCCTTTCGGGCCCCAAAGCCGGTTCAGGCCCTTGACCCAGGACTTGAGGTTGCCAAGCTCCTTGTCTTCACGCATCAGTTCCACAATAAAGGCGTGGATGGCGATCATGATCAGGGTGGTGGCCAGGGCCATCACGCCCATCCGGATGGCGTAATTGGCGATGCCTTTACCATAGACCTTTTCAAAGGTATCGAAAGCAACCGCCTTGTGCTCATTTTCCTCGATGCAGTGCCACGCCCACAGGTCACGCATGCTGGGATCGATCAGCTCGACAAGGTCTTCACGACGGAGCAGCTGCGCAGACAGGATGCCGGTGAAGTGCTCCAGGGCGACGGTGGCGGCCAGGTGCACACGCTGGTTGTTCAACAGGGGCAGGTTGGCCGCTGACAGGAACCTGCGGGTCCAGCCTTCCAGTTTAGGGATATCGAAGCCCTGGTTGATCGCACCGGCATTGAAGTTTCCGTGCTCTTTGGCGTGCATGGCTTCCTGGCCGATGAAGGCGCCAATGTCTTTCTGCAGCTGGGGATCTTCAACCTTTTCCCGTACCGCCCTGACGCTGGCCACGAAGAATCGCTCGCCGTCCGGGAACAGGGCAGACAGCGCGTTGAACACGTGGGTCATGAACGGGTCACTCTCAACCCAGTGACGGGGAACCTCGGAGAATTCAAAATCCTGTCGACGAACTGGAAAAGACGAAGTGACTGCAGACATGATGACCTCTGATCGTTTTGTTGTCCTGAGGTCGACTCTACGGCCCCCCACGCGGGAATGAACGTGCTTTTGGGGACAGAAGTTTAGCATCTGGCCCAAAAAGGTCGGCGGTGACGGCGCTAGGGCAAATCCAGGCTCATATCCAGCAGATAAACCACCCGTGGGGCGGGCAGGCGAACGGCAAAGAGCCCGAGTCGGCGGATATCGTTCATCTCCATCTCCCGCCCGGCAGGTGCATGCCGGACCTGGTCCAGGTCGATGGTGAAGCGGTTATAGCCGGGCTCCAGGTGGAGCCGTTGGTTGAAACGGTCATCAAAGGCATTGTCACCGCGGTCATGGCGACGGTCATTGATGCGGAGGGTCATGGCCAGGGGGGTCGTTGACGGGTTCAGCAGGCTCAGTTCCAGCCGTTCATACCCGCGCCAGTCCGCGGCCAGGTTGTCCAGTGACGCGCCGGAGTACTGTTCCGTACCCAGATTGATTCTGAGGGCGTGGCTGCCGGTCTGAGCCAGATCCCTGTCCCGGCTGACGTTACCAGACCAGTAACGCTGGGGCTGCTGGCTGGAAAAATCATACAGGACCGGCAATTGTTGCTGGATCAGCACCTGTTGAGTGGCAACCTGGACCACCAGAGCCAGTTCAAAAAGTACCAGCGCCAGGGGCAGCGCCCGGGGCAGCCACATCCGTAGCCGGCCGACTCCGGGCTGGCACGGCTCCGCCCGCATTTGCCAGGCCAGGGCAAGCCAGGCTCCGGCCAGGTTTCGTAGCATGTCGTGCCAGTCAGCCTCCCGCTGAAGGCCGTCTTGGGCCGCTTCCACCAGCGCCCCGACGATCAGCACGGCGACGGTGACCAGTCCCCATGCCCGCCATGTGGGGCGGGTCTGGCTGGGGTAGAGCCAAGTGACTAGCAGCCAGAAGAATGCGATGTGGCCAAGATTCCAGATGGCTTTGACCAGAGGGCTGGAGGCCCAGTCCGGACCACCGGTAAAAAACAGGGGTAACAACACCAGCAGTAGAACCGGGGGCAGCCAGCGGCTGGCGCGGCACCGGCATCGGGTGAGCCCGCTCAGAGAAGCGACTCCACCGGAAGCAGCCCAATAAACCAGGCCTGGAAGCGTCGCCAGAGGCCTGCTTCAGGTTCCTTTCCTTCGCTGACGACCGTTGGTGGAGAATGACCGGTATCCAGCCAGATCAGCTCAGCTCTGTTTCCGAACAAGCCGCTGGTCTCCACCAGCTGCAGGCGCCAGGCATAGTCGGGCAGCAGTTTCAAAAAGCCCTCTGCGGCGTTACCGGCCATCTCGGAGCTGTCGATGACCGCACCGATTTCGGTGTTGAGATTGACCGACCTGGGGTCCAGATTCATCGACCCTACAAAGATCTTGCGGCGGTCGAACACCATCGTCTTGGCATGAAGGCTGGCCCTCGATGAACCGAACGGCTGAGAGGAACGGTCCTCATGGAGGCTAGGGCGGGGGCGGAGCTCCCAGAGTTCGGTACCGGCTTCCAGCAGGGCCTCGCGATAATGGGCGTAGCCGGCATGAACGGCGGCCACGTCGTTGGCGGCCAGGGAATTGGTGAGAACCAGAACCCGGGCACCCTGAGTGCGCCAATCCGCGAATCTGCCGACCAGGGCGTCGCCGGGAATGAAGTAGGGTGAGATGATCAGCGCCTCGTTGTCCAGATCCTGCAACAGTTTCACAAGCTCTGGCGCCATGTGACTGGCGTCGTCATCCGGGTCGGTCAGCAGCTTGTCAGGATGGTCGTAGACCACGTCAGATCGTGCCCAGTGCAGTTCGAGTTGCTGCTGACGTAATTCGTCGATGATACCGAGGGATGTTAGCCGAGCCAGGTAGGCTTGCGCTTTCTCCGACTCACTGCTGCTTGTCAGCGCCTGGCGGGTTGCTGTCAGGCTGGGGAGCTCTTCCTGCCAGAGGGTTGCGATGGGTACCGCCAGGGCATGGTTCCAGTAGGTGTCAAAACTCGCGGAGATCTTGCGTGCGAAGGGGCCAACGCCAAGCACGTCCAGATCGGCAAAGCCGGTGATCGGATCGGCGGCGAAGTAGGTGTCACCGATATTGCGGCCTCCGATAATCGCCGCCTGGTTATCCACGGTAAAGGTCTTATTGTGCATCCTCCGTGACTTTTCCGAGAAGTCGGTGAGCATGTCGAGGTAGGGCACCGTGCGGGAGGAAAAGGGGTTGAACAGGCGCACCGAAACATTTGGGTGACTCGCCATGGATGCCAGTAACGGCTCCTGGCCACCGTGACCAAAGTCATCCAGCAACAGCCGTACCCGGACGCCACGGTCGGCGGCCCGAATCAGGTAATGACTGAACAGCTGTGAGGTGACGTCGTCATGGTACAGGTAGGTTTGAACATCAATGGAGGCTTCTGCCGCTTCCATCAAAAGCAGGCGGACAGCAAAGGCATCGAGGCCATTGTTCAGCAACCGGAATCCGGATTTCTGATCGTGGTCAGTGGAGCTCCGCTCAATAGCCGTGCCCAGAAAAGTGTGGCCGGTGTCCGTCATGGCATAGGAGGCCGGGGCCAGCTGTTGCGGGGGCTGGCTGCTGCAGGCTGTGCCGAGCAACAGGGCAAGCAGGCTCAGATACGGCAACACCCGAAGAGCGGTTGTCGGGCGACGGTGTCGGTGCATTTGAAGGTCCATCCTCTGCCGGTGGGGGGCTGCTGTTTGAGGGCGGTTGGCCCTGGTTCTGGGGGCCGCTTTCCCAGTCCCAAGTGTACGTGTTATCGAGCCCCGGGTCAGCGGGCAACAAGAGCGACTCATGCTCAGGGTATCAGCTGCAGTGGCATGTCCTTGAGAATGGCTTCGTAAGTGCCATCGGCTTTCAGGTTCAGTATGGCGTCGTCGAACAGCTGTCTCAGGGTCTGCCCTGATTCGGTGGCCTGGAACCGGAACGCCAGCTCATTCACCTCGAACTGCGCGCCATGGTGGAGTTCGCCTGCCAGCCCCATTTGGAAAAGTTGGCGCTCACCGTCAGAAACGTACTCGATGGTCGCATCGATTCTCTGGTATGTCAGCATGTTGAAATTCTGTTCCAGAGAGTTGGTGTAGACTGCGGTGATGTAGGGGTGGCTTAGCAGTTCCTCCGGATAGTAGCGGCCGCGGATCAGACCCACGTTTTTTCCGGACAGCTCGGCAATGCTGTCAATCACCGGCTCGGTGGTTCGGGTGTACACCACAAAACCAAAGGTGGTTGCCACGGGTATGCCGGTGATGCCGGGCTGGGAGGGGTCTCCGACGATTTCAGGGAACAGAACATCAGCGGTGCCATCGGCAAACATTTTGTTGGCCCGGGCCCAGGCATCAATCAGGTGCACTTCGCATTTTTCGCCAAATTTGGTGAGGTCGCGAACGATTGTGAGGGCTAACTGCATGTTGGCGTCGGTGAGTGTCGGGTTCGGGGTTGGGCCAACCACCACCCGACAGGTGCCGGGCTGGCCAAGGACAGGCGGAATCGACGAACACAGAAAAACCACCATCACGGCAACGATGGGCATAAGGGCCCTGGCCCGGTGTAGTGAGGTTGTTTGGGAGTTCCCCATGGCACGCCCTCTGGAATCACGCTGGCATTCATAACCAGTTTAGCCGTTCCAAGGGCAACGGGAGGCTTAGTCCTGAGACAGTCCCGCCAGCAGCTCCGGATCGTCCCGGTAAGGGTCGGGGCGGTATCTGAGCACGCCGTCGGGGTCGGCCTCGACGGTCCAGTAAGCAAGCAGCACCGGCACGCTTCTGGGCAGATGCACATTCTGTGAGGCTCCACTGGCGCGCACCTGTTCCACTGCCTGCCAGGCTTGAGGGGAAGAGGCTTCAAACAGGGCCTGGGCCAGCGTCATGGCATCTTCCACCCGCACACAGCCAGAGCTGTAGAACCGGTTGTTGGTATTAAACAGCCAGGCGGTCGGTGTGTCGTGCAGATAGACCGCAAAAGGGTTGGAAAAACGGATGACCACTTCCCCCAAGGCATTATTGGGGCCGGGGGCTTGGCGCAGAAGAATGCCTCTGGGGTTACTCCAGTTGACCTCTGACATGGCCAGTTCTTCGCCCCGGTTGTTGTAAATGCTGATGTTGCGCTGATTGAGGTAGTCCGGGTTACGGCGAATCCGTGGCAGCTGGTCCCGAACGAAAATGGAGGTGGGAATGGTCCAGCTCGGGTTGACTGTAATGTGCGTGATCACCGACTTCAGCTTGGGGGTCTGACGCAGTGGGCGTCCGACTTGAGCCCGGCCGGACCAGGCCAGCTCTCCCTTTCGATAGAATTCGAGCTTTGCCGCAGCGATGTCCACCAGCAGTAAGGTCTCTTCCATATCTGCAGCGAGCCTTCGCAGCCGCTCCAGATTGGCGCGGATCTGCTCCAGGCGCTCAGCGGGCTGGATATTGAGTTGCTCCAATGTCTGTGCACCCACCTTGCCGTCAACATCCAGGTAGTGTCTGCGTTGGAATTCCTCGATGGCGAGGCTGAGCGACGCATCGAACAGGTTGTTGGTCTCCGGCCCGGTGTCAGCGTCAGACGAGGTGTCGCCGGTCTCGGGCAGATAATGCTCGGCAGAAAGTCGCTGCCGGAGCAAGCCCACCCGAGAGGACTGCATACCAACTTCCAGGGTGTCGCCGCCGGGAATCACTGGCCAGCTTTCCGGCAGATGTTCCCTGGCGGTGATGTAGGCGTCGCGCAGGTGAGCGTAACGGTCCAGCTCAGGGCGGGCCTGCTCGAAGGCCAGGGCAAGGTTGTCCTGGCCCAGGCTTGCCAGTGCATTCAGCTCCGTCCCACGACGACGTTCGCCGAGCATCGGGGCGTACCAGATCTGCTCCGTTTCTTGTGTTTCCTGACGGCCAAAGCGCAGGTCTGCCAGGGCGCTCAGGTAGGCGTAACTGGCCAGATCGGCATCACAGGGGAGGACAACGCCCCAGGTCGCATGAAATTGGCGAATCGCCTCCAGCACCGGCAGGAAATAGTGATCGGGCTCAAGGCCATCGTCTTCAAGGGTTTGTAACTGTGCCATCAGCGCCCTCAGGCGCTGGTCAGACTGCCAGAAGTCATCGCCCACGGTGTTATCGAACGCGGTCAGGGCTTCGCCTAACGCGCTGTCATGCGGAGGCAGAGGCTGGCAGTCGTCGGGCTCCATGCGGAAGTTTGCCTGGACCATTATGGGCATGAAACCGACGAGCATCAGCAGGGCGGCCAGCAGGGTGCGATTGTGGTGATTTGTATAAAAAACGTACATATTGATGGCCGTCTCAGAATTATTTGCTAGAATCCGGCAAATTTACTGGCAATGCTACTGGGTTCCCGCTCGCTGTTCGTACCGTTGTTCATGGTTCGTTGAAGTCGCCCACTCGCTAAAGACTTATCGTACCCCAATGAGGCTGACTCAATGTTACAAACCCGCCGCCCCCGTATACCCACGCTTCTGGCAAGTGTATGGCTGACGTTTGTTTCGACGGCGTGCATGGCTGATGGCCTCTCTACCAACCTTTATAGCAAACTCTCTCAGGCCGCACCGAACCTGAATCCGGCTGTGCTCCAGAAGGCGCTTGCTGCCTCCAGCTGCGCCGTTGCCAATGGCGTGGCAAGCCCTGAGCGTCTGGCGGTCATCGACTTTTCCCTGCCGTCCAGCCAGCGTCGCCTGTGGCTGTTTGACCTCACCCGGGGCAACCTGATTCTCCGCGACCTGGTGGCCCACGGGAAAAACTCCGGTATGGAAAGCGCTACCGCTTTTTCCAACAATAACGGCAGTTACCAATCGAGCATAGGGCTTTTCCGGGCCAGTGAGAGCTATCTGGGCCGCCACGGCTATTCCCTGAGGTTGGATGGGCTGGAACCCGGGGTGAATGACCTCGCTCGGGAACGGGCGATCGTTATCCATGGCGCCGATTACGTGGACACTTCCTGGGTGGAAGAGTTCGGCCGCATCGGGCGCAGTCACGGCTGCCCGGCGGTGAGTCAGGGTGTTGTGAGGGAAGTGGTGGATAGCCTCAAAGGCGGGCAGCTGGTATTCAGTTACTACCCGGACCAGCAATGGCTGGCGTCTTCAGCCTTCCTGAATTGTGATGCCGGCTCCCAGGTGGCGGGACTGATGGCTGCAGGCGAAGCCGCCGGAGGCTGAGCGACAGGGTATGGCCTCGTGCGGGTCATTTTGCCGCAGCCGTTACCCAGGCCGGCACCTCGCGCTTGGTCCATTTTGCAAACTTCAGTTTTTCACCGATGTAGAAGTTCCGGTAGGCCTGCACAGCATCCCCGCTGACCTTGTAGGGATCTGGCATGGCCTGGGGGAAGGGCGTGAGCCCGTTGCGGGCATACCGGAATGGCTCAATGGCAGGCAGCACCGAAATCGACTTGTGGTCCTGTGTCTTGTCGAACCGGTAACGGTACTCGGTATTCAGCGCCACTGTTAGCTGTTGCAGCCACTCAAAGTTGTCATAGGACTCCTCAACCCACAGCACACAGGGGTGCTTAACGTGAGTCGAGCGGTACGGCGTGCTAAATCCCTTCTTGTTCAGCGCCGTGCAGAGAAGCTGCACGCTCTCCAGTATCATTTTAATGGCGTGCTGGTCGCAGTGGTATTCGGCGCATGTCTGGATGTCGTCATCAAGCACAAAAATATTCATGGTGACTGACTCCGTGGCTTTACCTGGGGCCGCCATGACTTGCCTGGCCGGCCATTCGATGAATGGTTAGGTGTTTTTTACCCATCCGATACTGAGAACAAAACGGCTCCCGCGTCTGACTGGCGCAACCGAGTGCTCAGAAATGTCTGACCGGAAAAATTTGATGCGGGCGGTCTCAAAGATCGGGTTGCTGCAGCGAAACTCTCCACCAGAGGTTGGCTGCTTCAGCACGATATTGAACCGGAAGTGTTCTCCGCTTGTCACCTGATCAACATGAGGCGGTATGCCTTGCCCCTCACGGAATCGAAGCAGATACACATCGAAGGGGTTAGGCCAGAAGCCACCCCCCATAAGCATCTTGTCGTATCCGGTATTTTGTCGGCCTTTCTCCCAGCGGAAAAGACGGCAAAGATAAGTCTTGAGGCTCACGTTTCGGATTCCGGGCTACGTGTTTTTTTCGTGCTCAGCAATAACGGTGATGCTGTCTACGGAGCTGTTAAAGTGTTTGTTTTTCACTTCGATATATTCGGGGTTGGAAAAGAACTCTTCCATGCGCTCTTTACTGGGAAACTCTATGGTAAACACCCGGTTTATAGCATCCGTTGTCTTGGAGCGTAGTACCTCGGCGACCTTGAAGTCGAAACCAAACGAGCCACCAAAGGTCGTCAGTATGGGGAGCATTCCTTCCCTATAGTTCTGATATTCAGCCTCGTCCGTGACGTTAAGTCCCATGACTTTTTCAAATGACATGCTACCTCCTTGTATGAAAATTTAACCCTGTCGTTGAGTCGTGGCCTGCAACATTCGTAGCCCGAAACGCACTCCGATGCCTGGCGCTATGAAAGCAAACACCCTCTGCCATACCAGACAGCTGCCGCCATCGTTCCACATCAATCTATTCAGAATGTCCATCGATGGCAAGGACTTAGGGCTTGGTTTCCCATTTTCGGTGCGCAAAAGAACGTCGCCAGAAACACGATCCCCGGCTACCGGAGACATCGTCAGTGTAAGGGCTCGCGAACCCGGACGGGATCAAGTTAGTGCGCGGACTAAGGGGGAGTACAGGCAGAAAGTGCGAAGTGAATACATGGAACGGCAGGGCAAAAACAGGGGCGGATCATGATCCGCCCCAAGCCCGGTTAACCCAGGTTGTAGATAAACACCACCAGAACGGCGATGGGGGTAAAGAATCGCAGCGTGTTGTACCACAGCTTGAAGCCGGACTCAGACAGCGACAGCTCGTTTTCCAGCGCCTGTTTGGACATGAACCAACCCGCAAACACGGCAACCAGCAGGCCGCCCAGTGGCAACAGAATGTTGGCGGTGAGGTAATCGAGCAGGTCGAAGATGGTCTTGCCTTCGAACATGGCAAACATACCCAGCGGCGTTACGTCCGACCACAGATTCAGGGACAGGATCGAGGCGATGCCCAGCAACCAGCAGGCCAGGCCGGCAGCGAGGGTGCTGATGGTGCGGTTCATGCCTTTTTGCTCTTCCAGCCACTCCACCAGCGGTTCCAGCAGGGAAATGCCCGAGGTCCAGGCTGCAAAGATCAGCAGTACGAAGAACAGGGTACCGAACAGGCTGCCCATGGGCATCTGGCCGAAGGCCAACGGCAGGGTCTGGAAGATCAGGCCAGGGCCCGCGCCGGGTTCCATGCCGTTGGCGAAGACGATGGGGAAGATCGCCAGGCCGGCCAGCAGGGCCACCACGGTGTCCATGACGGAAACGGCGATAGAGGTCTTGGCGATGGAAATACCCTTCGGCAGGTAGGAACCGTAAGCCATCATGATGGCCATACCGAGGCTCAGGGTAAAGAAGGCGTGGCCCAGGGCCGTCAGCACACCAGCGGTGGTCAGCTTGGAGAAGTCAGGCTGGAACAGGAAGCTCACGGCTTCGCCGAAATGTCCGGTGGTCATGGCATAGCCTACGACCAGTAACAGCAGTACAAACAGGCCGGGCATCAGGATGCTGACGGCCCGCTCAAGTCCGGCGCGCACGCCCCGTGCAACCACCACCATCACCAGGGCCATGAAGACCGTGTGCCACAGTAGCAGGGTGCCGGGATCGCTGAGCAGGCCAGAGAAGATGGCCGCGATGGAGTCGGCAGACTGGCCGGTCAGTTCACCACTGGCGGCTGTGCCCACGTAAGAGACGGCCCAGCCACCAATGACAGAATAGAAAGACAGGATCAGGAAGGCAGCCAGCACACCGATCACCCCGACGATGCGCCAGGCCGGGTGGAGCTTGTCGCGCTCGGCGATCAGTCGCAGGCTGTTGACCGGGCTGCGACCACCACGGCGGCCAATCAGCACTTCCGCCATCATGATGGGAATACCGACGGCGGCGATACACAAGAGGTAAACCAGAACAAAGGCGCCACCACCGTTTTCGCCGGTGATGTAGGGGAATTTCCAGATATTACCAAGGCCTACGGCAGAACCGGTGGCGGCGAGAATGAAGGCCAGTCGTGAAGACCAGAGGCCGCGCTTGGCGGAGGATCCTTCCAGAGTGCCTGTTGCGGTGGCAGATGTTGAATAGGACATTGCTGTCTCCTGCTTACATGTTTTTGTTTTTGAGGGACAAAAATCTCCTGCGGAGGCTGCACAGCGAGTGCGTAGCCTCCAGAGAGGATTGACCCAAGGGGTTACCGCTCAGTGCATGGACTCAATTCACTTCATCAGCCGGCCTTGGCGAACTGATGGGTGTCTTGCTCCTTTTGGGCGGAGATGTGTTCAAAGCGTTCTTCGGCCAGTTCATTGGCGATGATGCCGGTGGGGCGTTGGTCGCGGTCGGAACGGGTGAAGATTTCTTCGAGGGTTTCGCCAATGCTTTCTACATGGGTGCGAACTTTGTTGGCGTCATGATCGGTGCGCTCGTGGAACACGTCGATGATGCCACCAGCGTTGATGACAAAATCAGGGGTGTAGAGAATGCCCTGCTTCATCAGAACCTCGTCGTGATATGGGTGGGCCAGCTGGTTATTGGCCGCACCGGCAATCACTTTGGCCTGGATCTTCGGAATGCTGTTGTCATTGAGTACCGCACCCAGGGCGCAGGGGGCGATAACGTCCACCGGCAGGCTCAGGATCTCGTCGGCCCCGACCGGGGTGGCTCCGAACTCTTCCACCGCCCGGTCCATCTGGTCCTGGTGGATGTCGTAGACCCACAGCTGGGCGCCCGCTTCGTGCAGGTGGCGAGCCAGGCGGTAGCCGACGTTGCCGATACCCTGAACGGCCACTGTCAGGCCCGTCAGGTCGGTGCGGCCGAGCTTGTGTTTGACGGCCGCCTTGAGCCCGATAAAGGTGCCGTAAGCCGTGGCCGGTGACGGGTCACCGTTGCTGGGCTTGCCATCGAACCCGGGGTGGGAGGAAATGCCGGCAACGTGCTTGGTCTGGCGGCCCATCACTTTCAGGTCAGCAACGCTGGTGCCAGAGTCTTCCGCAGCAATGTAGAGACCGTTGAGCTGCTCAATGAAACGGCCCATGGCCTCCATCAGTTCTTCTGTCTTGAATTTGCGCGGGTCGCCGATGATCACCGACTTGCCGCCGCCGAGGTCCAGGTTGGCCAGGGCGGACTTGTAGGTCATGCCACGAGACAGCCTCAATACGTCACGGAGTGCTTCTTCGTCGGTGGCGTAGGGGAACATCCGGCAGCCGCCGAGGGCTGGGCCGCGGGAGGTGTTGTGGACGGCGATGATGGCCTTGAGGCCGGTTTTGGGATCGCAGAAGAACGAGACGTGCTCGTGATTGTCGAACTCGGGGTGACTGAATACGTTCATGGCGTTTCACCTTTGCTGTGTGGCCGCTGATACCCTTATGGGGCCGATCAGTGCCGGGTTTTATTGAGCCCGCCCGGGATCACCGGTTGGGCTCGCTCTTGTTAGTTTAGTTCGTTACCTGGCGTCAGGGTTCACATCGCCGCACTGGCAATCCGGTTGTGCTCGGTGGATGCGGGATTGAGCTCAGTGCGCAGCTGCTTGCGTTCCTTGCGGGCTGCTTCGTACGCCGCTTCCTTCACCGGGCCAAAACCGCGGATCCTGCCGGGCAGAGCCGCCAGACTGCGGGCCGCATCCAGGTGGTCGCGGCTCAGGTGTTTGAGCAGCCACTGAACATCGGATTCGTACTCGCGGATCAGCGCCCTTTCCAGGCGGCGGTCGGCGCTGTAGCCGAACACGTCCAGCGGGGTGCCGCGCAGAGACTTGAAGCGGGCCAGGATGTGAAACACTTTCTCCATCCAGGGGCCGAATTTCATCTTGCGGGGGCGTTGGCCATTCTTGGCGCGGCTCACCATGGGGGGCGCCAGGTTGAATTCCAGCTCGAAGTCTCCCTCGAACTGTTCGGCCAGCTGCTTGCGCAGGCTGCCATTGCTGAACAGCCGGGCCACTTCGTATTCGTCCTTGTAGGCCAGCACCTTGGCGTAGTTTTCAGCCACCGCGCGAACCAGCATGGGGGCCTTGCCGACCCGGGCGTCTACGGTTTTTTCGACCCTGCGTACCAGGGCCTCGTAACGCCTGGCGTAAGCTTCGTTCTGGTAGTCGGTGAGGTGGCGCTTGTTGCGCTCGATCAGCTGATCGGTGGTTTCCATGATCTGCACCGGGGTGCCCTTCGGCTGAGGGAAGGCGAGGGCTTTGACTGCGTCGAGATCGTGGGCGGCACGGCGGCCCCATAGGAATGCCTGCCTGTTTTTCTCCACCGCGACGTTGTTCAGTTCAATCGCCCGTTCGATCGATTCGGCCCGCAGTGGCAGCAGCCCCTGCTGGTAAGCGAAGCCGACAGTGAACAGGTTAACTGCCATGCCATCGCCCATCAGCGCCTTGGCCAGACCGCCGGCATCGAGGAACCAGCTGCCATCGGCGCGGGAGGCTTCACGAATGGTCTGTTCCATCGCGTCGCCAGGGTATTCCAGATCGGCATTGCGGGTGAACGCGGCCGGCATGGCGGCCTCAGTGTTGACCACACTGCGGGAAAAACGGTTATCGAGCTTGGCGAGGGCATCGTCGCTGGCTGCGACCATCAGATCAAAGGCCATCATCAGGTCGGCTTCACCGGCGGGAATCCGCACCGCATGAATGTCCTCCTGACGATTGCCGATGCGGATATGGCTGACCACGGCGCCAAACTTCTGTGCCAGACCGGCCTGATCCAGCACCGACACGCCTTTGCCCTCAAGGTGGGCCGCCATGCCGATCAGGGCACTGACGGTGACCACACCGGTACCGCCAACGCCGGTCAGAAGAATGCCGTAAGGATCGTGTTCGCCAACAAATGTCGGTTCTGGCAGATCAGCAAAAGCGGTCGCCTGGTCTACCCCCGGGGTCTTTTTGAGCTTGCCGCCCTTGACGGTGACGAAGCTCGGGCAGAAGCCGCTTACACAGCTGAAGTCTTTGTTACAGGCAGACTGGTCTATGGTGCGCTTGCGGCCCTGGTCGGTTTCCTTGGGCAGGATGGACAGGCAGTTCGACTGGATACCGCAATCACCGCAGCCTTCGCAGATGTCGGAGTGGATCATGACCCGCTGGTCCGGGTCGGCCAGGGTGCCGCGCTTGCGGCGACGGCGCTTTTCCGCCGCACAGGTCTGGTCGTAGATCAGAACTGAACAGCCCTCGATCTCGCGCATTTCCCGTTGCAGGGCATCCAGGTCATCGCGATGGTGGAAGGTGGTGCGATCGGCGAAATCTGCCCGAGACGGGTACTTGTCGATGTCGTCACTGACCACGGCGATGCGGCGGACACCTTCACCGTAGAGCTGGTGAGAGATCTGCTGAACGGTGAGGGTGCCGTCGACAGGCTGGCCACCGGTCATGGCCACCGCGTCGTTGTACAGAACTTTATAGGTGATGTTGGCACCGGAGGCGATGGCGGCGCGGATGGCCAGCAGGCCGGAATGGAAGTAGGTGCCGTCACCGAGATTCTGAAACACATGCTTCTGGTGGGTGAACGGCGCCTGGCCCAGCCAGGTCACCCCTTCGCCGCCCATCTGGGTGAAGGTGTCGGTGCCGCGATCCATCCAGGTCGCCATGTAGTGACAGCCGATGCCGCCCAGTGCGCGGCTCCCTTCGGGAACCCGGGTCGAGGTATTGTGGGGGCAGCCGGAACAGAAGTGCGGGGTGCGCTCAAGGCGTTCCTTGGGCTGGGCCAGGCTGGTTTCCTTTTCAGTCAGGAAATCGAGGCGCTGGCGCAGGGTATCGTTGCAGTAACGGTCCTTGAGGCGGCTGGCGATGGCGCGGGCGACCATGGCCGGGGTCAGCTCGGAGATGGACGGCAGCAGCTCGTTGCCCTGGTCATCGCGCTTGCCGATGATGTTGGGGCGGCTCTGGTCCTGCCAGCCGTAGAGTTGGGTGCGAATCTGATCTTCGATCAGGCCGCGCTTCTCCTCCACCACCAGAATTTCTTCCAGCCCCTGGGCGAATTCAAAGATGCCTTCTGGTTCCAGTGGCCAGGTCATGGCTACCTTGTAGACCGTAAGGCCGATGGCTTCGCACTCGGCATGCCCGAGCCCCAGGTCAGCCAGCGCCTGGATAACATCCAGATAGGACTTGCCGGTGGTGACAATGCCAAAACGCGGCTGGCTGGCGGTGACCACGGTTTTGTCGAGGCGATTGGCACGGCAGAAGGCCTTGGCCGCCTCAAGTTTGTAGCGGTGCAGGCGCTCTTCCTGTTCCAGGGGCTTGTCTGGCCAGCGGGCGTTGAGACCGCCTTCCGGCAATGTGAGGTTATCCGGAATCCGGATGTTGATCCGGCTCAGGTTGAGGTCGGCGGAGATGGACGAGTCCATGACTTCAGCCAGCGCCTTGAAACCGATCCAGCAACCACTGTATCGGGACATTGCCCAGCCATACAGGCCGAGATCGAGCATTTCCTGAACGCCACTGGGATTAAGCACTGGCATGGAAGCGTCCATGAAGGCGTAATCGCTCTGGTGGGGCAGGGTTGAAGATTTGCAGGCATGGTCATCGCCGGCAACGGCAAGAACGCCACCGTACTGGGAGCTACCGGCGGCGTTGGCGTGCTTGAACACGTCACCGGTGCGGTCAACTCCGGGGCCTTTGCCGTACCAGAGGGCGAAAACGCCATCGTATTTGGCGCCTTCGAAAATGTTCACTTGCTGGGAGCCCCACACGGCGGTAGCACCCAGGTCTTCGTTCACGCCCGGTAGAAAGTGGACGTGTTTTTCCTTGAGGTAATCCTTGGCTTTCCACAACACCTGGTCAAATCCACCCAGAGGGGATCCGCGATAGCCGGAGATAAAACCGGCGGTGTTGAGATCGTTGAGTTGATCCAGCTGAGCCTGGAGCAGAGGAAGTCGCGCCAGGGCCTGGCTGCCTGTCATGTAAACCGGGCCGGAATCACGTTCCCAGACATCGTTGAGGCTGACATCACGCATAACTTGTTACCTTATCCCAGTCCAGGACTGGTCACTTTTTCCAGTTAAAACCATGCAGCGGCTGACGGCAGTACTGTCTGTGCCGACATGCTTGGAAGCTTGAGTTCAGGAACGCAATCAGACCCTGGCGGGCAAACAACGGATACAGGTCCGGTTTGCGTGGCCGGGGAGGGAAGAACTCACTGGAATCGTGGGGGTAACGCTGATGTGATGATGACTGTGCAGGATGCACAGTTGAGCTGGAGAAACAGCTGCGTAAGACATGTTGAAATCCTCTCCACCAGCCGGATCACGGCGGTAGTCATCGTATTGTTGTTGTGGTGGTTCGGCTTTTGGCCGAACGCTTGATTTCAGAGTTCGTTCACCCTCGTGAGGGACGAACAAGGGCTCAAACTAGATGCTTTTTCTAAACACGTCAACGAAAAATTTTGGATCAGATCATCGTATCTCTCGTCAGACGTCTGGCGCTTAGCCGCTGCCCCGGGCCGCCTGGCGGCGGCCAGGTCCCGGTTTTCAGAGGACTATGAGTTTCGGTTCTTGCGTATTCGTCGGGCAGGAGAACGTCATGATGGCGACGATCGCGTTGGGCTGCGTTAGACTGCCGCACTTTCCAGCGTGTCCATGCTGATTCACTTCGCTGACCAGGAGACTTATGGCTGACCTTTCGCTGCTGCAGTACGCGCTGATCGGGCTGATCTTTATCTGGAGCGGGTTTGTCCGGTCCGGGCTTGGCTTCGGCGGTGCCGTACTCTCCTTGCCTTTCTTGCTGCTGGTGCATAATGATCCGCTGGTGTACCTGCCGATTATTTCGGTGCACCTTCTGGTCTTCTCCTCGCTGACTATTGCCCTCAACAACCGCAAGCGGACAGCTCCGGGCACGACCAGAACCGGCGACGCCCCGGTAAGTTCTGTGGACTGGCGCTACCTGTGGCGGATCCTCGGGATCATGATCGTGCCCAAGCTGATTGGCGTATTCGGGCTGATTACCCTGCCGGCCCACATCATGAGTCTGATCATTTTCGGCATCGTGGCGCTGTATTCGCTTTCCTATATATTCAACCGGCCGTTTCGCAGCAACAGCAGGACAGTAGACACCCTTTTCCTGATGCTGGGTGGCTACATCAGTGGCACCTCGCTGATTGGGGCGCCGCTGATCATAGCGGTGGTGGCCCAGCATGTGGCCCGGGCGCAACTGAGGGATACCCTGTTCGCACTCTGGTTCATCCTGGTGACCATCAAGATGGCGGCCTTTGTCTGGGCGGGTGTCGACCTGCAACTGATTCACCACCTCTGGCTGCTGCCCTGTGCCACCATCGGTCATGTCATTGGTCTGAAGTTTCATGACCGTATGCTGAAGGCTGAAACGCGGGTGTTTTTCCGGGTGCTCGGTTCGGTATTGCTGCTGATCAGTTGCATTGGCCTGGGTCAGCTGCTGCTGGCCTGAGTCGCTGTTACTCCGTTTGACGCTAAGCCCTGAGGGGTTATCCCCAATCGGTCTTGGTGGGCGGTCGATGTGGTGTCTGGTCGTTTTATAATCAGCTCTGGGGCGCTATAGATATCGTCCCGAAACGGAGGTGTGGTTATGAAACGACTCTTCTATCTGGTTGATCACATTGATCATGTGCAGGACATATCCGATGACCTGCACGCCCGTGGTGTCAGCGACTGGCGCTTTCATGTTGTCAGCAAGGACGAGGCAGGGCTGTATACCCACCGGCTCCATCGTGCCAGCGTTTTTGATCGAACCGATCTGGCTCGCTATGTCGAGCGGGGCATGCTCATCGGATTGGTGCTTGGACTTTCATTCATCCTGCCGATGGCACTCTATTCGGGTCTCGGCTGGCCAACCATCGCTTGGGTCGGCCTGTCTGTGTTTGCGGTCATGGCTGGTGGCTGGCTTGGCGGTTTTGGTGGTATTTCTGCCGAGAATTACCGGATCCGCCGATTCCACGATGCGATTGAGGCCGGGAAATACCTGGTCATGGTGGACGTACCGAAGAAGTTTACCGAAGAAGTGGAACAGGAGATGCTGGAACACCACCCCGAAGCCCTGCTGAAGGCCGAGGGCAGCAGTTTCAACAACCCCTTTGCCAGCGCGGACGGTCGGGTTCATCTGGTCTGAGCCTTAATCGGCAGTGACCAGCTGTGCTATGTTGGTGGCGCTCACAACAGGAATTCATGATCCATGAACGTATTGTTACTTGGCGCCACCGGTCTTACCGGGAGTCACTGCCTGCCGGGGTTGTTGGCAACGCCTGAAATTGAACAGGTGCATGCCCTCACTCGCCGGCCGTTAACGCTGCAGCATCCGAAACTCATCGCTGCCGAGGCGGATTTTGATCACCTGGAGGCGTCTGCCCATCATTTCGAGGTGGATGTCGTCGTTTGCTGTCTAGGTACGACCCTCCGTCAGGCCGGCTCCCGGGATCGCTTCTACCGGGTCGACCACGATTACTGCCTGGAAGCGGCCCGGATCGGCAAGGCACGGGGCGCAAAGGCTTTTCTGCTGATGTCAGCGGTAGGGGCCTCGCCGTCGTCCACGGTTTTCTACAATCGGGTTAAGGGCGAGCTCGAACGGGACATCACCGCCCTGCATTACCCGCTGTTGTCGATCTATCACCCTGGCTTGCTGCTCGGTAACCGGCAGGAACATCGCACTGGCGAGGCGGCCATGGCCCGGGTGATGCCGGTGCTCAACCTGGGGTTGATCGGCCCGCTTAGCCGTTACCGTGGTATTGAGTCGGAGATGGTCGCGCATGCCATGGTCAACGAGGTGAGGGAACTGAACCTCGCCGGGCTGTCGTCTGCGCAAGTGGAATTCCGTCACTACGAAGACATCCTTGCGCTGGCGATGGCGTCCCCATAACGGCAACTACCTATTCGCAGGAGCGCTTAATTTCCTTAGCGTTGGACGATGAATCCCAGCACGCCAACGTATCAATTACAGCCCGGTAAAGTCCGGGCTGAGTTTTTTCGCCTTCTTCCCATCTCGCTGTTTGTGGTGGCCTTTGGTGCTGCCTTTGGTTTGGCTGCCGTTCAGGCAGGCCTGACTCCGTCGCAGTCAATCCTGATGAGTACCACGGTTTTTGCCGGAGCCTCGCAGTTTGCGGCTCTCGATATGTGGGGCACCCAGGTGTCGGTTCTGCCGCTGATCGTGGTGGTGTTCGCGATCAACTCCCGCCACCTGCTGATGGGCGCTTCGCTCTACCCGATGCTGCGGGAACTGCCGGCCGGCCAGCGTTACGGCATCCTGCTGGTCCTGACCGATGCCAATTGGGCGGTGGCGGCTCAGGAGTACCAGAGCGGCCGTCGTAACCTGGAAGTGATTCTGGGTGGTGGTCTGGTGCTGTGGCTGGCCTGGCTGGCGGGCACCCTGCTCGGTGTGTATTTCGGCGGCCTTTTGCAAGATCCCAAGGCGCTGGGGCTGGATATGGTCTTGGGCTGCTTTCTGCTGGCCATGGCACTGGGAGGTAAAAAGTCACCCCGGGTACTGGTTGCCTGGACGGTCGCAGCGATTGCATCGATGTTTGCCTACCGCTGGCTACCGCCGAATACCCATGTGGTGGTGGGCGCGCTGGCGGGCGGTGCGGTCGGGTACTTCTGGCTTGATGAAGTTAACGGTGAAGTAAAAGGGGAAGCCTCAGAGGAGGGCTCGCGGGCATGACCATCGAAACCTCTGTTGCCGGTACCCTCGCGCTGATTGGCATTATGGCTGCCGTTACCCTGGTGACCCGCTTTGGTGGCGTATTCCTGATGTCGTTCGTACGCATCAGCCCGCGTATCGAGAGTTTTATCAACACCATGGCCAGCTCAGTGCTGATTGCCATCATTGTCCCGATGGCTTGGGAAGGTGATGCCGGTGCCCGTCTGGCCCTGTTGGTAACGGCTGCACTGGTGTTGCTGATTCGCAAGCCGCTACCGGCAATTGCGGCAGGCATTGCCGCCGCTGCGGTGGTGCGCTATCTGACCTGATGGCCAGGTAGTGGTGTTCAAGAAATAATCAGGTAAGCCGATAACCGGAGCAGACCGTTTTTAAGTGGAAGGCTCCATGATCACCAGCAGTCAGATTTCCTTCGTTCAGAACAGCCGTCGCCAGGCCAGCGCTTTTGACACTAGCCAGCTACGCATCCAGCAGAGTGCCGCCCCCGAGGGCGGACGCACCGAATTACTGTTACAGCGTGAAGCGATGTATCACTACCAGTCCAGTGAGCAGCTGGCTTGGACCTCCAGCAGTCAGGTTTCCTCGGATCAGGGCCGCCAGCAGTTTGCCGCGGCCAGCCTGGCACAGTCGTCCTCGGATCTGGTACTGGCGGGCCAGGAGGCCATTCGTATCAGTCGGGCGGCCCTGGGTGGCGAGGTTGGAGTGTCTGACCGGGGTTCGCTGAGCATCACGGCCGGGCGTTATTCCTTCTACTCCATGACCGAGTCCCGCAGTGTGACCGCGATGGGCACCATCGAGCTGGGCGATGGCGCAACGGTGGATTTCACCCTCGCCCTGCGCCAGCAGCAGAGTCACCAGTACGAATACTCGGAAAGCCTGAAGATTGTCGAGCGCCCCGCCACTGACCCGCTGGTGATCAATTTCGGTACCGCCAGTGCGTCGCTCAGCGATGCGCTGTTTGAATTTGATCTCGACAGCGACGGTGACCAGGAACGGCTTGCCCGCCTCGGCAGTGGCAGCGGCTATCTGGTGCTGGACCGGAACGGCAATGGTCAGGTGGACGACGGATCCGAGTTGTTCGGTCCGCAGTCAGGTTCCGGCTTCGCTGACCTGGCGCGTTACGACGACGATGGCAATCGCTGGATCGACGCGGATGATCCAGTCTTCGGGGACCTGAAAGTGTGGGTGCAGACCGAAGACGGAGGTGAGGAACTGCGCTCGCTGGCTGACGTTGGTGTCCGTGCGCTGTATGTTGACGCTGCCAGCGACAGCTTCACCCTGACCAACAGTCAGGGCGTCCCGCTGGGGCAGATCAAGGCCACCGGGCTCTACCTGACGACTGACGGCGAAGTCAGAACCCTGGAAGAACTCGACCTCAACGATCAACAGCCGGCCGATGTGCCCCCGGCCCAGCAGTCACTGGGCTTCTCCAGCGGCACTGGCACCCCCGGTAACAGTCGCGATGACCGCATTGCCAGCATCCGGCAGGCGCTGGACAAACTGAATGAGATTCGCCAGCAGCAACGGGATTATCTGGAGCGGGCACAGCAGTCGGCTGAAGCCGGAGTCGAAGACGGCGTTCTGGACAACTATGGCGAAAATCCCCTTGATCAGTATATGAACCTGATCGACCGCATTCGGCTTGAACTGCTGGCGCGCATTGCCGAACGCCAGCAGGCCGCAGCCCGCTATCAGCAAACCTCCACGGCACAGTAGTGGCGAGGTTCCGGGCCCGCACCTGTGCAGATCCCACGGTGTGGGCTAGGCTCAAAGGGTAACCCTTGAGTCCGAGCGCCAGGCGCTCTACGGAGGTTTCCATGTCCAATCATCATACTTACAAGAAAGTGGAAGTGGTCGGCTCATCCAGGAACAGTATCGAGGAGGCCATTGGTAACGCGCTGGAGTCCTGCAGTAAGAGCATTCGCAACATGGAATGGTTTGAGGTGCTGGAAACTCGGGGCCATGTAGTCGATGGCAAGGTGGCCCATTACCAGGTGGTGATGAAGGTGGGGTTCCGAATCGAGGGCAGCTAGTGTTCCGTAAAGGGCACAAGTCCTTGCCACCGGATTCTTGTCAGCGGGCTTCGCCGGAGCGGGCAATTATCTCGTAGCGCGACCCGCCAACCCCGGGGGTGCTGGAAAACAGGGCCAGTTGACGTACGTCAAAGGGCGCACAGTGGAAGTCCCGGAACGCCTTAACGTAACGGGCAATGTCTTCCCGCTGTGCTCCGCTGGCCATGCGGGCGAGGGTCACGTGGGGGCGGTAGTGGCGATTGTCCAGCGTGACGCCAAGGGCGGTAAGTGCGGCCTTGTCCTGGTTATGCAGGTCGATGAGGGGGGCCTCAGGCTCGACCCCCAACCACACTGCGCGAGTGCGAAAATGGCCGGCTCCGGTCAGCACCACGCTGAAGGGCGCAAATTGGGTATCGCGTACCCGGGCGGCGATTTCTTCCGCGAGGGCCGGGGAGACGGCGCCAATAAAGTTCACCGTCAGGTGTAATTGCCCGAAGGTTTGCCAGCGGGCCCCGGGCAGGTGACATTGGCAATCCGGGATGGCCTGACGGATCGTCTCAGGCAGTTCGATACCGGTAAATAATCGCAGTTTGTCTGATTTCACCGGGGCGACGGCTCCGTTGTTCTGATCATTCTTCTCCGGATCACTTCAATTAACTGGTTCAAAAGTTCACGGCATTCGCCATCATAGAGCATACGAAACTTCTGCTGCAGCTGTTCCCGTTCGCCCCCTTCCTGGTTGCCGGTTTCGCTTCGCAGGTCCTGATACTGACACCCGGCAAGATGGGCCTTGATCTCCTGATCGATCAAGCGGGTGGCGAGATCGTCAGCATGGGCGTAGCAGAAGGGGCGGACCGTATTCAGAACGGTGCGGGCTTCGAGCGCGGCGTTGCGGGCCTGAAGCCGGCTGTCGGAAGCCGCTTCACCGGTTTCGGCGGCCCGCAGGAAGGTACCGAGCTTTTCGTGGAGATCGCAGATCAGCGGCCAGAGCTTCTCATAGGCGGCTTGTTCGATGGCCAGACGCTCCGGATCCGGAGGCGTCGTCTCGCTGACTGGTCTGGATGAGCCATTGAAGTGTTCCACCCGTAATTCATCCATCTCCCGCCAGAGGATGTCCAGCCGTTGGCGGGTGTAATCCAGATCGTCCTGGCAGCGGTTACGGTAGCGCCGGCTGGTGATCAGAGTGAGTAAGGCCAGCACCAGCGCGGCCCCGGCCAGCACCAAAACAAGGGTGCTTTCGGGCAGGGGAGTCAGGTTGGCAAGCAGGCGCTCTGCGTCCATGGCGTATTGCCCTTGGCTGGGTCCGGTACTGGTGTTGCGAAGTTTGTACGATGCGAACTTTTTAAAGTGTAGACCAGTCCCCGCAGCCGTGGCCGCCGACTGTTCCTCCAGCTAGTCTATGATCAGAAGGTTGCGCTGTTGTGTTGACCCTGTGAGTTGGTTTGCGAGGTGGCCATGCGTTATCGCCTGCGGCCCGGGCGCCCCCTGGATTCTGAGTTCCGTAACCTGTATCGCTCGCTCAATGAAACTCTGGCGTTGGCCTTGTTGATGGCCTGCCGTGAGCCGGAACGTGGGGTGCACCAGGCCCGAAGAAGCTGCAAGGAAGTACGGGCGTTGCTGCGTTTGTTTGGTGGAGATGCCTCCCATCAGCGTTTCTATCGCTCGCTCGCGGCGGGTTTGTCCGGGCAGCGCGATGCGGTGGTGATGGTGAAGACCTGGCAGGGGCTGGTGAATGAGATTGCGGATTTTCAGGGCAGTGAGTTTGTTCCAGTGACCCGTTTTCTGAGCACGCCAGAAGGTGTCGCTGAAGCGAGACCTGGCGACCAGTCGATGTATCTGGAACTGGCTCAGAGCGCCGAAGCGCAGTGTGCCCGGGGTCCGGGTTGTGGCATTCCCAACGGCTTATCCGCACTGGAGCGGATCTACCGGCGGGCCCGCAAAGCGTGGCATAAAGCCAGCGATTCCGGTGACCGGGAAGATTTTCATGACTTCCGCAAACGCAGCAAGGAGCTCTACTACAGCCTGCGCTTCCTCAAACCGTTGCTCCCAAAACCGTCACAGCGGCTGGTCGGGCAGCTGAAGAAGCTCACCGAGGTTCAGGGGCTGGCGAATGATGTGGCGGTGCTCGAAGAGCACCTGTCTGCCCATGCTGACCAGATTCGACTGACTCAGGTCGGTTGGCGTTGTCTGAACCGCGTGTTGGCGAACAAGGAGCAGGCATTACAAGCAAAAGCCTTTCGACTGGCAAAACCCATTCTGGCTGTACGACCCTGCCAGTTTACCGGCCGTCTGAATCTGCCGGTCTAATCAGTGGCGCCCTTGTGGAACGGAAGCAACGTCATTGCTTCGTTACGGTAGCCACGAACCTGGTCGGCTTCTTCCCTGCAGAAATTCCCGATGGCCTGGCGAAAATCCGGATGGGCAACGCCATGCCAGGAATGTGTGAGGGTGGGCTCAAATCCCCGGATCAGCTTGTGTTCGCCCTGCGCGCCGGCGTCAAAGCGGGCCAGGCCGAGGGCAATGGCCAGTTCGATGCCTTGGTAATAGCAGGTTTCGAAATGCAAGTGGTTGTATTCCTCCAGGCATCCCCAGTAACGCCCATACAGGGTGTCGGCGCCGATCAGGAAAAGGGCTCCGGCAATCCAGTCTCCGTCTTTCTCCGCCATGATCAGGTGTAGCTGCTCCGGCTGTTCCCGTTGCAGGGCACGGAAAAAACTGAGGTTGAGATAGGGCCGCTGGCCGCGCTTGAAGTAGGTCGCCTGGTAATACTGGTAAAAGGTGGACAAGGCCGCTCCTGACAGGTCGGTGCCGGGGTAGTGTTCAAAGCGAATGCCCTGCTCGCTGACCTGACGTCGCTCCCGGCGAATGGACTTGCGCTTGCGGGAGGTCAGCGTGGCCAGAAAATCATCGAACTGGTGATAGCCGCGGTTGTGCCAGTGAAACTGACAACCCAGCCGGTGAAGGCTGCCGGGGCTGTCCAGCAACGACTGGTCGGCCTGGTCGGGAAACAGCAGGTGCCAGGAGTGGGCGCCAAGTCGGCTGATCAGCAGGTCGAGGGCGTGCTGAATCATGGCTGGGGTCATCCTCTGCCGTTGCTGCGGATCCAGCAGCAGTCGTGGACCCTGGGCCGGGGTAAACGGCACGGCAATGAGCAACTTGGGGTAATACGGCAGACCATGGCGTTGGTAGGCATCAGCCCAGCCCCAGTCGAACACATATTCCCCCATTGAGTGGTTTTTCAGGTAGGCCGGGGCAACACCGGCCAGAACACCGTCCAGCTTGATCAACAGGTGGCAGGGCTGCCAGCCGCTGGCCTGGGTGGTGCATCCGCTATGCTCCAGAGCCGCGAAGAAACGATGGCGAAGAAATGGGTTACCGGCGCTGCTGAACCGGTCCCAGGCTGCTTCGGGGATATCGTCAATGGTGGTAACGGTTTCGAGCGTTAGTTCGGGCATGGCGTCCATCACGAAGGTCGGGCTGCTGTCCCGGGCGGGACACTAGCCGTAACCATACCGGCAAAGCATCCGGCATTCATCCACCGCTGATGGATCGGGCTGCAGGGGCGATAACAATTCATATTCAAAAAAGATCTATGCTTATAACTCAAAATGTGGTTTATTGAAGATCACAAAATAGCCACCCCTGGTATGGAGGAACGACGATGCTGAAACCAGTCGTCACTTGCTTCTTCGATGAACCTACCAACACCTTCAGTTACGTGGTGAAGGATCCCGGCAGCCGCTCTTGCGCGATCGTGGATTCGGTTCTGGATTTTGATTACGCCTCCGGGCGGACTGACGTCCGGTCGGCCGACGAGATTATCAGCTTCGTTCGTGAGCAGGGTCTGACGGTCGAGTGGATACTGGAAACTCACGTCCACGCTGACCACCTGTCAGCGGCGCCCTATCTGAAAAACAAGGTCAGTGGCCAGACCGGCATCGGCGAGAAGATCATCGAGGTGCAGGAGATTTTTGGCAAGGCGTTCAACGCCGGTACCGAGTTTGCCCGCGATGGCAGTCAGTTCGACCGTCTGTTCCGGGAGGGAGATACCTTCCAGGTGGGCGCTCTTGAAGGGCGCATCCTGCATACCCCGGGGCATACCCCCGCATGCCTGACCTATGTGATTGGCGATGCGGCCTTTGTTGGCGACACGCTGTTTGCGCCGGATGCCGGAACGGCCCGCTGTGATTTTCCGGGTGGCAGTGCCCACATCCTGTATCAGTCGATTCAGAAGGTGCTGGCATTGCCTTCAGAGACCCGTATTTTCCTGTGCCATGACTACAAGGCACCGGGGCGGGACGAGTATCTGCACGAGACCACCGTGGCCGAACAGCGTGAGCGCAACATTCATGTTCACACCGGCATGAGCGAGGATGATTTTGTCAGGCTGCGCACCGACCGGGACGCCACGCTGGCCATGCCACGCCTGATTCTGCCCTCCGTGCAGGTCAACATGCGGGCGGGCGAGATGCCGCCGGAGGACAACAACGGTCAGGTTTACCTGAAAATCCCAGTCAACCTGTTCTAGGGGGCAACATGAACATTCATTACCTCGAACCGGCGTTTGCAATCGCTGATGCCCTGACAACCGATGAATTGGTTGAGGTGAAAGCACAGGGTTTTCGTTCCGTGATCTGTAACCGGCTGCCCGGAGAGGATGGTTTCCAGGGGGCTGGCGCCTTTGCTGCGGCCGCTGCCGAGTTGGGGCTGTCGTGGGTGTGTATTCCGGTTGCCCCGGGCGAGTATTCCGAGGCCGATGTCGAAGCGTTCGGGCAGGCCCTGGAGCAGCTGTCCTCTCCCATACTGGCGTTCTGCAGAACCGGACGTCGTGCCGTGCACCTGTGGGCCCAGGCCCGGGCCAAGGCGCCCCAGTGCAATATTGCGCAGCTGCTCAAGGCGGCCCATGACGCCGGACACGATCCTCAGCCCATACAGGACATGCTGGGCCAGAAATAGCGAGACTGAGTGTGAGTCACGGGGCAGGAGCCCTGGCAACTCCGGAGGCAAGATTCAAATGCAGAGTCACTACCATAAAACCGAGTTCCCGGTCAGGCACCACGATGTGGTTATCATTGGCGGCGGTTCCGGAGGCGTGGCGACGGCGGCCAGCCTGCTGAAACGGCAGGCAGACCTGGACATCGCAATTCTGGATCCGAAGACCACCCACGACTATCAGCCAGGCTGGACCATGGTGGGCGGAGGTGTTTTCTCCGCCGAGAGTACCCGTCGGCGAACGGAAACGGTGATTCCCGACCGTTGTCACTGGTACCGGCAGGCAGCTGAGCGGGTCGACCCGGATGAACAGCTGGTGACGCTGGCGGATGGCTGCCGTGTGGGCTATCAGCGCCTGGTTGTTGCGCCAGGACTGCTGCTGAACTGGGACGCCATCGAGGGGCTGTCCGGGACACTTGGCCAGAATGGGGTCACCTCCAACTACCGTTACGATCTCGCCCCCTATACGTGGTCTCTGGTTCAGCAGATGAAGCAGGGCAAGGCGTTGTTCTGCCAGCCGCCCATGCCGATCAAGTGTGCAGGTGCGCCCCAGAAGGCCATGTATCTGTCGGCTGATCACTGGCGGCGGGCGGGTGTGCTTGATTCGATGGATATCTCATTCCACTCGGCAGGCGGAGTATTGTTCGGCGTTGAGGACTATGTGCCTGAGCTCCAGAAATACGTCGCGATGTATGGCATCGACGTTAACTACATGGAGCAGCTGGTCGCGGTCGATGGCGCCGCGAAGATCGCCCGCTTTGTCAAAACCATCGGCGATCATAGGGAAACCGTGGAGCACTCTTTTGACATGCTCCACGTCGTTCCTCCGCAGGTAGCCCCTGACTTCATTGCCCGCTCCGGTCTGGCCAACGCTGATGGCTGGCTCGACCTGAATGCGGAAACCCTGCAGCACAACCGCTACCCGACGATCTTCGGGGTAGGGGATGCTATCGGCACCACCAATGCCAAGACCATGGCGGCAGCGAGAAAACAGGTGCCGGTCGTGGCGGAAAACTTGCTTGCCTCTCTCGATGGCTCGCCGTTGCGTGCCGCCTACCTCGGGTATGGTTCCTGCCCTCTGACGGTAGAGCGGGGGCGGATTGTGCTCGCCGAGTTTGGCTATGGTGGCAAACTGCAGCCAACCTTCCCACAATGGTTGAATGACGGCACCAAGGCGACCCGAATGGCCTGGTGGCTGAAAGCAAAGCAGCTTCCCTGGATCTACTGGAATGGCATGCTCAAGGGGCGGGAATGGCTGGCCAGACCAGCGGTTCGGCAGGACTAGGCTCATGGAGCGGAATTGATGATAGATCGGATTGCTAGGTTCCTGCCCGTGGCCCGCTGGCTGAAGGGCTACAACGGCGGAACATTTGTCAGTGATAGCCTGGCGGCGGTCATCGTTACCCTGATGCTCGTACCCCAGGCGCTGGCCTATGCCCTGCTCGCTGGCCTCCCTGCTGAAGTGGGGTTGTACGCCAGTATGATCCCGCTGGTGGTGTATGCCATTTTTGGCACCAGTGCGACCCTTGCGGTCGGGCCCGTGGCCGTGGCGTCGCTGATGACGGCGTCGGCTCTGGGAGGCATTGCCGAAGCGGGCTCGCCGGAATACGTTGGTGCCGCCCTCGTGCTGGCGGCCCTGTCGGGGCTGATCCTGTTTGCCATGGGGGTTCTCCGGCTCGGTTTTCTTGCCAACTTTCTCAGCCATCCGGTGATCTCGGGCTTCGTGACGGCATCGGGCATCCTGATCGCCGCTAGCCAGATTGGCCATATCCTCGGAATCAACGGAGGTGGCCAAAACCTGCTGGAAATGGGGCAGGGGCTCTGGCAGCAATTGGGGGCTATCAATCCGGTGACGGTGATGATCGGGGGCGGCGCTCTGCTGTTCCTCTACGTGTGCCGGCGTTTTCTCAAAGGTGGACTCATGGCGGTCGGCCTGTCAGAGCGGTTGGCAGATCTGGCCACTAAGGCCGCGCCGGTGTCAGCCGTGATTGTGACTACAGCGGCGGCCTGGTTCTGGGATCTCGGTGCCACCGGGGTCAAGCTGGTGGGAGAGGTGCCCAGTGGCCTGCCCAGCATCAGCCTACCGTCCCTGGACCCGGCCATCTGGAGCACCCTGTTGCCGGCCGCGGTGCTGATCAGTCTGGTGGGATTTGTCGAATCCGTGTCCGTCGCCCAGACCCTCGCGGCGAAGCGGCGCCAGCGGATTGATCCCAATGCCGAGCTGATCGCCCTGGGGCTGGCCAATGTTGGTGCGGGGGTTGGTGGCGGTTCACCGGTGTCCGGTGGCTTTTCCCGCTCGGTGGTGAATTTTGAGGCGGGTGCACAAACCCCGATCGCTGGCGCCCTCACGGCTCTGGGCATTGCGATCGCCACGTTGACGCTGACGGGTTTGCTGGCGTTTCTGCCCAAGGCGACTCTGGCGGCGACCATTATTATTGCGGTCAGTACGTTGATTGATTTCTCTGCGATCCGCCGGACCCTGAATTATTCCAGGGCCGACGGTGCCGCCATGCTGGCCACCATCATACTGACGCTGGGGCATGGTGTTGAACTGGGTATTCTGGTCGGGGTCGGCATGTCGCTGGGCCTCTACCTTTACCGAACCAGTCGGCCCCACAGTGCCGTGGTGGGACTGATCCCGGGCACCGAGCATTTCCGTAACGTGAGTCGCCACGATGTCCGTACCGACGATGCGACGATTATCCTGAGGGTGGATGAGAGCCTTTACTTCGCCAACGCCCGGTACCTGGAAGACCGGGTGCTGGAACTGGTGTCTGCGCGGCCACGGCTGAAAAACCTGGTGCTTGCGTGTCAGGCGGTGAACGACATTGACGCCTCCGCACTGGAGAGCCTGGAAGCCATTGACAGCCGTCTGAAGGAAGCTGGCATCACCCTGCATCTGGCGGAAGTTAAAGGGCCGGTTATGGATCGTCTGCGTAAAACCGGGTTCTGCCACGAACTTCGCGGGCAGATTTTCCTGAGCACCTTTGAGGCCTGGACGTCCTTGGTCAAGGCACCACCGGTGATAACCGGCATTCCGAAAGAGCCGGCACGTATTTCCCGGGGCCGCTAACCGGGATTGTCCTGACCAGGGTCAGATCACCCCCGGGCGATCCTGTGCCAGACTGGTAGACAGTCTCCTGAAAACTTGGCGAACGTGAGTGAGGGTAGCCCGATGATTTTTCGTCAGCTATTTGATGATGTGTCGTCCACTTATACCTATGTTCTGGCGGACGAAGTCTGCAAGCAGGCGCTGGTTATCGACCCGGTGTTTTCCCGGGCCAGACGTGACCTTGCCTTGCTGGACGAGCTGGGCCTTGAGCTGGCCCTGGTTGTCGATACCCACGCCCACGCCGACCACATCACCGCCGCCTGGCTGTTGAAGCAGAAAACCGGCTGCCGGATTGCCTCAGCCAAGGCGATCGGGGCGAAGTATGTGGATGATTATCTGGAGGATGGCCAGCTCTTCGGGGTCGACGGCGTGCGGATGAAAGCCATCGCAACGCCCGGTCATACGGACGGGTGTATGAGCTATGTTCTGGAGGATCAGTCCATGGTGTTTACTGGCGATGCCCTGTTAATCCGGGGGTGTGGCCGCAGCGACTTTCAGCAGGGTAATGCCCATAAGCTGTTTGAGTCGATCACCCAGCGACTGTTTGCGCTGCCGGACGACTGTCTGGTCTATCCGGCCCACGATTATAACGGCCGCAACGTCAGTTCCATCGGTGAGGAAAAAGCGTTTAATGCCCGTGTCGGGGCTGGTGCTAATGAAACTGACTTTGTCGAATACATGATGGCAATGAAGCTGCCGCACCCGAAGTTGATCGATGAAGCTGTACCCGCAAACCTCCGCAGTGGTTGCCCGCAAGATGGCAAGCTGCCAGAGGAGCCCGACTGGGCCGATATTCACCTGTCTTATGCGGGCGTTCCCGAGGTTGATCACGAATGGCTTGAGCACCACATGGGCGAGGTCACCGTGCTGGATGTCCGGCTGGATGAGGAAATCAAAGAGACTCCCGCAGCCGGTGTTCTCATTGATGTGCAGATTCCCCTGGACCAGCTCCGTGATCGGGTGGCCGAATTGCCCACCGACAAACCCATTGTTGCGCTTTGCCGTTCGGGGCGCCGGTCGGCCATGGCGGTGAACATCCTGCGGGAGAAAGGGTTCGACAGAGTCGCCAGCCTGAGTCGCGGTCTGTTGTCGGTTTCGGGGCATTAATGGCGCCCGGTCAGGCCGACCTGGCGCCATCAGACGTCCTGATTACTTGTCTTCCAGTTCCTCGCAGCGCTCCATCAAGCGCGCACGACGCTCCTCATGGCGTTGCTGCCATTCCTGCTTCTGCTCCTGGTGGATTTCGTCCCAGGTCTGGCGCTGCTCATCGGTGAGTGCCAGGCGGTCAGCCATTTCCGCCCAGCGGGCTTCCCTGCGTTCGTGGCGTTCTTCCCGGTCGAACCGTGGGTCACCGGACTGCAGGCGCTCACACATTTGCTCCGGTGACAGGCGGGGATGGTCACCCTGGCCGTGACGGTCGGCATAGGCAGCCGGCGCGGCCAGAATGGCAGAACACAGCAGGGCCGGGGCCAGGAAACGGGTCAGCTTGTTTGATGTCATGATTTAACTCCAGTGATTGTGTGTCGATTCCAGAACCAGTCTAGTTGCCGTTTTGTCAGCGGTTGTCAGGGCTGTGTAAAGGTTGTGCAAAGGCGCAGCCCGCGTGGGCGGGCATGTTCTGCCCCCGTGCTAGAATCCTTTCAGGCGGATAGTGGGGGACTACGTGCAAAACCGGGTGCTGTTGATTGAAGACGACGATGAGCTGAGGACATTACTTGCACGCTACCTCAGCGGGCAGGGGTTCACGGTTCGGGAAGCCGCCAATGGTCAGGACGGTCTGTCGCTGGCGGAAGATCATCTGTGTGATGTGGTGGTGCTGGACATCATGCTGCCTGACATCAATGGCCTGGAGGTGCTTCGGCAGCTCAGGGCGCGAACTCACTTGCCAGTGGTCCTGCTGACCGCCCGCGGTGATGAAACTGACCGAATCGTTGGCTTTGAGGTCGGCGCCGATGATTATATTCCCAAGCCCTGTAACCCCCGTGAGCTGGTGGCTCGTTTGCAGGCCCTGTTACGAAGGGTCAATTGGGATCAGAAAGTGGAGCGCGCTGAGGCACGGCAGGTCGGTGATCTGACCATCGAGGCTGACCGGCGCCGGGTGTTGCTGCAGGGGGTCCCGCTTGAACTGACCGCAACCGAATATGAAGTGCTTCAGGTGCTGCTGGCCCATGCCGGCAGTGTGGTTCGCAAGAACGACCTGATGCAGTGGGCGCTTGGCCGACGGCTGGCCAGCCACGATCGTACCCTGGACATGCACATCAGCAATCTGCGTCGCAAACTGGGGGATGACCGTCAGTACCGTATCGAAACCGTCAGGGGGCTTGGTTACAGCTATCGGGTGGCGGTATGAGTCAACGCAGACGGCTGTTTCCGCTGTTCTGGCGGATCTTTCTGATGATCTGGCTGGCCATGGCGGTCACCGTGGTGACCAGCAACCTGGTTACCCGTGAACTGATCGAGCGGGAACGGTCCGGTATTGAACGCCAGAAAGAACTGCGTCAGGTGGGGGAGGAAGCGATCAGGATCCGTGAGCATCAGGGCCACAGCGACATGCGCCGCTATCTGTTTCAGCAGGGGCAGGCACTGGATCTGCGGATTGTGTTGCTTGACGGAGAGGCGGAAGAACGTATTCCCGATGAGATTCGCAAGAGGATCGATCAGGGCTGGCATCATCAGCGCCCTGCGGTACTGGAGTTTGGGGATGAGTATCGGCTGGTGGCCTGGCCAAGGGCCGGGGCGGCCGGGTGGCTGGATCCCAGGTTGTTCCGGTTGGTTGAGTGGGGGCTGGCGATGGTACTGGTGTCGCTGGCCTGTTGGTGGGTGGCGCGTCTGATCGCGCGGCCTCTGCGTCATATGGAACGCACCGCCCGGTCGATTGCGGGGGGCAACCGTTCATTGCGGGTTGGTCGAAGGATCGCCGACCGTCTGGATGAAATCGGCGCCCTGGCCACGGCATTCAACGACATGACCGATCAGCTTTGCCATCTGCTCGAACGTCAGAAACATCTGCTCCGTGATATTTCCCATGATCTCAGGACGCCCCTGATGCGTCAGCGCGTAGCCATTGAGCTGGCGTCAGAGAATGGTGCTGACCCGGAGTTGATGGCAAGTATCCTGCGACAGAATGAACGCCTGGAAGGCATGACGGCGCAGATCCTGTCGCTCTATCAGGTGCTCGAACAAGGGGTGGAATTCGAGCGGGAAGGTATTCCGCCGGTGCAGTTGTTGCAGGAAGTGCTAGCCGATGCAGCGGACTATGCCGAACAACAGGGGGTGGATTGCCATCTGGATGCCTCGGCCGGCAGTACCCGTGTTCTGGTGCTGGTGGACGGTCTTTTTCTGCGGCGGGCACTGGATAATGTGCTTCAGAATGCCCTTGACCATACACCGCCAGGCGGGGTGGTGGCGTGTTCGGTAGCTGTGGCCGGTGACGCGGTCGTAATTTCAGTCCACGATCAGGGGGCGGGGGTCTCGAAGGAGAGTCTGTCGCACCTGTTTGAGCCATTTTATCGAGCCGATAAGGCTCGCTCTGGCCAGGGCTGGGGGCTCGGGTTGGCCATCGCGCGGGCCATAGTGGAGGCCCATGATGGTACCATTGGTGCCCAAAACGGCGCGGATCAGTCGCCGGGGGACGCGGGCCGGGGGTTAATCGTGACGATCACCTTGCCGCTGTTTGCCGGAGTCTGAGGCGGAGGCCTCCGTCACCGCGGATTCTTCAGGTGCTTCGGGTTCTTCAGGATCTTGCGGCAGCAGTTGATTCGCCTTTGAAAAATCAATACCTTCCTGCAGCTCGCCTTCGCTGAAGCGGAATCCGCAGCCGGCTTTTTTAAGCTTTGCGGCCGGGGCGGTTCCGGCGGGGGAGGATGTATTCGTCGACATCGTTGGCTCCTTGTCCGGCCATCGGTACGTCAGGACTATTCGACATGGCCAAAGATTATCCCATACCCGCCGGTTTCCTGGAATGCGAAACCGAGGTGAAGAAAAGCCGTTTCATTGCCCGGGTTGCTCCGGTCTCAAATCGGGATGATGTGCGTGGCTACGTCGATCAGGCTCATCTGGACCATCCTGATGCCCGCCATGTCTGCTGGGCCTATCAGATCGGTCGGCCCGGCGCTGCGGCCGAGGCCGCAATGAATGACGCCGGAGAGCCGTCAGGCACCGCGGGCAAACCCATTCTCAATGTCATCCAGCATAAGGATATGGGGGATGTGCTGGTCATCGTGATCCGCTATTTTGGGGGTATCAAACTGGGCGCCGGCGGGCTGGTCCGGGCTTATGCCGGTGCTGCCGAGTCAGTATTGTCCCAGGTCGGCCGGGTAATCCAGCCGGCGCTGGAAGATCTGGATGTTGACATGGGGTTTGCCGATGAACAATCCCTGCGGCACTGGTGCCAACAGCACAGCGCCCAGGTGGATGAGGTGGGTTATGGAGCCTCTGTCAGCGCCACGGTGCGAGTACCTGTGGATGCCCTGGACTTGTTCACGGCATTCTGTGATGCCCATAAAATACGGTACAGTAAGAAGCAGTAAGGGCTGGAATCACCGGTGTCTTTGCCGGTCAGACTTTATAGGCAAACTGGTCAGTGTGGAGTAGAAACTATGCGTATCACTCATTTCGCCCTCGTCGCTTGCCTGATGCTGAGCGGCTGCGCAGCAAACGTTGTGACTGATTACGATGCCTCAGCGGACTTTGACCGTTACCGTAGCTGGGCGTTTGCTTCAGGGCAGCAGCACGAAGGCTTTCTGTCCCTCGACAGTGCGCGGGTAGAGCAGGCCCTGGAGCGGGAGCTGGCGGCCAAACAACTGACGGTACAGACCTCGGATCAGGCTGATCTGCTGGTGTCGTATCAGGTGGTCCAGCAGGAGCGGCTGGAGACCTATGGCCTTTCCTACGGTCTGGGCTTCGGTCGCGGTAACTTTGGTTGGGGAATCTCCACCGCGCCGCCGGTACGTGAGGTGACCGAAGGCAAGCTGGTGGTAAATCTGGCCGATCGCGAAACCGGCAAAGTGGTTTGGCAGGCGATCAGCAAACGTTACCTCAATGAAAATCAGAGCCCGGAAACCCGCAGTGAGCTGATCGACGAATCGGTCACTGATATGTTTGCGGAGTATCCTCCGGCCCTGAACTGAGCCATCAATTTCCACGTCTGGATGTGCAATGAAAAAACAGTCACTCAAGGACCTTGGCGGTCTGGTGTATTCAACCGATCAGGGCCGGATGTGCCCTGAATGCCGTCACCCGGTTGAGCAATGTCAGTGCAGGACGGCGGCTCGCCCGGTAGGTGATGGTGTGGTTCGTGTCAGCCGGGAAACCAAGGGTCGTAAAGGGAAGGGGGTGACACTGGTGACCGGAATTCCGTTGGATGATGCGCCGCTGAAGGCCTTCGCCAAGGTGCTCAAGGCGCGCTGTGGCACCGGAGGTACCGTCAAAGAGGGTGTGGTGGAGATCCAGGGGGACCAGCGCGACATTCTGGTCCCGCTATTGCAGGCAGAAGGCTGGGTGGTCAAAAAGGCTGGAGGCTAGGCTCGGGCTGGCCGAAGGTCGTCGATCATTCAGTACCATGGACCGCTATGATGGTGGTTTCGACAGGTAGAAGTTGCAGCGGAGGATAGTGAATGCACGTTCTGGTAATGGGAGCCGGAGTGGTCGGTATTACATCGGCCTGGTATCTGCGCAAGGCGGGTTATGACGTCACCGTTGTGGACCGTCAGAGCAAGGCCGGACTGGAGACAAGCTTCGCCAATGGCGGCCAGATTTCCGTATCCCATGCTGAACCCTGGGCGAACCCTTCCGCGCCGCTGAAGGTGTTGAAATGGCTGAGCCAGCCAGAGGCCCCGCTGTTGTTCAAACCTCGTCTGGACCCGGCCCAATGGCGCTGGGCGATCAGTTTTCTGAGTCAATGTACGGCGTCGAAAGCCGCTTACAACATTCGCCAGATGGTTAATCTGGGCACCTACAGTCGTTCCTGTCTGCAGGCGCTGCGGGATGAAACCGGTATTCAGTACGATCAGCTTAGCAAAGGCATTCTGCACTTCTATACCAGCCATTCGGAATTCGAGGCTGCACTGGAGCCGTCGCGGCTGATGAGGGAGCTGGGCTGCGATCGCCAGGTGGTGGATGCAAACCAGGCCGTAGAACTGGAACCTGCGCTGGCTCCGTTCAAACACCGTATTGCCGGAGCCACTTACACGTCTGAGGATGAATCCGGCGATGCCCGTAAATTCACTCAGGCCCTGGCGGCTCAGGCTGAGGCCGCCGGTGTCGAGTTCCGCTACAGCACCGACATCCTCGGTTTTGACCACACCCGGGACCGAATTCTGGGGGTTCATACCCTGAAAGACGGGCTCCACGAGACCCTGCGGGCGGACAGCTATGTCCTCAGCCTGGGAAGCTTCAGTGCCATTCTGGCACGGCAGTTGGGTCTGACCCTCAATATTTACCCGGCCAAAGGGTATTCGATTACGGTGCCCGTGAAGAATGAAGACGCCGCCTACGAGGTCAGCCTCACTGACGATGAGTACAAACTGGTGTATTCGAGGCTGGGGGACCGGTTACGGATAGCCGGTACGGCGGAGCTGAATGGATACAGCCGGGACCTGAATCCGGCCCGTTGTCGCGCCATTGTCCGCCGCTGCGCCGAACTGATGCCGGATGCCGGCTATTGGGACGACGCCAGCTATTGGACCGGTTTACGCCCGGCTACGCCATCCAATGTGCCGTACATCGGGCGCAGCCATTACGGTAATCTGTTCCTCAATACCGGTCACGGCACTCTGGGGTGGACCCATTCCTGCGGCTCCGGTTCGGCCCTGGCCGAGATTGTTCAGGGGCGTCGCCCGGAGGTCGATTTCGCGTTCACTGGGCTGGCTTGAGAAACCGTGTTACCGTAACCGGATGCCCGTGACGTCCGGTTACTGCTTCTTCTTCCGCACGTACAGTACCTTGCGTACTTTAGCGACCAGTTCACCCTGTTCGTCAGTGATGTTTACGTCCCACTCCGGCAAGTGCTTACTGCCATCGGCTGTGGCCTGAATGATGTCCTCCAGGCGTTCGTCGGTGACTTCAAAGTAGGCCGAAACAGTTCCACGTCCCGGGCGTACGAATTCGATGCTGGCGGATTTGTCCCAGACTACGTAGTCCTTGCCCAGCCGGTTCATCAGCAACAGCATGTACATCGGATCGACCATGCTGTAGAGCGACCCACCGAAGTGGGTGCCCACATAGTTGGTGTTGTACCAGTTCAGCTTCATCTCGACCGCAGCGGAGCGGTAGTCGTCGTCGATGTGGGTGACGCGCACGCCCGCGCCCAGGTATGGGCCGTAAACGTTGATGATCTTGCGAATGCCGCTGGGGCTGCTGATCCAGTGCCGAAGCTTTGACATCATGGCGAAGGTCCCTCGACGTCAGGTTGGAGGATGTCTGAAGCCGGACGCTTCAGGCGAAGGCATCGGATTATAGCGGGACTGGAAGGCAGATGCCCGCAGGTCAGCGCCTGCGGGCATAGATTGATTACTGTCCGAGCTGATCGCGGATCAGCTTCTTGTTGATCTTGCCGACACTGGTTTTGGGAATGTCCTCAACAAAGTCGATCTGTTCCGGTATGGCCCATTTGTTGATGTCACCGGAGGCAACGTATTGCTTCAGGTGCTCCTGAATATCTTCTGCAGACGCCGTCGCACCCGCGGCCTTCACCACAAGGGCATGGGGGCGCTCGCCCCATTTCTCGTCAGGCACACCAACAACCGCCGTCGCGGCGACCGCCGGGTGCTGACTGATCAGGTTCTCGAGGTCGAGGGATGAGAGCCACTCACCCCCGGTCTTGATGACATCCTTGATACGGTCACGGATCACCAGGGTGTGGTCCGGGTCCATGCTGGCGACGTCACCGGTATGCAGCCAGCCGCCTTGCCACAGCTCGTTTCCTTTCTCCGGTTCCTTGAAGTAGCTCTGGGTCAGCCATGGCGCTCGTGCCACCACTTCGCCTTTTGTTTCGCCATCGTGGGGCAGCGGATTGCCATCCGGGTCGATAATACGGATGTCCACCAGGGGAACCGCTACCCCGGTCTTTACCCGTTTGGCGGTCTGTTGCTCCAGCGGCAGTTCCAGGTCTTGTGGGGACAGGTGAGTCAGGCTCAGCAGCGGGCAGGTTTCCGACATTCCGTAGCCGGTAAAGAGCTTAATGCCCAGCCTGGCGGCGGCATTGCACAGCCCCTGGGTCAGCGCACTGCCTCCAATCAACACATGCCAGTTGCTCAGATCCGCGGTTTTGATCGACTCCGTGGCCATCATCATCTGCATGATGGTTGGTACACAATGGGAAAAGGTCACCTCGTGTTCCTTGATCAGGTCGACCAGCAGCTCCGGCTCATAACGTCCGGGGTAGACCTGCTTGAGTCCGAGCAGAGTCGCCGCGTAGGGCACACCCCAGGCGTGGACGTGGAACATCGGCGTGATGGGCATGTACACGGATGATGACCGTAGCATGGGCATTTCATCGTAGGCGGCCAGGCTACCGCTCGTATTCAGGGTATGCAGTACCAGCTGGCGGTGGCTGAAGAATACGCCCTTGGGGTTGCCGGTGGTGCCTGTGGTGTAAAACGTAGTCGCTACGCTGTTCTCGTCGAAGTCGGGGAAATCGAACTCGTCGTCCGCCTGGGCCAGCAGTTGCTCGTATTCACCGTGGGTGTTGAGGCCAGTGGTCTGAGCACTGTCATTATCGGTGAGCTGGATGTAGCCGGTGACGGTCTCGAGTTCAGCGCTGACGCCTTCGAGCACTGGCAGGAAATCGTCGTGCACCAGTACCAGCTTATCTTCGGCATGGTTCATGGTGTAGACGATCTGCTCAGGAGACAACCGTACGTTGACGGTGTGCAGTATCGCCCCGATCATCGGGATGGCGAAGAAGCACTCCAGATAGCGGGGGGTATCCCAGTCCAGGACCGCGACGGTGTCGCCAGCCTGGACGCCCGCATTGGTGAGGGCGTGAGCCAGGCGGTGAATGCGCTTGACCAGATCGCGATAGGTGTAGCGGCTGCGGCTGCCGTAAATTATTTCCTGGTCCGGCGCGTAACGTGGGCCGGAGAGCAGTAGCTGTTTGATCAGCAGCGGGTATTGGTGGGCGTTGTCCGCAGATGGAAGGATCTTGGTCTGCACCATGGTGGAGGAGTCTCCTTGTTGTTCATTATTGGATTTGTCCCGGAATAGTGGCACAAATCCAGTGTAGAACACTGTAAGGTCGACGACGTTGTGGTGCTGAGTTTTTCTTGCCGTTGGCGGGCACATGGGGAAATGGACAGCAAAAAAAAGGAGCCCGCGAGCGGACTCCTTTTACACCGGCCTGAGTGAAGGGCCGGTCCGTTGACTGGCTTACTCGTAGGTGCACAGGTAAGCCGTGTCGATGTCTGCCTTGGCCTTGAAGCTTGCCTGGGCGGCGACCTCAAAGGCTTCGCCGGCACCGTAGGTCATCCATTCGCTCATGCCAGGCAGCAGCACCGTGAGGGCACCGCTGATCACGGTCATGGTTTCTTTCTGGCTGGTGCCAAACTCGTACTCACCCGGTGCGATCACGCCAACGGTGGCAGGCAGGGTGGCAGACTGGAAAGCAATGGATTTGACCTGACCGTCAAAATACTCGTTAACCTTCAGCATAATTGCGCTCCTTGAGAGATTTGGGCGCCTACTATACGGCAAAATCAGACACTGGGAATGACAAAATTTATGGAATCGATGGAAACTTCAGCAACCCCCTCCGCAGCAGCGGAACGAGAACGCTATGAGCAGTCACTGCGGCGACTGGACACCTTTGCCCGGCGGCTGGACAGCCAGTTCCGGATTCCCGGTACCAACATCCGCTTTGGGCTGGATCCGATCCTGGGGCTGGTGCCCGGGCTAGGGGATCTGATCGGACTGGTGCTGTCTCTGTACGTGGTGATTGAGGCGATTCGTCTGGGGGCGGGTGCCGGTCTGGTGACGCGAATGCTGGGCAACCTGTTGCTGGAATTCGTGATCGGACTGGTGCCGGTACTGGGGGACGCCTTCGATCTGATGTGGAAAGCGAATGATCGTAATGCCCGATTGTTACGGAACCACATTTCCCGCAAGCTGGAACCGGGCAAGCGCCGACGCTCCTGGTTATCCTATCTGCTGGTCGGCGGGTTCTGCCTGCTGGCGCTGTGGCTGTTGGTATTGCTCGGACAGCAATGGGTGCCGCAGGGCACGCTGTGATGCCCGGACGGGTGCTCACTGATCCCAGGGCTTGCCTCGGGTTTCCGGCATGCGCTTCACGTCCAGGTGCATGGCGGACTTCGCCATGATGTTGGCGCTCACCGGGGCTGTCATAAACAGGAACACGGTGATCAGCACTTCCGCGGTATCAATACCGGCACCCTGGCTGGAAGCGTAGGCCACTGATGCAATGATAATGGCGCCGACGCCCACCGTGGTCGCCTTGGTGGGAGCGTGTAGCCGGGTATAGAAATCCGGCATTCGTGCCAGGCCGATGGCGCCAATCAGGGTAAAGGCGCCGCCGGTGAGCAGCAGGCCGGCAATAAGGTATTCGACGACGGGATTCATAGATTTTGCTCCTGGTCCGACTCAGATCTGTCGGTGCGCTTATTCAATGACGCTGCCACGTTTCAGGTACTTGGCCATGGCCACCGTACCGACAAACCCCATCACGGCAATCAACAGCGCTGACTCCATATAGAGCCGGGTGCCCAGGGTAATGCCGAGCAGGATGATCAGTGCGATGGCGTTCACATACAAGGTATCCAGGGCCAGCACCCGGTCAGGCGCGTCCGGTCCCTTGATCAGCCGGAATACATTGAGTACGGCGGCCAGGGTCACCATGGCAATGGTGATGTGCAGAGCGGTGGTGATCATTGGAAGATCTCCTGCAACGGTTTTTCATAACGCCGGCGAATGGTGTCGATGATGTCCTGCTCGTCGTCCACGTCGAGGGCGTGGATCAGCAAGATGCGCTGATCGTCACTGACATCGGTGCTGACGGTACCCGGTGTCAGCGATATCGTGCTGGCGAGCATGGTAATGGCCAGCGGGTGTTCAAGGCTGATCGGGTAGGAAATAAACGCCGGGCGGGGTTTACGGGTGCTCAGCACCAGGCGCGCGACCGACAGACTGGCCACCACGATGTCCAGCAAGACCCGCAGTATGTAGAGTGGAACCAGCCAACCCTTGACGATGGCCGGGCGTTCCGGCCAGAAGCCCCGGGTGACTTGGGGCAGCACCCAGGCAAGGATCAACCCCATCACTATACTGCCGCCGCTGATGCCGTCACTGAGCAGTTGCCAGACGATGAACAGAACCAGGCTCAGGAAGGGTTGGGGCAGACCGATTCGTGCCAGCATCACAGGCCCTCCGCTATGACAGGTAAATTAAGCACATTAAGGTATTCGCTGGTATTGAACAGCTGGGCCGCAGTGGCGTCCACATAGGCGCTGATCGGACCGGCCAGTAACACGATGACGATGGCCATGCTGACCAGGCCACCAGCCGCTACGGTGACCGGCAGTGAGAGCCGGTCGGTGCTGCTGACATGACCATCCACGGTTCGCCAGAACACGATGGAACCGGCTCGGCTGTACGCGATCAGGGTAAAGAAACTTCCGCCAATCAATACGCTCCACAACCAGGCCATTTCAGCTCCCGGGGTAGTCGACTGGAGAATCAGCAGCTTGGCAAAAAATCCGCTCAGCGGTGGCAGGCCGATGGCCGCGACGGCACCGATCAGGAACAGTACGCTGAGCAGGGTGCGATTATGCATTCGGGGTGCGGTCACAATACGGTCGACTGCAGAGCCCCGCTGAGCCGCGATCAGGTCAACCACCAGGAACAGTCCGCCGACAATCCAGGTGGTATTGAGCATGTAGAACAACGCCGCGGACGTCCCTTCTTCTGTCCCCAGGCCAACGGCGGCGAGCAGGGTGCCTACCGAAATGATGACCTGCCAGGCAATCAGCGTCCGCAGGTTGCGAGCTCCCAGGGCGCCGATGACGCCCATGGTCAGGGTCGCCAGGGCGAACGCGAACAGCCAGTCGAGTCCCAGATTCGCCAGCGCGCCTGCACCAGAGCCGAATATGAGTGTGAAGACTCGGACAATGGCGTAAAAACCGACTTTGGTCATGACTGCGAACAGGGCTGCCACCGGCGCAGTGGCATTGCCATAAGCCCGTGGCAGCCAGAAACACAGCGGCAGGATGGCGGCTTTGAGGCCGAACACCACCAGTAGCATCAGCCCGCCGGCTTGCAACAGCGGCAGGTTCTCTGCGCTGACCTGGGGCACCTTGGCAGCCAGGTCGGCCATGTTCAGGGTGCCGGTCACACTGTAGATCATGCCAACACTGATCAGGAACAGGGCGGAGCCGGTCAGGTTGAGCACCACATAGTGCAGGCTAGGCACCGTGCGCTTGGTGCCGGGGCCCTGCATGAGCAGGCCATAGGACGCGATCAGCAGTACTTCAAAGGCGACGAACAGGTTAAACAGGTCGCCAGTCAGGAACGCGATGTTAAGGCCCATCAGCTGGAACAGGAACAGGGCGTGGAACTGCCGGCTGCTCTCGTCAGTCCGATGGATGGCGTACAGGTGACTGAAGAAGGCGAGGATGGCCGTCATCACCAGCATCAGTGCCGCTAGCCGGTCAAGAACCAGCACGATACCGAAGGGGGGCGCCCAGTTGCCGAAGGCATAGACTCGGTAGCTGCCGTCATTGGCCAGCACCAATAGCGCAAAGGTGGATGCCAACAGCAACACGGTCGTTGCCAGCGCCAGGGTCCGGCGCAGTGAAATCGGCGCGTAGCCGATAAAGACCTGGATGATTCCGCCGAGCAGGGGGATCAGGATAGGCGCGATCAGCAAGTGGTTCATCGGCTGGCTCCCTCCTCTTCCTCAGCGCGGGGCTCAGGGGCTGGCCGGTGGCCATCCACGTGGTCATCTTCATTGTCGGCCTGATTGCGCAGGGCCAGTACCACAGCGAACGCCGTCATCGCGAAGCCAATAACAATGGCGGTCAGTACCAGGGCCTGAGGCAGTGGGTCGGCATACTCGCCAGTGCTGCCAATGATGGGCTGACCGCCGGTGACCAGGCGGCCGGTAGCAAACAGGAACAGGTTGACGCCGTAGGATAGCAGGGTCAGGCCAACCACCACCGGAAAGGTCCGGGCCCGCAGGATCAGGTAAACGCCGGAGGCTGTCAGGGTGCCGATGATCAGGGCATAGGCGAGTTCCATCACATACCTCCCTTGGAGCTCTTGATGGCTGAGTGGGGTGAAAGCTTGCCAAGGCTCACCAGGGCCAGCAGGGTAGCGCCGACCACCGTAAAGTAAACGCCAAGGTCGAACACCATGGCCGATGCAATTTCAAACTTGCCCACCACCGGCCAGGTGATGTAACCGAAGGCCGACGTCAGGAACGGGTATCCGAATGCCAGACTGCCGGCGCCAGCAATAACGGCAAACAGCAGACCAAGGCCAATCACGTTGTGGTAGCGGAAGGGGATTCGGTCCTCGGTCCAGCCCACGCCGCTGGCAATGTATTGCAATACCAGAGCAACAGCGGTGATCAGGCCGGCAATAAATCCGCCTCCGGGCATGTTGTGCCCCCGCAGGAAAATGTACAGGGAAATCATGAGCGCCAGAGGCAGCATGGGCCGGGCGATCTGTTTCAGCATCATCGGATGGGCATCGCGGGTCCACGGGTGTCCCAGGCCGTCGCCGGGTGGGGGGGTGAGCGCGGTATTCTTGAGCATGGCGTAGATGCCCAGAGCGGCAATTGCCAGTACCGTGATTTCGCCAAGGGTATCGAATCCACGGAAGTCCACCAGAATCACGTTGACCACATTGGTGCCGCCGCCACCGGGCTTGCTGTTGGCGATAAAGAAGCTGGAAATGGACTCGAATGGCTGGGTCAGCATGGCCAGGGTAATCAGCGTCATACCCGCGCCGGCAACAAGGGCGATGGTCAGATCCCGCAGGCGGCGTGGCCAGGACGTTTCAATCGGTGTCCAGGACGGCATGTAATACAGCGCCAGCATCAGCAGCACGATGGTTACGACTTCCACCGAAAGCTGGGTCATGGCCAGGTCAGGGGCGGAGAAGCGGGCGAAGGTCAGGGCGACCACCAGACCTACGACACTGAGCAGTACCAGAGCGAAGAAGCGGTCCCGGTGGTAAGCGGCTGTGCCGAGGGCGCTGATGATCAGAAGGACCGCCGCCGTGAGCGATGGCCAGTCGATGGGACTGAGTCCATGGCTGCCGATAAACAGGCCCATGTCCCCAATCGGAGCCAGAGCCACCACAACTGCGCTCGCAATCAGCAGCATGGCGTAACGCTGCAGGGAGCCATTCTCGATACGGTTGGTGAAGGCCGCAGCCCGGTCCTCAAGCCACATCGCCACTTTCTCAAAGACGGCTTTTTCATCAATCTCCCGGAAACGTGCGTGGAAATCGAAGAATCGCTGGCGTTGGCTGTACATCAGCAGGCCGCCAAAGAAGGCGAGAAAACTCATGAGCAGGGGCAGGTTGAAGCCGTGCAGGATCGCCAGGTGGTATTCCGGAACCTGGCCATCGAGGGTGGCGAATGCTGCGGCATGAAGCAGTGGGCCAATGGAGACCGCCGGGAACATGCCCACCATGACACAGGCAAAGACCAGAATCTCCACCGGGATCTTCATGTAACGGGGTGGTTCGTGGGGTGGGTAGATCGGCAGATCCACCGGCTTGCCGTTGAAGAACACGTCATGGATGAAGCGGGCCGAGTAGGCCACTGCGAATATGCCGGCCAGGGTGGCAACCAATGGTGGGAGGTAGGCCCAGATGCCGGGCAGATTCAGCGACAGTGATTCGGCAAAGAACATTTCCTTGCTGAGGAAGCCGTTGAGCAGAGGTACCCCCGCCATGGATGAGGCGGCCACCATGGCCAGGGTGGCGGTATGGGGCATGAAGCGCCAGAGACCGTTGATCTGCCGCATGTCACGGGTACCGGTTTCATGATCGATGATGCCGGCCGCCATAAACAGCGACGCCTTGAACGTGGCGTGGTTGATGACGTGAAACAGGGCGGCCACGGCAGCCAACTGGGTGTTCATACCAAACAGCAGGGTGATCAGGCCCAGGTGGCTGACGGTTGAGTGGGCCAGCAGTCCCTTAAGGTCATGTTTAAACAGGGCGACATAGGCGCCGATCAGCAGGGTCACCATGCCGGTAAAGCTGACCATATAGAACCACTGATCGGTGCCTGCCAGTACCGGGTACAGGCGCGCCATCAGGAATATGCCGGCTTTGACCATGGTGGCTGAGTGCAGGTAGGCGGACACGGGTGTCGGTGCCTGCATGGCATGGGGCAGCCAGAAATGGAACGGGAACTGGGCCGACTTGGTAAAGGCGCCCAGCAACACCAGCGTCAGTGCAAACGGATACAGGGCATGGGACTTGATCAGGTCAGCGGCAGCGAGCACGTCGTCAAGCTCATAGCTGCCTACAATGCGGCCAATGATCAGAATGCCGGCCAACAGGGCCAGTCCACCACCACCGGTGACCGCCAGCGCCATTCGTGCGCCGCGGCGGGCGTCCTGTTTGTGATTCCAGAAGCTGATCAGCAGGAAGGACACCACGCTGGTGAGCTCCCAGAACACCAGCATCAGCAGGAGATTGCTGGAGAGAACAATGCCCAGCATAGCGCCCTTGAAGCACAGCAGCAGGGCGTAGAACTTGCCGACATTCTCATAGGGTTTCAGGTAATAGCGGGCATAGAGAATGATCAGCAGGCCGATGATAAGAATCAGCAGGGCAAACAGCAGCGACAGGCCGTCAAGCCGGAAGCTGAGGGACAGTCCCACGGCCGGGAGCCAGCTGTGAGTCTCCAGCAGAACCCCGCCTTCGGCCAGGGTTGCCCAGTGGGGGAACAGCATCGCCAGCGCAATCAGCGCCGGCACTGACGACGCGATGGCGATGGCGGTACGGCCCGCCTGGGCGAACAAGGGAGCGGCAATGGCTCCCAGAAAAGGCAGTAAAACGACCAGCGACAGGGTCATCGCAACCTCATTGTTGAATCAGTGTCATGCTATGGATGAGTAAGGCTTTTTGCTGACAGAGTTTAGCCGCCGCCCGTTATAGCTGCATCTTTGCAGTAGCGATGGCCAGATTACTCAACGCAGGGAGGGTGGATCAGGAAAATACGGGAGGCGTCCCCAAAGTACGGCTGTGTACACCGGGAATCGGAGAAAAACCGGGCCTAGGGTCAGCTTGGGCCTGTCAGCCATGTGTGCTCCGCAAACATTATACGCGAACGCAGATAATACGTGGCCGGACTCTCAGGTCAAGTGAATCTGACCCCGTGCGGCTGGCTGGCAACAGCCGTTCAGCACTGAAATTGAGCAAGAATTAAACAATATTCACTGGATAAACCGGCGATCAGGGTCCTTAATGGGATAACCGGGTAGGGCTTCGCAGGCTGTGGCCAGCGAAGTGCAACCGTGAGTGCCTGGCCGTCGTTTCTCCAAAGACGCGCTCAGATCCGTTGCTGGAGAACTGACGTTATGACCGGCGATTCCGGAACGGGTCCGGACGCCATGGTGTGGTCGATCATTGATGAAAGCATGGCTTTGTAAAGGAGATTGCTATGAAGATCAGGACCATAACCTGTGCCACTGTCATATCGGTTTCATTGATGGCACCGTTTGCCTTTGCCGGCAGCGATTCGGCAGACAGCAGTGCCGATTCCATGGCTGGGGATATGGAAAGTTCCAGACCCAAGGCTCCAGTGTTTGAAGTTCTGGATGCAAACGCCGATGGCGTAATCAGTGCCGAAGAACTGAATGTCTATGGTGCAACCGCAGCAGGGCAGCCCGAGGCGGGAGATCCTGCAGAACTGGAAATGCGTGACATGAACGGTGATGGCAACATCACTCGCGAAGAGTTCGACGAAGGCGCTATGTCCTGGGATTGAACGCGTAGCTTTCTGGATCGCATTATTTGGATGAAAAGCCCCAGACACCCTGTGTCCGGGGCTTTTTGGTTAGCGCGAAGCTCAGAAGTCCCGTCTTTCCTGGTATTCCTGCTCCGGCTTGCCGGTGTTGCGGGCAATGGCTGTGCGCTGATTGGCGCGTCCGATCACCTTCTTCTGCAAGCGGGTCTCCCAGTCCAGGGCGGTCTTGTCCGGGGCGCTCCAGGTGCGGTTAAACAGCAGTTTGCTGGCGGCGACAGCGTCGGGTGACCGCTGGGCGAGTTCTTCTGCAAACGCCTGAGCCTGGGCCAGGGGATCGTCACAGACGCGGCTGACCAGCCCCATGGCTTTGGCCTCTTCGCCATTAAAGCGGCGTGCGGTCATGGTCAGTTCCTTGGCCAGATCAATACTGATCAGTTCGCGGAGGGTCACGGCCAGGCTCATGTCCGGAATCAGGCCCCACTTGCTCTCCATGATGGAAAACTCACAATCGCGGGTTGAGAAGCGGAAATCCGCACCCAGAGCAATCTGGAATCCGCCGCCGAAACAGTAGCCATGGGTAACCGCGATGACCGGGGCCGGTACCTGCCGCCATAGGTAACCCATATCCTGTGCGAGGTTACTGATCTTGCGGCCGGGCTTGATGAGCAGCTTGACGAAGTTGACCGGGTTTTTCATCACCTTGCCGACATCCAGGCCGGAACAGAACGCTTCGCCTGCGCCTTTGAGAATGACAACGCGAACGCTACGGTCTTTTTTCAGTTTTTTTGCCACCTGGGCGATGGCGTCAAACATCGCCATGTCCAGTCCGTTGTATTTGTCCGGGCGGTTCAGGGTAACCGTGGCAATTCCCTGCTGGATGTCCAACAGAACCCGCTGATTATCAGTGCTCATTCAACGCCTCATATCGTGCCTGTCAAAGGCCGATATGCTAACACGCGGGGGAAAGAAAGGTAGGGTGATAACAATTCTATGCCCGAGTGCGACGGGAGACCGCAGCACCCGGGTGTTTGCTCCTCCGTGGAAACCCCGCGGAAGCTACTGGCGGTTTTTGGTAATGGCGTCGCAGATGGCCTGAGCCTCGGCTGCCAGCACCTGGCACAACAGCCTGTCGCCACGCTGGCTGGCTGCAAGGAGCTGCTTCTGCTTGTGATCGTATAAACGACCCAGGAGTTCTGTCTGGTCCATCTTGTCCGGTGCGTTCATGGCTACTACCTCCCACGTCTGACACCCTGAAGTAACATCCGTTTAACTGCGTTCCCGACAGCATTGTCGGAGATCTTTACATTCCTATCGGCATTGCCCGATATACCTTTAACGCAGCATATCGCGTGCCACTCAACCAAACAGGCCGGGAATTCGCAGCCCTGCAGCGTGACCCGGAAAGTTCGCCAGACCGACCTGTCAGTTTCCTGTCGCTCTGCGACGCCGGCGGTCAATCGGTGTCCATCCCGGACCTTACTACTTTGGTAGTGGCGAAACCCGCGATCCTGAACCAGACTGGGTGACAACAATAAAAACATTGCCGGTGCTGCCATGACTAACCATTACCAGCCCGTGGGCTGTGCGGTACAGCGTACGTTGAGAAACTACCAGCAGTCAGGTCAGCTTGTTGAGCTGGTTTACAGGGATGAAGCCGGGCAGGTGCAAACGATTCACGAAGTTGTACGGGATCTGTTTTCCCGTGCCGGTGAGGATTTCATGCTGACCGGCCGCGGCAAGCTGGTCAGGCTTGATCACCTGATTCTGGTCAATGGCGAGACGCTGGCAGGGACCTGAGCCGTCGTGTCAGGCGGCTGGGGGTGTCATGGATTGCTGGTCTGAAAGCCGGGAAGGTTAAAGGTCTGAACACGAGAGTGTTTCAGTGTGTGTCATTGATGGTTCATGGTGCTGACGCGTAAGTGTCACGGCACGGTCAATTTCGGGGTTGAGACTGAACACTCCTCGTGTTCATCCCTGAGAGAGAAGACCTGAAATGGCCAAAAAAGATCTCGACCCCAATTACAACGATCCCAACTACGAGCCGGTAGTCAATGAGTCCGGCAACCTGCCGTTTGCTTCAGTTCTTGCCAACCGGATGGAACGCCGTGCCCTGATGAAGGGCAGCGTCGGTGCTGTACTGCTGGGTGTGATGGGCGGCGCCGGACTGAGCGTTGCCGGTGAAGGTCATCGTGGTAACGGGCATCCGAGCAACCACTCCCGCGCCCATCTCAACTCCAGACTTGGCTTTGCTGCTGTGGGAGTATCCACGCTGAATCAGGTGGTGGTGCCTGAGGGTTACAGTGCCAGGGCTTTTGTGCCCTGGGGTACGCCCCTCACCGGAACGCTTCCTGAGTTCTTTGACGATGGCAGCAACAGCGGTGCGGACCAGGAGCAGCAGGTGGGCATGCACCATGACGGGGTGCACTTTTTCCCCATTGACCTTAAGAATGGCGGTAACAGCTCGTCTGAAGGTTTGCTGGTGATGAACCACGAATACATCAACCAGAACGCCCTGCACCCGGCAGGTGCCACCACTTTTGCGGATGGATCCCGTCCCGATGACGAAGTACGCAAGGAAGTGGCCGCCCACGGCGTGTCTGTGATCCATATTCGTCAGGATGCGGTGGGCAACTGGTCTGTGGTTCATGGCAGTGCCTACAATCGCCGGGTCACCGGTGGCACCGAGATGGATATCCGCGGCCCGGCCCGTGGTTTCGGGAAACTGGTCACGCGCTTCAGCCCGGATGCGACCACCACCCGTGGCACCCTGAACAACTGTGCGATGGGACCAACCCCATGGGGGACCTATCTGGCGGCCGAGGAAAACTGGCATGGCTACTTCGCCAATGGTGATCCTGTCCGTCCCAAAGAGCACGTACGTCATGGTGTTGGCAGTGCGTCCCGCTACGATTGGGAGAAAGCCGCAGGTGGCGCCGATGAGTACGTGCGTTTCAACGCCTCGGCCTCTGGCGCCAGCGCCAGTGACGACTACCGCAACGAGCCGAACACGTTTGGATTTATGGTCGAGATCGACCCGTTCAATCCGGCCGCCAGACCGCAGAAGCGGACCGCCCTGGGTCGTTTCGGTCACGAGGGGGTTATCTTTGCGCCGGTTGAAGAAGGCAAGCCGGTGGTTTGCTACTCAGGTGACGACTCCCGCTTCGAGTACATCTACAAGTTTGTCTCCGCGAAGCCGTACCACGCCGCAACGGCAGACGGCAGCCTGCTCGATGAAGGTACCCTCTACGTGGCGCGCTTCAACGACGATGGCACGGGAGTTTGGCTGCCGCTGTCTCTGGACGACGATGGTTTTGTAGCGAAAATGAACGCAGCGGTTGCTGCCGGCCGGGTCGGGGATATTGCATTTGACGCACCGTTCAGCAGTCAGGCTGATGTGCTGGTGAACACGCGTCTGGCAGCAGATATTGCCGGCGCTACCCCCATGGACCGTCCCGAGTGGGGCGCGGTGGATCCTGCGAGCGGCAAGGTGTATTTCACCCTGACCAACAATTCCCGCCGGTCACCGGACGATACCAACGCGGCCAATCCCCAGGGCCCCAACCCGAACGGTCACATCATTTACTGGCGCGAGCAGGGCAACAAGCATGCTTCCAGCAGGTTTGTGTGGGACATTTTTGTCTTTGCCGGTGAGTCTGGCACTGAAACTGTGGTGGATGGCAAGTCGGTGGTGACTCTGGACGACAGCAACCTCTTCAACAGCCCGGACGGCTTGTGGTTCGACTACAACGGCCGGCTGTGGATTCAGACCGATGGCTCTGACGCGCCGCCTTACCAGAACAACATGATGCTGGCAGCAGATCCGCGCACCCGTGACATCCGTCGTTTCTTTGTCGGCCCGGTGGGCTGCGAAGTGACGGGTGTCGTGACCACCCCGGACTGCAGAACCATGTTCGTTAACATTCAGCATCCCCGTGGTAACTGGCCTGACGTTAATGTGGATCGTCCCCGCGATGCCACCGTCATTGTGACTCGGGATGACGGTGGTGTAATCGGCGGCTGATCCCGCTGAAATACCGTGTGCTTTTCACGCCGCCCAATCGGATCGCACCGGTTGGGCGGTTTCTTTCTGTGGTCTTTTTGTAAAAAAGATCGTGATCCCGGCCAAAAGCAAACTAAAGTATCAGTTATAACAACGCGGCAATTTCATAGGCTTTGGCGATGGCTGCCCTCATACGTTGTGAGCGGGGCCGGGACATACAGAGGATGATATGAAGTTGGTAGCGGGGCGAATAACAATAATGGGCGCCCTCAGCGCTCTGATCTTGCTGATTTTGGGGTTTGTGTTGGCACCATTTATGGGGTTGGAACCGGTTTCCATGGCCTTGGGGCTGCTGGTTGGTATTGCGGCAGCGACGTTCTATTTTGTTCTGCGTGTGCTGGAACCGCTGGACCGCGGTATTGACCAGCTCGCTGCGGGCGGCGATCAGAACGATAACCCCCTGCGACAGCGTTGCCAGCAACTGATCAGCGATGCTGATGCGGGCCGAGTGCTGGTGAGCTCACTCTCTTCCAATGCGGACGCCAACGCCATTTCAGCTGCTGAGGTTTCCTACGCGTCGGACCAGCTTAAGAGACGGCTGGATAGTCAGGTGCTCGAAATCGGGCAAGTCGCCGACTATGCCGGCCAGATGACGGAAACGGTGAAACAGTCTGCCCAGCAGGCCGAAGACGCCGCGGTGATGGCGCGCCAGGCGAGTGAGCAGAGTGCGGAAGGCAAGGTGGCGCTGGAAAATGCCATTGAGCGGGTGCGTCTGGTGCACCAGCAGTCCGGGGAAAATCTGCGGCTGATCCAGGAGTTGAACGAAAAATCCAATCGTATTCAGGGTGTGACCAGTGTCATTCAGGGTATCGCCGAGCAGACTAACCTGCTTGCGCTGAATGCGGCCATCGAAGCGGCCCGCGCCGGTGAGCAGGGACGGGGATTTGCGGTGGTCGCCGATGAGGTGCGCCAACTGGCCGGGCGGACGGCCCAGGCTACCGGTGAAGTGGCAGAAACCCTTGAGGAAATCCGGGGGGATACCAGCCAGATTGTGTCTCGTATCGAGAGCCTGGCTGAAAGCGTGGAAAATGGGTTGACCTCGGTTGAACAGGTCGGCGAACGGCTGACTGAAATCCGCAGTCAGTCGGATCAGCTGGAGCAGAGAGTATCACTGATCGCCGACAATGATCAGCGCAATGATGAGAGCCTTCAGCATATCTTTCAGGCTATTGGCTCGCTGAAAGACCAGATCTCAGAGAGCGACGTCAGCGTGGAGTCTCTGGCGACCCAGGCCAGTACCCTGATGGAGCTTGCGGAAGATGCCAATGCGGCATACGCACGCAGCAGTGAAACCAGCTACCACCAGTTTTTCTATCATCGTGCCCGTGAAGGCGCTGCGCGGATTGGGGAGTTGTTTGAGCAGGCCCTGCGTGATGGCCGCCTGACCGACAAGGCGTTGTTCGATGCCTCGCGTACTCCGGTGCCGGGCACTGAACCGGCCAAGTACACCTCTGGGTTTGACCGTTTTACCGACGACAAGCTGCCGTCGGTGCAGGAGTCAGTCAAAGACGCTCATCCGGCGCTGGTCTTTGCCATTGCCTGTGCTCCCGATGGGTACGTGCCGACCCACAACCGTGAATTTGCCCATCCACACACCGGAAACCCCGAGGTCGATCTGGTGCGCAGTCGCAGCAAGCGGCTGTTCAACGACCGCACCGGTGCCCGTTGTGGCAGTCATACCGAGGACATGTTGCTGCAGACCTATCGCCGTGACACCGGGGAAATCATGCATGACCTGTCGGTGCCGATCTATGTGAATGGTCGCCATTGGGGTGGCTTCCGTCTGGGCTATCGCCCCAACGAAACTCAGCCCGGGACCTGAAGGCAACGTTGGGCTTTGCGAATCAGGGTACTGGTCAATCGCTCCATAAAATCGCCGCCATGGCGCCAGTAGTGCCAATAGAGATTGACCGCGATCCCTTCACCAGGGGCCAGATCCGCCAGATCGCCTGAGGCCACCAGTGGGTGTCCCTGGTGGTCCGGGATCATGCCGTAGCCCATGCCGGCCTGTGCCAGCCTGACAAACCCCTCAGACGACGGACACAAGTGGTAGGGGAAGCGGCCATGATAGCCTCGCTGAGCCAGGAACCGGTGTTGTAGCTGGTCATCAGGCCCGAAGACAATCGCCGGTGCATCGCGGAAGGCGGCCTGCTGTGGTCCTTCCGGAAAGTGGTGGGCCAGGTAGTCGGGGCGGGCAAGCGCACGGTACGTCATGTGCCCGAGGAGAGTGCTGCGTGCACCAGCAACGGGTTGGTCGCCGCTGCACAGGCAGGCGGCGACATCGCCTTCGCGCATGCGCCTCAGGCCGATGTCCTGGTCTTCAATCACCAGATCCAGCAGCAGTCCCTCTTCGCGGCAGAATTCCCCAATAGCGTCTGCCCACCAGGTAGCCAGACTGTCAGCATTCAGGGCAATGCGCAGGCGGGTCCGGTCGGCATTGAGCCCGGGCAGCGTGCGACCGAGATCCCGCTCCAACAATTGCACCTGTTGGGCATGGTTGAGTAAGCGCTGCCCGGTAGGCGTCGCCTGAAGTGTTGGGCTGCGGATCAGTACCGGTTGTCCGAGGCGGGCTTCCAGCAGTTTTATCCGTTGGGACACCGCTGATTGTGACAGGCCCAGTGCAACGCCGGCTCTTTCAAAACCTCCGGCTTCAATCACCGTCACGAGGGCTTCGAGCAGTTTGTAATCAAGCATAAGAAAAATTAATGCAGTATTAGAAGTATGAGTTTCTAGTATAGTTGATCGCGCCGTATCCTCGTCGCACAGGTTTCATGGACTATCGGCAGGAGAGGTGTCCGGTGCTGGAAAGCTATCTGACAGGGCTTGTTGTTTGCGGCGGCATTATTGTGGCGATCGGCGCCCAGAATGCCTATCTACTGGGGCAGGCGATACGCCGGGAGCACCACTGGTGGGTGGCTGGTGTCTGCATGAGCTCCGATGCCATCCTTTTTACAGCCGGTACGTTTGGGCTTAGTGCGGCCTTGCTGGCGTTTCCTCAGGCACTGGATGTCTTCCGCTGGCTCGGGGTGGTCTTTCTTGTCTGGCTTGCACTTCAGGCAAGCTGGCGCGCGATCAACGGCCGCGAGGCACTTCGTGCGGAAGAGAAGCCGGTGGCGGTGAGTCTTCGCAACGTGTTGCTCACGACACTGGCGGTTACTCTGCTGAATCCCCAGGTCTATCTCGACACCTTGCTGCTGATTCCCGCCGTCGGGGCCCAGCAAGCGAATCCTTTGACATTTGTGATTGGTGCCGCCAGTGCTTCGGTCTTGTGGTTTGGTATGCTGGCCTGGGCCGGTGCGGCGCTGGCTCCGTGGTTGGCCCGCCCGCTGGCATGGCGGCTGATCGACGGGGTGATTGCGGTGATGATGACCGTCATTGCTCTCCATCTTGCCAGTAACGGTATCCGCTTGCCGTCTGCCTGAGTTTGCAAAGGCGGGTAGATGGCTGGCGAAGTGGAGATATTGTGGTAACGTGAATGAAGTCCTATGCCCGAGGAGAACCCACTTGGCTGATCAGGAATTCATTCCCGCAGACTCCACCCGTAACATTCGGGAGGCCGAACCGGCCCGCAATCTGGCGGTGGCGGTGTACATCCTTCAGGCGCTGGTGTTTTTCACCGGGGGAATAACCGCACTGGCGGGGGTGATCGTCAATTACATCAAACTGGACGAAGTCACCGGCACCTGGATCGAACCCCATTTCCGCTGGCAGATCCGAACCTTCTGGCTTGGTCTTTTCTGGACCGTGCTTGGCACCATAACCACCATTCTGCTGATTGGCTGGCTGATCCTTCTGCTGACATCGATCTGGCTCATCTATCGAGTGGTCAAAGGGGCGCTGGCATTGAATGACAGGACGGCACCCTGACGCGGTTTGCTGGTCCACCAGGAGCTGCTGGCCAGTCTGGGGTATGCCATTCTGATCGAGATTTGGCTGCCAACCCTCTATTTTACAAGATTTTTCTTTCCAATATTTCCGGCGCGTCAGGAAGAAAACCTAATGACAGCCGGTGCTTGCGGCCTCATCAGACTGATTGTCGGCCTGAACTGACAAATGTGACGAGTGTCTCACTCCGGAATGGTCAACTAGCGTCGGTGAATATCTGATATATTCTTAGTACAAACGTTCCAAAATAACTGAAGGTTATAAAAAATAGGCGCTAAAACATCGTGTTACATGATTGTTGTATGAACTTTCAATGCGTTGCTAATTGAAGTTCAACCGCACATGAATTCGGTGATACAACAGTAAGTGAAAATACTGCTTGTTAATTGATGCCGGTTCTCTGGAGCCGGGTAATGGAATGTATATCAATAATCCACGTGAGGGTTGGAATGACTCAATTTAGAAAGCAAGCGCTGGTTGCAGCGCTGGCAATGGCCTCGACCGCTCCGGTGTTTGCCACAGACAGTGTGCAGCACACCAGTGAGCTTTCCGTCATGGGTGTCTACATCGAGCCGGACAGTGACCGTACCGATGAGTATGGCTCCGCGGCTCGTATTATCTATGGTCTTCGTCTGGACCAGAACTGGTGGGTAGAACCTCAGTTCACCACGGGTGTTATGGAAACCGGCATTGCGGGAGCAACTGACTTCTATCATCAGGAGCTCGGAGCAGATATCAGCTATCGCCTGTTTGGTGACGCCGAGTTTACACCGTACGTTCTTGTGGGTGGGGGGCTCTCCCGCAACGACGTGGCAAATGACCGTTCCAAGGAGTTCGCCGGTTACGCCAACGCAGGCCTGGGTCTGCTGACGTCTCCGTTGACGGAATCCGGACTGCGCCTGCGTGCCGATGCCCGTTACCTCTTTGATACCTTCTCCGACAACTATTCCGACATTCAGATTGGTTTGGGTATCACTGTGCCCATCGGTGTCACCCGCCGTCAGATCGTTGAGAAAGTGACTGTGATTGAGCGTCCGGTGGTTGTGGAATCCGAGCGTGTCGTCCAGTTGGCTGATTCTGACAACGATGGTGTTGTGGACGGTGTGGACCAGTGCCCGAACACCCTCGAAGGTCTGCAGGTCAACGCAGTGGGTTGTGTGGATACGGCTGAGGCACAGAGTGTGGTACTGCGCGGTGTTACCTTCGAGTTCAACTCGAACCGCCTGACCGCAAACGCACGGGATATCCTGAACCGGGCAGCCGATGCGCTGAACGGGCAAACGGACCTGAAGGTTGAACTGGCTGGCCATACCGACAACGTCGGTTCCGAGTCCTACAACCAGCAGCTGTCCCAGAAGCGTGCAGACGCGGTACGTGAGTACCTGATCGAGATGGGAGTCAATGCGGGTCAGATGTCCGCCGTTGGCTACGGGGAGTCACAACCGATTCGGAGTAACGATACAGAGGAAGGTCGTGAACGGAATCGTCGTGTGGAGTTCAACGTCGTTTCCGAATGACGTTGATAACTATTTGAGGTGTATAGGATGAAGATGAAACTGAACTTTCCCCTGATTCTGCTGGTCGCGATCTTTGTGTCGCTGGCGGGCTGTAAAACCGGTGGCGGTGAGTCCGCCGGCAACGGCTCCGTTGCTGGCGATTCCACGGTATTTGACCAGGACGGCGATGGCGTTCCGGATAACGAGGATTCCTGCCCTAACACCGTTAACTCTGGTGTAGACCAAGATGCCGATGGCATTGATGATGCGTGCGATACTGATATCGCAGCCAGTGATGACCTCGATGGCGATGGTGTGCTGAACGGTGAGGACAACTGCCCGACCGTTGCGAATGCAGATCAGCTGAATACCGATAATGACCTGTCCGGTGACGCTTGTGATACCGATGACGACGGTGATGGGGTAGAAGACGCCTCAGATAACTGCCCGCTCATCGCAAACAAGGCCCAGACTGATACCGACGGGGATGGCATTGGCGACGCTTGTGACAGCGATATCGACAATGACGGTACCGATAACGGTACTGACGAGTGCCCGTACGAAGCGGATAAGACTACTGGTCCGTGTGCAGCCGACAGTGATGGCGACGGTGTCCCTGATACCTATCCTAACGCAGCGCCCTATACCGGTAATGGCACGGCTGGTACCCAGTGGGATAACTGTACCAATATCGCAAACCCGGATCAGGCCGATACCGATGGAGATGGCGCGGGTGATGTGTGCGATACCGATACTGACGGTGATGGTGTCAACGATAAAACCCCTCTGACCTTTACTGCAATCCCGGTAGCCCTGGGCGGTGATAATTGCCCGTTTGTCGCTAACGCGGATCAAGCGGACGCAGATGGTGACAACCTTGGTGACGCCTGTGACGCCGTGAACAACGCACTGTTCCAGTGTGGTGTCAGCGGTGAGCAGTACACTCCGATGCTGGCCAGCGACACCGATATTCTGGCGACCGCTCAGGCGGATACCAGTGATTGCTTGGGCTCTGAGCTGTTGGGTACCCTGACCTGTGGTGTGGAAAATCCGGAGAATGTGGTCAATCTGCCGCTGACGGACTTCGCGACCATGAGCAACACCAGTCTGCTGAACTTCCTGCTCAACCCGCTGGGACTGCCGTCGGAAGTTCGCCTGAACGTGGCTGCGACGTCCGGTTTTGCATACCCGGCTGCTAACGTGATCGGCGTGGCATTCGAGGAAAGTGCATCCCTGCTGGAGCTGGATCTGCAAGGTGGTGATATTGCGGTACGTACGTTGCTCAACGGCGAAGTGGTTCAGGACAGTGCTGACATTTCAGGCGTTGGCCTTGATCTGCTGGGCCTGTCTGGTCTGTTCGATACGGAAGAGACTAGCTTCCTGATCTTCCAGACGGCTGCTCGCTTTGACACGGTTCAGATCTACAGCAGCTCAAACATTGCTTCCCTGCTCGAAAGCGTGCAGATCAAAGCAGTCTGTGCGAGCAAGACCGACGTGTTTACCCCCTGATATAGGGTAGACGTGCGGTAATACCAACAAACCCCGGTTTTCCGGGGTTTGTTGCGTTTGGAGGGCGAGAAAGTGGCGGACGTTCAAGTGAGCACCGAGGTGTCGTCAGCTATTAAGTATCGCTGGTCGGTGTGAGAGTTTACCGTAGGGGAGGCTGGTCAGGTGTCAGTAAGCCAGTGTGGGCTTGAGTGAACAGCCCCTTGGGAAGTCGAAGCGGATTTTCGTATCAGCCTATCGACCACTTCTGAACAATTGACTGCGCCTCGGCACACAGGCCGCAGTTGGTCTTTTTGCAGATTTGCGGGTCATGCATATGGAAGCCATTGAAGGAGTCGTAGGCAGGCCGGCCCGGCTTATCCAGGTATTGCTCCAGGTGAAGGGACAGCGCCCGTTTGGCTTCTGACAGCGAGGGGTATGGGCCGAGGTCGGTTTCTTCCCTGGTCAGTACATACCAGCCCACGTCGGTTTCAACGAAGCGTGCTGGCAAGTCCTTTTTGATCTCGTTTTTTTTCGACATGGGGCATCCTACGGGTATCAGTCGCCAATAGGGTTATCGGTGCTCAAGAAACCACTGAACAGAATGCTGGCTTGCTAGCGAAGCAGGCTTGGCCTGCTGCAGTCCCTTGATGTTGGGGCAATCCATGACTGATATCCGATTGCCCGCGCAGATAACCTGGCTGGTTTAGCTGTTTAGAGCGTGTCACCACGTGCCCTGGATTGCCCGTACCTTTCCTGTATGGTCGCGCTGTCCAGAGTAGTCAGTGTATCACTTCATAGTGTGATGTTGATCACAAAACGGGCGGTAGTATGGGGACGTTGCAGCGAGTTCGCAAGCCCATTTCAATCCTGTTTCAGAGACGGTTGAATTGCTTGGGGTTATGTCCGGTGTTTTGTGTGTCCGGGAAGATGAAATTTTTGTAGTCTGCCCGGATTCCTCCAAACCCTCTGTGCAGGCGAGCGGTCTAAAGGCTGGTGACTGCGGTCAGGTGATTGTCCCAATGCAGATCCATGGCCTGCAGTTGCATCAGTTGGCTCAGGTCTGCCGGTAGCCGCTGCACCGTTCCGCTCCCCGTGGTCACCAGAAACCCGTCTTCCCCGGCGACCATGACCCCTGCGCAATCCGTCAGGTCGACACTTCTGGCGAGTTTGCCGTTGTGGTGGTTAATCACCAGAAGTTTGTTGCCACGGGGCGCGGTGATCGCAGTCAGTGGCAATTGCGGGTGTACTGCGATGCTGGCGATGTAATTGTTGAGGCAGGGCTGGAGTTCATGGCCAAGATCCAGCTCCCCGAACTCGCCATTGGTGGTATCGAGGCGTGCGATTAGTGGTGGTGTCTGCCATTGCGGGCCCTGGAACTGGTAGCCGGCGATGACAATCCCGCCCGGGCTGATGTCCAGGTGGCGGCAGCTGAGCTGGTGGTGGGATGGTCGGTGTCGCTGCAGAATTTCGCCGGTGTGACGATTGATCAGCAGCAGGGCCGGCGCCATGGTGTCCAGGTTGAGTTTGATCCGACGGTAGTCGGGGTGGGTCTGTATTCCACCGAGTGCGACCACCAGAGTATTGCCATCCGGATGCATTCGCAGCTCGTGAGGGCCGATACCACCGGCCGCCAGTTGTCCGGTACGGCGATAACCCTTCAGGGCATCGTATATGCCAATAAACCCTTCGCCAGAGGGGGCGTGGTTCTCCGTGGCGTACAGATAGCGACCATCCGGACTGAAGGTACCATGGCCGTAGAAGTGATGGTCGCTGATTGCCTCAACGGTTGCCGCCAGTTGGCCCCGGGCAAGGTCGATGACGTAGAAATGGCGACCAGGACGCCGGGCGAACAGCAGCACCTCTTGAGCGTTAGGGCGCTGACAGCCCCCATGACAGCGGTCGGCTACCGTTATTCTGGCCTTCAGATGGCCCTCACGATTCAGACCGATCAGGGTGTGCTCTCCGTGGACGGTGTCGGCGGCGCTGAACAAAAGTTCTTCGGATTTTCGCGGTCGTGACAGCCGTGCGCAACCCATGGGGATGCCTGCCAGTACAAGACCCGTCATGCCAAGCCGGAGAAACTGTCGCCGATCCGTCATGCTCAGTCTCCATCGCTGGCATTAAAGCCACGAACAATGCCGAGGGTCGTGGCTATGTCATCGGTCAGCAGTTGTTCCAGCAGCTCCACATCAATGTAGAGCGCCTGCAGCTTGCCGTAACCCTCGCCGGCCAGCAGCGCGGTCATGCCGTCAGGAAGCTGGTCAAAATTGGCGAGGGTTTCACTGAACCTGGCCGTTAGTTTTGCCTGGAGCTCGGGGGTGCCAGCCATGCTCAGTTCGAGGTTCATGCCCGGCAGAAACAGAGTCTGAAGACCCTCAAGGCTGGCGCGGACGGCGGCGAGGGATGTTTCGCTGCGCCAGGCGTCGGCCTGATAGGGATTGCGCCGATCGTTGCCTCGCAGGCCCATGGGCGCGCCAAGACGACGGTCACGGATCACCTCAATCGCGGTCATGGCTGCCTGTACGGTGGCGGTGGTATAGCGCTCGTTGGACTCATAAAAGGGCGCCATAGCCTGCCACTGGGACGCGAGTGCGTCCGTGTTATCGACGATATGTTGGCTGATCGCGGTTAACAGGACGCAGCTGCGCTCTGCGGGCAGGGCCTGACCGGTTTGCTGGAACCGAGGGTCCCATAACAGGTATTCCAGTGCAGGAAAACCCTGAATTGCAACGCTGGCAGCGGCAATGCTATGGCTGTTTAAGTCACCCTCCTGGCTGAGCCAGTGGTTGACCTTGCTGGCCACCAGGTTTTTGGCATCGGGCCAGAACTGGAATTGCCAGGCGAGACTGTTGTGCTCAATGGGCCCAAAGTCCACGAAGCGCACCCGTTGCCACGACCAGAACGCAGCCTGCCAGGCATGCTGAACCTGACTGAGCCGGTTGTTATCTGGTGCAGCGCAGTAGCTGGTCGCTGCCTCGGCCAGGCTGCTGCTGGCATCCACCAGTTGGCGATAACCGCCGGCTATGTCCTGGTGCCAGCGCAGTCTGGATTCGTCGGCCCGGCTGGCCAAAGAGCCGGAAGCCAAACTCACGGCCAGAAAGTGGATAGCCAGTGGACGAACGCTTACGGCCATGAGGGAAGGTCTCCGTTTAGAGGGATTCAAGGAACCGGATCAGGGCAGCGCGATCATCCGCCGCCAGGGCTTGATAATGGTCGTTGGCCGGTTGGGCTTCTCCGCTGTGCCAGAGTATGGCTTCTTCCAGGGTTCGGGCGCGGCCATCGTGCAGGAATCCGGCGCGGGGCAGCACGGTCTGGGCGAGCCCCAGGCCCCAGAGTGGCGGCGTCCGCCATTCTCTACCGTCGGCGAGGAACTCTGAACGCCCGTCGGCGAGACCATCGCCAAGGTCGTGGAGCAGCAGGTCAGTGTAAGGCCAGATCGTCTGGTTGCTCAGTTCTGCACGGCCCGGGACAGTTCCTGTCTGGTGGCGCGGCGTGTGGCAGCCAGCACAGCCGCTGTCATTGAACAGTTCTGCGCCCCGCCTGACCTGGGGGTCATTAAGATCACGGCGGGCAGGTACGGCCAGACTGCTGGCATAGAACGTCACGAAGTCAGCAATCTTGTCGCTGACTTCCGGGTTGCCGCCATCGGGAAAGCGCTGACAGGCCTGGCTTGCGGTGCAGTCGGTAGACGGACTGAGACTGGAGGTCAGTCCCATATCCCCGGCAAAAGCGCCCAGGCTTTGCTGGCGTATGTTGGGCTCGGCGGCTTTCCAGCCAAAACGACCAAGGGTCGTGCTCTGCGCCGCCTTGTCCCAGACCCGGTTGGCTTTGCCGGAGATGCCATCGCCGTTGCGGTCGCCGATGTCCTCCCGAGCCAGTAAGGTGGCTTCCGGAATCGCCTCCAGCAGGCCGAGGCCAATCATCGGGGGGGCCATACGGGGTGACGTCAGCAGGTCGTCAGGAAGAGGGCCGTAGTTGGGATTGCGGATATGGTAGCTCGGGGTGCGAAGGCTGACCTCGCTGCCATCATCCAGGACCTCGGTGCGAGCCTGCCATTCGACCACCAGTTCTGCTTCTGGCAACGTGCCGGGAATGGCCGCGGTCTGGAGCTGGCTGCCATAGACGGGAGCGGGCACAAATCCGTGCTTCTGTAACAGTTCGCCATCCCGTTCTGGGTCGGCGGGAACCGCCAGGCGCAGGAAGAGTGATACCGACGGGCCCTGTTCATCCTGCGGATGACCGCGGCCATCTTTTATATGGCAGCCCTGGCAGGAGTTGGTGTTGAACAGCGGGCCGAGGCCGTCGCGGGCGTCGGTACTGGCCGGCGCCACCACCCAGGGATTGCGGAAAAAGCTGTTGCCAACGCTGAAGTCCAGTCGCCGGGTCATGGACTGGTTCGCCATGGGCAGGGAATAGGCGTTGTGGTCAAACTGACGGACGCTGCCTTCGCCGCCACTGAGTTCGCTGTCCTGAACCGGAAAGCCTTCTGCTGTAGCTGGGTGACTCAGGGCCAGGACCAGGGAGGCGAAAATCAGGGGGTACAGGGTGGGCATGGTCGTTATCCTTAAAACGTCATGGCGAGCAGGCCGGGGTTAGCCGGCTACTCGCCATGACCTGTATTAACGTCGGCCTCTCTTTCCGGGCCGGATCAACTCGCTGGACTGACGGTCAGAACGTGTGGCCGGCGTCGTCCGGTTGCAGTGCCGCAACACCAACCCGCTGTGCCACCTGCTCAATGCTGCCGGTCTGGGTAACCAGGGCGCTGATGGCTGAATTGATGGCTGCGGCGCCTTGTTCGTTGGCGGGTGCGATCATCATGTCGAACCGGATGGGAGCTTCGGAGGACTCGGCCGCTGCCTGGATCTTGCCGAGGGCGGCCATGGACGCTTCGAGTTGCCGGGTCAGTGTGGCATTCAGTTCAGGGTCGGACTCTGCAACCAGAGCGGACAGCGAAGGTCCGCTCAGAACGGTACCGTCCACTCGGGTGTAGCGACCGGTATACACGTTCTGAACGCCCTGGCCGTTGTAGAAGTGGGAGTTGTGGGTGTTGTCGCTGAAGCAGTCGTGTTCGTCTTCATAAGAATTTGCTTCCAGTGCCACTTTCATCCGTTCACCGGCCAGTTCACCCAAGGACAGCGAGCCCATACCGAACAGCATTTTCTGGAACACGTCCGTGGGGGCCATGGCGGTCAGCTCGCTGCGGTAGTTGGGCGCGCTGGCCGGGCTCCACTGGGACACCATCCATTCCAGATCGTTAACCAGCAGTTCACTGGCTGCTTTCAGGTAGCTTCCGCGGCGTTCGCAGTTGCCGTTGGAACAGGCGTCGCCGGTTGCAAAGTCTGTGGCAGGACGGTCACCGGCACCGGCTTCAAACCCGTTCAGATCCTGGCCCCAGAGCAGGAATTCGATGGCATGGTAGCCGGTGGCAACGTTGGCTTCGGAGCCGCCGATTTCATTGAGGTCTGCCAGCAATTGGGGGGTCAGGTTGGTAACATCGATGGTTTCACCACCGACATTGATTTCGGAACTGGCCACAATGTTAACGGTGGCGCCGCCGTTACCAAGTTCGTACTGGTAGCCGTCGCCCGCCACGTAGTCGATCAGTCCTTCGTCCAGCGGCCAGGCGTTCAGCTGGCCTTCCCAGTCATCGACCACGGCATTGCCGAAACGGAATACCTCACTCTGCTGGTAAGGCACGCGAGCTGCGAGCCAGGCCTCTCTGGCGGCGTCCAGGGTGGTGTCGTCGGGATTGGCTATCAGTGCATCAATCGCGTTATCAAGCCGCCGGGCTGTGATCAGGGCGTCTTCGTAGGTGGCCTGGGCAAGGTCGGCGTAATGGGAGACGACTGCGGACCTGTCGATGGATGGTACCGGAGCCTGTTGCTCGGAGGCCGGTTGCGCTGATACCTGCTCGATGTTGGGGCTGTCGTCTTGATTGCTGCAGGCGGTGATCAGGGTCAGGGTGGTGGTGGCGAGCACCAGTGGTTTCAGGTGTTGGCGGGCAGCCATGAGTGTTGCTCCCTAATAGTGCAAATAAAAATACGAGTGATTATTAATTGTGATTATAAGTCTGGGGTATTCAAATGCAACGGGATTGTTATCTTGAACTTGCCGGCATCCAGGTGATCGGGCCTAATGCAGGTGCTGTTGGGAACAGGACTATTTCATGCTCAGTTATTTGCACGCTTTCCATGCCGGCAATTACGCCGACGTTCAGAAACACGCGGCTTTGACCCTGGCACTCGCCATGATGGAAGCCAAATCCAGCGCCATTGCCTGTTTTGATACCCATGCCGGGAGCGGGCTGTACGAACTCGACAGCGATCGCGCCCGAAAGACTGCGGAAGCCGACCGTGGTATCCGCCGGGTATGGGATCACCGTGACGCCCTGGTGTCTGCCGACTGGCAGCCCTTACTCGAGATTCTGACAACCATTAATGGTCATGCTGGCCCGCTCAGTCGCTATGCCGGGTCGCCGGAATGGTTTCTTCGTTTCCTGCGAGCACAGGATTCGCTGACGCTCTATGAGCTGCATTCGTCGGAGGGGGAGCAGTTAAGCTCGGTGGTCGGGGGGCGGAACGCCCGGGTCCGCCGCGAAGATGGTCTTAAGGGTTTACTCCGGGCCCTGCCGCCGAAGGCACCCCGTCTGCTGGCGCTGGTGGACCCGTCCTATGAAATCAAGGAGGATTACGCAGCGGTGGCCAAGACCCTGGAAAAAGCCTGGCGGCTTTGCCGACACGGTGTTTTTCTGATCTGGTATCCGATACTCACGGAAGGCCATGAGCGGACCTTGCTGGAGGCGGTCAGGGCCAGTACGGTACGTAAGGTGTTGCGTAATGAGTTGCGTCTGGTGAATCCCCCGGTACGCGGGATGATCGGAACCGGCCTGCTGGTGGTCAATCCGCCCTGGCAATTTCCTGAACGGCTGGAGACCATGCTGGGTGAGGTCTGTAAGTCCGATCTTCTGGACACGACAATGACACAAGACTGGCTGGTACCTGAGTAATCTGATGAACCAAGGTAAGGTTTAGAGGGTTCTGGGGTGCACTGGCTCGAAGGCGAGCCCCTTCGACATTCGGTATGACTTGATAGGGAGAGAGGCGTTGGCGGATAAGTCCAATGGCGAGGAGCTGACCCCGGCTCCGGTGGAGGAGTTGGTTTCTCTCAGCAGCTGGCAGGTGCCGGCGGCCTCTGTACGGCGTACGCTGAGGGAAGCGTTAACAACCTTTGCCGGACATTTCCGGGAGCCGTTCCAGGATGGTGCTTCGACGTTTGAAGTGGAGTCTGACATCGAGTCGCTGTCGCCCTACCAGTTACGTCGTTTTGCGCCAGACCCGGATCGTCAGTGTCGGGCCGAGGCGTTGGCCGAAGCCCTTGACCGGCGTAGGGGAGAGGGCCGCAAGGCAGCGGAAGGCATGAGTTTTATCGTAACCCCACCCTACTCCGGGGTCGCCGAGAGTCTGACCCTGATAGCCGAGCAGCGTCAGTGGCGGGTGATCTCCCCGCCCGACAATCTTCTGCTCAGCGAGGCTGAGGCCGAGGCCTGGTGGGATGAGCAGGCGCTGTCTGACGGTTGCTGGGTTATCCCTGAGCTGGCCCGGTTCTGGTTGCGTCACCGCTCCGGTCTGGCGTTGCTGACAGCGCTGTTCGGGCGATTGGCGGCGATGGCTCAGGTACCCGCGCTGATTGGTTGCAGCAGCTGGTGCTGGAGTTTCTGGGTGCGCTATCTGCCTTGCCAGAGCCTGTATCCGCTCACCCTGCCAGCCACAACCTCCGCGAAACTTGAAGTCTGGTTGGCGTCCTTGCCTGGTCGGCGGCAGGCCTCATCGCTGAGGGTTCGGCAGACCAATAACGGACATTGGGTGCTGGCGGGCGATGTCGATACCGAGGCCAATGGTTTCAAGCGCAGCGGCCTGTTACGGGACCTTGCGGCAATGGCCCGGGGCAACCCGGGAGTGGCGTTGGCGCTTTGGCGCAAATCTCTGCGTGCCCGGCCTGACGAATGCCTGTCTGAAGACGAGCAAAGTGATGAGTTGACCGCCGTGCAGCCGGGGGAGCGCAAGTGCTGGGTTATTCCTCTGGATCAGCTGACACTGCCGCTGGTACCTGCGGGCGCCAGCCGTGAGGTGACCGGTGTCCTGCACACGCTGTTGCTCCATGGCGATCTGGATGAGCCTGGCCTGAAGTTGGCCTTGTCGTTGCGCGAAACCAATCTGCGCCTGGCCCTGCAACACCTCGCCCGTCATGAATTGATCGAGTGCAGCGATGAGCGCTGGCAAGTGACGGCCCTGGCTTACCCCTCGGTGCGCCGGACCTTGCAGGGGTCGGGTTATCCGGTGGATGGCTTCTAGAAGCTTGCCTTCATGGTGTGGATTGAATGAACCGATATTGAGGCGGAACAATGGATGATATTGGCCTGAAACTGAAAGATACGTTGGCGTCGCTGACCTCGGAATCCTTGTTGTCCGCGCTTGCGCTGGTGGTGGTCGCCTCCCTGTTGATCATGGCCATCCAGACCGTAATTCCCCGCCTGGCCCAGAGGATTGAAGGCAAGGCGCGATACTATGTGCTGGCGTCGGTGCCATTGCTGCGCCTGCTGATCATTGTGGGCACCATTGTGTTGGTGGTACCAACGCTGGTGGAGCCTACGGTCAGCAACATGCTGGCCATTTTTGGAACTCTGGGGCTGGCGCTCGGCTTTGCCTTCAAGGATTACATCAACAGCCTGATTGCCGGCATCGTGACGTTGTATGAAATGCCGTATCGCCCCGGAGACTGGATTGAAATTGAGGGTCAGTACGGCGAGGTCAAGCGGATTGGAGCGCGTACCGCTGAAATCCTGACGCCGGATGATACCACCGTGGTGATTCCCCACGGTCAGTTGTGGAGCGCGCTGATTGCAAACGGCAATGACGGCACGGATAACCTGATGTGTGCCGCTTCTTTTTATCTTGAGCCGAACCATAATATCCGGCAGGTACGTGAAGTGCTGAGAGATGTGGCTTATACCAGCCCGCTGATCAAGAGCTGGTTGCCGGTTAAGGTGGTGGTCAGCAACTCGCCCCATGGCATGAACTACCGGGTCAAGGCCTATCCGCTGGCGCCCCGGGACCAGTTCGAGTTCACCAGTGATTTGACCGCCAGGGGCGCAGAGGCCCTGGCGGAGATCGGGGTGCCCTTTGTCACGGCTCCGGCCCTGGCGCAATAACTCAGCGGCTGGTGGGAAGGTCTGTGTGAAGGATTGGTATCTCTACCTGGTTCGAACCGCAAAGGGGGCGCTCTATACCGGCATTACCACGGATGTGGATCGCCGTTTCGCCGAGCATCAGGCAGGGAATGGTGCAAGGGCGTTGCGGGGCAAGGGGCCGCTGACTCTGGCCTACTCGACCGTGGTGGGGGAGCGTGGCCTTGCCGCACGGCTGGAATGGCAGGTCAAACAGTGGCCCAAAAACCGGAAGGAAGCGCTGGTCAGGGGGGGCTTTCCCCTGCCGGGCCTGGACACGGCAGGGAATGACCCAAAGGACGACTGAACGAATCGGCTCAGTGGCTGAGCACACTCATCATGTTACGAGTGAAGATGGCGGGCAGCCATTTGTTGGCCATCGCCAGGGTTTTGAACTGGAGGCCGACCAGGTGGTGTACCTCACTGGAGGTGCTGGCTTTCCAGACTTCGTCCGCGAGATCCTCGGCGGTCAGGTTGACGCCAAGGCGTTCGATCACCGGAGCGCGGAAGGTCTGTTTTTCCACCATCGGCGTTTTGACGAATGGCGTCATGACATCCTGAACCAGAATGTCATGGGCTTTCCACTCGATATTAAGCGCTTCGGTCAGCCCCCGCACAGCGAACTTTGAGGCCGAGTAGCTGGCGAAGTGCGGGGTGCCGTACATTGCCGACGCCGAGCTCATATTGATCATTCGGGCTCCGGGGGTTTGCTTGAGCAGCGGGAAGGCCGCCATGCTCATGCGGATCAGTCCGGTCACGTTGATGTCGATGATGCGGGCATGATCGGCCATGGCAATGTCTTCAAACTGGCCAATATGCAAAATGCCCGCGCAGTTGAACAAAATATCCAGGGTGCCATTACTGAACTCGCTGAAGGCCTTGATTGCTGCGCTGACGGCGGCGTCATCGGTGACGTCAAGCTGATGGGTCCAGTGTTGGCCACCAAGAGACTTGTTCAGGTTCTCCAGGGCGTCGCTGTTGATGTCCAGAAGACCCAGACGCCAGCCCTCACGGGCGAAACGGCGAGCGGTTGCAGCACCGATGCCGGAAGCGGCGCCGGTAATCAGTATGGTTTTCATAGCGTCATGTTACTCCGGATGTGTTCCCCTGCGGTGTGCAAGGCCTCGCTGGCACGGGCAAGCTGCCCGGCATGAATCTGGAAAACGTGCCACAGGCTGTTATAGATCTCCAGCCGGACAGGCGTTGCCTGCTGGCGGGCCTTATTGGCCAGCCGCTTGGAATCATTAAGCAGGATTTCTTCACTGCCGACCTGGATCAGGATAGGGGGCAGGCCCGACAGGTCGCCATAGATGGGCGAGATGTAAGGCGCTGTGACCGATTCGTTACCACGGTACAGCTGCGCAGCGTTGTCGATCCAGGGCTGTGGGATGACCGCCTCGGTGACTGGGCGGGACAGTTCGCTCTGACTGAGGTCGGTCCAGGGTGAAAAGACCGTCAGCGAGCTGGGCAGGGGCAATTGCTCGTCCCGCAGTCGCATGGCCAGTGCGAGCGATAGCCCGCCGCCGGCGGAATCCCCGGCGATGGCAATGTGTTTGGGCTCGTAGCCCTCGCTGAGTAAGGCCTGGTAGGCCGACATGGCGTCATCCAGCGCGGCGGGATAAGGGTGCTCAGGTGCCAGCCGGTAATCCAGGGTGAATATTGTCGCGCCGCTGGATTTGGCCAGATGCCCGGTAATCCCTCGGTGGGTCTGGGCGGAGCCGATAATGTAGGCTCCGCCGTGAAGGTACAGAACGGCGTGTTTGCTACCCGTGCCGTAATGGGTCTTGAGGGTTGGAACCCCACCCAGTTCGGTGTTCTCGAACTGACAGCCCCGTGGTGGAATAGAGCTGCGGTAGGCTTGCCGGGTAAGCATGCGCTGCAGGGAAACGGGAACCAGCGGGTTCAGAACCGGCTTGACCAGGTGCAGCATGGTTTGCCGCAGTCCTGTTGCAAGGGCTGACTGGAGCATCCGGTATCTCCTTGAAAATTTAGGCGGTAAACGGATAAGCATAGTTAACTTTGGTTATATGGCCATTGGTTGTAATGACGTTACGGAACGTCAGGATGCTGAACGTCACCGGCCGGAAATTCCCCACCCCTGAAAATTCGGAAGTTATTCGGCAGCCGTGGTGTGCTAACCTTTCGATACTCCGAACGAACCTCTGTAAGACAGGCAGCAAGACCCTCGTGTACTGGAAGACCGACAACATCGAAATCCCGGACTGGAGCCGCGATTCCCTGCTGGGAAAGCTGAACCCCTTTGCGGCGGATATGCCTAACGAGCTGTGTGACGAAGCGATCGCTTACTGTCGCTACTATGGCCTTGATCTGTGGCTTGAGCACCCGAAGGTGGAATACCGGCAGGGCTACCTGATGGCTGGCGGGCATCAGGTTGTGCTCCATTATTACCGCTCACCCGATGCCAAGACGACAAAAGGTACGGTGTTCATTTTGCACGGTTACTTTGATCATGTCGGGCTCTACAGCCAGCTGATCGACCGTTGTCTGGGGGCCGGTTTTGATGTGCTGGCCTATGACCAGCCGGGGCACGGGCTTTCCAGCGGCACTCCAGCGGCCATTGGCAGTTTCATGGAATACCAGTCAGTGTTGTGTGATGTCATCGCCAAGGTTCGGGGACACGTGGCCGGGCCATGGTTTGCCGTTGGTCAGAGCACCGGGGGGGCTATCCTGATCGACTACCTGCTTTCCAATCAGCATGATCAGGACTCATCGGAATTCGAGAAAGTCGTGCTGCTGGCCCCGCTGGTAAGGCCGATGGGGTGGCTGGGAGCCAAGGTTCTGCACAGTCTGGTGCGTCCGTTTATCAAACGCTGGCGCAGGCTGTTTTCTGAGAACAGTGGCAACAGCCGGTTCCTCAAGTTCCTGCGTGAGCACGATCCGCTGCAGGCCCGGGCCGTGCATGTTGACTGGGTAAGTGCGCTGCGTTTGTGGGTTCCCCACATTGAGTCCTGTCGTCCGGTGGAGTTCCCGGTGACGGTGGTTCAGGGTGAAAAGGATCTGACGGTGGACTGGCAGCACAACCTGCGGATTATCAGGAACAAGTTTGCCACAGTGAATGAAATACGGATTCCCGATGGACGCCACCATCTGGTCAATGAAGCACAGGATCTTCAGGCAACGGTTTTTAACAGTATTATTGATACGTTTTCCGGTAACCTGTCGGCACAATCGTTTTCCCGGGCCTCGTAAAGGAACCGGGGGTCGGTCAGTGCCATGCATTACAAACATGTAAGAGAGTGCCCATAGTCAGGCAACTCAATTACCTTCATAAATAGACAATAAGCAACTTATTGTGCAGATGTATGCTGAGAGGTGAGTAGTGAAGAAAACAATTCTGGCAGTCACAGTAGCGGCAACACTGAGTGGTTGTATGACCTACGATCCGTATACTGGCGAAGAGCAGGTGTCTAGCGCCACGACCGGTTCCATTATTGGTGCGATTGGTGGTGCGGCCATTGGTGCGGCGACCTCCAGCAAAAGCGACCGCGGCAAGGGTGCCCTGATTGGCGCGGCAGCCGGTGGAGCCCTGGGTGGCGGTATCGGTTATTACATGGATCGTCAGGAAGCGGAGCTTCGTCAGAAGCTGGAAGGCACTGGTGTTCGTGTCGTACGTAACGGTGATCAGATTGACCTGGTCATGCCCGGTAACATCACGTTTGATGTCAACCAGTCCACCATCAAGCCGTCATTCAGTGGGGTGCTTGAATCTGTCGCTCTGGTGCTGAAAGAGTTCGATCAGAACGCCATCAATATTGCCGGCTATACCGATAGCACGGGCTCCCTGAACTACAACCAGCTGCTGAGTGAGCGTCGGGCCGGGTCCGTTCGTGACTTCCTGCTGGCCCAGGGGGTTGAGCCTGCGCGTACCCGCGCTGTGGGTTACGGTCCACGTAATCCGATTGCAACGAATGAAACCGCTGCAGGTCGTGAGCAGAACCGCCGCGTCGAGTTGAGCCTGATTCCTTACCAGCAGTAATCGGGTATCACTGTCCTTTCCTGCCTCCTTGCCCATTTGGGCAAAGGGGCAGGGAAGGTTGGTCAGTTTGTGTTGCTGGGAAGCCAGTCCTCAATGGTTTTTCTGAGTTCCTCCAGCTGATTCCCGCCAGCTTCCTGAATCTCATACAATGTCTTTCGGCCCAGCTCGATATTTTCCTCCAAAGCCAGTACCTGCTCAGCAAACTCCCTTTCAATTTTTTCCCTGATCTGATCATCCGACGCCTCGCTAAGACGTTTCTCCAGATCCTCTTGAAGCTCGGTTAAGCGTTTAGTCCAGTTCCTGCTCTGGCTTTCCAGATCGTCGATCATAGAGCGTTTCAGGGGCATACATGATTCCTCTTTTCCCGTTACTTCATGGGGTATTCGGGCCAATTTCACGTCCGGGCACGGATTTTGGCGATTAGATGGAACCCCGGCATGGAGTGGCTCGTGTAAAGAGTTTAGACCGTTCACTGCCGCTGTCAGTGAATTTCAGTTAACAATAAGAAGGAATAAAATCTTGCTAACCAAACGTGCCTTGTCTTCGGCTCTCATTGCCGCCTGTCTGTCCATGCCCGCTGCCCACGCCGGTTTGTTGGGCTCAACAAATACGAACAGTAACGACACCTCATCGGTGCCAGGAGCCGAAGTGCCCGGTCGTTACATTCTCACCCTGAGTCCGGAACTGCCCCGTTTGATCGGCGTTGACAGTCTGCTCAGCGGAGTTGAAGCCCTGCTGGTCGCGGTAGGCGGTGGAGAACTCGACCATCTGTATGAGCACGCGATGAGCGGTGCGGCGATTCGGGTGGATGCAAGCCAGGCTGCAATGCTCGCGGCCATGCCCGGCGTCGAGGCTGTGGAACCCGATAGTGTTGTTGGCGTTAATGACATTCAGTCCAATGCGACGTGGGGCCTGGATCGGGTCGACCAGAGATACCTTCCGCTGAACGAGAGCTATCAGTATCCGGCCAACGCCGGAGAGGGCGTCAGCGTCTATGTCATTGATACCGGTATTCGTGCCAGCCACACAGAGTTTGCGGGCCGGGTGATTGAAGGACGGAACTTTGTGGCGGTCGGCGGCGGCTTGCTTGGGGGTGGTTTGCTGGGTGGCGGCGGTCTGCTTGGCGGCGGCCTGTTCGGTGGTGGTGACAGTGGTGACGATGACAACGCTGCCGATACGGCCGACTGTAACGGGCACGGTACCCATGTGGCGAGTACCGCAACGGGCAGTGTCTATGGCGTTGCCAAGGCCGCTTCGGTGGCTGCGGTAAGGGTGCTGGACTGTGCCGGTTCCGGTTTTAATTCCGATGTCATTGCCGGTGTCGATTGGGTTGCCGCGAATCACGTGGCTCCGGCTGTCGCCAATATGTCCCTGGGCGGTGGTAACTCAGATGCTCTGGACAACGCGGTGCGGGGGGCTGTGGAGGCTGGTGTGACCTTTGTGGTTGCTGCGGGCAATGACAATACGGATGCCTGCACCGGTTCTCCCAACCGGGTCGCGGAAGCAATAACGGTTGGTAGTACCACCCAGGCGGATGCCCGGTCGTCGTTCTCAAACTATGGCACCTGTGTGGATATTTTTGCACCGGGCTCATCGATTACCGCAGCCTGGTATAACGGTGATAATCAGACCAACACCATCAGCGGAACGTCCATGGCGTCACCCCACGTTGCCGGTGCGGCGGCTTTGGTCCTCGGCCAGCAGTCGCAGTTGAGCCCTGCGGAGGTTGCCAGCGAGCTGCAGTCGCTGGGTTCCGGGAATGTGCTGACCGGTATTGGCGGCGGCTCTCCCAACCTGCTGCTGAATATTCCACGCTAATCCGCAGGTCCTGAAACACAAAGGCCGGAGCATGTGCTCCGGCCTTTGTGTTTATGTGGTTTGTCTCTGAATCAATGGACTCAGAACAGTACCCGGCAACGCACAGTGCCCTTGACGGACTTGAGCTTCTCAAGAGCCAGCTCGCTGTATTCCTTGTCTACATCAATCACCACATAACCAATTTCTTCCTTGGTTTGCAGGTACTGACCGCAGATGTTGATGCCGTTCTCTGAGAACACCTGGTTGATCTCGGACATCACGCCCGGCACGTTCTCGTGGATGTGCAGCAGGCGGTGCTGGTTGGGATGAGAAGGCAGGGCCACTTCCGGGAAGTTCACCGAGGAGACAGAGGTGCCGTTGTCGCTGTACATGGACATTTTTTCGCCCACTTCGCGACCGATGTTCTCCTGGGCTTCCATGGTGGAGCCACCAATGTGCGGTGTCAGGATGATGTTGTCGAATTCACGCAGCGGTGATACGAACTCTTCATCGTTGCCTTTCGGCTCGACCGGGAATACATCAACCGCTGCGCCCAGCAGTTTGCCACTGCGAACGGCTTCAGCCAGCGCGTCGATATCGACAACCGTGCCGCGGGAGGCGTTCATCAGAATGCTGCCGGGCTTCATCTGGGCGAACTGCTCGGCACCAAACATGTACTTGGTGGCGGGCGTTTCCGGCACGTGCAGGCTGACGACATCGGAGATGTTCAGCAGCTCGTGCAGAGTGCCAACCTGGGTGGCGTTACCGAGAGGCAGCTTTGAAACCACATCGTAGAAGTAGACATCCATGCCGAGGGCTTCAGCCAGTACGCTGAACTGGGTGCCGATGCTGCCGTAGCCGATGATGCCCAGCTTCTTGCCGCGGATTTCGTAGCTGTTCTTGGCAGACTTGATCCACTCGCCACGGTGAGCCTTGGCGCTCTTTTCCGGTACGCCGCGGAGCAGCAGGATCGCCTGAGCCAGAACCAGCTCGGCAACACTGCGGGTGTTGGAGTAGGGGGCGTTGAAGACCGCGATACCGCGACGGGTGGCGGCTTTCAGGTCCACCTGGTTGGTACCGATACAGAAACAGCCTACTGCCACCAGCTTCTTGGCGGCATCAAACACCCGCTCAGTCAGCTGGGTTCTCGAACGGATACCGACGAAGTGAGCGTCGGCGATCTTTTCAACGAGATCGTCCTCAGCCAGCGAGTGAGTCAGGTACTCGATGTTCGTGTAACCTGCGGCATTGAGGGTATCAATTGCGGATTGATGCACGCCTTCCAGCAGCAGGATCCGGATTTTGCTCTTTTCGAGAGACGTATTTGACATGGGCTTGCTTCCAGACCTTTCGTCGCGTCGTATGACCGTAATGTCACCTGTAAACCCTGCCACGAAGCGGCAGGCTCACAGAACAGGGGCGGTATGATACCATAAACGCAAATTTTCACAGCGCGTCAGATGACATGGAGCAATTCTCGGATTTGACAGCTGCCCAAACCTTTACAGAGACCGAAAACCGCATGAACGCCGAACAGATCATTGCCACGCTAAAGACCCTGGTAGACGATGGCAAAGTCCTGACCGATCCCTCTGACCTGGACACCTATGGAAAGGACTGGACCAAAATCTATCCGCCGAAGCCCATGGCCATTGTGTTCCCGAAAACGACCGAACAGGTGCAGGCTCTGGTGAAGTTTGCCAACGAACATCAGGTTGCTCTGGTGCCTTCTGGTGGTCGTACGGGGCTGAGCGCGGGTGCGGTGGCTGCCAACGGCGAAGTCGTGGTGGCGTTCGACTACATGAATCAGATCATTGATTTCAGTGCCAGTGACCGCACTGTTCGCTGCCAGGCGGGGGTAATCACGGAACAGCTGCAAAACTTTGCAGAGGAAAATGGCCTGTATTACCCGGTAGATTTTGCCTCTGCGGGCTCCAGCCAGCTTGGCGGCAACCTGTCGACCAACGCGGGCGGCATCAAGGTGATCCGTTATGGCATGAGCCGTGATTGGGTGGCGGGCCTGAAAGTCGTGACTGGCAAGGGCGATATCCTTGAGCTCAACAAGGATCTGGAGAAGAACAATACCGGTTACGACTTGCGTCACCTGTTTATAGGTGCCGAAGGGACGCTGGGCTTTATCACCGAAGCGACCATGAAGCTGTCGCGCAAGCCGGATAATCTGACCGTACTGGTCCTTGGGTTGAACGATCTGACCAATACCATGGATGTGCTGCAGTCGTTCCAGAAGCAGATCGACCTGACGGCCTATGAATTCTTCTCCCACCAGGCCATGCAGCATGTGCTGGCTCACGGTCAGGTTCAGGCGCCGTTTGAGACTGAGGCACCTTACTACGCGCTGTTGGAATTCGAGGCCACCTCCGATCAGGTGATGGACGATGCCATGGCGCTGTTCGAACAGTGCGTCGAGAACGGCTGGGTGCTGGATGGCGTGATCAGCCAGAGCGAAACCCAGGCCCAGAACCTTTGGCAGCTGCGGGAGCGGATTTCCGAATCCATTGCTCCGCGAACGCCGTACAAAAATGATATTTCTGTTGTGGTTTCCAAGGTGCCGCCGTTCCTTACCGAGATTGATGCAGTGGTAACCGAGCATTACCCGGATTTTGAGATCATCTGGTTCGGCCATATTGGCGACGGCAACCTGCACCTGAACATCCTCAAGCCGGAAGGTATGGCCAACGAAGATTTCTTCGAAAAATGCCAGCAGGTCAACAAGTGGGTGTTCGAGATTGTCGAGCGCCACCAGGGCAGTGTTTCTGCCGAGCACGGCGTGGGCATGACCAAGAAGCCCTATCTGCAATATACCCGCAGTGAAACCGAGATTGCCTATCTGAAGGGCATCAAGCAAGTCTTTGACCCTAAAGGTATTATGAATCCTGGCAAACTGTTCGACTGATGAAGGACCACATCGTAGTCCTGACCGGCGCTGGTATCAGCGCCGAAAGTGGTCTCTCTACTTTCCGTGATAATGGCGGTTTGTGGGAGCAGCACAGTGTCTACGATGTGGCGACCCCGGAGGCGTTTGAGCGTAATCCGGAACTGGTGTTGAGGTTCTACAACGAGCGCCGGCGCCAGTTGGCAGAGGTGGAGCCCAATCAGGCCCATCGGCTGCTGGCGGAACTGGAGCGTCGCTTTCGGGTGACGGTGATTACTCAGAATGTCGATAACCTGCATGAGCGTGGCGGTTCCAGCCACGTGATCCACCTCCATGGTGAACTTACCAAGGCCCGCAGCACCCGGTTCCCTGAGCAGGTATTTGAGATCGGATACGCCCCGATCAATCTGGGGGACTGTTGCAAGGCGGGCAGCCAGCTTCGCCCCCATATCGTCTGGTTTGGTGAGGAAGTGCCGATGATCGAGGTAGCGGCGGACGTAGCGCGTACCGCGGACCATCTGCTGATTGTGGGCACGTCGTTACAGGTCTATCCCGCGGCTGGACTGGTCCATGAAGTTGACTTCGATGTGCCCGTCACGGTCATCGACCCTGGTGAGCCTGCCGCAATCTCCCGAGCACGAGTGATTCGAAAGGGGGCCTGTGAAGGGGTGACGGAGTGGGTAAGCAGCCTGAATAAAGGGTAGGTTTGGGTGGATGCCCCAGCGGATAGCAATCCCCCATTTACTCAGCGCCTTCCAGGTATTTCTCCAACTCCGACCGAAACGCAGCTTGTACTCCTAATCGCTTCAGCATCCAGTAATGTCCGGCAATCATCCGGTCGATGAAAATGCTTTCCACCGGCGGCTTGAAATAGTCCAGATACTTGAACACTGTGCTGGTCTTGGCGGCGACTGCCTTGTGGATTTCGGATTCGGCGAAATCGTAGGGGGCCAGGCTGTCGAAGGGCCGAATCAGGATATCCCGCCACATGGCGTAATAGGCTTCATCAATGGCCGGCTTGGATTCCACCCGCGCACCCAGGTCAATCAGGTGCCGGTCCAGTGCTTCGTAGTCCTCATGCAGCGCGGCGATCAGCGCCTTGCGATAGGCCTCGACAATCTCCGGCTTGAGTTTCTTTACGCAGCCAAAGTCGTAGAGAATGACGGAGCCGTCAGGTCGATAGGCAAAGTTACCCGCATGAGGGTCGCCGTGAATGCACTGGAAGCGAAACAGCTGATCCGCCATGGTGGTAAAAATACGGTGGCCAATCTGGTTGAGGGTGTCCTGGCTGTATCGCTCTGCGGTCACCTCGCTGACATGATCCCCTTCGACCAGTTCCAGCGTCAGAACCCTGCGGGTCGAATGGCTGGGGATGGAATCGGGGATGATGACCCACGGGTCGTTTTGGTGGAACGCCCGGAACTGTTGGATATTGTGAGCCTCGTTTTCGTAGTCCAGCTCCTCCTTGAGCCGTTCCCTGATTTCGCCGAACAGCTGGTCTACGCTTTCCTTGGGCATTTTGAGCAGCCCGCCCAGCTTTAGCGCCAGCCGAAGCTGCTTCAGATCGGAATCGCAGGAATCATCCACGCCGGGGTACTGGATCTTGACGATCACATCACGGCCATCGTGTAACCGGGCCCGGTGAACCTGGCCAATGGATGCGGCGGCGTAGGGCTGTTCCTGCAGGTACTCGAACAACTCACTCAGCGGCTTGCCGAGCTCAGACTCGATCTGGCCGACAATGACCTCAAAGGGCATGGGCGGAGCTTCGCGCTGCAGCTTCTGTAGGGCATCCGAAAACTCACGGGGCAAAAAATCCTGGGTTTGCGAGGCGATCTGGCCGACTTTCATGACCGCCCCCTTGAGCTCACCCAGCGTGTCGGTGATCTGTTCTGCCATGCGGCTGTAGCTGTCGCTGCGAGACTGCTCGTCGTCGTTGCCAGTGAACAGTTTTTTTGCTTTCTGGCCAGCGTACTGGCTCGCTACCGACGCGGTCATGCCCGCCAGTTTGAAGAATCGCCCGCGTCTGGAGGTAATCGGTTTTTTTGCCATAGTGGTGTCTTGGAGTTCGCTTTAAGCCGGGGTGGGGTCAGATGACCCGGGTTTCGACAAACAGAGCGTCGTCCAGTTCCAGGGCAAGGGTCTGCCCTGAGGCCAGGGGGCCGACTCCGGCAGGGGTTCCGGTCAGCACAACGTCGCCGGGTAACAGGCTGAAGTGGTGACTGATATGGGCAATCAGTGGCAGGACGGGCAGCAGCATGTCACGGGTGTCGCCGCTCTGCTGACGATGACCGTCGATATCCAGTGTGAACGTCAGGTGGTCGTTATGGAGGTCCCTGACGAGGGTTGCCGCATCCACAAACGGTGACAGCGGGCAGGCGCCGTCAAATGCTTTTGCACGTTCCCAGGGGTGCCCCTGTGCCTTGAGCTGGCTCTGAACATCCCGCAGGGTCAGGTCCAGTGCCAGGCCGAAGCCAAGAATCGCGTCCGCAGCTTCGGTTTCGCTGGCGTTGGTCAGCTCACGGCCGATCAATACGGCCAGCTCGGTTTCAAAGTGTACTTCGCCCTGATCTTTCGGTGGATCGATAGGGCGGGTGATATGAACTGCGGAAGTGGCGGGCTTGATGAACAGCAGCGGCTCGTCCGGGACAGGGTTGTTCAGCTCCCGGGCGTGTTCGGCGTAATTGCGGCCAATACAGACGATCTTTCCCAGTGGTAGGTGGATCGTGTTTCCGTCCTTCCAATGGTGCTGGTAATCGGGCATGGCCGCACTCCTGTCATTCGCCTTCAAAGGAACAGACAGTATAAACTGCCAGGCCCTCATCGCGCAGTTTTTGCGATCCGCCAAGGTCGGGCAGGTCAATCATGGCGGCTACCTCGACAATCTCTGCACCGATACGGCGAATCAGCCGGCTTGCGGCCATCATGGTGCCTCCGGTTGCAATCAGGTCATCCACCAGAATTACTTTGTCTCCGGGGTGGAACGCGTCCTTGTGCAGCTCCACCGAGGCCGTGCCGTATTCCAGTTCGTAATCCTCCACCAACGTGTCGAACGGCAGTTTGCCTTTCTTGCGCACCAGCACCAAGCCTGCGTTCAGCTCGTAGGCAAGGGCGGAGCCAATGATAAAACCGCGGGCATCCACGGCAGCAATAGCGTCAATCTCCATGCCGTGGTAGCGGTGGACGAAAGCGTCGATCAGCTTGCGGAACGCCGTTCGGTCCTGCAGTACAGTGGTGATGTCACGGAACTGTACGCCGGGTTTGGGCCAGTCCGGTACGGTTCGAATGGCCTGTTTGATGCTCTCTGAGAAGTAGTCCATAGCAATCCTGGTTCTGTCCGGGCCGGGTTCAGGCGCCATCGAGGAAAATGAATTTCAGTACGAAGACCACGGCGATGATCGCAACGCTGGCACTCAGCTGGCACCAGCGGCCGCTCAGGGCCTTGAGTATGGCATAGGTGATAAAGCCCAGGGCGATACCGTTCGCGATAGAAAAAGTCAGCGGCATCATCAGAGCGGTGACGACCGCCGGTGCGGCTTCGGTCAGGTCGTCCCAATCGATCAGCTTCAGCCCGGAGGTCATCAGCACAGCAACGTAAAGCAGTGCCGGGGCGGTGGCGTAGGCGGGGATGATGCTGGCAATGGGGGACAACAGCAGGCAGGCCAGGAACAGTACCGCGACAACCACGGCGGTCAATCCGGTCCGCCCCCCGGCCGCGATGCCCGCGGTGGATTCGATGTAACTGGTGGTGGTGGACGTGCCCAGGGCGGCGCCAGACATGGTCGCCACGGAGTCGCTCATCAGGGCCCGGCCCAGACGGGGAAGTTTGCCGTCCTTATCCAGCAGATTGCCCCGCTGGGCGGCGCCAATCAGAGTGCCGGAGGTATCGAACAGGTCCACAAACAGGAACGCGAAAATCACGCTGATCATTGCCACATCAAGGGCGCCAGCAATGTCCAATTGCAGGAAGGTCGGTGCCAGACTCGGAGGAGCCGATACAAAACCGTCGAACTCGACCATGCCCAGCAGCATGGCGACGATGGTGACGGCAATAATGCCAATCATCACAGACCCGGTCACATTGCGGAAGGCCAGCGCGCAGATCAGCAGAAAACCGCCAAAGAACAGCAGCGCCTCTGGGGCATGAATATCGCCAAGGCCCACCAAAGTGGCGGGATGATCAACCACCACGCCGGCGTTTTTCAGGGCAATCAGGGCCAGGAAGAAACCAATACCCGCTGAAATGCCGAAGCGCAAAGACATCGGAATACTGTTAATGATCCATTCCCGCACCCGGAAAATGCTCAGCAGGAAGAAAATGAGCCCGGACATAAACACCGCACCCAGGGCAACCTGCCAGCTGTACCCCATACTGCCGACCACCGTGAACGCGAAAAATGCATTCAGGCCCATGCCGGGCGCCAGGGCAATCGGGTAGTTGGCCAGCAGGCCCATGATCAGGGTGCCGATGGCCGCCGCCAGGCAGGTGGCCACAAACACGGCGCCAAAATCCATGCCGGCGCCCTGAAGGATGCTGGGGTTGACTACGATGATGTAGGCCATGGTCAGAAAGGTTGTGATTCCTGCGATCACTTCCTTGCGGACGTCAGTGCCATGAGCCTTGAGTTGGAACAGTCTTTCGAGCATTGGGAATGTCTGCCTTAACGGGGGCTGTTGGGGAATATGAATGGAAATCTAGCTGATAAAACCCACATCGGCGGCGAACCTGGCGGTCACCGTTGCACTTTGGGTGTATGAAAAAAAGGCAATGTTACCGGTTGGCGCAGTCAGGGCCAAGTAAGGGGTGTTACCGGTAGGCGCGGAGGATTAGTGGCTGGCATCCCGCTGTAGCCGGATATCAAAGCGCACCGCCAGCAGCCGCGCTATGACAATAAACAGCAGGCCGATACTCAGTGACAGGGCTTCGCTGGCCAGCTGCCACTGGCACAGGAAATAGATCCAGCAGCCGGCAAAGGAGATGGACGCGTAAATCTGGTCCTTGCGGAAAATGAACGGTACCTCGTTACACAGAGTGTCTCGCAGCGCGCCTCCGAAGGTGCCGGTCATAACCCCGAGCAGAGAGGCAATGAACCAGGAGTGTCCCAGGTCCAGGGCCAGTTGTGCCCCGAGGATGGAGAATATGCCCAGGCCAATGGCGTCGGGCACCACAATCCGCGATTCACGAATCCGTCCCAGCCGCTGCCAATAACTGAATATGATCGCCAGGCAGAGGATAAAAATCGGTTGTTCCTGATGCTTGATCCAGTACAGGGGGTGGTTGTCCATCATCAGGTCACGGAGGGTTCCGCCGCCCAGGGCGGTAATGAAACCAATGGTGAATACTCCGACCGGGTCCATGTTCTTGGAGCGTGCCGCGATCATGCCGGAAATGGCAAACGCGACAATACCAATCATTTCAAGACCATAAATGATGTCGAACATGGTGGGCAGATCCTGGGCAGTGCTAAGTGCGAACGGGGTACTATTTTGGAGCGCGCAGGATAGCGGAAAACGCCTGTCACTTCATCATTGAGTGCTGAATTGTTGGTCAGCCGGATTAGAATTGTTTATGGCGTTTAATCAGTAAGGTTTATTTGATTCATGCTGGCGCGGGCGATAGCGTGGTCTGCTATCACTAGTATCGAAACATCGACAAAAAACGTCTGGCCGGCATCCGCACCGGATAGTGGCCACAGTGGGAATCGAAAACATGCGAGCAATTCTGTGCAAGGAATATGGCCCGGCTGAGAGCCTGGTGATTGAGGACATTGCCAGCCCGGAGGCGAAGGGACATGGGGTCAAGGTTCGGGTCAAGGCGGCAGGGCTGAACTTTCCTGACACGCTGATCATCCAGGGCAAATACCAATTCAAGCCGACCATGCCGTTTTCACCCGGTGGTGAGATGGCTGGCGAGGTGATTGCGGTGGGCGACAAGGTCACCCGGTTCAAGGTTGGTGACCGGGTTGCCGGCCTGACCGGATTTGGTGCTTTCGCGGAAGAGATTGTCGTTTCGGAGAACAATCTGTTGCCGGTTCCCGACAGTATGTCGGATGAAAAGGCCGCGGCATTCACCATGGTGTACGGAACCTCGTATTACGCCCTCAAACAGCGGGCCAACCTTCAGCCCGGGGAGACCCTGCTGGTATTGGGTGCCAGTGGTGGTGTTGGCCTGGCTGCGGTAGAGCTGGGAAAGGCCATGGGTGCGAGAGTGATTGCCGCCGCCAGTACAGCCGACAAACTTGAGGTGGCAAAGGCCGCCGGCGCTGACGAGTTGGTCAATTACACCGAAGAACCGCTCAAGGATGCCGTCAAGAAACTCACCCATGGTAAGGGGGTGGATGTTATTTACGATCCGGTGGGAGGCGACTTTACTGAACAGGCCCTGCGCACCATGGGCTGGAATGGCCGTCACCTGATCGTGGGGTTTGCCGCCGGAGACATTCCACAGATTCCAGCCAACCTGACGTTGCTGAAAGGCTGCTCCGTTGTCGGGGTATTCTGGGGCAGCTTCACCCAGCATGAACCGCAGGCAAACGCCAGTAACATGATGGAGTTGATGGCGATGTACCAGGAGGGCAAGATTGATCCGAAAATCAGCGAGGTCTTCGGCTTTGAAGACTACGCCAGTGCCCTGAATGCGCTGACCGAGCGCCGTGCCAAAGGCAAGCTCGTGCTGCGGGTAGCCTCGTAATCCACGGCCTGCAACGCCCGGCGATCACTGCCGGGCGTTGCAGGCTAAGCCCTTGTTTTCAGTGCAGGGGCCGGTGTGCTGCTACACTTGGGTATCAGGAAGGCTTCCAGCTATCAGGGAGTGGATCGCCCGGAGAGGTCACCCAGATGGATACGAATCAACAGGTCAGTGACGCCTACCCACCAACGGAAATCGCCCGTAAAGTCGAAAAAATTGGTGTAACGAAAGCGAGGCTCGACACGTTAAGCGTTCTGGTGCTCTCCGTACTGGCGGGGGCATTCATTTCACTTGGCGCTCTTTTTTACGCAGTGGTTGTGACCGACACCAGCTTGGGGTTTGGTGTGACCCGATTACTGGGGGGAGTGAGTTTCAGCCTCGGGTTGATTCTGGTGGTCGTTGCTGGTGCTGAGTTGTTCACCGGCAATAACCTGATTGCAATGGCTTGGGCCAGCGGCCTGATTCGAACCAGGGACGTTTTGAGGAGCTGGCTGCTCACTTACATTGGCAATGCCGTCGGCTGTGTTGGCACAGTCGTTCTCGTCGCGTGGAGCGGCATCGACACCTTGGCTAATGATGCCGTCGGTCGAACGGTGGTTGATATCGCCCGGTCCAAGAGCGGGCTATCGATGAGTGAGGCGTTTGCGCGGGGAATTCTCTGTAACGTGCTTGTCTGTCTCGCGGTGTGGCTTGCCATTGGAGCGCGCAGTGTCACGGACAAAATTATGGCGATTCTGTTTCCTGTGACGGCCTTTGTCGTCATGGGGTTTGAGCATTCAGTTGCAAACTGGTTTTTTCTGCCCTATGGGTTCTTTCTGGATAGTCAGGGCTTGGTGTCACTGAGTGGAGCCCTACAGAATCTGCTGCTGGTGAGTGCCGGGAATATTGTTGGCGGTACGCTGCTGGTTTCCGGCGTTTACTGGATTGCTTACCTGCGAAGAGAGCGAATCTAGCTGGCACTGGTTATTGGACGCCTGTTCCGCAGCGCTCTTGGCACAGGTGCCCGTGCCCCTGGTGTTGGTTGAGTTTATGTTATGAGTGAAAAATATCTGTGCGCATCCTGCGGTCAGTTATTCCCGACCGGCGACGCTGTCGATGGATTCACGCAAGGCTATCGTAAGGGCTTCCTTTGCCCGTTTTGTCATGCCAATCTCGAAGAAGCGGGGGAGTCGGACGATATTGTGCATCTGCGGTTCGGACTGGCCTACATGATCGCCCTGGCAGTGGTGGTTTGGCTGGGCCAAATTGACAGCTTTCAGCTGCAGATCGGTAAGCAGGGCCTCATCAATGAGATCCTGACGGTCGGTGTGTTGGCCGCAGTACCTACGGTGCCGTTCCTGATTCTGAACCGGAAGGCGGTTTGGGGCAGCCGAACCGTCTTTACCCGCAACATTCCTCATCCGTAGCCCGGGTTGTTTGCGCTGGGGCACAGAACCTTTATGTCAGGGAACAGACATGTATTTCGCCGATGATTTATCCCGAAAACGCCGTGCCCGCTGCGGTGCCTTCAGCGTGGGGGGGGATTTGGTTGTATCGACCGGGTTTGGTGTTCGGGCTGTCTTTCCGGATGACTCATGTTTATCGCTGAAACCGATCGCCTGATTCTCCGTCCCCTGGGTTATGACGACCTGGCCGATCTGGCAGACATCCTCGCTGATCCTGAGGTGATGCGGTATTCGCTACGGGGTGTATGCGACCGGGCGGCGACTTTGCGCTTCATTGACTGGTGTGTGGCCTGTTACCGGAGCCACGGACTCGGGCCCTGGGCGTTGCTGGGCCGCTCGGGCGGGGAGCTCCTTGGCTTTTGCGGTCTCGGGCCCGAGCCGGTGGGCGAGCGGGAGGAGATCAATCTAGGCTATCGTCTGGCGCGGCGCTACTGGCATCAGGGGTTCGCCACTGAGGCGGTGGACGCGGTGCTGACCCATGGCTTTCAGGCGCAACGCGTGGAATCCGTGGTCGCGATCATCGAGCCCGGCAATGTGGCGTCGTTAAGGGTCGTGGAAAAGGCAGGGTTTGGTGACTACCGGATGGAGGCGTTTCACGACCAGCCGGCGCGCATGTATCGTATGAGTGTTGAGCAATGGCGGCAGCTGGGCAAGCCCCTTTCCCGCTTGGGCCGGCGCCCGTCCGCAGTGGTGAACCCGGGGCAGGAAGCCGATTGATATCAGAACAAATCAAAAAGGGGGCGAACGCCCCCTTTTTGATTCAGCGACGGTTGATCAGAAACGGACCTTGCCGTCGTTGATCTCTTTCTCCAGTTCTGCCGTCACCAGTGTGTATTCCTGGGTTTTCGGCAACCAGACGTAGACGTCGTCTTCCGCTTTTTCAGTGGAGTAAGCCATCTTCTGGATGTCCACCTTACGGTACTTGAAGGTACCGGTTTTCTCGATGCCGTCGGTCACCCGGATAAACACCGGAATGGCGTAGGCGGGCAGGTTGGCGTTGAGGTAATTGAACAGGCCCTGGACATCGAAACCTGCTTTGCCTTGCTGCGGAACCAGAGTGACCATACCGGCCTTGCCGTTGGTATTGGGGATTTCGACGCCGTAGCCGATGGCCTCTTCCACCAGGCCGGAACCATCAATGATGTTTTCCACCTCAGTGGTCGATACGTTCTCGCCCTTCCAGCGGAAAGTGTCACCCATGCGATCAACGAACTGCAGGTGACGGAAGCCGATCTCCCGCAGTACATCGCCGGTATTGAACCACTGGTCGCCGTTCTTGAAGGCGTTGCGGAGGATGGACTTTTCAGTGGCTTCTTTTTGCGTATAGCCTTCAAATGACCACTTCTTGGTGATCTCGCCAATCAGCAGTCCGGGCTCGCCGGCCTTTACCTCTTCCATGAAGCCTTTCTTGTTACGGATCGGATCGCGGGTACCTTCATGGAACTTCACCAGCTTGTAGGGTGCGGTGGAGAAGCCGACGGTGTTGTCCATGTTGAAGAAGTTGCTGAAGCCGATGTTGCCTTCACTGGAGGCGTACAACTCGGCAACGGTATCGATACCGAAGCGGTCCTTGAACGGCTTCCAGATGGACGGGCGAAGGCCATTGCCGATCATCTTGGTCAGGCTGTGGTTGCGGTCCTGAGGGCTGGCGGGCTGGTTCAGCAGGTAGCGGCACAGCTCACCAACGTAACCGAAGGTGGTGGCCTTATAGCGACGGACGTCGTCCCAGAATGCACTGGCAGAAAACTTGCGCCGCAGGGCAATAGCAGAGCCGCCGGCGATCACCGAGCCCCAGCACACCAGCAGGGCAGTGCCGTGGTACAGCGGCAGGGTGCAGTAGAGCACGTCTTCGGGCTGCATGCTCAGGGACATCAGGCCAAAGCCGCCGTAGGCCTTGACGAACTTGCGATGGCTGCCGGGGGCGGCCTTGGGCAACCCTGTGGTGCCTGAGGTGAACAGATAGACCGCGGTATCACCCAGTTTCGGTGGATTGGCGACCGCAGGGTTCACGCCCTGATAGGCGCTGACCTGTTCTGCCAGGTTTACGTACCCTTTGGGGGCATCACCAAAACCGCTGCGGGTATTTTCATCGGCCAGGAACAGGAAGGGCTGGTCCTGGTTGATGTCGATCTGGTCGCGAACCTGGTCAAACACCTCCGTCAGTTCTCCGCCAACCACGACCAGCTTGGGCTTGATCAGGTTGATGCTGTGTTCCAGCACCCGCCCCTTCTGAGAGGTGTTGAGCATGGCGCAGGCAACACCGAGTTTGGCTGCACCCGCCACAACGGCGAGCAGCTCCGGCCGGTTCTCCAGGAAAATGGCGATCGAGTCGCCTTTGGCCAGTCCACGGGCACGGAAGTAGTGGGCAAAACGGTTGGCCCAGGCGTTGAAGTCCTGCCAGTTGATGCTGATATCTTCGTACAGCACCGCTGGACGCTGGGGGAACTTCTCGGCGTTATGCTCAATCAGGGTGCCCAGGGTCAGGTCTTTGTTATCATCCTTGACGGAGTAGTAGTAAAAGCCCTTGGCGATGGAAGGGAAGCGCCGCAGTATGCCAGGCAGACTGCGGACCAGGTCACGTGCGGAAACATTGTTGTCGGTCATGCGGTTATCCGTTCGGGTTTGGCGAGTTTATACGTTGTAATTCAAGCCCGGGGATTCGCAGGACCCCGGCAATCAGTCGAGAAACAGATCCGGCAACAGCGGCTTGTCTCCCTGGGCAAAACGGTAGTGATCGAACTCGGTCACTCCTGCTGCCCGCAGTACGTCTTCATCAATCAGCGCCTGACCGGACAGGGACTGATCGGCTGTCGCCAGAATGCCGACGGCAGCGTCCGCCATGATGTCGGGCTTGCGACCCTGGGCCATCAGCGTGGGACCGCCTGCCTCGAATTCGATGGCAGCAGTGGAAATCAGCGTCTTCGGCCACAGTGAACAGACACTGATGCCGTGGCGACGGAATTCCTCTGCCATGCCCATGGTCAGCATGGTCATGGCGTATTTCGTGGTGGTATATGGCCCATACTGGGCGAACCACTTTGGCTTCAGGTTCAGCGGCGGTGACAGGCTCAGAATGTGGGCCTGGGATGACTGCTTTAGCCAGGGCAATGCCGCCTGGCTGCATACAAAGACCGCCCGCGCGTTCACCTGATGCATCAGGTCGTACCGGCTGGCCTTGAGTTTTTCCACGCCCTGAAGGCGTATCGCGCCAGCGTTGTTGACCAGCATATCGAGTCCGCCAAAGTGACGGGCGGCCTCATCGATGCGGGCTTTCACCATGTCTTCATCGCGCACATCCAGCACCAGTGGCAGAGCTTCGCCACCGAGTTCGCGCACCTCGTCGGCGACGGTATGAATCGTGCCGGGCAGTTTGGGGTGGGGGCTGTCGGACTTTGCGGCAATCACCACCCGAGCGCCCTCCCGAGCGCACGCCAGCGCTATTGCGCGGCCTATGCCCCTGCTTGCTCCTGTAATAAATACGGTCTTGTCGGTCAGTCTGTTCATGATCGGGGTTCTCAGGTTGTGGAAGTGTGTTCGGCGTGGTCGGACTGCACTTCGACCAGCAACTGCTGGCGACGTACCTGATCACCTGCTGACGTATGGAGCCGAATGACCTGGCCATCGCGGTCCGCTTTGACCGGGTGCTCCATCTTCATCGCTTCCAGAACCACCAGAACATCACCCTGGTGAACCTGCTGACCTTCCTCCACCATGACTGCCACGATGGCCCCATCCATGGTTGCCCGTACCTGGCCGGAACCACAGAGGGAACCGGATTCGGGCGGCTGGTGGGTGACATCGCGCAAGTGCACGGTGTGGCCGGACTGCTGCAAATATAGGTGATCGCCGCAGCGCTGATATTGGCACCTGTGACGAGTGCCATTGTCGATATAGCATAGCTGGTCGCTTTCCAGGCCAATCAGTTCCAGCTCGCAGTCTTGCTGGTCATGGCTGACAAAGAGACGGCTGCCCTGGTGGCGAACCAGTAATTCAAAGCGGGTCTCGTTGCTGGCGAGAATCACCGGCACCTGGGTCGCCAGGGCATTGCTCCAGGCCACCTGCTGGTCCTTTCGGACGCATAGAACGGCCGCCGCCAGGGCCAGCTCTCGCAGTGTGGGAGGGTGCATGGACAGGGACGGATCTGTGGCAAAGTCCTGGCCCAGAAACGCCGTGGTGGCTTCGCCTGCAGCAAAGGTGTCGTGGCCGATAATCCGGCTCAGAAAGTGACGGTTGGTGGTGACACCAAAAATCTGACTGTCCTCCAGTGTCCGCAGCAGTCGCCGCCGGGCGTCGTCACGGGTTTGGCCCCAGGCGATCACTTTGGCCAGCATCGGATCGTAGTGAGGGCTGACGATGTCGCCGCTGCGTACACCGCTGTCGATGCGGATGCCCTCCCCAGTGACAGGCTCAAACCTGTCCAGACGACCGGTTTGCGGGGTAAATCCGCTGGCGGGGTCCTCGGCATACAGTCGTACTTCAATGGCGTGGCCGTTAAGGGCAATCTGCTCCTGTGCCAGCGGCAGCTGCTGCCCTTCGGCTACGGCGAGCTGCCAGGCTACCAGATCCTGACCCGTGATCAGTTCAGTAACCGGGTGTTCCACCTGCAGGCGGGTATTCATTTCCAGGAAGTAGAAGTTACGGTCACTATCCACCAGGAATTCCACCGTGCCGGCGCCCCGGTAACCGCAGGCCTGGGCGGCCTTGACGGCGGCCTCGCCCATGGCTTGTCGCAGCTCTGGAGTGACGAACGGTGAGGGGGCCTCTTCGACCACTTTCTGATGACGACGCTGGATGGAACAGTCCCGTTCGCCCAGGTAAACGGCGTTGCCGTGATTGTCTGCGAACACCTGGATTTCAATGTGCCGCGGTTGCAGTACAGCCTTTTCCAGAATCAGTTCGTCGTCGCCGAAGGCCTGTTTTGCTTCGGAGCGGGCGCGGGCGATGTTATCGGCCAGTTGCGATGGATCTTCCACCAACCGCATGCCGCGGCCGCCACCACCGGCGGAGGCCTTGATCATCAGTGGAAAGCCGATGTCTCGGGCGGCAGCCAGCAATTGCTCATCGCTGGCGTTATCGCCTTCGTAGCCGGGCACGACCGGAACGCCGGCTGCCTGCATGGCAATCTTGGAGCGGCGTTTGCTGCCCATCAGGTCAATGGCGTCTGCGGGGGGGCCGACGAAGACCAGGCCGGCCTCTTCGCAGGCGCGGGCAAATCCGGCGTTTTCGGACAGGAAACCGTAACCCGGGTGAATGCAGTCGGCGCCGGTCCTGCGGGCTGCCTCCAGGATGGCCTCGGCATTCAGGTAGGAGGCCGAAACCTGGGCAGGGCCAATCAGGGCCGCCTCATCAGCCTCCTCGACATGGACGGCACGGGCGTCGGCCTCGGAGTACACCGCTACGGTGCGGTAACCCAGAGCGCGGGCGGTGCGGATAACCCGAACGGCAATTTCCCCACGGTTGGCAATCAACAGTTTCTTTAGCATGCCCGATCCTCAATTATGCTCAGTGGCGTTAACTTCCGCCCAGGCCGGTGGTCGTTTCTGCACAAAGGCCATGGTGCCTTCTGAGCCCTCCGTTCCACGGACGGCCGCGGCGAACTGTGCGGCGGCATCATCCAGAAGCGTCGCCATGGGTTCCTTACCGACCCTGTGCAGTAATTGTTTTGTGGTTGCGGTGGCGTCGGGTGCGCAGTGGCGGACGCGATCCAGCGCGGAGGTGACAGCCGTTTCCAGCTTATTGGCCACGTCGCAGTACTGATGGATAAGCCCCAGTTGCCGGGCTTCCTCGCCTTTAACTTTTAGCCCCAGCAGGGCCAATCGCCGGGCCTGGGTCAGACCGATGCGTTCCACAACAAAGGGGGCAATCTGTGCCGGAATCACCCCCAGCCCGGTTTCTGGCAGGGCAAACGTAACGGTGGGCCCGCCAATTGCGACGTCGGTGACGCAGGCCAGACCGAAACCGCCTCCCATCACGGCACCTTCGAGCACGGCAATAATCACTTTGGAGGACTCGTTGACCTGCTGGATCATCTGGCCGAACGCCCGGTTGAGGCGGTAGAACGGATCCTGTTCGCCTTCTCCGGCCGGCTGGCTGCGGGCCCCAGCCATGTCCTTGATATCACCACCAGCACAGAAATGGCCTTCGGCACCGCGCAACACCACGGCCCGGATCGAGTTGTCGCTCTCAATCTGGCTGAATACGTTGGCCAGCTCCGCCACCATCGCCAGGCTCATGGCGTTGCGTGCCTGGGGCCGGTTCAGGGTCACGTGCAGGGCATGGCCCTGACGGACCAGGATCAGGGTCTTGCAATGGGGTAGTTCGGTCATCGGTATGTCCTCGGCCGCCGGTTTATTTGCGCTTGCCGGGCAGGATGCCCATGGTTTTACAGATAATACCGAGCATGATCTCGTCGGCACCGCCGCCAATGGACACCAGGCGCACGTCACGGTGGGCACGGGAAACCGGGTTGTCCCACATATAGCCCATACCGCCCCAGTACTGCAGGCAGCTGTCAGTGACTTCCCGGCCCAGGCGGCCGGCCTTGAGCTTGGCCATGGACGCGAGCTGGGTGACGTCTTTGCCTTTGATGTGCAGTTCGCAGGCTTTGTAGGTAAGCGCGCGCAGGGCCTCGATCTCGGTCTGTAGTTCAGCCATCCGGAAGTGGATAACCTGGTTGTCGATCAGCGGTTGGCCGAAGGTCTTGCGCTCACGGCAATACTCGATGGTTTTGCTGACGCAGCTTTCCAGTGCCTTGATGACGTTGGCCGACCCCCACATCCGCTCTTCCTGGAATTGCAGCATCTGCATCATGAACCCCATGCCTTCGGCACCGATCCGGTTGCGCTGGGGTACGCGGACGTCATCGAAGAACACCTGAGCGGTTTCCGACGAGCGCATGCCCAGCTTGTCGAGGTGGTTGCTGAAACTGATGCCGGGCGAGTTCATTGGCACCACGATCAGTGACTTGTTCTTGTGCACGGAGTCGTCGGAAGTATTGGCCAGCAGACAGATGAAGTCGGCTTTGGGAGAGTTGGTGATCCACATCTTGGAGCCGTTGATGATGTAGTCGTCGCCATCCTTTTTTGCGGTTGTCTTCAGACCAGCCACATCGGAGCCCGCACCTACCTCACTGACCCCGATACAGCCGACCATGTCGCCGGCGATGGCGGGCGTGAGAAAGTCGCGCTTCAGCTCATCGGAGCCAAAACGGGCGAGGGCGGGGGTACACATGTCGGTCTGAACGCCAATGGACAGGGGCACACCACCACACAGGGCGAGACCGAATTCCTCCGCAGCCACCAGGTTGTAGCTGTAATCCAGACCCATGCCGCCGTACTCTTCCGGCTTCTGGATCCCCAGCAGGCCAAGGTTGCCAAGCTTCTTGAACAGTTCGTGGATGGGGTATTCGCCGGCCTTCTCCCACTCATCACAGTAGGGGTTAATTTCCTTCTCGACGAAGTCGCGGACGGTCTTTCTCAGGGCGTTGTGTTCGGCAGTAAATTCCATGGTGGTCTCCGTGTATTTGTTGCTGATGCTGTTCTTGTCATTTGTGCCGGTCAGAGCCGTGCGACGCCGAATGAGTTGGGGCGTAACGGGCGGATCTCGGCTTCGCGGCAGACTGATAGTGCCAGGGCCAGCACTCTGCGGGTGTCGCGGGGATCAATCAGGCCGTCGTCCCACAGCCGGGCGGTGCCAAACAGGGCGGTGGAGCCGTCCTCCAGTTTCTTGGCGGTGGCCTGTTCCAGGAACGCCAGGGTTTTCTCGTCGGGTTCAACACCTGCTCTGCGCTGCTTGTCCTCGGCGACAATGCGCATGACCTTGCCTGCCTGGGCCGGTCCCATAACCGCAGTGCGGCTGTTGGGCCAGGCAAAGATAAAGCGGGGGTCGAGGCCGCGTCCGCACATGGCGTAGTTGCCAGCGCCGTAGGAACCACCGACCACCACCGCAAGCTTGGGTACCCGGCAGTTGGCCACCGCCTGGATCAGCTTGGAGCCGTGTTTGATGATGCCACTCTGCTCGGCATGGGTGCCGACCATGAAGCCCGTGGTGTTATGCAGGAACAGCAGGGGGGTGCCGGCCTGGTCGCAAAGCTGGATGAACTGCGCCGCCTTGACGGCACCTCCGGCGGTGATCGGGCCATTGTTTCCGATGATGCCGACAGCGTGGCCTTCAATACGGATGGTGCCGCACACCGTCTGGTCGTCGAGCTCGTTCTTGAAATCCATAAAGCGGGAGCCGTCAGCAATGCGGGCCAGGATCTCGCGAACGTCGTAGGGCCGCTTGGCATCAGCCGGTACTACGCCGATGAGTTCGTCCGGGGAGTGCAGCGGTTCATCCCAATGGAGTTGCCGGGTGGGCGGGAGCTGATCGTTCCAGGGCAGGGCGGCGAGAATGTTGCGGGCGTAACGAATGCCGTCGGCGTCGTCCTCTGCCAGGTATTCTGCGGTTCCGGCAACCTGGGCGTGCATTTCAGCGCCCCCCAGTTCTTCGTCCGTGGCGACCTCGCCGGTGGCGGCCTTGAGCAGGGGTGGCCCTGCCAGGAACATCTTGGCCTTGTTGCGTACGGCAATCACATAGTCAGACAGGCCGGGCTGATATGCGCCGCCTGCAGTGGCATTGCCGTGTACCACGGTCACCTGAGGGATACCCGCTGCGGACATGCGAGCCTGATTGGCAAAACCGCGGGCGCCCAGTACGAAGATGTCGGTGGCGTAATTGAGGTTGGCGCCGCCACTTTCTGAGAGCGACACCACCGGCAACTTGTTCTCCATGGCGATCTGCTGCAGGCGCAGGGTCTTGTCGAGACCGGCCGGGGTGATGGTGCCACCCTTAATGGCGCTGTTACTGGCGACCACCAGGCAGCGAATGCCGCTGACCATGCCGATCCCGGCTATGATGCCACCGCCGGCCATGGAGCCGTCTTTATCATCGTGCATTTTGTAGCCGGCCAGGGAACACAGCTCCAGAAACGGAGTGCCCTGGTCCAGCAGTCGGTTGATTCGGTCCCGGGGCAGTAACTTACCGCGTTTGGTGAACTTCTCACGTGCCGCCTCGGCCAGATCAAGGACCTTCTGTTCAACCTCGCGCCAGGTCTGGATATGGTTTTCCATCACTTCGCTGTTGGCGCGGAAGTCGTCGGATTGCGGGCTGAGTGTGCTTTCGATTACGTCCATTGGGCGGCTCCTCAGTTATCCTGCAGCACCTTGGGCACGCTGCTGCGATGGAAACCATCGTAAGGTTCGTTGTTTTTGGCGTTGGGCAGCGGCCAGATAGGTGATCCCTGGGATGCGGCCCCGTCAATGCGCAGGGTGTCGCCGCTGATAAACGCTGCGCCGGGGCTGAGCAGGAAACAGATCGCCGAGCTCACTTCGGCTTCGGTCCCCATACGCTTGCGAGGGATGTGGTTGGCGAGGTTGCGAATCCATTCCTTCATGGTTGTCGGGTAGTTGTCCATGCCGCTGGAGGCAATCCAGCCCGGGGCCACTGCGTTCACCCGAACGCCGGAGCCGCCCCATTCGTAAGCGGCGGTCTGGGTAAAGTTGACCATGCCGGCGCGGGCGGCGCCGGAGTGGCCCATGCCGGGCATGCCACCCCACATATCGGCAACAATATTGACGATGGATCCGCCGGTTTTTGACAGCGCCTGGCTGTAAGCCTCGCGGGCCATCAGGAATCCGCCGGTCAGGTTGGTACGAACCACGGTTTCCCAGCCCTTCTGGTTGATGCCGGTCAGGGGCGAAGCGAACTGTCCGCCGGCGTTGTTGACCAGGCCGTGCAGGCCGCCGTGCTCTTCGAGGATGGCCCTGACGGTGGCCTTGACGGCCTCTTCTTCACGAATATCGCAGACATGGGCAGTGGCGGTGCCGCCGTCTTCGGTGATTTCCGCTTTTACCGCCTCGACTTTCTCCACTTTGCGCCCCACCAAGGCCACCCGGGCCCCCAGCGATGCCAGTTCGTGTGCGGTGCAGCGACCGATGCCTGAGCCGCCGCCGGTAACAATAAAGGTCTGACCTTCAAACAGGCCGGGGCGCAGAACGGACTGGTAACTCATGACGTTTTTCCTGATGTTGAGTGGGAGTTGGCAGCAAGGACTGACGACGAAATGGCGATCGGCATGTCCAGCAGTTGTTGGGCGAACGCCTTGCCCTGAGGGTCAATGCGCAGACTGGCGACGCCACCGCCACCGAGACTGTGTGCCAGCAAAAAGTTAAAACCGTGAATGCCGGGCAGCGACCAGCGGGTCACGCGTCCGGTGTTTGGATCGAGGGTGTGAGCCATCCATTGTGCGACGGCGCTCTCGGTCAGGCTTGCGGCCAGATACGGCTCGAACTCCGGCTTACGCGCGATTACCCCAATATTGCTGTGGTCACCCTTATCGCCACTGCGAGCCCAGGCCAGCTCAATCAGCGGGACCGTGGTGTCAGTGGTAAGCGATGGGTTGTCCGGCTTTTCCGCAACCAGGGCCGACGGATCGAATTCACCTTGAGTATTGATCGCCACCGTCTGGCACGCTCCGTCCAGGTCGACGGAGACGGTCACCGCCGTTTTGGGCGCCAGGCAAGAGAACAGCCGGATCTTGGGCCAGACCGTTGGCCGGCCTCCGACGATGCCGGTCAGCCCGGGCGCCATGCCGGTGGCTGCCTGGGCGATCTCGCGGGAGAACAGCACCAGGGCATCCTTCTTCGGGTGTGCAACGCTGATCTTGACCACCACCTCGCGGCAGTCATTACCCCGGCCATGGGGGCCGTAGGTGGCTTCGGTTCCTAGCAGCTCGATGCTGGTTTCGGAGTAGGGCGGCAGGCCCCGCTGATCAAACATTCGGCCGGTTTTGGTCAGAATGGCATTCGCCACGCGGTCGCCTTTGGCTTTGGCATCCCTGCCGGCCAGCAGGAAGGTCACGGTGCACTTGAATCCGTCGGGCCAGGTGCCCGACACCTTATAGCTGTTGGTGGGTTGTTGGCCACGGGCGCCGCGGACCAGCACCTGGTTTGTACCGGTTTCCTCAAGGGTGACCCGGGTAAAGTCGCAGCTGACGTCGGGCAGCAGATAGGCGCGGGGGTCACCGATTTCATAGACCAACTGCTCCGCGACAGTGCCTCGGGTGACCTGGCCGCCGGTCTGTTCCGGCTTCGTGATGAGGAAGTCGCCCGAAGCGCTGACCTCGGCAATGGGGAATCCCATATCGTCATATCCGTCGGCCACGTCCTGCCAGTCGGTGAAATTACCGCCGGTCGATTGAGCGCCGCATTCCAGCAAGTGCCCGGCCAGACTGCCCTGGGCGAGTCGGTCGTAATCGTCCCAGGCCCAGCCGAATTCATGAACCAGCGGCGCCAGCACCAGGGCGCTGTCGGCGACCCGGCCCGTGATCACAATATCTGCACCCTGTTCCAGCGCTGCGACCAGTCCCGGCGCACCCAGGTAGGCATTCATGCTCACCATCAGCGGTGGCATCGAAGCGCCGGTGTCCAGCTCGGTTATGCCGGCTTCAGCCAAGGCTGACTTCTGAGGTAGCAGGTCGTCACCCAGTACCAGGGCAATCTTCAGGTCCACACCGGCTTTTTTACACAGGGCCTGTAAGGCATCGCGGCAGGCCGCAGGATTGACGCCGCCGGCATTGCTCAGCACCCGAACACCGTTGGCTTTTATGTCGGTGAGAAGCGGCGCCATCACGGTCTTGACGAAATCGCTGGCATAGCCGGCGGCAGGGTCTTTCATCTTCTGACCCGCCATGATCGACATGGTGATTTCAGCGAGGTAGTCCGCCACCAGGTAGTCGAGATTGCCTTTGTCGATCAGTTGGCGTGCCGCGGTTTCGGTGTCGCCCCAGAATGCCGCGGAGCATCCAATGCGGATGGCGCGGTGATTGGGTTGTTGGTCTGCCATGACGAATCCTGTTGGTGGTGCGCTGCTTTTTATGGTGAGGGGCAGTCGCGGTTGAGGTCATGAAGTGACGATACCAAGCAAGCGCTTGGTTTGTAAATAGGGGCAAACGGGATAGAATGGGCCATTATTGGCAAACAACCGGAAAATCCAGTGAATCAAGAAGCCATATTGAAGTCTCTTGTTGCCGACCAGTGTGTATCTGATCCGGCCAGCGCCCGCGGCCGATTGCTGAAGGAAGCCGCCCGGCTGTTTCGGGATAAAGGGTACGAACGGACGACGGTGCGGGACCTGGCCGCCGCCGTCGGTATCCAGTCGGGTAGCCTGTTCCACCATTTTCGTTCCAAGGAAAAGATCCTTGAGGCGGTGATGGTTGAAACCATCCTCCTGAACACGGCGATCATGAGGTCGGCGGTTGAGGAAGCGGGCAGCAGCAGGGACAAACTGCGAGCGCTCATCCGGGCGGAGCTGGAGTCTGTCATCGGACAGACGGGCGAAGCGATGGCTGTTCTGGTGTATGAGTGGCGGAGCCTGTCAGAAGAGTCGCAGGCCAAGGTGTTGGCTTTGCGTGATATTTACGAGCAGCTTTGGCTGGACGTTCTGGCCGCCCTTAAAGAGGAAGGGGTGTTGTTGGCGGATCCCTTTATTGTGCGACGATTGCTCACCGGTGCGTTGAGCTGGACGGTGACCTGGTACCGTGAGGGGCGGGGTATGGACTTGAGTGAATTGACCGAGCAGGTTATGGCTACCCTGGGATTAATGGATTGACTGAGGTGACACTTTGTTTGAAACAGATGTACCACCTCTGGCATTTTGTTAATTTCATGTAAATCAATGGACTACCTTCATTTCCGGGCGTCTGCAAGGGACCATTGGCCTGATCGGCATGATTTTCGGGCAATAGAGCCATGTTTGTTTTGCGACGTTCGTCGCATTCTTCGTCTTGAAAAAAGTGAAACCGGAAAGCGGTCGGCAACGTGTCATATATAGACTAAAGTGGCATGCTTCCGTGAAGCATTACGGATTCAATAAAAACAAAAGACTACAGGGCGAATTATGACTTCCTCCTTGTTTAACACGAGCAAAATCCTGCGAAACCTGAAAGGCAAGCTGCTCACCATTTCTGCGTTGGCACTGCTGGCTGGCTGTCAGGCCAACCCTATCTACACCACGACGGGCGTTGTTCTGTCCAATTACGCGGAAGGGGAGGCTACCCCTTACGTCCTGCAAATGACTGATACCCGTATGGCCTGCAGCCTCGGGGAAAGTCTTGATCCCTTGCTGTATTCCTTCTCCCGAGTGACTTCGGCTCCGGATGCCACAGGTGCAATGCTGATGCTGCTGGCGGCTAACTGCAGTGAGCAACAGGCCTGGGAAGAGGAGCTGCGTTACCTGCGTGCCGATCACCAGGGCAATGTCAGTGCTGCAAAAGATGCTCGTGAGAGCATGAAACGTCTCAATGCTGAAGTGGCCAAGCGGCGCTACCTGGCGTTCCAGCGCGCAATGCGGGCTTACGACTACGACCCCAATGAGGCAGATGCGGAATGTCCGTTCCTGTATGAGGATCAGGACGAACTGACCTTTATGGTTGGTCTGGTCACTGGCATGCAGGCCATTGTCAACGATGCCAACTCGGGCTCGATGGCTGGGGTTCCCCGCAATATCGCCCCACAGGCAGAGCGTGCGGCTCAGTGTCTCGACAATGAAAAGTGGGCCGGGCTGCCCAACGCAATCCGTGCCCTTGTGTGGCTGTTGATCCCGGATACCCAGCCGGCACTGGCGCCTGATCCCTGGAGAGTTTTCGACGACAGCGCCCGACTGGGTGTTGAAGGCGGTATTCGTATCTCCATGGCATTGCAGGCAGTTGCCGCTGAGACCTTTGGTCGCCCGGATGTTCTGGAAGCGACTCTCAAGCGCTTCGTCGAGTCTGAAAGCACCTTTGAGGTCGATGAAAATTATCCCTTGGTGGACGCTATCGCCGGTGAGGTGTTGATGTTCTCCTCGGATAAGTACTGGACGGCGAATTATGGCTACCGTACGCCAGCGCGTTTCTTTGGTCAGCTGAGCGAAGAGCGGGCAGGCGAGGATACGCCGGTCATGAGCCTGGACGACCTGCTTTAAAGCAGGTCGCATCCCCTATTACTGAGTTAACAAACATAAAAAATGACCCGGAGGTCTAACATGTTTCGTAAATCCCTTGCAGCGTTGACACTTTCTCTGGCCGCCCCGATGGTAGCTGCCGAACCTGTAAAAATGTGTGTGTTTGACGTTATCGGTGCCAATGGCGACGTCTTCAACATGGTCAAGGACTACGCCCTGGAGATGAAAAGCCACGGTGTCGACTTTGATTTGCGTCCATACACCGACGAAGGTGTAGCGGTCGGTGATTTCAACTCCGGTCAATGTGATGTCGTAGCTGCCACCGACCTGCGTACCCGTCCTTTTAACCGGTTTACCGGCAGTATCAGTGCGGTAGGTGCTATTCCGAACTACGACGACCTGCGTACTGTGCTGGCTACCCTTGCTCAGGAGCGCGCCGCGCCGCTGATGAAGGAAAACGGTTACGAAGTTCTCGGTATTGTTCCGGTCGGTGCTGGTTACCTCTTTGTTAACGATCGTTCGATCGACACGGCGGGTGAATTGGCCGGCAAGCGAATGGCGACTCTGGACTACCAGAAAGATGCGATTCACATGGTGAACTATGTGAAGGCCACGGTTGTACCGTCCGACATCACCAACTTTGCCGGCAAGTTCAACAACGGTTCTGTTGATACCGCCTACGCCCCTGCGTTCGCCTACGAGGCTCTGGAGCTGTACAAGGGCATCGGCGACAACGGTGGTATCGTAGCCTACCCGCTGGCCCAGCTGACGATTCAGATCATCGCCAAGGATGATGTGTTTGACGACGCACTGGCGCAGGCCTCCCGTGAAGTGGCCTGGGGCATGTATGGGCAGGCGATGGACCTGATTAACCGCTTGGAGCAGGCGATTCCGGAGGAGAAGTGGATCCGTATCGCTCCGGCCGAAATCGAGGGCTACCAGGAAATGTTCCGTGAGAACCGTCTGCAGCTGCGTGACGGTACCGGTGGTGCTGAGCAGGTCTACAGCGAGAAGATGATGGGCCTGTTGGCTAACATCCGTTGCGCCAGTAATCCGGGTGCTTCCGAGTGTACTGCTGGTAACCGCGAATAACGCCCTGACCCTCTCAAGGACTGACGCTCATGATTACTCGTGTCTTGTCGTCAGCAAGGACTGTTTCCACCCTATACCCCGTGCATCGTCTGCACGGGGTTGTCCTGCTGATGCTTCTGCTTTTCACTTTGCTTCTCGGAATGGGGAACTCCCTGCACTCGCGCCTGCTTTGGGTGGGGGAGCAAACCTGGCCTAATTACTATCTGCTGGATCCGGCTGCCGTCGCCCCTGACTGTGAGCTATCCATGGATGTGGAGGCCGAAGTTCAGCGCCGTCTGGCGGCTTACCAGCCAGATCCAAACGATCTGTTCAGTACGCCCCCGAATCCGGAAGCCCTGCGTCAGTCCCTGCAGCGGAATCTCGCCATGTGCGAGCAAAAATTCCAGATCTACGAGAACAATCAGAAGCACGCCACTCCGGCGCTGGCTGTCTTCAAAGCTGTTGAGCAGGGCTTCGCCCGCTTCCTGCTCGATAACATTGATCTGATGAAGTTCCTGTTCATGGGCATGTTTGCCATGGCAGCAGCCATTTCGGCTTTGGATGCCGATCATATTTCCCTGCGCCTGCCCCACAACCGCTCCGAGTGGCGTTTGAACCAGGGCGTTCAGTTTGCCGTCAATGGTTTGATGGTGCTGTCGCTGCAATCCTACGTCGGCAAGCTGGCGGTGGCGCCGGACTCTGACGATCTTATTCTGATGCAGAATGCCTGGAGTCTGGTGTTCGGCCTATTCATGCTGATCAATGTCATCCGTTTCCTGTGGATTCCTGAGCGCATCAAACCGGGCAGTCTCAATGCCTCGTCGCCGCTGGTGGTGCCGCTGTATTGCACCATGGGCCTGATCGCGATGAGTTACTTCTTCTTCGTCGATGGCTATAACTCTGGTCTGGCGATCTACTTCGGCATGATGAGTAACCTGTCTTCAATGTTCATCAATATCGGCCTCTATGTGCTGGTGGGGATGGCGTTGAAACAGACTCGGGTACCTGAGCTGCTGATCAATGTGATTAAGCCGTTCCAGCTTCCTGCGCCGATGCTTGCGTCGGTCATGATTTTCGCCACCGCGTTCCCAACCGCCTTTACCGGTGCGTCGGGTATCTTCATCCTTGCGGTCGGTGGCGTGGTGTATGACGAATTGCGCCGGGCTGGTGCGGGGCGTCAGCTGTCGCTGGCGACGACCGCGATGTCGGGCAGCCTGGGTGTGGTGCTTAATCCGTGCCTGCTGATTGTTGTGGTTGCGGCCCTGAACAAGGAAGTAACGACCTCAGAAATGTACGGTTGGGGTATCTGGGTATTCCTGATGTCCGCGACGCTGTTTTCGTTCATTGTCTGCAAGACCGAGGGTAACTGGAAACCGCGTCCGGTACCGGGTGCTTTCCGTGAGGCGGTGGCCCAGCTCAAGCCGCTGATCCCCTACGGCCTTGTTGCCGGTGGTGTAATCTTTGCGGTCTGGCTGATTCTGGGGCTGGGCTTCAATGAATACAGTGCACCGATGATTCTGCCACTGGTCATGCTGGCCCTGGTGTTCCTGGATGCCGGCAAGGATAACCGTGACGAGGGAGTTTCCCGTTCCAAGGCGTTCTGGACTCGCAGCACCTCAGCAGCCAGTGACTCAGCCGTTCACATTGGTGCGCTGCTGGCTCTGATCGGCTTCTCGATTTGCCTTGGTGGTATTCTGGAACGCTCGGATATTATGCATGTTGTCTTCCCGGAGACCCTCGACAGCCCATGGCTGGCGATGCTGGTGGTGGTGTTCATGTTGACCTTCATCGGTATGGTGATGGATCCATTTGGTGCGGTCATCCTGGTGTCGGCAACCATTGCTCAGGCTGCTATCAGCATGGGTATTGATCCGCTGCACTTCTGGATCGTTTGTCTGGTCGCGTTTGAGCTTGGCTACCTGTCACCGCCTGTGGCCCTGAATCACCTGCTCACCCGACAGGTCGTGGGTGAAACAGAGGTGTTGGCCGCCGATCGTACCGGCTCGTTCTGGCAACGTTATGAGCGCCTGTTGCTGCCGCTGGTTGTGATGGCGACGACATTGCTGCTGGTCGCGTTTGTTCCGATGCTGTTCTACGCCCTGTAAGCGCATCGATGTTGACCAAAACCGCCGGTAAGTGGGAACTTTCCGGCGGTTTTTTTATCTTCATTTGCAATGCCTGGCGGATAATGACGCTATTCTTTGATATAGAGTGAAACGTCCTGCCAATGGAATATCGGTTCCGGTAGGCGGCTGATTGCGAGTCCCGGTGCCTGGGTGCCTCCGGGCTAATGGAAGCAGTAGAAGGCTTTGAAATGGGTTTCAGACAGTTAGGATTACGCTTCGGCGTCGCAGTGGTAGCTATGGGTCTTGGGGCCTGCAGTGGTGGCGGTAGTTCCTCCAGTGAGGTCAACAACGATGCGTTGAGTGGCACGATCACCATTGAAAGCCGGACCCGGGTTGATTCCGACACTGCCGACGACAGCCGGGTGGGTGCTGCGGTCTCCAATAATTCTCCAGCAGAAGCGCAGTTATTACCGGAATCGGGTGTCGTCGGGGGTTACCTCAGTGCTTTCTCCGGTACCTATCCCCGTTCAAGTTCCTCTGACCCGGTGTTCAACTTCAGTGCTGATGACACGGATGTCTTTCTGGTTCAGCTCAGCGACGGCGACAGGGTAAGCCTGCAAACCTTCGCCTCGACCGCGGTTGATCCTGTCGTCAGCATGACCATTGCCGAGCCTGGCGGCCTCGATGTTTGTGGCGTGGACTGCCTGGGTACGCCACCGTTCACTCATGTCATGAGTATTGCGGGTTCCGACCCGGTAACCCACCTGATTACGGTGTCCGCTGAAGGCGGTGGTCCTTTTCGGTATGTGTTGACCATTACGGCCCGCAACTCGGCCAGTGTCAGCCATCTGGAGTTTGATCAGCCAGAGCTTGTGCCTGATCAGGCGGTTATTGTGATGGCGGCCGGAACGCAAGGTAGTGAAGCTCAGCTTCGTGGGCTTTCATCCTCCCTTGCCGGCGCCGGATTGAGAAACCTGGGCGGGGGCATGTGGCGGGCGTCTCAAACGCCGGCTGCGATCGCCCGCCCTTACAGTGACCAGGAACGTCCGGAGGCCAGTCGGCAGACCCTGCAATGGATTGAATCCTTGCGCGAGCTACCCGGAGTGGCTTCAGCAGAGCCTGACTGGGTGGTGCGGAGCCTGGCGGTGACCCCGGATGATGACGGTCTATACAGTCTGCAATGGAATCTTCCGCTGATCAGCGTGCCCGTGGCATGGCTGGCAACGCCTGCTGCCGGGGCCGGTGTGGGGGTTGCCGTGATGGATACCGGGATTTTCAGCAGCCAACCGCTTACCTATGGCAACTGGCACCCTGACCTGAATGGCAACGTGCTGTCTTATACCGGACAGATTGTCGATTTTGTCTCCGGAGAGCTGGATAACGATCAGGAAGACGTTGGGCTACGGGATGACAACCCGGCGGACCCAGGCAGCGATTCGATTCAGAGCAGCAGTTTTCATGGCTCTCATGTCGCCGGTATTGCGGCGGCGGTGGATAACACCCAGGGCATCGTAGGCGTGGCTCCGGAAGCGACGGTTTACCCGGTACGGGTGCTCGGGCGCAATGGCGAGGGGTCACTGTCAGACCTGCTTGCAGCGATTAACTGGGCCACTGCGCAGCCAGGTATTGATGTGATCAACCTGAGCCTTGGCGGGCTGCCTCGTAATGACACCCTGGAAAGCGCCATCAATCAGGCGTACGACCAGGGTAAGCTGATTGTCGCAGCGGCAGGAAACGAGGGGACGGACACACTCACCTATCCGGCGGCCTATAATCGTGTCGTCGGTGTGGGAGCCGTGGATGCCGGGCGTGTCCGGGCTTCCTACTCCAATATTGGTGGTTCGGTCGATCTGGTGGCGCCCGGTGGGGATGCCAGTCGCGACGGTAACGGGGATGGCAACTCCGACCTGATTGTCAGTGCCTGGGGGAGCAAAGCCAGTGGCAACTACGTGCCAGCCTATGCGGGCTTGCAGGGAACGTCCATGGCCGCTCCTCACGTATCGGGTGTCTATGCGCTGATGAAAGGCGCTGCTGACCAGGCGGGGCGGAGTCTGGGCCCCGGTGATTTCTTTGCCCTGATGAATGCCGGCTCCATCACTGATGATGTGGGCAACATCACCGAATACGGTGCCGGTCTGATCAACGCAATCAAGGGCGTAGACGCCGCGCTGGATGGCAATGTGCCTACAGTGCTGGCCGCGTCACCATCGGCCCTGCAGTTTTCCGACCTCCAACCCCGGCAAGTGCTTGAGCTGATGACCTATCCTGAGAGCCAGACGGTCACCATCGACAGTGTGGGCAGTCTGCCGTCCTGGCTGAGTCTGAGCCCGATGCCGCAGGCAGGCTCGGCGCCCCCGGCGCAGGTGGCGGTCTCGGTGGACGTCGACCAGCTCGATCTGGAAAGCAGTTATGCCGCTGATATTGTGCTGACTTATACCGGCAGTGCCTCTGGCCAGAAACTGTCTGTTCCGGTCACGGTGCTGCGCCAGGATGAACAGGAGCAGCGTAACGCCGGCCGCCATTATGTCCTGCTGGTGGATCAGCAGAGTAACGATGGCAGTGCTGCTGCCCAGGCTGTTGTGGAGGTCCGTGATGGCTTGTATCACTTTGCGTTCAGCGAGGTAGAGCCAGGGAATTACCTGCTGGTAGCGGGTTCCGATCTGGATAATAACGGCAATATCTGTGAGACCGGCGAAGCCTGTGCTGAATACCCGGTAATCGGGCTGCCAGAGCCCATTTCCCTGGGTATTGCGCCGGTTTCCGGCGTCACTATGACGACCAGTTTCCGACGCCCAACCCTGTCTCAGCTTGGTGGCCCTCGTTATGGTTTCTCGGGCTACCGGGTCAAATCCGAAGGCGATCATGATGTCGACGGCGTTCGCCATTACGCCGGAGAGGCTCAATAATGACTTTACGTATCGTATTCCCCCGGGCCGCGGTCATGGTGTCGCTGGCGACGTTCCTGCTCACCGGTTGCGCCACCCAACGCGAAGCTACTGCAAGCGGCGCTCCGCTGGCTCGTCAGGTGACCGCCTCCGAACACTGCGGGCTGACGGCGCCAGGACTGGTTTACCTGGCGTCTGCCGATGAGGTTCGGGCGCTGTCCGGGTTGCCTGCACAGACGATCAACCTGAGTGCCCTCACGGCGCTCGATTTCAGTCGAGAACATTTGTTGCTTGTGGCGCTTGGTCAGCGCAGCACCGGTGGCCACGGGTTGACCCTGGCGGATTCCGAACAGCAGGGCGGCACACTACAGTTGGAAATGGACGTACATCGTCCCGCCCCCGATGCGATGGTGACTCAGGTGATGACCACACCCTGCACTGCGTTGGCAGTCACGGCCAGCGGTTGGCGCACGGTAACGGTGCATGGCGAGGGTTTGCCAACCCTGAGTCGCAGCCGTTAAATGCCCCGCCAGCTTTCTTGCGGGCGGCAGGCAAAACAACCGTTGATCTTTCCCGTTGATTCCCTAAGCTATGGGGCTTCTGAACAAGTTCTCAAAGCCCTTGGAGCCGTGCCTCTTCTATGAGCCAGAAACAATACAACGCTGATGCCATTGAAGTCCTGAGTGGTTTGGATCCGGTCCGCAAGCGCCCGGGTATGTACACTGAAACCAGTCGCCCTAACCACCTCGCACAGGAAGTCATTGATAACAGTGTCGATGAGGCGTTGGCGGGACATGCTCGGCGTATTGATGTGGTGTTGCACAGTGATGGTTCTCTCAGCGTGGAGGACGATGGTCGCGGCATGCCAGTGGACATTCACGCCGAAGAAGGCGTGCCGGGTGTTGAGCTGATTCTGACGCGCTTGCATGCAGGCGGGAAATTTTCTGAAGGCAACTACAGTTTTTCCGGCGGCCTGCATGGGGTAGGGGTATCGGTGGTCAATGCGTTGTCCACAACTCTGGAAGTGCGTATCAAGCGGGATGGCCAGTTGCACCGTATGACCTTTGCCAATGGCGAGAAGGCTTCGGACCTGGAAGTGATTGATACCGTCGGCAAGCGCAACACGGGCACCCGGGTCCACTTTTTGCCCGACGCGTCCTACTTCGACAGCCCGAAATTTTCTGTCAGCCGGCTACGCCACAACCTGCGGGCCAAGGCGGTGTTGTGCCCAGGTCTGACGGTGACTTTCCTGCAGGAGGCAACCGGCGACAAGGACGAGTGGTTCTACGAGGATGGCCTGCGCGATTACCTGCGCAGCGCACTGGCGGATATTGAAGCGGTGCCTCTGGACCCGTTCACCGGCAATTTCTCCGGCAATACTGAAGAGGTGGACTGGGCGCTGCAGTGGCTGCCTGAAGGGGGCGAGGCGGTCGTTGAGAGCTATGTCAACCTGATTCCCACGGCCCAGGGCGGGACCCATGTGAATGGGTTGCGGACCGGGCTGCTGGAAGCCATGCGCGAATTCTGTGAGTTCCGGAATTTGCTGCCGCGGGGTGTCAAGCTGTCGCCGGAGGATGTCTGGGACCGCTGCAGCTATGTGCTGTCGTTCAAAATGCAGGACCCCCAGTTCTCGGGACAGACCAAGGAACGGCTGTCTTCCAGGGAAGCGGCGGCGTTTGTCTCCGGTGTGGTCAAGGACGCGTTCAGTCTGTGGCTGAACCAGCATACCGATGTGGCCGAAGTCCTGGCAGAACTGTTTATCAGCAACGCCCAGCGCCGTTTGCGGGCCAGTAAGAAAGTGGCCCGCAAAAAGGTGACCTCCGGACCGGCATTGCCGGGCAAGCTGGCGGACTGTTCCGGTGCCGATACCAACCGTTCGGAGCTGTTTCTGGTGGAAGGGGACTCGGCGGGAGGCTCTGCCAAGCAGGCTCGTGACCGGGAGTTCCAGGCGGTGATGCCGCTGCGAGGCAAGATCCTCAACACCTGGGAGGTGGATTCCGGCGAAATCCTGGCTTCTCAGGAAGTCCATGATATTGCGGTGGCCATTGGGGTGGATCCGGCGTCCGATGATCTCGCCGGACTCCGTTACAACAAGATCTGTATCCTCGCCGATGCTGACTCCGACGGGCTGCATATTGCAACTCTGTTGTGCGCCCTGTTCGTCAAGCACTTCCGCCCCCTGGTAGCGGCGGGACATGTATTTGTGGCCATGCCGCCGCTGTACCGGGTGGATCTGGGCAAGGAAACCTTCTATGCCCTGGATGAGCATGAAAAACAGGGCATCCTCGACCGGCTGGAGGCGGAGAAGCGCCGTGGCAAGATTCAAGTGACCCGCTTCAAGGGGCTGGGTGAGATGAATCCGCTGCAGTTGCGCGAAACCACCATGGCGCCCGATACCCGACGTCTGGTCATGCTGACCCTGGAAGAAGGTGATGAGACCGATGAGCGCATGGACATGCTGCTGGGTAAGAAACGCGCGGCCGATCGCAAGGTCTGGCTGGAGAGCAACGGCAACCTGGCGGACCTCACGGTGTAAAGAATAAGCCGCCTGCAAAGGCGGCTTATTCTTTTAAGCGATTTAAAAATTATTCTTTATTCTTTCTAATAATCTGCTGCCTCCGATATTCTTCCGGTTTTAATGGTAGGACCGTCGAATGGATTGGCAGGGCTGGTTTGCACTGAGTCTCGCGGGGCTCGCACTGTTGCTGATGAGTATTGGTCGTTTTGGCCCGCATCTGGTGATGCTGGCCGTGATGGTCATTCTCAGTGCGACCGGCATTATTGATTCCGCTCAGGCGTTGTCCGGCTTCAGCAACAGTGGCTTGATCACTGTGGTTGCCATGTTTGTCGTGGCCGCTGGAATCCACCATTCCGGTGGCGTTGATCTGGTGGTTCATTATCTGCTGCGTAATCCGAAGAGCGTTCGTTCAGCGCAGGCCCGGATTGCTTTACCGGTTTCCCTGCTGAGCGGCTTCCTCAACAACACCCCGGTGGTTGCCACCATGATACCGGCGGTGCACGCCTGGTCCCGAAAGATCGGTATCTCGCCGTCCAAACTGATGATCCCCCTCAGTTACTCCGCTATTCTGGGCGGTACCCTGACGTTGATTGGGACCAGCACCAACCTGGTGGTGAACGGTCAATATCAGACCCTGACCGGGAGTGCGGGCTTTTCTGTGTTTTCCATCACCGCGGTGGGCCTGCCGGTAGCTGTGATAGGTCTGGGCATCATGTTGCTGTTCCTGCCGCGGTTGTTGCCGGAACGCAAGGACCAGCAGAAATTCGGTTCAATGCGGGAGTTTACCCTGGAAGTGGCCGTCGCTTTCGATGGCCCGCTGGTGGGCAAATCGGTGGGTGAGGCTGGCTTGCGGGAACTGGAGCAACTCTATCTGGTGGAGATTGAGCGAGACGGCAGCGTGGTAACCGCGGTGCCGTCGGAAGAACGCCTGCGTGGCGGTGACCGTCTGGTTTTCGCTGGTGACACCCAGGCCATTTCCGACCTGTTGCGGATCAACGGTATCGTGCCGTCGGTGCACGACGATGAACCCAGTCTCAGCCAGGACCGGGCTGAACGCTGCCTGGTGGAGGCGGCACTGTCGCCGCAGTCCGAAGTGTTGGGACTGACCATTCGTGATGCCCGTTTCCGTGACCGCTATGGTGCCGTGGTGCTTGCGGTTGCCCGGGGCGGCGAGCGGGTTTCCGGCAATCTCGGCAATATCCGGCTCAAGCCGGGGGATGTCCTGTTGCTGGAGGCTCGGCCTGCGTTTGTGAGCCGTCAGCGTTACAACAAGGACTTTCTGTTGATCAACGACCTGGATACGGAAACCCCGCGCCATGATCGGGCTTACGTATCCTGGGCGATTCTGTTGGTGCTGGTGGGGGCGGCGGCGCTGGGTGCCCTGAGTATGCTGAATGCGGCGTTGCTGGGGGCGGCGCTGATGATCATCACCGGATGCTGCTCAGTAGGTCAGGCTCAGAAGGCGGTGGATGTGCCGGTGGTACTCACCATTGCCTCGTCGTTCGCGTTGGGGGCGGCGCTGGATGCGACCGGTGCGGCCGGATTCCTGGCAAGAGAGATTCTGGATGTCAGTACCGGTCATCCACTGCTGACCCTGCTGCTGATCTACCTGGTGGTGTCGATCCTCACTGAAGTCATTACCAATAACGCGGCGGCGGTGCTGGTGGTACCGATTGTACTGTCAATGACCGCCTCCATGGGGGTTCCGGCGGAGCCCTTCATCATCGCGGTGATGATGGCTGCGTCAGCCAGTTTTGCAACGCCTCTGGGCTATCAGACGAATATGATGGTGTTCGGCCCTGGTGGCTACCGGTTCATGGATTTTGTGCGCGTGGGGGTTCCGTTCAACCTGATCATCGGTCTGGTGACGGTGGCGGTCATTGGCGTGGTTTACGACATTCCCTTCAACGGCCACTGATAGCCTGGGAATAGGGCTGGCGTGTTCGGTGGAGGAGCGTTCAGGCCGCCGTCAGGCGCGATAAACGTATGCTGATGGCGGCCTGAAGGCAGACTGCCAACCTTGAAGGTTGGCAGTGCTGGGAATCAGTTGTTGCTTGGAACAACGACGCGTTCGTCGAATTCGATTTCCATGGTCACTCCTTGCTTCTGTCTGGTGGGCCGCTAATGGTTGCCTATTCTACTGGTTTCGTTTTTTTCAACTATCCGTATAAGCCGTATGCGACCAAAGCCTAGAAGGCCCGGTGAGCACGTTCGGCCTCTTTTTCTCTTCATCAGAAAATCTGATCTTTCTCTCCAAAACTTTCCGTTTTTAAATTCAGCGGGGCCGGTCTAGACTCGTCGCCAATGTTCAATTTTTCCGCCCCAACGCCCGGGGTTCAGAGTCTGGAGAGTCATGGAACTGCGATCTACCCATTCACGCTACGGGCTTGCCCAGATAGCGATGCACTGGCTGGTGGCCATCACCGTTTTCGGCTTGTTTTTTCTCGGCGATTACATGGTTGACCTGGGTTACTACGACCCCTGGTATCGTAGCGCCCCACATGTGCACAAGAGCATCGGATTGTTGTTGCTGCTGCTGATGGTCGTTCGGCTGGTGTGGCGCTGGCTGAACCCTGCGCCCGCTCCGTTAGCCAGCCATCGGCAATGGGAGGTGAAGCTGGCTCACATTGCTCACGCTGTGCTCTACCTGCTGATCTTTACGGGGCTGGTTAGCGGCTATCTGATCTCAACGGCGGACGGGTCGTCTATTGCAGTCTTTGACTGGTTCGAGGTTCCGTCAGTGACCGGGCAGGTCAAGCAACTGGAAGAGCTTGCAGGTAAGGTTCATCGCTGGTGCGCCTGGTCCCTGGTGGGGCTCGCCGTGCTGCATGCCCTGGCCGCGATCAAACATCATGTTGTTGATCGTGATGAAACTTTGCGGCGGATGCTCGGTCTATCCGCACGCTAACGGAACTATGGGGGAGTTTCCCTCTGCCAAATCGAGCCTTTCAGGCACTACCCGGTAACTAACCAAGGAGATGATCATGAAAAAGCAATTGTTGGCGTCTGCTGTCGCGCTGTCTCTGGCCTCGACCAGCGCCTTCGCCGAGAGCGGCAGCGGTAGCTACAAGTTTGATGACCAGGGTGAACATCAGTTCATCATGTTCAAGATTTCACACCTGGGCTATAGCTGGCTCTACGGCCGCTTCAATGAATTTACCGGCGAGTTCAATTACAACGCTGAGAGTCCCGAAGCCAGCTCCGTGTCGGTGTCTATTGACACCGACAGCGTCGATTCCAATCATGCCGAGCGGGACAAGCATCTGCGCAGTGAAGATTTCCTGTTTGTGGATGAGTTCCCTCAGGCAACCTTTACCAGTAAGCGGATCGTTCTGGACGATGATAACGGCGAAGCCGAGATCATTGGTGATCTGACGCTGCGTGGTGTCACCCGTGAGGTGACCCTGGAGGCTGAACTGCTTGGCCACGGTGATGATCCCTGGGGCGGCTACCGCATGGGATTCGAGGCAGAAACCGAGTTGCGTCTGGCAGACTTTGGTATTCCGATGAATCTGGGGCCCGCCTCAGAAAAGGTGGAAATGATTATCTCCGTTGAAGGTGTTCGCCAGTAAATCGGCGAGGCTCCCCGGCTGGCACAAAGCTGCTGGCCGGGGTCCGAAGTTTGCCCGTAGGCACTCGCTTTACGGGCTCTTGTTCCAACGGGTACTTGTATTTGTGACCACAGTATCGAGCGGGACAATTCACCGGGCCGGTAAGGGCTGGATGATGGTTTGGGTTTAAGGCTTGGAAGGGTTGGTGAGGTCAGTGTTTGCAGGCGCGGCAGAGATGGCGCTGGCGCAGGAACTGGGCGACGAATACCACCAGGCACACCAGCAGCCCGGCCCAAAGGTACGGCTCTGTGATATGCAGGGTGCCGCTCACGCCGAACTCAACCAGCAGCATCAGGGCGAAGGCCAGAACGCCATTGATCAGTGCTGTCAGCAGCGCCTTGGAACAGGCTTTCATGGTTGGGCTCATAGTATCTTCTCGAAATGCCTCGGGGGTCCTTCAGGAGCCGTAGACGGCTGGAATCAGATCCATTGAGGATGTGGAGCGAGAATACGGCCATGGCTGCACGGGCTCCATTCGTGAATTCCGCTATTGGAAATCTGCCGGACGAGGCTTTTTCTCGGGCATGTCAGAGCCAAAACACGGTACAACCCTTGACGCCAGCCGCGTGATCTGAAGTTTTCCCAACAATATATAAGGTTGGTGTAACCGTCACTGCGTCCATATAATGGTCGGCCAAGTGTGCCGCTGCAGGCGGTGAAGGGAAATCATTTCAGTCACAAGAGGCATTCATGCCAGAGTTCCAGACGACGGATGAAGGTTTTGAGCGTGTATCGCTGAAAGAATACACCGAGAAGGCCTACCTCGATTATTCCATGTACGTCATTCTCGACCGGGCCCTGCCCAATGTTGGTGACGGTTTGAAGCCGGTCCAGCGGCGTATTGTTTACGCCATGTCAGAGCTGGGCCTGAAATCAACCGCTAAGTACAAGAAATCTGCACGAACCGTGGGTGATGTGTTGGGTAAGTTCCACCCTCACGGCGACAGTGCCTGCTACGAAGCCATGGTGCTGATGGCTCAGCCGTTCTCGTACCGCTATCCGCTGGTGGACGGCCAGGGCAACTGGGGGTCGCCGGACGATCCCAAGTCCTTCGCGGCCATGCGTTACACCGAATCCCGTCTGACTCCATTTGCCGATGTTCTGCTCAGTGAGTTGGGTCAGGGAACGGTGGACTGGGTGCCCAATTTTGATGGCACGATGGACGAGCCGTCTATTTTGCCGGCCCGCCTCCCTCATGTGCTGCTCAACGGTACTACCGGCATCGCCGTGGGTATGGCGACCGACATTCCTCCCCATAACGTGCGTGAAGTGACGGCTGCCTGCATTCGCCTCCTTGATGCGCCGGAGTCGACCGTTGCCGAGCTCTGTGAACACGTTAAGGGTCCGGACTTCCCGACCCGGGCGGAAATCATTACCCCCCGCCACGATTTGCTCAAGATGTATGAAACCGGGCGAGGTTCGCTGCGTATGCGAGCGCGCTGGATTAATGAATCCGGAGAGATCGTGGTGACCGATTTGCCGCACCAGGTGTCCGGTAACAAGGTGCTTGAGCAGATCGCCCAGCAGATGCAGGCCAAAAAGCTGCCAATGGTGGCTGACCTGCGGGATGAATCTGATCACGAAAACCCGACCCGCCTGGTGATCGTGCCGCGTTCCAATCGGGTGGATCTGGAGGGTCTGATGGCCCACCTGTTTGCCAGTACGGACCTGGAACGGACCTATCGGGTGAACGTGAATGTCATCGGTAATGATGGCCGTCCCGGGGTCAAGGATCTGCGGACTTTGCTGGGTGAGTGGCTGAGCTATCGCCGGGTGACCGTACGTCGGCGCTTGCAGTACCGTCTCGATAAGGTGCTGTCGCGGCTGCATATCCTTGAGGGTCTGTTGATTGCCTACCTCAATATTGACGAGGTGATCGACATTATCCGCAACGAGGACAAGCCGAAAGCGGAACTGATGGCCCGTTTTGGGCTGTCGCCCGATCAGGCCGAGGCGATCCTTGAACTCAAGTTACGTCATCTGGCCAAGCTTGAGGAAATGAAGATCCGTGGCGAGCAGGATGAGCTGGCTCAGGAGCGGGACGAACTGCAATCCATTCTGGGTTCCGAAGAACGTTTGCGTGACCTCATCAAGTCCGAGCTACAGGCCGATGCGGAAACCTATGGCGATGACCGTCGTTCGCCCATTGTGGAGCGAGACGAGGCGCGGGCCTTCAGTGAAGCGGACCTGGTGTCCAATGATCCGGTCACTGTCGTACTGTCGGAAAAGGGGTGGGTTCGGGCCGCAAAAGGTCATGACATCGACCCTGAAGGGCTCAGTTACAAGTCCGGCGACAAGTTTGCCCTGGCGGCACGCGGTCGCAACAGTCAGCCGGCGATCTTCCTTGATTCCACCGGGCGGGCCTATGCCTTGATGGCGCATTCTTTTCCGTCAGCGCGGGGGCAGGGCGAACCGCTCACGGGCCGGATTAATCCGATTTCCGGTGCAACCTTTGCTGGCTTGCTGATGGGTGAGCCTGGCCAGAAGGTCCTGCTGGTGACCGATGGAGGCTATGGTTTTGTTACCTCTCTGGGCGACATGATCAGCAAGAACCGTAACGGTAAGGCGGTGGTTTCCGTACCCAAGGGCGCGTACATCATGCCGCCGGTCTTGGTGCCTGCTGAGTCGGCATCCCAGTACCTTGCCGCCATTTCCAACGAAGGCCGGATGCTGGTGTTCCCGTTGAGCGAATTGCCGGAACTCTCCAAGGGCAAGGGCAACAAGATCATCAGTATCCCTTCGGCCCGGGTGATGAACCGGGAAGAGTTCGTCGTCGCCACCGCCGTGTTCAGTGACCAGGATTATCTGGAGATCAGGGCGGGCAAGCGCAAGATGGGACTCAAGTTCAGTGATCTCGAGCACTATCTGGGCGAACGTGGCCGGCGCGGCCATAAATTACCCCGCGGCCTGCAGCGGGTGGACGGTATAGAAGTTGTCAGAGCAGCCGGCCCTGAGCTGGATGGTGACGATGTGAATGCAGAGGAGCAAGGCAGCGGTGAGTGAGCTTGTCCTGATCAACGTATCCGGGCGCGATAAGCCCGGACTGACCTCGGAAATTACCGGGATCATGGGGCGTTATGATGTCCGGATTCTGGATATTGGCCAGGCTGTGATCCACGATCACCTGACCTGGGGAATTCTTGCCGAGATTCCGGACGAGGCCAATGCGCCCCCGGTGATCCGTGACCTGATGTTCCGCTTGCACTCTCTTGACCTGCAGGTGCGGTTTGCTCCGATCACGGTCGAGGAATACCAGCAGTGGGCTGAGGGTCGCAACCGGGCCCGTTACATCGTTACCCTGCTGTCGCGGGACATCAAGGCTGAGCAGATTGCACGGGTATCGGCCATTACCGCACGCCATGGTCTGAATATTGACAATATTACCCGGCTGTCGGGGCGTCCGTCGCTGGACCCGAGTGCGAACCGGATAGCGTGCCTGGAATTTTCCGTTCGTGGTACGCCGTCTGATTTGGCTCAGCTGCGATCCGATTTTCTCCACATCGCTGCTGAAATGAACGTCGACATCGCCTTCCAGGAAGATTCCATCTATCGCCGGAACCGCCGTCTGGTGGTGTTTGATATGGATTCCACGCTGATTGAGGCCGAGGTGATTGATGAGTTGGCCCGTGAGGCGGGTGTCGGTGATCAAGTGGCTGAAATCACCGAGCGGGCGATGCAGGGCGAGCTCGACTTCGGCCAGAGCTTTGCAGAGCGGCTGGCGCTGCTTAAGGGGCTGGATGAGTCGGTGCTGGAAGGCATTGCGGCTCGCCTGAAGATGACCGAAGGGGCCGAACATCTGATCAGCCGCCTCAAGTCTCTGGGCTATCGCACCGCAATCCTGTCCGGTGGCTTCACCTATTTTGCCCGGCACCTGCAGAACAGGCTGGGTATTGATTATGTCCACGCTAATGAGCTGGAGATCGTTGACGGTAAAGCCACGGGCCAAGTGTCAGGCGCAATCGTGGATGGCAAGCGCAAGGCCCAGCTGTTGCTGGAAATTGCCGAGAAGGAGCATATCTCCCGCGAGCAGGTTATTGCCGTCGGTGATGGCGCTAACGACTTGCCGATGCTGAGTCAGGCCGGTCTTGGCGTTGCGTTTCGTGCCAAGCCACTGGTGAAGGAGTCAGCCCGTCACTCGATCTCGACTCTGGGGCTGGATGCAATTCTGTACTTGATCGGATTCCGCGAAAGCGAAAACCGTTAAGCGGGTTGTTGCGATGCAGACAATAAAAAACGCGGCCTATGGCCGCGTTTTTTATTGTTGATGCCGCTTACTGATCGCCAAAATCGTAGTTCATTTCGGCCACCGGCGCCTGGACATAATAGCCCTGGATGTAATTCACTCCGGCTTGCCAAAGGGTTGACAGCACCATGGCATTCTCGACCATGGGGATGATGGTCAGTTTGCCCGCCTCTTGCAGGCTCTTGACCATCTCTTTGACCTGCTCCTTGGTCTCGTCTTTTTTCTGCAGTTCCTCGGTGAACGAGCCGTCGATTTTGACATAGTCGACGTCGACGTGTTTGAGGGTGTTGAAAGGGTTGATGGCCCCGCCAAACTGGCTGAGTGACACCTTGCAATGCAGCTGGTGGAGGCTCTTGACGAACTCCTTGGCCTGCTTGAGGTGGTTGGTGGTATCGCCTTCGCGCATCTGGAATATCAGCGCGTCACCAGGCAGGCGGGCGGCCTTGAGAGCGACGCTCAGCCAGCTGGTGAAGGTCTTGTCCTGAATGGTCTCTGCGCTGACGTTCAGGAACAGTTTGGTGTCATGGCCCCGCGAGCGGTGAGTGGCCAGCTGCTTGACCGTTTGCAGGATCACCCAGCGATCGATTTTGACGGCCATTTCCGAGGGACCTGCCGGCGGCAGGATGTCGTACGGCGAGACTTCCTCGCCGTCCTTGTCGACCATCCTGACGGTGGCCTCGTAGTGTTCCTCACCTTCTCCGCGGAGATTGATAATGGCCTGGTACAGCATCCGGAAGCGGTCATCGTCCAGGGCTTTCTGAATGGTCTCAGTGGCGTTGCCTTCGCCCAGCCCTTCAATCTCGACCGGATTGTAAGCAACCACGCCATTGCCACCTTCGTGGCCTTCCAGTTTGCGTACTTCTGCCGCGGCGGTATGCCCGCGACCCAGAAGATCGGGGGCCTTTGGTGCATTCTCGGTGATGGCCGCAACGCCAATGCTGACGGTCAGCTGCAGGGTGCGTCCGTCAATCTCGAACAGATGGTCTTCAATGGTCTTGCAGAGCTTGCTGCAGACCTCAACGAGAGCCTTCTCTTCACAACCAGGGGCGAGAATGCCGAAGGCCTCATCGCTGAGGCGGGCAAGCACCATCTCTTCACTGGTCTGGGCCTTGAGGATGGCTGACAGGTCGCCAAGCAGCAGATCTGAGCCGGCAATGCCCAGCTGGCCCTTGATGGCCATGAAGTTGTCGAGCTCGATGTAGGCCAGAGCTGCGGATTCGTTGTGTTCCTTGGCGCGGGTAATGACGCTGCCAAGCTGGTCCATGAAATGCTGTCGGTTGTAGAGTCCGGTTAACAGATCCTGGCTGCTTATCTGGCGGAGCTTTTCTTCCAGCTCAGCGTCGCTGTGCTCGGGCTGGAGGACCAGTTGGGTGCAAGGCTCACTGTCGTAGGTCGCAGAGGACACCGACATGGTAATGCTGAGTTCCTGATCGTCACTGCGTCTGGCAACACAGTTCAGGGTCATGCCATCTTTGCGGGTTTCCGCAAAGCTCTTCATGAACTCTTTGTACTTGCCCTGGCTTTCAGGGGATAGGGTGTCGAGGATCGGGACGCAGATCAGGTCGTCGATATCGTCGTAACCCAGGAATTCCATATATGACTGGTTGGCGTAAATGTGCATGCCATCGTTGATGTAGGCGATGGCATCCTTTGAGCTTTCCAGCAACAGGCGGCAACGTTGTTCGGCTTCCCGCAGGTGAGACTCCAGAGCCCGTCGTTTGCGGCGTTCTTCCAGTGCGGCGAGTTCACGCTTTACCACCAGTACCAACAGATCGGTGTGTTCTGACAGTACGGTATCCTGGGCGCCGGCCTTTAGGAACTGGATGGTGCGGTCGTGATCCTGGCTCTGAGTCAGCAGCACGAACGGCACGTCTTTGTCCATGCGCCGGATCATGGCCAGAGCCTGCCCGGGGCCGAACTCTTCTTCCTGGTCCGTCTCCCGCGCCAGCAGAAGATCCCAGCTTGCTGACTTCAGGGCTTCTTCAAGGTCTTCTTCGGAGGTGATCCGGTGGGCCCGGGTCGCTCTGCCGGAGTTACGTAACAGGCTGACCAGCGCTTCTGCATCATTCTGGGAGGGGTCCAGGATCAGCAGGTGAACCGTCGAATTCTTTTTCTGCATGCTTGGCGAGTCTCGTGAGTACGGCTGGTGCGGACAGTAACGATCAGTTGTCTTTCCATATGAGTCCGTTACTTATAACGCATGATGCAGCGGATGCCGGGTAATGACAACCCTCTTCCCGGCCCACTGCTACCTGATCGGCACTTTTCAGACAATCGGCCAATGCCTAAGGGCGGGCGTGGTGCCGGGACCTGGCCGCGCGTTAAAGCGACGGCCAGAGGGAGTCGAATTCGTCTTCGCTGGTGCCTGACGCTGGCGGTGGGCTGTCAGGCGCAATCGGCGTCGGGTTGCTCAGTTTGAGCTCAAACTGGCTGATACTCCCGGTGGCTGATACCCGGTTGGTCAGGTGTCCCTGATCCTCGCGACCATCGTGTAGCAGCTCAATGCGGCTGCCTGTCTGAAACGGCAGCCGGGGAGTGATCAGGGTGGCGGCCTGGCCAATACCGCTGATTTCCGGAAGCAGCAGGCCACGAAGATATTCGCTGCCGATACCCATTTTCTGGACCAGCTTTACGCCACAGGGTGAGGCGCTGGGGGCAAGCAGTTCGATGCCAATCTGGGTGCCCTGATTTCGTACCTGGCGGATCCAGCGAACGATCGCAATGCTCCAGGGGTGGGTGGACTGTTCACGTACCCCGAGCACCTCGCCGGCCTGCATGGAGGAGGGGACGCTGGTGTTCCAGGATACACAGTATCCACCCGGACTGGTGTTGACCAGAGTGGCCTGATAGGCCGCAGGGCGGTTTTTTTCAGGTTGTACAGAGGCCTGGGCAAAGCTCGGCTCGCGTTGGAAGCTGATGGGCGTGTCGCTGTGGTGAACCCGGTCCTCACTGGGGCCTGCGTCGAAAGCCCCGGCCCAGGCATCTTCTTTCTTTTTGCTCTGGCGGATGAACGGATTGCTTTCCTCGTTATTCGGCGCCTGGGCGGAGACAAACTGGTTGAAGCTTTTTTGCCCGGCGACGTAGAAATGAGCTGCACTCAGGCCGACGCAGATTTCCAGCGTGCCCTGACTGGAAATCCGGTTGAAGTTGCGTTTGGTCAACGCTCCGAGTGCCTGGCTCAGATGGGTCAACAGGGTTTCGTTTATGCCCGCGGGCAGTGGAAAGCCAGGTTTGTAGCTGCGATTGTGCAGGTTCAGGTGCTGGTGCAGGTATTCAGCGATCCGCTCGGACAGGTCGTGGGTGTCAAAACCAAAACCGTCGCCCTTGGTGTCTTCCTTGACCAGGCTGCGGTAAACCGGAGGCGTGTCCTGCTCCATGTGGATCATGAACAGGGCGTCGGAATCCGGGCCTGAATTACAGGTCGTCAGATTGGTCCAGCCTTCAAGCAGGTCATAAACCTGTCCGATTTCAACCTGCCGTAACTGGTTTGGCCGCGCACAACCCAGCAGCAGAAGGCGTTTGTAGCTATCCCCTACGGAGCTTTCAGTGCTGTGGTTGAGCGTCTCATCGGATACCGGCTGGTCGGTGATCTTGTTTCGATGGGCAAAACGGAAAAGCCGGTGGCACTCCAGCCAGGTTTTTGCCGGGGCAGGGCAGTACAGCTGGTAGCTCCTGACAATGGTGCCGGCCAGTTCGGAAATGGCTCGGTGACAGCATTCGGTAATGGCTTTGCGGTTCTTGTCAAAGCCATCCTCTGTGAGCTCTATCACGCAGAGCTTGTAGCCATTGGCCAGATGAATCTGGAGCGCCTGGGAAAGGTTGGCAATCTTGCGCTGTTTCTCAGGCAGTGCGACAGAGTGCCCGAGGTAGTGGCGAGACAATTCGTTGCAGACGAAGTGAATTCTCGGGCGCAGCAGCTCCAGCAACTGAAGCCGGGGCTGGGGTTCGATAAACAGTTGGTTCAACTCAATAATGGCATGGTATAGCTGGCGCGATGTTTCACCAACGTTGGCCATCGGCAGATTATTGGTCCAGTCCCGGACGGCTTTGGGGCTGGCGTCTGCAAACGACAGGCTCGCCAGTTTTTGGTCCGGTGTAGTCAGCTCGGGTGTCAGGGTCATTCGTCAAGGTGCTCACATAAATTGTTATTACGTGTATTCCCGACAACACAGCAAGTTCTGAAAGGAGGCCAAAGATATAAAGTGACGGAAATACAGATCTTTATTTTTCTATTTTACGCCCTCTAAAGTAGCAGGGCATGCCTAAATAGCTACCTCCGTCACGACTTTACAAAGTTTGACACCCTCGCCGCGCGCAGGTGTTGACTACTCGGCGTTGAGGTTCAGCGGGGTTTTGCCTTCCCGTCCGGGTATTTCCCGGACCAGCCGGGGTACCAGAAAGCCGGGCAGCCGGGCGATCATCTCCCGTGCCAGTTGCCGGGCGCGGGCGTCAGGGACGTCGAAGTGATGGGCGCCTTCAACCGGGTCGAAGGCGTGGAGGTAGTACGGCAGGACGCCGGTCGAGAACAAGGCTTCGCTGAGCTCACAGAGTGTGTCGGCATCGTCATTCACACCATGCAGGAGCACGCTCTGGTTCAGCAGGGTTACTCCGGCTGCGGCAAGCCTGGCCAGCGATGAACGGGTGGCCTGGTCCAGTTCATTGGCATGATTGACATGCACCACCATGATGACCTTGAGCCGGGTTTTGCTGACCCAGGACAGCAGTTCATTGTTCACCCGTTGTGGAATGACCACGGGCAGGCGGGTGTGAATGCGAAGTCGGCGCAGCTGTGGCAGGTCGTCGAGAGCCTCAACCCAGCGTGCCAGCAGTCGGTCGTTTACAGCCAGCGGATCGCCGCCACTGAAAATGACCTCGTTGATTTCAGGGGAATCCTTCAGGCTGGTAATGACCTGCTTGCGGTCCTCAGGTGACAACCGATGATCCGCGTACGGGAAGTGGCGGCGAAAGCAGTAGCGGCAGTTGATGGCGCACTGCCCGGTCACCATCAGCAGGGCGCGGCTGCGGTATTTACGGATCAGGCCGGTTGTGGCTGTTGCCGATGCTTCCTGCAATGGGTCCCGTACATACCCCGCCTGAAAACGGGCTTCATCCGCCATTGGAAGGATCTGGCGAAGCAGGGGGTCCGCCGGATTGCCTGGTTCGATGCGTGCCAGGTACGGCAGCGGGACCCGCACCGGAAACAGTGCGTGCCCCTCATGGGCCCCACTGAGCCAGGCGTCAGGGCTGAGACCAAGGGCTTGCAGCAGGGCGTCGGGGCTGGTGATGGAGTCGGCGAGAAGCTGTTGCCAGGTCGGACTTTCGTTATCTTGTTGGCGGGCTTCTATACGGGCAGCGGTTCGCTGTATCATAGCGACCTTTCGACTCTTAACAGCTTTCTTTCAGGTGGTAATAACATGGCTTCCTATTCTACCAACGAATTTCGTAGCGGTCTCAAGGTTTTGTTGGATGGCGACCCCTGCGCCATTCTGGAAAACGAGTTCGTTAAGCCTGGCAAAGGCCAGGCATTTAATCGGGTCAAACTGCGTAACCTGACCAACAACCGTGTCTGGGAACGCACCTTCAAATCCGGTGAATCCCTGGAAGCGGCCGATGTTATTGATCAGGATATGGAATACCTGTACACCGACGGTGAGTTCTGGCATTTCATGATGACGGATGGCTCCTTCGAGCAGCACGCTGCTGACCAGAAGGCGGTGGCCGATGCCCTCAAATGGCTGAAAGAGCAGGATGTCTACACCGTAACGCTATACAACGGTGCTCCGTTGTCCGTAACTCCGCCCAACTTCGTCGAGCTGGAAGTGGTGGAAACCGATCCGGGCATGAAGGGTGATACCGCCCAGGGTGGTTCCAAGCCGGCAACTTTGTCGACCGGTGCGGTGGTGAGCGTTCCACTGTTCATCACCATCGGTGATGTACTGAAGGTTGATACCCGTTCCGGTGAGTACGTCAACCGCGTCAAGAACGGCTGATAACGGATAGCGGTACGACCATGACTCCTGTCGGGCAGTGGCAGCCAACTGCATCTGTTGCCGCCCTTCGGGAGCGGGCCGGTCAGCTGGCCTATCTACGATCCTTTTTCGACCGGCGCGGGGTTCTGGAAACAGAAACCCCGGTTCTGGGCCGGCACGGTGTGACGGACCTCAATCTCGACAGCGTCGGCGCCAGTTTTGAGCCAATCAGTGGCAGTCCGGCGCGATCCGGGTGGTTGCAAACTTCCCCTGAATACCACATGAAACGCCTGCTGGCGGCCGGTTCTGGCCCCATCTTCCAGGTGTTTCGTGCCTTTCGCAGTGGCGAGCGAGGTTCCCGCCATAACCCCGAATTTTCGTTGCTTGAGTGGTATCGTCCAGGGTTTACCGATGTTGAGCTGATGGCCGAAGTGGCTGAGCTGGTGTGTGGCTGGCTGGGTTGTGAGCAGCCTCAGACGCTGACCTACCGCGATGCGATGATGCGCTTTGCGGGGGTTGATCCGTTTGCGGTCAGCGAACAGGAGCTTGAGCAGCGATGCGAGCGTTGGCTTGGCGCGGGACATGCCTTCGGGCTTGGTAGGGACGGCTGGCTTGATGTGCTGATGAGCCATGAGGTGGAAGTGGCGCTGCGGGATCAGCCGCCGACGTTTATCACCGCCTATCCTGCCAGTCAGGCTGCACTGGCTCGTATTTCCGTTCAGGACGGCATCGAGGTGGCTCACCGCTTCGAGCTATATGTGGCCGGAATGGAGTTGTGTAATGGCTACTGGGAGCTGACCGATGCGGATGAGCAACGGCAGCGCTTCCTGGCGGATAATGACGCCAGAAAGCGTGCGGGCAAGCCGGAAATGCCCGTGGATGGCGCGCTGTTGTCTGCGCTGGCGGCCGGGATGCCGGATTGCGCTGGTGTGGCGCTGGGGCTCGACCGCTTGCTGATGCTCCGAATGGGGGTGGCCACCATTGCTGAGGTGGTGGCTTTCCCGCTGGAAATCGCCTGATCAGGAATTGATGCCAAAGGCCTCGCCCATGCGAACGGTCTTGCCGGCAATCATGTCTTGTTTCCATTCGGTGGCACCTTTCGGGGCGACCAGAATGACGGTAGAGCCGAGGCGGAAACGTCCCATTTCCTGTCCCTTCTCAAAGCGGATGGGCGTTTTCAGATGATCGTATCTGGAGACTGACACACCATCGCCGCTGGGGACCACAACGCCCGCCCAGGTTGTTTCGACGCTACCAACAATCATCGCGCCCACCAGCACCATGGCGAGGGGGCCAATGTCGGTGTCGAAGATCGCTACAACCCGCTCGTTACGGGCAAACAGATTGGGGACATTCTCTGCCGTGACCGGGTTTACCGAGAACAGCTTTCCCGGTACGTGAATCATTTCGCGCAGAGTGCCCGATACCGGCATGTGAATACGGTGGTAGTCTTTGGGCGACAGGTAGATCGTGGCGAACTCGCCATTCTCGAACGGCTTGGTCCGTTCGGTGTCGCCCCCGAGCAGTTCCTGGAGGCTGAACGACTGCCCTTTGGCCTGGAATACCCGATCATCGCTGACCTGTCCCAGCTGGCTGATGGCACCATCAACTGGACTGGTCAGTACCTTAGGGTCCGGATCCAATGGGCGGATTCCGGGTTTCAGTTCACGGGTGAAGAATGCGTTGAAGCTGGGGTAGGCTTCGGGGTTGGGTTCGGCGGCTTCGCTCATGTTCACACCGTAGCGGCCGATAAACCATTTGATGACCCGGTTTTTAAGGGCTGGGGTGCGGTCATTGTCGGCGAGCTTTCCTGCCAGCCGGGAAACGGCCAACTGTGGTGTAACGTATTGACCAAGAATAAATAACTTGTCGAACATGAGCGGATTCTCTTGCATTAAGAGCGCGTGATTCTACCAAAGTCTGCCTGGATAGGGAGCCATTGCCTGAAATAAGGCATTTTCTGACCGTCAGGGACGCAGGTATCTTCGCGGAGCGTGGGAGTGATTGCTATGATTGTGACGGCAAACCATTTTTAACAGGTGTATGGCATCCTATGGCATTAATTATTGGTGGGATTATTGTGATTGCCTGCGTGCTGGGCGGATATACGCTCCACGGCGGGAATCTTATGGTGTTGTGGCAGCCCACGGAAGTGCTGATTATCTTTGGCGCAGCGTTGGGCTCGTTCGTGATTGCCAACCCCCCGAGTCTCATCAAGCAGGTTTTTCAGGGCGTTTTGCGGTTGCTGACCGGCTCCCCATTTAACAAGGCGTTTTATCTCGATCTGCTGAGCCTGTTGTACGACATTTTCGACAAGTCGCGAAAGCAGGGGGTCATGTCCATCGAAGAAGATATCGACAACCCGGAATCCAGCCAGATTTTCAGCCGCTATCCGGCGGTTATGAAGTCGAAGGAGTTGTTGGCCTTTATCACGGATTACCTCAGAATTATCAGTTCCGGCAACATGGCACCCCATGAGCTGGAAGGGATGATGGAGAACGAGATCGACAGTCGCCACCATGAGTTGGAAGAGCCGGCCCATGCGGTCAACAAGATCGCGGATGCCCTGCCGGGTCTGGGTATCGTGGCCGCGGTGCTCGGTATTGTCATCACCATGAACTTTCTCAGTGAGGGGCCGGAGCGGATCGGTTTGAGTGTGGCCGCGGCACTGGTCGGGACCTTTCTGGGTATTTTTATGGGCTACGGTTTTGTTGGCCCCACCTCCATTGCTCTGGAGCACTCGGCACAGTACGAACTGAAGGCTTACGAATGTGTCCGGGCCTCCATTGTGGCCACGGTATCGGGGCAGGCCCCCCAGATGGCCATTGAGTTCGGGCGCAAGGCGTTGCCGACCCACAAGCGGCCAGACTTCCAGGAACTGAATGACCACGTTCGCTCCAAATAGCGCTCTCGTAAGAAGCAATATCGTCTCAGGCAGTCAATTCGGGTGAAGGCGTGGAAGAAAGACCGATAATCGTAAAACGAAAAAAGGTGGTCGCCGGTGGCCATCACGGGGGCTCCTGGAAAGTCGCCTTTGCCGATTTCGCCACTGCCATGATGGCGTTCTTTCTGGTGCTTTGGCTGACGGCAACGGCCTCCCCGGAGCAGATTGAAGCTGTGGAGGGCTATTTCAAGGATCCAATCGGCTTTATTGATGGCGGCTCCCCCAATCCGGTGGATCTGGAGGGCAGTGCATCGGTGGTTGAGTCGTCCAGTGCCGATGTTGCTGACAGTCAGATTCAGCTTGAAGACGAGCGCATTGAGGAGCTGGCGGACACGCTGGAGCGACGGCAGATGGAGGAGCTGTTCCAGGATCTGCAACAGCAGATTGAACAGAGCCAGACCCTGCAGGAATTCAAGGATCAGTTGCTGATCGACATCACCGACGAAGGGTTACGGATTCAGATCGTGGATCGGTCCCAGCGACCGATGTTCGATAGCGGCCGGGCCCAGCTGAAGTATTACTCGCAGGATATCCTGTTTGAGCTGGCCAAGCCGCTGAGTATGGTGCCGAACAGGCTGAGTGTTACCGGACATACCGATGCCACACCGTTCAGCGGGCGTCCCGGGTACACCAACTGGGAGTTGTCGGCGGATCGGGCAAACACCGCACGTCGGGCCCTGGTAGCGGGTGGGGTTCGCGAGCAGCAGATTGCCCGGGTGGTGGGGTTGAGCGACTCGGTACTGTTCGATCAGGAAGACCCGACGGCGCCGGTCAATCGCCGTATTGCCATCATCGTGCTTAACAAGAAAGCGGTGCAGGATATTCAGGACAATGCCGGGCGTCAGGATAGCCGTCAGCCGCTGATCGACCTGACGGCACCCAGCGAAGAGCAGCAGCGAGAGGCTCAGCAGTCGCTTGAGAGTGGTGAATGGCTGCAGGAGCGGGAAGAGCCCAACCCCAATGAGTTGAGCTGGTAAGTTCCTAGTCCGCGATCAGTCCCCGGGCCTGCTGCTCCGCCATGTCCTGAAGGATGCGATGGAAACTGTGCATCCGCTCGGGACTGATCTCTCCATTTTTCGCGGCCTCATTGATGGCGCAGCCGGGGTCGTTCTGATGCCGGCAGTTGCGGAACCGGCAGTGGCCAATCAGATTGCGGATCTCCCGGAAACCGAATTCAATTTCATCCCCCGACATGTGCCAGAGGCCGAACTCCCGTATTCCCGGAGAATCGATCAGATCGCCCCCGCATTCCAGGTGAAACAGTCGCGCGGTGGTGGTGGTGTGGGTGCCCTTGCCTGTACTTTCGGAAATGGCGCCCACGCGAATGGACTCTTCCGGCAGCAGGGTCTGGATGATTGATGACTTGCCGACGCCTGATTGGCCGACAAACACGCTGGTCTGGTCGCGCACCAGTTCGGTCACCTGATGTGCCGGCTCACCGTCTTTGGTGCGGGCAGAGGTTCTCACCACCGGGTAGCCCAGCGTCTCGTAGCGTGCCAGCAAGCTGTCGATGGCGTCCCTGTTCCGGTCCGTGACCAGGTCGTCTTTGTTGAGCAGGATGACCGCAGGAATGCCGGTGTTTTCGGCAGCAACCAGGTAGCGGTCAATAAGGTTGTCGTGAGGCTCGGGTTCCGGGGCAATGACCAGGATGATGTGGTCGATATTGGCCGCCACCGGCTTGATCTGCCCAAACTTGTCTGGCCGCTGCAGCAGGGTCCGTCGCTCGGAGCGTGCCACCACAACGCCTACTTCGCCGGCACCCGGTCGCCATACCACCCGGTCTCCGGTGACCAGGCTGTCGATATTGGCCCGCACAAAACAGCGGCAGACAGTGCCTTTGCGATCACCCTCCAGCGCTTCAATGTCGAGTTGCTGACCATAGTGAGCAATGACCAGACCTGCCTGTTCGGCACCCAGTTCGCCGGATTCGAGCTGTTCGTCAATCGCCCGTTCCTTGCGATGTGCACGCTCCGTCCGCTCCTGCTGGATCTTGCGGATGCGCCACTGTTGTTGTTTGTTCAATCGACGTTTGGCCATGGGCAATAGTCTGGTGTCAGTATCAAGGGATAATCTGGTGTAACATCATACTCGAATTGCCCAGCCGCTGCCTGCACGGCGGCGTCTTTCCCAATCCCTTTTCTCAGGAGAGCTGTATGTCCGCATCCGACCGCCTTGTCTGGATAGATCTGGAAATGACCGGACTGGATCCGGAACGCGAGCGCATCATCGAAATCGCCACCATCGTGACCAATTCAGAACTTGAAATTATTGCTGAAGGTCCAGTGATCGCGGTCCATCAGCCTGACAGTCTGCTGGATGCCATGGATGAGTGGTGCACCAGGACCCACGGTGAGAATGGCCTGACCCAGCGGGTCAGGGACAGTAAGGTGTCCGAAGCAGAGGCTGAGCAACAGACCATTGCATTCCTGCAGGAACATTTGGAGTCGGGACAGTCACCGCTGTGCGGCAACAGCATTGGCCAGGATCGTCGCTTCCTGGTGAAGTACATGCCTCGGCTGGAGTCCTTTTTCCATTACCGCAACCTCGATGTCAGCACTGTCAAGGAGCTGGCAAGACGCTGGCGGCCTGACGTACTGGCCGGAGTGAAGAAAAAAGGATCCCACCTGGCGCTGGATGATATCCGGGATTCGATTGCCGAACTGCAGCATTACCGGGAGCAGTTTTTCCGTCTTCAGGACTGAAGTGCCGGCGGCTGGGCGACCGGATCTACGCCGTGCCGGCTCAGTGCCCAGGCCACATGTTCCCTGACCAGCGGGGAAGGGTGGTCTGCCCGCTTCCTGAGTGCTTCTATCACCGGGATGGTGGAGGGTGCATTGCCCAGCCCCACGGCCAGGTTACGCAACCAGCCTTCATAACCTGTCCGGCGAATGGCCGAGCCTTCGGTGCGCTTGAGGAATTCTTCCTCGTTCCATAAAAACAGTTGTGCCAGCTCGGTGTTGTCCAGGTGGTGCCGGGGCTTGAAGTCATCTTCCTTTGAAGCCTTGGCAAACCGATTCCAGGGACACACCAGCTGACAGTCATCGCAGCCAAACACGCGGTTGCCCATCAACGGGCGCAGCTCCTCCGGAATCGCTCCCTTCAGCTCAATGGTGAGGTAGCTGATGCAGCGGCGGGCATCCAGCACATGGGGCGCAGGGAATGCCTGGGTCGGACACAGGTCGAGGCAGGCGGTGCAGCGCCCACAGTGGTCCTTGTCGTATGGGGTGTCGACAGGGAGGGGCGCACTGGTGAATATCTCGCCGAGGAAGAAGAACGATCCCGCCTGGCGGGTAATGAGCATGGTGTTTTTGCCCTGCCAGCCCAGTCCGGCCTGAGTGCCGAGCGCCCGTTCCAGCACCGGCGCGCTGTCCACAAAGGCGCGATAATTGAAGCCTGACACTGCGTCGTCAATGCGTTTGGCCAGTGTCGACAGACGCTTGCGGATCAGCTTGTGGTAGTCCCTGCCCAGGGTATAGCGGGAGATATAGGCCTTTTCCGGGTTTGCCAGAACGTCTCGCGGGCTGTCCGGGGCCGACAGGTAATCCATTCTTACTGAGATGACCCGCTCGGTTCCCGGCACCAGCGACGCGGGGGTGTAACGCATGTCGCCGTGGTCGGCCATATAGCCCATCTCGCCGTGCAGGCCCTCGGCCAGCCAGCGTTTCAGGTGGTCGCCATGGCTTCCGGTGTCGGCGTGGGTGATGCCGATATCGGCGAAACCAAGCTCTTTGGCCCAGCGGCGAATGGTGTCTGGCAGGGTGTCCAGGGAATGATGCATAGTGGGCTTGAAAATGTTTAACAAAACGGCAACTGTTTAAGTTATGACCTTTTTGGCTGTTTTGCTATTCTTTACAGACATCTGGCCTCATAACTTCAACCGGTTTCTTTGTCAGGGCGTGACAGCATGAATCCAGCGGATAGCGCTAGCTTACCAGAATCCCTGTATTCCGCCGATTCGGTGCGGGCGATGGACCGTTATCTGATCAGTCAGTGTCAGGTGCCCGGGTTTGAACTGATGCAGCGAGCGGCAGCAAGCGCCTTCCGTAATCTGATCAGAACGTGGCCTGAGCCCGGCCGGTTACTGGTGCTTTGTGGGGCAGGGAATAATGGTGGCGATGGCTATCTGGTTGCAGCCAGCGCCGCACGCCATGGACTTGATGTGGACTGCGTGGCTGTCGTCGATCCGCAGAGTCTGCAGGGCGATGCCAGCAAAGCCTGCCAGGTCGCGCGCAATGACGGCGTTGAGATCCTGCTGTGGCGGGAGCTCGATGATGGTGGGCGCTCGGTATTGTTTGCCACGGCCGGACTCATTGTCGACGCCCTGTTGGGCACCGGCGTTGCTGGTGCTCCGCGGGATCCCTTTGGCGATGTGATCCGCCGCTGCAATGCCAGTCCGGCGCCGGTGCTGGCGATTGATCTCCCTTCGGGACTTGATGCCACGACCGGCCATGCCGCCGGTGACGTGGTTCAGGCGTCGTTGACGGTGACCTTTATCGGTCTCAAGACCGGACTGCTCACCGGGCAGGGAGCAAACTGTGCCGGAGAGGTCGTGTTTGAGTCGCTGGATACTGGCGATCAGCTCCCTGCGTGCGGGGAAGCTCCGATGGCCCGGCGTGTGGACTGGTGGGGGCTGCGGGAACTGCTGCCGGTCAGGGCCGCTGCGGCACACAAAGGTTATTTTGGGCACATGCTGATTGTAGCGGGGGACCGCGGATATGGCGGCGCTGCGTTATTGGCCGCCGAGGCCGCCATACGCAGTGGTGCCGGACTGGTCACCCTGGCAACGCGGCCGGAACATGTGATGCCCGCGCTGGCGCGGTGTCCGTCGGTGATGGCTCAGGGCGTGATTCATGGTTCGGAGCTGGCGCCGCTGCTGGCGAGAGCGTCGCTGGTCGTCTGTGGTCCCGGGCTTGGGCAATCGTCCTGGGGGCAGCAAATGCTGCAGCAGGTCGTATCCAGCGGCAAGCCGCAGGTGCTGGACGCAGATGCGCTGAATTTATTGTCGCAGCGGGTTCCGGTTACGGCCAGCAACCACATCCTGACGCCCCACCCGGGTGAGGCTGCGCGGCTGTTGGGGCTGACTGCGGCGGAAGTCGAAGCGGACAGGCTCGCTGCGGCCGCACGAATCCAGCAGGAGTATGGCGGGACTGTATTGCTCAAAGGGGCGGGTACCGTGGTGACCGATGGCACGGAATTCGTCATCGTTGATGGTCGTAATCCGGGTATGGCGACCGGTGGTATGGGTGATGTGCTGTCGGGTATGATTGGCAGCTTGCTGGCCCAGCTGGATTCGCCGCTACAGGCAGCGACCATGGCTGCAGCACTGCACCTGGCGAGTGCTGATCGGGCCTCGCAGGTGAAAGGCTACATGGGGCTGATCCCCAATGATGTGATTGATACGCTGCCGCGGATGCTGGCCGATGCCGAAAGGCTGGCGGCCCGACGCTTACGGGCGGGTTTAAAGGGAATCGATGATGCCGTTGACGGCGAGTGATACGGTCAGCTGCACAGTAGTGCTGGCCGATGAACAGGCAACCGAGGCTTTGGGTTCGGCGATTGCCGGACAGGTGCGTGCCAGCGGCGAAGGTCTCACGGTGTTTCTCGAAGGTAATCTGGGGATGGGCAAGACCACCCTCAGTCGTGGGCTGTTGCGGGGGCTGGGTCATAACGGCTCGGTCAAAAGCCCAACCTACACCTTGGTTGAGCCCTACGAGCATTTAACGCCAGCGGCGTACCATTTCGATCTTTATCGGCTGGGCGATCCGGAAGAGCTGGAGTACATGGGGATCCGCGATTATTTCCTGGGTCACGATGTCTGTCTTATCGAATGGGCAGAACGAGGGCAGGGAGTGCTGCCCGAGCCGGACCTGATTGTTCGGCTGGAGCCTCATGGGCGAGGTCGGGTCGCCCACCTCAACGGCGGGAGCCCTCGCGGCCGTGGGGTGGTGCAGGCGATTGGGGCCGGACATGTGGTCTGAACGAATCATTAGGGTGTGATTGGGAAATCAGGATGGGAAAGTACCTCAACGGATCATTCTGCCATCGGGCCTCCCGGAAGCTGCGGGGCGCTGCGCTGCTGCTGGTTTGCTGGCCGCTCTGGATCAGCTCGGCCATGGCCGGCTCCTCCATCGAGGGTGCCCGGATCTGGCCGGCGCCGGATCATACCCGCCTGGTGTTCGATACCTCGACTCCGGTGGAGCACAACATTTTTGCCCTGGAAAACCCGGCCCGGCTGGTGATCGACATCAGTAATGCGAATCTGGCGGCTGATTTTTCGACGCTGGACCTGTCAGGCACGCCTATTCAGCGCATTCGCAGTGCAGCCAGGAATGGCTCCGACTTGCGGGTTGTGCTTGATCTGAGAAGCGATGTGCAGCCTCGCAGTTTTCAGTTGGACCCCAACCAGTCCTACGGTCACCGGCTGGTGCTGGACCTGCTTGGCAGCGGTGCCGGAACTCGCACCAGTGAGCCGGTACAGCCGACGTTGTCCGATAACGGCTCTGGCAGGCGGGACATCATCGTCGTAGTCGATGCGGGTCACGGCGGCGAGGATCCTGGCGCAATCGGGCCGTCAGGCACTCGAGAAAAGGATGTGGTTCTGCGTCTGGCCCGGGCCCTGGCTGAGAAGATTGAAAGTCAGCCAGGCTACACGGCGCGTTTAACCCGTGATGGCGACTACTATGTTGATTTGCGCAGCCGAACCCTGCTGGCCCGTCGCCACAATGCCGACCTGTTTGTGTCGGTTCACGCGGATGCCTTCCGTACCTCGCAACCCCGCGGCGCGTCGGTCTTTGCTCTGTCCCAGCGCGGAGCGACCAGTGAAACGGCTCGCTGGCTGGCGCGCAGTGAAAATCGTTCTGACCTGATTGGTGGTTCCGGTGGTGTCTCACTGGACGGCAAGGATGATACGCTTGCTGGTGTCCTCCTTGATCTGTCGATGACCGCCAGTATCAACGCCAGCATCGGAGTGGGTGATTATGTGCTTCGGAATCTGGAGCAGGTCACCCGGTTGCACAAATCTGGGGTAGAACAGGCGGCTTTCGTGGTGCTCAAGTCTCCGGATATCCCGTCCATTCTTGTGGAGGCCGGTTTTATCTCCAACCCTCAGGAGGAGCGTAACCTCGGTAGTGCGAATTATCGGGAGCGACTGGCAAATGCTGTCTTTAAGGGGGTTGAGGATTACTTCAACCAAACGCCGCCGCCGGGAACCCTGGTGGCCTGGCAGAAGCGTCAGTCGACCGGCGGCACGAGTCATTATCAGATCCGGCGCGGTGATACGCTGTCTGCTGTTGCGCGGGATAATCGCACCACCGTGCGGGAATTGATGCAATACAACGGCCTCTCCGACGATCGCGTGGTGGTGGGCCAAACCATTCGCATTCCGGCGTCCTGATCCCTGCTCCAGTAAGGCGTTGTCACACCCGGCCGGGGCGGATTTCGAGTCTGCCCCGACTCCCACCTTCTGTTATCATTCCGGCCAAGAAGCCGATACACCCGCTGTCAGTTTAAAGAGGCCCATCCGGACCATGTCTGTGATCAAACTGTTGTCCCCCCGACTTGCCAACCAGATCGCCGCCGGTGAGGTCGTCGAACGCCCGGCCTCGGTGCTCAAAGAGTTGGTGGAGAACGCCCTGGATGCGGGGGCCGGTAATATTGATGTGGATGTCGAACAGGGCGGGGTAAAACTGATCCGGGTGCGTGACAACGGATCCGGGATCAGCGAGGGCGATCTGCCGCTGGCCCTCAGTCGCCATGCCACCAGCAAGATTTCCAGTCTGGAAGATCTGGAGGCTGTGGGGTCGCTGGGGTTTCGCGGTGAGGCCCTGGCCAGTATCAGTTCAGTCTCACGGCTGGCGCTGACCTCGCGCACGGAGGAGCAGGAGGCGGCCTCCAGGGTTGAGGTTGAGGGGCGTGATATGGATGCCCGGTTGTCTCCGGCGGCCCATCCGGTTGGTACAACGGTCGAGGTTCGCGACCTGTTCTTCAACACCCCCGCGCGACGCAAGTTCCTGCGCACTGAAAAAACCGAGTTCGGTCATCTCGAAGAGTGCCTGCGGCGTCAGGCGCTTGGCCGGTTTGATACCGGGTTTACCCTCCGTCATAACCAGAAAGTGGTTCAGAGCTTGCGCCCGGCGCCCACCCAGCTGGACCGGGAACGGAGAATTGGCGCGCTGTGCGGGCAGAAATTCATAGATAATGCCGTGGTGATTGATGCCGAAGCCATTGGTTTGCGGTTGTGGGGCTGGGTGGCGCTTCCCACGTTTTCACGCAGCCAGGCTGATCTGCAGTATTTCTTCGTCAACAACCGGGTAATCCGTGACCGCCTGGTGGCCCACGCCGTTCGGCAGGCCTATCGCGATGTGCTGTACAACAATCGCCATCCGGCTTTTGTGCTTTATCTGGAGGTTGACCCGGCAACGGTGGATGTCAATGTGCATCCCACCAAGCATGAAGTCCGCTTCCGCGATGGTCGCCTGGTGCATGACTTTATTTTCCGGACCCTGCACAAGGCGCTGGCGGATGTTCGCCCGGATGATCATCTGCGCGGTGCTGTCGCTCAGTCCTTGGGGCGTGATACCGGTGCGGTGGAAGGTGCGAATGCTGAAGTCGGGCGGTTGGCGGAGGCTGCCATCGCGGCACCTGCGCAGAGCGCCTTTGCCGGATCTCACGCGCAGCCTCCCCAGAAAACCTGGGAAGCCCGCGACCAGATGGCCTTCTACCAGTCATTGAATCAAGGTGGCGGAGTGGCCGCCCGGTCCTCTGCGGAGCCCATGCAATCAGCCGCGCCCGTGTCTGATGGTGAACCATTCCGGGGGCAGGTCATGCCAACGCCGCCGCAGACTGATGGTGACGAGCCGCCGTTGGGGTATGCGATTGCCCAGTTGCACGGTATCTATATTCTGGCCCAGACCCGCCAGGGCATGATCGTGGTGGACATGCATGCCGCCCACGAGCGAATCACCTACGAGCGAATGAAACTGGCGCTGGATGCCGAAAACCTTAAAAGCCAGCCGTTACTGGTGCCCCTGTCTATGGCGGTCAGCCAGAAGGAGGCGGCTCTGGCGGAAAGTCATGGTGACGAGTTGCAGCGTCTTGGACTGTTGATTGAGCGGATTGGTCCTGAAACCGTTGCGGTACGTCAGGTGCCAACCCTGCTTCGCAATGCCGATACCGAGCAGCTGGTCCGCGATGTACTGGCCGACCTGATCGAGAATGGCCAGAGCGACCGAATTGAGGCGGTGACGCACGAACTGTTGGGAACCATGGCCTGTCATGGTGCCGTCAGGGCGAATCGGCAGCTGACCATCCCGGAAATGAACGCTCTGCTGCGGGATATGGAAGCCACCGAGCGGAGTGGTCAGTGTAATCACGGCCGGCCCACCTGGACTCTGGTTACCATGTCCGAACTGGACAAACTGTTCCTGAGGGGGCGCTGATGCAGGTGGAAGGGGAGCGCACAGAGTCCCGGTCCCTGCCTCCGGCGATTTTCCTGATGGGACCGACGGCTTCGGGCAAGACCGATCTGGCCATGGCGCTGTGTCAGCATCTGCCCTGCGAGCTGATCAGTGTGGACTCGGCGTTGATCTATCGGGAGATGGATATCGGCACCGCCAAGCCGACCGCGGAGGAACTGGTGCGGGCACCGCACCGGCTGATTGATATCTGTGATCCGGCTGAAACCTATTCGGCTGCGGATTTCCGTCGGGATGCCCTGCGGGAGATGGCGGAGATTACCGCTAAAGGTCGTATTCCGCTTTTGGTGGGCGGGACTATGATGTACTTCAAGGCATTACTGCAGGGTATGTCGGATTTGCCGTCGGCGAACCCGGAGCTGCGGCGTGAGCTGGAGCAGGAGGCCGAACAGCGGGGGTGGCCGGCCCTGCACGACGAGTTGGCTCGGCTTGATCCGATTGCCGCCGGGTTGATTCACCCCAATAATCGCCAGCGACTGCTGCGGGCATTGGAGGTGATCCGGTTGAGCGGCCAGCCGATTTCTGCGTTGTGGCGGGCCGACAAAGACGGTGCAGGCCAAAATTCGGGGGAGATTACGAATTACCCCTATTTCACGCAGTGGCAGGCAGACGAATCGTCAACACTGCCGTATACTGTTATTCAGCTTGCGATTGCTCCTTCCGAAAGACGCGTGCTCCATGAAAGAATCCAGCTCCGTTTCCAGAAAATGCTGGAAGGCGGGTTTCTGGATGAGGTTCGGGCGCTGATGGCGCGAGGCGATTTGTCTGCGGACTTGCCCTCTATGCGCTGTGTTGGTTATCGCCAGGCCTGGGCCTATTTGGCCGGAGAGTATGACCAGCAAGAGATGATTGCGAAGTCGGTCGCTGCCACCCGACAACTGGCCAAACGTCAGTTAACCTGGTTGCGGAAATGGCCGGATGTAAGCTGGCTCGACTCCGAGTCTGGGCAAAATGTCGAGGCGGCCTTGAAAATTATCGGGTTACCCACCACATTTAACTGAATTAATGACGATCTGAATTACTTCAATAACAGGAGAAAATAACATGTCAAAAGGGCACTCTCTACAAGACCCTTACCTTAACGCACTGCGCAAGGAACGTATTCCGGTATCCATCTTCCTGGTCAATGGAATCAAGCTTCAGGGCCAGATCGAATCTTTTGATCAGTTCGTGATCCTGCTGAAAAATACGGTAAGCCAGATGGTTTACAAGCACGCTATTTCTACCGTTGTGCCAGCCCGCAATGTCCGGATTCCTCAACAGAACCCGGCTGGAGAAGACGCTGAAGGCTGATTTTATTCTTTCGGCAACCCGGCGTTCTAGCCAGTTTTCACCCGCTCTTTCTGGGCCCGTCGTGTGCGGTTTTCAGGGAAGCGGGTGTTTGCATTTCTATGACTTGAGATTTTGGAGTTGATAGCCCTTGTTTGAGCGTCCTGATGTTGGTGAACGGGCGGTCCTGGTTCATATCGATTTCTCTTCCCACAATGAGGGGGAGGATCTGGGCGAATTCGCCGAACTGGTCGCTTCCGCCGGCGTAGAGGCTGTGGCCACCGTAACCGGTTCCCGCAACCAGCCCAGTTCCCGCCTGTTTGTGGGGGAAGGTAAGCTGGAAGAAATCGAGCAGGCCGTAGAGCTCTCCGAAGCGGATGTGGTGCTGTTCAATCACGCCCTCAGTCCAAGCCAGGAACGAAACCTGGAAAGGCAGCTGAAGTGTCGTGTACTCGACCGCACCGGTGTAATCCTCGATATTTTTGCCCAACGCGCGCGTACCCATGAAGGCAAGCTGCAGGTAGAGCTGGCCCAGCTCGAACATATGTCCACACGGCTGGTGCGGGGGTGGACACACCTGGAGCGCCAGAAAGGGGGGATTGGTCTGCGTGGTCCCGGTGAGACCCAGCTTGAAACCGATCGCCGCCTGCTGCGGGAGCGGATCAAATCGATTCACCGTCGCCTGGCCCGGGTTCGCCGGCAGCGTGATCAGGGGCGTCGTGCAAGGCAGCGGGCGGACATCCCCACGGTGTCCCTGGTGGGTTACACCAATGCGGGCAAGTCGACTCTGTTCAATCGCCTGACGTCCTCGTCGGTCTATGCTGCCAATCAGCTCTTTGCGACCCTGGATCCCACCCTCCGGCGGCTGGAGCTGCCGGATATAGGAGCGGTGGTGTTTGCCGATACGGTGGGTTTCATCCGCCATTTGCCACACAAACTGGTTGAGGCGTTTCGGGCGACGCTCGAGGAAACCACCGATGCGACCCTTTTGCTGCATGTGATTGACTGCAGTGACGAGCGCCGCGACGACAATATTGATCAGGTCGAGCAGGTTCTGATGGAAATCGGAGCCGATGAAGTGCCAGTGCTCCAGGTATTCAACAAGATTGATTTGCTGGAAGACTTTCAGCCGCGAATTGATCGCAATGAAGACGGCGTGCCGGTCCGGGTTTGGGTGTCGGCGATTACCGGAGCCGGAATGGATGAGCTCCAGGACGCTGTGGTAGAGCGGCTGGCAGAGGATGTGGTTCATCACTTTGTGGTGCTTGAGCCCGCTGACGGCAGGTTCCGCTCGCTGTTGCATCAGGCCGGAGCGGTGCTGTCTGAACAGCATCTGGATAATGGCGATGGGGTCGTCGAAGTTCGCCTTCAGGAGCGGGACTGGTTACAGTTGATCAGACGGGCGGGCAAAGATCCCGCCACCATACGCTACGCTCAGTCAGGGGGAGCGGAGCAAGGGTAAGCTACTGGCTATTGCCGTAGCTCTTATAACCCCCTAGTATTTGCAGCCATCAGACTAGATTGGAACGGAGAGCAATATGGCCTGGAACGAACCGGGTGGAAATCGCAACGACAATGATCCATGGGGATCAGGCGGTCGTCGTGGCGGTGATGATCAGGGACCACCAGATTTGGATGAGGCGCTGAAAAGAGGTCTCGACCGTCTGAACAAGCTGCTGGGCGGTAAGGGCGGAAAAGCCGGAGGTCCTGGTAGTACGGGCGATAACAAAGGGGGTAGCGGGTTTGGCGCGATGTTTGCGCTGGCCGCGATCCTGTTGGTTGGTTACATCACTTTTCAGTCCTTCTACACCGTCGACGAACAGGAGCGCGCCGTTGTTTTGCGCTTCGGTGAGTACCACAAGACCGAGAACCCGGGTCTGCGTTTCAAGGTGCCGTTGATTGACGACGTGACCAAGGTTCGGGTGACTAACGTTCGTAATGCCGAATCCCGTGGCCAGATGCTGACCCAGGACGAAAACCTGGTTACCGTCGAGCTTCAGGTTCAGTACCGGGTGTCCAGTGCCAGGGATTATGTCCTCAATGTCCGTGATTCAAACGAGGCCCTGGCCTACGCTACTGACAGCGCCCTGCGTCACGAAGTCGGCAGTTCGCAGCTGGATGGTGTTCTGACCGAAGGACGGGCTGAACTCGCGGTGCGGGTTGAGCAGCGGCTGCAGAGCTTCCTGGAAGACTATGGAACGGGCCTGGAAATTGTTCGGGTCAACGTCGAAAGCACACAGCCGCCGGCACCGGTACAGGACTCGTTCCGCGAAGTTCAGCGGGCGCGGGAAGACGAGCAGCGCCTGAAGGAAGAAGCGGAAACCTATCGCAACAAGGTGGTTCCAGAGGCTCGTGGTCAGGCGCAGCGTATGGTTGAGGAAGCCTCAGCCTACCGGGCCGAAGTGATCGAGCGTGCCAACGGTGAAACCTCCCGCTTCCTCGCCATGCTGGAAGTCTATCAGCAGGCTCCGGGGGTGACCCGCGAGCGGATGTATCTGCAGGCGCTGGAAACGGTGATGTCCAACACCAGCAAGATCCTGATCGATACCGAGGGTGGCAACAACATGATGTACCTGCCGCTGGACCAGCTGGTGAATCGTTCGGGCGCAGCAGCGCGCAGCGAGAGCACTCTGGGTAACCCCCAGTCCTCAATGACCGAAAGCGATATTCGCTCCCTGACTGACCGTGTCATGCAGGAGCTCCAGGATCGCCAGTCCAGTACCGTACGGAGGGGGAGATAATCATGGGACCTAAAGGTATTGTGGGTCTTGCAGGCACCCTGATTGTCGTCCTGCTGGTGTTATCGAGCGTCTATATCATTCCGGAAACTCACCGTGGCGTGTTACTGCGCTTTGGAGAGCTGATTGAGACTGATATCAAGGCGGGTATTCATTTCAAGGTGCCGGTGATTGATCAGGTGCGGCGGTTTGATGTGCGGGTGCTGACCAGCGATCTGCCCTCCAAACAATATCTGACCATCGAGAAGAAGCCCCTCGACGTGGATTCGTACATTGCCTGGCGTATCAGCAATGTGGATGAGTTCTATCGGGCGACCGGTGGTGATGAACTGCGGGCTCAGTCCCTGCTGTCTTCACGGGTCGACAATGGGCTGCGGGATGAATTCGGTGTTCGCACCATGCACGAGGTCGTTTCCGGTCAGCGTGATGAGTTGATGCACACTCTGCGTGACCGCGTTAACGAGACGTCTGTTACCGAATTCGGCATTGAGGTGCTGGATATCCGGGTCAAGGCCATTGAGCTGCCGGGGCAGGTAAGTGACAACGTCTATCGCCGGATGGCCACCGAACGGGAAAAGCTGGCGCAGGAATTCCGCTCCCGGGGTCGTGAGGCTGCCGAAGGCATTCGTGCCGATGCCGATCGCCAGCGTACCGTGATTCTGGCGGAAGCGTTTGCGAAGGCCGAGGAACTGCGCGGTGAGGGTGATGGTCAGGCAGCTTCAATCTATGCCGACGCCTACAGTTCCAACGAAGAGTTCTACAGCTTCTACCGGAGTCTGGAGGCCTATCAGAACACCTTTGCCAATCCGGAAGACCTGATGGTTATTGACGCTCAGAGTGAGTTTCTTCGCTTCCTGAAGAACCCCATGGGCACCAATTAATCTCTGGTTGACCACAGAAACCGGAATGTCCCTGGCATTCCGGTTTTTTTGTGTGCGCTAACGGTGTAAAATTCCGCCGGTTTGGGAGTCGCTGGCGATTCCTGGGTCGCCTCTGGTTTTGTTCCGCTTCGGGCCTGGCCCTCAATTCTTTGAAATCCTGTGACCTCGACGTGTTGGTGCGGGATAACGACGGACACTAGAAACACATGACAGTATCTGATCGCTGGTTGCTTCCGGATGGCGTGGAAGACATTCTGCCGCCCCTGGCTGGACGCATCGAGTCTCTCCGCAGGGACGTGATGGACACCTGCCAACGTTGGGGTTATCAGCTCGTAATCCCTCCTCTGATTGAATATCTGGAATCGCTGTTTACCGGAACCGGGCATGACCTGGAACTGCAGACCTTCAAGCTGACTGATCAGCTGACCGGACGCATGATGGGTGTGCGGGCCGATATGACACCGCAGGCGGCGCGGATTGACGCCCATACCTTGCGTCAGGAAGGGGTGACCCGGTTGTGTTATGCCGGGCACGTGCTCAATACCCGCCCTCAGCACATGCTGACTGGTCGCACGCCGATCCAGGCAGGCTGTGAACTGTTTGGCAGTCGTTCTGAGTCTGCTGATCTCGAGGTCATCAGCCTGATGCTGGCAGCGCTCAGAGTGGCTGGATTGCCTCGTATCCATCTGGATCTTGCCCATGTCGCCATTTACCAGGCGTTGATTGCGGAAGCCGGTTTTGATGCGGATACCGAAGCCACCATTTTTGACGCCATGCAGCGTAAATCGGTCCCTGAGCTGAACGAACTGCTGGGGGGGTGTCCCGCAGACAGCGCCGGTGGCCAGTTGCGAGGCCTGGTTGCGGTCAGCGGCGGCATCGAGGCGCTCGATCAGGCGCGGGTGATACTCAAAGGCGCATCGGATAACGTTGTCCAGGCACTGGACCAGCTTGCCCGCGTTGCCGATATGCTGAAGCGTGATTTCCCTGAAGTCGGGCTGGGTTTCGATTTCTGCGAACTGCGTGGGTACAACTACCACACCGGTCTGGTGTTTGCTGCCTATGCGCCGGGTCATGGCGATGCGGTCGCCAAGGGTGGTCGCTACGACGCCATTGGCAGTGATTTTGGCCGGGCCCGTCCTGCGACCGGATTCAGCCTGGATGTGCGGGCGTTGGTCGCGTTGGGCGATCGTGCTTCGATCCGTAGTGGCGCCATCTGGGCGCCTGTCAGTGACGACCCTGCGCTGGCAGGCGTGGTCGCCGGCCTGCGCCTGACAGAGACGGTGGTACAGGCTCTGCCGGATGAGACCGGGGTTGATCCTGTGTCCCGAGGCTGTGACCGCGTGCTGTCCCTGCGCGATGGTCAGTGGGTCGTGGAATCTTTGTAGACATTGTTCAGGCCGGTTGGCGCCGAATCCATACATTTTACCGTTGCCGCACCCCTGGGTGCCGGAACATCGAGAGAGAATCATGGGCAAGAATGTTGTAGTGCTGGGCACCCAATGGGGTGATGAAGGAAAGGGCAAAATTGTTGACCTGCTGACTGAACAGGTTGCTGCAGTGGTGCGTTTCCAGGGGGGGCATAACGCCGGACACACCCTGGTGATTGAAGGCAAAAAAACCGCGCTCCACCTGATCCCGTCGGGTATTCTGCGTTCCAACGTCAACTGCCTGATCGGTAACGGTGTGGTGTTGTCTGCGGAAGCGCTGCTGAAGGAAGTTCGCGAGCTCGAAGAGCGCGGTGTGGCCGTGCGTGATCGTCTCCGTATCAGCTTGGCCTGCCCGTTGATTCTGCCCAGCCATATCCGTATCGACCAGGCTCGCGAGCGTGCCCGTGGCAACGACAAGATCGGTACCACCGGACGCGGTATCGGCCCTGCCTATGAAGATAAAGTCTCCCGCCGTGGCCTGCGGGTGGGCGACCTGCTCGATTCCGCCAGCTTTGAGACCAAGCTGCGGGAAATCATGTCCTTCCACAACTTCGTGCTGACGGAGTACTTCAAGGAAGAGGCAGTTGATGTGGATCAGGCGCTGGCTGAGCTGCTGGCCATGGGTGAAGAGATCATCCCGATGGCGGCGGACGTAACCGATCTGCTGCACGACTACCGCAAGAAGGGTGAACATATCCTGTTTGAAGGTGCTCAGGGCTCCCTGCTGGATATTGACCTCGGTACCTATCCGTTTGTGACCTCCTCCAACACCACAGCCGGTGGTACAGCGACCGGTTCCGGTTTTGGTCCGATGTATCTGGACTATGTTCTGGGTATCACCAAGGCCTACACCACCCGTGTTGGCTCCGGTCCGTTCCCCACCGAACTGTTTGACGACGTGGGTGAGCACCTGGCGGTCAAGGGTAACGAAGTGGGTACCACCACGGGCCGTGGTCGCCGCTGTGGCTGGTTCGATGCGGTCGCCCTGCGTCACGCCATTCAGATCAACAGCGTGTCCGGTATCTGCCTGACCAAGCTGGACGTGCTGGACGGCCTTGATACGGTCAAGGTCTGTGTCGGTTATCGTACACCGAACGGAGAGATTCAGCGTCCGCCCATTGGCTGTGACAGCTACGCTGATATCGAGCCGATTTACGAAGAACTGCCGGGCTGGAAGGAAAGCACCTTTGGTCTGACCACTCTTGAGCAGCTGCCGGAGAACGCCAAGGCCTATATCCGTTTCCTGGAGGAGCAGATTGAAGCCCCGATCGATATCATCTCCACCGGTCCGGACCGGGTGGAAACGATCATCATGCGGCATCCGTTCGGTCAGTAAGCCTTAGTCAGGTTTCCTGAACCCGAATTAAAAAAGGCCAGCATCTGCTGGCCTTTTTCGTTCCTGCGGTACGTTTACGGCTTTTCGGCGATGACGGTGGCCCGTTTCGGCCCCGGATAGCCTTCGATGGTTTTGTCGGGGTCCTCGGGATCGAGGAAGTCGGCCAGTGACTGGAAACGCATCCAGTCGGTCGACCTTTGCTCGTCCGTGGTGGTGTCGGTGACATCAACGACGCGAGCGTTGCGGTAGCCGGCGCGGTCAAGCCAGCGCAGCAACGTGTCACAACTCGGCAGGAACCAGACATTGCGCATCTGGCCGTAGCGGTCTTCGGGCATCAGGCTGTAGCCTTCGGGGCCATCCACCACCAGGGTTTCCAGCACCAGCTCGCCGCCCCTGCGCAGGGTATCCTTGAGCTCCAGTAGGTGATCCAGTGGTGAGCGCCGATGGTACAGCACCCCCATGGAGAACGTCGTGTCGAAACATTCCAGCTTTGGCGGGAGATCCTCCATACGCACGGGAAGCAAGTCGATGGGCGCAGTGCTCAGGTAGCGTTTCACACTCAGGAACTGGAACAGGAAAAGCAAGCCGGGATCAATGCCGACTACCCGTTGGGCTCCCGCTCCGAGCATTCGCCAGCAGTGGTATCCGGAGCCGCAACCCACATCCAGTACCTGCCGTCCAGAGAGGTCTGACAGGTAGGGGGATACCCGGTCCCATTTCCAGTCGGAGCGCCACTCGGTATCAATGGCAACGCCGAAGAAGTCGAAGGGGCCCTTGCGCCAGGGCATCAGGCCGCGAAGTGCAGCCTCGGTCTGGCGCTGGTTGGCATCGCTGCAGTCCGGTGAGCTCAGAGCGACCGCGGAGCTTGTCAGGTCTGCGCTGACGTTGGCAAACTCCGGCAGTTGTTGCCAGGCCTGCTGCCAGCGTTGGATATCACCATGAGGGTTGGTATCGAAGCGTTTTGTCAGCTGCTGTTTTAACAGGCAGCTCCAGCTTTCCAGCCCTTCACTGTCCAGATGCTGGAACAGGGCGCCGTAACAGGCCTGCCAGTCAAACCCGCTCATTGGCTGTTCCTTGTGGATTTGATGGCCAACAGCGAGACGAAGTTGAAGCATTGGTACCACAAGATAACCTGGTCAAATCCGGCGTTCAGCAAGCGTTCCCGGTGTTGCTGCAACGTTTCCGGCAGCAGTACCCGTTCGATGGCAGCGCGTTTCTGACTGATTTCCAGGTCGGAATAGCCGTTGGCACGCTTGAATTCGTGATGCAGTCGGGTTTGGGTGTCCTGTTCCTGCTCTGACTCAAAGCGGATCTTTTCTGACAGAATCAGTACGCCACCGGGCCGGGTGGCCTCGGCGATGCGGGTCAGCAGACCCTGACGTTGCTCAGGGGCAACAAATTGCAGGGTAAAGTTAAGCGTGGTCACCGAGGCATTTTCAAACCGGGATTCGATAATGTCTTCACAGCGCAGGGTTACCGGCAGTGAGTGGTCATCCAGGGCGACGTAGTGCTCGCAGCGCTCCAGCATGTCGGCGGAATTGTCGATACCGGTCAGGGTGACGTCGTTGTAGTGGATGCCATGTCGCATTGCGAGCGTCGAGGCGCCCAGGGAGCAACCCAGGTCGTAGCAATGACTGCCAGGCTGAACATATTGCTCGGTAATCACTTCGATCATCGGGATGATCGTGGTGTAGCCAGGTACCGAGCGCCGGATCATGTCCGGGAACACCCGTGCCACTGAGGCGTCGAAGCGAAAATCCGAGTGTGGCTGTTCGTGGGCAAACAGCCGATCGGTACCGCTGTCGCCAGGCTTGCGGTCTGTCATTACTGACCCTCCGCCGCCTGCGGGGCGGTCATGTCGTCCGGGGCGACAAAGGTGTGAATCTCGCCGCAGCGAACGCCGCGATTTTTGTAGTCGAGCAGAACCGCGCGAAAGGCCGCGTCCGTATCCGAGGCGATGGCAAGGTAGCCTTGTTCGCAGACGGCATGGAGTTCGGAAGATTTCGGGGACATCCGGACCCCCTCTTCGCCGGGGATCAGGTGGAGTGCTGTGAACTCGCCCACGGCCATGTCGTCCTTGTTCTCGTTGTGAAGGATGCGGCCATTAATCTCCAATGTCATGACCGTCACAACGATGGTGACCAGCGCAGTAAGAAGGAGTGTGCGAATGCTAAAGCGGGCCTCGGATTGGCTCATGGTATGGGCTCCTGGGAATGTAGTATGTCGGATTAGAACTGGCCGGGAATGCTGAGTGGCGGTGCCTGTAAGGCCCCCAGTTGCTCACGCAGGGCCAGAATCTGGTCAGACCAGTAGCGGGGTTGGCTGAACCAGGGGAAATAACGGGGGAACGCCGGATCATCCCAGCGCCGGGCAAGCCAGGCGCTGTGGGCAATTTGGCGATAGCAGCGCAGAGGTTCGATCAAAAAGCGTTCACGGCGATCGAAATCCCGGAACATCTCGTAGCCCTCCAGCAATTCGGCGAATTGCGCGCCCTGGTCCTTGTCCTCGCCATTGAGTAACAGCCAGAGATCCTGAATCGCCGGTCCGCTGCGGCAGTCGTCGAGATCGACAAACAGCATTTGTTCGTCACGGACCAGAATGTTGCCGGCATGGCAGTCGCCATGAAGGCGCAGGGTCGACACCGGGCCTGCTTCATCGATACGACGGGCACAATGATCGATCAGGTCGGGGATCAGGCTGTCCCAGGCCGGGCGCAGGTCGTCGGGAACCCAGCCGTGGTCGGTCAGGTAACGGCTGAACTCGGTAATGCCGGACAGGATGGAAAGGCTGGGGCGGCTCTCGAACGGTTTGCATGCGCCGACATTATGAAGCTGTCCGAGCCATTGGCCGAGACGGTATAGGGTATCGGTGATGCTGGTATCCGGTGCCTGGCCACCCCGTTGCGGGAACAGGGCGTAGAGGAAATCGCCATGACGGCCGAGGGTGTCGCCGGACGGCATCGTCAGCGGGGCGACCACTGGCACGTCGGCTTTGGCCAGTTCCAGGGAGAAGGCGTGCTCCTCGCGAATTTGCGCTTCGCTCCAGCGGCCCGGTCGGTAGAACTTGGCAATGATGGATGGGCTGTCTTCGATGCCGATCTGGTAGACGCGGTTCTCGTAGCTATTGAGGGCAAAGAGCCGGCCGTTGACGATAAAGCCTTCGGCCTCAACGGCATCCAGAACATTGTCCGGTGTCAGGTGATCATAAGGGTGGGTGCTGTTATCGGTCATGCCCGCTCAGTCAGTAGCGCCTGTCGTTTTGGTTTTGCATGGCGGTGAGGTGATACCAGTTGCTGTCCAGTTCCCAGCGAATTCTGGAAATGCCTGGAAACTGCAGCACGATGTCGCCGGCCTTGGCCTGGACCCGGGCCAGTTCGCGCTCGGCCCGTTGCCAGTCGCGATGGTTGTCACTCAGATTGCGCATACTGGGAAAAATGGTAATCAGTGCTTCACGGGTTCCTACGTTCTGAGAGCGGAGCGAACTCATGATGGCGGTCTGGCCTTCCACCCTCAGCACCCTGTGCTGGTATGGGTAGTTGCCCACGGTTTCATCATCTTTCAGGGACTGGTTGAGAGAGATGACTTCAGCGCCTCGCCAGCCTAACCAGCCAACAAAAATGGCGGCAACAATCATCACGATTATGAACTGCTTCCTGTCAGACATCGCTTCCCGGCTCCCTGCGCCTGCACTGTTTTATCCGGCGCTAAGTATATCCTGTTCACCCGGTGAACACGAAGGGGTGGGGCAATTGTCGGGGTTGCTGCGTTTCCCTCGACGGTGGGCTTTGCCATACTTGCCGACGAAAGCGCGGGGAGGTGTCGGGTAGAGGGATGGTAACGAACTTGGGAAGCAGGGCACTGGAAACGCTGTCGGTGGATGCCGTGGTCATCGGGGCTGGCGTGGTCGGGCTCGCGGTCGCACGGGCGCTGGCGCTGGCCGGCCACGATGTGTTTGTGCTTGAGGCTGGGGAGCGGTTTGGTGAAGGGGTGTCGTCGCGAAACAGTGAAGTGATCCATGCCGGCATCTATTACCCGAAGGATTCCCTCAAGGCGCACCTGTGTGTCCAGGGGCGTCAGCGGCTATACGAATACTGTGAGCACCGTCACGTCGCCCACCGAAAATGTGGCAAATGGATTGTCGCGGTCGGTGCCAATCAGATGGAAGAGCTTGAGCGTATTCGCGGGCGGGCCGCGGCCAATGGTGTTGAGCTTGAGCTGCTGGGGCGCGATGAGGCGTGTTGCAGGCTACCGGACCTTCAGATATCCGGGGCGCTGCATTCTCCGGAAACCGGAATCATCGACAGCCACCAGCTGATGCTGTCGCTGCTGGCGGACCTTGAGACTGCAGGCGGTCAGTTGATCTGTCAGGCGCCGGTACTGTCGGCGGTGAGCCGGGATGGCGCGCATCTGCTCACCGTTGGCGGTACCGTACCCTGTCAGCTGGAAGCCCGCTATGTCGTAAACTCCGCCGGGCTTGAGGCTATTCCGTTGGCAACCCGCTGGCAAGGTTACCCTCAGTCCCTGTGTCCAACCCCGTATTATGCGCGCGGCGTCTATTTCAGCTACAACGGTGATCATCCTTTCCGGGAGCTGATTTACCCATTGCCTGAGCCTGGTGGCCTGGGTATCCATCTGACTCTCGATCTCGCGAACCAGGCCCGTTTTGGGCCGGATGTGGAGTGGATTGAGCGGCCCGACTATACCGTTGACCGGGCGCGGTCAGAGGCGTTCGTAACGTCAGTAAAACCATGGTGGCCGGGGCTGAACCCGCAGCGTTTGCAGCCGGCCTACGCTGGCGTGCGGCCGAAACTGTCCGGGCCTGGGGAGCCCGCGGCGGATTTTGATATTCAAGGCCCCTTTCACCACGGAGTGCATGGCTTGGTTCACCTCTTCGGCATAGAGTCTCCGGGGTTAACGTCCTGCCTTTCCATCGCAGACTATGTGGTCACCTGTATCAGCTAACGTTCCGCAGAGAGAGCGTTTGTCCCTTTCGCTTCACAGCGGCGTCCGCGCCAGCACCCAGACCTGAACGTCTTCCGCGCCTGCCAAACGCAGCGCCTGAGCCAGGGCGCGGGCGGTGGCTCCGGTGGTCATGACGTCATCGATCAGCGCGACTTTCCTGGGCAGGGGGCGGTTGACTTGAAGGATGCCCCTGAGGTTGTTTGCCCGCTGTTCCCGATTAAGGTTGGACTGCCGCGGGACTGCCCGGGTTCGTTCAAGCGTATTGGCCGACCAGGGGATAGCCAGTCGCTGGCTCAACTGTTCGGTGATGGCATCGGCTTGATTGAAGCCCCGCTGGCGCCGCCGTCGTTTGTGCATGGGGCTCGGAATCAGAAGCTCCGGTTCATGCTCCGGGCAGGCTTGCAGGCGGTCGGCCAGGTGCTCTCCCAGGTCGCGGATCACCGGCTGTGCCATTGCCAGCTGGCTGTGGTATTTGTAGCGGCCAATCATGCGGTCCAGCGGAAACCGGTAAACCCAAGGGGCAATAACCCGCGTGAACGGGGGAGGGTCGGACTGACAATCGCCGCAGCGTAGCACCTCCGTTGCCTCACCAGACACGGGCAGGGGAAGGGCGCACTGGCAACAATGCCTAGAGTTTTCAGTCAGTTGATTTCGACACTGTGGGCATAGCCCGTCATGCTCTCCCCGAGCAAGGCAAGTAACGCAGGTCGCAGGCGAACGCAAAAGGTTGTTAACCTTTGGTTTGATATGGGTTGACAGAGATAATAGTCCCTTTATCATTTGCACAATCCTTAAACCCTGGAAAGACGCAAAGTTAACAGGACCTGCACATGACCGCCACTGCGATACGCCACGACTGGACCGTTAAGGAAGTTCGAGCCCTGCTGGAACTGCCGTTCAATGACCTGATGTTCAAGGCTCAGAGCGTCCATCGGGAACATTTTGATCCCAATGAGGTTCAGGTCAGCACGCTGCTGTCGATCAAGACCGGCGCCTGTCCGGAAGACTGTAAATACTGCCCTCAGAGCGGTCATTACAACACCGGTCTGGAAAAGGAAAAGCTGCTGGAAATCGAGCGCGTCGTTGCCGAAGCCCGCGCAGCCCGTGAAAAGGGGGCGTCCCGCTTCTGCATGGGAGCCGCCTGGCGCAGTCCCGCCAAGAAAGACATGCCCTACGTGCTCGATATGGTCAAGCAGGTCAAGTCTCTGGGCCTGGAAACCTGCATGACTCTCGGGATGTTGAAGGAAGAGCAAGCCCAGGAGCTGGCTGATGCCGGTCTGGACTACTACAACCACAACCTCGACACCTCCGAGAAGTACTACAACCACATTATCACCACGCGTACCTACCAGGATCGCCTCGATACTCTGGACAATGTCCGCAAGGCCGGCATGAAGGTCTGCTGTGGCGGCATCATGGGTATGGGTGAAGACCTGGACGACCGGGCCGGGCTGCTGGCTCAGCTGGCCAATCTGCCTCACCATCCTGAGAGTGTGCCGGTTAACATGCTGGTGAAAGTGGAAGGCACGCCGCTGGATCAGGTCGATGATCTCGATCCGTTCGATTTCATTCGCACCATTGCCGTAGCCCGCATCATGATGCCCGAGTCTCACGTCAGACTCTCTGCCGGTCGTGAAAACATGAACGAGCAGATGCAGGCGATGTGTTTCCTGGCCGGTGCCAACTCGATTTTCTACGGTGAGAAACTACTCACTACGGCAAACCCCGAAGCCGATCGTGACCGTGAGCTGTTCCGTCGTCTGGGCATTCGTCCCGAGCAACGGGAGCAGGCCCATACTGAGGAAGAGCAGGTCGAGGCGTTGAGCGAGGCGGTCGAATACGAACGTACCCGTCACATGTTCTACGACGCCACTCGCGAGTCTGCCTGAGGTCAATCTCCCTTGCGTGATTTTGCCGCTGAACTGGACGCGCGGAAGAGCGCCGGCCTCTATCGCAGCCGGCGCCTCATCAGCGGGCCTCAGCAGCCCGCGCTGACAGCGGACGATCAGTCCGTTCTGGCCTTCTGCAGCAACGACTACCTGGGGCTGGCAAGCCACCCCTCCGTGTCCGGGGCCCTGTTGGCTGCGGTGCCGGAGGTCGGTGTTGGGGGCGGCTCTTCCCATCTGATCTGCGGTCATCACGATGCGCACCATCGTCTTGAGCTTGCCCTCGCCGGCTTGACCCGGCGTTCATCGGCGTTGTTCTTCTCCACCGGATACATGGCCAATCTCGGCGTGATCAGCGCTTTGGCGGGCCGTGGCGACACCATTTTTTCCGATCGACTCAATCACGCCTCCATCATTGACGGCTGTCTGCTCAGCCGTGCCCGTGTTCGTCGTTATCCCCACAACGACATGTCGGCCCTTGCCGACATGCTGGCGGGAACGTCCGGCCACAAGCTGGTGGTCACCGACGGCGTGTTCAGTATGGACGGAGATCTTGCGCCATTGCGGGAAATGGCGAGGTTGTGCCGTGAGCATGACGCCTTGCTGGTGGTCGATGATGCCCATGGAATTGGCGTCTTGGGGGAGCACGGTGGCGGCACGCTGGAGCAGCTCGGGTTGTCTGAGCAGGAGGTGCCGGTACTCATAGGAACCCTCGGGAAAGCCATTGGTACCAGCGGCGCGTTTGCCGCGGGGCCCGCGTTGCTCATGGACTACCTGGTGCAGAAGGCGCGTACCTATATCTATACCACTGCAATGCCGCCTGCCGTAGCCATGGCCACCTGTGCCGCCCTTGAGGTGATTCGTGATGAGCCGGAACGTCGGAATCATCTGCGTCATCTGGTTGAGCGGTTTCGTACCGAAGCCTCGGCTCTTGGTTACCGTCTGATGCCCTCGCATACCCCGATTCAGCCGATCATGGTGGGTGATAACTGGGCTGCTCTGACCCTGAGCCGGGAGCTGGAAGCGAGGGGGCTGTTGGTGACCGCGATTCGTCCGCCCACTGTGCCCGAAGGGGAAGCCCGACTGCGGGTGACCTTCAGCGCGGCGCACACCGACGCCGACCTGGACCGACTGATCGCGGGCCTGGCGGACTGTCGATGCCATTACCCCGGATGATTCCATGGCCTCGTTGAGCTCGTATCCGGCCATTGTCGTGGTTGGCGGCTGGGGTGTCCCGGCCACCATGCTACAGCCGCTGGTCGCGGACTGGCCCGGCGTGGTTCACCTCGCGACCCTGGATTCCGGACTGGTAGCGGGTGCCTGTGGCATCGATGATGTGGCTGCCCGGCTGCTCAATCGCCTGCCTGAAGCTGCGGTCTGGCTGGGCTGGTCCCAGGGTGGGCAGGTGGTGATGTCTGCAGCCCGGCAGGCGCCGGACCAACTGCAGGGAGCGATTACTCTTTGCAGCTTTCCCCGCTTTGTCGCCTCGAATGACTGGAATCATGGCATGGCGGCTGACACGTTCCGGCAATTTCATGACGGGCTCAGAACGGATCCGATGCGCGCCTGGAAGCGCTTTCTGGCATTGCAGGTGATGGGCGGGAGCAATGAAAAGGACGGTCGGCGTTCCCTGGCCCCCTGGCTGGCCTCCGGGCCCCCGCTGGGCATAGAAGAACTGGAAACCTCTCTGGAATGGCTTGCTGCAACCGATCAGCGGGCGGACTGGCAGCACCCTGCTGTACCGTCGCTTCATATCTGGGGTGACCAGGATTATCTGGTGGATGGCCATGTGGCGGACCAGGTCTCTGGTTGGGGGGCAGAAGTGAGTCGGGTGTCGGGTATGGGGCATTGGCCCCGTGGCTCTGCGATCGCCTGCTGCCAGGATGAAATCCGCCGCTTCGTGGCTTCATTGGGAATCGTGTAATGAGTGTGCCGATTGCAGATAAAGCGACCGTTGCCCGGGATTTCGGTGTTGCGTCGTCCTCATACGATGAGGCGGCGAGATTGCAGCGCCATATGGGAAATCGCCTGCTGGAACTGCTCACTGAGGCAGATGCCGGCAAACGGGTTGTGGATCTTGGTTGTGGAACCGGTCAGTTTGCCTCTGCTCTGGCAGAGCGGCTGCCGGGCTGCTCTCTGACGGCAGTGGATCTGTCTGAAGCCATGATCCGGCATGCCCGCCTTATTCGTGGCCTGGCGGTGCAATGGGTGGTGGCGGACGCTGAATCGCTCCCGTTTGCCGACGGCAGTGCTGATGTGATCTTCAGTAACCTGATGATTCAGTGGTGTGCAGATCCACGTCCGGTACTGCGGGAGTGTTCAAGAATCTTGCGTCCGGGGGGGTACCTGGTGTGTTCGACCCTCCTGGACGGAACCCTGGCCGAACTGGCGGAAGCCTGGCAAATGGTGGATCCGGGGGTGGCGCACGTCAACCGATTTGAGGCGTACGACGTGGTTGAGCAGCGGCTTAGGGATGTGTTCCCCGACGGCAGGCTGGAGTGTGAGTCGATCTGCCTGCCATATGCGTCTCCTTTGGCGCTGCTCGGTGAACTCAAGTCGCTGGGGGCTCAATATAAGGGTGCGGGACGACGGCAGACCCTGACGGCACCGGGGCGGGTGCGGCGTTTGGGTGACGCCTACCCGCGGCAGGGAGGGCAGGTTGTGGCGACGTATAAGGCAGGCTATCTGGTCTGCCGCAAACCGCTGCTATAAGCCCGGGACCGTGCGACGCATACCGAATAGTCACTTTTAGAAGTGCCTGAATTTTCTTGGAAAGGCTGAAACCATGGCAAAGCATACGTTTTTCGTGACAGGTACTGATACCGGTGTTGGCAAAACTCTGGTGTCGGCGGCAATTCTTCACGCAGGCGGACGGGCCGGGCTCCGGACCCTGGGTATGAAGCCCATCGCCTCTGGCTGTGAGGAGAGCGGGGAAGGGCTCAGGAATGAAGATGCCTTGCTGTTGCAGGCAAGCATGACGGAAAACCTTGGTTATGAGCAGATCAATCCCATCGCACTGAAACCGGCCATTGCGCCCCATGTAGCGGCGGCTCAGGAGGGGAAGACGATCACTGCCCAGCGTTTGGTTGGCTTCTGTCGGGGAATGCAGATGCAGCCCGGTGACCTGCTGCTGATTGAGGGAGCAGGGGGCTGGAGGGTGCCACTTAATGAGCGGGAAACCTACGCGCGGGTTCCCCAGGCGCTGGATGTGCCGGTTATCCTGGTGGTGCCGTTGCAGCTGGGCTGCATCAATCATGCCCTGCTCACGGCAGAGGCTATCCGATCTGACGGCCTTCGTATTGCTGGTTGGGTGGCCAACCGGCCGCAGCAGCAAGTCATGAGTTGTGAAAGCGACACCCTGGAATACCTGCAATCCCATCTGCCGGCTCCCTGCCTGGGCGTGCTGCCGTGGCTGCCCGACGCGGATCTCTCGGCCATGGCCGATGAGTTGAATCTTGGCCTTTTGCTGGGCTGATGGGGTCAGGGAGAAGGACTGGTTACGCGCCTCTGGTTGAAAATTAGCCAGAGGTGTGCGTTAATTGGGCTATCTTTTGGCTGTTATGTGGTCGCCAACATGATTCAGAACACACTCGGTATCGGGATTCAGGGTATTCAGGATGGCCTCCTGGGTATGGAGAGTGCCGCACGAAAAATCGCCCGCGCGGGCGTTGATGGTCCGCAGGGCTCTGCCTCCGGTAACGGCGATTTGCTAGAGCCAATTGTCGACCTGAAACTGTATCAGCGAAGCGTCGAAGCTTCTGCTCAAGTGGTCAAGACGGCCGATGAAACCCTCGGTACCCTGCTCGATATCATGGCCTGACAAGGCCTGTTTCAGCCTTCTTCTGCACTGTCTTTCTACCTGTTTGATGTCCAGCTCGGCGCAAACCAGGTGATCCTATGATCATTTCCTCCCAGCCTTATTTGCCACCGTCCACGGGAACGGGTGCGGCCATCGGCCGTGACCCGGCTTCTGGGGCTGGTGCTGCGCAGTCACCAAAAAGCGGGCCCTCAGAGGTGGAATCTTCACTGGCGCTGAGTGAATCCGAGCGTCGTCAATTGGACAAGCTCAAGGCGAGGGATCGTGAAGTCCGAGCGCATGAGGCGGCCCACCAGGGTGTTGGTGGGCAGTATGCCGGTGCGGCCAGTTTCAGCTATCAGCGTGGTCCGGATGGTGTCCAGTACGCCATTGGCGGCGAAGTGCCCATTGAGTTGTCTGCAGTTGAGGGTAACCCTCAGGCGACTGTTGAGAAAATGCGGATTATTCAGGCCGCGGCGATGGCGCCAGCTCAGCCCTCAGCGCAGGATCGGGCGGTTGCTGCGGAAGCTGCCCAGATCCAGCGACAGGCTCAGGCCGAAATGGCCCAGAATGCCAGATCTTCTCAGGAGCGCACGCAGGAAGGCGCCAGAACCGAAGGCCGTGCCGCGGTTGAAACCTATCGTTCCATTTCCGGAATGTCTCCCCGCGCCAACTCCGATGAGAGCGCTCGCCTCGATTTAAGCATCTGATATTCCAAATTATTTTATTCCTTGGCAACCTGGGGCAGGGTTGCGTCGGGTGAGCAGTATGGTGGGCGCAGTACATAAATTTGCTATCTCATACTTGACATCTTCTTGCCAACAAACGTATGTTTCAAACACTTGTTTAACTTATGTCGATGACACTCCTGTTACGGCATATGAACAAAACCCATGGCAACGTACTGCGCACTTAGATGCAGACCTAACCGACAGATGAGGTGAAAGCCCATGCCAGAATATAAAGCGCCCCTGCGTGACATCAAATTCGTAATGAGTGAGCTGCTGAACAGTGAGCAGCACTACGCCAGTCTGGAAGGCGCAGAAGATGCAACCCCGGATATGGTCGATGCGATCATCCAGGAAGGTGCCAAGTTCGCTGAGCAGGTACTTTCTCCTCTGAATTCTGTAGGTGACCTGGAAGGTTGTACCTGGAGCGAAGACGGCGTAACCACGCCAAAGGGCTTCAAAGAAGCTTACCAGCAGTACGTTGAAGGCGGCTGGCCTTCCATGACTGCCGATCCCAACTACGGTGGCCAGGGCCTGCCTGCTTCCATCGGTATCGTGATGAGTGAAATGGTCGGTACAGCCAACTGGTCCTGGGGTATGTACCCGGGCCTGAGCCACGGCGCCACCAACACCGTTGAAGCCCACGGCACTGAAGAGCAGAAGCAAACCTATCTGACCAAGCTGATCAGTGGTGAGTGGACCGGTACCATGTGTCTGACCGAGCCGCACTGTGGCTCTGATCTGGGTATCCTGCGTGCCAAAGCTGAGCCTAACGCTGATGGTTCCTACAGCATCACCGGCACCAAGATCTTTATCTCTGCCGGTGACCACGACATGGCCGAGAACATTGTGCACATTGTTCTGGCTCGCCTGCCGGGCGCACCGGAAGGCACCAAGGGTATCTCCCTGTTTATTGTTCCCAAGCGTCTGCCGAACGAAGACGGCTCCGCTGGCGAAGCCAACGCTGTTTCCTGTGGCTCCCTGGAGCACAAGATGGGCATCCACGGCAACGCCACCTGCGTTATGAACTTCGATGGCGCCAAAGGTTGGTTGATCGGGCCTGAGAACAAAGGTCTGAACTGCATGTTCACCTTTATGAACACCGCTCGTATCGGTACTGCCATCCAGGGTCTGGGTGCTTCCGAACTGGGCTTCCAGGGCTCTCTGGCCTATGCCAAGGATCGTCTGGCCATGCGTGCCCTGACGGGTCCGAAGAACCCGGATGGTCCGGCTGACCCGATCATTGTTCACCCGGACGTACGTCGCATGCTGTTGACCCAGAAGTCTGTGGCTGAAGCTGCTCGTGCACTGGTTTACCTGGCCGCTCAGCAGGCGGACGTGGTTCACCAGGGCAAGACCGAGGAAGAAAAGAAGGCCGCTGACGCGATGCTGGGCTTCCTGACTCCGATCGCCAAGGCGTTCCTCACCGAGATCGGCTATGAGTCCGCTAACCTGGGTATGCAGGTATTTGGTGGTCACGGCTTCATCACTGAGTGGGGCATGGAGCAGAACGTTCGTGATGCCCGTATCGGTATGATCTACGAAGGTACTACCGGCATCCAGGCACTCGACCTGCTGGGCCGTAAGGTACTGATGACCCAAGGCGAAGCTCTGAAGCAGTTCACCAAGCTGGTTCATGTGTTCTGCAAGGAAAATGCTGACAACGAGCAGATGAAAGAGTTCGTTGAGCCGCTGCAGGCGATGAACAAGGAGTGGGGCGATCTGACCATGAAGATCGGCATGAACGCCATGAAGAACCGTGACGAAGTGGGCGCCGCCTCTGTGGACTACCTCATGTACTCCGGATACGCCGTATTCGGTTACCTGTGGGCCCGCATGGCCAAGGTTGCTCTGGACGCCATGGCTGAAGGTACTTCTGAAGAGGCCTTCTACAGTGCCAAGGTTCAGACTGCGCGCTTCTTCTTCAAGCGCCTGATGCCGCGCGCCAAGGGTCACGCTGAAATGATGCTGGCGGGTGCCGACACCCTGATGGACATGCCGGAAGATTCCTTCGCATTCTAAGGTGATCGTTCGGTAAGTCTGTAAAAAACCCGCCTCCTGTTATAGGGACGCGGGTTTTTTATTGTTGATGTGTGATGCCTGGCGCTGATGTCGCGGGATGTAGGTGATAACCGTGAGTGCCGACGAAAAATTGGGTAGAATACCAAGCCGGACACTGACCACGGACAAGGGGCGTGAACACTTTGGGGAAAACAAGAAGACCCTGCCTGTTGTGAGTGTAACGAAATAACTATTGGAGAGTGATAGATGGCTGATTATCAAGCGCCCCTGCGCGACATGCGCTTTGTCCTGAACGAAGTATTTGATGCCCCGACTTTGTGGAGCAGCATGCCGAAGCTGGCAGAAAATGTTGATCCGGACACGGCTGATGCCATCCTGGAAGAAGCAGGAAAGATTGCCGGAGGTGTGCTGGCGCCCCTGAATCGAGAAGCTGACGAGCAGGGCAGCAAGTGGAATGATGGTGAAGTCACCTCACCGGAGGGCTTTAAGGAAGCTTACCAGACCATCGTTGAAGGTGGTTGGAACGGTCTTGGTGGTAACCCTGAATTTGGTGGCATGGGTATGCCGAAAATGCTGGTGGCCCAGTTTGAAGAAATGATGCAGGGTGCCAACATGTCTTTCGGTCTCGCGCCGATGTTGACCGCTGGCGCCTGCCTGTCGCTGAATGCCCATGGCAGTCAGGAACTGAAAGAAAAATACCTGCCCAACATGTACTCCGGCGTCTGGTCCGGTGCGATGGATCTGACCGAGCCCCATGCCGGAACCGATCTGGGGATTATTCGCACCAAGGCCGAGCCTAACGGCGACGATTCTTACAGCATCACCGGCACCAAGATCTTTATCACTTGGGGCGAGCACGACATGGCTGAGAACATCATCCATCTGGTGCTGGCCAAGCTGCCCGACGCTCCTGCCGGTCCCAAGGGCATCTCCCTGTTCCTGGTGCCGAAGTTCTTTGTGAACGACGACGGTTCTCTGGGCGAGCGTAACAGCTTCAGCTGTGGCTCCATCGAGAAGAAGATGGGGATCAAGGCTTCCGCCACTTGTGTGATGAACTTCGACGGCGCCAAGGGCTGGCTGGTCGGTGAGCCTAACAAGGGCCTGGCGGCCATGTTCACCATGATGAACTACGAGCGACTGGGTGTGGGTATCCAGGGTATCGGTGCTGCCGAGGCGTCCCTGCAGAATGCCCGTGAGTACGCTCTGGACCGTATCCAGAGCCGGGCTCCGACTGGCGCGCAGCAGAAAGACAAGGCTGCTGACCCGATCATCGTTCATCCGGACGTACGTCGTATGCTGCTGACCATGAAGAGCTACGTTGAAGGTGGTCGTGCCTTCTCAACCTACGTGGCTCAGTGGCTGGATATTTCCAAGTTCTCTGATGACGAAGAGCAGCGCAAGCACGCCGAAGGTATGGTGGCCCTGCTGACGCCGGTCGCGAAGGCATTCCTGACAGACCGCGGCCTGGATACCTGTATCATGGGACAGCAGGTGTTCGGTGGCCACGGCTTCATCCGTGAGTGGGGGCAGGAGCAGCTGGTTCGCGACTGCCGGATCACCCAGATCTATGAAGGTACCAATGGTATCCAGGCTCTGGATCTGATGGGCCGCAAGGTTGTTGCCAGCAAGGGCAAACTCTTCGAGCTGTTCGCTGCAGACGTTGCCAAGTTCATCCAGGAGAACAGCGACGATGCGACTCTGCGTCCTTACCTGGAGTCCCTGTCAGCAGCGCTTGAGCGACTCGATGATGTAACTGATGCGGTGCTCAAGCAGGCGGAAGAAACCCCGAATGCCATTGGTGCTGCGTCTGTGGACTACCTGGATCTGTTCGGTCTGACTGCGCTGGCTTACGTGTGGGCCCGTATGGTCAAGGCTGCCGCTCCGAAGGCGGAAGGTGATACTTCTGGCTTCTATACCGGCAAGCTGAAGACTGCGCGATTCTACTTCGACCGCCTGCTGCCGAAGACTGTGTCTCTGGCCGAGGGTATTCGTAGTGGTAGTGATTCCATGATGGCGTTGTCTGACGAAGAGTTCTGACGCAACGTTAGTATGGGCTAGGGTGGCGATCTGAATGGGTCGCTGCCCGGCAATAAAAAACCGGGCTCAGGCCCGGTTTTTTATTGCCGGGCGGAACAGAGTGTGAGGTTCTGAGCCGCTTACAGCTGCTCCATGCGCCGGGGATCCAGCACGAACGGGTTGTCATTGCCCTGGATGCCCACAATGCGGTTGTGGCGAGCCCGCTCATTGGCATCCGGCGGGTCCAGTTCGCTCCAGTTCCGCAAGACCGATGGGGCGCCAATCCAAGGCAGGTCATAGGTGGTGACCATGTAGGCGACAGCCCGGGCGACATTGCCCTTGATCCGCGCTGGCGGTTCAATGAACTGGGTTTGTTCGCGTATCCCGCACTCGCCGAGCGGTGCGGCGGCGGTCAGTTGTTCGTATTTGGCATTTCTTCGTCGCATTTCGACCCGACTCCGAACCGGTACAATGTTGTGTAGGTCAGAGGCAATCTGGCGATAACGCTCATCTTTCTCGCATTGCCGGGGGGTGCCGCAGTGCAGGGCGTTACGGACGTGGATGAGGGGGTAAATGTAGCCCTCACTGACCAGGAAGCCCTTGCTGGTAAAGGGGGTGTCACAGAAGAAGGTTGTTCCTCCTTCGCTATAGAGTGTTCCCCAAAACTGTTCACGGATGGTGGTATCCGGGTCGCTGAAGCGAGTGTTCTGCCCGGTGGCCAGAGCTGGAGTCAGGCCGATTGCGATGATCAGGGCCAGTTGTGCTGGTTTCATGGTCTGTCTATCCCCCCCACTACTTGGCTGCGGCGCTGGTCAACAGGGTGCCGGTTTCCAAGGGAACCGGGCGGATAGGTTCAGCGGCAGCCGGGTCTTTCTATGTCCTCCTTGACCGAATCGATAAATGACGGCTATTTCAAGTTTAGTATGGCACAACAAAGCCACCCGGGTCTGACCGGATGGCTTTGTCAGTTTGCAACGTGTGCGGTAGGTCTACTTAAGGCGATCCCGGAGTTTCTGGTAACGGTCTTGCAGGTTTGTCGCCAGTTTATGGGCGGATTCCCTGGCTTCCTTGGTGGCGTCGTTAGCATCGTGAAGGAGTTCGTCAACGCGATGCTTGAACTGGTCCCATTCCTCTTCGAGATCGTCCCATTCGTCCTTGATGTCCTCCTGAGCCAGGTGGAGCTGAACCTTGGCCTCATCCCGGTACTGCTTGATCTTTTCGTTAACCTTTTTCAGTTCCTCTTGAAGCTTCATCGTTATCTCCCTTAACCAGGTGGGTTAGAGTCCAAACATGCACCCGCGTGGGAAAACTTGTCAAGAGGTTGTGCGGGGAGGCTTAACGGGAGGCCATGAGTGAGGCCAGATCCTGAAGGTGATGCCAGGGAGGGAGATCGCCAAATCCTTTCGCTGCCCGATCGGTTTCGCTACAGAGACGCAAGGCCTCGTAGAGGGTAGGGCGGGACAGGCGGCGGGCGGCAGTTTCAAGGGCCCGGGCCCTCTGGGGCTGGCGAATACCGCGTTGTTTGAGAAACTGGGCAGAAGGCTCCCGTTTGGCGAGGGCTTTCTGTAGCTCAAGTGTCAGATTGAGGTCGCGGCTGAGGATGCTGAGCAGGCCAAGGGGGCTGTCACCTTCCTGCTGCACGAAGTTGATGATGCGTCGTGCGTTGGCCGTATTGCCGGTGAGAAGTTCCGTGATTAGCTCAAAGACGTTGAAGCGGGCGCTGTCCTGCACTGCCCGTTCCACGGCGTCGGCATCAATGGTGCCGTCTTTGCAGAACAGGGCCAGCCGTTCAAGTTCCTGGGCTGCAGCCAGCAGGTTGCCCTCAAGCCGTTCGCTGAGCATGGTGAGGGCTTCGCTGGTGACGTGCAGTCCCTGGTTACGGGCGCGCTGTTGTAACCAAGCCGGAAATTTGTCGGTATCCACTGGCCAGACCGTGACATGAAGTCCCTTGTCCTGCAGCAGTTTGTACCATTTCCGGCGAAGCTCGGCAGCGTCCAGTCTGGCGCTGATGAGAATCAGTAATATGTCTTCCGGGGGATCGGGAAGCACGCGCTCAAGGATCTTGCGACCGTCACCAAGCTTTCCGGTGGGCAGATGAATCTCAATCCGGCGGCGTTCGGCGAACAGTGACAGGGCACCAAACTCTTCTCCGACACTGTTCCAGTCGAGCTGCTGGTCGGCGTGGTAAGTCACGCGGTCCTCGAATCCGGCTTCCCGGGCTGCTTTGCGAATTTGGTCGCAGCATTCCTGTACCAGCAGAGGCTCGTCTCCGGACACCAGGTATACCGGGTGTAACCCCTTTTTGAGTTGCTGAGGCAGTTGCGCTGGCTGGGCCTTCATCGGAGGGGCGCTTGCTCTGAGGTTTCCGGTGCGGTGGGGGGCGGAGTCTGGGCCTGTGCCTCAATTGCCCGAATGCGGGCTTCGGTCATGGGGGTCAGGCGGAAGATGATCTGCTGTGCCAGTCGTTGATAGAGCGCAGACTCTATTTCCTGCTGTTCCCGCTGTTTGGCCAGAACCTGGTCTTCGTCGTAACGATAGGACTCGCTGCTGTTGAGTTCAGACTCTGCAATCAACGGCAGGCCCTGGCGGTTTTGCAGGTCCATCCATACCCGCTGTCGCAGATCGTATTCCGCAGCAGATCCCTGCAAGGTAATGGCGCTGGTGCGTCGGGTCTGTTCAAACCGGGTCAGCCGCAGCCGGTACGCCGCCTGGGCTGGCTCGGTAAGCGCGACTTCGCCGAGGGTGAGTTGCTCGGTGACAGCGTTGCACAATGCCACCGGTACATTGCCGGCGCATTGAACCGACAGCGGTTGCAGAGCCGAGGAGACGGGGGCTGCTCCCCGCAGTTGGAAGCCACAGGCGGAGATGGCGAGCACGGCGGCCAGCAAGGTGAGTCTTGCGGTGACCGCTGCATATGCTGGCGACGGGTTCCTGCTGCTTCCCAAGGTCATCAGTTGGCCACGATGTTGACGAGCTTGCCGGGCACGACAATCACTTTACGAACGGTCTTGCCTTCAGTGAAGCGGATAACGTTCTCGTTTTCCAGGGCAAGCTGCTCCAGGGCGGCCTTATCGATGTTTGCCGGCACGTCCGCCTTGGCCCGGACCTTGCCATTGACCTGCAGTACGACCTGGATCTCGGTCTTGACCATGGCTTCCTTGTCTGCTTTCGGCCAGTCGGTGTCGACCACCGGCTGGGTATGGCCGAGCGCCTGCCACAGGCTATGACAGATGTGCGGTGCAATCGGCGCGAGCATCAGGACGGCAGCTTCCAGGGCTTCCTGGGTAACGGCCAGATCCTGGGGTTCGGTGCCGCCGAGTTTGCCAACCTCGTTCATCAGCTCCATGACAGCAGCGATGGAGGTGTTGAACGTCAGTCGCCGGCTGATGTCGTCGCTGACCTTGGTGATGGTCTCATGGGTTTTGCGGCGCAGTGCCTTCTGGCTGCCATTGAGGCTGCTGATGTCCAGAGTGGGGACATCGCCAGCGGTCCGGTGCTCGCCCACGGCCCGCCACAGTCGCTTGAGGAAGCGATGTGCGCCTTCAACACCGCTGTCGGACCATTCCAGGGATTGTTCCGGCGGTGCTGCGAACATCATGAACAGTCGGACAGTATCGGCGCCATATTCGTCGATAATGGCTTGCGGATCGATGCCGTTGTTCTTGGACTTCGACATTTTGGTCATGCCGCCTGGGATCACCGGCTGGCCATCGTCCTGATGAACGGCGCCGACCACCTGGCCTTTGTCGTCTTTTTCGACCTGAACATCAGCCGGCGAGATCCAGATCTTGCCGCCGTTGTCATCTTCCCGGTAGAACGTCTCCGCCAGAACCATGCCCTGACACAACAGGCGGTTGAATGGTTCGGAAGAGGTGACCAGGCCGACATCGCGCAGCAGCTTATGGAAGAAGCGGGCATACAGCAGATGGAGAATGGCGTGCTCAATACCGCCAATGTACTGGTCTACTGGTAGCCAGTAGTTGGCCGCAGCCGGGTCGAGCATGCCCTTGTCGTAATTGGGGCTGCAGAACCGGGCGTAGTACCAGGATGACTCCATAAAGGTGTCAAAGGTATCGGTTTCCAGTGTTGCCGACTGTCCTTCAAAGGTGGTTTTCGCCCATTCAGGATCGGCCTTGATCGGAGATTTGACGCCGTCCATCTCGACATCTTCAGGCAATGCGACCGGCAGCTGATCGTCCGGCACCGGACGCTCGCTACCGTCGGCCAGGGTCATCATCGGAATAGGGGCACCCCAGTAACGCTGACGGGAAACACCCCAGTCGCGCAGGCGGTAGTTCACTGTCCGCTTTCCGATGCCCTGTTGCTCGAGGTCCTCGGCAATGGCGTCGAAGCCCTGTTCGCTGCTCAGGCCGGTGTACTTGCCGGATGAAACCAGTGTGCCCTTTTCAGTGAAGGCTTTTTCCTGGACATCAATTTCACGGTTGTCCGTGGCAGTGATGACCTGTTTGATCGGCAAGCGGTACTTGAGGGCAAACTCGTGGTCGCGTTCATCATGGCCGGGAACGGCCATCAGCGCGCCGGTGCCATAGTCTGTCAGCACGAAGTTGGCGATCCAGACCGGAATGAGTTCCTGAGTCAGCGGGTGAACGGCCCGGAACCCGGTATCGATGCCCAGCTTCTCCATGGTGGCCATTTCCGCTTCGGCCACCTTGTGGTTGCGGCACTGCTCGACAAACTCAGCGACCTCGGCGTTGCGCTCGGCTGCCGCCTTGGCCAGAGGGTGCTCGGCGGCAACGGCCATGTAGCTGACGCCCATCAGGGTGTCCGGGCGAGTGGTGTATACGGTCAGGCCATCGTCCTGGTTCTCCAGGCCAAAGGTCAGCTCCACACCGACGGATTTGCCAATCCAGTTACGCTGCATGGTTTTGACCTGTTCTGGCCAGTCTTCCAACTGGTCCAGGTCATTCAGCAGTTCTTCGGCGTAGTCAGTGATGCGGATAAACCACTGGGGAATCTTCTTCTGCTCAACCAGGGCGCCTGAGCGCCAGCCGCGGCCATCCACTACCTGCTCGTTGGCCAGTACGGTCTGGTCCACCGGATCCCAGTTAACGGTGGCCATTTTCTTGTAAACCAGTCCCTTTTCGTAAAGACGGGCAAAGAACCACTGCTCCCAGCGGTAGTAGTCAGGCTTGCAGGTAGCCAGTTCGCGATTCCAGTCGTAGCCGAAACCCAGCTGCTTGAGCTGGTTTTTCATGTACTCGATGTTGGCGTAGGTCCACTTGGCGGGCGCGGTGTTGTTATTGATGGCAGCGTTTTCTGCCGGCAGGCCGAAGGCGTCCCAGCCCATGGGCTGCATGACGTTCTTGCCCTGCATGCGCTGGTAACGGGAGATGACGTCGCCGATGGTGTAGTTGCGGACGTGTCCCATGTGCAGCTTGCCGCTGGGGTAGGGGAACATGGACAGGCAGTAGTACTTGGGCTTACCCGGCTCTTCCTTCACGGTGAAGGTGTCGTTGTGTTCCCAAAAGTTACGGGCGTTCTGTTCAACGTCGCTGGGTTTGTATTGCTCGTCCATTCCTGCCATTACCTAGATTACCCTGTTAAAAGATTTGCTGAGCGGCCGCACATTCTAACGTACCGCGGGCGTTACAGGTAGTCTGCCAAAAGGCGAAACCTGTGCCAGAATCACAGTAAGGGCGCCGGGATCGTCCGGAGGAGTTTTCGTTGCGGCTCCGCAGGTTGGAGTCACCGGGAAAAATGCAAGATCTCATGGGGTATCGCTATGACAGAGCCAGAACGTCATCACCTTTCCGGCCAGGCATTAAAGGTTTATGACCGAATGCTGGAACGGGTTCAACGCGGGCTAGCGGAGGCGGGCGATGTAACCGTCGACGGAGTTCGTGCAGAAATAGCCAAGGCGATTGAAGTCGAGTATGCACTCGAAGAGATGACCCGGGAGGAGGCCGATCTGTTAGGCGCTTACCTGACGCGGGATCTGGGGCATCTGCTGCACTTTATCGATGAAACCGGCGAAGGTCTGGAAGAATGGTTACAGCTGGATATCTCACTGATGGAACATCAGTTGGCCAACATGCTGTTTTCCATTGCCGACAAGACTCGGCTCGACACCCTTGAGCTGAACCAGAAGCTGGCCAATGAGGATGTCAGTCACTACATCAGTGGCGAGGTGGCGACGGCTGGCATGTTCAAGTGCCTGAATTGCGGGCACATGACGTGCCTCACGGCGACCAGCCACATTGCGCCCTGTGAGGCCTGCAACTCTCATTACTTTGAGCGGGTGACCAGCCGCTGGCCAAAAGAAGCCTGATGCCTAATGCCCCACCATGGGTGGGGCATTGTTGTCTGCAAGAGTCTGTCTCGGGAACATCCCTAGCTGATCGCCGGGATTTCCCGTTCCCGTACAAACACGATCAGAATGGCAGCCAGTGTCAGCACCGGCCAGGAGCCTGTCGCCATATAGGGCGTGGAGCCTGTCGCCGCACGGGCTTCCCCGCGCAGAGTGGTCGCAGTGAATTGCGGCACGCTGGTGGCAATCTGCCCTTTTTCGTCGATGATCGCAGTTAGCCCGTTGTTGGTGCCGCGGATCATGTAGCGCCCGGTTTCAAGCGCCCGCATACGGGCGATCTGAAGGTGCTGGAGCGGACCGATGGAATCACCGAACCAGCCATCGTTGCTGATGGTGACCAGCAAATCCGCAGCACGGGCGTTCATGGCTACGAAGTCCGGATAGGCTACCTCGTAGCAGATGTACGGCATGATCCGGATAGCCCCTGCCACCAGGGGCGACTGGTGTTGCGGGCCGCGGGAAAAGTCCGACATGGGCAGGTCGAAGAAGCCAATCAGTCCCCGCAGCCACTGTTGCAGTGGCACATACTCTCCGAATGGCACCAACTTCTGTTTGTGGTACATGCCTTCCCCATTGCCCAGCGCCATGATGCTGTTGTGGAAGGTGAAGTCTTCAAGGCGATCGCTGAATCCATACCATGGAATGCCGGTGATCAGGGTGCTGTCTGGCCCAAGGCGGGATTCAATGTGGTCGAAAATCGGGCCGGCCTGGTCCTGGGTGAGCGGAATGGCGGTTTCGGGCCACAGGATGAGATCCTGTTGCCAGTCGTCTTCGGTCAGCCCCAGGTAGGTGACGATCTGTTGTTTCAGGTGATCCGGATCCCATTTGATCAGCTGAGGAACATTGCCTTGCATGGTCGCAACGGAGATCGGAGTCGCCGACACCTGCGTCCACGATGTGGCGTTCAGGGCTGGGCCCGCAAGCCAGGGCAGAAATCCGGCGGCGAGGGTGGCGAGGGACACTTTCGGTCGTTTCTGCTGGAGCAGCCAGGCGGCGGCGTAGAGCGACAGGCCAAGGGCGACCACCCAAAGGGTTGCGCCGTGGACGCCAAGCACGGGTGCCCAGCCAGCCAGCGGGCCATCGACCTGTGCCGTGCCGAGGTAGAGCCAGGGGAAACCGGTAAGAAGCCAGCCCCGAACCCAGTCCCCCAGTATCCAGATGGCGGGGAACAGCAGCAGGCGTCGGGTCTTGCTGACCTGGGCCAGTTTGCCCCAGGCCCAGAAGGCAATCCCATGAAAGAGCGCGAGCCCGGCAACAAAAAACGCCGTCATCAGAATGGATGCCGGGATGGAGGTGTTGCCGAATTGGCTGATACTGATATATACCCAGGAAGCGCCGCTGCCAAACAGTCCCAGGCCAACCAGCCAGCCGGCCCTGAACAGCCGCTCTGCGGGTAGTGTGACGGTGCAGAGCAGAATCAGTGCGACGGACACCGGCCCCAGCCACCACCAGTGGAAGGGCGCAAAGGTAAGTGTCTGGGTTGCGCCAGCTAACAGCAGAAGGGCGGTTGACAGCCAGCGGTTAGCGACAGGGATGCTGTCACGCCCCACTGCGAGTCACCTGCAGCAGCCGGATCACGCGGTTGTCGGCGTTGGCAATGGTAAACGTCAGGTTGCCCACCTTCACCGACTCGCCGCGTCGCGGAAGGTGACCGAACTCCTTGAGGATAACGCCGCCGATGGTGTCGAACTCCTGCTCGTCGAGATCGGTGCTGAAGAATTCGTTGAAGTCTTCAATCGGGGTGACGGCTTTGACCGCGAAGACGCCGTTACCGCGAGTCTTGATGTGGGTCTCTTCGTCAAAGTCGTGTTCGTCCTCGATCTCGCCGACGATCTGCTCCAGCACGTCCTCGATGGTGATCAGGCCGGCAGTGCCGCCATACTCATCCACCACAATGGCCATGTGGTTGCGGTTTTCCTTGAATTCCTTGAGCAGCTGATTCAGCCGCTTGCTTTCAGGGATGAAGGTCGGCGGCCGGAGCAATTCACGGATACGGGGCCAGGAAAGCTCGTTGGCGAGTGCCAGTGGCAGCAGGTCCTTTGCCAGCAGGATGCCAACAACGTCATCCGGGCTGTCGCCAATGACCGGAAAGCGGCTGTGGGCGGACTCGATGATTTCAGTGAGGGCGGACTTGGGATCCAGCGAGTCCTTGACGGTGACCATCTGGGAGCGGGGGATCATGATCTCCTCAACCCGCATGTCGATGACCTGCATAGCGCCTTCAATGATGCTCATGGCATCGGCATCAATGATGTGCTCGGCCTCGGCGTCCCGTAATATTTCCAGTATGTCCTCTGCGGACTCGGGCTCACTGGAGAAAGCCTGTGAAATTCGTTCCAGCCAGGACTTGTGGCCCTGACTGCGACTCGACTGATCGTCGCTCATGAGTCTGTTTCCGTATCCTTTTGTTTTTGAGGACTAGGCCTCGTAAGGGTTGGCATATCCAAGCTGCGTCAGCAGCTGGATCTCAAGGTTTTCCATAACCTCGGCGTCCTCATCATTTATATGGTCGTAGCCCTGCAGGTGCAAGAGGCCGTGAATCACCATGTGTGCCCAGTGGGATTCCAGAGACTTGTTTTGCTCTTGCGCTTCCCGCACAACGACGTCGGCGGCGATCACCAGATCACCCGCCAATGGCACTGTTATACCGGCCGGTGCCTCAAATGGAAAGGACAGCACGTTGGTCGGCCCGGATTTGCCCCGGTACTGGTCGTTGAGGCTGGCGCTTTCGTCACAGTCGACGATCCGGATGGTGACTTCGGAATCGTGTTCCTGTTGCCAGGCGGCATTGGCCCAGGCGGTCAGTGACTGGTCATCCGGAACGCCAGAAGCCTCATAGGCTCGCTGTATATCCACGGTCAGTTCGCTCATTCGCGGGCTCCACTGCCATCATCAAACGCGTCATAAGCCTCGACAATGCGCTGAACCAGCGGGTGTCGCACGACGTCTTTCGATTCAAAGCGGGTAAAACCGATACCGGCTACCTTGCTAAGCACCCCGGCGGCGTGGATGAGGCCAGAGTTCTGGCCTCGGGGCAAATCCACCTGGGTGGTGTCGCCAGTAATGACCGCGGTTGAGCCAAAGCCGATTCGGGTCAGGAACATCTTCATCTGTTCCCGTGTCGTATTCTGACTTTCGTCGAGAATGATGAAGGCATTATTAAGGGTGCGTCCCCGCATGAAGGCCAATGGAGCAATTTCAATCACATTTTTCTCGATCAGCTTGGTGACCTGGTCAAAACCAAGCATCTCGTAAAGTGCGTCATAGAGCGGGCGCAGGTAGGGGTCTACCTTCTGGGCCAGATCGCCAGGAAGGAAGCCCAGCTTTTCACCAGCCTCGACGGCAGGGCGCACCAGCAGGATGCGTTTGACCTGTTCGTCCTTGAGAGCTTCCACGGCGCAGGCGACGGCCAGCCAGGTTTTTCCGGTCCCCGCCGGCCCAATGCCGAAGTTGATGTCGTGGTTACGGATGTTGTGCACGTACTTCTGCTGGTTACCGCCCCGAGGCCTGGCTTGCAGTCTGGGGGTCTTGATCACCACCATACTGCCATCGAACTGGACGTCATCAGGCAGGCGCTCCAGGCCGGATTCGCGGATGAACAGGTGTACGGTGTCCGGTGCAATGTCGTCGCTGGCCTCGGTTTCACGAAACAGGTGGCGCACAACCTCTGCAGCGGCGGCGACATGATCGCTGTCGCCTTCAATACGGAAATGATGGCCGCGCCGGCCAATCCTGACTTCCAGTCGTTTCTCGATCTGCTTCAGATGCTCATCGAACTGGCCACACAGGGTGGCCAGACGGCGCTGGTCGACAGGGTGAAGGTCGAATTGTTTGATGTCGTTGGTTTTCAATCAGTCCTCGGTGTTTGTCGGTCGGCTTGCTATCAATATAACCGGTCGTCGACCGGGATGCCCCGCAGGGAGTTGGGGAGTGCCTCACAGATTTCAACGTCAACGAACTTGCCGATGACTCCGGGGTTGTCGTGACGGAAGTTGACAACCCGGTTGTTCTCCGTGCGCCCGGCATACTGGCCCGGATCCTTCTTGGACAGACCGGTTACCAGGATGCGCTGGGTAGTGCCGACCATCTTGCGGCTGATGTCCATGGCTTGCTGATTGATACGTTGCTGGAGGATGTTGAGGCGCTGCTTCTTGACCTCCATGGCGGTATCGTCCGGCAAGTCCGAGGCCGGAGTGCCGGGGCGGGCGCTGTAAATGAAGCTGAACGACGCATCGAAGCCAATGTCGTTGATCAGTTTCATGGTGTCCTCGAAATCCCGCTCGCTTTCGCCCGGGAAGCCGATGATGAAATCCGACGAGAAGCTGATGTCCGGGCGGATCTTGCGCAAACGACGGAGTTTAGACTTGTACTCCAGGGCGGTATGGCCCCGTTTCATGGCCGCGAGAATGCGGTCAGAGCCGCTTTGCACCGGCAGGTGAAGGTGGCTGACCAGCTCCGGTACCTGTTCGTAGACGTCGATCAGGGCATCGGAGAACTCCACCGGGTGGGAGGTGGTGTAACGAATACGGTCAATGCCGTCGATCGTGGCGATCAGGGAAATCAGTTCGGCCAGATCCATGGTGTCGCCGTCGTGGGTGTCGCCACGGTAGGCGTTGACGTTCTGGCCCAGCAGGTTGATTTCCCGGACACCCTGCTCGGAAAGGTGAGCGATCTCCGCGATGACGTCGTCCACCGGGCGGCTAACTTCCTCGCCCCGGGTGTAGGGGACCACGCAGAAAGTGCAGTACTTGCTGCAGCCTTCCATGATGGATACGAAGGCAGAAGGGCCGTCAGCGCCAGGGGAGGGCAGGTTGTCGAACTTTTCGATTTCCGGGAAGCTGACATCCACCACGCCAACGCCGCCCTTGGTACGGACTTCTGTGATCATGTCCGGCAGGCGGTGCAGGGTTTGTGGTCCGAATACCATGTCCACATAGGGTGCCCGGTCGATGATGGCCTGGCCTTCCTGGCTGGCAACGCAGCCACCTACGCCAATGATCAGGTCCGGCTTGCTGTTTTTCAGGGATTTCCAGCGCCCCAGCTGGTGAAAGACCTTTTCCTGGGCTTTCTCCCTGATGGAGCAGGTATTCAGCAGCAGGATGTCTGCGTCTTCCGGGGTATCGGTCATTTCGACGGCTTCGCCGGTTTTGAGCAGGTCAGCCATGCGAGACGAATCGTATTCGTTCATCTGGCAGCCGTGGGTCTTGATGTAGAGCTTCTTGGCCATGGTTCTCAAATTGCGTAGGTGAATGGTCGCGGTACCGGCTTGTTCCGGGGGCGATCGGCCAGCTGCCGCAATGGCAGGCAGGCTAAAACGAACGGGCTATTATAGCGGTCTGCTCAAACCTCAACCAGTATTTCATCGGTCGGGTTGCGGTAACCCCCCCGTGGGGGCTGTGGTATGATCTGCCGCGTCCTGAAGTGAATGAGAGTCGCCATGACCCCAGAACGTCTTGTCCGTATCAAGGAGATACTTGACCGCCGCCAGCCCGACCTGACGGTGCTGACCGATCAGGTTCACAAGCCCCGAAACCTGTCGGCGATTATCCGTTCCTGCGATGCCTTCGGGCTGTCCTCCATGCATGCGGTATGGCCAAAAGAAGGCTATCGGGCGTTCCGTAAGACCGCAGGCGGCAGTTTTAACTGGGTAACGACCCATACCCACCCCACCATGACCGCGGCAGTAGAGTCCCTGAAGTCCCGGGGGCACAAGCTCTATGCCGCACAGCTGTCTGATCGGGCTGTGGATTACCGGGAGGTGGACTTCACTGTGCCCTGCGCGGTCATTATGGGTAATGAGGTGGAGGGGGTCAGTCCCGCGGCGGCTGACGAAGCCGACGAGCACATTGTCATTCCAATGATGGGTATGGTGGAGTCTCTTAATGTCTCCTCCGCCTGTGCGATTATTCTGGCGGAAGCCCAACGCCAGCGGAAAGCGGCAGGAATGTACGATCAGCGGCGGTTGCCGGACGACGAATACCTGCATTTGCTGTTCTGCTGGTGCCAACCGACGGTCAAACGCTACTGTGACGACCGCAATCTGCCTTACCCACCATTTGATCCGGAAACCGGCGACCTGATTGACGGTGTTGGGTGGATGGAGGCGGTGCGGAAACTGCGGCATCCGCATTTGGTGGAAGAGTCCTAGGCCGGGGACAAATTTGACCTCTGTCCCCTTGAGCGTGTGCTATTCCCGTCCTTCCAGGTATGTCTGTAATTGCTCTCGCAGTGCCTTAGGCAAACGGGTGATGGTCAGGGCATCGGTGTCGCGGTCGTAGTAGACCGCCTGGTTCACCAGGTCGGACGAAAACGACAGGCTCATGCCGCCGCCGGAGCCGGCAATTCGCACCAGCTTTTTGACCTTGCGGTGATCAGGGTGCAATACGCCGCTTTCCGGCAGCTCCGCAGACTGGCTGGCAAACTCTTTGAAGCGCTCTGGCTGGGCCTCGTCGAGAAACTCTGACAGGGCATCAATGGCCACCGGTTCGCCGAGGGCATGCTGTTCCTTGCAGAACTCATAGGCCCGGTTACGGACTTTTCCTGCGTCCTGGGGTTCGCTGTTCTTGGCAAAGGCCTCCACGGCATCCAGGAAGGTCAGGGTTTCTTTCTCGACATCAATCTGGTTGGTAAAACCGCAGAGTTTGATAAACAGTTCCCCGGCATCGCCAGTGCCACGGCCGTGGATCAGGGTGAGGAAATTTTCGCCCTGATTGTCACCCAGCCAGTCATTCAGCTCGATGCGCACTGCCAGGTTCAGTCGTGACAAGCTGAGGATGTCCGTGGCATCCAGCTGCTGCTGCGCGTCAAGGCGCAGGGCGCTGTCACTTTCCAGAATCAGCAGGTAGACCACTTCGCTGTCCGCAAGGGCCTCGTGGACAATCATAAGGTGACCCTGATGCTCTTCCTGGGTGCCGTTGAGCAGTTCCTGCCACTGGCCAAATAACCGGTCGGTGAGGGACTCGAATGACTGTTTTTCTTCCACGTAGTCCTTGAGCCAGCCCCCGAACGGGCATTCGCCGATATCATCGGAAAAGCGTCCGTATTTCTTGCCGGGCTTGCTGTTGAACAGCCGCTTCATTTGTTTGTGCAGCGCCTCGTAGTCGCCACCGGGCTCTTTCAGGGGGGCTCCGCTGCGCAGGCTGGCTGGCTGCCCTGGCTGGAGTTGGCTGGCGTAGGCGGTGCGAAGGTACTTGATGGCCATGAAAGGATTCCCTGTTTGGTAAGACTGAAAAAGCCCCGGCCTCAGGAGATGAATTTCCTGTGGCCGGGGCTTTCTATCATAGCGGCTGAGGCTTGGGAAGGCTGGGGGCCTAGATCTGCTGCCCCTGGACCAGTCCCTCCAGCAGCTTGCTGACGGCTGTCGGAATCTCTTCGTCAGAATTTGCTTCTGCATGGGCAGTGGCAACATCGGTGCCGAGATTGACAGCGATGGCGATCAGACCGTGGGCAGTCAGCAGCTGGGCCGTGCGGCGACGGTCATCGGCGTTACCTGCATTGTCTTCGTCCAGAACAACGGAGGTCTTGCCCTGGTCAAACAGGGCCCGTTCGACGGCCAAAGCCAGTGCGGGCGCCTGTGTGCCGTTACAGGCAATGATGGCCGGGCGCTGGGCCAGGCGGCGGCTACGTTCTTCGCCGGTAACCGGATCCAGAGATTCTGCGCCGCCAGCATTGCCGGCAATCATGCCTGCGCCGATGGTCACATTAGTCAGGCGATCAATGACAATAAAGCTGCCCGTAGCGTGATTGCGCGGGTAGCACTCAAACGCAATCGGTTGGCTCAGGGTCAGTTCACACAGGCCAATTTCGTTGAGCTGCAACGCTGAGGGATTGAGTTGCTGCTCCAGGGTGTTGACGTCTGTCTGGTGGTGAATTTTCTTCACCGTACCTGAGGTAAACGTCGGTCCCAGTTTGATGTCGTACAGGCGACCGGTTTCCAGCGGAGCGTCGGTCATCCAAACGATGTTGGCATTAAAGCGGTTGCCCACCTCCGGCTCGTCGCCGGCCTTGACCAGCATGTCGCCGCGGCTGATGTCAATTTCATCGGTCAGGGTCAGGGTGACCGCCTGATCGATATAGGCCGCCTCAAGGTTACCGTCGAACGTGACAATTTCCTTGACGGTACTGGTGCGCCGTGAAGGCAGCGCCATGACCTGGTCGCCCGGACGGATGGTGCCGGATGCGACGGTGCCACAGAAACCACGGAAGTTCAGGTTCGGGCGGTTGACGTACTGAACCGGGAAGCGGAAATGCTCAAGGTTCTTGTCGCGGGACACTTCCACGGTTTCGAGGATTTCCATCAGCGACTGGCCGGTAAACCACGGCGTGTTTTCGCTGCGGTTAACCACATTGTCGCCTTCGAGTGCCGACATCGGCACGAAACGGATATCCGCCAGGCCGAGCTGGCTTGCGAAGGTGAGGTATTCGCGCTTGATTTCCTCAAAGCGCTCTTCGCTAAAATCAACGAGGTCCATCTTGTTGATGGCCACGACGATATGACGGATGCCGAGCAGAGAGGCAATGAAAGAGTGGCGCCGGGTCTGGGTCATGACACCGTGACGGGCATCGATCATCAGGATCGCCAGTTGTGCTGTGGACGCGCCAGTGGCCATGTTGCGGGTGTACTGCTCGTGGCCCGGGGTGTCTGCGATGATGAACTTGCGCTTGTCGGTGGAGAAGTAGCGGTAGGCAACATCAATGGTGATGCCTTGCTCACGCTCCGCCTGCAGGCCGTCCACCAGCAGGGCCAGGTCCAGCTTCTCGCCGGTGGTGCCCATTTTGGCGCTGTCGGTTTTGAGGCTGGCCATATGATCTTCATAGATCATTTTGGTGTCGTGAAGCAGGCGCCCGATCAGGGTGCTCTTGCCGTCATCCACGCTGCCGCAGGTCAGCAGGCGCAGCAGTTCCTTATTCTCGTGTTGCTTCAGGTAGGCCTGAATATCTTCAGCGATGAGGTCTGATTGATGTGACATGTATAAGAATCCTTAGAAATAACCTTCACGCTTTTTCTGTTCCATGGAACCGGCGGAGTCGTGGTCGATGACCCGGCCCTGTCGTTCGGAACTGGTGGCCAGCAACATTTCCTGGATGATGTCCGGCAGAGTCTTGGCTTCTGACTCAATGGCGCCGGTCAGGGGGTAGCAACCCAGGGTACGGAAGCGCACTGACTTCATTTCTGGCACTTCGCCTTCTTTCAGCGGCATGCGGTCATCATCCACCATGATCAGGGTGCCGTCACGCTCGACCACCGGACGTTCGGCGGCGAAGTACAGCGGCACGATATCGATGTTTTCGAGGTAGATGTACTGCCAGATATCCAGTTCAGTCCAGTTGGACAGAGGGAACACCCGGATGCTTTCACCCTTATTGATCTTGCCGTTGTAAATATTCCACAGCTCGGGACGCTGGTTCTTGGGGTCCCAGCGATGGTATTCGTCACGGAAGGAGTACACCCGTTCCTTGGCGCGGGACTTTTCCTCATCCCGGCGAGCGCCACCGAACGCGGCGTCGAACTTGTACTTGTCCAGCGCCTGTTTCAGGGACTGGGTCTTCATCACGTCGGTGTGCTTGGCACTGCCGTGAGTGAAGGGGCCGATGCCCTGCTTAACGCCGTCTTCGTTGATGTGAACGATCAGGTCGAGGCCGTATTTGCTCACCTGCTTGTCCCGGAAGTCGATCATGTCGCGGAACTTCCAGGTGGTGTCCACGTGCATGAGCGGGAAGGGAGGCTTGCCGGGGTAGAAGGCCTTGAGCGCCAGGTGCAGCATAACCGCAGAGTCCTTGCCGATTGAGTAGAGCATGACAGGGTTGTCAAACTCTGCGGCGACTTCACGGATGATGTGGATGCTTTCCGCTTCCAGCTGCTTGAGGTGAGTCAGATTGTAACTGGTCATCTTGAAATGGTACCGATTGCCGTTGGCTATGAATGCGGCAACTATACCAGATCGGGCGTGGGTATAAGAAGGCGAACAACTAGAGTTTACGGGTATAACAATATAGCTTCCGGTTGTGTCCCGGGCGCGTGTTTTCAGTTGTTATGTTGCTGAAAGCAAACGACTTACGTATTGATCCAGGTAGTCAAAACCGTTGTCTTCAAAGTCGGTGAAGTGGACGCCAACGTGGAACTCATTCCGGGATACCCGGCGCAGGTGAACAATGTGGCCTTCCGCCCGGACCGAGACGGTCTGGCTGGCAACAATAGGCACGGCGAATCGGGTGGATACCTGGATCCATTGTCCGGGAGCGGGGGAGGTTTTGCTGGGGAGCAGTTTCTGGACGGTGTCGCTGTCGCAGCTGATCATTACGCCGGCCCGTGACAGGTTGGCGGCCTTGCAGCTTAGCTCTTCGCCTGAGGACTGCTTGACGCAAACCTCCAGAGCAACGTCTACACGCTGTTGTTCGCGAAGATTGGGTTTGGCTGGCACTGGCTTCATGGTAACCCTTCCGGCCATGGCTGGCTGACGTTGGGCGGCTTCTTTCATACTGCTGAATTCCGGCTGCAAATTGAACGCATAACCTGCTGATAGTTTGGTAGAAAGTCTAGTAGTTTAATTTGTGAACAGCAAGGGGCCTGTCGTCTTGGTGGTCAGGTTTGTGAACCGCTTCCTGAACGGTGCGTCACTTTGTGCGCGGGTGGCTTTCTGTCAGGGGTGCTCTGGTTAAAATCTGATCTGCGTTTTGTTTGTTGATTGGGTATAATCCGCCGGATTCCAATCTTCAACCAAGCCGATGCAGAGAGCGCATGACCGTCAGCAATTTTGATCCGAAACAGTCCATGAAGTCTGATACACCCTCCGAGCAGGTCCAGAGTGGCGCCGCCAGTGCCCAGGGCCGGGCTCCATCCGGCAAGGTCGGCTTTGTCAGCCTTGGCTGCCCCAAGGCGCTGGTGGATTCAGAGCGGATTCTGACCCAGTTGCGGCTGGACGGTTATGATGTTGTGCCGACCTATGACGATGCAGACGTGGTCGTCGTCAATACCTGCGGTTTCATTGATGCGGCCAAGCAGGAGTCTCTGGACGCCATTGGCGAGGCCATCAGTGCGAACGGCAAGGTCATCGTAACCGGCTGCATGGGGGTGGAGGAAAACCGGATTCGGGAAACCCATCCGGGTGTTCTGGCGGTTTCCGGTCCGCATGCTTATGAAGAGGTGGTCGGTGCGGTGCATGAGCATGTGCCGCCAGTGAAAGATCACGATCCGTTTGTTGATCTCGTTCCCCCGCAGGGCGTCAAACTGACGCCTCGCCACTACGCCTACCTGAAGATCTCCGAGGGCTGTAATCATCGCTGTACGTTCTGCATTATCCCGTCCATGCGCGGTGATCTGGTCAGTCGCCCCATCGGCGATGTGATGGATGAGGCCCAGCGTTTGGTGGATGCCGGTGTGAAGGAATTGCTGGTAATCTCCCAGGACACCAGCGCCTACGGTGTTGATACCAAGTACCGTACCGGCTTCTGGCAGGGCCGTCCGTTGAAGACAAAGATGATGGCGTTGTGTGAGGCGCTGGGTGAGCTTGGGGTGTGGGTGCGTTTGCACTATGTTTACCCCTATCCTCATGTTGATGAGGTGATCCCGCTGATGGCGGACGGCAAAATTCTGCCTTACCTCGATATTCCGTTCCAGCATGCCAGTCCGAAGGTGCTCAAGGCGATGAAGCGCCCGGCCCACGACAGCAAGACACTGGAGAGGATTCGCAAATGGCGGGAGATCTGCCCGGAGCTGACGATCCGGTCGACCTTTATTGTCGGTTTCCCAGGTGAGACGGAAGAAGATTTCCAGTACCTGCTGGACTGGCTGGATGAGGCCCAGTTGGATCGGGTAGGGGCGTTCACCTACAGCGCGGTTGAGGGCGCCAAGGCCAACGAAATTGAGGGCGCGGTTCCGGAAGCGGTGAAAGAGGAGCGGCTGGCGCGGTTCATGGCCAAGCAGGCGGAAATATCCGCGGCACGGCTGCAGGCCAAGATCGGCAAGACCATTGAGGTGTTGATCGATGAGGTCGACGAGGAGGGCGCTATTGGTCGGTCGAAGGCGGATGCGCCGGAGATCGACGGTATGGTTTATCTCAATGATGAGGTGAATCTTCAGCCCGGGCAGGTGGTAACGGCTGTGGTCGAACATGCGGACGAGCATGATCTTTGGGCTGTTTTGGCCTGATTTTGTCGGCAGACTGCCGGTTTGGGTGGGGAGCCCCGGAGATATCTCGGAGTCGATGGGGCTTGGTGGGTACTTGCTCCCAAAAATGTCGGAGGCCATGGATGGCCGGAGCCAAGTGCACATGGATGTGCTTGTAGCGGTTTTTGGGAGCAAGTACCCATCAAGGCCCTGCTGGAGGCCTTCAGGCTAGGGGAGGCGGACAGCCTCTCCCCAACCCGGTTGCCTGATCAGCTGTCCAGCTTCTTCTTCAGAATCTCCGTAAACAGTTTCGGATTGCCCTGACCTTTTGAGGCTTTCATCAGAGGCCCCATAAAACCGCCCATCATCTTCTTGCGCTTCTTCTCGTCGGCTTCCTTGTACTGGGCAATCTGCTCGGGCATGCCGGCCAGCACCTCGTCCACCATGGCCTCCAGAGCGCCGGTATCGGATACCTGTTTCAGGCCCCTGGCTTCTATGATGGCATCGACGTTGTCGCCTTCGCCGGTCCAAAGGGCATCGAACACCTTCTTGGCACCAGCGGAAGAGATGGAGTCATCGGCAATCCGCACGATCAGGTCGCCCAGCTGGGCTCCGCTGATCGGAGAGTCCGAAATCAGCCTGTCCTCGGCATTCAGACGCGCCGACAGCTCGCCTTGCACCCAGTTGGCAGTCAGCTTCGCATCTTTGCTGTGGCTGACCGCTTCCTCAAAGAAAGTAGCCAGGCTGGCATCGCCGCCCAGCAGGCCTGCGTCATAGTCGTTGAGTCCGTATTGCTCCTTGAAACGGGCCTTGCGGGCGTCAGGCAATTCCGGCAGCCGGCTGCGGCAGTCATCAATGAACGTGTCGTCGATTTCAACCGGCAGCAGGTCAGGGCAGGGGAAGTAGCGGTAATCGTTGGCTTCTTCCTTGGTGCGCATGGAGCGGGATTCATCCCGGTCGCCGTTGTACAGGCGGGTTTCCTGAACAATGACGCCGCCGTCCTCAAGAATGTCCATCTGACGCTCGACTTCATGGGCAATGGCCTGCTCCATGAAGCGGAAGGAGTTCAGGTTCTTGGTTTCGGTACGGGTGCCGAATGCTTCCTGCCCCTTTGGCTTCAGGGAAATGTTAACGTCGAACCGCATGGAGCCCTGAGACATATCACCGTCACAAATGCCCAGCGAGGTGACAAGGCTGTGCAGCTTCTTGGCAAAGGCCACGGCCTCCTCGGCACTGCGCATGTCCGGTTCTGTCACTACCTCGATCAGCGGTGTGCCGGCGCGGTTCAGGTCGATGCCGGACATTCCATGGAAGTCCTCGTGGAGCGATTTTCCGGCATCTTCTTCCAGGTGGGCGTGGTGGATGCGAATGCGCTTGCTGCTGCCATCCGCAAGGTCGATGTCCACATGGCCCGGCCCGACGATGGGCTGCTCCAGCTGAGTGGTCTGGTAGCCCTTGGGCAGATCCGGGTAAAAGTAGTTCTTGCGCTCGAACACCGAACGGCGGCCAATGTCGGCGTCGATAGCAAGGCCAAACATCACGGCATAGCGGAAGGCCTGCTCATTGGGCACTGGCAGAGTGCCGGGCATGGCCAGGTCAACGGCATTGGCCTGCGTGTTGGGCTCAGCGCCAAAGGCGGTGCTGGAGCCGGAAAAGATTTTGGTTCTGGTAGCAAGCTGGACGTGGATTTCCAGCCCGATGACGACATCCCATTGCATGGTTACTGTTCTCCTGTTCGCCCAATTACGCGGGTTTGCGCTGATGCCAGTCGGTCGCCAGCTGGAACTGGTGAGCGGCGTTCAGCAACCGTGCTTCGGAAAAATAATCACCGATGATCTGGAGTCCGACGGGCAGCCCATTGACCATGCCGGCGGGGACCGACATGGCGGGCAGGCCCGCGAGGTTGATGGCTATGGTGAAAATGTCTTCCAGGTACATGGTGACCGGATCGCTGGTTTTTTCGCCCTGGACAAAGGCCGGGGACGGACAGGTCGGGCTCATCAACACATCGACTTCCTTGAGCGCGTTGACAAAGTCCTGCTGGACCAGGCGGCGAACTTTTTGTGCCTTGAGGAAATACGCATCGAAGTAGCCGGCTGACAGTGCGTAGGTGCCGATCATGATGCGGCGTTTTACTTCCTCGCCGAAGCCCTCTTCCCGGGTGCGGGTGTAAAGGTCCATCAGATCCTTGGGGTCTGAGCAGCGGTGGCCGTAACGAACACCGTCAAAGCGCGACAGGTTGGCGGATGCTTCCGCCGGTGCAATCACGTAGTAGGCTGCAATCGCCAGGTGGGCGTTTGGTAGTGACACCTCTTTTACCGTGGCGCCCAGCTTTTCGTATTCCGCGACCGCCGTGCGGATGGTCTGGGCCATGGCCGGATCGAGCTGGTCGGTAAAGTACTCTTTCGGCAGGCCAATTTTCAGGCCTTTGAGTGGCTCGCCCAGCGTCGCGGTATAGTCTGGGACTTCCCGGTCAATGGAGGTGGAGTCCTTGGGGTCAAAGCCAGCCATGATATTCAGCATCATGGCGTTATCTTCTGCACTTCGTGCCAGGGTGCCGCCCTGGTCGAGGCTGGACGCGTACGCGATCATGCCGTAGCGGGACACCCGGCCATAAGTCGGCTTGAGTCCGGTAATGCCGCAGAACGAGGCCGGCTGACGGATCGAGCCGCCGGTGTCTGTTGCTGTGGCGGCAGGCGTCAGGCCCGCGGCAACCGCAGCGGCGGAACCGCCGGAGGAACCGCCGGGAACCCGGTTTTCACCCCAGGGGTTGGTGGTGGCGCCGAAATGGCTGGACTCGTTGGAGGAGCCCATGGCGAACTCGTCCAGGTTGGTCTTGCCCAGGCACACGGCACCGGCATCGCGAAAACGGGCTGTCACGGTAGCGTCGTACGGCGGGATGAAGTTCTCCAGCATTCTGGAGCCGCAGGTTGTACGTACACCGTTGGTGCAGAAAATATCCTTCTGGGCGAACGGGATGCCGGTCCAGGGGGTGGCGTTGCCCTGGCTGCGGCGCTCGTCGGCCAGGCGGGCTTCGTCCAGCGCACTGTCTTCGCAGACCGTGATGAAACTGTTGTACTTGCCGTCTTCCTGTTTGATGCGATCCAGGAAATGCTGGGTCAGCTCGACGCTGGAGACCTCGCCTGATGCCAGAGCGCGGGAAAGTTCGGCTACGGATTTGTTATGCATTGCAGATTCCTGAGCAGGCTGAACTGTTTAATCAATCACTTTGGGAACCAGGTACAGTCCCGCTTCAGTAGCAGGAGCAATTGCCTGGAAAGCTTCGCGCTGGTTGCTCTCGGTGACTTCATCCGGGCGCAGGCGCTGAATGGCATCCAGTGGGTGGGCCATGGGCTTGACGTTCTCGGTGTCAGCGGACTGAAGCTGGTCCACCAGGTTCAGGATGTTTCCGAGATCCTTTTCCAGTTCGGTCACTTGCTGGTCGTTTACCCGGATTCGGGCCAGCAGGGCAACTTTCTCTATGTCTTCGCGGGAAATGGTCACGCATTGCCTCCCAGATAAATGAAATGTCTGTAACGTCCGGTACTTGGGCGCGATTGGCCGGGATTTTGGTGTCAGCCCCGATGATCAGGGGTGGCAGGCCGGACAAGCTGGCTATGTTAACAGATTCGAGCGGCAGCGTTAGGGGCGGTTGGCCCGCAAAATGCCTAGTCGCGCCCGTTTCACGCCTTGCCTGCATGGGTGCTCGCTGCTAAAGTTGCCGCATCATTTCTGCGACAGCACATCTCAGGTTGAAAAAACACGAATGTTGATCAAAAAAATCCGAGGTCTATTTTCCAGCGATCTGTCCATCGACCTGGGCACCGCCAACACCCTTATCTTTGTCCGTGACCGGGGCATTGTCCTTGATGAGCCTTCTGTCGTGGCCATCCGAACGAACAATGCCCAGAAAATGGTCGCAGCGGTGGGCACCGAGGCCAAGCGGATGCTGGGGCGTACCCCGGGCAATATTACCGCTATCCGCCCACTGAAGGACGGGGTTATTGCTGACTTCGTGGTGACTGAAAAGATGCTGCAGCACTTCATTCACAAGGTTCACGAAAACAGCTTTATCACGCCAAGCCCGCGGGTTCTGGTCTGCGTGCCGAGCAAGTCCACCCAGGTGGAGCGCAAGGCTATCCGTGAATCCGCATTGGGCGCGGGTGCCCGTGAAGTGTTCCTGATTGAGGAGCCGATGGCGGCAGCGATTGGTGCCGGTCTGCCGGTGGAAGAAGCCAGTGGTTCGATGATTGTTGATATTGGTGGTGGCACCACTGAAATTGCCATCATCTCGCTGAACGGTATTGTTTATGCCGAGTCAGTACGGGTAGGTGGTGACAAGTTCGATGAGGCCATTGTGACCTATGTCCGTCGCAACTACGGCAGCCTGATTGGTGACACCACGGCCGAGCGCATCAAGCACGAGATCGGTTGTGCCTATGAAGGCCTGGAAATCCGCGAAATCGACGTTCGCGGTCGCAACCTGGCTGAAGGTGTTCCCCGCGCGTTTACCCTCAACAGTGAGGAAATTCTCGACGCCTTGCAGGAATCTCTGGCCCAAATCGTTCAAACCGTCAAAAGTGCCCTGGAACAGTCGCCTCCTGAACTGGCGTCGGATATCGCCGAGCGCGGTATTGTGCTGACTGGCGGTGGCGCCTTGCTGCGTGGCCTCGACAAGTTGCTCAGCGAGGAAACCGGGCTGCCGGTGATCATCGCTGAAGATCCGCTCACCTGCGTTGCGCGGGGTGGTGGTAAAGCGCTTGAGGTCATCGACAAGGGCGGCATTGGAATGTTTTCCCAGGAGGGTTAATCGTGGCCTTGGCGCTTAGCCGGATGCCTTCCTGCTCCCGACCGCCGCTTGTGCGACAGCACAGCGGCGGTCGTCGTATATGCTGTGGCCGCTCCAACGGGAGACTCAGCCATTAAAACGATTTTTGTCGCGGGTCCGATTCCTGGATTCCGTCTCTTTCTCGCCCTTGTCACGTCGGCGGCACTGATTGTTGCCGATGTCCGCTTTGACACCCTGCAGACTGCTCGCAGTGCGATTGCGACCGGTTTGTCGCCGGTCTATTGGTTCGGAAACGCCCCTTCGCAGCTCAGTGACTGGGTCTCGGGGCTGTTCACAACCCGTGACGATCTGCTGGAAGAAAATGACGCTCTTAAGGCCCGCTTGCTGATTCTGGAGCGCCGTGCCCTGAGATATGCCGCCCTCGCCGCAGAAAATAACGAGCTCCGGCGCCTGCTGAACTCGGGTGAAGTGCTGGATGATCGGGTGATCGTCGCCGAAGTGGTCAGTGTGTCCCCAGATCCGTTTTCCCATGAGGTTGTTATCAATAAAGGCAGTCGGGATGGCGTTCGGGTAGGGCAGGCGATACTGGACTCGACTGGGCTGATGGGGCAGGTGCTGACGACGAGCAGCTTTACCTCGCGGGTGCTGCTCATTTCCGACAGCAGTCATGCCGTGCCCGTAGAGGTTGTGCGCAATGGGTTAAGGGCGATTTTGCTGGGTAATGGCGACATTTCGGCGCTGGAGCTGGTTCATGTGCCCGATACGGCTGACATTCGCGAAGGCGATCTGCTGGTCAGTTCCGGTCTCGGTGGCCGCTTCCCGAAGGGCTATCCGGTGGCAGAGGTCAAGCGCATCCATAAGGATCCCGGCGAACCCTTCGTACAGATTGAGGCTACCCCGAAGGCCCAGCTCAACAGGAGCGAGATGGTATTGGTGGTGTTCAGTGAGAATCAGGAGCTTGCCAGGCCCACCCAGGATGATGGCAGTATGTCTCCAGAAGGTGATGCCAGCGTGACTGAAGGGGGAGCGGACTGATGCTGTCAGTGATCAGTTATCCCGTGTTCGCCATCAGCATCCTGCTCGGGCTGATACTGAGTATTTCCCTGTTTCCCCTCGGTTGGTTCGAGTTTCGCCCGGAGTGGCTTGCGCTGCTGGTGTTCTACTGGACCTTTCGGGCACCCGCCCAGTTCGGTGTCCTGTGGGCCTGGTGTCTTGGCTTGTTGCTGGATGTTCTGGAAGCCACCCCGCTGGGCGTCAACGCGTCTGCAATGGCGCTGACGGCCTTCCTGGTGTTGACGGTTCACCAGCGCTTGCGAATGTTTCCGTTGATTCAGCAGTGCCTGATGGTATTCCTGTTGTTGGGAATCAATCAGATGTACGTGCACTTTATCAAGCAGATCCTGGGTGGGGGGGATGCCGGGTTCAGCTACCTGTGGCCCGCCCTGACCAGCGCACTGCTGTGGCCGCCTGTCTGTGTCATTCTGGACGGACTTAACCGAAAACTGGGATAGGATGTTCCTGTGCCTCCCATTGTGCTTGCCTCTGCTTCGCCCCGACGGGCCGAACTTCTGACCCAGTTAGGGGTCACGTATACCGTTGCACCTGCCGATATCGACGAGACTCCGCGCAATGGCGAATCGCCAGCGGATTACGTTGTCCGTATGGCGCAGGAGAAGGCCCAGGCCTGCAGTCAGTCCCGTGGTTTTCTGGGTGACGGAGAGCTGGTACTGGGGTCCGATACCTCGGTTGTTCTCGGCGACCAGATCCTCGGAAAGCCGGCGGATACTGACGATGCTGTCGCCATGCTGAAGCGTCTTTCTGGGCGCTCCCACCGGGTCATGACCGCGGTTGCCCTGCTTGGCAGGAATCAGAGCTGGCACACCCTGGTTACCACCGAGGTTCATTTCCGGACGTTGGCGGATGAGGAAATTCACGCCTACGTTCAAACCGGAGAACCGTTGGACAAGGCTGGCGGTTATGGTATTCAGGGTAAGGGCGGCGTCTTCGTCGATGAGATTCATGGCAGTTATAGTGCGGTCGTCGGGTTGCCGTTGACCGAAACGGCCGGATTGCTGTCCGACGCGGGCTATCCTGTCTGGCGCCTGTGGTCGGGCGCTGGCTGTTAATGTTTGCTGTCCCGGCAAGCCCCTCAACATCAATAATAATGGAGAGCACTCAATGAGTGAGGAAATCCTGATCAACGTCACACCGGTGGAAACGCGGGTTGCGCTGGTGGAAAACGGAATGCTTCAGGAAGTCTACATTGAGCGCACCAGTCGCAAGGGTATTGTTGGCAATATCTACCGCGGCAAGGTTGTCCGGGTATTGCCTGGCATGGAAGCGGCTTTTGTGGATATCGGACTGGAGCGCGCAGCCTTCATTCACGCCTCCGATGTGGTCAGCGGGCAGAATGGCGAAGATGCCGCCGAGGCTCCGAAGTCGGTGCCGGATATCCGTTCGTTGTTGCGCGAAGGCCAGTCACTGGTCGTTCAGGTGACCAAGGACCCGATTGGCACCAAGGGCGCACGGCTGACTACCCAGTTGTCGATTCCGTCCCGGTACCTGGTGTTTATGCCAGGGGTGAACCACATTGGCATTTCCCAGCGCATTGAGGACGATGGTGAGCGGGCGCGGCTGAAAGCCATTGTCGAGGAAGGCGCAGCCGAGCAAACAGAAGTGCCCGGCGGCTACATCATCCGCACTGCCGCAGAGCTGGCCGCAGCGGAAGACCTGATTGCCGATATGACTTACCTGCACCGGCTCAGCCAGTCGATCCATGAACGTATCAATCGTGTACAGGCGCCCGCGGTGGTCTATCAGGACCTGCCACTGTTTATTCGTACGATCCGTGACCTCATCCGTCCGCAGACCGAGAAGGTCCGGATTGACAGCCGCGAGAGTCACCAGCGCGTGGTGGAGTTTGTTGAAGAGTTTGTCTCGGAGTTTGCCAACAAGGTTGAGTATTACCCCGGTGAACGGCCGATCTTTGATCTTTACAGTGTTGAGGACGAGATTCAGAAGGCCCTGAGTCGCAAGGTCCAGCTCAAGTCCGGGGGGTATGTCATCATCGACCAGACCGAGGCGATGACCACCATTGATATTAATACCGGTGCCTTTGTGGGTCACCGAAACCTCGAAGAAACCATCTTCAAAACCAACCTGGAAGCTGCCCGCGCCATCAGTCGGCAGCTGCGCCTGCGTAATCTGGGTGGGATCATCATTATTGACTTTATCGACATGGAAGATCCGGAGCATCAGCGCCAGGTGCATCGCATGCTGGAGAAAATGCTCGAGCGGGACCATGCCAAGACCAAGATCACCGGAGTGTCGGAACTTGGCCTGGTGGAAATGACCCGCAAGCGCACGACCGAAAGTCTGGGCCAGGTTTTGTGTGAGTCCTGTCCGATCTGTGATGGTCGTGGCTTCCTGAAGACCAGCGAAACTGTCTGCTATGAGATCTTCCGCGAGATCCTGCGTGTTAACCGCGCCTACGAGGCAGAAAGCTATCTGGTGATGGCTTCCCAGAGTGTGGTAGACCGCCTGCTGGATGAGGAGTCCGACAATGTGGCCGATCTTGAAACGTTTATAACCAAGAGCATCCGCTTCCAGGTTGAGCCTTTTTATAGCCAGGAACAGTACGATGTGGTGTTGCTGTAGTTCGGCCTTGAACGTAACCACAACAGCTTTGACCGCTGCAATAATGACGCTGGCGGCTGCGACACAAGCGCCTGAACGGCGCTGGCGGGTTGCATGACGGGACTTGATCAGCGCCTCGCTGAGGAGACCATGCCCGGGCAGGTTGCCCGTCGGCTGACGAATGTGTTCTGGTCCCTCGTGGTGGTGGTCCTGGTAGTGTCTGCGATCTTTGTCGGGGTTGGTCGGCAGCTCACAGACAACATCGACGCGTTCCGTTCCGACCTTGAGAACTTGTTGACTGACAGCCTCGGCTACCGGGTCGAAATTGACGAGCTCAGGGCCCGATGGCACTGGCTGGATCCGGTAGTGCAGGCGTCGGGCGTGCGCCTGCTGACCGATTCCGCTGAGCCCTATCCGTTGGGTTCCGTCAGCTCGCTGCGGATCCGCCTCGATACCCTGAAGTCGCTGCTTCGCCAACGCGTCGTGTTTGAGAACTTCGAGGCTGATGGCCTCGATCTGACCGTGGTTCAGTCGAGTGATGGTCGTCTGATGATCGACGGACTGCGATTACCCGAGGCCACCGCTGAGTCAGGGCCGGATGGCACAACCGATACTTCCGGGAACCTGGTCGCCATCGCGGGGCGCTGGTTGTCGGACCCCTCTGTACGAATTACCCGCGTGGGTATCAGGATTCGTACCCGCGATAACCAGACCCGCCTGATTGACATTCCGCAACTCGATCTCGAATACGACGGCGGATTGTTCTCCGCTTCCGGTCGCGCAATGCAGGGCGGTACCACCCACCAGTTAGCCGGCTTCCGCCTGATCGGATTGCACTTCTTTCGGGGTGACTTTACTGGCCAGATTTATCTGAATCTCAACTCCGGCCGCCTGTTTGATGAGCTTGTGAGCGGTTACCGCTGGCGGGAGCTGGGGGTGGATGGCTTTGATATCGGTGGGGAGGCCTGGCTGACGTTTCGCAGCGGCGCGCTGGAGCAGGTCAACGGACAGTTGATGGCACCCTACCTGCAGGTTCGGGCGGCGGAGGAGTCGCTGGCCCCGATGGAGGACCTGGCGCTCAAGTTCGGTTGGCGGGGCAGTGTGGTACCGGGACGGGATAGCCTGTTGTCAGGGGAGTGGCATCTGAGCGATATCCGCTGGCGTTGGCTGGGTGAGTCGGTTTCCGGGTTCAGTCTGTTTTTACGTCAGCGTAATGATCGTTTCGATGTTCGGGCTAACGGGGTACCCGTAGGTCCGCTGGCACATATAGCGCTCGGGGTGCGGCTGTTGCCGGAGGCGGCGGTGGTCGCGCTCGAAGGTTATCGGCCGGAAGGCCAGCTCGATAATCTGACATTGATCATTCCGTCGTCAGATCAGGGGCCAGCGTTTTCATTGGCTACTGACTTCCAGAAACTGAAGGTGTCAGCGTTCCATGGTGCACCTGAGTTGGTGGGCGCCCGTGGCACGCTGGAGCTGGGTCGCAGTCACGGCACGGTCAGGGTGGTGGGTGAGGATGTCACCATTGGCTTTCCCCGGTTGTTCCGCTCAAGCTGGCCCATGTCTTATGCGGATGTCAGGGTGAGCTGGGACCTCAATGGCCCCATCACCCGGGTTTACTCTAGCGATATCCATCTGCTGTACCGGGATAAAACGGAATTCAGCGGTGGCTTCGATCTCAGGCTCGACCGCGAAGGCGAAGATAATCTTGGACTCCAGGTGGCGTTACGTCACGGGGAAGCGGATCTGCTGGCGGAGTTTGTGCCGGACAAAGTTGTCGCACCTGCCTTGTACGATTGGCTGACGACTGCGGTTTCGTCGGCGAGTATCGATGAAGGGGCGTTTTACGGCTTTGGTCAGATTGACCGAGGTGCTCCACGGCACTCCTTTACCTCGTCGATGTGGTATCGCTTCAGTCAAGGTCAGATAACGTACGACCCGGCATGGCCTGAGGTACGGGGCGCCCGTGGCAGGGTATCCGTACATGATGGCCGGACACTGGTGACCCTCGAGTCTGCAGAGACCGGTGGGCTCAGTCTGAGCGACGCCCAGGTCCGGTTGGCGCCCACCGACGCGGGCTTGACGTTGTTGGTCGATGCTGAGACCGCAGTTCCGGGGAGCGTATTGCCCTATTGGCTTGAAAACAGCCCTCTTGGCGAGATGTCGGGGCTCGCCGCTGACGCCCTTGACGTTGGGGGGCGCTATGCGCTCGATCTGGGATTGCAGATTCCTCTGGATAAGCAACGCGCCCCGGTAGTGGATATTGCCGTTGTCAGTGATGGCGGTGCTGTTCGCTACCCGGGGGCTGGGCTGGACTGGCGTGACATAACCGGAAAGCTGACGTTCAATAGCCAGACCGGCTTTTCAGCTGACCCGGTCAGCGCGACGTTCCTGGGTAAACCCGTCGAAGTGGGCTTCGAATATCGCCCTGACCAGAACGCTTTGAGCCTGTCGCAAACGGGTCGCCTGACGATCCCCGAAGCGCAGGTTGCGTTGGGGCTCTCTGCCAGCGACGAGCTCGGTCTGAGCGGGGCGTTTGTCTACACTGCCCGATTGGACGTCGCGAAAGAGTCTTCACCCGGCCTTTCTCTGTACAGCAGCCTGCGCGGGGTTACCGTCGACTGGCCCGAACCGCTGGCCAAACCCGCAGATGAGCTGCGGCCATTGTCGACAACGCTGAGTTGGGAGCCGGGTAAATCCATGGTGCTTGCGGGTCAGTGGCAGGAGGCGTTGGGTTTACGCTTTCGGTGGGATGAAGACGGATTCGAGCGTGGTGCGATTGCCTTTGGCCGACGTGATGCGCAATTGCCTGAAACTGCGGGTATCGCATTTAATGGCCACCTTGAGCGGCTGAATGTAGAGGCCTGGGCCGACCGTATCAGCCGGATCTCGTTGGCCCGTGATGAAGGCGCATCAGCTGCGGCTGTGAATGCGGATGCCCTGATTGAACAGTGGCTCAGTGGCATCAATCTGTCGATTGGTGAACTTGAGGTGCTTGGTCAGGTGTTCCCTGAAGTGGAGGTTCGCGCTGATTACGGGAATGGCCGCTGGCGGGTCGATTCTGCATCCGATTGGCTGGCTGGTCGACTCGACATTCCGATGGATACAGCTCAGACCGTGCAGGTTGATATGCAGATTCTCCACCTGACTGGCACAGGAGAAGAGGCTAACGTCGCGGAGGATAACGAAACCCCTGAGCGGTCGCCGGCTGAGCAGGTCGCCGACTTCCGGGCGCTGAAACTGGAAAACTGGCCCAGGGTACATGTGTCGGTCGATGGCCTGATGGTGGATGACCGCCCGATGGGAAGCTGGTCCTTCCAGTTGCAACCGGGCGCGGATGCGCTGGATATTCGGGAGCTTCAGGGCACGCTCGATTCGCTGACCTTTAACGGCGGTATGGTGTGGGATATCCGCGATGGTCGTCAGACTTCGCGGCTGATGGGCACCCTGGCGGGTGAAGATCTGGGTGATTTGGCACAACTGGTTGGTGAACAGGCGCCCTTGCGGAATGCGCAAAGCCGGATAGAGCTGAATGTGGCATGGCCCGGACGGCCTGATGAGATGAAATTGCGTCGTCTGGAAGGCGAAGTCGGGATCCGACTGGACGATGGCGTGATCCTTGAAAACAACTATACCGCGCAGCTGTTCCGGCTCTTTAACGTCCTCAATGCAGACAACCTCTGGCGACGATTGCAGCTGGACTTCTCCGACCTGTATGAGGCCGGGGTGGCGTTCGATGCTATATCGGGCACCGCGGTTCTGAATGCGGGGGTACTGACCTGGAATCCCGAGCTACAGATCGTTGGGCCCTCAGGGGCATTCAAGCTGTCCGGCAGCGCCAACATGATGGACGAAAGTCTGGATATGCGGCTGGTGGTGGTGCTGCCTTTGACTCAGAACCTGCCGCTGGCAGCGATTCTGTTGGGGGCGTCTGCGCCCATCGGCGGCGCCTTGTTTGTGCTCGACAAGGTGTTGGGAGACCCATTGAGCAGGCTGACCAGTGCGACCTATAGTGTTCAGGGTAACTGGAGTGAGCCTGAGGTCAGCCTCAGGAATGTCTTTGATACCGGAAACTGATGGCCCGGCAAGCCTGGGCTGCGCGAGGGACTCATGAAACACAGTGATGCAGATCGAGGTGTGAGTGTCGCCGCTATCCAGATGGTCAGTGGGGAATCTCTTCAGGATAACCTTACTGAGGCCAAAGCTTTGCTTGAAGGGGCTGCGGCCGCTGGTGCTCGTGTCGCGGTGCTGCCCGAGAACTTTGCGATCCTGAAAACCGCGCAGATGTTGGCTCAGGGGCGCCGTGAGGGCCAGGGTGATGGGGAAATCCGGGCGTTCCTGGCTCTGCAGGCGAGGCGGCTTGGCTTATGGATTGTAGGGGGCTCTCTCCCTTACGCTCGGCCTTCGACCGAGGCGCCGGAGCGGGTTCGCGCCAGCTGTTTTGTGCTGGATGACAGCGGCCGGGAAGTTGCCCGTTACGACAAAATTCACCTGTTTGATGCCACCGTCAACGATGCCCAGGGGCAGTACCGGGAGTCGGATACCTTTGAACCTGGCGACCAGGTGGTCACCGTGGCAACGCCGGCGGGGGTTTTGGGGCTGGCTATCTGCTACGACCTTCGTTTTCCGGAGCTGTTTCGCGGTTTGCGGGAACGGGGGGCGGACTGGGTGGCCCTGCCCAGTGCTTTTACCTATATGACCGGGGAGGCTCACTGGTCGCCATTGATTCGTGCCCGGGCTATCGAGAACCAGATGTGGATGGTGGCCGCAGGGCAGGGTGGACTGAACAGCCCCAGGCGCCGGACCTATGGGCATTCCATGGTGGTTGATCCCTGGGGGAGTGTGTTGGCGGAGAAAGACGACGAAGGCCGTGGTTGGGTCAGTGCGACGCTGGACCCGACTCGTCTGGACGAGGTCCGTCAGCGGATGCCGGTCTGGGAGCACCGGCGGCTGTGACGGTTCGGTCGTTGCAGGCCGTGCGGTGAGGAGCGCAGAAGCGCTCCCTGCCGGAGGCGTGAAGGCCTAGTCCGTTGAGCCCGCCTGTTCGCCCTCATCAATGCATTCCCGTAGGTAACGGAAGAGCTTCTTGCTCTGGCCGGTGTTCTTTTCTTTCTGCACGTCCCTGCGGGCATTGCGAGCCAGGTTCCGAAGGTGTTGCACATCGGCAACCGGGCAATACTCGATAAACTCGCCCAGTGCACTGTCACCCTCGTTGATCAGACGGTCGCGCCAGCGTTCGGCAAGGTGCAGGCGGCGGGTATGCTCTTCGCTGCCGGCATGGAAGGCTTCAATGGCGCGCCGGATGGTGTCGATATCCTCTTCCTGACGGATGACCTTGCCAATGTACTGCAGATGACGACGGCGTGCCTCGTGCTGGCGGATCCGATGTGATTCGCTAATGGCCCGTTGCAGGGTGTCCGTGATCGGCAGGGTCTTCAGCTGCTCGGTGCTTAGCTCCAGCATCTTTTTGCCAAGCTCCTGGAGTTCCTGCATTTCCCGCTTGAGCTGGGACTTACTTTTCCCCCATTCGAGTTCTGAGTCGTCTTGATGGTCGTGCTCGGACATAAGCTAGGCCTTAAGGTCAGGTATCAGGCGTAAAAGACAGTCGCAAGGCCGAGGAAGGCCATGAAACCGACCACATCGGTGACGGTGGTCAGAATAACGCCCCCGGCCAGAGCGGGGTCGATGTTGCGCGACTTGAGAAACAGAGGCAGTACGGTCCCCACGAGGGCCGCTGCCAGCAGATTAATAATCAGAGCGGCACCGATTACGCCGCCAATCAGCGGGTCCTTGAACCAGATGACAGCAGCCGCTGCGACCACGACGGCCCATAACAGCCCGTTCAGGACACTGGTGAAGAACTCCCGGTTAAGCAGCCATCCGACGTTGTCCTGGGTGATCTGGCCCACGGCCATACCGCGAATGACCAGGGTCAGGGTTTGACTGCCCGCAATCCCGCCCATACTGGCGACGATGGGCATCAATACAGCCAGCGCAACGACCTTTTCAATGGTGTCCTCAAAAAGGCCGATGACCGCAGAGGCAATAAAGGCGGTAACCAGGTTTATCCCCAGCCAGACTGCACGGCGGCGAGAGGTCTTGAGCACCGGTGCGAAGGTGTCTTCATCTTCATCCAGACCGGCCATGCTCATCAGCGAGTGATCGGCATCTTCACGAATAACGTCAACCACGTCATCGATGGTGATACGGCCAAGGAGGTTGCCATCGTCATCCACCACCGGTGCTGAAATCAGGTCGTAACGTTCAAACAGGGTGGCCACCTGGGTGTCGGACAGGCTCACCGGAATGGGCTCGACGTCTGTATCCATCACCTCCCGCACAGTCGTGGCGGGGTTGGAGACCAACATCTTGGTGATGGGCAGCGTGCCAACAAACTGATCCCGCCGGCTCACCACGATCAGGCTGTCGGTCATCGGCGGCAGGGAGCGGTGGCGGCGCAGATAACGGAGTACAACGTCGATGCTGATGTCGGGGCGCACCGTGATGGTGTCCGTGTTCATCAGGCCACCGGCGGTGTCCTCCGGGTAAGCAAGGACTTCCTCTACCCGCTGCCGGTCCTGCTCATCCATGGTGTCCAGGACTTCCTGGATGACCGTATCCGGCAGTTGTTGCAGCAAGTCAGCCAGGTCATCCGATTCGAAGTCTTCGATGACTTCGGCCAGTTCCTGGGCATTGAGCTGGCTGAGGAAATAGCCACGGATGTCGTCGCTCAGGTACTGAAGGACTTCACCTTCCAGACTTTTGTCGACGAGGTTCCACAAGAGGGCCCGCTGGCGCGGAGGTGAAGATTCCAGCAGGTGAGCAATATCGCTGGGACTGAGACCGCCATTGAGGATCCTTGACACCTGTTTCAGGGCGCCACTGTCCAGCGCTTCCCCGAGTGAACGGAGGCGTTGGCGAGCCTGGCTTTGTTCCAGAATATCCGACATTGGTCACCCTAGTGTCCAGCCCATCCTGCTCATGGGCGTGAGGTGGCAGAAACTGCCGCATTATAGCGGACTTAGGGAGCCTCTGGACAGCTCTTGAAAGCGCCCTTGCGGGCTTGCTGAGGTGATCCGGGAGCTGAGGGTAGCTGCCGTTATTCCCCTTCACCGAAATAATCATTGATCAGGGCCACCAGGTCGTCCCGGGCAGCGGCTTCATCCGGCCCGTTGATATGCAGCTCCAGCTCGGTGCCCTTGCTCGCGGCCAGCATCATCACGGGCATGATGCTCTTGGCATTCACCTTCTGGCTACCTTTCACAATTTCGATGGTGCTTTCAAACTCTGATGCAGTGGCAACCAGCTTCGCAGCGGCACGGGCATGCAGTCCTAGTTTGTTGATGATGGTTACGGGGTGCTGGATCATATCAGGATCAGGGCGTTACGGGTTTCAGATGGGGAAGTTCGGTGTGGCGTACCTGCACGTTGTCGTAGTGGTTGGCAAAGTACTCCCCAACCTGTTCGCAAACGTAGACCGAGCGGTGCTGTCCTCCGGTACAACCGATGGAAATGGTCATATAGCTGCGGTTGCTCTTTCCGAAGGACGGTAGCCAGGTATCCACGAATTTGATGACATCACTGACCATCTGAGCGGTGAGAGGATCCTTTTCCAGGAATTCGATAACCGGCTGGTCCACACCGGTGTACTTGCGCAGACTGGTATCCCAGTAGGGGTTAGGCAGGCAGCGCACGTCGAATACGTAGTCAGAGTCCACGGGCACGCCGTGCTTGAAGCCGAATGACTGGACCAGCAGCGCCATTTCCTGTTCCCGGCGACCGATAATCCGTTGCTTCACCATGTCCCGCAGTTCGTAGATGGACAGCTCTGTGGTATCTACAAACAGGTCGGCCAGACTGGCGATGGGCTCGAGCAAGTGCTTTTCGCTGTGAATGGCTTCTTTCAGGGACGTGTGATCGTTGCTCAGTGGATGCTTGCGGCGGGTGGCATGAAATCGTTGCAGCAGGGCCTGGTCAGTGGCATCGAGAAAGATGATTTCGAGGGTGGCGCCAGTCTGGGTAAGCTGGTGGTGTATATCCTCGAAATTGGCGATTTCGTCTGACAGGTTGCGGGCATCGATGCTGACGGCGATCCGTTGCAAGCGACCGGACTGGTGGTTAGTGGCTTCCCGGGTCAGCGGGGACAGCAGGCCAATAGGCAGGTTGTCGATGCAATAGAATCCCAGATCTTCCAGGACATGCAGGGCGGTACTTTTGCCTGAGCCGGAACGACCACTGACGATGATCAGTTTCATAACCCGCAACTCCGAGACTCGGTTGGACTAGGGCGTGCCTGTCATTCGATTGTACAACGCGGCGTTGTCAGTGCACTGACGAAGTTCAGTGCAGAAATTATGGTCGTTGAACTTTTCGGCGAGCTGGCTCAGCAGCTCCAGGTGCTCGCTGGTGGCTTCCTTGGGAACGATCAGAGCAAACAGCAGGTCTACTGGCTGATTGTCGATGGCGTCAAAGGCAACGCCTTCTTCCAGAGTGATCAGGACGCCAACCACCTTATCACAGCCTTCCAGCCGACAGTGGGGAATGGCAATTCCCTGGCCAATGCCAGTACTGCCCAGGCGCTCCCTGGCGACCAGATTGTTGAAAATCTGAGCCTCGCTCAGGTCCTCAGCGGATTGATGAACCTGCTCGGCAATGTATTCCAGGGCCCGTTTTTTACTGGACAGGGCGACCCGGCAGAGGGTCAGCCCGGGGGCCAGGATGCTTTGTATGGTGAGAGTTGTTTCCGTCATGGATCGACAGTGTTTCCGTAAAAAAAGGCTGCGGTACGTTTGGCGTACCGCAGCTCAACCTAATCATAGGCTGGCAAGGCTACCGTTTAGCGGGCGCCGTTTCCATGCATACGATCAACATTTTTTTCCTTGTGCTTGAGGATCTGTCGATCCAGCTTGTCCACAAGGGCGTCAATGGCGGCGTACATATCATCATCTTCCGCCTTTGCGTGAATTTCGCCGCCAATTACATGCAACGTGGCTTCTGCCATTTGGCGTACTTTTTCAATTCCCAGGGTCACCTGACAGTTACTGATGTGGTCAAAATGGCGTTCAAGCTTTTCAAATTTGCCAGATACATACTCTTTTAGGGGGGGCGTCAGTTCGACATGATGACCTGAAATGTTGAGTTGCATAGGCGTCTCCTATAGTTAGCTTGCCAGCGAACTTCCGTCGCTGGCGGGGCTGTTGCGATGTGTCATCGCAACGTGATTTCCCTTGATGCCAGAGTACGGGCTCACGCAGTTTCCGCTGACTCTGACCTACACCAATCGTTTCCGTTCATTTGACGGGGGAATGTGCATGGCCTCACGGTACTTGGCGACAGTACGGCGGGCAACTTTTATTCCCTGTTCTCCTAGCATGGCTGCAATTTTGCTATCGCTCAACGGCTTTTTCGGAGTTTCTGCTGCAATCAGCTTCTTGATCATGGCGCGGATGGCGGTAGAGGAACACTCCCCGCCCTCATCGGTGCTGACATGACTGGAGAAAAAGTACTTCAGTTCAAAGATGCCGCGGGGGGTATGCATGTACTTCTGGGTGGTTACCCTGGAAATCGTCGACTCATGCATTTCAACCGCTTGTGCGATGTCTGAGAGGATCAGCGGCTTCATGGCCTCTTCGCCATGATCAAGGAAACCTTGCTGATGCTCAACGATCCGCGTCGCCACCTTGAGCAGGGTTTCGTTTCGGCTCTGCAGGCTCTTGATGAACCACTTGGCTTCCTGCAGCTGGTCCCGCAGATAGGTGTTGTCTGCACTGCTGTCGGCCCGCCGGATGAGGGAGGCGTAGCCGGCATTGACGCGAATACGGGGCGCAATTTCAGGGTTCAGCTCCACCCGCCAGCGTCCGTTGTTCTTGCGCACGATGACATCAGGAATGACGTAGTCCGGCTCGGCCTGATCAATGGCGTCGCCTGGTCGCGGGGTGAGCTGGGTGATCAGCGCCAGAACTTCTTTGAGCTGATCCTCCTTGAGCCGACTCCGTCGCAGCAGCTGGGCATAATCCCGGTTGCCCAGCAAATTGATGTAATGAGTGATGACCAGGCGCGCCTGCGGCAGCCAAGGGGTATCTGCAGGCAGCTGATTAAGCTGGATCAGCAGGCATTCCTGCAGGTTGCGGGCAAAGACTCCGGGGGGATCGAAGTGTTGAAGGCGGCGCAGGACCGCTTCAACTTCATCCATTTCCACCGGATCTTCGTCGGTCTCGTCGAGCAGGCCAGAATGAATTTCTTCCAGGTCAGACGTCAGATAGCCGCGTTCGTCCACAGCGTCCAGCAAGGAGGTGGCAACAGCCCTGTCGCGGTCACTCATAGGGGTCAGGTTAAGCTGCCACTCCAAATGATCCTGGAGGGTTTCCGCGGCAGAGTTGCGGGTCTCGAAATCGCTGTCGTTCTCGTCGTCGCCACGCGATACCGGCGCTGTTGCCGGCTGGTAGATGTCGTCCCAGGCGGTATCAACCGGTAAGTCGTCCGGAATGCTGTCGTTGGCGTTATTGTCGGCTTCCCATTCCTGCGAGGGTTCTTCATCCCAGGAGTTGTCTTCCGCATCTGTTTCCGAGGCGGATACGTTCTCTTCACGGGGATCGTTATTGTCGCCGTCTTCGGATTCAGACCGGTCGTCGTCTTCCTGGGTTTCCAGCATGGGATTGGAATCAAGGGCCTGCTGGATTTCCTGTTGCAGGTCCAGGGTCGACAGCTGCAGTAGCCGGATCGCCTGTTGTAACTGGGGCGTCATTGTCAGACTTTGACCCAGTTTTAACTGCAAGGAGGCTTTCATGACCATGATGTAAGTTCCGTCGCCCGTGTACTTCAGGTGCCTTTCAGGCTTCGTTGTGGCTCACGGCATTGAGAAAAAAGTCTTTTATGCTCGTGACTTGTCAATACAAGCAAGTTTTCTGCCGAGTGTACTTGCTTGGGACTGCCAAAACAATCTGACAGTCGTATGACGATAGTCGGCAATCGCTCCGTATTAATCAACGGATTTACAGTCTGAATTCGTTACCAAGGTAGACATCCTTGACCTGCTGATTGGCCAGAATCTCCTCGGAGTGCCCGGAGGCAATGATGTGTCCGCCACTGACAATGTAGGCGTTCTCGCAGATGTCCAGGGTTTCACGCACGTTGTGATCGGTAATCAGCACACCGATACCCTTGTCCCGCAGGTGGCGGATAATCTGCTTGATATCGCTGACCGAAATCGGGTCAACACCAGCGAATGGCTCGTCCAGCAGGATGAACGCTGGCTCCATAGCGAGCGCCCGGGCGATCTCGACCCGGCGGCGCTCGCCCCCGGACAGGGCCATGCCAACGCTGTCACGGATATGGGTAATGTGGAATTCCTCAAGCAGTTCATCCAGCTTCTGTTCCCGCTCACTGCGTTTAAGCTCCTTGCGGGTTTCCAGGATGGCCATGATGTTGTCGCGCACGGTCAGTTTGCGGAACACCGACGCTTCCTGGGGCAGGTAGCCAATACCCTTGCGGGCGCGACCGTGCATGGGCAGGGGCGTAATGTCGGCTTCATCGATGGTAATGCGCCCATGATCCGCCGGAACCAGGCCCACGATCATATAGAAACAGGTCGTTTTGCCCGCCCCGTTGGGGCCCAGCAATCCGACAATCTCACCGCTACGGATTTCGAGGGAGACATCAAGGACGACTTTTTTCTGCTTGTAGCTTTTTGCCAGGTTGCTGGCTCTGAGGACTGCCATTCGGACCCTTGATCAGTTGCCTTGTTGTGTTTGGTTGCGGGGCTGGATCACCATTTCCACCCGACCGCCATCGTCGCCGTTAGCGCCGGAGCCTTCCGCGGTGACGACCCGGTTCTGGGTATCATAGTGAATCAGCTGGCCGCGAAACAGGTTGTTGCCCTGAGTGATGACAGCGTCTTGCTCAAAGGTCAGCCGGTTGTCCGGGGCAGAATAAGTGATGTTCTTCGCTTCTGCATCCGTGGCCTCGCCCTGACGGCTGGTCGGCTGGGTGTAGCGGGCCGGTGAGCCGCTGGCTTCGATGCGGTTGAGGCCGTTTTCATCCCGGTAGAGGATGACTCTGTCGGCCTGCAGGCGTGTGTTGAGCTGTGTAATGATCACGTCGCCGGTATAGGTGGCAATGCCGCGGCTGTCGTCCAGCCGTGCGTTGTCAGCGCTGACCTTGATCGGTGCGTCCGAATTCAGGTCAAAAGCCTGGGCCGGGTTACCGGCAAGGGCAAGCAGTGCCAGGGCGACAGAGGCGATGCCGGATTTGCGGTTATTGAGGCTTGGAATTTGCAGGCTCATACAGTCCTATTACCTGTGACTTGAGTTCCAGGATGCGGTCATCGATCCAGGCGGTCATGCCGGTGGCCCGGGTGGTGCTGCGGCCGTCTGTCATGGTGACCGGGGCATCCGTATAAACGGTTCGGTTGGCGTTATCCAGGGTCAGCTGTTCGGTTTCCAGGGTGCCCTGGCGATCTTCGCCGAGCTGGCGGGTAACAATAACATTCCCCTGCAGTTCAACCAGATTTTTCTGTTCGTGAAAGGTGCCGGTTTCAGCGGTCAGGGTCCAGGGTGACCCGGTATTCTTGTCAACGAGGGTGGCGTTGGGGTTGACCATGGTGGCCAGCTGAGTCGATTCAAACTGCTCAATCCGGGGGCTGCTGATCATGGTGTTGAGCTGGCCGCTGGCGTCAAACGAGCGATACAGTCCGTTAATGACGAAACCGTCCGGCTCGGACGGGCCGCGCAGGGATTCCGCTTCCAGCGGAGGTACCCGTTCGTCGGATTGCCACAGCAACGAAACCAGCACGGCGATGCTGACGAGCAGGGCGAGAGTTCGCACCCAGGGCCGGGTCAGCTGATCAGAGATACTCATCAACGGGGCTCCAGGAAGCCTGTCAGTGCGTTGTCGAGTTTACCCTGTGCGGTAAGGATCAGGTCGCAGATTTCACGAACGGCGCCGCGGCCACCCGTGGTGGTGGTGCAGTAGTCTGCATGCTGCTGGACGAACCAGTGGGCATTGGGCACGGTGATACCGAAGCCTGCGTACTGAATGGCTGCCAGGTCTGGAAGGTCATCCCCCATATAGGCAATGGCGCCGGGCTCCAATGACAGGGCTGATGTCAGCTCCAGCAGGGCGGTGCGCTTGTCTTCGCGCCCTTGCATCAAGTGGGGAATGCCAAGGTCGTTCATGCGCTTTTCGGTCAGCGGCGAGCTGCGGCCGGTGATGACTGCGACTTCAATGCCGGCGTTCATCAGCAGCTTGATGCCCAGGCCATCGAGAATATTGAAGGCCTTCAGTTCGTCGCCGCTGGCGCTGAACAACAGGGTGCCATCGGACATGACGCCATCCACATCCAGGGCCAGGAGCCTGATGTTACGGGCCTTTTCGAGAGCGCTTTGGGGCCAGACAGGCATAGTGCTGGTCATCAGATTACTCCGGCTTTAAGCAGGTCGTGCATGTTGATGGCGCCGGTCAGTTCGCCGTCGCGGTTGATCACTGGCAACGCGTTTATCTTGAGTTCGTCCATCAGCTTGAGCGCTTCTGCGGCCAGCTGATCCTCAAAGATGGTCTTGCCGTTGCGGGTCATGACCTCCTGGATCGGCGTGGCGTGGATGTCCAGTGGGTGGTCGAGCGTGCGGCGCAAGTCACCATCGGTGAAAATGCCCACCATGTTACCAGCCCTGTTGACGACAGTGGTCATGCCCAGGCCCTTGAGGGAAATCTCCAGCAGTGCATTGTTCAGGGTGGTGTCCTCCGCGACTTTGGGGATGCGGTCACCACTGTGCATGATATCGGAAACCCTAAGTAGCAGACGTCGACCCAGGCTGCCGCCAGGGTGGGAAAAAGCAAAATCCTCGGCACTGAAGCCGCGATCATCCAGCAATGCCACGGCAAGGGCGTCGCCCATGACCAGGGTGGCGGTAGTGCTGGATGTTGGTGCCAGCCCAAGGGGGCAGGCTTCCTGGGCAACACTGACATCCAGGTTGGCCGCCGCCTCTCTCGCCAGCACAGAGTCCGGGTTGCCTGTCATGCTGATGAGGGGGGCGCCCATGCGCTTAATCAAAGGCAGTATGGTCAGTACTTCGCTGGTACTGCCGGAATTGGAAATGGCCAGAACCACATCCTGGCCGGTAATCATGCCAAGGTCGCCATGGCTTGCCTCGCCCGGGTGTACATAGAAAGACGGCGTGCCGGTGCTGGCCAGCGTGGCGGCGATCTTTTTGCCGATGTGCCCGGATTTGCCCATACCGGTCACAACCACACGACCCTGGCAGGCCATGATGACTTCACAGGCCTTGATGAAATGGTCGTCGATGCGCTCGTTCAGGGCGTCGATGGCATCCCGCTCAATGGCGATAGCGCGCAGGGCGGCGTCCTTGAAGTGTGTGGTCATATTTTTACGGGTCCGGAGTCGTTCGGGTGCGAGTGAATTTGCCGGAGTATACCACTTTCGTTGCGGCCGGGGTCTGGTGATGGTGTCGGCTTTCCGGGGGTGCCGGGGTCACTCATTAACGCTGCATGTCATATATTTTAGGTGGTATCCGTTGAGGTTACGATGGAGTTCTACTACTGTAGCCGGCAACCTGTTGGGGGGGCTCGGTCTGTTCGTTGCCCCGCACACCAATCCTGGAACGATCATGGCGTCAGACCCGTACATTACGCTTGAGGATGTTGTTTTTTCCCGCAACGGACGGCCGATTTTTGATGGCGTCAGCCTGTCGATTCCAAAGGGAAAGATAACCGCAATCATGGGCCCCAGTGGCACCGGTAAGACAACGCTGCTGCGACTGATCGGGGGGCAGTTGAAACCGGATCGGGGGCGGGTCGTTGTGGCCGGTGAGTCGGTACCTGAGCTGGGTCGATCGGCACTTTACCGATTGCGCGAGAAAATGGGGATGCTTTTCCAGAGTGGCGCCCTGTTTACCGATCTTAGCGTCTTTGAAAATGTGGCATTCCCCCTGCGGATTCACACCCGGTTGCCGGAGGATATGATTCGCGACGTCGTGCTCATGAAGCTTGAGGCGGTTGGGCTTCGCGGTGCCCGGGAACTGATGCCCGCCCAGCTGTCTGGTGGCATGACGCGTCGGGTTGCGTTGGCCCGAAGCATTGCCCTTGATCCGGAACTGATCATGTACGATGAGCCCTTCGCCGGCCAGGACCCCATTGCCATGGGAGTGCTGGTGAAGCTGATTCGGGATTTGAACGGTGCCATGGGGTTGACCAGCGTCCTGGTGTCCCACGATGTGCCTGAGTCGCTCAGTATCTGCCACTACGCCTGTATAGTCGCGGATGGGCGTGTCATCGGCGAGGGCTCTCCGGAGCAGTTGCGGCAACACCCGTCGGAGCAGGTTCAGCAGTTTCTGCACGGTTATCCTGATGGCCCGGTTCCGTTCCATTATCCGGCACCGGCTGCGCGAGCGGACTGGGATATTTGTGAGGTTTCGTCGTGATTGATCGCATTGCCCGGATTGGGCGCTCAGGTCTGGAAGTGGCTCGCTCGTTCGGACGCTCGGGTCTGTTTCTGGCAGGCGTTCTCGCAGGTTTTCCACGGACCTCGGCGGGGTTTGCCCTGTTGGTGCGGCAACTCTACGCGATCGGCGTTCTGTCTCTGGCGATCATCGTGGTGTCGGGCTTGTTCATTGGTATGGTGCTCGCACTGCAGGGCTATACCATCCTCAGTGATTATGGCAGTGAAGATGCCATCGGCCAGATGATTGCCCTGACCCTGGTTCGGGAGCTGGGTCCGGTGGTAACCGCCTTGCTGTTCGCCGGTCGGGCGGGCTCGGCGCTGACGGCTGAGATTGGTCTGATGAAGGCCACGGAGCAGTTGTCGAGTATGGAAATGATGGGGGTGGATCCTCTGCGTCAGGTGGTGGCGCCCCGGCTGTGGGGTGGCTTCCTGGCCATGCCGCTGTTGGCGATGATTTTTTCGTCAGTCGGGATCTGGGGCGGTAAGCTGGTAGGAGTAGACTGGCTGGGGGTGTTTGAAGGTTCGTTCTGGGGCAACATGCAAGCGTCGGTTGAGTTTCTCGACGATGTCATGAACGGCGTCATTAAAAGTATTGTGTTCGGCTTTGTCTGCACCTGGATCGCGGTCTTTCAGGGCTACGATTGCGTACCGACCTCTGCGGGCATAAGCTCGGCCACCACAAAAACGGTGGTTTACTCATCGCTGGCAGTGCTGGGGCTGGATTTTGTGCTCACAGCAGTCATGTTCGGAAGTTTTTGAGGGGGAGTGATGGCGCGAAGGACGATGGAAGTCACTGTAGGTGTGTTCATGCTGCTGGGGGGTCTTGCCCTGGTATTTCTGGCCCTGCAGGTCAGCGGGCTGACTCCGGGAAGCAACGGCGAGACCTATGAGGTTCAGGCCCGCTTCAACGATGCCGGAGGCCTCACGCCGCGGGGGCGGGTGTCGATGGCTGGCGTGACGATTGGCCGGATTCGTTCCATTGAGCTGGACCGGAATACATTTCAGGCCCGTGTCACCATGGATATTGATACGGCAGTTGATAACATTCCGACCGACAGTTCAGCGATAATACGTACATCGGGATTGCTGGGTGAGCAGTACATTGATATCTCAGTGGGTGTCGATGAAACCCTGATGGCGGATGGCGATGTCTTCTATTCCACGCAGTCGGCCATGAATCTTGAGCGGTTGATCGGTAATTTCGCCAGCGGACGCTGAGCGAGGGTAATTCAAAAGTAGCGTCTGCGGGAGCCGCATGATGCGCAGTTAGGGAGTGATTATGACGTCTGTCAGCAAGTATCTGGTTATATTGTTTGTTCTGGTGCAGGCGCTTGCCGTCTCCATGGTGGCGCGCGCCAGTGAGGACCTGCTGCAGTATGTGAATGAAAGCACTCAGGAGCTGGTGACCAAGCTCAACGAAGAACGGGGGCTCTATTCGGAAAACCCGGAAGCGTTTTACCGCAGCATGGATGAAACACTGCAGGATTTTGTCGATTTTCGGCGTATTGCAGCCCGGGTGATGGGGCGTTATGCGCGCCAGACGACGCCTGAGCAGCGCGATGCCTTTGTTGAAAAGTTCAAGCGCAGCCTGTTCGACAGTTACGCCCAGGCGCTGGTGGAGTCCCAGGATTTTACCATCGAGGTTAAAGAGGCACAGGTGAATCCGGATAACGACACCCGGGCCTCCGTGCAGATGGAGGTCATTTCAGCCTCCGGCAATCGTTACCCGGTCAGCTACTCAATGTACCGCAAGGACGGCAGCGCCGACTGGCGAATGGAAAACGTGATTGTTGAAGGTATCAATATAGGCCTCGCCTTCCGGGACCGCTTTGCTCAGGAGATGGAATCCAGCGGGGGTAATATCCAGGCGGTAATTGATGGCTGGAGTGGTGCTGTTGAAGGGCTCGACTCAGACGGTGAGGTCGAAGGGCAGTAATGGCACTGGCGGCGGCAGCGACGGCTGAGGTCATTCAGGACGGTCCGGTCCTCAGGGTACGCGGGGTGCTGGATGTGGCGGGAGCCATGGCCGTCAGGGCGTCGGGCGAAGCGTTGATTCGCGCAGGCTCCGGTCCGCTGACCATTGACCTTGGTGAATCCCCGGTTGCCCATAGCGCCGCGCTTTCGCTTTTCCTTTGCTGGCAACGCTGCGCGCAATCACAGCAGCGCCCACTGAATTTTGTTGAAGTCGGGGAATCGCTGCGTTCCCTGGCGTCTCTCAGCGGTGTGGATCACTACCTCAGCGGGTTTACTGCTGAGTCGCACTGACGGCTTTGTCACGGAAGCTGACCCGCCACCCAGAATTGGTTACAATTCCGCTCCTGAATTAACTTCTCCCCGAGGACTGTTGTTATGGAAGCCCGCGAAGTTGCTGAGCTGGTAAAGAATGCTCTGCCGGACTGTGAAATTGAAGTGCAAAGCGAAGGCAACCACTATCTGGTAGTGGCCGTAGGTGAGCGCTTTGAAGGTATGTCTCCGGTGAAGAAGCAGCAACTGATCTATGGTGCACTTAACCAGCAGCTCAGTGATGGCTCCATCCATGCCCTGACAATCAAGGCATTTACTCCGGCCCAATGGGCTGCGCGCCAGGGCTAAGCCCCTGCCCACGACAAACAGGATAACTATTGTGGACAAACTACTGATTCGTGGCCGCAAGCCGCTTGATGGGGAAATCCGGATTTCCGGCGCCAAGAACTCCGCTTTGCCGATTCTTGCCGCGACCTTGCTGGCCGATGAGCCGGTCACCGTGGGTAACCTGCCACACCTCAACGACATCACCACCATGATCGAGCTGATCGGTCGCATGGGGGTGGAGTTGATGATTGATGAAAAAATGAGTGTGGAAGTCCACGCCAATACCATCAAGCATTTTCACGCTCCTTACGAGCTGGTGAAGACCATGCGTGCGTCCATCCTGGTGCTGGGGCCGCTGGTCGCTCACTTTGGTGAGGCCGAAGTGTCGTTGCCGGGTGGTTGTGCTATTGGCAGCCGGCCGGTCAATCTCCATATTCATGGCCTGGAAATGATGGGGGCCGAAGTGAAGGTTGAGAACGGTTACATCAAGGCCCGTTCCAACGGACGCCTGAAAGGTGCCCACATCTTCCTCGACACGGTGACTGTGACCGGCACTGAAAACCTGATGATGGCGGCTGCGCTGGCCGATGGTAAGACCATTCTCGAGAACGCCGCACGGGAGCCGGAAGTGGTTGACCTTGCGGAGTGTCTGATCGCGATGGGCGCGGATATCAAGGGCCATGGCAGTGCCACCATTGAGATCAACGGTGTTGAACGTCTGCACGGCTGTCATTATGACGTTCTGCCAGACCGTGTGGAAACCGGTACTTACCTGGTTGCCGCAGCGGCTACCGGTGGTCGCGTCAAGCTCAAGGACACCCGTGAAGAGTTGCTGGAATCGGTTTTGCTCAAGCTGGACGAGGCCGGGGCCACCATCAACTGTGGCAAGGACTGGATCGAGCTCGATATGAAGGGTAATCGTCCCAAGGCCGTGAGCCTGCGGACTGCGCCGTATCCTGCGTTTCCAACCGACATGCAGGCCCAGTTTGCGGCCATGAACACCGTTGCCGAAGGCACCGGAACCATTGTCGAGACCGTATTTGAAAACCGTTTCATGCACCTGCAGGAGCTGATCCGCATGGGTGCCGATGTGACCCTGGAAGGCAACGCAGCGATTATCAAGGGTGTCGATCACCTGACCGGTGCACCTGTCATGGCTACTGACCTGCGGGCGTCGGCCAGTCTGGTTATCGCCGGCCTGGTTGCTGACGGGGACACCATCGTCGATCGCATTTACCACATCGATCGCGGCTACGAGTGTATCGAAGAGAAACTTCAGCTGCTGGGTGGCAGTATTCGCCGCCTGCCGGCTTGAACTAGTGACCGGAAGGAATAATGACTGACACCATAACGATCGCGCTGTCGAAAGGGCGGATTCTCAAGGAGACGCTGCCACTGCTGGCGGAAGCCGGTATCGAGCTTCTCGATGATATCGACAAGTCCCGCAAACTGGTTTTCCCGACAACCGACCCGAACGTGAGGGTGCTGATCATTCGTGCCACCGATGTGCCGACCTATGTGCAGTACGGTGGCGCGGACCTCGGCGTTGCTGGCAAGGACGTATTGATGGAGCACGGTGGCGAAGGCCTGTACGAGCCGCTGGATCTCAATATTTCCCGTTGCCGGCTGATGACGGCCGGGCCAAAAGGGGTGGCGCCGCCTCAGGGGCGCCTCCGGGTTGCCACCAAATTCGTCAACCTGGCCCGTCGTTATTACGCCGCCAAAGGACTCCAGGCAGACATCATCAAGTTGTATGGTGCGATGGAACTGGCGCCGATTCTGGGGTTGGCTGATGAGATTGTCGATATCGTTGATACCGGCAACACCCTGAAAGCCAACGGCCTGGAAGCGCGGGAACTGATCGCCAACATCAGTACCCGGTTGGTGGCCAACCGGGCATCCATGAAAATCAAGCACCAGAAGCTTCACCCCATCATTGAAAAGATGGGCGCAGCCGTTGAACGCTGCAAAGTGGCGGATCCCGCCTGAACCAACCTCCTTTCCTGTATGCAGGGGATACTATGACTGACGTTTCCATTACCCGGTTGTCAGCCGCCCAGGCTGATTTTGATGATGCGCTGTCCAGGCTCCTGGCCTGGGACGATAGCGTTGACCATCAAGTCAATGAGTCGGTCCGTCATATCCTGCATGAGGTGCGTACTCGCGGCGATCAGGCCGTGCTGGAATTTACCGCTCGCTTTGATCAGGTTGACGCGGCTGCCGTTAGCGAACTGGAGGTTTCCCAGGAGCGTTTGCAGCAGGCACTGGCCGCAATCCCGGTGGATCAGCGGGACGCGCTTGAGAAGGCTGCGGACCGGGTACGGGATTATCATCAGCGCCAGATGCAGTCCTCGTGGCAGTATGAAGAGGCCGATGGCACCGTGCTGGGCCAGAAAGTGACGCCGTTGGATCGGGCTGGGCTTTACGTGCCTGGCGGTAAGGCCGCGTACCCGTCTTCGGTGCTGATGAATGCCATTCCGGCCAAGGTTGCCGGAGTCGCAGAAGTCATCATGGTGGTTCCGACACCAGGGGGGACTGTCAACGAGATGGTGTTGGCCGCCGCGGCGATTGCTGGCGTAGACCGCGTGTTTACCATCGGTGGTGCCCAGGCCGTGGCCGCACTGGCCTACGGTACGGATACCATTCCCCATGTCGACAAAATTGTCGGCCCCGGCAATATCTATGTGGCGACTGCAAAGCGTGAGGTGTTTGGCACCGTAGGGATCGATATGATCGCAGGGCCTTCGGAGATTCTGGTCATCTGTGACGGTGAAACCGATCCCGACTGGATTGCGATGGACCTGTTTTCCCAGGCTGAGCACGATGAGCAGGCTCAGTCGATCCTGATCTGTCCCAATGCTGAGTATCTGGACCGTGTCGAGAACAGCATTCGCAACTTGCTGCCTACGATGGAGCGGGCGGAAATTATTGCCACGTCCCTGAACAGCCGCGCCGCGCTGATTGACGTCGCAGATCTGTCGGAAGCGGCCCGGGTGAGTAACCGGATTGCCCCGGAACACCTGGAATTGTCGGTGGCGGATCCCCAGGCTCTGGTTGAGGAAATTCGCCACGCGGGCGCGATCTTCATGGGTCGATACACCGCAGAGGCGCTGGGCGACTACTGTGCCGGTCCAAACCATGTGTTGCCAACCTCCGGTACTGCCCGTTTTTCATCACCGCTGGGGGTCTATGACTTCCAGAAGCGTTCCTCGATCATTGGTTTTTCAGCTCATGGTGCGAGTGAGATGGGTAAGATCGCCTCGGTGCTGGCTCGTGGTGAAGGTCTCACCGCCCACGCCCGTTCCGCTGAATACCGTATTGAGGGCAGCGCTGAGCAGGGCGGAGTTGAGTGATGAGCAAGTACTGGAGTCCGGTCGTCAAAGACTTGGTGCCCTATGTTCCCGGTGAGCAGCCGAAGCTGGATAATCTGGTCAAACTGAACACCAACGAGAACCCTTACGGGCCGTCACCGCGAGCGTTGGTGGCCATGCAGGCGGCGCTCGATGACAGCCTGAAGCTGTATCCGGATCCCGAATCAGTCGAGCTCAAACAAACCATCGCCAGTTACTATGGGGTGAGGGGCGATCAGGTGTTTGTGGGTAATGGTTCCGATGAGGTGCTGGCCCATGTCTTTTTCGGCTTGTTCCAGCAGGACGAGCCAATCCTGTTTCCGGATATTTCCTACAGTTTCTACCCGGTCTACTGCGGCCTTTATGGAATTGCCAGTCGGGTGGTGCCCCTGAACGACCGTTTCGAGATTGACCCTGCGGACTATGAGCAGGCGAACGGTGGCGTGATTTTCCCTAACCCCAATGCCCCAACCGGTCGTTTCCTGCCTCTCGATCAAGTGGAACGGGTCGTCTCGGCCAATCCGGATCGTGTGGTGGTTATTGATGAGGCGTACGTTGACTTTGGCGGCGAAAGCGCCGTTGCTCTGGTTGATCGCCATCCCAACCTGCTGGTCATCCAGACGCTATCCAAATCCCGCTCCCTGGCGGGAATGCGTGTCGGGTTTGCCATTGGCGACAGCGAGCTGATTGAGGCCCTGCAACGGGTCAAGAACAGCTTCAACTCCTACCCTCTGGATCGTGTTGCGCAGGCTGGCGCGCAGGCTGCGTTTGAGGATGAGACGTACTTCCGTCAAAGCTGCGATGGGGTCATAGCCGAGCGTGACCGGGTCACGGCAGAGCTCGAGGCACTGGGGTTTGACGTGTTGCCATCCCGGGCGAACTTTGTTTTCGCCCGTCATCCCCTGCATCGGGGTGACGTTTTGATGACCGGTCTCAGAGAGCAGGGCGTGATCGTGCGCCATTTCAACAAGCCGCGGATTTCCGAATTTTTGCGGATTACCATTGGTATGCCGGAGCAGAACGACGCCTTGTTGTGTGCTCTTGGGAAGATGGTGTAAGCCATGGCCTCGCGCAACGAAATACTGGCTGCGGTTTCGCAATGGCTGACCCCGGACAACTTTCAGGACTACTGCCCGAACGGTCTCCAGGTTGAAGGGTGTGACGACGTAACCCGGATTGTCTCCGGGGTCACGGCATCTCAGGCGCTGGTGGATGCAGCTATTGCGCAGAAAGCCCAGATGTTGCTGGTTCACCATGGGTATTTCTGGAAGGGTGAGGACGCAACCATTCGCGGGATGAAGCGCGCGCGGCTAAAGGCGTTGCTGGAGCATGATATCAATCTGGTGGCTTACCATCTGCCGCTGGATGATCACGAGCGGTTTGGCAATAACATCCAGTTGGCGCGGATATTGGGTATTCAGAATCCTCGGGTGCTTGATGGGCTGGTGTGGCAAGGGGAGCTTCCGCAGCCGATGACCGTGGAGCAACTGGCTCGTCATCTGGAGTCCTGTCTGGGCCGGGTGCCCTTGCATGTGGGGCAGGGAGTGGCGGAAATTTCCACCCTGGGTTGGTGCACGGGGGCTGCTCAGGGCTATATTGCCAAAGCCGTGGATGCTGGACTGGATGCCTTTATCAGTGGGGAAATATCGGAACCCACGACCCATACCGCGCGGGAGTGCGGTATCCACTATTTTTCTGCGGGTCATCACGCCACGGAGCGATACGGCGTGCAGGCGCTGGGTGAGGCAATTGCTGAGCGCTTTGGCCTGGAGCACCGGTTTGTCGACTGCGACAACCCGGTCTAGGAAAGTCTGATCGCCAGAGCTGGCCCGGAGTAAGTCGAAGTCTTCCGGGCCATTATGTACCGGGCGGGGGAGTGGCGGTTACGCCTTCTCCCCAGATTTTGACGCCAGTCCGTAGTCTTCAGCCAAGGTGCCTTTTTCGCTGGGATCCACTTTTGGTGCATAGTCCCTGGGCGGCTCGACGCCATTGTCACGGTCATCGCCCAGTCGGGCTCGCGATGTTTCCTTGTCCAGTTCTTCCAGCCAGTCTTCGTCGTTACACAGCCGGTTGGCGCCGCGCGCCATGTGCTGGTTGACGTCCCGGTAGGTGTCGTTGAACCGGCGCAGCAGGTGCGCCGACTCCATAAAGTGTTCATTGACCTGGGCCTGATAGCGGGTGTATTCGCTACGAAGCTCGTCAATCTGTTGCTCGGCACGCCGCTGGCGTAGCGTTGAGCCCTGCCCGGAACGGCCAATGAATATACCAATGACAACGCCGGCGGTGAGCGCGACGATGGCTGCCAGAATCAGGTTGGTCATAAGCTACGGTGTCCCTTCATGTGATAAACGACGCCAGAAATTCTGTGGAACAGGCCTGAATTTTTGGTTGTTGGTAAGGCCTTGTCAAACTCCTGTATCCGAGTATAACGCCCTATTGCCTCGCCGCCCATGGGGATTGGCTGCGCCAATCGTCGTATTGCCTGTTGATCCGGTAGCGGAGAACAGTAGCCCCCGTGGCGAAAATAGCCAAAATCAGCGACAATAGCGCGCCGTAAAGAACCATCCAATTTCGGGAACTGCCGTCGATGACACCCTGGGAACGTTACCAGCAAGATCTTACCCGCCCTGATTTTCACAAAGATGCCGCTCAGGAAGATGCCGTCCGTCGGCTTCAGGCGCTCTATGACAACTTGGTGGACGCCGAAAATCAGCGCCAGAAAACGGTGACCCGGCTGCGCCGGAAACTGAAGAAGGGGCGTCAGGAGCCAATCAAGGGGCTCTATTTCTGGGGGGGGGTCGGACGTGGCAAGACCTATCTGATGGACACCTTCTTTGAAGCGCTGCCTTTTGAGCGAAAAATGCGGGTGCACTTTCACCGCTTCATGCAGCGGGTTCACCAGGAGCTCAAATCTCTCAAGGGCGAAAAAAACCCCCTGGAACTGGTCGCGCGCCGTTTTGCTGATGAAGCATGCGTGATCTGTTTTGATGAGTTCTTTGTGTCGGATATTGGCGACGCCATGATTCTCGCGACCCTGATGGGGGCGCTGTTCAGTCGTGGAGTGTCGCTGGTTTGTACCTCGAACATCGTGCCAGACGGCCTGTACAAGGACGGCTTGCAGCGAGCGCGCTTCCTGCCAGCCATTGAGTTGGTAAAAAAGCACACCGATGTGGTCAATGTTGATGGCGGCGTCGATTACCGCCTGCGTACCCTGGAGCAGGCGGAGCTGTTTCATTATCCCCTTGACGACAGCGCTGATGTCAGCCTGGCTCGGAGTTATGAGAGTCTTGCGCTGGAAGCGGGCAGTCATACCCTTGACCTGGACGTTAACGGCCGCAAACTCAAGGCTTTGAGGCATGCCGACGATGTGGTCTGGTTTGAGTTCGCGGAACTCTGCGACGGACCGCGGAGCCAGAATGACTATATTGAGCTGGCGCGGGAGTTTCACGCAGTCATCGTGAGTAACGTGCCGGTAATGGGCGGAGACAAGGACGATCAGGCCCGTCGTTTTATTAACATGGTTGACGAATTCTATGACCGCAACGTCAAGGTCATCATGTCTGCCGCAGCCCCTATCACAGAGCTTTATGCCGGAGGAAGGCTGAGCTTTGAGTTCGAGCGTACGGAATCCCGTTTATTGGAAATGCAGTCACGGGAGTACCTCGAAGCACCCCATCGCCCGTAGTTTCGGGTGGAGATGATCAAAATAATAAAAATACCCCTATCCCATTGAATTAAGAGGTCCAGAGAGTCATGAGTAACGACAGCGTAGTGATTGTTAGTGGTGTCCGTACCCCCATGGGTGGATTCCAGGGTTGCCTGAGTCCAGTATCAGCGATTGAGCTGGGTGCTCTGAGCATTGCCGAAGCTGTTCGCCGTGCGGGTATCGAGTCGGCCGACGTTCAGGAAATCATTATGGGTAACGTGTTGCCTGCGGGTCTGAAGCAGGGTCCGGCTCGCCAGGCCATGCGCAAGGCGGGGTTGCCCGATAGTACCGGTGCCACCACCATCAACAAACTCTGTGGTTCCGGTATGAAAGCCACCATGCTGGCCCATGACCTGATCAAGGCCGGTAGCAATGACGTGATGGTTGCTGGTGGTATGGAAAGCATGTCCAACGCGCCCTATATCCTGCCCAATGCCCGTAAAGGGTACCGCATGGGTGCGGGTGATACTGTTCAGGATCATATGTTTCTGGACGGGCTGGAAGATGCCGAAACCGGTCGTCTGATGGGGGCATTTGCCCAGGAAATGGCGGACAAGAAGGGCTACACCCGGGAAGAGATGGATAATTACGCCATCAACTCCCTCAAACGTGCTCAAAATGCCATCAAGGAAGGTCTGTTGAAGGATGAGATCGTGCCGGTCACGGTCAAGTCCCGCAAGGGTGATGTCGTTGTTGAAGAAGACGAGCAACCGTTGACCGCTAACCTGGACAAGATCCCTACCTTGCGCCCGGCCTTCAGCAAGGACGGCACTGTAACCGCCGCCAACGCGTCTTCCATTTCCGACGGTGCGTCTGCTCTGGTGCTGATGAGTGCTGCTGAAGCTGAGCGTCGCGGTCTCAAGCCGCTGGCACGGATTGTGGCTCACGCGACTCACTCCCAGCACCCGTCCGAGTTCACCTGTGCACCGGTTGGCGCGATCAATACCCTGCTTGATAAAGCGGGCTGGAGCAAGGATGAGGTTGATCTGTATGAGATCAACGAAGCCTTTGCCATGGTTGCAATGATGCCAATTCGCGAACTGGGTCTGGATCCTGAGAAGGTGAATGTCCACGGTGGTGCATGCGCTCAGGGACACCCTGTGGGCTCCACCGGTTCCCGTCTGCTGGTAACCCTGATGTACGCCCTGAAGCGTTACGGCAAAAGCAAGGGTGTGGCGTCGCTGTGCATTGGCGGTGGTGAGGCTACGGCCATGGCGATTGAGCTGATCTGATCCGGTCACTCAATGCTCTGCTAAAGGCGTTCCTGAGGGAACGCCTTTTTTTTAGTTGTAACCCGCTGAGATAGCGAGGGTGTCTGACTGGTTGCCCTCCGAATTGTTGTCTATATTGAGGCAGTGCGGGACATGGGGAGTGATACCCCAAACAGAAAATCATACTTTTGACTGATCAAAGCATCAGGCAGCCTAGCTATAGTGCGAGCATCACGAGCACTGCGCGTGAAGCCTCCAAATACGTAAGCACCAATAATCAGAGCAGCGACTCAGAACAACAAATGGAGTAGCCTTCCAATGACAAGAAAAACTCACCAACGGCTTTCCTGGGCCAAATTGCCTTTGGCCGTAGCTGTTGCAGCTGGCATGTCCGGTCAGGCGTCAGCGTTTTCATTCTACGTAGGGGATGTGGAAGCCTCTTTTGATACCAACCTGTCGGCGGGTGCTACATGGCGTGTAGCTGAACGGGATCGCCGATTGATTGCCCAGGGTAACCAGGGTCCGGAATACGCCCCAGGCGGATCTCTGGCCAACATCGGTTCTTCCAGTAACAACTTCGATGACGGCAACCTGAACTTCGACAAAAACGACACGGTGTCCAAGATCGTCAAGGGCACCAGTGAATTGTTCATGAGCTACGACGTCGACAGCGACGTGCTGACCCGTGTCGGTGGCTTTGTTCGCGGTCGTTACTGGTATGACTTCGAGCTGAAAGACGAAGCTCGTGCCGTCGACTACGTCGGTCAGCAGCGTGAACTTAATGACCAGGCCAAGGGCAACGCCTCTGGTGGGGAGTTCATGGATGCCTACATCTTCACTGACTGGTACGTTGGTGACGTACCGCTGAGTGTCCGCTACGGCAACCAGGTGGTGAGCTGGGGTGAAAGCACGTTCATCCAGGGCGGCATTAATACCATCAACCCGATCGATGTGCAGGCTTTCCGGGCTCCTGGTTCCGAATTGAAGGAAGCCCTGTTGCCGGTCGAGATGCTTTACCTGTCTGCCGGTGTCACCGAAAACATCACCATTGAAGGTTTTGTACAGACCGATTGGGAGCCTGTGCGTCCGGACGACTGTGGCACCTTCTTCTCGACCAACGATTTCGCCGCCGATGGCTGTGGCCCTGTGTTGCTGGCTGGCCAGCTGCCGGATTCCCAGGCTTTCGCTCAAGGGTTCATAGCCCCGCGTGTTGGTGATGAGCAGCCGGATGAAAAGGATCAGTTTGGGGTGGCCATGCGCTGGTACATTCCGGAGCTGAATGAGTCCGAACTGGGCTTTTACTACATCAAGTACAACAGCCGTCTGCCTTACGTGAGCGGCGTTGTTAACGATCCGGCTAACGGCAAAATCTTCCCGGATTACTTCATCGAATACCCGGAAAACATCAATCTGTACGGCATCAGTATCAACACCACCGTGCTGAATGGCTGGTCATTGGGAGCCGAGTACAGCTTCCGCGACAACATGCCGTTGCAGTGGAACGCGTTCGAGCTGATTTACGGCGGCCTGCAGCTGAATAACCCGGTTACCGGTGATCCTGCAAGCCTGTTGCAGATCCAGCGTGAACAAGAAGCGGGTGGCTCTCTGGCGGGCCAGGAAGTGGCTGGTTGGGATACTTATAACGTTTCCCAGGCTCAGTTTACCCTGATCAAGTTCTTCGATCAGGTCATGGGTGCGAGCCGTATGTCGCTGATCACCGAATTCGGCGCGACTTATGTTCACGACCTGCCTGATCTGGATGAAGCCCGTTATGGCCGTTCCGGTAATTTCGGTATCGGTACTCTGGACGGGGGCGCGTGTCAGCTGCTCAACATCAACCAGAATAACTGTACCAATGATGGCTTCACCACGGACTTCTCCTGGGGCTACCGTGCCCGGCTGGTGTGGGACTACTCAAACGCCTTTGCCGGTATCAATTTGAAGCCACAGCTGGCCTGGTCGCATGACGTGAAAGGTTTTGCGCCGTCTCCAGGTGGCAATTTCCAGGAAGGAAGCAAGGCGCTGGGTCTGTCGCTGACGGGCGTCTACCAGAATCAATACTCCGCGACCATTGGGTATACCAACTTCTTTGGTGGCAAACCGTATAACGAAAGAACTGACCGAGACTTCGCGAGTGCGAGCGTATCCTACTCGTTCTGATAGGCCTGAGTTCGTTTTTGAGGAAAACCAGATGAAATTTAACAAGACCCTACTGGCAACCGGTGTGTTGACAGTCTCCATGTTTGCTACTGGTGCTCATGCTGCGGTTTCCGCAGCTGATGCCGCCAAGCTCGGCGATACCCTGACCCCCATCGGTGCAGAAATGGCTGGCAATGGGAATGAAATCCCGGCTTGGGATGGCGGTTTGCAGACCATTCCTGCGGGCTACAAGAACGACGGCATCTACCTTGACCCGTTCGCAGATGAAGAACCTCTGTTCATCATCAATCAGGGCAACGTCAACGAGCATGCTGAGCGTTTGTCCCCGGGCCAGATCGCTATGATCAACAAGTACCCTGATTATGTGATCCCGGTTTACCCGACTCACCGGACGTCAGCGTACCCGGATAACATTGAGCAGGAAACCGTTGCCAATGCAACCAGCGTTGAGTTGGTGCAGGGTGGTAATGGCCTCGCCAACTATCAGAACGCGACGCCGTTTCCCGTTCCGCAGAATGGTCTGGAAGTGATCTGGAACCACATTACGCGTTACCGTGGGGGTTCTGTGCAACGAAATGTTGCCCAGGTTACGCCGCAGGAAAATGGTGCATACAGTCCTGTTAAGTTCCAGGACGAGCTGACCTGGCGGGCATCTCTGACCGATTACGATCCGAACGAAGATGCCAACGTATTGTTCTACTTCAAGCAGGCCATCACCGCCCCGGCTCGTCTGGCAGGTAACGTGCTGCTGGTTCACGAAACCATCGACCAGGTGTCCGAGCCGCGTCGCGCGTGGCTCTATAACGCCGGTCAGCGTCGTGTACGCCGTGCTCCTCAGGTCGCTTATGATGGTCCAGGTACCGCGTCCGATGGCATGCGTACCTCGGATAACTTCGACATGTACAATGGTGCCCCTGATCGTTATGACTGGGAGCTGGTGGGCAAGAAGGAAATGTACATTCCGTACAATTCCTATCGTCTGGTTGACCGCAGCCTGAGCTACGACGATCTGGTCAAGCCTGGTCACATCAACCAGGATTACACGCGTTACGAACTGCACCGGGTATGGCATGTTCGCGCCACTCTGAAGAGCGGCCAACGTCATATCTACGCACAGCGTGACCTCTATATTGATGAGGACACCTGGCAGGCGTCTGTCATCGATCACTATGATGGCCGAGGTGAGCTGTGGCGCGTCGCAGAAGCACATAACATGTACTTCTACGATCGTGACGTTCCCTGGTATGCCATTGAAACCCTGTACGACCTGCTGTCTGGGCGTTACCTGGCGAATGGTCTGACTAACGAAGAGTCGAACCCGTACCAGTTCGGTGTTGACCGGGCTTCCCGGGATTACACGCCGGCGGCGTTGCGCCGTGCTGGTACCCGTTAAACCTTCGGGCCAGCAATAGAAAACGGCAGGACCTGTGTCCTGCCGTTTTTTTTTGTCTGGATTCAGAAGGTTGTGACTGGCTATAGATGTAACAGTTTGTTCAATATTTGTCGCAAACAGGGCTCAAGCCTGTCAAATATTTTGCAGGTTGGTCCTTTTCTGGTTTAATCGACATCGCATTCATACTAAAGGCGTACCCTATGCCGGTCGCCACTACCGGGTCATACCTGAATTACCCAGAACGTAATACTTAAGGTGCGTTAAGGGCGTTCTTCTGGTTTGGCTTGAGTTCAGATTCTTAATCAATTCTTTGGCGTGCGACCTTGGGGGTATGTTCATATCGTCACCCGCAAGGCTATGTGCGCCCGGTACAGGGGCAGCGAGTGAAAGCATTCGACAGCAATGCGGCAGCGAACGATGAAGGCCAGGTTTCCCGTGACGATCGGGGGAGCGGCGAACTCATTTGGGAGCTGGTGCGACACCGAGTTCAGCCCGCCCAGCTTTCACAGAATCATTACCGCCGGCCCGAATTAACCCAGAAGCTGGCATCCACCCTAAAACCCGGTGCCATCCTGCACCTGGAGGCGCCGGCCGGTTACGGCAAGTCCGGGGAGCTACGGGCGGCGCTGGCGACACTGAGTCCGGCGCCGGCCAACATACGCTGGCTCTCGCTCAACGAGCAGGATAACGATCCCCTGCGCCTGTATGCACTTTTGGCCGTTGCGCTGACAGACCGCATCGATTCCCGTATGTCTTCCCTCGAACGCCGTGGTCAGGTGTTTGCTGATGCGTTGGAATTGCTGCTCAGTACAACGACCTTCGACCAATCAACCATTCTCGTGCTGGATGGCGTTGATCTGGTGTGTAGTCAGCCTGCTCTGGTTGTGATGAAGCACCTGCTTCGGCACCAGCCGAAAAACCTGACGCTGGTGCTGATTTCCAAAAAGTCATTGCCGTTTGAGACGCACAGCTTTGAGCTGGAAGGACGCTTTACCCGAATTACCGCAGAATCCCTGGAGTTCAGCCGGGAGGAAACAACCGAGTTCTTCCGCCCGGCGCTGGAAAGGGGGCTGCTCACCCAGGTTGCCATTGAGCATCTGTACAGTCTCACCGAAGGCTGGATTACGCCGTTGGCGCTATACCTCAGGGAGCTTGAGTCACAGGGGGCAGGGCGGGTACCGGTACAGGAATCCCGGAGTGTGGTGGCGTTCCTGCGAAGTCTGGTGCAGGAGCAAATGTCTCCGGCACAGGTGCGCTCACTCGCCATCATGGCGGAACTCGAAGTGATGAACGACGAGCTTTTTCTGGCCATTGCCGACGGTCAGTGTGATCGACAGTTCCTGCCGTCTGTCGCCGTTGCTCAGGGCCTGCCGGTTCGCTGTATTCCCAATCGTGGTCACTGGTACCGCATGGTGCCGCTGGTTCGGGAATGGTTGCTGGCGTCGCCGATGTTGGGACGGGAAGCCCGGGCAACCCTCGCCTGTGAATGGTTCTACGAGCACGGCCAGTATGGCGAAGCCTTACGCTACGCTCTGATTTGTCATGACCCGGAGCGTGCTGGCCGAATCGCGGCAAAAGGTTCCGAGGCCTTGCTGGTGGGTCAGGATACGGCCTCCTTGCTTAGCCTGGCGCAGTCCTTGCCCAGTGAGCTTATAGATGGCAGCCCCCGGCTTCGTGTGGTCTATAGCTGGGTCCATGCCTTTGGCGGCCAGTTCGCAGAGGCGCGCGCGTTGCTGGATGGGATTCCTGATAGCTCACGCCAGGCGTTGAGAGGGCGTCTGGCGGCATCGCGGGTGTTCCTTCTCAGTGGCGAAGGGCATGTACAGAAGGCTCTGGCCGAGGCCGAAGCTGCATTGGATGAGCCGGACCTGACCCCCCATGGCCGGCTGATCACCCTGTTGGTCAAGTCCAGTGCCCTTTGTGCATTGGGCAAGTCGGCGGCGGCTCGTGAGGCGCACCGGGATGCGGCCAAGCTGGCACGCCAGTCCGGCGACGCGGGCGCTGAGTTGCTGGCGGTCTACGCCCATTCCAAGATCGAGCTGAGCAAGGGGGCGCTTAAGCACGCCGAGAACCTGCTCAGAACAGGGCTGGACGCTGCCGCCAGTGAACCAGTGCGGCCGCCGAGAGCCGGTGAATCAAGGCTGATGCTCAACCTGGCTCTGGTGTTGTGGCATCAGGGACGGTTGGCCGAGGCGAACCATCTGTTGATCCGCTTTGTACGTCAGGCCGAAAAAGGGCGCGATCTGGTGCTGCTGGTGGCCTTGTCGCTGAGGACACTGAGCGCCAAGGTGCAAGGCCGGCTGGAGGAAGCGTTTTCGTGGATAGGGCAGGCGGAACGGGTCATGCAGGCCTGGCACGTGGACGAAGTGGTGTATGAACCGGTACTCGAGGCGCTGAAGATCAGCTGCTGGCTGGCACAGGGCCAAACTGACAGTGCTGCTCAGGCGATGGCTCGTCTGAAACCTTACCGTGAACAGCACCGAATTCTTGAGCTGTTCCCGATGATGCCAGGCTTGCTGGATACTCTGGAAGTTCGTCTGGCCCTGGCCAATGACCAGATCGAAGAAGCCCGTACGCTGCTCGATAGCAAGGCCTTTCCAGATGACCATGACACCCCGTTTGGCCATCGCCTCCATGGTGGGTTGTTGAAGGCTTTGGTGTTGTTCCGTCAGGGCTCAAGTGGCAAAGCGTTTGAGCTGGTAGCGAAACTGGTTGATCAGGCTGGTGCGGAGCATTACGTCAGCCCGTTTTTAGAGTTGCGAAGTGAAATCCGCGACTTGGTCGTTCAGGTACTGGCTGGCATGGGGCGGTCGCCGTTTACCGATACCCTGCGAACCCTTTACGGTGTAGAAGCCAGTGCCGGCGAGGGTGGCCGGGGGGTTGAGCTCCCCGAACCGATCAGTGACCGCGAATTTGGGGTGCTCGAACTGATTGCCATGGGCTTGTCCAACCAGAGCATTGCCGACAAACTCCATATCTCATTGCACACCGTCAAGACCCATGCCCGTCGTATTAATGCGAAGCTCGGTGTGCGGTCCCGCACCCAGGCGATTGTCCGGGCACGGGAATTGGGCTTGCTGTAGCCGTGGCTTCGGCCCAGGCCCCCCCAGTGTCAGGATGATTCGGCGACCGGCTTGGATTCGGGGTTTCTTGCGGAGGAAGGGGCCTGTTTCAGCTGGTCGATCAGGAGGTCCTTCTGGCCCCATAACCCACTTACCCATTGCTGGAATTCGTCACGGATGACGTCGTCGTTCTGGTAGTCCATGCCCAGAAACTGCTGTGGAATTTCCACGGTACGTACATCGATCACCACGCGCTTGATGCGCCCGCACAGGAAGTCCCAGAATCCCGCGTGGTTATCAGGATAGACAATGGTGACGTCGAGCATGGTGTGCAGCGTGTCGCCCATCGCCCCCAGAACAAACGCAGTGCCGCCGGCTCGTGGTTTTAGCAGGTTCCGATAGGGGGACCCCTGAGCGGCGTGCTTGGCTGGTGTAAAGCGGGTGCCTTCCATGAAATTGAAGACGGTTACCGGGGTATAGCGGAACTTTTCACAAGCCTGGCGGGTGGTTTCCAGGTCTTTGCCTTTCAGCTCTGGGTTCTTTTCAATCTGTTCGCGGGTATAGCGACGCATGAACGGGAAGTCGAGGGCCCACCAGGCAACGCCAAGTAACGGAACCCAGATCAACTGCTGTTTCAGGAAGAATTTCAGCAGCGGGATGTGCCGGTTCAGGGCGTACTGAATGGCGGGAATGTCGGCCCAGGTCTGGTGGTTACAAGTGACAAAATACCACTGGTCGGGGCTGAGGTTCTCAACCCCGCGGATGTCCCACTCGACCCTGTGCAACAGGTCGTTCACCCGGTTGTTAATGCCAATCCAGATAAACGCTATGAAGTTCAACGCGATGGTGCACAGACGGCGAAAACCTTCGGCAGGCACAATCAGCTTTGCCAGGGCGAATGCCAACAGCACAGGGAACAGCAGCAGGGTGTTTAGCAGGATCAAGGTGACCGCAAGGATTCCCCGGAGGGGGGCGGGCAGGAAGTTCAACATGCTTTGACTATCTCCGGTGTTATGAATCGCGGGCTGGTTAACAGTGACTCAGCCTTCATTGTCTGAAGCCTGACGACTGGATGCCAGAGGCTCGGAAATCTGCTGTTCATCGTCACTGGCGGCAATCAGGCGAAGGGTCCGGGCGCTTCGATTCTCCAGTAACGCGTTGAACTGACGATCAAAGTAGCCCAGGTTATTGTGGTGAATCATGCTGCGGATTTCCTCAACATAAGCCTGGCCACGCTCGGAATAGCGGGAAAGCCCCTGGGCGAGAAGGGCTCCGTCCGCAAATTGTCCGTTATCCCGGGCCTGTGTACGAAGTTGTCGTAGCTCCCGGTAGGAGCGATGGCGATTGATGTTGAGAATGTACCCGGTTACTGAATCGTAGGGCGAATCAAAAGATGCCACCTCGTGGTTGGCGCCGTCAACGCGATTCAATGGCACCAGCCCGCAGCCACGGGTAAAGCACCACTGGCCAAAAAGGTTGTTGCCAACACGGGCAAAACGGGAGGTTCCCCAGGCCGATTCATTGGCAGCCTGGGCGAGAATGAGCGAGGGCGGAATGGCGTCCAGCTTGTGTGTAAGTTCCGTCAACGTGGCCGCACTGCCCGGCTCACCGTCGACCCGCAGCCGCCCCATCAGCTTGTCGAGCCATGCCAGTTCGTCTGGTGACAGCGCGGGCTTCTGTGCCAGTGTCAGCAGGTATTGGCGGGCCAACAACAGGCGGGAGTTGGCGAGCACAATGCGGGGGTATAGGAATGAAAAGAACGCGGCTTTCTTTTCCGTTGTGTCCCGGTAGTCAGAGAAAACGGGTAGCGGGGCTTTGGCCCACGCCGGCAAGGCGGGTAACTGGCCGGAAGCTGACAGGCTGAAATCGTCGTTACCGTCGGGATCGAGACTCAGGTTGCTGCCATGAAATACGCTGAACACCGCCACCATTGCCAGCGGCACGAGTAACAAACTTGCCCGGAAAACAGCAGACATAAAACCTCACTCTGTATACAGCTTGTAGGCAGTATAACAGGTAAGGCGGTGGAGGCCGTTAGCTGAGGCAACCCTGAGACTGGGCCATTGTGGCAAATGGTTGGCTGCGGGCTGCACTGGCAGGGGGTGCGGGAAAGGGCGAATCTAAGGCAGCTTGGTCGCCATTACCAGACCTATGACTTTTTCAGACGCCCCGTTGTCCACTAATCGAAAGAACATCTTTTCCTGGTCGTCGGTGACGAAGCCGGTAAGTTCGAGGCTGTTCCCGGTGAGCTGAATCTGGCCATTACCGTTATCGATGTAGTTCAGAGTGAGCGTTTGCGAGGCATCGGCGGGCTTGCTGACGAACTGGGGCAGTACCGTATGCTCGACTTCTAGAGCGGCCAGCTGAAGGGTGGCTGTGGTGGGAGAGTCCAGGGTGAGGGTCGCGTCGCTGAAATGGGTCAGCCGGTTGCTATTGGTGTCCAGTCCAAGGGAAAAGCCCTGCATGCGGTAGCGACCTTCCGCTGGTGCGGGCGCTGAGGCCTGCTGTGCGGCAATGAGCACACCGTCACCCAGATCTTCCGGACCGGTCACATCGAGGACATTGTCGAGGTTGAACGCAAGCAGCGATCCATCGGGTGAACTGGCGCCGATGAGCGTGCCGGTGTAGCCAGCACCGGCGGAAAGGTTGAGCCGCCCGGTTTGTTGCTCGCCGCTTGTCAGCCGGGATGGTCGCAACGACAGTGCGCGGCCTGTCGCCGTTCTCGTGGCGCCGGTTGTGGTGACAGTGGCGTCGGAACCATTACGTTCCAGCCCCTGATAAGCCAGCAGTTCGGCAACGGCAAGTCCATCCGGGTCACCCGTGTCGGTCACACTCCAGGTTCCAACATCGGCTTCAATAACCATCGGCGTGATGGCGCCGCCGCCGGAGAACAGCAGGTTTAGGCGGACGATGTTGTAGTCCTTGTCGACCAGGTTGCTCAGGGCGAAATCCTGGGTCTGGGCCAGATTGACCTCAAATACCGACAGATAGTGATCTTCCAGAATGCCTTGGCGGGTCAGTTTGCCACCGGATTCGTTAAGTTCGATGGCCTTGCCGGCACTGAAATACCCGCTGAGGACTTCCGTGGGGGTCTCGCCACCCCCGCCAAGATAGGCGTCCAGATAGAACGGATTACGGGTCCAGCCGATGATCTCTGAGCTGTCACGACCACTGATGCTCTGGTATAGCGCCCGCCCGGTTACCAGACGAAGGCTGTCTTGCAGGGTGGCTGCGCCGGGCGCGGTGGTATGGCCATTGAGATCCCAGGTGTCGGTGCCGCGCTTATAGAAATCATTTCCGGATGTTTGCATCAGGGTCTCACGGTCGTAGGGAACGTCGCTGGCAAGGGATGTGACGCGGATATTGAATACCTCGAAGTTGGTCAGGGTGAGTCCCGGGTAGACATGGGCGACGCCGTTCTGATCTTGCAGAACTTCTTCCTGTGCAATTCGAACACCCCACTGGCCTGGGCCATTCAGGCTGGGCTCGCGAAAGCTTTGTCCCAATTCGATACCAAGCAGAACGGTATTGAAGTCGATGGCGGAGGCGGTGATGGCTCCCGCGGAGAGGGCATCAATCAGAGCGTAGTCGGCCATGTTGGTGACGTAGCCGGCGAAGTCGGGCCGTGCCGCCAGGCTGCTGACGGCCTGTGAAACAGAAAATCCATCGGGAACATCGATCTCGAAATCATGGATCTGGTCGTTGAGGGTGGACCAGACATATTTGTTGAGGCACAGACTGTTGGCATCGTTTTCGACGCAGGCCATCACCTGATCAAACTCAGTGCTGGTATACCCACCAAGCCCGTTATTGACCAGGTACTCCGAGAAGGGGTTGATCTTGACGTCGCGATCCTCATCGGTGGCCAGCGAGCGAAGAATGGTGTTGCCAACGTAGGCCTTGATGATGACATTGGGCCCGATTGGAAGGCCGTCATTGAAGGTGATTACCCGGCGACCACTGTCGTCACGACGGATATCGACATCCACCGATACACCTTCACGGAGAGAGGCGTCGCTTTCATAGACCTGGAGGCGATCCGGTTCGACAATACGGAGGTTACGGCGGGTCAGCTCTCCGTCGGGGGCAATGGATGCAGGCACTTCGACGGTTACCCGGATTTCATTAGCGGCAAGCCCGGAGGCGTTGTTGGAATCGCCAGTGGTGCCGGAATCGAAGTCGTCCAGTGAATTACTGCCCTCGGGGAAGGTGTTGGGACGGCTGCCGGCTTCAGACACGGCATCGCTGCCACTGCAGGCGGCAATCAAGGCGGTACAGAACACAACAGCGAGAGCCGGAAGACGAACCGTGGGCATGTCTGGGAGTCCATTCGCTAGAATTGGCGCTCAGTCTAGCAAGGACGGTGGGGCAAAAAAGTGAGTCAGGGCACGAATTGGTGTGGCTCAAGACTGGGAATCGCCGGTGAAGTGGGGACTGGCCCGACTTCACCGGCGGAGCCGATGAGGCGGGCGGATCAGAAGTACAGCTTCATACCTGCGAGTACGCCTTCATCCAGGTTGAGGTCTCCCGGAAAATCTTCAAAGTCGGTGTTGAGGTATCGGTAGCCGGCAAAGACTTCGGCGTTACGGATTACACGGTAGCTACCCCGCAATTCCAGGCTGGTCATGTCCTGGGAGTCGCCAAAGGCCAGGATGTCCGGTGCGTAATGAGCCATTCCGGTAAAGGACAGGCCTGGAACGTCTGGAATATTCACGGTGGCAAAGCCGCCCAGTCCCAACGCGCCGCCGTCCAGGCGATCTACGTCCCAGTAGATGCCACGCAGGCCGATGCCGGCCGTAGTGGGCAGGTTGCCAAGGGCGGTGCGGCCCTGGGCATGGAGGTCCAGGTTGGTAATGTGGCGGCTGCCTTCGTGATAGGTGTAGCCGACGCCGACCTGGGTGTTGGCGTTGGCATCGAACACATTGACCTGGCCCTTGACGGAGTCGTCAGTCAGGCTCAGGTCCAAGTCGGTTGCAAAGGCTGGCGCTGAGGCCAGCGTCAGGGCAACCACAGCAATACGGGAAATGTTCATGGAGCTACCTTTTGCTTGGTTCATTACATAGAAAATCGTTGCCACCAGGCCCGGTAGGGCAGGTGAGCGCCCGTTATCGGTATCTGATTACTGTTGGCGCCCATGGTAGCCGCGTACCTTGGGGAGCTCAACTTACAATCGGGTAAGTGACTGGCAAGCAATACCCTGGCGGGAAAGTCAGTGCTGGGTGTCCGTATGGTCGCCCTGGTCAAGATCGGATGGGTCTGCGTTCTCGGCAGGTACCCGGTATTCCTCGTTGGCCCAGGCCCCGAGGTCAATCAGCTTGCAGCGTTCCGAGCAGAACGGACGATGGGGATTGGACTCACTCCATTCCACGGATTTTTTACAGGTGGGACAATCAACTAGCATTCAGGAAACCGCCTTGCAGAATTGTTCGAGTACAGCTCTTAGCATTTCGATATTAACGGGTTTTGCGACAAAGGCATTCATGCCGGCCTGGCGGCAGTGCTCCTCATCCTGTTCCATGGCGCTGGCGGTCAGTGCCACCACCGGAATGGCGGTCCGGCCCTCCGCCTCTTCCCATTGCCTTAGCCGTCGGGTTGCTTCAAAGCCATCGACTTTGGGCATGACGCAATCCATAAATATGATATCAAAAGGATGCCACATCCACAGGCTTGCCGCGGCCTCGCCATCGTTGGCGGTCATGACGTCGCAGCCAAGTTTTTCCAGCAAGCGACGGGTGAGGGTACGGTTGACCGGGTTGTCTTCCACCAGAAGCACTCGCATCCGCCCGCAGGGAAGGCTCTGCTGTCGGGAGGTGGTGTGCACGCTTTGGAGTGAGAATCGGGTGAGAAACCGGCGTTTGTCCCGTTCTACATCAACAAAGAGCTGGTGCAGGATAGGGCTCAGACAGGATTCCCTGAGCGATTTGCTGAGAAAGGCATCCGCTCCGGCCTGGCGAAAGTGCTCTGCATCGCCCCGCTGAGGGTTGGACGACAGAATCAGCAGGCGGGTTTGGGTCCAGTCCGGGTTACTGCGGATCTGGCGACAAAGCAGATCGCTGTCCATATCCGGCACAAAACCATCCAGTATTACCGCATCGAACGGGCGCTGGCCATCGGCGGCGAGCCGCAGGCTGGTCAGGGCTTCCCCGGCGGACTTGACCGCTTCGATATCGATGTCATAGCGAGACAGCATTTCGAGGGTGATCTTCCGTGACAACTCGTAGGAATCCACCACCAGAATATGGCGCCCGTTGACCATTCGGGTGTCGGGCCTGATACGCGTGGCGCCGGACGGTGCCATTGGCAGAGTCAGTTCCACCCAGAAGGTGGTGCCTTCGCCGGGCTGGCTTTCGACGTCCAGCGATCCACTCATCAGATTGACCAGTTGACGACAAATGGCCAGGCCCAACCCGGCACCGGGAGACTGGCGCTGGAAGCGCTGGCCGAGCTGAACGTAGGGTTCGTAAACCAGGGGTAAATCTTCCGGATTGATGCCCACCCCGGTGTCTTCCACCGCCAGCCGCAGGCGAACATGGTCATCCTGACGGCCAAGTACCTCGATGCTGATGAGCACGTGGCCGGAGTCGGTGAACTTGATGGCGTTGGAGGTCAGGTTGAGCAAAATCTGGCGAATCCGCACGGGGTCCCCTTCCAGGGCAAAGGGCAGGTTCTCGTCAACCCTCAGTTCCAGCGCCAGACCCTTTTCCCGGGCCCGGCTGCCGAGCATGTGGACCAGATCATTCAGGGTTTCCCGCAAATCGAAGGGGATGGGCTCAAGGATCAGCTTACCGGCTTCGATGCTGGAAATATCCAGCAGGTCGTTGATGATGGCCGAGAGGTTTTCTGATGCGCTTTGCAGGGTCTGGACGTATTCGTGTTGCTCCTGATCCAGCTGGGTGTCGGCCAGCAGGCTGGCATAGCCGAGTACCGATTGCAGGGGGGTGCGGAGCTCATGGCTGACATTGGCGAGGAACTGGTTCTTGGCGTGGTTCGCCTTGATGGCTTCGTCCCGCTCGTCCCTGGACTGCAGACTGCTCTGGCGCAGGTTGCGGGTTTCTTCCAGTAATTGCTCCCTCATGATGTTTAGAGCCAACTCCATTTCGCTTAGCTCATCCGGGTGCTTGGGAGGTTTGCGCTTGAGCTTGAGGGGCTCTATCAGGGCATCCAGGTTCAGCCGTGCGGCGTATCGGGACATGGCTTCAAGATGTCTCGACAGCGTAATGCGAACGATCAACAGCAGCCCGAGCGTGCCCAGCATCACGATGAACGATTGGAACAGCAGGGTAAACAGCGCCCGCTCAATCATTTGCTGGTATACCAATTCCACTGATGAGGTCAGGGTCAGTGTTCCAAGCGTCTGGGGTTCATTCAGCGGGGAGCGGTCGTAGATCAGAGGGAAGGTCTGGGTAATGACCCGGTCGCCAGAGGGTTTGCCGGCGCTGAACTGATCGCCGTCGGACACGGTGACCTGGGCGTGGGCGATATCGGGAAGCCGGACAATGTCGTCGGTGGCGTTGGCGACTTCACTGTAGTTAAGCAGCCAGAGGTTGGTCGCGAGTGTGCCCGAGATGAGATCCGCTGCTTTGGCCTGGACGTTTTCAAGATCCCGGGTGCGGCTGTCCAGTTCACCGATCATTTGCAGGCCGGTGGCAACGAGAGAGAGAACAACACTGAATAGCATCACGTAGACGAGCAATCGAGCCGCCAGGGGGCGAACACCCATCTTTTTCAGCATGCTGGTCAGTGGCAAATCACGAATTCCCTGTGGAGAGTCTGGTCGTGTCCTGAATGACGTTGTTATTCAGTGATGTTCCCGAGTTTAACAGACCGTCAGAATCTCGACACCATCCGCAGAGGTCATTTCGCCAGCGTTACCCGATTTCTGGTTACTGCTCGAAACAAAGCGAAAGCGGACGTTAACGTCATACAGATGGGCACCGTAAACTCGATCTTCGTCGCGCCCGCGCCGGAACGATGGGCGGGGGTCGTAACTGACCACGTCTTCGATGAGTGCCCTGAAATCGGGATAACGCAGAGGATCAAGGTTGGCAAGTTGCTGTTCCGCCTCGGCGCTGAAAACCACCGGCAGTCGCCCGGTTGGTGGTTCCTCTGCCCACCCCAGGCGGGCGTTAGGGACTGCGTCGGCAAAGGGAAGGTAGGGTTTGATATCGAGAATCGGTGTACCGTCGATCAGGTCGTGGTCACGGATCCGCAGCAGCAGTTGCCCGTTTTCCCGTCGTAATCCCTGATTACTGACTACCGACAGGCCAAGGCTGTTTGGCCGGAAAGGGGAGCGGCTGGCGAATACCCCGACTTTCTTGTTGCCCCCCAGGCGCGGCGGCCGCACCACTGGCCGCCACTCGGCCCGCACCGCTTGGTGGAACTGAAAGGTCAGCCAGATATGGCTGCAGTCTTCCAGGCCGCGAAAGGCGTCTTCGCGATCAAACGGTGGCTGGATTACCAGGTCGGCCCAGGCATGCCGGGTCAATCCCGGTTGCCTTGGCACACCAAACTTGTCGCGAAAACAGGAGCGGGTGATGGCCACAGGCGTCAGCGTCAAGGCCTCCGAGGCGGGTCTGGAGGCGTGTCTGGTGGGAGCTCTGGTCATTGATTGAGGTTGCCTGATAAGTACATTTCGATACGGAGCACCAGCGAAGCCTGGTCCTTAAAGCTCTTGTCACGGGGGAAGTCGAAGGCAGGGATGATTTCTCCAAACAACCAGTCATCATAAAGCCGGTAACGATAGGTAACGTCGGCAAAGTAGCTGGTGGTTCGCCAGCCGGGCTGGCTTTCACCCAGTACACCCAACCGGGGGTTTATGGAGGAGCGGTTGTTCAGGTCCTTGTAGACGTTAAACACCTGGGACATCTCAAATTCGCGGTTACTGTGTACCCACTCCAGTTCTGAGGAGGTCAGGAACAGCCAGCCATTGCCGATATCCCTGCCAATGCCCATCCAGGTGCTCTCCCCCCAGCCACTCAGGTGGTAGTAAAAAACACGTTGCTGGACCTGGAGCTTCCAGTGTTCATCCAACGGCCACTGCTTGCGTGCCGTGGCCCGCCAAAAGGCATCTACCGGCAACCGCAGACGAATACCAATATCGTTATTAAGGTTTATGGCATCGCCTATCTCGGAGATGAATCGCAAGGCGCCGGTAGGCTCATTTTCGGTACGCTCATCGGATGGAATCTGCCGGCTCCGGCGCCGTTCGGCCAGGGGTATCAGTTCGTCGCTCTCGCTCTCGACAATCAGTCGCAGTTTTTCCTGAACGGTAGGAATGTCCAGGCGAAAGCGACCTTCCGGTTCAAACTTGAACGGATCACCGTACTCGGAGGCGGTTGCAAAGCCAATGCGCAGGTAGCTGGCATTGCTCGGCAGCGCCTGGGGACTGCCTGAGAGCGTTCGGTCAGCCCATTCGCCGAACTTTTCAACGAGTGCGGAGTTCGCACGCTGGCTGGCGATCACCCAATTGGAAAATTGCAGCCAGTAGGAGTCATCCGGATGCTGCCAGAACTCGGCTGGCTGGAAGGTGTAGATGTCCGGGGGCAGCACATCGCCGGGGAACAGAGGGGCGGGTGTATCGGTAATGACGACCGGGTCACCGTCAGCATGCACGAACCCCGAAGACATGGCCAGGCAGGCACACAGGACGACAAGACGAAGTTTAATGCTATCCAAACGCCACCAGTAATGTCTTGTGAATGGCCTCAACCTGGCGTTTCACGTCGTTTAGGGAAACATCATTATCGATGACTTCGTCGGCTTTTTTAAGCTTTTCTTCTCGGGGCATCTGGGCTGCAATGATCCGCTCCACCTGTGAGCGGTCATTGTTGTCCCTTGCCATGGTACGGGTGATCTGGGTTTCAACAGGCACATCGATGACAACAATGTTCTGCACCATCGTGTGCTGATCGGTTTCAAGCAGCAGTGGCGATACCAGAATCGAGTACGCCTGATCATAGTGTTCCGGAACCAGCTGGCGCTGCAGTTCCTGCCGGATCAGGGGGTGTAGCAGACCCTCTAGCCAGGTGCGCTGGTCCGGGTCGCGAAACACAATCGCCCGGAGAGCGGCCCGATCCAGCCCGCCTTGTGGATCGAGAATGCGGTCACCGAAGTGCTGACGGATCTGTTCCAGTGCGGGTGTACCAGGCTCAACCACCTGGCGTGCGACATCGTCGGCGTCGACCCAGTGAATTCCTAACTCCCCAAACAGGCGGGCAACGGTCGATTTGCCGCTGCCAATTCCGCCAGTCAGTCCAATAACGGCTGTCATTATGTGTCAGACCTTCTGTTGCAGATCAGAGCCCGAGGTAGCCGAGCCACCAGGCCTGCAGTTGCTCGCCAAACCAGAGTGCGAGCAATCCCGCGCCGGCCAGGTAGGGGCCAAACGGAATCGGTGTTTCCCGGCCATGCTGACGGAATACCATCAGGCTGATGCCAACCACAGCCCCGACCACCGAGGACAGCAGAATAACCACCGGCAGCATCTGCCATCCCAGCCAGGCGCCAAGGGCGGCCAACAACTTGAAATCTCCATGCCCCATGCCTTCCTTGCCAGTGACCAGTTTGAACAACCAGTACACCGACCACAGCGACAGATAACCGGCAACCGCACCCCAGAACGCGCTGTTAAAATCGGTCATCACGCCAAAGTAGTTGAGCATCAGGCCCAGCCACATCAGCGGCAAGGTCATGCTGTCTGGGAGTAGCTGGGTGTCCAGGTCGATCATGGTCAACGCAACCAGTACCCAGACCAGTACCAGCGACCACAACCCCGCTTCAGTCGGGCCCAGCAACCAGACCGTGAATACCGAAAACAGGGCTGTCAGGGCTTCGATGATGGGGTAGCGCGGTGAAATCCGGGTCTTGCAGGAACCACATCTACCCCTCAGCAGAACGTAGCTGATGACCGGTATGTTTTCCCAGGCACGAATCTCGTGGCCACAGGAAGGGCAGGTGGAGTTAGGTGTCGACAGAGTGATCCTGTCCGCCTTGCCCCGCTGCTTTTCCGGAACCTCCAGAAACTCCTCACACTGGCAGCGCCAGTCCTGCTCCATCATCTTGGGAAGACGAAGGATCACAACGTTCAGGAAGCTGCCAATACAGAGAGATACGAAAACGACAATGAAATAGAGCAGCCAGGGGCTGCTCGTGAAGATGGAAATGTCTGGCATAGGAATCGCTTATACAACCTGGCCCATTTGGAAGATTGGCAGGTACATGCCGATAATCAGGCCGCCGACCAGCACACCCAGTACGGCCATGATCATCGGCTCCATCAGCGCGGTCAGGTTGTCGACCATGTCGTCAACAACGGCTTCAAAGTGGTCGGCTACCTTTTCCAGCATTTCGTCGAGGTTTCCTGATTCTTCACCGATGGCGGTTAGCTGAACCGCCATGACAGGAAATACGCCGCTTTCCCTCATGGACGCTTGGAGTTGGGTTCCGCCTGAAACATCCTGCTTGATCTTTTGGATTGCATCTCGATAAACGGCGTTACCTGTTGCGCCAGCAACTGAGTCTAAAGCGTCAACCAATGGGACGCCCGAAGCAAAGGTGGTAGAAAGTACCCGGCCAAACTTGGCAACGGCGGACTTGTCAAGGATCTCTCCAACTATCGGCAGTTTCAGCATGTATTTGTCGACTGCGTCCGAAAATTTCTGGGATCGGGTTTTAGCTTCCTTGAAAACAAATATTGTGGCTGCGATGCCTAAGAGAACGATAAACCACCAGGCTTGCATCCACTCTGACACGTTGATAATAAATTGAGTGAATACGGGGAGCTCAGCTCCAAACCCTTCGAACAGAGACTCAAACTGGGGTACAACCTTTACCAGCAGAATGGCCGTTACTACGATTGCCACGACGACAACCGCTATCGGGTACGTCATGGCTTTTTTGACCTTCTTCTTCAGCCGTTCAGTCTTTTCCAAGTATGTAGCGACACGGTCAAGCATCTGCTCTAGAGCGCCAGCTTTCTCCCCTGAATCTACGAGGTTGCAGTAGAGGTCGTCGAAGTGTTTGGGGTGTCGGCGTAGTGCGCCGGCAAAGCTTGTGCCTGCGGCAACATCGTTGCGGATGCTGCTAACGAGGTCTTTCAATCCTTGATTTTCCAAACCATCAGTGACGATATCAAAGCTCTGAACCAAGGGGACGCCGGCTTTCATCATTGTCGCCATCTGGCGCGTGAACATGGCGATATCGAACGGCGTAATTTTCTTACTGCCGCCGAACAAGGGCTTGGGCTTTTTGCGGACTTTATCCGGGACAATACCCTGCTTACGTAATTGGGCCTTGACAAGGGCAAGGTTGGATCCGGAAATTTCGCCTTTTGTTTTATTGCCTTTCCGGTCTTTGCCTTCCCAGACGAATGCCTGAAGTTGTTGTGCTTTCTCTGCCATGTTTAATCCTTAGTCACCCGGTTGGCTTCTTCTAGGCTGGTCACGCCCTGCATCACTTTTAAGAGGGCAGACTGCCGTAAGTTACGGAAGCCTTCAGCCTGGGCCTGCTTCGCAATCTGGATGGAGGTGGCCTCCTCCATAATCATATTCGCGAGTACATCCGTGATCTTTACGACCTCGTAAATGCCGACGCGCCCTTTATATCCACCATTGCATTTATCACAGCCCTTGGGGCGGAACAACGTAAAGCCTGTATCAATTTGTTCCTGTGTGAACCCTTCCTTCAAAAGCACGTCCTGAGGGATATCTGCTGCTTCTTTGCAACTACTGCAGAGCCTTCTTCCAAGTCGTTGGGCAATGATAAGGCTCACTGATGTTGCGATGTTGAATGCTGGAACCCCCATGTTCATCATCCTGGTGAGGGTTTCTGGTGCGCTGTTCGTGTGCAAGGTAGAAAGTACCAAGTGGCCGGTCTGGGCGGCCTTAATGGCAATGTTGGCGGTTTCAAGGTCCCGAATCTCGCCGACCATGATAATGTCCGGGTCTTGCCGCAGAAATGCCCTAAGTGCTTCAGCAAAGCCTAGCCCGACTTTGGTGTTGACGTTAACCTGATTGATCCCCTCAAGGTTAATCTCCGCCGGATCTTCAGCGGTGGATATATTGAGTTCTGGTGTGTTGAGGATGTTCAGGCCGGTATACAGTGAGACGGTTTTTCCTGAACCAGTGGGGCCGGTCACCAAGATCATGCCCTGCGGCTGTTCCAGCGCTTTCAGGTATAAATTCTTTTGATCTTCTTCATAGCCCAACACGTCGATGCCCAGTTTTGCCTGGCTGGGGTCAAGTATTCGAAGCACTATCTTCTCACCCCACAACGTTGGCAGGGTGTTGACTCGGAAGTCTATGGCCTTTGTTTTGGACAGCTTCATCTTGATCCGGCCGTCCTGAGGGACTCGCCGTTCGGAAATGTCCAGTTGCGCCATGATCTTAACGCGGGCCGCAATCTTGGGGGCAAGCTTGATCGACGGCTTTGATATTTCCTTTAGAATGCCGTCAGTGCGGTATCGAACGCGGTAGGCTTTTTCATACGGCTCAAAATGAATATCCGAAGCGCCGGTGCGAATAGCATCCAGAAGCATCTTGTTGACGTATTTTACGATCGGGGCGTCGTCAAGGTCTGCCGTGCCAACAGACTCTTCTTCCTGTTCCCCGCCTTCGGTTTCAACACCTTCTAAATCGGCGTCATCCAGGTCGCCCATCGTCGTATCCTGGGCTTCCAGGAAACGATCGATAGCGGCATGTAGAAGTGTCTCGTCAGCAAGAACGGCATCTGTGCTCAGGCCAGTATTAAACTTAATTTCGTCTAGGGCCTGAATGTTGGTTGGATCAGAGACTGCAATAAAGAGACGATTGCCTCGCTTATACAGGGGGAGGGCGTTGTGTTTGCGAATGAGCTTTTCGTCTACCAGCTTTTCCGGAAGCATCTCCGGAACGAAGGCTCCCAGATCGATCACTGAGACCCCAAACTCCATGGCTGCCGAATAGGCGAGGCCCTTGCTCTCGGCCAAGTTGTTCTGAACGAGGTAGGAGATTAATGGGATTTTGTTATTGGACGCCTGGATAAAGGCGTCCATGGCGGTATCTTCATCCAATAACCCGTCTTCGACAAAGCGACGGGCAAGGCCGGTGAGCGTGATGCTTTTCTTGTTGGTAGACATAAGAATGGATGAACGAGTCCTAAGTAACTGAATGTCGGTTCCTAAATCCTACGCAGAGTTTAGTTGCCTGTGGAGGGTTTGGAAAGGTGTAGCTGCGCGTAACCTCAGAAGAGCACAAGAGACGGCTGTCAGTGACGTTTTTTGTCACCCAATGACGGAAGAGGGCAGTATTCTTTGTCGGGCTTGGTTATGGTGGGTTTTATGAAAAGCCAATAATTACATGAATTTGGTGGTAAATTTTTCATTTTCTTGCAATTGGCACGGTCAATGCTACAGTTCTGGCAGGTCGCTCTGCAGAGGGGCGTCACTGTCAAACTTCCGGAGATGAAGCATGAAAAAAGTTCAACAAGGTTTTACTCTGATTGAATTGATGATCGTTGTTGCGATCATTGGTATTCTGGCTGCGGTCGCGATTCCTGCGTATCAGGATTATACCATTCGTGCCAAAGTGACCGAAGCAATGTCCATTGCTTCCCAGGCAAAAACTGCGGTGTCTGAGTACTATATTTCTCAAGGTTCAATGCCGGCTGATCAGACCACTGCCGGTTTGGAGACTGCAGCTAGCTACGCAACAGATGTTGTTCAAACTATGACGTACACCCGCACCAGTGCAGATGTAGGTGCGATTGCAATGGCAGTTCAGGACTTGGGTGGTGATACTGCTTTGGGTCAGACCTTTACGCTGACTGGTACTGGTAACAACGTAGGTATTACTTGGGTGTGTGCTGCAGGCACTATCAACTCCAAGTACCTGCCGTCTAACTGCCGTTAATTGGCTCTGGCCAATTAGTTGAGAAAGCGCCTTCGGGCGCTTTTTTACTATGTGGATAATTCATAACTCTTATTTTCACCTTCTCTGTGCCTCCATTCTGACTGTTTCGGTTTATATGGTGGGGCTGCCTGGTGGTTTCTACTTTGATGACGAGTGGAATATTCTCCAGAATCAGGCGTTGCAGCTTGATACTTTGTCGCTGGAGGGGCTTTGGGCTGCGATGGCGTCCGGTACTGCTGGGCCGTTGGGGCGGCCGGTGGCGATGCTGAGCTTCGCGCTTAACCACGCCTTCTTCGGGCTAGACCCCTACTACTTCAAATCAGTAAATCTTTTTATCCATCTAGCGTGTGGTTGGGCAATATATGGCCTGGTGGTGGTGTTGGCTGGATATCTTCCCGTAAAGCTCGATAGCCGTAAGCATTTGTTTGCCTTTTTTGTGATGCTGCTGTGGCTGTTGCATCCGCTTAACCTGACTGCAGTCCTGTATCCGGTCCAGCGCATGGCGGGGCTAAGTGCACTGTTTTGTCTGCTTGGGATGCTGTCATACGTTTTGGCCAGGCGGTGCAGCAGAGATCGCATGGCAGCTAAGGCTGGGCTGTACATTTGCAGTTTCGTGCTGTTTTGGCCTTTAGCCCTTGCCAGTAAAGAAAATGCAGCCCTGTTTCCGGTTTATCTGTTCCTGTTGGAATTGACATTCTTGAGGTTCCGGCCAATCGGTCGAGACGAGGTGAGCAGGCCTTTGGTTCTGGCGTATAGTGGGTTCCTGGTTATGCCAGCAGTTCTGACGGCTCTGTACTTTATTGTGTTCCCGGATTGGATTCTGAATGGCTATTTAAATCGGGACTTTAGTTTTCAGGAAAGGCTGCTGACGGAAGCCCGTATCCTGATATTTTACCTGGGTCAGCTGTTGGTTCCGTTGAACAGTTCCTTGGGGATGTTCCATGACGACTTTATTCTGTCTACGTCTTTGATAAGCCCCTGGACCACCTTGCCAGCCGTATTGATAGTGATATTCTCTATCGTCTGGGCGTTGTTGCGGGTGGGCAGGTATCCTGTTATTGCCTTTGGGTTGTTGTTTTTCTTCGCGGCTCATTCCCTTGAGTCCAGTGTGCTGGCGCTTGAATTGGTACATGAACACCGTAATTACCTGGCGAGTTTTCCTATTCTGATGGCAATCGCCTATTGCCTGCTAGCTTGTGGGGAGGCTGGTCTCAGATTAAAAATGTTACTTTCAGTATCATTGATCCTTTTTCTGGCTGTAACAACATTGTTTAGGGCTGCCGTGTGGGGATCTCCTGCACTGCATGTGATGAGTGAGGTCATGAATCACCCCCTGTCGCCAAGAGCAAACTATGGAATGGGCAGGCAGTATGCTGTTTATGCAAGCTCACTTCCCGATTCACCTCAGAAAATGGACGCTCTGCAAGAAGCCGCCGGTTACTTCAAAAAAAGTACCGAGCTTCGTGCTAGTTATACCGACGGTTTATTTGGCCTGTTAATGATGGAGGCTATGGAGGGGCGTGACATGGGTGATACCGCTTTCCGGGATTTGTTGAGCCGGTTGGCCGGGGCTCCGTTTGCCAATAATAACTACAACTATCTCAACAGCTTGATCTCCTGTATCGAAAATGATGACTGCCAGGTGTCCAAAGATAAAGTGGCGGCTATTATCGATGCCAGCCTTGAGAATCCGATGTTTACCGGGCGGCATAGGGAGTTCATTTTGAGGCGTTATGAGGCCTATCAGAAGCGGCTATGAAGCTGAATCGCCTGGTTGTCCTCATCGCGAGCATGTTCGAAACGCTGGTTTTAGGGTGTGTAGTTTTTGTTTGCTTGAAAAACTGGTATCCGGGGGTCTATTTTGACCTATTTGGTAGCAGTCTTAATCTGGCTTTTTTGGTAGTGGCCCTTCTGGTGCTCGGGCCGTTCCTGAATGTGCTCGTGTACAAAAAAGATCGTACTAGTTATATCAATGACCTTAGTGTGATCTACCTGCTCAAATTTTGTGTATTGATTCTCTGGCTACATAATTTTTATAGTCAGCGTCCTATATTGCTTGTGTTTTCTGTGGACCGGCTTGTGGTTGTGCAAGCGCACCAGGTGCCCTTGGGGCAGCTCCCTCCGGAGATTGCCGTGATGATACTGAATAGCAAGCAACCTCCGGTCGTGGCGGCCAGAAAGTTCGCTGGTGACGATGTCGGGATGATGATTCAGGTTATGGCCGGGGCTCCTGATATTGAGTATCGGCCAACACAATATGAGCGATTTGATTACCAGCGCAAAGATTTCTTAGAAAGACTATGTGTTGGTGGTATAGCAAGTGCTCTGGAGCAGAGTGCATTTATGACGGAATGTTTCGTAGTAGAGGCCCCGTTGGTATATAAAGCGGATCAATATGCGACTGCTGTTTTTGAGGTTGAGCAGGCAATATTATCTCAGGTATTGGCGAAGGATCCTTGGTGATTGCCTTCTGAACGCTATTTGTCTGGAGCTTGGGCGCGCTCTATAGGTTTTGGTTTACTGAGTGACTCGCTACAACTAATCAATCGTTTCCTGTTATGGAAGCATACTTAGGATTATGCATGGTTCCTCTTGAAAAAAACGCTGAATACTTGAGTAATATAAAAGTATCAGCTGTTATTCCGGCTAAAAATGAAGCAGCAGCTATTGGCAATGTGTTGCGAGAGATCTTTGCTCTGTCTGTTGTTGACGAAGTCCTTGTAATCGATGATGGCTCAACGGATCAAACTGCGGAGATTGCAAGAGCTGAAGGTGCCCGGGTGATTTCGCACCCCTATTCCATGGGTAATGGTGCAGCCATTAAGGCAGGGGCCCGCGCGGCGACTGGCGATATTCTGGTGTTTATGGATGGAGATGGCCAGCATTCACCCAAGGATATTTCAAGATTGCTCAAGCAACTTCACCAGGGCCTGGACATGGTCGTAGGGGCTAGAACGGCTGGCTCACAAGCTAGCTTTGGTCGGGGAGTTGCCAATCGGATCTACAACCGGTTGGCAAGTTATATGACGGGGCAGAAAATTGAGGATCTGACATCGGGCTTTCGTGCTGTGAAAGCCTATAAATTTCGTCAGTTTCTGTATTTGCTTCCTAATGGGTTTTCTTATCCGACGACATCGACGATGGCGTTTTTTCGGGCGGGTTACAAGGTTGGCTATATTCCGATAAGGGCTGCCAAAAGGGTTGGGAAGAGCCATATCAAGCCTCTCCAGGATGGTGTTCGCTTCCTTCTTATCATCTTCAAGATCGGAACGCTTTACTCGCCCCTGAAAGTGTTTGTTCCGATATCATTTTTGGTCTTTTTCACTGGCCTTAGCTATTACGGGTATACTTATTTTACATCGGGCCAGTTCACCAATATGAGCGCTTTGATGTTCACTACATCGCTTGTTGTGTTTATGGTCGGGTTGGTTTCCGAACAGATCACCGCTTTAATGTATCGTGATAGTGATTAGGTGTGATCAGGCTGGAGAATAATCCATCAGAAGCCAAGCGCAGGCTTTTGGTTGTCTCATCAACCTATCCGAGGTGGCTCGGCGACTCGGAGCCTGGCTTTGTCCACGAGTTGTCCAAGCGCCTGGTTAAGGATTATGAGGTTTTTGTCCTCAGTCCTCATGCTGAGGGTGCGAAGAAAAAAGAGCTCCTGGATGGAGTCAATGTCATACGATTTAAGTATGCTCCTGAGCGGTTTGAAACGCTTGCCTACAATGGAGGTATTGTTTCCAATTTGAAGGCAAGCCGTATCAAGTTTTTACTGGTTCCAGCATTTCTCGTTGCACAACTCTTTGCTCTTTGGCGATTGGTAAGGGTGAACAACATTGACATCGTACATGCTCATTGGTTGCTTCCTCAAGGCATTGTCGTTGCCATCTTGAGTGTAATCTGGCCGCGTTTCCCTCCTTTCTTTCTTACGTCCCATGGTACCGACCTGATGGCATTCCGGGGCAGCATATTTCGGCGTTTAAAGCGATGGATGATCAATCGGTCGGTGTCGTATACCGTTGTTAGCTCAATGCTGAGAGGTGAGGCAAAGGCTCTTGGTGTTGAAGATCAAAAAACAGCAGTTGTGCCTATGGGGGTTGATCTGGAAAGCGGCTTTACACCTGGCTCATGCCCTCAAGCTGGCCAGTACGAGCTCCTGTTTGTAGGACGATTGGTCAAAGGCAAGGGCCTTGAAGAACTTATTTCCATTATGCCAGCGCTATTGGGTGAGTTCCCCGGGGCTTCATTAACGATTGTCGGAGCTGGTCCTGAGGCCGTACCCTTGGGCAGATTGGTGGATTCATTAGGCGTTCGTGACCAAGTGTCCTTTGAAGGGGCTAAGCCCGCAACCAAGATGCCTGATTACTATCGCAGAGCCTGCTTGTTCGTCGCCCCCTTTCAGCCTTCGGAAGGACTGGGGCTGGTTACTATTGAGGCTCTGGGTTGTGGCTGTCCGGTCGTCACTACGGATATCCCCGCAACGCGGGAAGTACTGAAAGGCATTAAAGGTTTCGTTACTGTGCCCTCAGGTGATTCGAAGAGATTGCTCAATGGTGTCATCGAAGTTTTGAGGAATCGCAAACAGTACGCGGACGCCGTAATTCTTTCCAATGAGGCTATAAAGCGGCGTTTTGATTGGTCATCTGTATCTGCTCAATATTCGCAGTTGCTGAATGTCGTGATTCAGGAAGAAAGAGGCGAATGATGCAGAATTCTTTTGGGGTCTGGTTTCCTGCCATTCGGACCGGAACTGGAACCGATCTGTATACATTACGATTAGTGGATGCATTGAGTAGGCGAGGGGTAAAAGCCGGTATTACCTGGCTTCCGCGTCGGGCTGAGTACCTGCCATGGTCGGTTCGTAAGCCGCCAACTCCGGCTTGGGCTGATCTGGTTCACGTAAATTCCTGGCTGCACCCTCACTTCATTTCGAGCGATTTGCCGATAATTGCAACCATCCACTCTTGCGTTCATGACGAATGTCTATCGTCTTATAAAAGCTTTTCGCAAGCGCTCTACCATGACAACTGGGTTTATAAGATAGAACATCAAGTCGTCAGTTCTGCAAGGCTGGTGACCGCTGTAAGCGAATATTCTGCTTTGGTCGCTGGCAAGGCTTTTCGCAGATCTGATGTTATCCCAGTGCATAACTGGATCGATACGGAACAGTTTGCCCCGCGTCGGACGCAAGAAAGCCATCGTCCTTTTAGGTTGCTGTATGTTGGGTCAATGATTATTCGAAAAGGAGTGGATTTACTGCTCAATATCATGGAGGCGCTTGGGGGTGGATACGAGCTTCTATTTACGGGAGAAATGGTTGATCTAGAAAAGTATGGCTCTGTTCCAGCCAATATCAGACCGATCGGACGGGTACATGGTGACAGAAATCTTGCGACTCTCTATAACGATTGTGATGCGCTGTTGTTCCCTTCCCGTCTGGAGGGGTTTGGGTTGGTTGCCCTTGAGGCGGCTGCTTGTGGGCTACCTGTAATCGCGTCGAGAAGCTCGTCGTTGCCGGAAGTTATTCTTGACGGCGAAACCGGTTTTTTGTGTGATGTTGATGATGTTGAGAAGTTCGTTGAAGCGGCTAGGCGACTGAAGGAAGATGCTCGACTCTGTGAGCGTTTATCACGCAACGCTAGAATTAGAGCAGCGACGCTATTCTCTGAAGACAAGGCGATTGATGCTTATCTGGAAATTTACCGAAAGGCGTTGGAGAGCCCAACGCCTACTTTTATGAGCTAATGCAATTGATTTGCTCTTATCTATTCTTCCGGTAACCAGCCTATGCGCTGGGACGGTCAATTTCTGTGCCTTGATGAATTCTATGCAAGTGAAGGTAGCGAGCAAGGAATGGCGTAAATATTCTGGTTAATGGACGCCCAATGCTTTCTTTCCATCCATCCTGATACCAGCGTTTTATTAATCCCCCGTTGTATTGATGAGACCGGCCTTGCTCGATGTGGCTATTGGCCGTATCGGCTGTAGGGTGTGCGAGGACCGGGCTGTAAAAGACGTTGTACTCTCCTTTTAAGAGTGCAGCCCAGTCATCAGCTCGGTGCAAGCACCTCTGTTGTTGCTGGAGTAAATGTTTTGCCATTTCAAAATCAACAGCGTAACAGCATGTGCGCGATAGATTGCGACGTTGAAGTTCAGGGATTCTATATACGCTGGCTCGAGAAGATTTAAATCCATGTAAATGTCGCGCGCGACTCATTCCTTGTAAGCCTCCAAGTATTGCCAGGCTTTTAGGGGGGAGGGCTAACAGAATCTCCCCAATTTTCTCAAGCCGGCCGCAATCTCCTATAACGTCGTCTTCAAGGATCAGGTGAAATGATGTTGGGTTCGCCTTTGACTCGACAATCGACTGAAAGATCTTCAGGTGTCCAAGTGAACACGCGATTTCTGGGCCAGTTAATGGTCGATGTCGGTCTTTGGCGCATGGGGGTATATCTGTTATCGGGGATGCTGATCGTCCGTCAACGGCATCAATAAACCGAAATTTGGGCGCATAGCGGGGGAACTGAAGCTCTAGAGCTTCCCGCCTTTGGTGGTCATCCGGCAGAGATAGAACGTATATGTTCATCGCTTTGAAGAGGGCCTCTCGTCTCCGGTCGGTATTTTAACCCAACCTTTCAGCCTTGCCACAATCGGTAAGGTAGCTTTCAGAATTTGGGTTAACGTAGTGTAGGTGAGTCCATCCTTATAAACCCTTTTCCAAAAAGGCTCATGGCTAAGCATTGACCTGTCTTTTTCTAGATGGCTCCCGCTCAGGTCTCTCGGGTGTTGAAGGTGTTGGGAGTAATAAAGCTCCCGCTCGCCGGAAAGCAGGTGGCGCCAATCATCGGCGCGTCTCAGGTTGTCATTTTGACGTTTCAGGATTTTGCCTGCCATAGACGGGCTGACAGCATAACAGCAGGCCCTGGCAGTGAATCTCAGTGTGATGGGGGGCAGGCGAAAATAGTCCTGTTCTCTAGGGGCGTACAGGTAACTGGAACCTCGCAGGCCTTCTTGGCCGCCACAAAGAAGGAAGTGATGGTGCGGAAGGTTTTGAGAGATCTGCGATATTGATTCAATGTCCTGGTCACCGCCAATGACGTCATCTTCCAATATTAGTACGGAATGTGCTTTGCTTTTTTGAGCAATTTCAAGTGCTTTAATGTGGCTTTGTGCACACCCGATTTCAGTATTGCTTAACGTTAAATGAGAGTGGGGGAGGGGTAAGCATCTGAAGTCTGTTTCGGGGGATCGGGGGGCTGTCAAGTCGATGCCATGAACTAATCGGAAATTGTGGTAGTTGGCTGGGAATCTTGATTTTAGTTTATGTCTCCTATGATTATCTTTATCTAGGGATATAAGGAGGACTTCTACATTTTTTGGGGGGTTATCAATATTGGTCATTCATGAAGAACCGTAAATAAAATATGCTAATATATTGAGGCAAATTCTATAATTAAAAATGATGGATATCAATGTGCTGTTTTATATGCGTATGGGGATTTTATCAGGCGGGCGCCTGAACTGGAAATTTGCTTTGGTTCTGCTAGGGATGCCTCGCAATAGTTGATCCTCATTCCGGTACACTGAAGCGATTGTTTATTTAACGAAAATTTTGTGGGTTGCGAGAGGGTCGTTGATCATCTATTTTTATTTCTGAAGTTTTCTCCCAAGCAGGTTTTTAGGTACCTTTAATGCTTTAAGGGAGCTGAAAATCATACGGTAAGTCTAATTTTTTATGCCCCTTTTGTGTGAGCTTGGTGTCAAGTTTTTTGCTTTTGCTTCTCGTTCAGCCTTTGCTTCGAGTGCTATAATCGCGCTGAAACAAAGCCTTTCTTGATCGAGGCAGTAATGGTTGTTTTATGTCTTGTGCTTTTGTGGGTTTTTGTTTGTTTATTGTGTTTTTTGGTTGCTGATGAAGTTGCCTTTCGGAAAGCAGCACGGCTATCAGGGTATTTTCAATGGAAATTAGTGAGCTTGAAAAATATCGGCCGCTGTACCTCTCCATGGAGAGAATGGGAGCTGGCCGTATCCTGAAAGAGTTTTTGCGTAGAGATCTTCGACAAACTCTCCCATTTTCAGTTTCTCATGGCGTGGATTTTGGTCATTGCTTCGATGCTATGGATATTGAAGATATCGAGCCAGTACACTGGGCATACAATGATGTAATAAAAGATAGGGTCTCAGGAAAGAAGAATTATATTTTAGCTCCGCACCCCTGGGCTATCTTGCATCAAAAACTGGGAGAAGAAAGAGGAGCGGGAACATTAATTATAGGGCCTCCTCCCGGAGTGGATAATGACAGGAAACTTTATGATTTAATTCGCCATTGTAATATAGGTAAAGCAAATATACTAATCAAAGGTGTTGGGAATTACTTAGGCTCAATTGAATTTTGGAAGAGTAAAGGGGTAGAGCCTGTTACAGCAGGATTTAGAGATATTGAGTTTTATGATCGATTGTTTTCTCTTCTGTCTCGGTATGATCGAGTTATAGGGTCTAATCTTTCTAGTGCTATTGTATTTGCGGCCAGTATCGGGAAGAAAATTGAGTTTGTTGATGGTTTCTCCTATGAGTTTTATGATAGGGGAGATTATTTGAATAGAGTGAACTTTGAATCGGAGGATGCAAGGTCTTTTATTAAATTTTTTTTCTATGGAGGGGGGCGTGAAAGAAAGGAGTTGTCGCAAAATTTACTTGGGTATGAATATTTGAGTTGTTCGAAAATGATTAATAATAACATTGAAAATGTTTTGTCTGAACTGAAGTCGCCTGTCTATGTGTCAAACAATAAAAAACCATTTCATCTATTAAGGCTGTTTGCGGCTGTTAAATTTAATAGGCCTGGCTTGATTCGGTCTGATTTTTTTTCTCTGGTTCGAAACTATTTTTTTTCAAATGGACATAAAAATAAAGTTTGTAAGGTTGAGCTCAATGAGTTGTCTGCTTGGTTAAACGGGGTATCTTCTGACAATTTCCAAATAACCCCAACCCCCTATGTCAAGGGTGTAACTGTTCCCGGTCAGGCGGTGACTCAGTACCCGGAATGACCGGTTGTGTAGTGTAAGCTGGATTCATGTTTGCTGGTTTTTTAATCTTGCCCCCATGTGGCCTATCCCAGCGGTCAGTTCCAGGAGTTAAGCGGACTGTTTTGAGCTTTTCAACCCTATAAGGTAAATCGTACTGATGGATAATACGTTAAGTGGGAAAACAATTTTGGTTACGGGAGGAACTGGCTCCTTTGGCCATAAATTCATTCCGATGACTCTGGAAAAATATAACCCAAAGAAGATTATCGTATTTTCTAGAGACGAGATGAAGCAATGGGAAATGTCCAAGCTGTTTAATGGGGACGATCGCCTGCGGTTTTTTATCGGCGACGTGCGGGACCGGAATCGGCTATACCGCGCATTGGATAATGTGGATTACGTTGTTCATGCTGCGGCAACCAAGATTGTGCCTACTGCGGAATATAATCCTTTTGAGTGCATAAAAACAAATATCAACGGTGCCATGAACCTGATTGATGCATGCATCGATAAAGGCGTTAAAGGTGTAGTGGCGCTGTCTACGGATAAGGCAAGTAGTCCCACGAACTTGTACGGCGCTACTAAACTGGCCTCAGACAAGTTGTTTGTGGCGGGGAACTCCTACGCAGGCGGGCATGAAACAAAGTTTTCAGTGGTTCGCTATGGAAACGTGATGGGCTCGAGAGGATCGGTAATACCTTACTTTATGTCCATAAAAGATAAGGGAATTTTACCGATTACCGATCCTAGAATGACGCGATTTATGATTTCACTTGAGCAAGGGGTTGAGTTGGTTTGGCACGCTTTTGACGATATGGTGGGAGGGGAGGTTTATGTTAAAAAAATCCCCTCCATGAAAATGACGGACTTGGCTCGTGTCGTTGCACCTGAAGCGAAAATCGAGGTGGTTGGAATCCGTCCCGGTGAAAAGTTACATGAACAGATGATTAGTTCTGAAGATTCCTATTTCACTTATGAATATTCAGAGCATTTCAAGATTTTGCCAAACATACATAATTGGGGAATTTGTTCTCTACGCATTAAAGACGGAAGAAAAGTGCCCGAAGGTTTTGTCTATTCCAGCAACACCAACGCGGAATGGATGAGTGACAAACAGCTTCAGACTTGGATTGAACTCAATTACGCTGATATCGGTAAGATCTGATCATGATTCCCTATGGCAAGCAAGATATTGATCAGGCTGACATAGATGCGGTAGTGGACGTGTTGCAGTCTGATTTTTTGACTCAGGGGCCGAAGGTTCCAGAATTTGAGGCGAGTGTTGCACGCCATGTTGGTGTCGAGCATGCCGTTGCAGTAAATAGTGCCACATCTGCCTTGCACCTCGCATGTCTGGCCTTAGGGCTCGGGCAGGGGGATTGGTTGTGGACCTCTCCTATTTCCTTTGTCGCCTCTGCTAATTGTGGCTTGTATTGTGGCGCCAGCATCGATTTTGTGGACATTGACCCAAAGACATACAACATATGCCCCAATGCTCTGGCTGAGAAGCTTGAAGTGGCAAGCCGCAACGGAAGACTGCCAAAAGTTCTTGTAGTGGTGCACCTCTGTGGCCAACCCTGCGACATGGCCCGAGTTCACGAGCTGGGAGAGCGATATGGGTTTCGCATAATAGAAGATGCCTCTCACGCCATTGGGGGAAAGTACCGTGGTGAATTCATAGGAGCTGGCCAGTTCAGTGATATCACCGTATTTAGTTTCCATCCCGTGAAAATCGTGACCACTGCAGAAGGTGGTATGGCACTGACCAACGATGAAGATCTGGCCTCGTACATGGCTTTGTTGCGCAGCCATGGAGTAACTCGTGATCCAAACCTAATGAATCAGGAATCAGACGGCCCTTGGTATTACCAGCAGGTGGATTTGGGATTCAACTATCGTATGACCGATATCCAGGCAGCTTTGGGTATTAGCCAGATGAGACGAATAGATGCATTTGTGGCTCGCCGTCATCAACTGGCAAAACGTTACGATAGTCTGTTGAAGGAATTACCAGTTACGCTCCCCTGGCAGCACCCTGATAGCTACTCTGGTATGCACCTTTATGTAGTTCGACTTGAATTGCAGAATATTACGCGCACTCATTCAGAAGTTTTTGAAGCCATGAGAGCTCAGGGGGTCGGCGTCAACCTGCATTATATTCCAATACATACTCAACCGTATTACCGCGAGATGGGGTTTCATGAGGATGATTTTCCTGAGGCCATGCGTTATTACCGTGAAGCTATCAGTCTGCCAATGTTTCAGGGGCTGACCTATGGTCAGCAAGATGAAGTAGTCCGTGCTTTGACGTCGGCATTAGGCGTGGAGAGAGGCTGATGAAAAAACGCGTAGCAATCATTCCTGCTCGTGGCGGCAGCAAACGCATCCCAAGAAAAAACATCAAAGACTTCTGCGGCAAGCCTATGATTACCTGGTCGATAGAAGCCGCGTTACGCAGCAAGTGTTTTGACTGTGTCGTAGTGTCAACGGACGACTCGGAAATTGCCAAAGTTTCGCGAATCTCTGGTGCTTCTGTTCCGTTTGTTCGTCCGGCTGAGCTTTCAGATGATCATGCCGGAACACTCCCCGTCGTAATGCATGCTATGGAATATCTTGAGGCAAGTGGTGTTGAGTTGGCGGAAGTATGCTGTCTCTACGCAACCGCGCCATTTGTGACAAGCGAAGATCTGAGTAACGGTTTGGAGGTGTTGTCATCTTCTGGTGCAGACTATGCGATTGCGGTAACCCGTTTTTCATTTCCAATACAGCGCGCACTCCGGATATCGGAGAATCAGCGCATCAGCATGTTAAATCCGGAAACTTTTTCATTGCGATCACAGGACCTTGAAGAAGCCTACCACGATGCGGGGCAGTTTTATTGGGGGACGCGTAACGCATGGCTAAGTGGGGTTCCGTCTTTTCTGGCGGAAACAGCACCGGTGGTACTCCCAAGATACAGGGTCGAGGATATAGACACCATGGAAGACTGGGCGCGGGCTGAATGGTTGTTCCGAGCAAATTTTCGTGACTCTTCCAGATAAGATTTATTTTCGCGTCGATGCCGGCCTGCAGATTGGTAGCGGTCATGTCATGCGCTGCCTTGCGCTTGCGTCTGCGTTTGAAAATCTAGGGCTGAAATCAGAGTTTCTATGCAGAGCCCATGAAGGAAACTTGATTTCACTGATAAGGCAGAGTGGATTTCCGGTGACTGAGCTTGCTGTGGCTCGTGAGAGTACGGCGGGTTGTAGCGAGTATGAGTCCTGGTTAGGCGCCAATGTTCTTGCTGATGCTGAGGATTCCATATCTGCAATGCTATGGGGCGGAAGGGTCTGGGTTGTCGCGGATCATTACGGAATTGATGAGCGTTGGGAGCAAGCAGTCTCAGGCAGGGCAGGCAGGATAATTGTAATAGACGATCTCGCTAACCGAGCACATCAATGCGATTTTTTGGTTGATTCCAGCTACAAGCGGACGGCAACAGATTATATTAATTTGGTTCCGCCTGATTGCCAGGTTCTTGCAGGAACGCGTTACTGTCTTTTAAGAGCCGAATTTTCGGAATTTCGCCAGAGAGTATTGCCGCGGCTTTTCAATATGCCTCCGAGGCACATTTTAGTATCACTTGGAGGAATTGACCGTCGAAACTTTACCAGCCTCATCATTGACGAACTTGAAACTACGCAGTTGCCTGACTCAGTTAAAGTTGATGTTGTGATTGGTCATGCAAGTCCCTACCGGGAGATGCTGGAAGAGCGGTCTCGCAGCTCCCGACTGTGTGTAAGCATCAATCAGGGCGTAAATGATATGGCTAGGCGACTTGTATCCGCAGATATTTGTGTTGGTGCTGTTGGTAGTAGCGTCTGGGAGCGGTGTTGTCTTGGTTGTCCATCTTTCGTTGCAATATTGGCAGATAATCAGAAAGAGGGGGCCCAGAAGTTACAGTCTGATGGAGTGGTGCAGACCTTTTCGCCCACTGCCCGAGGAGAGCTTCGTGCGCTTGTAGATGGGGTGGCGCGCTTGACTATGCAACATCTATCAGAAAACGGAAGGAGACTTGTGGATGGTCTTGGTGTCCAGCGGGTGGTTAAGGCCATTTTGGAGCAGTAATGAAAACACCTGATTTTAGTCGTCGCGTTAGCAACATCAAACGTGCAAGGTCTATACATATAAACGAGCTGGTTTATAGAGCGAAGCGAAATGGCAGAAAACCCATTGTTTTGTCTTTGGGAGAAGCGTTGTTCGATATTCCGAATTATGGGTTTGATGATGATCTGGTATTTGGGGGATATCACTACAGTGATTCTCAGGGCTTACCGAGCCTGAGAAAAAAACTTGTAACTTACCTCTTAGACAAACATAGCGCAAAGAAGTTGAGCGCTGACGATAATGTCATGGTTTCTATGGGATCGAAAGCGTTGACTTACATGTCGATGCTTCTAGCGCTTAATGAAGGTGATGAGGTATTGCTTCATGAGCCCGCATGGCTTAGCTATGAGGATCAGGCAGCCCTATGTGGAGCATCGGTTAGGTATATACCCTATCAGTGTTCGCTTCGGGAAATATCAAGGAAAATTTCCGGGAAAACCAAAGTTATCGTTATCAATAACCCCAATAATCCTGCTGGCTGGGTCTACGATTTTAATGAATTGGAGTGCCTGATTTCGGATGCTGAAAAAAAAGGTGTCTTTGTTCTCGTAGATGAAGCATATAGCGATTTTGTTGGAGATGAGAGGTTTCAGTCTGCTGCGTGCTTAGTTAATGACTATGGGAACCTGATTGTAGTTAACTCAATATCAAAAAATTTGGGGATGTCTGGCTGGCGGGTTGGATTTGCCGTGGCAGATAAAGCAATTATCCAAAAGCTAACGGTTATAAACCAGCACTTGGTGACCTGTGCTCCGACTATGCTTCAACTCTATCTTGAAAAAAACTTTGATGAGATTTGGAATGTTTGTAATCGACAGATAGAGTCGCTATTGGTTAAGCGAAAAAAAGTAAAGGAACTGCTGGATAGGTACGGCTTTAGAGTGCTTGAAGGTGGCGCGACTTTCTATTTCTTTGTTGAGCTCTGGCCTAAAGGCAAAAATGCAGCAGATTTCACAGAAAGACTGTTGATTGAAGATGATGTGGCTTTGGTTCCAGGCGAGGCATATGGAAGAACAACATCACATTTTGTTCGACTGTCATTTGGGACTGAAACCCTGGAGCGAATTGAAATGGCGCTTCAAAGAATCAGTGCGAGAATCCAGTCATGAGAAAGCGCTGGGTCGTTCATGTCGGTGCTGGCCCATGGCAGGCCTCTGCCATTCGTAGGGTGAAGGAACTCGGTTATCGAACCCTGGCTATTGACGGAAATCCTGCGTCAATAGGATTTAGCATTGCAGACGACTTTCTCGTAGCCGATATAGGGGATGTTCAGGGTGTCGCCAAGGCTGTTCTTGCCTACTTTGGAGCAAGCTCGGAGTCTCCGGTTGCGGTTGTTTGCACTGCATGTGAGATCGGAATGTTAAGTGCGGCAAATTTGCGGCAAGTCTATGATCTTCCCGGAACTAAGTTAAATTTGGCAAGAAGGCTGACCAATAAAGGAGCGCAGCGGAGTGCCTGGTCGTTATTGGCGTCTCCGAAGTATTTTGTTTCCGGCGGGCGAGATTTGCCATCAGAATCCGAGTTGGCAGAGTTTCGTACGGATAAACTCATCATAAAGCCTGTAGATTCCTCTGGTAGTAGGGGGATAACGGTGGTTCCCCGGGGTGAACTCAGAGCGGAACATCTTGAAAAAGCGTTGCAGTTTTCGAAGAATGGCGAGGTCATAATAGAGGAATTTATTCAGGGGACGGAATACACCATTGAGAGTGTGAGACTAGCGGGAACGAGTTATCCTGTTTTGGTCACAAAAAAGGGAAAAGTTGCCGGGACAGAGTCTACCGTTGCCAATGTATTGAAATCTTTTCCTCTAGATGAGTGCCGGGCTGGTAAAATAGGATCCCTGCTGCAATGCGCCCATGATGCTTTAGGCTACCAAAATGGCGTCTGCCATACAGAGGTTATTGAAGATATCAGAGGATCTTTTTGGTTAGTCGAGACGGCTGGTCGGGGGGCGGGGTTTGGTGTTTCAGAAAACTTCATCAAGTATGCCTCAGGATATGATTACTTCGAGGCTTCTCTGTATTTCGACTTGGGCTTGCCAGTCGATATTCCGCCTCCAAAACTTCCGGAGATAATATCTGCTGTGAGGTTTATGGAATGCATTCCAGGAGTATTTGTCGATATTGTTAATGAATCAAATTTCGTAGTATACCCGCTCTTAGAGCCCGGCACTTTGATGTCGTCGCCCAAATCGGATGCAGACCGAATGGCTTACTTTTACGTCCAAGGTGCCTCTGAATATGAGGTGGATAGTAAAATGTCTAATATACTCGAAAAGATTAAAATAAAGGTAGAAGCACGATGACTTTCGAGTTTTTTGACTCCTTAATGCATATTAAGGTTGACCAGAAATGGTACAAAACTGAAAAGCGTGCAGATGTGGAGATTATAAAGTCATTTCATTCTGCAGGCGAATTGAAAGGGGGAGTTGTTGCATGTATGCCGGACGACGACCCTGCAGATATTGCTGAGATAACCAACAAAGAGCTACCTTTCTGTTATCTGGTAATAAGCATAAAAAAGGAATGGCTTTCCTACTCAAAAAACAAGCTTAAAGAGATTTTTAATAAATTCAAAGTTCAATATCGCGCAATAGGTATCAAGATACATCCACGTTTTTCTCAGCTGAGTCTTGATAACCATGATACCGTTGACCGAGTTATTGGTGCTGCCCACGAATGTGGCCTTCTGGTTTATGTCTGTACTATTTTAAGGGCTCCGGTTGGCCCTAACCCCTCATTGCCGCATTATTATATTGCCAAGATTGCCGAGCGAAATCAAAAGGGCGACATTGTATTTTTACATGGCGGATATACGGATGTTTTCCATACTGGTGAAGTAATTAGAGATTACCCCAATGCTTGGCTTGATCTATCATTTACTTTCATGAGATTTCGAAAAAGTGCCCTAGCTTTGGACTGTGGTTACCTTATAGAGACTCTAGACCAGAAGGTTATGATTGGGACGGATTTTCCTGAGTACACACCGCGCCAGCTGTTTGAAGAACTGGATCGATATGTATTTCAACGATCTGATTTGGAGTTATCACAAGAGAAGATTCAGAACTTGTTGGGCCGAAATATTGAGAAGTTGGTAAAAAAATATGCCTCAGGAAATTGAAATAGATGGTAGGAAGATTGGTGCCGGCTTTCCTCCGTACGTAATCGCAGAAATGTCTGCAAATCATAATGGCTGTCTGGAAAATGCCAAGAATATCATAGCTGCCGCCAGGGAGTCCGGCGCAGATGCCGTAAAATTGCAAACTTATCGGCCAGATACCATAACGCTCAATAGCAGCGCCGAAGAGTTCATCATAAAAGAGGGGCTTTGGGCTGGTCAGTCCTTGTATCAGCTTTATGAAAAAGCATTCATGCCCTGGGAGTGGCATAAGCCTCTTTTTGATCATGCCCGTCAGCTGGGCATTACGCTCTTTAGCTCGCCATTTGACAACTCGGCCATTGATCTGCTTGAAGACCTTAATGCGCCAGCCTATAAGATAGCTTCGTTTGAAGCTGTCGACCTTCCGTTGATTCGCTACGCAGCGTCAACAGGCAAGCCACTTATTATCTCGACGGGCATGGCGGACATCGACGAAATTCAGGAGGCTATTGAGGCTGCTCAGGGCGAAGGCTGCAATGAGTTGGCAATTCTCCACTGCGTAAGTGGTTATCCTGCGCCACCAGAAGATTATAACCTCCATACGATTCCGGATATGATCAAGCGCTTCGGTCAAGTGACTGGTTTGTCTGACCATACCCTGGACAACACAACGGCAATAGCAAGCGTGGCTCTGGGGGTGTCTATCATTGAAAAGCATTTCACCCTGGATCGAAGTGGCGGAGGACCGGACGATTGTTTTTCTCTCGAGCCAGATGATCTTTCGGCATTGTGCAGAGATAGCAAGACCGCCTGGAAGGCTTTAGGGTCTGTGAATTATGGCCTTAAATCCAGTGAGCGAGGTAATGTTCAGGCACGACGGTCTCTGTACTTTGTGAAGGACATGGCGGCCGGAGAGATTATCACCACTGAATGTGTGAAGAGCGTTCGGCCTGGTTTGGGATTACCTCCGAAGTATTTGGATTTTGTAGTTGGGAAGGTGGTAAAGAAACGGATCCTCGCCAATACGCCTGTGTGCATGAGTGTTATTGAGTGAGAGGCATGCTCGCTCTGTGCGTGGGTAGCTGGCTGGCCCGGAATACTCAAGAAATAGCCATGCGAATGTCTGAATCACCTGAAGACTGAACGAAAATCGCCGCCCCTTCTCGATGCGGGAGGGGGGCGTCAACTAAGCTTTGAAGCTAGGAATGTCAATCGCGTGCTGAAATACACAGAGAGCAGCCATGTTTAAGCTTGTCAAAGGCAATACCCTTGTTGCCGGCGCTGCTATCTATCTTGCTTCTAATATTCTGAATGCTGCGATTCCCTTTGCATTGATGCCAATTCTGACCAGGTACCTTAGCCCGACTGAGTATGGTGAGGTGGCGATGTTTCAGACATTGTTGGGGGCGTTGGCAGCAATAGTAGGCCTGAGTATGCATGGCGCTGCGGGGCGTAAGTTTTATGATGGCAATTTGAGTGAGGTCGAACTGAAGGAATTTGTGGGTTCATGTCTTCAAGTATTGCTTGTTACCAGTACCCTCACAATTTCAATAATGTTTGCCACGATAGATGTATTATCCGAGTGGCTAGAGCTTGGCTCTCTATGGGTATTGCTGGCTGTACCGGTTACTGCTGCCTCTGCCATTATTCAGCTTAGACTTGGCCAATGGCAGGTTCGCAATCAAGCTAAAAATTATGGAGCTCTTCAAACCTTCCAAAGTATTGTAAATACGTTGCTTTCGCTACTTCTGGTCGTTGTGTTTTTACTGGGTGCAGAGGGGCGAATCGTTGGGATGGTAGTTGCAATGACGGTCGCTGCTTTTCTTTCCATGTGGTTGCTAAGCCGTGATGGCCTTCTGAGCTTCTTTGTCTGGAGGCCACACTTTATCCGAGAAATTGTCCAGTTTGGTGGCCCCCTTGTTCCTCATGTTGGCGGCATATTTTTGCTCACTTCAGTTGACCGCTTTGTGATTAACGGGAAGTTGGGTTTGGCGGAAACTGGAGTCTATATGGTTGCGGTTCAGTTGGCTGGCGCTTTGGCGCTAATTTTTGATGCAATAAATAAGGCCTACGTACCTTGGCTTTATGAGCGTTTGAAGCGCGATGATAAGCGAGAAAAAAGGAAGATTGTGCGATTCACTTATGCTTGGTTTTGTTTAATTGCTTGCGGTGCAGTTCTGGCATTTCTGATTGGTCCCTTGGTAGTTTCTCTTGTCGCGGGCGATGATTTTTCTGGGGCGGGTGATGTTATTGGTTGGTTGGCTCTGGGCCAAGTTTTTGGTGGGATGTACCTTATGGTGACCAATTATATTTTTTTCTCCAAGCGCACAGGCCTTCTGTCTTTCGTCACTGTTTTTTCTGGTTTGATCAATGTATTGCTTCTTATCATTTTAATTGAAGTTTTTGGGATTCTGGGGGCGGCCTATGCCTTTTGTATTGCGATGGCCATCCGTTTTTTTCTTACCTGGTGGGTGGCGCAGATGCGTTACCCTATGCCCTGGTTTAATCTTAAAACATAAAGCGGAAAGTTATTAACGACATTTTTTGTACTCCCCCCCTTAGAATTGGTGCATTCGTAACTAGAGTTCTACTGTAGTGGTCAACTAATCCCGGACAGTATTTTAAGTTTTTCCTCGGCAGCAACCGGAGAAATGCCACCGTTGAATGAGTGTGGTCGCTGCCGGTTGTAGTAGCCCATCAGATAGCCACCAACATCCTTCTCTGCCTGCAACAGGCCTCGATATCCCAAGGCCGGTATCCACTCTGATTTCAGGCTTCGGAACAATCTCTCCATCGGTGCGTTGTCCCAACAGTTGCCGCGCCGGCTCATGCTTTGCGTCATCCGGCAGCGCCAGAGCCGCTGACGGAACTTGCGGCTGGCGTACTGGCTTCCCTGATCCGAGTGGAACATGA
>NZ_FNNE01000019.1 GCF_900106945.1 Marinobacter mobilis
CGATTCCATAATCCGAGGATGCGACGTAGAGTTGCCACTCAGGATCGGAAGCTTTGCACCGTTTTATAACCGTCCGTGGAAACGGGGTAGAACCCAACAGACATGAAACGTCTGCGAGACATGGGGATCTCAATTTCAATAGACGACTTTGGCACAGGCTTTTCTTGCTTGACGTATCTGAAAGACCTGCCCGTTGATGTTTTGAAGATTGATAAGTCGTTCGTAGCCCAGATTTCCGAGAATTCTGAAAACGAAGCTCTGGTACGGACCATTGCAGCCCTCGCCGATAATATGCGGATGAGCTCTATAGCAGAAGGCGTGGAAACGTCGCAACAGGTGGCCTTCCTGAAAAAGCTCGGCGTTTCGTTGCTTCAGGGGTTCTACTTTTCAAAGCCGGTAACAGCTAGTGAACTTCAGCTGAGATACGCAGTTTGAGCAGAGAGAAATCGCCCGGTACCGGAACCATACGCTGGTGGCCCCCGCTCGTTATTGGTCTCTTGATTACCATGAGTGCCGCTCTTGTTATTCACTGGCAAAACCGTCAACAAATTGATGAGCATGTCAGCCTGCTTGTCGAGAAAGCGGGAGCCTCGATCACCGAGAGTTTTGAGCGTTTCGAGTACGGGCTGAGGGCCACCCGTGGCGCAATTATCGCAGCCGGTCTGGAGACACTGAATCGACAGAAGTTTGAGAACTTTGTTGAGACCATTGATGTGGCGCGCAACTTTACAGGCGCGCTCGGGTTTGGATTTATACGCCGGGTGCCAGTTGATCAGGAGAGTCTTTTCATCGAGGGCGCCCGGGCCGATGGCGCACCCGGATTCTCGCTTCGTTTCCTGAACGAGCACCCGGGCGACCGCTATGTCATTCAATACATCTACCCAACCGTTGGAAACAAATCCGCAACCGGTCTCGATATCGCGTCGGAGGACAATCGTCGCACTGCGGCGATTGCCTCGGCCAGAGACAACGCTCCGCGTCTTACCGCGCCCATCACACTGGTCCAGGCCGACGGAAAATGGCGAAGAGGTTTTCTGATTCTACTGCCCGTTTTTCAGGAGAATGAGATTCCCCAAAGCCCTGCAGCCAGGATGGAAAACGTAGCGGGATGGGCGTATGCCCCGCTTATTGCCGACGATATACTCGAGGATATCGGGGACATTCTTCAACAAACCCAATTGTCCCTGAGCGACCCTCGCGAATCAGAACCCTTCTTCAAGTCTCAGGCCATCAATAACAATATCAACAATGGTGACAACAGCGTCACACGCACGTTGCTCGTCATGGGTCAGGAGTGGCGTCTCAGCTTGCAACCTGATTTGGAAATTGTCTCAGAGAGGGCAGGCATACTACCGGTTGCCTCGGTGATAATCGTCGGCGTTGCGATCACCTTATTTGTCGTGCTTTCCGTACAGATTTCTGGTGCCAGACTGGTAGCGGCGTCAGAACGCACATCAAATGCCCGGTTCGAAGGAGATGGTGAAGACTTTGTAGCATTTTTCAAGCAACCGCAATTCCGACAATCCATCCTGACCAGCGTGGTTGCAGTAACGCTTTTGCTAGCCTTGATAGGCTGGTTTGTCGTTCAAAGTGAGCTTTCCACAACAAAGCGCACAGCCACTCAGCTTGCCAGCGACGTTGAGGACGTATTTGAACAGGCGGTTGCCCATTACCGCCGCAACGTCCTGTTTCTGGCATCCACACCTTCCGTGATGGCGCTGCAGACCGCCAATCCCAGCTCCGGTGGCAGCCCGGAATCTTTGGGCACTGTTCTCTCAAGCAGGGTCGAGGAAACCTTCAAGGCCTACATGTCGGCAACGCCAGCCGCGCAACAGGTGCGATTTATCGCCGGTGACGATAACGCAAGGGAATGGGTTCGCGTTCAGCGCAGCGGCGAGGACCTCAGCGTGGTAAGTTCCCAGCGTTTACAACAGAAAGCGAACCGGAGCTACGTTTCCAGCACACTCAGTAAGGATGAAGGCGACGTCTACGTTTCAGCGATAACTTTGAATCGTGATTTCGGCGCTCTGACCTTGCCTCATGATCCTCAGTGGCGATTTGCAACCCCACTTTTTTCCGATGATGGCGCAGCGTTTGGTCTTGTCATCATCAACATCAGCGCAAAAGCACTTTTGAAGCAGGTTGAGGATCTGATTCCCGCAGGATCGACACTTCACATTACTAATCAGGACGGTGACTTTCTGCAGCACCCCCAGGCCTCTCGAGCCTTCGCCTACGAGGTCGGGCAGCCTTTCCGTTGGGACGATGAGTACGAAGCTGTTGATTCATCGATAGGCCTGAACATTAGCGGACTCTCCAAATGGCGGGGCCCTTTCCGAACATTATGGACGAAAGAAATTACTGTAATCCCGGATGACTCGAATCCGCAGAATGGCCTGTCCATTCGCGTTTCACAGCCGGTCGACCCCGTCTATCAACGTATTGCGATCAAAATCGCGGCGGCGTTTATCGCCATCTTTGTCGCTTTGACGTTGGGGCTAGCGTTGCAATATCGCAATTGGCTCAAGGCAAGCAAGGCTCTTTCCCAGCAGAATCTCGAAGCGCAAGAAGTGAAGAATAGGAAAGAACGGGCGTTTTTGAAGGCGATTCTCGAGTCGTCCCCAGATGCCATGGTCATCGTCGATAATCAGGGAACAATAAAACTCGCAAACCAACAAGCACAGCAGCTTTTTGGCTACTCCCGAGAGCAGCTGGAGGGGCATGCAGTTGAAAAACTCATTCCCCCCCAGTTGCGAGCTGTCCATTCCAACCACTTTGCACACTTTCTGGAACATCCCGAGAGAAAAACAATGAACTCGGGCAATACCCTTCCGGCGTTAACCGCCGATGGAAGAGAATTCCCTGCCGAAATCCGTTTAGGGCCACTTGAAACGGAGGATGGGATTATCATTTCTGCGGCTGTCCGGGATGTCAGCGAAAAAATCGAGCAGCAAAAAGAGCTCCAACACGCGTTAAACAATGCAGAGCAGGCGTCGATCGCGAAAAGTGCATTTTTGGCCAACACGAGCCATGAAATCCGAACACCACTCAATGCGATCATTGGTTTGACCCATCTGCTGCGTGAAGAAAACCTCTCGGGTGCGCAGCATCAGCTGGTTGATAAAATCCAGATGTCCGGGAGATCGTTGCTCGGCATCGTGAATGATGTGCTGGATTTGTCCAAGATTGAAGCAGACGAGATGGTGCTCGAGCAGGACCCAATCGATTTGAGAGAACTGCTTGAGGAGGTGGTTGGCGTTTTTGCGCCTCAGGCTGAGGCGAAAGGCCTAAAGTTCAAGTTCCGCGTTGAACAGAGCGTACCAAAATGGATCGTCTCGGATGTAACTCGCCTTCGACAAATTCTTGTCAATCTGCTGAGCAATGCGCTCAAGTTTACATCTGTCGGTCAGATCGTCCTAGGCGCAGAGATCATTAACGGGCAGTCCAACCTTGAGCGACTCCGTTTGTTTGTCGAGGATACTGGCATCGGTGTACCCACCGAAAAACAGCCATCCCTCTTTCAACCCTTCACTCAAGCTGACGTCAGCACTACCCGTCGTTTTGGTGGCACGGGACTGGGGCTCTCCATCGTCGGAAAGCTTGGTCAGTTGCTCGGTGGTGATGTGGGATTCGAGAGCCGGGAAGGCCTGGGTAGCACGTTCTGGCTTGAAATGCCCCTCCGAACCCGCGTCGACCCAGGGGCAGTGAGCGAAAAAGGAGGGATAGGTGCGGGCTTCATCGTCATGGTTATTGAAGACTCACAGCAAGACATCGACTCTGTGATACCGCTGGTGAAAGCCCTCGGCTGGCGTGCCCAGAGCGTCGCAGGTTTACATGGGCTGCAGGGCGCTTTTTCAGAGCGCATCAAAAGCGGGTTTTCTATTCCAGACGCACTAATATTCAACGTTCAGAATTCTCAGGCTGAGATACACAATGAGCTCGCAAAACTGCTTGATCAGGTCACGGCCAACGAAATTCCTGCCATCATCACGATTGGAATCGGAGAAAACGGGTGGGATGATCTGTCGCAAAAATTTGACCTTATCCAGCGATCACTTCAGCGGCCAGTTGATGCGTCATCCCTGTTCAATGCGGCCAACGATACTGTGTCTCGTCGCTCCGGCGATGCAAACAGGGTTATGGAATTAACTCGAATAGAAGCCGTCAAGGTCAAGTGGCTACCCAACACCCTTATCTTGGTGGTGGATGATAGCCCAATCAATGTGGAAGTCGTCACGCAAATTCTTGAGCAAAGCGGATCCCGAGTAATCAGTGCGCAGAGCGGCGAGGAAGCACTCACAGTGTTGGATCGTGAGGGCACAACGATCGATGCGGTACTGATGGACGTCCAGATGCCCGGCATCGATGGGCTTGAAACGACCCGCCGGGCAAGACTCAAGTCTGACATAGAGTCCCTTCCTATACTCGCTCTGACTGCCGGCGCCTTTGTCGAGGAAAAGCAGCGGGCACTGGCTTCGGGTATGAATGATGTTCTGACCAAACCCATCGACCCTTCGAAACTGATCAATACACTCCGTCGCGTTATTGAGCAGTATCGTTGTCGAGACATTGCAATTGAACCACTGAATACTGGTGAGATTCGGGAAGATCAGTGGCCGCAGATTGAAGGCCTTGATCAGGCTCAGGCACAACGATTCTTGATGAACGATAAAGCGCTTTTCCTGAAAACGTTAGATCGAATGATCGAACAGCACGCCAATCTTGCCGAACCCGTGGGTGCAGCCATCGATGAGCCGTCATCAACGGAGCTGCGCCTTCAGATTGCAGCCCAATGCCACAAACTCCGATCTTCATCCGGCATGGTGGGAGCGCAGCTCATACAGGCCTTGGCGGCTGAGGTGGAAGAACTGTTGAAAAGTCCGGATAGCAACGTTGAACCATCACTGGAAAAGCTCGCTCTTGCTCTGGGTGAATTGATATCGGCGAGCCGGGATGTTCTCAAAAAGTGGCGCCGAGAGCGCGAAGCGGTTAATAGTGTCAATAATGACACCAACGAAATAGTCCACTGTTCCACGGAAGACGTAAGCGCTTTGGTAAGTGCGCTGGCAAGCTCGGACCTGGTTGCTCTGGATCTGGTCGAGCATATGAAAGCCGGGCTTCACTCGACGCTGGGTGAAAAGAAGTTTAGTGAACTCCAACGAAACCTGGAAAGACTGAACTTTGATAGCGCCCTGGCTGCTCTGGCACCGCTACAAAAAAATAAATGAAGGTTGTACGCATTGATTAATTCGCATCCGTCTTCTGAAGTTTTGATTATTGATGATGATAGCTCCGTTATCTTAGGGCTGAAGAAAGTTCTCTCGGACATCGGCCGCATCAAATTCGCTACTTCCGCGGAACAAGCGTTTGAAATCATACAAGAGGGACCACCAGACTTGATCCTACTGGATGTGGGGCTGCCCGACGTGTCAGGGCTTGAGGTGTGTGCGCGACTCAAAAGCTGTGAAGGAACCAAGAAAATACCCGTCATCATTATCACAAGCAATTCCGAATCGGGTTTTGAAGAGGAAGTGTTTGCAGCAGGGGCTGTCGATTACATCAGCAAACCATTGAAGCCTGCGGTTGTGCTGGCGCGCACTAAGATCCATCTTGCCTACCAAACTGCATTGAGAGCGCTTGTAGAGTTGGCACACACCGACGAACTCACGGGTTTGGAAAACCGTCGAAGTTTTGATGAAAGATTGGAGTGCGAGCGAAAACGCGCGATCAGGGAGGGAACTCCGTTAACTGTCATGATGATGGACGTCGACGAATTTAAAAAGTACAACGACCACTACGGGCACTTGAAAGGTGATGATTGTCTCAAGTCTATCAGCCTTGCAACCGCGCGGTGCTGCCAGCGTCCTGGGGATTTTGCAGCCAGATTTGGCGGTGAGGAATTTGCCTTGATTCTTCCCGGCACAGGCGCTGAAGGTGCACAGTCTGTCGCCGAAACGATTCGAGAGCACGTGCATCAGCTGCTGCTACCGCACGCGCCAAATGCATCGCACACCTTTGTCTCCCTATCAGTCGGCTCCTGTACCTTGACGAAAGAACTGCTAGAGAGAAAAGAGTGGAGTGGGTTGGCGATTCTTCAGGCAGCCGATAATGCGTTGTATGAGGCCAAGGCAAATGGCAGAGACTGCTACAGGAGTGCCACACTCCCGGACCTATCGGCCGCTTCGCTGGAATAGACGACGCGATCACGTCACTCTTTGAATAGGAGTACGCGCTTGTGCAGATCGCCTGCAACGGTCTGAATGTATTGAATGCTTTTTGAAAATTGGTTCCCTTCACTCAGCTCCCTCACGTCAGCATTGAAATCTGCTCAACCTACTGATCGATCAGCCGACAGACGGTAGACTCCATTGAAATAAAGTGAATAGTCAAAATTTCTCAAGAAAGGTCCGATTTGTAAACACGGCGAGTTTGGGCGCTGAGTGAATGTTCGCTTTTGTTTAGTATTGCCCGGGATGCGGGACGGTCGCAAAGCGAACATTCAAATGCCTGAAGAATTCGGTGGAAGCAAATATTGCGACAGCGCTTTAACCTTGGTGAAACACAAACCTCGATTCCCAAAGTTAACATTCAGTGCGGGCTCTACCTAGTTTCCACGCTTCGCACTGACATGAGTAGTAGAAGGATATGCACGTCAGGCTGAAATCCGTTCTCCCATAAGTCCGGCCTTTTTAACTAAACTCTTAAACGCTGAAGATCTCTCAGATACCACTGGTGAAATTTGCTGAAATCACGCTTTTGTTGATCAGCCTTTTGGGCGTAGATGGCGGCGCTGGTTTCTGAGCAGGCGGTCCAACCCGCCTCATAGACAAAGCGTGTCGCGATTGGAGGCCTTTTCGGGCTACTGTCCCAACGATTGTTCAGCCACTTCTCAAGTCCGTCATCTTGCGGGGTGATCAGGTGAAGCTGCTGCTTGCTTCGGGTCATGCCAACGTAAAAGAGCCGACGCTCCTCTTCAATAGCCTCGTCATTCTGCGCCGGCTGAGCTGGCGAAATGATGCTGCGAAGCTCATCGGGGTTTCCGCCTGGAAACTCTTGCTCAGTGAGGCCAACGAGGATGACGTTATCCCACTCAAGACCTTTGGACCCGTGCAACGTTGACAGCACGAACGGCTCGTCATCCTCGGAGTCCTGCGTTGGACGGAGAATGAGACCCAAAAAGTTACTGGCATTGATGTCGCTGGCATCGAGCAGTTCGTCGACCTTAGCGACCCCTCTGCGCTGATCGTTCGATTTCGTTCGACTGACTCCTTCTTTGCCAATACTGGCAATGAAGCCAGCGGAATGCAGTTTTCGGAAGACATGGACAGCCGGGGTTTGCTCGTCAGCATTCTTGCAGACCGATCGGAGTTGGGCCAAACGATCCTTCTGAGGTATCGAATATTTGAACAGCTCCCCAAGAACCGACCATGGGTCAGCCGATGGTGCCATCAGCCCACTTAAAGCCGATTTGAACTGTCCTTTCTTCCATTTGAATCCCGCTTGTTTGAGGAAACCGAAGAGGATTTGCTGTTTGTTCGGGTGGTTATCCAGTCGGCTTAGGTCGCCATACACAGCGAGAAGGATGCCAACGATTAAGATGCCGATTTCGGTTCTGGTGTATAACGAGGTTGCGCCATTGAGGTAACGATATGGCACTCCGCAAAGCCGCAATGCAATTTCTGCTTCAGCCAGCGAGGCTTTTGTCCGAGAAAGAATCGCTCGCGTGCCTTCGGTCGATGCGAGACCTGACAGGACAGTAGATAGGCAGCTGTCAGAGTGGACCCGGACCTCGGTGCGAGGCGTGCTTGGGTGGCTGACGCAAAGTCTGGTCAGTTTTGCGGAGTTGCGTCGAATAACTGAGTTGGCCATCAAAGACAGCTCATGACCGAATCTGAACGTGCAGGACAGCTGAAAGACTCTCGTATTCGGGTAGTGTTTTTCAAACAAACCGCCGATGAAATCGGGTCGCGCTCCTCGCCACTCGTAAATGCATTGGTTGATATCACCCACGGCCATCACGGAAGCCCCCGATCGTGCCAGCAGTCTTGTCATATCATGTTGGATGAGGTTCACATCCTGATATTCATCGACAATGATATGAGCGATGTGGTCGCTGAGCCCCGTGTCGTTGCGCAAAAGCTCAACCGCCTCAATCAAAGCGTCATCGAATGTGCGCAGGCCATTTTCTTCCAGTAGCTCGCAGTACCGTCGGTAAGCGCGAATCGACTCTGGCTTCTCGGAGCCGAACATAGGATCGCTGGCTGCATCGGATGGCGTCACCGCCGCCGCTCTGCAGCGAGCAATAAATAACTCCAATGCTTCAATGTCATTCGGGTCGATGTAATCGGTCTCTTCCTCAAACCCTTCTCGATACGCTTGCTTTATCAGCTGATCGTAGCGGTAATCGTCAGACCCTAGCAGCTCTTTCTTACGGATTCTCTGATTACGCTCTCCGTGCCGGACGATTTCCAGAGCCAAGCTGTGAAAGGTCCGGGCTTCCGGAATCACAGGGGATCTCAGCGCTGTCCTAAGTTTCTGTGAAAAACTGACCTGGGCGGATTTGTTATACATCAGAATTAGGATAGATCTTGGGTCAATTCCGGATCGCACCAAGCGTTCAACGCGCTTCACCAGAGTCGTGGTTTTTCCGCTGCCGGGCACTGCTTTTACCAGCGCATGCCCTGCGCCATGGCTGACGACTCTTTTTTGTTCCCAGGTTAGTCGCTTTGTCATGTTTTCACCCGATAGGATGCACACTGGCGGGCCTCGGTGTATGGAACCATCTTCGCCTTACTGCGACAGAACAAGAAGCCGTCTTCCCAGTACCCTGCATGCTCGCACCGAACGCAGTTGGGAAACTGGGAATCCGGATCAACTTCCCCGACGAAGTTCCGTAGATTAGCGATAAGTTCAGCCCCAGCGGTCGAGCTTGGCCAAGCGTTCGATACTGTGTTGGCGGTTAGATCGACTGCTGACAGAGGCTGGGTAGTCCGATTCAGCCGTCCGGACTCACTGAGGCTCCAGACATCCAAGAACACATTGCCCACAGAGCACTCGCCGCGACATGTTTCCTCCGATCTTGCAGGCGGCTGCCAGTTATAAACGGTCAGATTATCGTCTTTTCCCGAGTAATATCCGGTCATCAATTGCCGAATATCCGCTTCAGATGCAATTTTGAATTCAAGAATCGGAACTCCGGTCTCGATCTTATCTGGGCTGCAGGGATGTGTTACACACATTTCGATGTAACACCGTCGCTCGCTTGTCGCCTGGCTTAACAAGACATCCGGTTTCAGACCAGTATGAACATCTTTCTTTTCGAGCTCCGCTGTGTCGAAAAACTGCGTCAAGTTGTACTTTGCGGGAACCGACGTCTGGCAACGAAGGGAAGAGGCTCTAGCAAGTTCCAATCGTTCGCCAGTGCAAAAAACTTGGCGTTCTAATGCGAGACTGATGGGCGTTCCATCGTTCAATGATTTTTGATACCGCTCGAAAAAGGCCTCTTTTGCACACTTATGCAGGTAAGTCTCAAGGGCGCAGCATTCTTGCGCATGACGGAAATGCCTCGCGTTCTTCTCGCCCATCACTGGGGAGAGGTTTTGTCTACAGCCGGGGCAAACGTAATCCTGCGAGCGGACTGCTTCACTGATATGAATTAGGAATCCGTGGGAATCTAGTGCGAACGCGTACTGAATTGATTTAGAGTCAGCGGTCATAGCCCTCTAGTCTCCCGGAGAATGAACGTTTGGGATAGGCGTAGCTCAAAGTGAGCGGCGTAAAGCAAACGAGCAGAATATTCGTAGGTCAACGCGAACGTCCAAATTTGAAGTGGTCGCAAAGCGGACATTCAGGCGGATACACCAACACTTCCCTCGGGAGAAATTCAGCCTCTTTTTAGGAATGTCCGCAGCAATAGGATAGAGCCCTACAGTGGTGCTTGCTATAACGGATCGAACCTTCCGCCGAGGGATGGGCTCTTCTGCGGAGACCGCTCAACTTGCTGGCAAACCCGAGGTTTACTTATACATAAGTTTACTCTAAAGTGCACAGACGCTTATATGCAGTCGGCCTACAGAGCTTAATGCTCAGAGCTAGATGCTCGCCCCTCCGCTCCCCTCTGATGCACGGGAGGTTTCAGCTGCAAGCCAAATACATTTTGGCGCGTTACTTCAAATGTGAAACCTAACTCAGCTAGTGAGATTTAATAACTCAACTGCGAGGACACCATGTGCAAGATTGATGCGCCATTTGGCGCCCGTTCCCTTGATGAAAAAACTGACCCGAAAGAACGCTTCTTACAAGCGCTTGATGAATTTGAGCTTACTGGACAGTTCCGGTCTTTGCTCATTGAGCATTTCTCCGGAAACTGGAAACGTGTATTCGGGACAACGCGGCATTTAGAAGAGACCCTGAAAAGTACTCAGCAACAAACTTCCGATGAGCAAATCTGTGCTGCGTTTCTTTCTGCCTCGCCAGTGTTAGAGAAGCTGAAGGGTTCTACCCCGTTTCCACGGACGGTTATAAAACGGTGCAAAGCTTCCGATCCTGAGTGGCAACTCTACGTCGCATCCTCGGATTATGGAATCGCTCGATGTAATCGAATATGTCGGCCCTTGCCTCATCCAGGGTTCGATAGCGCCGGCGATGAACACGCTCGCGCTTGAGTATTCCGAAGAACCCCTCACAAGCAGCATTGTCGCCGCAGTGCCCGACAGCGCTCATACTACTTACCACGCGATTACTGCCAAGGAAGCGTTGGTAATCGCCACTGGTGAACTGACTACCGCGATCTGAATGCAG
>NZ_FNNE01000008.1:0-177718 GCF_900106945.1 Marinobacter mobilis
GTTGAGATGTTCCGCAAGCTGCTGGACGAAGGTCGTGCCGGTGAGAACGTTGGTGTTCTGCTGCGTGGTACCAAGCGTGACGACGTTGAGCGTGGTCAGGTTCTGTGTGTACCGGGCTCCATCAAGCCGCACACCCGCTTCGAATGTGAAGTGTACGTTCTGAGCAAGGAAGAAGGCGGTCGTCATACTCCGTTCTTCAAAGGCTACCGTCCCCAGTTCTACTTCCGGACCACTGACGTGACCGGTTCTTGCGAACTGCCGGAAGGTGTTGAAATGGTAATGCCTGGTGATAACGTCAAGATGGACGTTACCCTGATCGCTCCGATCGCGATGGAAGAAGGTCTGCGCTTCGCCATCCGTGAAGGTGGTCGTACTGTGGGTGCCGGCGTTGTCGCCAAGATCGTAGAGTAATTTACTGCTCTTTCGATTTTCGAAGAGGGGGCTGCTCGGCAGCCCCCTTTTTCTATTCCGAGGAAAGCCTGAGCTGTGTTGGGTGCGCATTTGTGCGTAGCTTGACATGGTTGGGTATTCTGCATACAATGCGGCTCCTTTTTTTGAAGGTCGGCTAAAAGTAGCTGCTACGAGTGGAGTTTGGTGCATCATGCAAAGCCAAAAGATTCGAATCCGGTTGAAGGCGTTTGATTATCGCCTTATCGACCAGTCCACGCAGGAGATCGTCGATACCGCTAAGCGTACCGGCGCCCAAGTGCGTGGTCCCATCCCTCTGCCGACGCGGAAGGAAAAGTACACCGTTCTGATTTCACCGCACGTCAACAAAGATGCGCGCGATCAGTACGAGATTCGTACGCATAAGCGTCTGCTCGACATTGTTGAGCCGACGGAGAAGACAGTAGATGCTCTGATGAAGTTGGACCTGGCAGCAGGTGTAGACGTTCAGATCAGCCTCGGCTAATACCGCCCGGTATTAGTCTGTGTAACTGTCATAGGCCATAGAGGGTGCAAGCCCCGTACACTATAGAGGTGAAACATGGCAATTGGTGTTGTCGGTCGTAAGGCCGGTATGACCCGTATTTTTACGGAAGATGGGCAGTCTCTGCCTGTTACGGTAATTGAGGTTGAGCCCAACCGCATTACCCAGCTGAAGACTCTCGAAACTGACGGCTACCGTGCGGTTCAGGTAACTGTGGGTCAGCGTCGTTCCTCTCGCGTAACCAAGGCTGAAGCCGGTCACTTTGCCAAGGCAGGTGTCGAGGCGGGCCGTGGTGTGTGGGAATTCCGCCTGGCGGAAGGTGAGGGCGAAGATCTGGTTGCAGGTGGTGAAATCACTGCGTCCATCTTTGAAGATGGTCAGGTGATTGACGCGACTGGTCAGTCCAAGGGTAAAGGCTTCCAGGGTGGCGTTAAGCGCTGGAACTTTACTATGCAGGACGCCACTCACGGTAACTCCCTGTCTCACCGTGCTCCTGGTTCTATTGGTCAGAACCAGACTCCGGGTCGGGTTTTCAAAGGCAAGAAGATGGCGGGCCAGATGGGTAATGCTCAGGTAACTGTGCAAAACCTGCAGGTCGTCCGTGTCGATGCCGAGCGCAACTTGCTGTTGATCCGTGGTGCCGTTCCAGGTGCTACTGGCGGCAACGTTGTCATCAAGCCTGCAGTTAAAGCCTGAGGAGCGGTGCGATGGAATTGACTATTACAGGTAGCGGCAAGGGAATCTCGGTTTCCGATACCGCATTCGCCAAAGATTTTAACGAGTCGCTGGTTCACCAGGTTGTAACTGCCTACATGGCAGCTGGTCGTCAGGGTACTCGTGCTCAGAAGACTCGTTCAGAAGTAAATGGTGGCGGCAAGAAGCCGTGGCGTCAGAAAGGCACCGGTCGTGCCCGTGCTGGCACCATTCGCAGCCCGCTGTGGCGTTCCGGTGGCGTGACTTTTGCTGCCAAGCCCCAGAACTTCGAGCAGAAAGTTAACCGTAAGATGTATCGTGCGGCTATGTGCTCCATCTTGTCTGAGCTGGTTCGTCAGGAGCGTCTGGTTGTTGTGGATGATCTCTCCATTGAGTCTCCCAAGACCAAAGCCTTCAATGCAAAGCTCAAGGATCTGGGTGTTACCAATGCCCTGATTCTCGCTGAGAACGTTGAGCAGAACCTTCACCTGGCTTCTCGCAACATTCCGCACGTAGACGTGCGTGACGTTGCTGGCCTGGATCCCGTTAGCCTGGTGGCTTTCGATAAGGTTGTGGTTACCGTTCCGGCTCTGAAGAAGATCGAGGAGATGCTGGGATGAATCAGGAACGCATTTACAAGGTCCTGCTTGGGCCGCACGTATCAGAGAAAGCGTCTCTGGCAGCAGAGCGCGGCCAGGTTGTTTTTCGTGTAGCTCCTGATGCTACCAAGCCTGAGATCAAGAAAGCCGTTGAGCAGCTGTTCAACGTAACTGTCGAAGGTGTTCAGGTTCTGAACCGTAAGGGTAAGGTCAAGCGTACTATCCGCGGTTTCGGCAAGCGTAATGACATTCGTAAGGCTTATGTAAAGCTTGCGGAAGGTCAGGACATCGATTTTCTGGATGTGGAATAAGGTAAAGGGGTCGTAATATGCCGATCGTCAAAACCAAACCAACATCTGCTGGCCGCCGTCACGTTGTAAAGATCTACAACCCTGACCTGTACAAAGGGCGCCCTTACGAACCGTTGGTCGAATCTCAGAGCAAATCGGGTGGTCGTAACCATTTTGGTCGCATCACTACCCGTCACATCGGTGGTGGTCATAAGAAGCACTACCGTGTTATCGATTTCAAGCGGACCAAAGATGGTATCCCGGCGACTGTTGAGCGCCTGGAATACGATCCTAACCGCTCTGCGCACATCGCACTCCTCAAGTATGCCGATGGCGAGCGTCGTTACATTATCGCTCCCAAAGGTGTGAGTGTAGGGGATCAAGTGCGTTCCGGCGTCGACGCGCCGATTAAGGTGGGTAGCACTCTGCCAATCCGGAATATTCCGGTTGGTTCCGTGATCCACTGCGTCGAACTCAAGCCTGGCAAAGGTGCTCAGCTGGCTCGCTCTGCGGGCGCATCCGTACAGCTGGTGGCGCGCGAAGGCGCGTACGCGACTCTGCGTCTCCGGTCAGGTGAAATGCGTAAGGTGCTTGTTGACTGTCGTGCAACGTTGGGTGAAGTGTCCAACAGCGAACACAGCCTCAAGCAGCTTGGTAAAGCGGGTGCATCACGTTGGCGCGGCAAACGGCCAACAGTGCGTGGTGTTGCTATGAACCCAGTTGACCATCCGCATGGTGGTGGTGAAGGGCGTACCTCTGGTGGACGTCACCCTGTTACTCCTTGGGGTGTTCCGACCAAAGGGCATAAGACTCGTAAGAACAAGCGTACTGACAGAATGATAGTACGTCGTCGTTCGGCCAAGTAAACGACTACATAGAGGTAAATGCTGTGCCACGTTCTTTAAAGAAAGGTCCTTTTATAGACCTGCATCTGTTGAAGAAGGTCGAGGCAGCTCTGGAAGCTAATGACAAGCGGCCGATCAAAACCTGGTCCCGCCGGTCAACAATCTTCCCGGAGATGGTAGGCCTGACCATTGCAGTCCACAACGGCAAGCAACACGTACCGGTTTATGTCACCGAAGATATGGTTGGTCATAAGCTGGGTGAGTTCGCGGCAACGCGAACCTACCGTGGTCATGCAGCCGACAAGAAAGCTAAACGCTGATTGCGAGGGGAATAGAAATGGAAGTAGCCGCTAAGTACAAGGGCGCTCGCCTCTCTGCTCAGAAAGCTCGTCTTGTCGCTGACCAAGTACGAGGCAAGGCTGTTGAGGACGCCCTGAATATTCTGACTTTCAGCCCGAAGAAGGCTGCCGCGATCATCAAGAAAGCTCTTGAGTCCGCGATTGCCAACGCTGAGCACAATGAAGGTCTGGACGTAGATGATTTGCGGGTTTCCACCATCATGGTGGATGAGGGTCCGACGCTCAAGCGAATCAAGGCTCGAGCTAAGGGGCGCGCTGACCGTATTTTCAAGCGCACCTGTCATATCACCGTCAAGGTCGCCGACAAGTAGGAGATGCTCAGATGGGTCATAAAGTAAATCCAAACGGCATTCGCCTGGGTGTGATCAAAGAGCACAACTCAGTGTGGTATGCCGAGAAGAAGGACTACGCGAAAAACCTGCTGAACGACATCCAGGTTCGCGAATTCCTTGACAAGCGTCTTGAAAAGGCGTCTGTCAGCAAGATTGTGATCGAGCGCCCTGCTCAGAACGCCCGTATCACGATCCATACTGCCCGTCCCGGTATTGTTATCGGTAAGAAGGGTGAAGATGTTGACCGTCTGCGTCGCGAAGTAAGCGACATGATGGGTGTGCCTGTGCACATCAACATCGAAGAGGTCCGCAAGCCGGATCTGGATGCCCGCCTGGTTGCCCAGAATGTCGCTGGTCAGCTCGAGCGTCGCGTAATGTTCCGTCGTGCTATGAAGCGCGCGGTTCAGAACGCTATGCGTCAAGGCGCTAAAGGTATCAAGATCCAGGTTGGTGGTCGTCTTGGGGGTGCTGAAATCGCACGTTCCGAGTGGTATCGCGAAGGTCGCGTTCCTCTGCACACACTGCGTGCAGACATTGATTACGCAACCTATGAAGCGCACACCACTTACGGCGTTATCGGCGTAAAGGTATGGATCTTCAAGGGCGAGATTCTTGGTGGTATGGAGCAAGTCCGTGCTGACAAGAATGCCTCTCGCAAGAAAGGTTCTAAGTAAAGGGGCACTCGTATGCTGCAACCAAAACGAACCAAATTTCGTAAGGTAATGAAAGGCCGTAACACCGGTCTGGCTCAGCGCGGTAACAAGGTGAGCTTCGGTGAATACGGATTGAAAGCGACCAGCCGTGGCCGTATAACTGCACGCCAGATTGAGGCGGCACGTCGGACCATGAACCGTCGCATCAAGCGGGGTGGTAAGATCTGGATCCGTGTTTTCCCGGACAAGCCGATCACTGGCAAGCCGCTTGAAGTACGTATGGGTAAAGGTAAGGGTTCTGTCGAGTACTGGGTGGCTGAGATTCAGCCCGGCAAGATGCTGTACGAGATGGAGGGTGTTGCCGAGGAAGTCGCGCGTGAGGCCTTTGCATTGGCCGCCGCCAAGCTGCCTGTGTCGACCACCTTTGTAACGAGGACGGTGATGTGATGAAAGCTACAGAGCTGCGTGAAAAAACAGTCGAGGAGCTGAACAGCTCGCTGATCGACCTGCTGAAAGAGCAGTTCAACCTTCGCATGCGCAAGGCTACAGGTCAGCTGAATCAGTCTCACCTGCTCCGCAATGTGAAGCGTGACATTGCTCGCGTCAAAACAGTTTTGAACGAAAAGGCAGGACAGTGACATGACCGAAGCTACCAATACTGCCAAAACCCTGACCGGCAAGGTCGTGAGCAACAAGATGGAGAAGTCCATCGTTGTGTTGGTTGAGCGTCGGGTTAAGCACCCGCTGTACGGTAAGTACGTCAAGCGCTCTACCAAGATTCATGCTCACGATGAGAGCAATCAGTGCAATATCGGTGACACCGTTACCATCCAGGAAACCCGTCCGGTCTCCAAGACCAAGAGCTGGGCCCTGGTGGAAGTCACCGAGAAAGCATCCAAGGTGTAAGGCGCCGGGAGATCAACCATGATTCAGACTCAAACAATGCTTGAAGTCGCGGACAACAGCGGTGCACGTCAAGTGCAGTGCATCAAAGTCCTGGGCGGTTCGCACCGGCGTTACGCCAGCGTTGGGGATATCATCAAGGTAACCGTCAAGGAAGCCATCCCCCGCGGTAAAGTGAAGAAAGGCCAGGTCCTGAATGCTGTCGTTGTACGTACCCGTAAAGGTGTACGTCGTCCCGACGGTTCGCTGATCCGTTTTGACGGTAATGCAGCTGTACTTCTGAACAATCAGGACGCGCCCATTGGTACCCGTATCTTCGGACCGGTTACCCGTGAACTGCGTAATGAGAAGTTCATGAAAATTATTTCACTGGCACCCGAAGTACTGTAAGGACTAGAGGCCGGTTATGAAAAAGATCAAACGAGATGACGAAGTAATCGTCACCACGGGCAAAGACAAGGGCAAACGTGGTAAAGTCCTGAAAGTTCAGGACGATGGCCGTCTGGTGGTTTCTGGGATCAATATGATCAAGAAGCACACCAAGCCTAACCCGATGCTTGGCACCCCAGGTGGCATCGTCGAAAAAGAAGCGCCTATCCAGGCTTCCAACGTGGCAATTTTTAATCCGCAGACCGGCAAAGCCGATCGCGTAGGCTTCCAGATCAAGGAAGACGGCGCTAAAGTGCGGATCTTCAAGTCCACGCAAGAAGCTGTCGATAACCAGTAAGCGGTGGTGGTTACGATGCTTAACATGAAAGAGCAGTACACTAAGGAAGTGGTACCCGCCCTGCAGAACGAGTTCGGTTACAAGAACGTCATGCAGGTGCCGCGTATCGAGAAAATCACCCTGAACATGGGTGTTGGCGAAGCGGTAGGTGACAAGAAGCTGATCGAAAACGCAGTGGCGGATCTCGAAGCCCTGACTGGTCAGAAAGTTGTTGTCACCAAGGCTCGCAAATCTGTTGCGGGCTTCAAGATCCGTGAAGGTTGGCCTATCGGTTGTAAAGTGACGCTGCGCGGTGAGCGTATGTGGGACTTCTTTGATCGCCTGGTGCACATCGCGATTCCTCGCGTACGTGATTTCCGCGGTCTGAACCCCAAGTCATTTGACGGTCGCGGTAACTACAGCATGGGTGTGCGTGAGCAGATCATCTTCCCTGAGATCGAGTACGACAAAGTCGACAAGATCCGCGGGCTGGATATCACCATCACCACCACTGCGGGTACCGATGATGAAGGTCGTGAACTGCTGAAAGCCTTTGGCTTTCCGTTCAAGAAATAAGGAATCCGTGTAATGGCTAAGGTTTCCATGAAAAACCGTGAGCTCAAGCGCGAAAAGACCGTAGCGAAATACGCGGTCAAGCGCGCTGAACTCAAGGCGATTATCAAGAACCCGAACACCAGCGATGAAGACCGTTGGAATGCGCAAATGAAGCTGCAACAGCTGCCTCGTGATGCCAGTCCTGCTCGTCTCCGTAACCGCTGCCAGGTTACAGGTCGTCCCCACGGCGTTCTGCGCAAGTTCCAGCTTTCACGCATCAAGCTGCGTGAAGCCGGTATGCGCGGTGACGTACCGGGTCTGACCAAGTCAAGCTGGTAAGGTAGGCGCCTTCCCGCAAGGTGAAGGTGCCCGTTGGTAAGCGGTGCGGCAAGCCGCTGCACAACTAAAAAGATCAGGAGCCTCATACCAATGAGTATGCAAGACACGCTTGCGGATATGATCACTCGTATCCGCAACGCACAGATGGCACAGAAGGCCGACGTGGCCATGCCATCTTCCAAAATCAAGGTCTCCGTAGCCCAGGTCCTCAAGGACGAAGGTTACGTAGAAGACTTTTCCGTCTCAGCTGACGCCAAGCCTGAGCTGACCATCACTCTGAAGTACTTCGGCGGCAAGCCCGTTATCGAAGAAATTCAGCGGGTCAGCCGTCCGAGTCTGCGCCAGTACAAGGGCGCTGGGGAACTGCCGAAAGTAGCCGGCGGTTTGGGAGTCGCCATCGTGTCTACGTCCAAGGGCGTAATGACCGACCGCGCTGCACGTGCTGCTGGCGTGGGTGGCGAAGTCATCTGCACCGTATTCTAAGGGGAGATAACGATGTCCAGGGTTGCCAATAATCCTGTCGTGCTGCCTTCCGGTGTTGAGGTTAAGCTGAACGGACAGGAAATCAATGTGAAGGGCTCCAAGGGAGCGCTTCAATTCACCGTACATCAGGCTGTTGAAGTTTCTCAGGAAGAAAACGTCCTGCGCTTCGCTGCCCGTGATGGCGCCAAGCAGTCCCGCGCTCTCGCAGGAACCACCCGTGCACTCATCAACAACATGGTGACCGGTGTTTCTGCGGGCTTCGAGCGTAAACTCCAGCTTGTGGGCGTTGGTTATCGTGCCCAGGCGCAGGGCAAAAAGCTCAATCTGACACTGGGTTTCTCTCACCCGGTTGAGTACGAGCTGCCCGAGGGGATCACCGCAGAAACTCCGTCCCAGACGGAAGTTGTTATCCGCGGGATCGATAAGCAACAGGTTGGCCAGGTCGCTGCTGAAATTCGCGCTTACCGTCCGCCCGAGCCTTACAAAGGCAAAGGTGTACGTTATGCCGATGAGCATGTACGACGCAAAGAAGCCAAGAAGAAATAAGGCGGGACTATGAGCGCGAATATCGAAAGACTGCGTCGCGCACGTAAAGTGCGCATGAAAATTCGTGAGCTGGGTGCAAACCGTCTGAGTGTACATCGTACACCCCGTCATATGTATGCCCAGGTCACTACCGCGGACGGCAGCAAGGTTCTGGCCTCTGCCTCCACTCTCGACAAGGAACTGCGTCAAGGCGCAACCGGTAACGTCGATGCTGCCAAGAAGGTCGGTCAGCTGATTGCTGAGCGTGCCAAGGCTGCTGGCGTTGAAGCTGTTGCCTTCGATCGTTCCGGTTACCGCTATCACGGACGTGTCCAGGCTCTGGCCGACGCGGCTCGCGAAGCTGGCTTGAAATTCTAAGAGGTGGAGAAGATGAGCGTTAACGAACAGAAGGCGCCTGAGCTCCAGGAGAAGCTGGTCCAGGTAAACCGCGTTGCCAAAGTGGTCAAAGGCGGTCGAATCTTTGCTTTCACTGCTCTGACTGTAGTTGGTGATGGTAAAGGTCGTGTAGGTTTCGGTCGTGGCAAGGCGCGTGAAGTGCCGGTTGCGATCCAGAAAGCCATGGAAGCTGCGCGTAAGAACATGGTTGACGTCGCTCTGGACGGCACCACGCTGCAGTACCCTGTGAAGGCCGTTCACGGCGGTTCCAAGGTATACATGCAGCCGGCCTCTGAAGGTACCGGTATCATTGCCGGCGGTGCTATGCGCGCCGTACTGGAAGTGGCAGGTGTTCAGAACGTACTGTCCAAGTGTTACGGATCGACCAACCCGGTCAACGTGGTCCGTTCCACAATCAAGGGTCTCCAGGCTATGCAAGCGCCTGAAGATATCGCAGCCAAGCGCGGCAAGACCGTGGAAGATATTCTGGGTTGAAGTCATGGCGAATGCTAAAAAGATCAAGGTTACACTGACCCGCAGCCCAATCGGCTGCCAGCCCAAGCACAAGCTGTGCGTTAAGGGCCTGGGTCTGCGCAAAATCGGTCACACCGTAGAAGTGGAAGACACTCCTTCCGTTCGCGGTATGGTCAACAAGGTGAACTACCTGGTTCGGGTGGAGGAGAACTAAGATGCGTTTGAACGAACTTAGTCCAGAACCCGGTTCACGCCCGAACGCCAAGCGCGTCGGTCGCGGTATCGGTAGCGGTCTCGGTAAGACCGCTGGTCGTGGTCACAAAGGTCTGAAAGCCCGTTCCGGTGGCAGTGTTGCCCCTGGTTTCGAGGGTGGCCAGCAGCCTTTGGCTCGTCGTCTGCCGAAATTCGGTTTCACTTCTCGTCAGCAGCGTTACGTTGCTGAGATTCGCCTGAACGAACTGGCGAAGGTAGAAGGTGACATCGTTGACCTGGCGGCGCTGAAAAAGGCCGACATCATTCGTGAAGAAATTCGCGAAGCGAAGGTTATCCTGTCTGGCGAACTCAGCCGTCCGGTGACCGTCAAGGGTCTGAAAGTGACCAAAGGCGCTCGCGAGGCTATTGCTGCCGCGGGCGGTAAAGTCGAAGACTAAGGCGAGTCGAGGACTAAATGGCCAAGACAGCATCATTGCCTGCCGGCGCGGGAAAAGGACTTGCAGAGCTGCGTTCGCGGCTCTGGTTCGTATTTCTGGCACTTCTGGTGTACCGGATCGGTGCCCATATCCCGGTGCCGGGAATCAACCCAGATCGGCTGGCGGCACTGTTTGATCAGAATCAGGGAACCATCCTGAGTCTGTTCAACATGTTTTCCGGTGGTGCGCTTGAGCGAATGAGTATCTTCGCGCTGGGGATCATGCCGTACATCTCCGCCTCGATCATCATGCAGCTCATGACTGCGGTTAGTCCGCAGCTTGAGCAGCTGAAGAAAGAAGGCGAAGCAGGGCGGCGCAAGATCAGCCAATACACCCGTTATGGAACAGTGCTTCTGGCGCTGGTTCAGGGGCTGGGTATTTCTGTCGGTCTGGCATCCCAGGGTGTCACCTTCAACGATAGTTTCAGCTTCCACTTCGTGGCCGTCATCTCCTTTGTGTGTGGTGCGGTGTTCATGATGTGGCTGGGTGAGCAGATCACTGAGCGGGGCGTAGGCAACGGAATTTCCTTGCTGATCTTCGCGGGTATCGTGGCGGGTCTTCCCGGTGCTGTTGGGCAAACGCTTGAGCAGGCCCGGAACGGTGAAATGAGTTTGCTGGTGGTCCTGGCAATCGGTGTGTTTGCGATTGCTGTAGTGGGCTTCGTGGTGTTCATGGAGCGTGGTCAGCGTCGATTGACCATTAACTATGCCAAGCGTCAGCAAGGCCGCCGGGTGTTCGCCCAGCAGTCCAGTCACCTGCCTCTGAAAGTGAACATGGCCGGGGTTATCCCTCCCATCTTCGCGTCCTCTATCCTGCTGTTCCCGGCGTCAATCGGGCAATGGTTTGGCCAGGGTGAAGGCATGGAATGGCTCAGTGATATGTCGCAGGCCTTGGCACCAAGCCAGCCGCTCTATATCATCCTGTTCGCTGCCGCTGTTGTGTTCTTCTGTTTCTTCTACACGGCGTTGATGTATAACCCGAAAGAAGTGGCCGATAACCTCAAGCGTTCCGGCGCCTTTATTCCCGGGATTCGTCCAGGGGACCAGACCGCCAAATATATCGACGGTGTGCTGACTCGTCTCACACTGTTCGGTGCAATGTACATCACAGCGGTGTCGCTGTTCCCTCAGTTCCTGATGGTTTGGGGCAATATTCCCTTCTATCTGGGCGGGACTTCGCTGTTGATTGTTGTAGTCGTTGTGATGGATTTCATGGCTCAGGTTCAGTCGCACCTGATGTCGCATCAGTACGAATCGCTGATGAAGAAGTCCAATCTCAAGGGCTATGGTCGGAACGGCTAACGCCGTTCCCGTTGATATCTGGAGTCGACAATGAAAGTACGCGCTTCGGTAAAGAAAATTTGCCGTAACTGCAAAGTAATTCGTCGCAATGGCTCGGTACGAGTCATTTGCTCGGAGCCTCGCCACAAGCAGCGCCAGGGCTGATTCAAAAGAATCGAAACTGACGACGCAAAGGGTACCGGAATGATAGCGCTTGATCTTTTTATGGTCAGGCGCTATTATTTCGCGCCCTTTTTGTGGCGGATAATTCACACAGCAAAGCTTTGAACGCGGAGTAATTTGGATGGCACGTATAGCCGGTGTCAATATACCCGACAACAAACATGCTGTTATCTCACTGACTTACATTTTTGGAGTCGGTCGGACAGCAGCTCAAAAGCTTTGCGACGCAGCCGGCGTTCAGCCGGACGCCAAGGTCAAAGACCTTAGCGACGATCAGATTGAGTCACTTCGTACCGAAGTGGGCAAACTGACTGTCGAAGGCGATCTGCGTCGTGAAGTTCAGATGAACATTAAGCGTTTGAAGGATCTCGGCTGCTTCCGTGGTCTGCGCCATCGTCATGGACTTCCTGTCCGTGGTCAGCGCACGAAGACCAACGCTCGCACCCGTAAAGGTCCTCGCAAACCGATTCGCAAGTAACAGGTAGGCAATCATGGCAAAGCCAGGTACACGTACCCGTAAAAAGGTGAAAAAGACGGTTGTTGATGGCGTCGCGCACATCCACGCTTCCTTCAACAACACCATCGTGACCATTTCTGATCGTCAGGGCAATGTCCTGTCCTGGGCTACCTCTGGTGGCTCTGGTTTCCGCGGGTCACGTAAGAGTACACCTTTTGCTGCGCAGGTAGCAGCTGAAAGAGCCGGTAACGCGGCTGCTGAATACGGCCTTAAAAACCTGGATGTAGAGGTTAAGGGTCCTGGGCCCGGACGTGAATCTGCAGTTCGTGCGCTGAATGCGTGCGGCTACAAGATCACAAACATCACTGATGTGACGCCGATTCCTCATAACGGCTGTCGTCCGCCCAAGAAGCGCCGCGTCTAAGACAGGAGACAGTGAAATATGGCACGTTACATAGGTCCAAAATGTAAACTGTCTCGTCGTGAAGGGACAGATCTTTTTCTGAAGAGCGGAGCCCGCGCACTTGATTCCAAGTGCAACCTCGAGACTCCTCCAGGCATGCACGGTGCTCGTCGTGGCCGTCTGTCTGAATACGGAGTGCAGCTTCGTGAGAAGCAGAAAGTTCGTCGTATCTACGGCGTTCTGGAAAAGCAGTTCCGTAACTATTACGCCGAGGCAGCTCGCCTGAAAGGTGCAACGGGTGAAAACCTGCTGCAGCTTCTGGAAGCTCGTCTGGATAACGTAGTTTACCGCATGGGTTTTGGTTCTACCCGTGCTGAATCCCGTCAGCTCGTTTCTCACAAAGCGATTCTGGTGAACGACAAGGTAGTGAATATTCCTTCCTACCAGGTCAAGCCGGGTGATGTTGTGAGTGTTCGTGAGAAGGCCAAAAACCAGTTGCGCGTTAAAGGTGCTCTGGATCTGGCTTCTGGACGTGCACCGGTGGGCTGGGTAGAGGTCGACGCCAGCAAGATGTCAGGCGTTTACAAGTCAGTGCCTGAGCGTACTGAGTTGCCGGCCGACATCAATGAGAACCTCATCGTCGAGCTTTACTCTAAGTAAGGCCCAGTTAGCAACGAGAGCAGATAGGGGCGTCTATGCAGCGTTCAGTACATGAGTTATTGACACCTCGTACCATCGACGTAAAGGAATCGAGCAGCACTCGTGCCAAAGTGACTCTGGAGCCGCTGGAAAGGGGTTTTGGTCACACTTTGGGTAGTGCTCTGCGCCGGATACTTTTGTCCTCAATGCCGGGCTGCGCGATCACTGAAGCGCAGATTGACGGTGTTCTGCATGAGTACAGCGCAATCGAAGGTGTCCAGGAAGATGTCATTGAGATTCTTCTGAATCTCAAAGGCGTCGCAGTTAAGATGAGTGACCGTGATGAAGTTGAGCTTACGCTCAGCAAGAAGGGTCCCGGAGTCGTGACTGCTGGCGATATCAAGCTGGATCATAATGTTGAGATCGCGAACCCTGAGCATGTCATTTGCCACCTGAGTGATAACGGCGAAATGAACATGCGTCTCAAGATCGTTCGCGGTCGTGGTTACGAGGCTGCTGATCAGCGCGGTCTGGACGAAGACGAGACACGTGCTATCGGGCGCCTGCAGTTGGATGCTACGTACAGCCCGGTTCGTCGTGTTGCTTACGCGGTCGAAAGTGCCCGTGTTGAGCAGCGTACTGACCTGGACAAGTTGGTTATTGATCTGGAGACCAATGGTACGATCGATCCGGAAGAAGCAATTCGCCGGGCCGCGACCATCCTCCAGCAGCAACTGGCGGTATTCGTTGATTTCGATCACGAAAAAGAGCCGGAGCGCGTAGAGGAAGAGGAAGAAATTGATCCGATTCTGCTGCGTCCGGTGGATGATCTGGAATTGACCGTGCGTTCAGCTAACTGCTTGAAGGCAGAGAACATTTACTACATCGGCGATCTCATTCAGCGGACCGAAGTCGAGCTGCTGAAGACGCCTAACCTGGGTAAAAAGTCGCTGACCGAAATCAAGGACGTGCTCGCTTCGCGCGGTCTGTCCCTGGGGATGCGTCTTGATAACTGGCCGCCGGCGAGCCTTCGTGGCGACGACCGGGTTCTGGGCGGTTAATCGCCGAATTGGTAGTTTAAGGTAAGGAATCAGAGCAATGCGTCATCGTAAGAGTGGTCGTAAGTTCAACAGGACCAGTGCGCATCGCAAAGCCATGTTCCGTAACATGGCCGCGTCACTGGTTGAGCACGAGCTGATCAAAACGACTCTCCCGAAAGCGAAGGAACTTCGCCGGGTGGCTGAGCCGTTGATCACGCTTTCTAAGAATGATTCGGTAGCAAATCGTCGTCTGGCGTTCTCTCGCCTGCGCAACGATGCTGCGGTAGCCAAGCTCTTTGAAGAGCTGGGTCCCCGTTACTCCGAGCGTCCAGGTGGTTACCTGCGCATCCTGAAGTGCGGCTTCCGCGCTGGCGATAATGCCCCTATGGCATTCGTTGAGCTGGTCGGTCGTCCTCTGGATATCGAAGCAGAAGAAGTGGGCGGTGACGAGGAGTAATTTCCTCAACGCAGCCCGAAAAAAAGCCGGTAACGAAAGTTACCGGCTTTTTTTGTGTTTTGATTTTGCCTGGCGCAGAGGGTCTGCGCCAGGCAATCAAGGGCATCAGCCCTTGTAGGCGGCCACGGAGTCTTCGATCGCCTTGCGAGCGGCGGCGGCGTTGTCCCAGCCCTGGACCTTGACCCACTTGCCTGACTCGAGCGTCTTGTAGTTCTCGAAGAAGTGCTGGATCTGGTCGCGCAGCAACTGAGGCAGGTCTTCGATGTCTTTGACGTCAACGTAGGACTTGGTCACCTTCTCGTGAGGTACAGCAACCAGCTTGGCGTCGCCACCGGCCTCGTCTTCCATGTTGAGTACGCCAACTGGGCGGCAGCGGATGACAGAGCCCGCCTGAACCGGATATGGGGTTACAACAAGCACGTCCAGCGGGTCGCCATCGTCGGCCAGGGTATGGGGGATGAAACCATAGTTGGCCGGGTAGAACATCGGGGTGGCCATGAAGCGGTCTACCAGCAGAGCGCCCATTTCTTTGTCCAGCTCGTACTTGACCGGGGAGCTGTTCGCCGGGATCTCAATCGCGACGTAGATGTCTTCGGGGGGGTTCTTGCCAGCGGGAATGTTATCGAAGTTCATAATCGATCCTTGGTTGGATGGCCGTTTAACTGCTATTGAAAAGTGGCGCAATTATACGTGTATCCGGCATATATCGAAACTAAACCATGGTAGGTTGCTGATGCCCGGGACCAACGGGCCCTCACAGCTTCATTTGCTTGGCAATCAGTTCCTTCATGATCTCATCCGTGCCACCGCCGATCGAGAGGATCTTGGCGTCCCGGTACAGGCGTTCAACCACGGACTCCCGCATATAGCCCATGCCTCCGTGCAGCTGGACGGCTTCCCGTGTAACGTATTCACAGACCTCGACGGCAAAGTTCTTGGCCATCGCGACTTCCTTGATAGGATTCTTGCCCGCCTGCATCAGCGCTGCACAGCGGTAAGCATATTCACGGGCCACATCGATCCTTGTGGCCATATCCACCAATTTGTGGCGTGTGACTTGAAAGCGCTCGATCGGTCGGCCAAAGGCTTCCCTTTGATGGGTATAAGCGAGGCTTTCTTCGAGTGCAATTTGCGCCGTCATGTAAGCCATGATGGTCAGCATGAGTCTTTCCTGCAGGAAGTTGCTCATGATGGCGATAAAGCCGGCATTTTCGGCGCCGATCAGGTTTTCGGCGGGGACCCGGCAGTCCTCAAAGAACAGCTCTGCGGTATCGCTGGCCCACCAGCCCATTTTCTTGAGCTTGTTGCCACGGCTGAACCCGGGCGTTTCGCGGGGAATGAGTAGCAGGCTTATGCCGCCATGGCCTTCGCCGCCGGTGCGAACGGCGACGGTGTAATAGTCGGCGCGGCAACCGCTGGTAATGAAGGTCTTGCTGCCGTTCACGATGTAGTGGTCACCGTCGCGAACGGCGCGGGTTTTCAGGTTGGCAACGTCGGAGCCGCCATTCGGCTCGGTAATGGCCAGGGCGGAGATCTTTTCGCCGCGCAGTACCCGTGGAACGACCTGCTCGCGTACCGACGGCTGAGCCCATTTGGCAACCGGGGGAAGGCCGATATCGAGGGAACCGAGGCTCGCGACCAGGCCACCGGAGGTCGAGCGCATCAGTTCTTCGGATACCGCGACCTTGAGAAAGGTGTCACCGGCGCCGGTGCCGCCGAGAGCTTCGTCAAATCCGATGCCAAGAAGGCCTGCTTCACCCGCGAGGCGGTATAGGTCGCGGGGAAACTCACCTGCCTCCTCCCAGTCATCGATATGGGGGCGAACGTGGGTGTTGATGAACTTCCGAACGGTCTGGCGAACCTGTTCGTGGGTTTCGTTAAAATACTGAGTCACGACAAACTGGCCTCTGCTGATGGTCGAGAGGACAGTTTGGCGAATTATCGACGACCAAGCAAGCGCTTGGTACGGTTTGTCGGGTCAGATGCCTGGTCGTGGGATACTCTGCACGCCGTTTGCGGTACCTAGCAGGAGCAGATCGGCGGGGCGGCGGGCGAACAGGCCATTGGTGACAACACCGACAATCTGGTTGAGGCGTTCTTCGGCCTGAATCGGGCGGGACAGGTCCATATTGTGGACGTCGATGATGATGTTGCCGTTGTCCGTCACCACCCCCTCCCGATATACCGGGTCGCCGCCGAGTTTGACGATTTCCCGGCCAACGTGGCTGCGGGCCATCGGAATCACTTCCACCGGAAGCGGAAACTGGCCGAGTACACCGACCATTTTTGACTCGTCCGCGATGCAGATGAAGGTCTTGGCCACGGCGGCCACGATCTTTTCCCGGGTGAGGGCCGCGCCGCCGCCCTTGATCAGCTCGAGGCGTTCGTTGCTTTCGTCGGCGCCATCGATATAGAACTCCAGAGTGCCGGCGCTGTTGAGTTCATACACCGGAATGCCGTGGCCTTTCAGTCGCTCAGCGGTGGCTTCAGAACTGGCGACGGCGCCGTCAAACTCGGTGCGGATCTCGGCGAGCATGTCAATGAAGTGGTTGGCGGTGCTGCCTGTGCCAACGCCAATGATGCTGTCGCTGCTTAGGCGCGGAGTGATGTAGTCCAGCGCTGCGCGAGCGACAGCCTGTTTCAGTTGATCCTGGTTCATGTCTGGCTCCGGATGTGGGCTTGGTCGGCAAAGTGGGAAAGAAAAGTGGCTTTATTATATCCCTCCCGCCTACTGGGTTATAGACGGCACCCCGGCAAACTTTCTACACTGTCCGTTTTTCTCTGCCCGGGCGGTTGCGACTGCTGCGGGGCACTTCGTGATGGAACCCGAGATTATGTTGCAACGCTACATCAAGAAAATCCTGGATGCCCGTGTTTACGACGTGGCTATCGAAACGCCGCTGACCGAAGCCCGCAATCTGTCCAAGCGTTTCGAAAACCAGATTATGCTGAAGCGCGAAGACCTGCAGCCGGTGTTTTCATTCAAGTTACGAGGTGCCTATAACCGCATTGCCCAGCTTTCCGAGGAACAGAAGTCCCGTGGCGTTATCTGTGCGTCAGCTGGAAATCATGCCCAGGGGGTCGCGCTAGCCGCCAAGAAACTCGGGATCAAGGCGGTGATCGTCATGCCCCAGACCACCCCGGAGATCAAGGTGCGCTCGGTGCGCAGTCATGGTGCGAAGGTGGTGCTCAAGGGCGATGCCTACGACGAAGCGGCCGCCCATGCCGCTGAACTGGTTGAAAAACAGGGCCTGACCTACATCCACCCTTTCGATGATCCCGATGTCATCGCCGGTCAGGGGACGGTCGCGATGGAACTGATGTGGCAGTTTACCCAGCCGCTGCACGCCGTGTTTATCCCCGTCGGGGGCGGAGGTCTGATTGCCGGGATGGCGGCGTATATCAAGTACCTGCGGCCGGAGATTCGTGTCATAGGGGTGGAGCCTGCTGACTCCAACTGTCTGCAGGCCGCGATGGAATCCCGTGACCGGGTCGTGCTGGATGAAGTCGGGATATTTGCTGACGGTGTGGCCGTCAAACAGATCGGTCAGCATACCTGGGATCTGTGCAAGGATCTGGTGGACGAAGTCATTACGGTGTCTACCGACGAAATCTGCGCCGCCATCAAGGATGTCTTCGATGACACCCGTTCCATTGCGGAGCCTGCGGGCGCTCTGTCCGTTGCCGGCATAAAGAAATACATTCGGCGGGAAGACCTGCAGGGGGAGAATCTGGTTGGCGTGCTAAGTGGGGCCAACATGAACTTTGATCGGCTGCGTTATATCTCTGAACGGACGGAAATCGGTGAAAAGCGCGAGGCGATACTGGCAGTGACGATTCCTGAGCAGCCGGGGGCCTTCAAGTCATTCATCAATGCCCTGCATAAACGCAGCATCACCGAGTTCAACTATCGCTACGCAGATGAGGCTGAAGCCCGTATCTTTGTGGGCATCCAGATCCAGCAGGGCGGGTTGGGGCGTGATGAGCTGGTGCAGGAGCTGAGGGAAAACGGCTACGGGGTGGTTGATCTCACCGACAGTGACCTGGCGAAGCAGCATATTCGCCATATGGTTGGGGGGCATGCCCCGGCGGTTAGCAATGAGCGGGTGTTCCAGTTCCAGTTCCCCGAGCGTCCAGGGGCGTTGCTCAAGTTCCTGATGTCTCTCGGCACCCGTTGGAATATCTCCATGTTCCACTATCGTAATCACGGAGCCGCCTATAGCCGGGTGCTGATGGGGGCGCAAGTCGATGAGGGGGACCTTAAGGCTTTCCAGGCCATGCTCGACAAGGTGGGGTTCCGTTACAAGGATGTGACTGACAATGAAGCCTATCGTCTGTTCTTGGGGGCGGGGAACGGCACGGAGTAAGGGGTGCTGGGTGAGATTGGCGAAGATGAACAAATCGTAATCTGTTATGAATTGTAAATCGGGAGATGCGTGATAGTCTTCCAGCTAATTGTTCACTAAGCTAACTAGCCAATTGATTTCCAATGCATTGACTAGTCTTTCAACCGGAGAGTTTTGTCATGAATCGCAAGCCTGACACCATTCGGGCCATAGTTCTGGTCTTCGCGATCGGGCTTGCGGTTACCGCGTTTACCTCGTTGCAGGCATCGGAGAGCGATCGTCGAGTCAGTGAGGATGTGGTTACCGTTCCCGGTTTCCGTTAATACCCTCCTTATATAAGTCCCAGGCCCCGGTTTCCTTGCTGCGGGCTATTGCAGATCGTAGCGCCGTTGCTCAGTGACAATGCCCTGCAGGGGGATATCCCACGGTTCGATCGGTAGTCGCGCTACTCGCTGAATCTCATGGGCCAGACCAATCAGCTTGGGGGCCAGTCTTGGGGTTCGGCGCACGAATGCAAAGGTGCGATCATAAAAACCACCCCCCATGCCCAGACGCCCGCCGTCCAGATCGAATCCGACCAGGGGTAGCAGGACCGCATCCAGCGCCCAGGCGGGGCGGTTTTCGGGGCCGTCAAATACCGGTTCGGGTATGCCAAAGCGGTTCGGGCGCAGGATGGTTGACTCGGTAAATGGGGTGAAGACCATGTGGCCGTCGCGAAATGGATGCAACACGGGAAGGTAGAACTGAATTCCCCGGGAGCGAGCGGCACGCAAGTAAGGCGCTGGATCGATTTCGCCATCGTTGGCCAGATAGACCGCAATGTGGCGGGCGCGGTACAGCGACGGACTGGCCAGAAGGTGCTGGGCCATCTGTGCTGCGGACTTTTTTTGCTGGGCCTGACTGAGTGAGCGGCGGCGGTGTCTCAGTGCCTTGCGAATAGCGCTGCGAGAGGATTGTTCGGGATGGGGATCGAAAGGGGCAGTGAGCGGCGTACGCATCTAAAAATAAGCTTCCCGGGTTGCCGTTATCGGATGTAGCCCTTGAACCCAAGGTTCAAGGTTGGTGGCCGCTGTGGCAGATTAGGCTTTCCCCCGCGGGGGACATGCTCACAATGCCCTGAAGTGGCCACCTGGGTATTGCGCATCGGCTCGAGGACGTCTCCGACCGGCGAACAACCCAGGAAGTTGGCTTATTATAGAGCGACCACCGGGGGGCAATGCAAACGCGATTCTGTGTAATTTTTTAGTCAGCCTCACCGAGGGCGGCACCCAGTTTGTCATCCATGGACTTGAGCAGGGCAGCGGCGGCATCAGACATGGTGTCCTGCTGGAGCAGGTCGTGGGTAATGTTGAGGGCGGCCATCACGGCAATACGCTCGGTGCCGAAGACCTTGCCGCTGGTTCGTATTTCCCGCATCTTGCTGTCCAGGTGGCTGGCGGCATCAATCAACGCCCTTTGCTGATCCGGAGGGCAGGCAACCAGGTATTCCTTGTCGAGGATCTTGACCTCAAGGGTCTTGGCTTGTTCGGACATTAGTGTTGCTCCAGCGCCCTTAGGCGCCCAATCATGGCTTCAATCTTGTTCTTGGCAAGATCGTTCTTCTGGATCAACTGAGCCCGTTCCCGCTGCCAGTCATCCTGCAGCTCGCGCATGGCCACATTATCCTGTTCCAGTTTTTTGCAGCGTTCAATCAGTCTGTCCAGTTTGTCCGCCAATGCCTGCAGTTCGGACTGTTCCATGGTGCGTCCAGTTACGTTAGAGGTGAATGGAACTAACTATAAGTGTGGACTGTAAGCTGGTCAATTTACAGGGTTGTCATGGCCTGCTTGGCGTGACAGCGCTCACTTCTCCCCGGTGTCTCCAAACCCCAAAGAGCGGCTCTGCCGCCAGGTGCTAAAGGCTGGCGCCAGTGCCACCAGAAGCGCGGTGGCAGGTACGGATGTGAGCAGTACCCACTCATTCAAGTTCAGCGGGCGCAGTGGGATATGTAAGCCGTAGTGGGCCAGTATCCAGGGGCTCAGAGCCAAAATTGCCAGCGTGCCCAGTGCCACCGCCAGGACGCAGGCCAACAGGGCCAGAACGACACATTCGATCACATAGAGTGCGGCCATCAGGGAAGGCGAAGCACCAATGGCGCGCAGCACGGCAATTTCATGGGCGCGCTGGGCCTGTAGGGTCAGCAGAACCGCGATCAGACCGATCAGGCTGGTGACAACCACAAAACCGGTGATGCCGATCAGGGCCCGCTCAAACTGGCCCATCAGGCGCCAGAGGTCGCTGAGGGCAACCCCTGGCAAAATGGCTGAAAGCGGCTCGGCGGCAGATTCGTTGATGGCCCGTTGAACCCGAAAGGTCAGGATTTTTTGCTCCAGCCCGGCAAATGCGGCGGTAATGGCGTGTGGAGTGAAGTCCCGGCCCTCGGCTTTGTCGGGGGTGAGCGTTCGCCCGGGAATGGCGACGCCGGACGACCAGCCGACGTGCATGGCTTCCATACCATCAAGGCTGATGTAAACAGCCTGGTCCACTGGTGTGCCTGTCGGGGCGAGTATGCCCGTCACCGTAAACGGTGTCTGCTCATGATTGGAAAAGCTGGTCTGCCCTCCGCCATGGGACAGCACGATGCTGTCGCCTACCTGATGGCCCAGTGCCCGGGCGACGCCGGCACCGGCTACGACATCGAAGATGCCATCAAACCACTGGCCTTTAGCCACCGTGAGTGGTTGCCCCTGGCCGTACCGAAAATGGGTCAGCATGCGGCTGTCGGTAGCGACCACGCGATAGCCCTTGTAACTGTCGCCCAGGGAGATGGGGATCAGCCAACGGATGTGTTCATCCTGTTCCAGTTTCTTGAAGGTGGACCAGCGGATATTGTTGGTGGCATTGCCGATATGGAACACCGTATACAGCAGCAGGTTGAGCTGGCCGCTTCGGGCTCCGATGATCAGGTCCGTGTCGGAGATGGTACTGGTAAAGGACTGCTTGACCTCGGTCCGCAAGTACTGGATGCCCAGCAGCAGGGTCACGCTGAGGGTAAGGGTCAGGCAGACCAGCGCCAGCACTTTGCGGCGATGCCAGAGGCTGGAGCTGGCCAGCGATAGTGCCAGGGCGGCTTTCATGATGACGTTCCCTGAAGTGCGATCTGGTGATGGAAGTGAGGGGCAAGAGTTCGGTCATGGCTGACAAACAATACCGAGCTGTTGCGTTCCTCGGCCAGAGTCAGCAGGAGGTCGAGGAATCGATCCCGGTTATCGCTGTCCAGGGCCGAGGTCGGTTCGTCGGCAAGGATAAGTTCGGGCGAACCGATCAGAGCGCGCGCGGCGGCCACGCGCTGTTGCTGGCCAATACTGAGGCGAGTGACCTTGCGGTGCCAGTGGTCTGCCGGGATTGTCAGTGCTGCCAGCAGCCGGTGCGCCTCATCGGTCGGCGAGGTGACCGTGGCGGCGCGGCGACGGGCTGATAGCCGGCAGGGCAGGGTGACGTTTGCTTCCGCGGTCAGATAGGGCACCAGGTTGAATTGCTGGAAAATCACCCCGACATGGTCAGCCCGGAATCGGTCCCGCGCGCCGGCGCGGGCTTGGTGAATGTCATTGCCCAGCATCTGGATGGTTCCGCTGTCAGGCGACAGCATGCCGGCCAGCAGGCTCAGAAATGTACTCTTGCCAGTGCCGCTCGGGCCGTGGATGAAGAGGTGTTCGCCAGCGGCAAGCTGGATATCCGGAAAGCAAAGCAGCGGCTGCTCCGGGGTCCAGCGAAAGCGGAGATTGCGGACGTCCAGCGCCAGCGCAGAGGCTTGGGAACTGAGGGGCATGGATTCTGTCTCGGTGATCATGTCGGTTGTGGTCTGGCCCGTGTATGATGCTTTGGCGCCCAACCTTTGTCTTGTGTGGAGAACGCTGTCTGATGGGTCCTGTTATTCGTTTTTCTTCCAGGCAACTGGTGCTCATGGTTGCACTGGCAAGCCTGCTGATTGGCTCCCTGAGTGCCTTTGCCGACTCCAGGGAAATTGACTGGCTGGAGCTGATGCCGGCAGAGGATCTTGCCCTGCTGGAAAATATGCCAGAAGTGGAGCACGAGGGCGATGGCCCGCCGCTACTTCCGGATGAAATCATGACCGGCCGGGTGGTTCCGGAAATGGACAACGTCGCGGGGCGGATTCCGGGCTTTGTCGTGCCTCTGAAGACCACCGAGGATATGCGCATTCTCGAATTTTTCCTGGTGCCCTACTATGGCGCCTGCATTCACGTGCCGCCGCCACCACCGAACCAGATCATTCACGTCAAATACCCTGAGGGCTTCACGATTGAAGCTCTGTATACCCCTGTCTGGGTAGAGGGCACGGTGCTGATCCAGCGTACCGAGAATGCCATCGGTACTTCATCCTATGCCATCATGGCCGATACAGTCTTCCCGTATGAGGATTGAGTTTACCGCGCCAGGCTAAACCGGGTTTCACCGCTGGGCAGTCGGATTGACGCCTGGCCAGCGGAGTCGATCCAGTCAATGTCCAGTTGATCGATGCCGGGGAAGCGGTCGGGAAGGTCTGTGGTCAGCTCGGTAGCGGAGCCAACGCCCGGGCAATTGAGCACCTGCGTCACTTCCACGTCAGCATGGCGCTGCCGAGGCGGGGCATCATGGTGCTGGTGATTCTCCTCATGGTCATCGCCTTCTGCCATGGACGCAATATCTGCGGTCGCATCCTTGACGAGACAGCTGGCGTCGGCGGTATTGATCAGGGGGGTTGTGCTCAGCCAGTCCTGAACGTTGAGGAGTCGCTGTTTCTGCGCTTCCGTCCTGGCCTCGTGCTCAAAACCAAGGAGGTTGTGGGCGGGTGAGGTGAAGATCAGGTCAACACGGTCATGACTGATCGCGATTTGTACTTCGGCGTGGCCATGTTGATGGGCGCCAGGGTTGTCACTGGCAAATAACGGTGTGCTGGCGAACAGGACAAGGGTTGCCAGTGGTCGAATGTCGGCAAGTTTCATGTCGGGCCTTTCCACAAATTGATATGTTATAACATATTGTATATTCCTTGCCGGAAAAGCAACCGGTCAGTGCCTACAGAGAGTCCGGATGCTAGGATAGTCACTTCAATCAATCACACAGGAATGCTCCGCTACATGTCAGAAGTTGACACCTCTGGTGCTGCTCGCATCGCTGAATTTGAGCGCTGGGCTAACGTCTTCACAGAACATAAGGCCTTCAGCCATCCATCGGAACTCCATGGTGCGCTCTGCGGCCGTCTCGCGGCAGGGGCCCGTTTACAAGACCGCGATTGGCTAACACTGGTGTGTGAGCACATGGGGCTGGCCGACACCGCGGCGGAAGAGTCCACCTCATTGGCGGATTTCATGGCCAGGGCCTACTCCGACACTCTGGCCACGCTGGAGGCCGCAGACATGAGCTTCCAGCCGTTGCTGCCGGATGACGACTACTCTCTGGACCAGCGTCTGCAGGCGCTGTCTGCCTGGATTCGGGGCTTCCTCGAAGGCATGGCGCTGGTATCCGGTTCGGCACTGGGCTCGGCACCTGAGGAAATTCGCGAACTGATCGAAGATCTGGTGGCCATCAGCCAGGTGTCCGAAGCGGAAGACGACAGCGACGAAAGCGAACAGCAGTTGACCGAAATCACTGAATACGTACGTTTGGGCGCACTGGCGGTGTTTACCGAATACAATGCGCCGAAACCGACTGCACCGAAGACACTGCACTAATCCCTGCCCAACCGGTGGAAACTATCGATATGTCATCAATCATTCCCGTCAAAGAGTTTGCCGAACGCCGCAAAAGACTGATGGAGCGCATGGCACCAGACAGCATTGCAATTGTCCCTGCGGCGCCCGAACGGGTCCGTAACCGTGATGTGTTGCATCCGTTTCGCCAGGACAGTGATTTTCACTACCTCAGTGGGTTTGGCGAGCCCGATGCAGTGCTGGTGCTGATACCGGGGCGGGAACATGGTGAATCGGTGATGTTCTGCAAGGAACGGGATCCGCAGAAGGAGCTGTGGGACGGCTTCCTTGCCGGTCCGGAAGGTGCTATTGAGCGCTACGGCGTAGACGATGCGTTTCCGATCGCCGATATTGATGACATCCTGCCGGGCATGATTGAGGGCCGCAGTCGGGTCTACTATCCCCTCGGCAAGGATCACAGCTTTGATGCCCGCGTTATGGACTGGGTGAAAACCATTGGCAGCAAGGTGCGGACCGGTGCCCAGCCACCCGGGGAGTTCGTTTCTCTGGAACACCACCTGCATGATCTGCGGCTTTACAAGAGTGCCAATGAGATCAAGGTGATGGCCCGAGCCGGGGAGATCAGTGCTGAGGCCCACTGCCAGGCAATGAAACGGGCCCGCGAGGGAGGCTATGAATATAACCTCGAAGCCGAACTGCTCCACACCTTCATGGCAAACGGCGCCCGTTCGACAGCGTACCCTTCCATCGTTGGCGCGGGAGCCAACGGCTGCATCCTGCACTACATCGAGAACCGGGATCCCCTCAAGGAGGGCGATCTGGTACTGATCGACGCCGGTTGTGAACTGGAGTGCTATGCCTCCGATATCACCCGTACGTTCCCGGTAAGTGGTCGTTTCAGTGAGCCTCAGAAAGCCCTTTATGAGGTCGTGCTGGCGGCTCAGGATGCGGCCATTGATGCGGTTCGTCCCGGCAATCACTGGAACCATCCCCATGAAGCCGCACTTGAGGTGCTGTGCCGGGGACTGCTCGATCTGGGGCTGTTGCAGGGTACGCTTGAGGAAGTGCTTGAAAATGAGGCCTACAAGCCGTTCTTCATGCACCGGACGGGACATTGGCTGGGCATGGACGTGCACGATGTGGGTGACTATAAGGTAGGGGATGTCTGGCGTGAACTGGAGCCGGGGATGGTACTCACTGTTGAGCCGGGGCTCTATATTGCCCCGGGCAATACCGACGTCGAGGAACGTTGGCGGGGCATTGGCATCCGCATTGAAGACGATGTGGTCGTTACCCGGGACGGTTGCCGGGTACTGACCAATGGTGTGCCGAAAACCGTCGCTGATATCGAAGCGCTGATGGCAAGCTGATGGAGACTGATCGCCAACTGGATACCGATATTGTTGTCGCTGGGGGCGGGCTCGCTGGGGCCACTCTGGCGCTGGCGCTGGCGCGGGCGATTCCTTCGCTGCGAATTACCGTGGTGGAGGCGTTTCCGCTGTCGGCGGATGCCGGGACGGAAAGTTACCAGCCCAGCTACGATGCCCGTTCCACCGCTCTGGCCTGGGGCTCTCGCTTGATATTCGAGGAACTAGGCTTGTGGGGCGCACTGGCACGTCACGCGACTCCGATTCGACATATCCATGTCTCTGACCGGGGGCGTTTTGGCGCGACCCGGCTGAATGCCGCCGAACATAACCAGGATGCTCTTGGCTACGTGGTGGATAACCGCTGGTTGGGGCTGTCGCTGATGTCCGCCTTGCAGACCTGTGACCAGGTCACCTGGCGGGCCCCGGCCCATGTGCAGGGCGTTAGTAATGTCGCGGGTGGGGTCTCGGTTCAGGTCGCTGAGGGCGACACTGCGCGTGAATTACGCGCCCAGTGTGTGGTCATTGCCGATGGCGGCCGCTCCGGATTGAGGGAACAGCTGGGGTTTCGCGTTGACACCAGCCGTTACGGCCAGCAGGCCTTGATTGCCAATGTCTCCACGGCCTGCAGTCATGAATTTACCGCCTATGAACGATTCACAGACGCCGGGCCGATGGCGTTGCTGCCCCACGGTGGCAGTGACCGTCCCGGTTATGACAGTGCCCTGGTCTGGACCCTGGCCGACGAGGCTCTTGAACAGATCCTGGCGGCTTCTGACGACGAGCGTTGCCAGCGCCTGCAGCAGCGTTTTGGCTGGCGGCTGGGCCGGTTCACCCGAATAGGCCAGTGTCACCATTATCCGTTGACCCTGACCACGGTTGATGAGGTGGTTCGACCGGGCATTGTGCTGATCGGTAATGCGGCGCATACCCTGCACCCGGTTGCCGGGCAGGGTTTTAACCTGGCGCTGAGGGGCATCATGGCGTTGGTGGAGCAGCTGCAACAGGCTCGAGCACAGGGTGAGAATCTGGGCAGTCTCCAGGCATTGCGGGCCTACCAGGAGAATCACCGTCAGGACTGGCAAAACACCGTGCGTTTCTCGGATTCCCTGATTCAGGTTTTTGGCCTTGATTTCCCGGCCATGAAAGTGGCGCGGGATGCCGGGCTTGTCGGGCTGGACCTGCTGCCGGGTGCCAAACGCTGGTTCGCCCGCAGCGCAATGGGCCTTGGTGGCCGGCGGCCGCGGTTTGATACTCCATTAAAGGAGTCTGCCGATGACTGAGTCTTCCTGCTACGACGTTGTGGTTGTTGGCGGCGGTATGACCGGAAGTGCGTTGGCACTGGGTCTCTCCCGGCAGGGCTGGCGTGTGGCGCTGATTGAGGCAGCAGAGGTTGCGCCATTGCTGGATACGCCGCGGGCGTCCCATTCTGTCGATGATTTTGAACCCCGGGTCAGTGCCATTTCCGCCGCCAGTCAGCGCTTGCTGGCGGATCTTGGTGCCTGGGCGGAAGTCGCCAGACAGCGTCATTGTCCTTACTCGGGCATGTCCGTGTGGGATGCTGAAGGTACCGGTCGGATTGATTTCGACGCGGTCAGCATGGGGGTAAAGGAACTTGGGGCCATCGTTGAAAACCGGATGTTGGTGAGGGCCCTGTTCATGACGCTGGCCGATAGCCCGGTCACACTGTATTCCGGGGCCTCGGTTACTGCGATGAGTCCATCAGAGAATGGCCTGCGCTCACTATCTCTGGCAGACGGTGGTTCGCTGTCGGCCACGCTGGTGGTGGCCGCCGATGGCGCCCTGTCTCGGGTACGACAATGGGCGGGCCTGCCGACTCGCGAGTGGGATTACCAGCAGCAGGCGATTGTCTGTACTGTCGAGTCGACCAAGGCTCACCAATACACCGCCTGGCAACGGTTCTCGCAGACCGGCCCACTGGCGTTCCTGCCCTTGCGCAGCGATGATCCGGCGGATGAGGGACGGTTCTGTTCCATTGTCTGGTCCCAGGACAGCGATGAGGCTCGCCGCCTGATGGCATTACCGGAGCCGGACTTTCTGGCTGAACTGGAGGTCGCCATCGAATCGCGGCTGGGGCCCCTGGTGGCGGTATCGCGCCGATGGGCCTTCCCGTTACGCCAGCGCCATGCGAAGGAATACATTGCTGAGGGCCTGGCCCTGATTGGCGATGCTGCCCACACCATCCACCCGTTAGCCGGGCAAGGCGTAAATCTTGGTTATGCGGATGTTCGGGTACTGTTGGATGAGCTGGGGCGAGCCAGAAAAGCGGGGGTGCCTGCCAATGATCCATTGCTGCTGGCTCGTTATCAGCGTCGCCGCAAGGGCGACAACCTTGCCATGATGGCGGCGATGGAAGGCTTCAAGCAGTTGTTTGGCCGTGATGAACTGCCGTTGCGTTGGTTACGGAATACCGGCATGCGCTGGCTCGACCGGGCCCGGCCGTTAAAGCACCGCATTGCCGCCCAGGCTATGGGGCTCATACACTGAACGCGGGTTTATCTAGCCGGCAGCCAGCGTAGAGCGCTGAACCCAGTATTGCACGTCCTGTACGTCGAGGAAGGCCTCCGCACCGGAACCGTGAAGCATGGCGAAGGTGGCCAGCATGCCGGCGAGGGTGCAGCTCGGAGCTGCAACGGTGACGCTGTGGGGGGCATCGGGAACCGGCCAGCCGGTGCGGGGGTCGAGGATGTGGCCATAGCGGATCCCGTTCCTGAGCAGGAAACGACGGCTGTCGCCACTGGTGGCCAGGGCGCCGCCCCTTAATGACAGGGTCTGATGGCTCTCTTTGCTGCGGCGATGGTCTTCAATACCCACCGTCCATGGACTGCCATCGCAGCGTGGTCCGGTGCAGGCCAGGTCGCCGCCGAAGTTGACCAGTACGGCACTGGGGCGGGGAAGGCTCTGCTTCAGGTCGAGCAACACCCGGTCCACCGCGTATTCCTTTCCAATACCGCCAAAATCCAGCTCCATACCTTCTGGCAAGGTCAGTTGTGGCCGGTGCCAGCGTACCTTGTTCCAACCAATCAGTTTTAACAGAGCCGTGACCGTTGGTGCGTCCGGCAAGTTGTCGCTGCCGTCGAACCGCCAGGCCCGCCGCAGGATGCCCGAGGTAATATCAAAGCGACCGTCGCTGAGCTCATGGCACTGGTTGGCGTAATCCAGCATCAGGGCAATGTCGTCATCTACGGTGATGGTCTTGCCGTGGCTGTGGTTGATCTGGTCAACGGGGTTGCCGGGGACGTATCGGGACAGGGTGTATTCCAGTCGCCAGGTCTCCCGGGCGGCATGGAGCAGGGCCTGTTCAGCCTGGGCCCGGCTGACGCCATCCAGCAGGATTTCGCAGGGGCTGGCCATGGCCTCGAAGTGGCCCTGCCAGCGGTGATCTTCACCGTCCAGGGTGGGCAGCGGGTGGTTCGCCGGATTGGCGACGGGATCGACAGGTATGGTGATCATGACATCCTCAGGAGGCCTGCGACGACGATCGCCGCAGGCCTCTGATGGTGGCTCAGCAAATGTCAGAAACTATAGCTGAGTTGCACCCACATGGCATCGGTGTCCGGGTACAGGTCCTGGTTCGTCAGCTTGCCAAAGCCTTCGTCACCGTCATTGCTCTGGATCATGTACTCGGCGCGGATCGCCAGTTCACGGTCTTCGTCAAAACGGTAACCCCACTTGGCGCCGAAGGTCAGGCCAGTGAGCTCGCCAAGACGGTAGTCGGCACTGGCCTCGGTCAGCGTTGGCGCACCGTTGTTGTACTCCGTGGCCGTCAGGTAACGTTTGTAGAAATCCGCTTCTGACTGCAGGTAGTAGCGGAAATGGGGTTCCAGGTAGCTGTTTGCCATCCGCAAGCGGTACTTCAGGTCGAGGGTGTGGGAATTGATGCCCCAGTCATCGAGCATGAAGCGGTAGGAACCATCCACCACGTCGCCGTTGCCCAGCATGTACTTGGTCTGCCAGTACAGGGCGTGTTTCATGCGGGTGTCGGGGCGGTTCTCGTACAGGTAGACCGGATTGCCATCCGTTTCGATCAGGTTGCCACCGTAGTTGATCCCGCTGGCATCGTCGATAACGCTCAGCAACTTGTACGGGTCGGTGAGATAGCCGCTGGAGTAACTGATACCGTAGTTGAACTGCATCAGGGTCTGGCGGTTGATGACTTGGGTTACGCCAAACAGGGCGTCGACCAGGGTCTTGTTGTCGTTGCTGTCGCGGGTAGCCGCGAATTCCTGATTGAACTGTGCGTCGGTCTTGCCGTCACGCAGAGCCATTCGGGAGAGTCCAATGGGGGCGCTGCCAACAGGATCCACCACATCCACGCCCAGGGACAGGCCGCCGGTCAGGGTGGTGTTCTTGTTGTTGAGGTGGCGGGACAGACTGCCGGTCACCGCCGTGGACAGGTAGTCATACTCCCGCGAGGCGTAGCCGCCAACACGGTAGGTGTAGTCGCGGTTCAGCGGTGCAGTCCAGGATGCTGACAGGGCAACACGGGTGTCTTTGAAGGTGTCGTCAAGCGGGGCCTCGCCAGCGGCGATATCATAACTTCCACTGCCGGAGGGGCTAGTAAAGGTTTGCGGCAGGTCGCTCGGAGTGGCACCGGAAGGTGACGCTCCGGTAAGGGTATCGGCCACAAGCTTGAGGTTCAGCTGACGCTCGCCATCGAAATTGCGGGTAGCGCTGACGACCGGTTCTGCGGCGCTGACACGGCTGTCACTTTCCGCGTAGACCAGCAGGGCGGTTTCGACATCCCATTCACCCGGCTCACCTTTGGCGAGGGTGTCCGTTGCCTGTACGCCGAGCAGGGCGCAGGTGGCGGCAGCGAGCGCGCGGCCGACCGGTTTTCCGTGAGTGTTCAGTTGCATCCGCAGCCTCCTCCGCCGAACCCGCGTCCACCACTGGACGCCTCCTTACTGAAATAGATGTGATCGTCGAGGCCGGCATCAACGGCGGAGACGGTCAGTTGCATGTCGGGGTCAGCCAGCAGATCCCGCTCCCAGGGCTTGACGCCCAGGTTGCTGCAGCCGGCGGCTGCGAGGATTGAGGCTATCACCAATGCGGTTCCCGCCAGCCTTGACCGGCGGGCGGAACTCCTGGGGCTATTGGACATAACGTGTTCCTTCTTAATGGGAAGAAGCGCAGATGTGTGCGCCTGATCAGTTCGAAGTGGCTTCGGCCTGCAGCAGGCTTTGGATTTCCGCTTCGTAATTGTCTATGCGGTCGATGTGGAAGCCGATGTGCTGGCTGTGAATGCGCCCCTCCCGATCAATCAGGTAAGCGCTGGGCATACCCATGACGCCGTAGGCTTCGGGGGTTACTCCGTCCGGGTCGTAGGCGACGGTAAAGTCGGCTGGAATGGCACTCAGGAACGCCGCCGCCGCTTCCGCTTCCTGGTCGAGATTCACGGCCACCACTTCAAGTCCCTGATTCTGATATTTTTCCTGAAGGGTATTCATCCATGGGAACGATTGCCGGCAGGGGCCACACCAGGATGCCCAGAAATCCACCAGAACAACCTTGCCTCGGAGATCGGCAAGGCTTACGCGGCCCTCACTGGTAGGTAAATCCAGGGACGGGGCCAGTTCCGGCTCAGCCATGGTCTGGGTGCTGAACAGGGCGGAACAGGCAAACGTCATGGCGAGCAGCGTTTTTTGACCCGATAAGAGGGGGGCAGGATAAACCATGGGTACAGCTCCAGTTGAAATCTTGAACCAGTGTATGGAGGCAAACTTAAGGAAGTCTTAAGCCTCGCGATCGATACTCAGAATCATCGTGATGTCGTTGTGATTCTGGAGAAGTGAAATGGCGCGAATGACTGTAATGGACAAGCTGACGTCTGCAGCGAACCGCGGGTGGCTGGCTGTCGCTGTCCTGTGTGCGCTGCTTGCCGGGCTGCCTGGGCTCGCTGCAGCGGGGGCTGGCGATGTTGAAGAGACCTTTCTGCCAGTGGATGAGGCCTTCAGCCCCGCCGTCAGTTATAACGGCGGGATGCTGTCCATTGACTGGACGATTGCGCCGGGCTACTACCTCTATCAGTCACGGATATCGGTCGAGGTGGCTGGCGAAAAGGTTCTTGATGGCGCCTTTGTGACCGAGCCGGACATAAAACAGGATCCATGGTTTGGTGAGCAGGCGGTGTTTCATGACAACGCCGGCTGGCAGCGATCGTTGGCTTTCGCCGGGACTCGTGAGGTCAAGTTCCGCTATCAGGGCTGTGCCGAGGCTGGGCTGTGTTACCCGCCTCAGACCCGGACCGAGCAGGTGGCCCCTGCCGCTGCAACGGCCATCAACTCGGGCGCTGTGGCCAGTGTGGTGCCGGTTGCCCCGTTATCCGGCGGCAATGTGGCATTGGAGCCGAGTGAGGCTGAGGGGCTGGCCAGCCTGCTGCATGAGGCTGGACTGGCGATGATACTGGGTACGTTTTTCCTGCTGGGCCTGGGGCTGACGTTTACGCCGTGTGTGCTGCCGATGGTGCCGATCTTGTCCAGCATCATCGTGGGCCAGAACGAGCAGGCCTCGGCCGGTCGTGGTTTTTCGCTGTCTGTGGCTTACGTACTCGGCATGGCTTCAACGTATACCGCGCTGGGTGTCACGGTGGGCTATCTGGGTGCCCGCGCCAATCTTCAGGCGGCCATGCAGCAGCCACTGGTGATCGTCATTTTCGCCGTGCTGTTTGTGTCGCTTGCGCTGGCCATGTTCGGGCTTTATGAGCTGCAGCTGCCGGCAGCCCTGCGGGACCGGCTCGATCGTTTGGGGCAGAAGTCCCGTGGCGGTCAATGGCTCGGGGTCGCGCTGATGGGGCTGATATCGGCTCTGGTGGTGTCTCCCTGTGTGTCTGCGCCGCTGGCGGGTGCACTGTTGTATATATCAACTACCGGAGATGCGGTCATCGGCGGTGGGGCGTTGTTTGCCATGGCGCTCGGGATGGGGGTGCCGTTGATTATCATCGGCACCACCGGCGCCCGGATTCTGCCCAAAGCGGGGATGTGGATGGAGCGGGTGAAGCAGTTGTTCGGTGTTGGCCTGTTGGTTGTCGCCCTTGGTTTGCTGGAGCGGATTCTGCCGCCAGCGGCCATGCTGATTCTTTGGGGGGGCTTGCTGTTGTGGTGCGGGATTCAGATTGGTTCACTGGAAAGCACGTCGACCGGCTGGACCGGTTCCCGCAAGACCCTGGGCGTATTGCTGTCGGTGTGGGGGTTGTTGCTGGTACTTGGTGCCGCGCGGGGTGAGGGTTCCCTGTGGCAGCCTCTTGCGGGCTTTGGGGTTGCAGATGGGGCGCTGCAAAGGCCGGTTCCTGAAGCGGAATTGTTTGAGATTATTGACGATGTCGAGACCCTGAAGGTGGCGCTTGATTCCGGAGAGCCGGTGATGATCGATGTCTACGCGGATTGGTGTATCAGCTGCAAGATCATGGATGAGGAAGTGTTCAGGACTCCGGACGTGATGGCCTGGTCGCAACGGGTGCGTTTCATCAAGCTTGATGTCACCGACTTCTCAGACGCCCAGAAAGTGCAGCTGGAGCACTGGCAGGTGCCGGGGCCACCCGCTGTGCTGTTCTTCTCTGGTCAGGGGGTGAGTCCGGGTGAGCCTGCCCAGAAACTGCTGGGTGAGTCATCCTTAGGGGCGGTGGTCGGGGGCCTGAGCCGGCTGGGTTCCTGATCTCCGGGGTTTCGGATACACTCGCCCTCCGGAACCCTAATCTCAGGAATCAAGTAACATGGCAGGAAGCAGTCTTCTCGCGCTGATCGACGACATCGCAACCCTTCTCGACGATGTCGCGGTCATGACCAAAGTCGCCACCAAAAAAACGGCCGGAGTGCTTGGCGACGACCTGGCGTTGAATGCCCAACAGGTCACCGGCGTTAGTCCCGCCCGGGAAATCCCGGTGGTGTGGGCGGTGGCCAAGGGCTCTTTCCTCAATAAGGCCATTCTGGTGCCGGCGGCACTGGCCATCAGTTTCTTTGCGCCCTGGCTGGTGACCCCCCTGCTGATGCTGGGAGGCGCTTTCCTGTGCTTTGAGGGCTTTGAGAAGCTGGTGCACAAGTGGCTGCATGCCAAGGAAGATCAGGCCCACAAGGAAGAGTTGCATCAGGCGCTGCAGGACCCCAAGGTTGATCTCAAGGAGTTCGAACGGGACAAGATAAAGGGGGCCGTTCGTACCGACTTCATCCTGTCTGCGGAGATCATTGCCATCACACTGGGCACCGTGACGGAGCAACCGATTGGTATGCAGTTCCTGGTACTGACGGTTGTCGCGCTACTGATCACGGTGGGCGTTTATGGTCTGGTCGCGGGTATCGTCAAGCTCGACGATGGCGGGCTTTACCTGAGCCGGCGTCCCGGTGAAGGCCGCTGGGCTGAGGGTGTTCGGGCCAGCGGTCGTGGCATCCTATGGCTGGCTCCGTTTCTGATGAAGGGGCTGTCGATTCTGGGTACCGCGGCCATGTTTCTGGTGGGGGGCGGTATCGTCGCCCACGGCATTGCGCCGGTGCATCACTTCATTGAAGCGCTGGCTCAGGGGCTGACTGGTCCGCTGGCGGCCCTGACGCCGACACTGGCGAACGGTGCTTTCGGGATTGTGGTTGGCGCGCTGGTGCTGGCGGTGGTGTCTGTTGTCGCCCGGGGCTGGCAGGCGCTGCGGGGCTAAGAGCGGTGTTGGTCAGTGGTTGCAGCTGTCATACAGGCGGCCGACCAGGACCGGTACTGCGGTTTCCACTCTCAGAATCCGGTTGCCCAGGTGAACCGCCTGGCAGCCGGCTTCGATGAGCTTGTCGACTTCGTAGGGAATGAAGCCGCCTTCCGGGCCAATACACAGGGTAGCCGGAGCGTTGATGTGAGTGGGGCAGGGCCGGTCGGTACCCGGATGGGCAACCAGGCCAGGGCGTTCCTGCAGGATGCCCGGTAACTCGTCCTCGACAAAGGGTTTGAAGCGCTGGCGCAGGTGTACGGTGGGCATCCGGGTGTCCCGGGCCTGTTCCAGTCCCAGCGTCAGGTTCTCCGTCAGTGCCTCCGGCTCCAGCCACGGCGTTTGCCAGAAACTTTTCTCAACCTTGTAGGCGTTGATAATCCAGATGTCCTTGACCCCAAGGGCCGCAACCGTCTGCAGGACCCGGCGAAACATCTTCGGGCGCGGCATAGCCAATACCAGCGTCAACGGAAGGGGAAGCGGGGGCCGTTGGTCCAGCGCCACCGTCAGTTCCGCGAGGTCGTTGTTCAACCGGGTCAGCCGGCCGCTGCCGATGGCACCGTTGACTCGTCCTACCGTAATTTCATCGCCCACCGAGGCTTTCAGCACGTCCGTCAGATGCCGCAAGCGGCGACCGGTCAGGCGTACCTGGTTGTCACCAACAAAATCCTCGTCAGTCAAAAGCGCCAGGTTCATTCCGTGCGGCTACCCGGATGACCGGATTCGTCATCGGTCTGAGCCGGGCGCTGGGCCAGCCGGCCAAAGAGGATGCCTACCTCGAACAGCAGCCACATCGGCAACGCCAGCAACGTCTGGGAGATAACATCCGGGGGGGTCAGCAGCATGCCGACAATAAAACAGACCACCACAATGTAGGGCCGCTTGGCGGCAAGATCAGCGGGCGTTGTCATGCCCGAGAGGATCATCAGGATGGTGGCAATGGGAATCTCGAACGCGACTCCGAAGGCAAAGAACATCTTCAGCACAAAATTCAGATAGCTACTGATGTCGGGTAATTCGACGATGCCTTCCGGTCCAATCGAGGTAAAGAAACCGAATACCAGGGGAAACACCACAAAATAGGCAAACGCCGCACCCAGATAGAACAGCACGACCGACGATGCCAGCAGTGGAAAGGCCAGCCGTTTCTCGTGGGCATACAGCCCCGGGGCAATAAAGCTCCAGATCTGATAAAGGATGAAGGGGATGGCGGCAAATACCGCCAGCACCAGCGCGAGTTTGAGCGGGGCAAAGAACGGCGAGGTGATATCCGTTGCGATCATGGTCTGGCCAACGGGAAGCAGCTGTCGCAGCGGGTCGGACAGCAACAGGTAGAGGTCATTGGCAAACGGGTAGATCGCCGCAAAACAGATCACCACCGCCAGCACAATCTTGAGCAGGCGGTTACGCAGTTCCAGCAGATGCTCGATCAACGTCATTTCCTGGGGTGCTGCGGTGGGCTCCGGGGGTGTCTGTCCGGTGGGAATTGAACTCATGAACGGGTTTCCGGTGCGCTGTCCTGAGCCGGTGGCTGGGTTGGCGGTGAGCCGGGGTCAGCGGGAGTCTCAGCGGTGGGAGGTGTTGCCTGAGTGGCTGATTTACGGCGAACTCCTGGGGTTGCCGGTGCCGGCCGGGTTGCAGGCTTGCCCGGGTCTGAGACGACCAGGTGTTCGTACTTTTTGGCTTCATTCAGGGCGTCACGAACGGTCTTCTCGACATCGTCCAGACCAACATCGCCGGCCTTTCGGAGCTGCTCGCGCAGCTCCTCGGCTTTGAGCTGACGATCCAGTTCGGAGGAAAACTGATTCATCAGGCGACGGGCATTGCCCACCCAGCGGCCAGCGGTACGCGCGGCCGAAGGCAGGCGCTCAGGGCCGAGCACCAGCAGGGCGATGACACCACAGATCAGTAATTCGAGAAAACCGATATCGAACATTCAGACGCGACTCAGCTGTGGGGCTTCTGCTCGGTCTTGTCTTCCGCACGGGTCTGATAGGCCGTGGCGTCGGACTGCTCCTCAACGGACTTCTGTTCGTTGGCGGTGGTGTCGTCATCGTTCATGGATTTCTTGAAGCCGCGGATGGCGCCCCCGAGATCTGAACCGATGTTGCGCAGTTTCTTGGTTCCGAACAGCAACACGACAATGCCAAGTACGATGAGTAATTGCCAGATACTGATACCCATAGTGGGGTCCTCGTTATTAACCCTTGGTTCTGTACGATTGTACGCTAGTGGCGGTGGTAACCAAAAAAATACCTTGGTAAACCGCGCTTACTGATCCCGGTTGGCTTTCTCTTCCAGTCCCGACAGGTCGAAGCGGCGCGCCAGTTCATTGAGTACGTCCTCCGGACCCAGGCCCAGCCGCGACAACATGACCAGACTATGGAACCACAGATCGGCAGTTTCATAGATCACATCGCGGTTATCGCCGCTGGTTTCCGCGTCTTTGGCAGCCAGCAGGGTTTCGGTACACTCCTCGCCGACCTTTTCGAGGATCTTGTTCAGACCCTTGGCGTGCAGGCTGGCTACGTAGGAGCTGTCTGGATCCGCCTGTTTGCGGGCTTCGAGTACCTGAGCCAGTTGTGCCAGTACATCACTCATTCATGATTCTCCCTGAGGTTTGCCGTAAATGGCGTCGGGATCCTTGATCACCGGGTCGGTAGTGACCCATTCTCCGTCCACCAGCTTACGGTAAAAACAGCTGCGGCGACCGGTATGACAGGCGATGCCGCCTCGTTGTTCCACTTTCAGCAGGATGACGTCGGCATCACAGTCGAAACGGATCTCGACAACCTGCTGCTGGTGCCCGGAGGATTCGCCCTTGCGCCAGAGCTTGCCCCGGGAACGGGACCAGTAGATGGCAATGCCTTCCTTTGCAGTCAGGGCGAGAGACTCGGGATTCATCCAGGCCATCATCAGGATTTCGCCGTTTTCGGCATCCTGGGCAATGGCTGGAACCAGGCCGTCGTCGTTGAACTTGACGGCGCTCACCCAGTCCGGGCTTTCGACATTAGGTAAAGATTCTTTCATTTCGATGAATTCCTGTGCTTTGGTCGCAACTCAGCGACTGCCTCTGGCTACCAGCCAGGTCGCTGCCGCGAGCAGACCCCAGCCATAAAGCGGCACTTCCCGGGCCACATCAACCAGGTTGTGCTCGACGCCAATGGCCGCAATCGCAACCAGCACGCCGGCCATCAGGGTGTGGCGCCAGCGTCGGTTCTGGCGGCGCTGAGCGGCTTCGATCAGTGCCAATGTATCTTCATTGCCGCGTGGTGTCGGGTTGCCACTGCGAATCTGAAGCAGGGCGTCATGGACCAGTTGCGGCATTTCCGGGGACTGCTCAAGCCACGCCGGTAAATGGGTTTGCAGGCTTTTGACCAGACCACTGGGGCCGATGCGCTTGCGCATCCAGCTTTCGAGGAACGGCTGGGCGGTATTCCACAGGTCAAGGTCAGGGTAGAGCTGGCGGCCGAGACCTTCGACATTGAGCAGGGTCTTTTGTAACAGCACCAGCTGCGGCTGCACTTCCATGTTGAAACGGCGTGCGGTCTGGAACAGCCGGAGCAGGAAATGGCCGAAGGAAATCTCCTTCAGGGGGCGCTCGAAGATAGGCTCGCAAACGGTACGGATAGCCGCCTCGAATTCGTTGACCCGGGTGTCGAGCGGCACCCAGCCGGACTGAATGTGTAATTGTGCCACCTGGCGGTAGTCGCGGCGGAAGAACGCCAGCAGGTTGCGGGCCAGGTAGCTCTGGTCATCCGGCGCCAGGGTACCGACGATGCCGAAATCGATGGCGATGTATTTCGGATCTTCGGGGGTGCTGGCATCGACAAAAATGTTGCCCGGGTGCATATCCGCGTGGAAAAAACTGTCGCGGAACACCTGCGTAAAGAAGATCTCAACCCCTTTTTCCGCCAGCACCTGCAGGTTGACCCCGGCCGCCTGCAGTGCATCGACGTCCGCGACCGGGATGCCGTGGATACGTTCCATCACCAGCACATTCTTGCGGGTGAAGGCCCAGTCGATGGCGGGGATATAGATCAGGCTGGAGCCGTCAAAGTTGCGCCGCAGCTGGCTGGCGTTGGCAGCTTCCCGCTGCAGGTCGAGTTCATCGTGAATGGTGGTGTCGTAGTCAGCCACCACGTCCACCGGGTGCAGCCGCCGCCCTTCAGACCAGTATCGTTCAAGCAGCGTGGCCATCAGGTACATCAGCGCCAGATCCTGACGAATGACTTTCTCGATACCCGGGCGGATCACCTTGACCACCACGTGCTGTCCGTTGTGCAGAGTGGCGGCGTGGACCTGAGCCACCGAGGCTGAGGCCATGGGCTGCTGGCTGAATTCGGCAAAGCTGTCGCTGACAGAGGCGCCGAGGGCCCGCTCGATCAGTGCCTGAGCCTGCGCTCCCGGAAAGGGGGGGACCCGGTCCTGAAGCTGGCGCAGAGAATCGGCCATGTCATCCGGCAGCAGGTCGCGGCGGGTGGAGAGGATCTGGCCGAATTTGACGAACACCGGGCCGAGCTGCTCCAGAGCCAGCCGCAGGCGGTCGCCGCGGCTGAGCTTTGGCATCGGGAACAGATGCCAGGGGGCCAGCAGGAAAAACAGCCGCAGGGCGGGGGGAAGTTCCGCCAGGGGCAAAAAGGTATCCAGCCGATAACGGCAGAACACCCAGGCAATGCGAATCAGGCGTTGCAGGCGTGTCACTGTGACTCCGGTGTGGATGGGCCCGGGCCGGGGAGGCTGGCTTCCAGTTGTTGCAGTCGGGCGGCGAGGCGCTCGGAACGCAGGCTGAGGTCGTCGATCTCGGCAAAGGTGGCGTCGAGTTCCCGTCGGCCAGGCAGCGCGCCGCTTTCCTCGTGGATGTATTCCTCAATGTTGGCATTGAGGGAGGCGGATGCCTGGCGGCTCCATGCCACGGCCGCTCGCACCCTGCGGCCCAGAAAGTGAGCTGGGACATCACCAAGGTGCTGGGCGAGGGCGGCTTCCCAGTCAGGGTTGAGCTGGTCAATGGCTCGCTGGAACTGGTGCGCCAGCCCCATGTCGCCTTCCACCAGCAAGCGCTCCTGACGGAACACCTGGTCATCGCCCAGGGCCAGCGATGCGAACGCCAGTGGGCGACCGGCGATGTCGAGTGCCGGCTCTGCCACTGCCTCGCTGCCAACCTGGACCTGCTCGCCGGCGGCTTGCAGCGTCAGGGTGAGCGGCAGCGGCGCGGTGAGACGAAACTGGACCGTGCCACTCAGCGCTGCCAGCAGGGCCTGGCGTCCGGCAGGGTCCAGTGCCAGTGCCCGGTTAACGGCTGTTTCGATCACGCCGGTAACGGCCGCCCGAAGGGTGGGGCCTGGCAACATCAGGGCTTGATTCCCACGTGCAGGGCGACGATACCGCCGGTCATGTTGTGGTACTTGCAGTTGACCAGACCGGCGTTCTCCATCATGCCCTTGAGGGTTTCCTGGTCAGGGTGCATGCGGATGGACTCGGCCAGGTACTGGTAGCTGGAGGAGTCTCCGGCAATCAACTGGCCCATCAGCGGCAGGGCGTTGAAGGAATAGGTGTCGTACACCTTGCTCAGCAACGGATTGGTGGGCTTGGAGAATTCCAGCACCATCAGTTTGCCGCCGGGCTTGAGTACCCGGGCCATATCCCGCAGGGCCTGATCCTTGTCGGTCACGTTGCGTAAACCGAAGGCAATACTTACCGCGTTGAAGTGATTGTCCGGGAACGGCAGGTGTTCGGCATCCGCCTGGACGTATTCGATATTACCGGCGTAGCCGCGGTCGGTCAGGCGTCCGCGGCCGACCTGCAGCATGGACGCATTGATGTCCGCAAGGATAACCTGCCCGCTGGGGCCCACCAGGTCGGAGAACTTCATGGTCAGGTCGCCGGTGCCGCCAGCGATGTCCAGCACCCGGTGACCCGGGCGTACGCCACTCAGCTCGATGGTGAAGCGCTTCCACAGTCGGTGGATGCCCATGGACATAAGATCGTTCATCAGGTCGTACTTGCCGGCCACGGAGTGGAATACCTCCGCAACCTGGCCTGCCTTCTTGGACGCTTCGACGGTGCGAAAACCGAAGTGGGTGGTGTCGTCCTGGGGCTGGCCAGGGTTTTCCTGGCTGGGTGACGGCTGTTGTTGGCTCATGGCAAGGTCCTGTAAGAATCTGAACCCCGTATTCTAACGCTTGAGGGGGTGGCTACAAGGTTCTTGCCCCCTTAAACTATCAAAATCCCAAAAATTCAAGAGTAACTACGTCCATGTCTGTCATTGAAGTTCATCGCGCCCACTCCCTTGATCACGAACACGCCCGTCAGGCGGCGGAATCCCTTGCTCAGGATCTGGCTCGACAGTTTGATGTGCACTACCAGTGGGAGGCGGATGTCCTGCGGTTCAAACGCAGTGGCGTTAAGGGTTACCTTAACTTCAATCCGGGCGAGATCCATGTTCATCTGGAGCTTGGCCTGTTGCTGCGCCCCTTCAAATCAAGGATCGAGCAGGAAATTCACAGCCAGCTTGATCAGCTCACCAGGTCGGCCTGACCGCCCGTGGCCAGGTCGAAGGGAGCGGAGCTGGCCGCGACTATTTGCTCCAGCACGCGCGTTTCCCTGACCACCAGTTCGTCGATCAGCTGCTCAACGTTGTCCATGGCACGAAAGGCACTGTAGCCCCGGTGGAGGAAATCGTGCAGATCTGCGAGCCCGGCCAGGTCGGCAGCGGAACGGGTCATCGACAGTAGCCAGCCCAGGGTTCGGTTGCGGACATAGCGATCGAGCTGACTTCCCACCTCGGCGACCAGTTCGATCTGGCGCCGCCGCAGCACAAGTTGACCACTGGTCCGGTAGGCCTCGCAATATTGCCATTCCTGCAGTTCGCTGATGGGGTGGTTGAGTGAGACGAGGGTTTCTGCCAGACCGAGATCGAGGGTCTGGGTGGTCAGATTCAGCTCCACCAATCCGGCAAAGGTTGCCAGCAGGTGCTCCGGCACCCACTTCACCATCTTGGGAAAGACCCGGTCGATACTGTCATCTCGCTGGCTCAGGTCGGTGGGTGAGTACAAATCCGTGAGCAGGAAATTCAAGCCTTGGTGGTAGTTGGGCTGCCGGTACAGATCCTGATGGGTCTTCTTGAGGCGCTCGGCCTGCCAGTGGCCCAGAGCGGTCAGCATCGGGGCGAGGGAATGGCTGGCTTTATGCTGCCGGAAGTCGTGGTAGGCCAGAAGTTGTTGCTGGAGGCGTCGGGCTCCGTCGCTATGGACGGGCGTCTGGATCAGGCGATTGCGGTACATGGAGCAGGATGCCTCCGGTCGGGCAGCAGACTTGGGGCTGCCCAGTGTACCGGAGGTCATGGTTAGCTGTCAGGCTCAGCCCTGAGCGGCGGCCGACAGGGTCTCGAAGCCCGGCACCCACTGATCACTGTCGAGGGTGATGAAGTGGCTGGGCGCATCAGTCTCGATAATACGCATCGTGGTTGGGCTCTGGCGGGCGCTGTTCAGCATGGCCGAGCGGTCGAGGATGCGGTCGACCTGGGGAATCAGGAAGGTACCGTGCCGGACGTGATCATAGACGCCGGTATCCGTCCGATCCATCCACTCCATAATGTCCTCAATGTTGCGAACAATGGTCAGGTGATCTTTGGTGGCGGAGAACAGCTTGGCCAACAGCACTTTCTTGCGCGGGTTCATCTTGCCGAAGAACGTCTGCCCGTAGGCTGTGGATGGGGCCGTGTTGATCAGACGAATCAGCCAGGGCCACATGCCGTGACTGACCGGTTCCAGGAGGGTGGTAACCAGAGCGTGGAGTTTGCCTTGTGGCAAAACCGGGGCTTCCAGAACCACTTCGACCTGTTCAAACAGTTCCGGACGCTGGCGCACCGCCTCCAGAATGACGGCACCCCCGCGGGAGTGGCCATGAACTCGGATGTTGTCTGTGGATGGCAGATTGCTGAGCGCCTGGATCAGGATGCAGGCATCGTACTCGATGGTGGCTTCGAGGAACTTGATCGGCACTTCCCACTCCGGGGTTTCCGGGGTCACGCCATTCACCGGAATGTGGTAGTTGCTGCAGGTCAGCAGCACGAGTTCGGTGGTTGGTGCCTCGTAGGCCTGGGTGAAATAGCAGTGGTTCTCCAGGAATCCGTGAACACCAATGACCGTTTGCTCAGCCTTTCCACTGTGGTTTCGTACCGATACGGCGCCTTTGCCAACCCGATAGACGCGACCGGAAAACATTTCCGAGTAGGCACTTTCGATTGGCTTGATCAGTTTGCGAACGTCGCTCGCTTTCATAAGCGTTCCCCTACAGCAAGTATGTCTGCACGATTTTCATTGTGATCTTGTAAGCAGATACCGCTGTTTTATCGCTAAGTCACAGTGGGTGTATTGGCGCAGATTACAAATTTTTTGTTCGGTCAGAGTCAATCTGGCTATGTAGAACCTTTATACAGACCTGCTTTCGAGTATATAGGTGGACCGTCGGTCAAATGTAATTTTTTGTAACATGCCGCTGTAATGAGAGTGTTGGAGCGTTTTCAGGTTGTCTGGCACAATGTCCGGCTCACTAACAATAACAGATACCGGGGTTGCCAGTTCTTGAGTCACGAAGAAGCGCATCTTCTACTGCCTGCAGATTCGGCCTGGCTCGCACTGGAGCGTCCGGAGAACCCGATGACCATTACGGTCATGCTGCGGGTGGACGACCTGACGCCGGAACGGCTGCGGGATTTTCTGCAGCATTACTGGCTGGCCTGGGATCGGTTCCGCTTCATGCCGGTTCAACGCTCGCCTGGCTGGTGGTGGGAGCCGGATCCGACCTTCAACCTTGATCACCATCTGGAAACCGTGCCGGGAACCTTCAGCGAGGCGGAGCTGCGGGCCTGGGTCTCTGCGCGGCTCAATCAGGCATTGCCGGATTACCGGCCGAGGTGGAAGTTCTGGCTGGTACCGGGGGCCGAGGATGGTGCCGCGCTGCTGTTGCGTATCCACCACTGCTATGCCGATGGACTGTCGTTACTGGGTATCTTTGAGCAAACCTGTCCGCCGTCACCGCAGCAGGCGCCGGTTAGGTACGGCGCCCGAGAACAGGGTGACCTTGGGCGCTGGAAGCGTTCCGTGGGAATCTGGCTGGATACCTTCCTCAACAGTGGTCACGGTGAAGACCTCGAATCGATCGGGGGCGAACGTTCTTCGCTGGAGAGGTTAACTCATCACGGACTGCGTCTGGTGAATGAGCTGAGCCAGTTTCTGATCGAGTCCGAAGATACCCCGTCGCAGCTGAAGAGACCATTGCTGGGCCGTCGCAGCTGCAGCTGGTCGAGTCCATTGGCGCTGGAGCGCTTTCGCTCGGTGGCCGACCGGATGGGGTGTACGATCAACGACGTCTTGCTCAGTTGTGTGGCGGCGGCTGTGCGCGCCTGCCTCGAAGAGCACGGAGACTCGCTGGACGAGTCGATCATGCATGCCGCCATGCCGGTCAGTATCCGTGACCGTATGCCCGAGGGGATCTGCCCGCAAGACGGTGGGCTGGGTAATTTTTTCGGAACCGTCTTTGTGCCCTTGCCAGTCGATGGAGACAGTCCCCTGGAACGGCTGTTTCGGGTCAAGCACGAGACCCGGCGGCTGAAAAAGAGCTGGCAGCCAGGGATCTCCTGGGGGCTCGCGGGCACGGCTTCGTTGCTTCCCCAGGGGGTGCTCCAGTCTGTTGCCAACATGATGTATCGCAAGGCCAGCGCCGTAGTATCCAATGTGCCTGGCCTTAAGGAAGCTCGCTACATCGCCGGCTGCCGTATCCGCGAACAGATGTTCTGGGTACCTCAGGCTGGCAACATCGGTCTGGGGATCAGTGTCATCAGTTACGCCGGTCAGGTGCAGTTTGGCGTGGTGGCGGATGAGGCCGTTCTGCCTGAACCGGAGCTGTTCCTGGCTCATTGTCTCGCCGAGCTGGATCGTTTTCCCCTCTGATTCAGCGGCTCTTGTCAGAATGTTCCCCGGGCCCCGTCCTGGCCCGTTGAGCGAGTCTTAATCCCAAAGTCCTGATTTTTCTGCCTCCCAATTACCAATAAAACCAGCCCTCTTGGTGGATATTCCCGATTGTTGGGGTGTTCGATGATGGAGTTCGGCTCCTAAAGGCCCGGCGCACACCCGATCTGAATGGGTTGCGCTAAATCCCGGACAAAACCAATTTGGGGGAAGTATGAAAAATAACAACTTCAGAAAGTCAGGGCTGGCTGTTGCGTTGATCGCGGCGACTGGTCTGAGTGCTACCGCGAACGCTGCTGTTGAGGTCTACAGCAACGAAGACACGTCTTTTTCCGTCGATGGCTACTTCAACGCCTTTTACGTTAATCGTGATGACAAGCTGGCGGATACCCAGAGCTCCGATGTGAAAATGGGTTTCCTGCCGAACACCATCGGCTTCAACTTCAGCAAGAAAGTGGGTGACCTGACCATGGGTGGTCGCTCCTCCTTCTGGTCGACCATCAACGACAGCCTGCAGTCGCCAACTGACACCGCCATTGATGTGCGTCAGTTGTACGGCACCGTCGACGGGTCTTTTGGTCAGGTGCTGATCGGTAAGGACTTTGGTCTCTACTCCCGTTCAAATATCTTCCTTGACGAAATCCTGATGGGCTTCGGCTCACCCGGTGCTCCGACCGGCGTTTCCTTCGGTAATATCCGTACCGGCTATCCATACCCCAACCCTTCCGCTCAGATCACCTACCGGACTCCGGATATGGGTGGCCTGAAGGTGGCGGCGGGTATCTTTGAGCCTGCAAACACCACTCCGGGCGCACAGTCCGAGCAGTCAGCGCCGCGCTTTGAGGCGGAAGTAACCTACAACGCCAACCTGGGTGATGTGGCACTGACTGGCTGGGTGAACGGTCGTAGCCAGTCTTCCGAGAACGCGACAACGACGGTTGATTCCACCGGCGTGGGCTACGGTGTGCGTGCATCAGTGGCTGGCCTGTCTCTGACAGCCTCCGGTTTTACCTCCAAAGGTGACAACCCGGTCCTGATCGTTGATGGTGCGCTGACCGAAGACGACGCTGATGGTTACCTGGTTCAGGGCTCCTACACCTTTGGTGCCAATCGCCTGGTTCTGTCCTACGGCGAAACCGATGCAGAGATTCTGGATCTTGAAACTGAGAACACAACGGTTGGGTTCTTCCATGACGTAAACAGCAACCTGAAGCTGGTCGCTGAGTACAACATGTATGAGAGCACTGTGCGTTCCTCTGGTGCCGCTGCTGAAGAAGCAGACACTCTGGCGCTTGGTGCCGTCATACTGTTCTAAGTTCTGCAGATTTGCGCGCCAGGTCTCCTCTGGCGCTTGCTTTCCGGTCCAGGTCGGCCTCAGGCCGACTTGCGACTAAAGTGCTGCCCAATTCCTTTCGGTGGCACTGTGTATCATCGGCTTTGACTTTCGGGGGCTTTGTTTTCAATGGCTTACGATGGATTTGGAGCGCCCATAAAAAGTACTGAAGTCGAATTTCCGGCTTCGGCCGGTTCTGTACAATCAAAAGTTGCACAGTCAAAACCGGAAGCAGCTCCCATGAGGCCCGCGATTACCTTTCCCGCAGTACGTGTTGGCAGCTCCGGCGATCGTGATCCGGCGATAGCGGCGACAGCGCTGGCCAGTCAGCTTCAGCACGAGGGGCTGGGTTGCGTGTTGTTTTTCTGTTCCGCTGAGTATGACCTGGTCCGGCTCGGTCAGGCACTCGAGCGGGAATTTGCCGGCGTTCAGGTCAGCGGCTGCACTTCGGCCGGCGAAATTACCCCGGACGGCTATGGCCGCGGCTGCATTACCGCCATTGGTTTTGACCGCCGCTACTTTTCCATTGATGCCGCCCTGATCCAGCAGCTCGACCGATTTACCCTGCAGGATGCCCAGCAGTGCATTGACGGCCTGTTGGCGACCTGTCGCGATGCCAATCTGGCACCGATTCGTGATAACACCTTCGCCATTACTTTACTGGACGGCCTTTCCAGTCGAGAAGAGCTGGTTTTGTCGACGCTCAATGCTGCCCTGGGCACCATTCCTCAGTTTGGCGGTTCAGCCGGGGACGACGAGCGTCTCAGCAATACCCATGTTTACTACCGTGGCCGCTTTTACAGCAACGCTGCCATTGTGCTGCTGGTAAACACGCCACTGGATTTTCGGGTGTTCTCCACGCACCACATGACCGCCCGCAGTGAAAAGCTGATTGTCACCCGCTCCGACAGCGACAGCCGCACGGTCTATGAACTCAACGCGGAGCCTGCGGCGGAAGTCTATGCCCGTCTGGTGGGCGTCGCCGTCGCTGACCTCAACCGCGAGACCTTTGCTCTCCACCCCATGGCGGTGCGGATTGGCGGACACTACTTCATTCGTTCAGTACAGAGCGTCAATCCTGATGGCAGTCTGACCTTTTACTGCGCGGTAGAAACCGGAATCGTCATGACCGCCATGGAGCCTGGCTCACTGCAGGAAAGCCTGCGGCTGCAGCTGGAGAAGGCTGAGAAGGTGGTGGGCCCCCCTCTGGTGACCATTGGTTGTGACTGTTTTTTGCGCCGGCTTGAGGCTGAGCTGACCGGGGTTGATCAACAGGTATCGGACTTCCTGCGAGATCACCGTGTCATCGGGTTTAATACCTACGGCGAGCAGTTTGACGGTATGCACATTAACCAGACTTTCACGGGGGTGGTCATTGGCCAGCCTGAAATTGCTGCGGGACAACACTGACGGCTCCGCGCTGGCGTACCAGCAGCGAATCGCCGAGCTGGAGGCAGAGAATGAGCGCCTGCGGAAGATTCGTGATGCTCTGATTCAGCGCGTTGAGTCCGGTGATGATCATAAGCCTGATCCTTATGGGGCTTTCGAGCACTCCGTTATTCTGGCAGAACAGGTGCGTGAGCGTACCGACGCTCTCAATCAGGCCATGGATGAGCTCAAAGGTAGCAACAAGGCTCTGAGCCGCGCGCGGGAAGAGGCGGAAACTGCTCGCCAGCGCCTGGTGGATGCTATCGAGAGTATTGCTGATGGCTTTGTGCTGTTTGATCAGGATCAGCGGCTTATTCTGAGTAACAGCCGCTTCCGGAGTTACTGGCGGGGTACCGGGGAGAGCATCCTGCCCGGGGACAGCGTCGATGAGGTGCGCGCGAAGGGCGTGGCCTGTGGTCTTATCGTCGAAGAGCACAGTGGCCCGGCGGCGGAAGGTCGGGTGTATCAGTTGTCTAACGGGCGCTGGGTACAGATGACTGAGCGCACCACCCGTGAAGGCGGGCTGGTGGTGTTGTATTCCGATATTACTGACGTCAAGCACAGTGAAGCGGCCCGCCGGGAAAAGGCGCTGGCAGACAAGTCCCGTTTGCTGCAGGCCACCGTGGATAACCTTTCCCAGGGCGTGGTGCTGGTGAATCCCGACGGGCGCCCTGAAATCTGGAACGACCGATTTCTCAATCTCACCGGGCTGGCGGCCGATCAGGTTTCCACCGACCGTAACCTGCGGGCGCTGATGGCGTCTGCCACCGTGCCGCTGTTGCATCCGGGCAGTGCCAACCGTGGCCAGTCCCAGTACCTGGAACAGATTCACCGCCGCATCGATGGCACCGTGGTGGAGGTCAAGACCCACCCGATGCCGGATGGCGGGTTTGTAAATACCTACACCGACATCACCGAGCGTTATCAGTACGCTGAAACCCTGGAAGAGAGTGAGCGCTGGATCCGGGTGGTCACCGACCATGTGCCTGCGCTGATTGCCTATGTCGGGGCCGATCTCACTGTGCAGTTTTACAACAAGGTCTACGAGGCCTGGTATGGACAGGGGCGGGCATCGCTGCTGAATATGCCGCTGGACCAGGTGCATGATCCGGACCTTTACCAGCGTCTGATGCCGAAAGTCCGGCAGGCACTGGCCGGGGAAAGTGTCACCTTCGAATTTGAGGAAGACGACGCCCGCGGCTCCCGCCATTACATGCTGCGTTCCTATGTGCCCAACCGCGATGTTCGGGGCGAGGTGGTCGGCTTTTTCGTGCTGATCCGCGACATTACCGATCGCCGTCGTACGGCGCTGGCTCTGGAGCAGGCGTACGATAATCTGGAGCGACGGGTGAAGGAGCGCACCTCGGCTCTGACCGGGCTCAACAACCAGTTGCGCCAGGAAATCAATGAGCGGGCTGCGGTAGAAGCGCGTCTGCGCGACGCCAAGCTGGAGGCGGAGCGGGCCAACCTCTCCAAAACCAAATTTCTGGCGGCCGTCAGTCATGACCTGCTGCAGCCGCTCAATGCTGCGCGCCTGTTCACCAGCGCGCTGCTGGAACATTCGTTTGGTCCCAAGGCGGAAAATCTGGTGCGTTCGGTGAGTACGTCGCTGGATGACGTGGAAAACCTGCTTGGCACCCTGGTCGATATATCCAAGCTCGATGCCGGCGTCATCAAGGCTGATGTGACCGCATTCGACCTCCGGGATCTGCTCAACAATCTGGCCCGGGAATTTCGACAGATGGCGGATTCCGAAGGTCTGCAGCTGGATTTTGTGCCTTCATCGGCGGTCGTAAAGACCGATTCCCAGCTGCTGGCCCGTATTCTTCGTAATTTCCTCACCAATGCTATTCGCTATACCGTGCAGGGCCGAATTGTGCTCGGTTGCCGTCGTCAGCGGGACCATGTGCTCTTGCAGGTGTGGGATACCGGGCCCGGGATTCCCAGCGACAAGCTCAGTGAGATTTTCCAGGAATTCAAACGTATCCAGCCAGCAGGTGCAGCCGCTGATAAGGGGCTTGGGCTGGGGCTGGCCATCGTTGACAAAATTGCGCGCATCCTCGGTCATGAGATCACGGTGGACTCGGTAGAGGGTCGGGGCTCGGTGTTCAGCGTACGCGTGCCCCTGGGGCAGCTCGACCACCGTGCCGGTAAGGACGATGCTGAGTTCCCCGTACCCGCCCAGGACATCGAAGGGGCGCGGATCTGGGTCATTGATAACGATCTGGCGATCTGTCAGGGGATGCAGACCTTGTTGCAGGGCTGGGGGTGTGACGTGCTGACAGCGGTGTCCCTGGAGGATCTTGATACCAAGGTTCGCATCGCCACAGACCCGGTGGATGTGATTCTGGCTGACTATCACCTGGATAACGACGAGGTGGGCGTTGACGTAGTGGCGGCCATCAATGGTTGCCGACAGCAGCAGGTGCCAGTGGTGATGATCACTGCCAATTACACCAACGAACTGAAGCAGGATATTCGTGATCGCGGCTATCTGCTGATGAACAAGCCGGTAAAACCGCTGAAGCTGCGGATGACGCTGAACCACATTATGAAGCAGTAAGTGCGGTGTTGCTGGCGGTTGGGGGTGTTGTGAGCTCGGGAAGGGGGTGTAACGGCGTCCTTGCCGTGGCGATGGGCCTCTGGAAAGTGGCCCGGCGGAATGTCAGCGTTTCAGGTACTGGCTGAAGTCGACGTCGCCTGCGGACAGAATGGCCTGCACCCGGTTATGTACGCCAAGCTTGCGAAGAATGGCTGAGACATGGGCTTTGACCGTGGTTTCGGCGATGTTGAGGTTGTAGGCGATCTGCTTGTTGGATTCGCCCCGTGACATGCGCTCCAGTACCAACAGCTGGCGCCGGGTCAGCGAGTTCAGCAGTTCCGGGGAGATCGGGTTGTCGTCCCGGCGTTGACGGCGCGACGACTCACCACCGGTACGGATGATGTCCGACGGCAGGTAAACGTTGCCGTTGAGAATCTGGGTAATGGCCTCCGTCATCTGTTCGCGGGGCGATGACTTGGTAATGAAGCCGACGGCACCGTAGGTAATGGCCTGCAGAACGACCTGTTTGTCTTCCTCGGCGGACACGATCACCACCGGAATGGTAGGGGCTTCGTTGCGCAGTGAGATCAGACCGTTCAGGCCATGCATGCCGGGCATGTTCAGATCCAGCAAAATCAGGTCCAGATCGTCCTGCTCCTGAGTGATGGCCAAAGCGCTGTCGAGGTCTTCGGTTTCGATGATTTCAGTGCCAGCAAAGCCTGCGGCGATGACGTTACTGATGGCCTCGCGGAACAGCGGATGGTCATCGGCAATCAGAATCTTGTACGACGATTCCATGGTCTCGCTTTCCTGTTGAGCGTTCGTATCGGAGGTCGGGTCCCCCTCATCATAGCGCTTTTTCGATGTGCTGGCGTTTTGGGCTTCAGTCAACATGGTGTCACCTCAGGAATCGCTTGCAGGATCGGATGGGAACTCGGGCATGACCGGCGTCGCCGGTTGCATGGGCAGGCCGGCATTGGCCCAGCTGTCGACACCATCCTTGTACCAGTACAGATTCTGGAACCCTGCCTCAGAAAGTCGTTTGACCGCGTTCCACGACAGCCAGCAATCGGACTTGCAGAGGACCACCACCGGGTGATTGCGGTTGTGATGGGTCAATCTGAGGGTGTTGCTGATGAAGTAGTCATGCCAGTGACGGTCGATCTCGCCCTGCCCGGTATTGGGAAGCCAGGTGGCGGTCGGCAGCGACTGGTGGGGCTCGGTCTGCAAAAAGCGATTTGCCCGGTACTCCAGATTAATGACATCAATGACGACCAGGGTGGGGTCATTGCGCAACAGCTGTTGCATCTCATCGGTTGTAACAGTCTTTGCGCCTACGGCCTTGGCGGGCGTTGGGCTGCGGTAGCGATCTATACGGTAACCTTGCATTGAAAAAAGCTGCGCCTGTGGTTCGGTCTCGGGAAGCGTGTTCGCCGACTGGGCGAATCCGGTCATCCCGATGGAAAGGCAAGCGATGCCGACCAATTGTCTGATCATGTTGCCGGTACCTCTAATTATTGTTGTCCGATGTTGCCATTACACGCGAAGGATGTCGTTGGTTGAATGAGACCATCGCAGCAAAAAAGAAGCACTAAAGTACTATTCTTGCGGTGGGGGAGGCTTCGTATTGTGAGGTCATGTACTTACATTATGGGTTTCTTCACGTTTGGCGCTGGCTGCTGGCGGGTTTTAGTCTGCCGGGGCTGCTCTTTGTCGGGCTGTGGTCGTTGCCGCTGGCTGCCGAGACATTGCCGGCACTGCGGCTGAGTGTGCTCCAGTACGGAACCGCCCACTGGGAGCTGGATTACATCCAGCGTGAGGGCCTGGACCGTCAGCAGGGCTTTGCACTTGAACTGCACCCCGTGGCAAACCTGCCGGCTTCACGGTTGGCGCTGACCAGCAAAACCGTCGACGGCGCAGTGGCCGATCTGCTGTGGGTGCAATCCCGCTATGAGGCCGGTGCAGCATTGCTTTATGTGCCGTTCTCCTCCCGCATCGGCGAGGTGGTGGTGGCGCCGGATTCGTCTATTTCCCGGATTGCGGACCTGGCCGGCAAGCGTATCGGCGTCGCCGGGGGGCCGGACAGTAAAGGCTGGATCCTGCTGCAGCGGGTTGCCGCCGGGCAGGGGCTTGACCTGGCTGCCAGTAGCGAGATCCAGTATGCGGCGCCGCCACTGCTGAGCGAGGCACTTCGCCGCGGGCGCCTGGATGCCGTCGTCACCTATTGGCACTTTGCTGCCCGTTTGCAGGCAGAAGGCAGTGCCCGCACGCTGATGCCGCTATCGGACCTGCTGGTGGAGCTTTCGCTGGCGGATCAGTTGCCGGTGCTTGGTTATGTGTTCCGTGACGACTGGGGCCGGCAAAACCGCGAACTGGTAGACCGCTTTGCGGCGGCACTCCGGCAGGCCAAGCAGGCATTGACCAACAATCCGGACGCCTGGGCATCGGTGAGAGCACTGATGCGGGCCCGGGATGACCGTACCTTTGCGGCCCTTCAGTCCGGCTTTGTCGCCGGTACCCCGCCCGCCCTTGATGATGAGCGTATTGCCAGTCTTCAGCAGTTGCTGCTGCTGACCGGAACGGCGCCGGAGCGGGTCATGCCGTCGTCGCTGTTCTACCGGGAGCATCCGTGACCACCCAGTCCCGGCCGTCCGGCTGGACCAACTGGGTGGCCTTGCCGGTTCTGCTGGCGCTTTGGATGGCGCTTGCCTTTGCCCTTGACAGTGCCCTGCTGCCATCACCGCTGACGGTGCTGCAGACCCTTATGGAACAGGCCGCTTCCGGTCAGCTCTGGCATCACCTGGGGGTCACCCTTTACCGGGTGGCGGTCAGTTTCGCGCTTGCCATGCTGCTGGGTATTGCTCTGGGCTTCTGGATGGGGCGATCCGCCACGGTCAATGCCGTGCTGGATCCGGTGCTGGTGCTGATGTTGAACCTGCCAGCGTTGGTTACCATCATTCTGCTGTATGTCTGGATGGGGCTGGTGGAACCGGCCGCTATCCTGGCGGTGGTGATCAACAAGGTACCCAATGTTGCCGTCACCATCCGTGAAGGCGCGCGAAGCTTTGATTACAAGCTGGAGCAAATGGCGGAAGTCTATCGCTTCAGCGGGCGCCAGCGACTCTGGGATCTGTGGTTGCCGCAGCTGTTCCCCTACGTGATGGCGGCCACTCGCGGTGGTCTGGCGCTGATCTGGAAGATTGTCCTGGTGGTGGAGTTGCTGGGGCGCTCCGATGGGGTTGGCTTCCAGCTGCACATGGCATTTCAGGTGTTCGATGTATCCGCGATTCTTGCTTACAGTCTGGCGTTCATTGCGGTGGTGCAGCTGATTGAGCTGGCGGTGCTGCAACCGCTGGAGCGCCGGGCCCATCGTTGGCGCCATCCGGAGGCCCGCCATGCTTGAGCTGACGTTTGAAGGTAAGAGCTACCAGCAGTCAGTACTCGGGCCGATCAGTTTGCGCATCCACCGGGGTGATCGTATTTGCCTGTTGGGCCCGTCCGGCGTCGGCAAAACCACCTTGCTGAATATCCTGGCCGGTCTCGATACCGAGATCCGTGCCACAACGACCGGCCCGTCGCGGGAGCTGCGCATTGGCTATCTGTTTCAGGAGCCGCGACTGCTGCCTTGGCGCACGCTCTATCAGAATCTCGCCCTGGTCGGTGCCAACCGTGAACGGGCGGCTCACCTGCTGGGTCAGGTCGGGCTTGCCGGGTCGGGCCACCGCTATCCGGACCAGCTGTCCCTCGGTATGGCGCGGCGAGCGGCGTTGGCCCGCTGTCTGGCCGTGCAACCGGATCTGCTGCTTCTGGATGAACCGTTTGCCTCCCTTGATCCGGAACGGGCAAGTGAATTGCAGGGGCTGATTACACGCTTGTTGGATCAGAGCCCGAGTATGGCCATGGTCTGCGTCACCCATGATGAACGCGATGCGCAAGCCTTGGCCAGCCAGAGTTGGTGGCTGGAGGGTTCGCCGGCCCGGTTGCGGGTGGCGGGCGCGGGTAGGGGCGCAGCAGCGGAGGCGGACAGCCGGTCAGGCCTGACCCTATTGGGTCGTCGGGCCTGACCGGAGTGTGTGAGGGCTCAGTTACCGCCGGTACGGGTGCCCAGAATACGCGTGCGCTGGGGGCGGAAGCCTGCGGTGGCCAGGGCACACAGCACCACGGTAACCGCTGTGGTGGTGACGTAGGCCTCGGTATCCCACTGCAGGTAGAGTGCAAAGCGAATGGACTCCACGGCGTGAGTGAAGGGGTTGAACTGGCAGATCCAGTACAGCCAGGGGCTGGCTTCCTGCATTTTCCAGAGCGGATAGAGCGCCGATGACAGAAAGAACATCGGGAATATCACAAAGTTCATCACTCCGGCAAAGTTCTCCAACTGTTTGATCCAGGTGGCGATCAGCAGTCCCAGGGCCCCCAGCATGAGGGCGGTCATTGCCAGCGCGGGCAAAATTGCCAGATACCCCCAGGCCGGTGGCTCGACGTCGATCAGCCGGGCAATCAGCAGGAAGATGTAGACCTGCCCCACCGACACCACGCCCATGGCCAGCAACTTGGTGATCAACAGGAATGGTCGTGGCAATGGGCTCATCAGCAACACCCGCATACTGCCGAGTTCACGGTCGTAGACCATGGACAGGGCGCCCTGCATGCTGTTGAACAGGATGATCATCGCGCACAGGCCGGGGGCAATGTAGGTCTCATAGGTAATGTACGTCTGGTAGGGCGGAATAATGGAGACGCCAAGCACGGCACGGAAGCCGGCGGCAAACACCATCAGCCACAGCAGCGGGCGCACCAGTGCGCTGACAAAGCGGGTGCGCTGTTGCCAGAACCGTCGCCATTCCCGGGTCTGGATGGCAAGAAAGCAGAACCAGTAGTGTTGCAGGCTCAAGAGACCTCCTCTCCGGTCAACGTACGAAAGGTCTCGGCCAGCGATGACGTGCCTTTGTCGCGGCACAGGCTGTGACCGTCGCTGTCGGCGAGCAGTCGGCCCTGATGCAGGATCAGGATCTGGTCATCGGGCCTGACTTCCTCGATCAGGTGGGTGGCCCAGAGCACCGTCAGCCCGCTGTCGTCACACAGTTGCCGCACGTGCCTGTTGAGAGTCTCGCGGCTGGGCACGTCGAGGCCGACGCTGGGCTCGTCCAGCAGCAGTATGCTGGGTTGGTGGAGCAGCGCACGGGCGATCTCGACCCGGCGGCGGTGCCCCCCGTTGAGCTGACGCACCGGCGTGCCGGCCCGCTCGCTGAGTTCAAAACGCTCGAGTTCCCGGGCGCAGCGGAGGCGGGATTCTTTCAGTGACATGCCGTGCAGACCTGCGTGGTACATCAGGTTCTGCTGCACGGTAAGGTCGAGGTCGAGCGCGTTCTGCTGGAACACCACGCCGATCTGGTGCATCGCCGTGGCAGGCTGGCGTTTCAGTGAGACTCCGCCCAGCAGGATGTCACCCTGCTGCAGGGCGAGCAGGCGGGTCAGCAAGCCGAACAGGGTCGACTTGCCGGCGCCGTTGGGCCCCAGCAGGGCATGAAAGCGTCCATCCGCCAGGGTGAAGCTGACGTCGTTTAGAACGCGCTTCCGGCCGTAGTGGAAGCTGATGCCTCGAGCTTCCAGGGTCATGAGTTCGGATCGATTACGACGCCCCAGGGGTAGCGCCCAACCTTGATGGATTTGATCACGTTCAACGACTCGACATCGATCACTGACACGTCGCCAGACACCCCGTTGGTGGTGTACAGCTCGGTTTCATCGGCGTTGAGGTCGAGCTGCCAGACCCGACGGCCGACCAGCAGGTAATCGAGCACTTCATAGGTCTGGGCATCGACCACTGCAACATGGTTGGCGGGGCCGAGGGCAACAAAGGCGTACTTGCCATCCGAGGTCAGTTCAATGCCTACCGGCTGGACCTTGTCCTGGTTGACGCCACGGATGGAGAAGGTGAGCTGCTTGATCTCCTCCAGGCTGTCGACGTCAATCACGTGCACAGTGCCGCCGATCTCTGCTGAGGCCCAGGCAATGGAACTGTCATGGCTGAACTCCACGTGCCGTGGTCGCTGCCCGACAACGATGTTCTTCTTGATCTCGAAGTCGGTGGTGTCGATCCAGTGCAGCATGCTGGAGGTTTCACTGGTGTTGACTGCCCATCGGCCATCGGGGCTGACGGCCATGCCTTCGGGTTCGACGCCGACATCAATCTGCGCGAGCACTTCCTTGGTTTCGACATCCACCACGGTGACGATGGCATCGTCTTCATTGGAAATATAGAGATGGCGATTGTTGGGGTGCAGGGCGAACTGCTCGGGGTCTTCACCCGAAGGCAGGGTATCGATGATACGACGACTGGCCAGGTCCATGACCTGAACCGTATCGTCATCGCTGGCGCAAATATAGAGCTTGGTATGATCCTGCGAGAGCAGGATGCCTCGAGGGCGTTCGCCAACATCGATGGTCTCGACCACTTCCCGTGTGTCGGTGTCAATGATCGACAGGGTATTGTCCTTTTCGTTGGACACATAGGCCAGGCTTGCTGCCACCGGGGCAGACAGGGTGAACAGCGCCGCCAGGGCGGTGGTTCGCAGTGGCAGTTTCATGGTCGTACTCCTTGTTACCGTTGTGATACTAGTTCAAAAACCGGTTAGGGCTGAATGTTGCAGTCGCTTTCGGGCTCGTCGAGGCCGAGGGTGTCCATTTCGGTCTTCGGGTGAATAAAACCCTCGACAGGTGCTGTGGCAACCAGCCCTCGTGGGTGCACCAGCGGAATCGGCTGGCGCAGTTGGCCATTCCAGTTGCGGTAGCTGAGCTTGCGGCCCTTGAAGGCGGCAAGCTGGAAGTTATCGGAGAACAGGAAATCGCGTACCCCGGTGGCATCGCTGTTGCCCAGTCGGGTTACTGCCGTGCCAATGGAGCGCACCGCCGCCCAAGCGGCGTAGTCTTCACTGTTCATGGCTCGCCCTGCCTGCTCGTCGAAGCGGCTCTGCAACTGGGCGGCCCCCCAGCTTTCCACCACCCGGTGCCAGGTCAGCGGGGTCATGCCCTGGGTGCCCACCACCGGGCGTGGAAGCCAGGTGTTGAAAGGCACGTATTCGCCAAAATCACCGCGTACATCGGCCACCACCACGGCGTCATAGTCGTCGTCAGTCTGGGTGAACAGTGGCAGCTCCCGTGACGCGGTCCGGCGCAAATCAGCGTCGAAGGTCCACGGTTTTTCGTCGACAATCTCGATGCCGAAACGCTGGGCGGCACGGCGGAAGCTGGCGGCCCATTGCTGGTCGGCGTCGGTGGGTCCGGTAATCATCAGCACGTCGCGCCATCGCCGCAGGTTCAGCCACTGGGCGAGGGCGTCGGTCAACATGGCGTAGCTGGGAATGGTGTGCAGCAATTGTGTCGGGCACTCGCTCTGGCGCAGAGCGTTGTCGTGGGCGCCCGCATTGAACACCAGCGCCTGCTCCCCCGCCTTCTCGGTCAGTGCGAGGAGGGTGTCGGCCGGCGCCCTCACAACGAATAGGCGAATCCCTTTATTGAGCAGGCTATCCATTGCGGCCAGGGCGTCTGCTTCTGAATTCACAATCGCCGGTTGCAGATTGTAGTGCTGGTTCAGGAAGCGGCCGGTGGTGTTGTTGTCGCTGATGGCCAGTTCGGCACCCTGGAGTCCGGCGTCCTCCGGCTCAGGGATAACATTGGAAAGCACCGGGCCCTGGTCAGGCTGCCATTGCAGGTAGCCGATCGTCACGACCAGATCATCGTCGCCGGCGTTGGCGGGCAATGCCGGGATCAGCAACATTGCCGTAAGCAGGCTGGACAGCAGGGTGACAGGGTTTCGCATAAAACTCGGCCTTTTACGACAGTGGGTTTGGCGATTATTAATCCTGAGCTTAGATAGACGGGGGGAGGCAGAAAATATCCAAAAAGTAGCAATCGACCGCTACTAAAGAACTAATGAGGGCGATCAGGCTGGGAATGGGCAGGATTTGAGGGGGACGTTGGCAGGCTGGCATGACGCTGGACGTTAAAAGTCCGGCCGAATGTTGGGTGCCTACTCTTTAACTCGCTGTTAAAAAAGGATGAATCTGTATTTCCAGGCGTCAGGGCCATCCGTAGGGGCTGAAAAATTTACTACTAATGAACTAGGTCGAAGCCTCCAAAGTGGAATTCGATTGCGGTGGCGGGATTCTTAGACTGGGTTCAGGTCGCTGGTATGTCGTCTCTGGCAGCTTGCCGGCAGAAACAGTTTTAAGAGAGGTACTCGTTATGGCGCATTCAACTTCACTCAAAGCACTGGTTGTTGCCGCTTTGGTCAGCGGAGCTGGTCTCGCACTTGCCCATGGTAATGTCACTCCGCAGCCGGTTGATACGGGCAGCCTTCCTGATTTGGGGCGTGAAGCGCTGATGGAAAACCCGTTCCGTGAGGGCAATGACCACGGCAGTCTGAACAGCGATGCCGTTGAAGTCGGCAAGAGTGGGTATGCGGGGAACTGTGCCGGTTGTCATGGCATTGAAGCCATGTCCGGAGGTTTGACGCCTGATCTGCGCCTTCTGACCGAGTGGGACGACGAGTACTTCATCGGCCGTGTCATGAACGGCACCGAGCGTGGTATGCCATCCTTCAAAAACAGCCTGGATCAAACGGCGATCTGGTCCATTCGTACCTATCTTGAGTCGCTGCCGCAGCCAGAATGATCTGGCTGAGTCCGGGTGACAGGCTTTCGTCTAGGAGGCGGATTTATGTGGATTCCCCGTTACATCCTGATGCTGGTTATGGTGCTGTTCAGCAGCTCGCTGCTGGCACAGAGTCCGCAACTCGGACCGCCGGAGCGCACCTATGATGACGTCATTGAATCCGGCTACCTGAATGTCGGTGTTTACCAGAACTTCCCGCCTTACTCGTTTCTTCTGGATGGCGAGCCGGCGGGGGTCGATGTGGAGCTCGGGCGCCGGATTGCAGAAGCGCTGGGGGTTGAGTTCCGGGTGCACTGGATTGTGCCGGATGAGAACCTCCAGGACGATCTTCGCAATAACGTCTGGAAAGGACATTACCTGGACAAGACCCGGGTCGCCGATGTGATGATGCGGGTGCCCTACGATAAGCAATACGCTTACATGAGGGACTCAACCGGAGAGGTGATCAACGAGCAGGTCGTCATGTTCGGGCCCTACCAGCGTGAGCAGTGGCAGATTGGCTTTGACTCGGAAAAGCTGGAGTCTGTCCAGACCATGGCGCTGTTCCAGTACCATCCCATCGGTGTCCAGATCGATACCTTGCCTGACTTCTACCTGACCTCTGCGTTTCGGGGGCGTCTTCGTGAACAGACCCACCACTACCGCAACGTGGCTGAAGCATTTGACGCCATGGTGAACGGAGAAGTAACGGCCGTTATGGGGATGCGCTCGGAAATCGATTACGAGTTGGGCCTTCGTGAAGATGGCCGCTTTCAGGCGGCGATCAATGGGTTTCCCGGTATTGGCAAGCAGATGTGGGATGTCGGTATGGCGGTAAAGCATACCCATCGCCAGTTGGCCTATGCCATTGAGGGAGCCATGGACGATATGGTTCGCAGCGGCGATGTCGCGCAGGTTTTTGAGCAATATGGTTTGCGGTACAGCATTCCGGGTTTTTATGAGGAAATACTAAACGCGTCGAACGAGGAGTGACCGGGCATGACAAGGCTGACGATGACTTTGCTTCTGTTGGCCTGGGCACCTGCCTGGGCCGGAATTCCAGTAGATCCCTACAGTTCCCCGATGTGGCAATACAACATCGAGCGCTACCTCGGTAACGTGACGTCGGTGGTGCTTGATGAACAGATCCGGGTGGAAGTGCCGCCGTTTGCCGAAAACTCTTCCCAGGTCCCTCTGACCGTTGATCTGAAAGACTTTTCCGGCACCGCCCGGGAAATTGTTGCCTGGGTGGACCTTAACCCGATCCCCCATCTGTTTTCTCTGACCCCGGGCCCGACGCCGACAACGCTGCTATCCCTTAACTTCCGGGTACAACAGGCCACCACTGTCAGGGTTGCCGTGCTCACTGATGAAGGTGTCTGGCACCTGGGCAGCGCCTATGTGGATGCAGCCGGTGGTGGCTGTACCGCGCCGAGCATGACCATCGCCAATCCTGACTGGGAAAAGAATTTCGGCACCATCCGTGGCGGAGCCTTTTCACGCGTTGAAGGCGTGCGTTACAAATTCAACGTCATGCATCCCATGGATTCGGGCATGGTCTCCGGCGTGCCGGTGTTCCATATCGAAAATGTCATTATGCGGGATTCGGTCAGTGAAGAACCTTTGCTGACGATGACGTTGTCTGAGTCAGCCGCCGAGAACCCCATGCTGGTGTTTGAGCTTGAGCAGCAGGCGCCGGATGCCGTGCTTTGGATGCGTGACAATAACGGCAATGAATTTGAGCGTCGGCTTGGGGGGCAGTTATGATCGCCCGTGGGTTATTGGTGGCACTGTTCTCGCTGATCGCTGCGCCGGTGGTCAGTTCGCCGGAGTTGGCCTACAACCTGGAGGCACGTGAAGTCGCGCCTGATACCTGGGTAATCGAAGGCAGTACCGGCAACTTCAGCCGTGACAATGGCGGCAATATTGTCAACGTATCGTTCGTCATTACTGACGACGGTGTGGTGGTGATCGACACCGGTCCGTCAAGGCTCTACGGCGAGGCGCTGCGGCGTTTGGTCGAAAGCAAAACGTCGCAGCCAATCCGCTATGTGCTGAACACTCATCATCACCCGGATCACGTCTTTGGTAATCAGGCCTTCGAGCCAGAGACGCTCTATATGCTGGAGACCGGACGTCAGCGTCTGCGGGAGGACGGCGACGCCTTTTCGGACAACATGTATCGCATGGTCGGAGACTGGATGCGGGGTACTGACGTGGTGGTTCCCCCGAATACGCTGCAGCCAGGCATTCTTGATGTAGGCGACCACCGTTTCCAGATTCTCGAACTGACCGGCCATACCGGCTCCGATATGGTGTTGCTGGATGAGACAACCGGGGTGCTGTTCGCCTCAGACATGGTGTTCTATAACCGTGCTCTGACGACGCCCCAGAGTCCGGGCCTGATGATCTGGGCAGGAGAGATCGCGCGGCTGGAGGCTTTGCCCTACCGTATTGTGGTCCCGGGGCACGGGCCCGTGGTGAGCGATGACTCGGCGTTTCGGCAGATGTCTGATTACCTGGAGTGGCTCTACCAGACCATGTCGATGGCCGCCTCTCGCGGGCTGAGTGCCAGCGAAGTTATGCAGCAGTCGATCCCCCACCGTTTTGATGGCATCGAGGGCGCTCGCTATGAGTTGATCCGCACCACCAGTCATCTTTATCCGAAGTACGAGCAGGCAGCGCTGGAGCTGCTGCCGGAATAACCGGATGCCCTGTCTTTTTCTCTGGATCGCCGGCTTGCCGGCGATTTTTTTTGGGTCTTACTACCAAGTGATTAGAAAACCTGTGCTGCCGGTTAATTGTTGGTAAACGCTCCAGAAACAAGAATCAGGGGTAGAGGCGGGAAGAGTTCCCGGTTCGCTGCTGAAACTCAAAACAAAAGATTGGAGAGCGCAACCATGAGATCGAATCGGATCGCTATGAAATATTCTGTCAGCGCCCTGGCGCTGGCGGTGTCTCTCGGGGCTCACGCCGTCACCGACGAAGACATCATGAATGACCACACCACCACCGACGACGTGGTGAGCTATGGTATGGGCCTGCAGGGCCAACGCTACAGCCCGATGACTACCCTGAACTCCAGCAACGTTCAGAACCTGCAGCCGGTTTGGGCCTTTGCGTTTGGTGGCGAGAAAATGCGCGGCCAGGAATCCCAGCCGATGGTGAAGGACGGCGTCATGTACGTGTCCGCTTCCTATTCCCGGGTTTATGCCATCGATGCCATGACCGGCGAAGAAATCTGGCAGTACGATGCCCGTCTGCCTGACGGCATCATGCCTTGCTGTGACGTGATCAACCGCGGTGTTGCCCTGTACGACGACAAGGTGATCTTCGGTACCCTGGATGCCAAGCTGGTTGCCCTGAACAAGGACACCGGTAAGGTTGTTTGGATCAAGAAAGTCGCTGACTATCAGGCTGGCTACTCCATCACTGCCGCGCCGATCATCGTGAATGGCAAGTTGATCACCGGCGTATCCGGTGGTGAGTTCGGTATCGTCGGTAAGGTTGAAGCCTACGACCCCAACACCGGCGAAATCCTCTGGACCCGTCCGACCGTTGAAGGTCACATGGGCTATGTCTACCGCGACGGCGAAGCCGTTGAGAATGGTATTTCCGGTGGCGAAGCTGGCCGCACCTGGCCGGGCGACATGTGGAAGAGCGGTGGTGCAGCAACCTGGTTGGGCGGCACCTACGATGAGACGACCGATACCCTGTTCTTCGGTACCGGTAACCCGGCTCCCTGGAACTCTCACCTGCGTCCGGGTGACAACCTGTTCTCCTCCTCCCGTCTGGCGATTGACCCCAATGACGGCAGCATCAAGTGGCACTTCCAGACCACGCCTCACGATGGCTGGGATTACGATGGTGTTAACGAGCTGATTTCCTTCGACTATGAAGACGACGGTGATGTGGTTCACGCAGCGGCTACCGCTGACCGTAATGGTTTCTTCTACGTCCTGAACCGTGAGAACGGCGACTTCATCCGCGGCTTCCCGTTTGTTGATGAAATCAGCTGGGCTTCTGGTCTGGATGAGGACGGTCGTCCGATCTACACCGAAGGCGGTCGTCCGGGCAACCCCGCTGACGCATCTGGTGAGCAGGGCGAAACGGTTCTGGCTCGTCCGTCCTTCCTGGGCGGCAAGAACTGGATGCCGATGGCGTTCAGCCAGGACACCGGTCTGTTCTACGTTCCGTCCAACGAATGGTCCATGGACATCTGGAACGAGCCTGTTTCCTACAAGCAGGGTGCGGCTTACCTGGGTGCTGGCTTCACCATCAAGCCGGCTAACGAAGACTTCATCGGCGTTCTGCGTGCGATGGATCCCAAGACCGGTGAGGAAGTCTGGCGTTACGAGAACACCGCACCGCTGTGGGGTGGCGTAATGACCACGGCTGGTAACCTGGTGTTCACCGGTACTCCGGAAGGCTACCTGAAGGCATTTGATGCCCGCACGGGTGAAGAGCTGTACCGCTTCAATACAGGTTCCGGTGTTGTCGGCACGCCGATCACCTGGGAAATGAACGGTGAACAGTACGTGTCCATCTCCTCTGGCTGGGGTGGCGCGGTACCGCTGTGGGGTGGTGAAGTGGCCGCAGTGGTCAAGAACTTCAACCAGGGCGGTATGGTCTGGACGTTCAAACTGCCTAGCGACCGGGTTGCAGCTAACTGATCCTGAATCGCGACGTTATGAGAAAGGGCCGCTATGCGGCCCTTTTTTTATTGGCCGGGGCCGGGCAAAAGGCACGTAGTACTAACGGAGGAGTTTTTCTCGTCGAAGGGCGCATTGGCGCTTATGGGGTCGCGGTCTAAAGTGGTTCTGTATAGCGCGAAAGGCCGCGTTGCCAAGCGACACACACAACAAGAGGTCGATACCATGATCTACGCACAACCAGGACAGGAAGGCTCCGTCGTCTCCTTCAAATCCCGTTACGAAAACTACATTGGTGGCGAGTGGGTCGCCCCGACCAAAGGCCAGTACTTCGAGAACATCTCCCCGGTCAACGGCGAGGTCATCTGTGAGATTCCCCGTTCTACTGCCGAAGATGTCGATCTGGCTCTGGACGCTGCACACAAAGCCGCGAAAGCCTGGGGTGAGACCTCTGTTACTGTCCGCTCTAACATTCTGCTGAAGATTGCTGACCGCATCGAAGCGAACCTGGAAAAGCTGGCTGTTGCTGAAACCTGGGATAACGGTAAAGCGGTTCGTGAAACCCTGGCCGCTGATATCCCGCTTGCTGCTGATCATTTCCGTTACTTCGCCGGTTGTATCCGTGCGCAGGAAGGCAGCATCGGCGAAATCGACAACAAGACCGTTGCTTATCACTTCCACGAGCCGCTGGGTGTTGTTGGTCAGATCATTCCGTGGAACTTCCCGCTGCTGATGGCGGCCTGGAAGCTGGCGCCTTGTCTGGCCGCCGGTAACTGTACTGTGCTCAAGCCTGCCGAGCAGACTCCGGCCAGCATCCTGGTGCTGATGGAAGTTATCGGTGACCTGTTGCCGCCGGGCGTGCTCAACATTGTTAATGGCTACGGTAGCGAAGCTGGTCAGGCGCTGGCGACCAGCAAGCGCATTGCCAAGATTGCTTTCACCGGTTCCACCCCGGTTGGCTCCCACATTCTCAAGTGCGCGGCGGAAAACATCATCCCGTCCACCGTTGAGCTGGGTGGCAAGTCTCCGAACATCTATTTCTCTGACATCATGAACGCCGAGCCGGAGTTCCTTGATAAGTGTGTTGAGGGTGTGGTTCTGGCGTTCTTCAACCAGGGCGAAGTGTGCACCTGTCCGTCTCGTGCGCTGGTTCAGGAAGATATCTTCGATGAGTTTATGGCTCGCGTTGTTGAACGCACCAAGACCATCAAGCGTGGTAACCCGCTCGATACGGACGTTCAGGTCGGCGCCCAGGCCAGTAAGGAACAGTTCGACAAGATCATGTCCTATCTGGAAATCGGCAAGCAGGAAGGCGCTGAAGTGCTGACCGGTGGTGACTGTGAGCGTCTGGAAGGCTTCCAGAATGGCTTCTACATTCAGCCGACCCTGTTCAAGGGCGATAACAGCATGCGTGTGTTCCAGGAAGAAATCTTCGGACCTGTGGTTGGTGTCACCACCTTCAAGACCGAGGAAGAAGCGCTGGCCATGGCTAACGACACTGAGTTTGGTCTGGGTGCCGGTGTATGGACTCGCGATACCAACCTGGCTTACCGCATGGGTCGCGGAATTCAGGCTGGTCGGGTTTGGATGAACTGCTACCACGCGTACCCGGCGCACGCCGCGTTCGGTGGTTACAAGAAGTCCGGTGTCGGTCGTGAAACTCACAAGATGATGCTCGACCACTACCAGCAGACCAAGAACATGCTGGTCAGCTACGACACCAACCCGCTGGGCTTCTTCTAAGCCCCGCTCTGAAAAGTAGTATTGTTGTGCCCGGACTGGTCCCTGCGCCAGTCCGGTGGTGAGTCGGCGTATGGATGCGCCTTTTTTGCCCCGGCAGATTGCCGGGGCCCAGGGTTCATCAGAACCCTGGGGATATGGGTCTTCCTATCATCTCCAACTTCGGCCCTGCCCAGGGCCGTTTTTTTTTCTCCGCCCCCGACCTCAGAGATCGACCCGATAGCTGTGAAAGCGTTCGTCCGGGTAGTAGAAGCAAGCTTCACCGCTGTGTTCTCTGCCACCCTGGCTGATGGTAAAGCTGGCATTGCCAAAAGGTGCCGTGACGACATAGCAGTTTGACCCGGAACACAGTTCGCGCAAGGGGGACGATTCGGCAACCCGGCTGATCTGGCTGGCCTGCACGGTCGTGCGGCCAATCTGCATGCGGAAATTGCCACTTGCGACCCGGGGAATGTCGAACACTGCCTGGCCGTTGGCCGGGGTCGTCTTCCAGGGCATGTCCTCGCAGGCACGCCATGCCCGGTGGGCTTGCTTCTGGCGGTCCCCGGACTGCTCCTCGGCGACGTCAGTCTGTGCCGCGCGGGCCTCTTCCAGCCAGCTGCGAACCCGGTCGGCATAGCTTCCCAGCGGATACTGATCCAGATAGGCCTGCAGGTTCTCAACGGTGCGGGAGCGTTTGGCCTGGTCAAACAGGGCCTGCTCCTCCGGTGTGATTTCCCTCACCAGGGTGATTTCCCGCACCACATCTTCGCCATCAGACTCGATGGTGATCTCGACGGTACGAAAACCAGGCATGCTTATCTTGAGACGATAGCTACCGTTGGCGAGCTCGATGCCGGGGCTGTAGCGCCGTGGATCGCCATACAGCACGAAATGAGGGTTTTCCGGATCGGTGATGACGGTCAGGTGGAACGTCGTATCCTGCTCTGCTGGCACCTCGGGCTCGTCAGGCTCAGGCTCAGGCTCGAGTTCGGGAGCTGGTTCTGGCTCTGGCGTAGCAACCTCCGGGACAGCGTCGCTTTCATTGTTCTCTGTAAACCCGGGTTCCGGATCGTTCGGTTCCGGAACGGGGTCTGGTTCAGTCGCCACGGGCTGGTCGGCGCCTGTATCGTTGGCGCCATCGCCACCATTATTGCCGGTATCCGTGATGTCGCCGCCACCGCTGAAGTCGATGCTTGTCACCACTTGCTGAGCCATGATCCCGCCGAGTGCAATCAGCAGCAGGCCCAGCAGGATGACCAGCCCCCGCCGGTTCGATGACCGTTCGACGGCCGCAGGCTGGCCCTTCTGGGCTGAGGGTTTTGCTTTGGCGGGTTGCTCTTTCTTCGGCGCTGGCGTTTGTTCAACAGAACGGTTGCTATCAGCGACAGGCTCAGGCGTGGGCCGGATGAGGGTGGTGGCGCCTTCCATGCCGGTGTCCCTGGCTGGAGCGGGGGACTCGCCGCGCAGGGCGCGGACCCAGGCTTCGAGGGTTTGGGGGCGCTTCTGGGGTGCCACCATCAGGCCGTGGTCGATGGCGTCCAGGAAAGAGGCCCGGGCGAGGCCGTTGGCGGCATCCCTGGCCGGTAGCAGGTCATCGTGGACGGCGCGATCCGAGGCGTCCTCCGGTCGTTTCCGGGTCAGGCAGAAGTAGGCCACCGCGGCCAGGGAGTAGATGTCGGACCAGGGGCCAACGTGGCCCTTGCTGCTGTATTGTTCAATGGGAACGTAGCCCGGCGTGATCACGGTGGTGATGGAGCGGCTTTTGGTCCCCAAGGCCTGCCGCGCGGCGCCAAAATCAATCAGTACCGGCTTGCCATTGTCGCGAATCAGGATGTTTTCCGGCTTGATGTCCCTGTGCAGGATGCCCGCGTCATGAACATCCATCAGCCCGTCCATGACCGGCAGCAAAACGGCCATGATTTCAGCTTCCTGCAGCTCACCCAGTTCATTCACGGTCTCGCGCAGGGTGCGACCTTCGACGTACTCCATCACTATGTAGGCGGTTCCGTTGGCCTCAAAATAACGGAAAACCTGCACAATATAGGGGTTGTGGAACTTGGCGAGAATGCGCGCCTCATTGATAAACGCGTCCAGCCCCCAGGTAAAGTCATTGCGGTTGGACTCGGTGCGGGGCTGCACCATGGCGTTATTTCCGCGCATGGCAAAGTCCACTGGCAGGTACTCTTTGATCGCCACCTGTTTGTGCAGGTTCTCATCGACGGCCAGGTAGGTCAGGCCGAAGCCGCCTTCTCCGAGCAAGCGTTCAATCCGGTATTCAGCGATCCGGCTACCGTTGGCCAGTGCCAGAGTTATCGGCTGGGTCACTGCAGATCTCCCATTGCCTGAGTCACAATAAAATCCAAAGAAAAACAAGGATCAGAACCAGTGCCAAGGCACCGGCCAGAACGCTGTTCACGGTGGGGAACCCGGTGCCCGGCGCGTTAACGGCAGGGGCATTCGCAGGGGTATCGACCCGGACGCTGTCCGCTGCGCTGGTTGTTGCGGGCATTGATATCAGGATCACGCTGGTATTGTCCTGTTGTGGGGCATTCAGTTCCCCAAGGTGGGTGAACAGCCGGTCCAGAGTGTGTTGCGGGGACTCGGTGTCGTCATCCAGAATCCCCAGCAGGGAGTCCCGGTCGAGGCTGTCGAGGCCATCGCTGGCCACCAGCAGGCAGTCGCCGGGAAGCAGGCGGTCTGGTGTGGCCGGCCCGTCAATCTTGTGGATCGGCTTGCGGGTGATGGCCGATCGCAGGGCATGGCGCTTTCCATCCTCGCGGGCCGCCACCGGCGTCAGCTCGCCCATCTCGACCATGCTGTCGAACACCGGGGCCATGGAGTGGTCATCGTTCAGCCGTTCCATCTGATGGTCGCGTAATCGCCATAACTGGGAGTCACCAACACTGATCCGGTACAACTGGTCGCCGACAATACAGGCCGCCACCAGGGTGGTCCCCATGCCGTCAAGTTGTGGGTCCCGGGTAGTGGCCTCGATCAGCGCATCATGGCTTGCGCTCAGCGCACCGCGCAGTCGGTCCGGCGCTGATCCATCCATCGCCAGGAACGATGCCACGAAGCGTTCAGCCACCAGTGCGCTGGCCATATCGCCGTGAACATGCCCCCCCATGCCATCACAGATAACCGCAAGCAAGCCAGGGCCTGCGGGACCGCCATCGAAGCGGGTCAGCCGCAGGGTGTCTTCCTGACGCTGGCGCTGCCCGGTAACCTGCGCGCTGGCGCAGGGCAGGGGCAGACTCTGGTTGGGTGATGGCGCGTCCGGAGCCGTCACGGCCACAGCCCCTTCCGGGTCAGGGTGAGGGTGGTGTGACCTGCGCGGAGGGTGACTGGCGAGGAAAAGTCGGTTTTGACTTTGTCCCCTTTAGCGACATTCTGCCCGTTCATTTGCACGCCGTTCTCTGACAGACAGCGGAGGTACAGGTGGTTGCTGTCTGGCTGATACCACAGTTCACAGTGCGCCCGGGCCAGGAACGGGTCCTCGCTCAGACATTGACGCAGGGGTGTCGGCAGCGGTAGCTCGCTGCCACGGCCCAGCACCAATGGTCGGTCATCGAGCATCAGGGTGACCCTGGTGGTGCCGGCGATGACCTCGGTCACGCAGCCGCCCGCGCTGATTCGCCGGGTCGGCTCAGGGGGGGCTTCTGCACTGCCCACTCGGGCCGGGCCAGGCTGCCCGACAAATGGTCGGGCGGGCTGGTCAAGCTGGTAAGCACGACGAATCTGGTTGCGGCGGAAAGCCTTGAGCACCGTTCCCGCGATCAGCAGGGCCAGCAGGAAAACACCCAGCAGTACCACAAAGATCTGTCCCGGCCCCAGCCAGGGCGCCGGTTGTTCTGGTTCAGGGGGCATGTCAGTCTGCGGTGCTGGATCTGCGGCAGGAGGCTCTTGATCGGCTTCGGGCGCAGGGTCTGGGTCACTCGGGGTGGGGGCAGGGTTGCTCGCGGATGGCGCAGCGCCGTCCAGCAGCCCGACGGTGGCGAAGGCGTCGTGTACGGTCTGTACTTCGGGGCTGCCATCGCCGTGAATCCGCGCGGCGGCCCGGCTCACAGCTGCCGCAAATTCGGGCATGGTGTTGTATGGCAGGCGATGCTTCAGGGTGTAGAAGATGATGCGTATGGCCTTGTCGAAGCCGATACCCTGTACCTCTATCCCCTGGTCGAGGCGCGGATGACGGCCGCCTTTGACCATCAGCGCGAACGGCAGGCTTACCACGCCGCTCAGTGCGTGTACTTCCTGAAACTCACGCTGGTTGCCCAAATCATAGTGATCGGCGGTGTCCCAGGGGAACGGGTTGCTCAGGTCCCGCATGGCACCCTGATACATTGGGGCGTCGTAATAGCGATCAGCCACTAAGGCAAAGGTGCGGCCGACCCGGAAGCTGTCCTCCCGAACCCGGGTGTTGGCGAGGTCACGGCCGGATTCATGCCAGGCGCGGACGGTGACACCGAACATGTCGGCCACCCCTTCGTTGATGGCTCCCTTTTCCAGGGTCTGATCTTCGCCCTGAGTGCTCTTGAAGAAGCCATGGGTAAACTCATGGCCGACCACATCAATGTCGTGGGCGAGATCCTCGCTGGCTTGGCGGTGGCCCTGGAGTATTGCGATGACGTGGGCGGTGTCGGGGCCGATGTTCATGTAGAAGGCATTCATGCTGTCACAACTGCCGTCCATTTTGGCGGACAGATTGGCCAGCAGAACCATTGGAGCGGATTCACCATCGACCGAGCTCCAGCCCAGTTCGTCGGCAAAGAAGGTTTCGATCAGCTGCAGGCTCTCGATGGCGTTGGCTGCTTTGCCCTCGGCATTCTGGTCATTGACCTGGGTCGACCGCAGGCGCGATGGCAGGTGGTTGCTGCTGTAGTCCCTGGGCATGGTGGCCAGGGCTTCCTGCAGCCGGTCGGACAGGCACTTGGTGTTGTAGTCAAAGGCATCAATCCTTGGCGCCGCCGGAGCTGACTGCGGCAGCGCAAGCCAGATCAGCAACGGCAGAAGCTGGCGCCACTGCCGCGTCGGTAAAGAGCGAGCCTCGGTCATCGTTGAAATACCGCTTCCTGAAGGTAGATGACCGGATCGTGGGCATCCACCAGGTATCGTTGGGGGGCTGAGTCGGGGTTGTTCAGGCTGGCGGTTACGCGCCAGCTCAGAGTCGGCCCCAGGTCCGTGACAAACACCAGTAACGTGGGGGTTCCCAGTTCCGCAACCGTACGCTCCGCCGGTACACCGCGCCGGTCCAGAGCCAGCCGTAAGGCTTCATTAGCACTATGGGTGGGTTCGATGTCCAGTTCGATCTGCTCGATCCAGGCGCCGTTAAGGACCTGAGCCTGGCCATGCGCCACTTCCAGCAGTGCCTGGGCACCAAACACCGGCAGGCCCTTATAGCGCTGTTCCAGCTGATAGTAGCTGTTTCCATAGTCGTCTGACGTCGCGTCGCCGACCACCAGCTCTGAGTCGGGCCCGAGCCCCAGGTCCAGCTCATCGACCACGTCCTGAGCCTGTTCCGGATTGCTGACCGCTGGCGCGTCGTCTATGGGCACTTCGCGCACCGTGGGTGGCTGAGCCTGTGGCACGGTTGTCACCGGTTTGTCTTCATCCGGGGCAGGCAGGTCTGGAGCCTTGTTCTCGCTGCCATCAGCCGTCGGCTCCGTCGACTCCTGTGGCGGGCTCTGCGGATCCTGGTTGCTGCTGTCGTCATCAGGCGCAGGCGACAGCCACCACCACAGACCCAAGGTCAGGATGCCTGCAAGAACAATAAGCTGTACTTTCCGTGTGTTACGCATGGCGGTTAACTCCGCTGCCGTTCGGCTAATGGTGTGGGGGTATCCTGCCAGCCGATCAGTATCACGGTGCAGTTGTCCTGATGGGGAGCCCGAGCCTCGCGAAGCTGATCGAAGAGGGCATCGCGGCAGCTCGCAAGGGCACGGCTGCCGGACTCTCCGTCCGCGGCCTTGAGCCAGTCTGGCGCGTGGTCCGTCAAGGTGTTGGTGATCTGTTGCTCGCTGAGGGTTTCCAGTCCGTCACTGGCAAGGATCACCAGGTCGCTATGGGCAACGGCCAGAGGCTGCGGTGGCTGATCCACTTCGGGAATGGGGCGGCCATCCACGGCGCTGGAGAGTGTGCCGCCATGAACCATCAGTTCGGCGGCTTTCTCGTCATTACCCTGTGCCGCGTAGCGTTTGGCAAGATTGTCGAACGTATGCTTCTCGTTCAGGGGCTCCAGCAGCTGGTTGCGGAAATGCTGCAACAACGAGTCGCCCACCGAAAGCCATTGCACGGTGCCCGCCTGGCTGTCCCACAGCAGTGCCACAAGGGTGGCGCCCATGCCGCGTTTGTGGGGTTCCCGGGATACGATGTCGGCAATGGCCTGGTTGGCCTGTTCCAGGGCGGATCGCAGCCGTTCTGCGGGGGCTAAGCCATCATTGCCGAGATTAATGAAGGTCTCGATAAAGACCTCAACCACAGTGCTGGCAGCCTGCTCCCCATGACCCATCCCGCCCATGCCATCGGCCAGCACGTAGAGTGAATAGTGGGCCGGGAACAGACCGGCGGCAAACGGATAGCGTTTACCGCGGTAGAGGATGGTGTTGTTCTCAACCACGCCGAAGCGATCTTCCTGGTAATCCCGGCTGCCCTGGATCTGGGCTGCGCTCCAAACCGCGATCATGGTATTTGCCCGTCAGTCATTCCAGTCGAAGTCTGGCCCACAAAAGGCAACAAACTGCAGTATGGTGTCGCCAAGTTCGATCTTGTCGCCACTGTTGAGCGCGTGTTCCTGGCCGCTGCCGACCCTGTCGCCATTGAGGTAGACCAGGTTCTCGCCTTTGCTGAGGTAAAATGCCCGCAGTTTCGGGTCGTACTCAATGGCTGCGTGATGGCTGCGGGAAATCTTGGTGTCGCCGAAGTCCAGGCTGACCGCCTGATCCGGGTTTCGGCCGATTTTGTTCAGGCCGTAAGACATGCTGACAGCGCGGCCCCGTCCGGGCCCGTCCTTGACCACCAGCCAGGCCACTATGGGCTGGGTCGCGTCACCCGCGGGTGGCGCATCCTGCTCTTCCGAGGGCCGGAACAGTACGGTCTTCGGGCTGTCCTGAGCGGCACTTGCGGCCGGATCAGCCGTCGCACCACGGTTGACGCCCGTCATGGTGCTTTCGGTCTGGTAGTCGAGCTTGCGGGTAGGGTCGTCACGATTGGCGTTGTTCCCCCCACTGCTTGCGCCATCGCGGCGTATCAGTCGGGTCGGTGCGGTGTCGTCACCGGAATTGTCGAATCTGCTCATATAGCCTGCCCTCCAGCAAATGGCTTAATCGTGACCGGATGACCGGGGTTTGAGGTTGGTGACAATGGCGTCAAGACACAGACTGCCAGCATTGTTGACGGTTTCCTCGTCTTTGGCTTGCACCCATTGGATCGCAATCATCACCACAGCCGAAAGCAGCAACGCCAGCAGGGTGGTGTAGAACGCCGTTGCCAACAGGGGGATAACCGCCTGCAGCAACTCCGGGTCGTCCGAGCCCATCACGCCGGCCTGCCCCAGTGCCACCGCGATGCCGATCACCGTGCCGATAAAGCCCAGCGTGGGGATCAGCCAGGCCAGATAGCGGATAACCGTGTAGCGCAGATCGACCTCGTGCAGCTTCAGCTCGATCATTGAGTTCACCGCGCTGTAGACATCGCCCACGTCGTTAGTGCTCTGGAACTGGTGGTTGATCTTCTTGAAAAAACCGCCAATCAGCGAATGCTCCGGTACCAGTTTGCGTTTGGCGTAATAGATGGCCGCCAGCAACTCCGGTTTCAGGGCTTCGTCGCGGTCCAGGGGAATGGCGACTTCACCCTGGGCGCTCTTCATCAGCACATGGTCGGGGTTACGGTACAGGTCAAACAGCTCCAGCTGCAGGTTTTCTTCCGACAGGTTGATCCACTTGATGATCAGTTCCGCCAGACAGTAGAAGAAAGCGATCCACATCATCACCTGAATGTTGAAGGGGTACATCGGGTCTTCGGTGGCAATCAGGAAAGCGTGCCAGGAAAAACTCACGGCTTCGCCATTGGCGCCGGAATCGACCGGCAGCACGAAGCTCAGTACCACAATCCAGAGCAGGGCCAGCACAAAACCGATCAGGCGGATGAGCATGGCGTTGGAGATGTTCATTTGGGCTTCCTTACGTAGCGTCCGTCTTCGCTGCGGATGTAGCGGCTGAAGGGGTCTCGGGTATTGCTGTCTGCATCGGGTGTGGGTCGTGCGGGTTGGGCGCTCTGCTGATAGGCGTCCAGCAATTGGGCCAGTTCAATCGAGTAGTCGCCCAGCAGCAGTAGATCGCGGGCGCCAAGGCGCTCGGCCGTGAGTGGGAAGCGGCGTTCGTCGCGCAGGAGCCAGGTACCGTTGGCGGACCCCAGGTCCTCCACCAGGTAGGCGCCAGGGGAAACCAGGGTTACCCGCAGATGCAGGCGTGAAATGGTGTCGTGGTTGAGCCGGACATCGGCCTGTTCACCACGACCAACGGTGAACGATGTCATAGGTCGCACCTCTCTCTGGTGATGTGTCTGCTCATGTGTCGGTTCAGCCTGCCTGGCGCGTCATGTCCGCGGCACTTGCCGGAGCGCGGGTTTCAAAACGGATCATCACTTCGCCCAGTTCCAGCTCATCTCCAGGTACCAGCTTGGCCTGCGACACGTCCTCGCCATTGATCCGGGTGCCGTTACTGGAGTTCAGGTCTGTCACCAGCACGCACCCGTTTCGTTCCCGTTTGACGACCAGGTGGCTGGACGAGACGGTGTCGTTGGAGAGTACCAGGTCGTTGTTGGCACTGCGGCCAACATTGATGACATCGGCGGACAGATTGTAGATGCGTTGTTGGCCAGCCCCACTGATATGAAAGTAGCCGAAGGGTGCCGGGCTGGCCTCCTCCACCTGCGGTAGGGGGGCTCTGGACTGCTTGCGGTTGCGGCCGACCAACCGGATCAGGACGGCGAGAATAATCAACAGGACCGCAATGCCGGCAAACAGGTAATAGCGGTTGCCATCGCTTATGGCCTCGGTGGCCGAAGGATCGGCGTCGGTCTCGCTGGCCGCCGGTGCCGGTTCCTCGGCAGGGGCGTCCGGCTCGGCTGGCTGCTCGGTTTCAGCGGTTTCTTCGGATTCACTTGTCTCGGGGTTTTCTTCGCTGACAGCGTCACCGGCTTCGTTCTCCGGTGTGGCATCTGACGGGGCGTCGGCCGGCTGCTCAAGCGCAGGCGTCGCAGGCTCTGCAGGCACTTCGGCTTGAGTCTCGGTGCCGTAGCTCTGGCTGGCGGTGGTCAGGGCCAGCAGAAACACGCTGTTGCGGAGCCACTGTTGTCGTTGTTCTTGTGCGCGGTTTGTCATGTGCACCGGTCCTTTTGGCCTTATCTGGGCGTGATCTGCGTGTAGTTGAATTCGCTATCGATGGAAAACTTCAGTACGCAGTACTGGCGGTCCGTCTGGCGTATTTCGGTGGGCGGCAACACCACTGGGCCGTGGGGCTTGTCGAGGCGGCCACCCACTCTGACCGGCAGGCGCGCCTGCCCGGTACTGTAGAGGTTGTAGCAGATTTCGTAGGTGCCTGGCGTCGGGTTGTAGGCCATCCAGATTTCCAGCGCCGGGCGTTCTGCCGTGCCACCGGAGCGGTTGTCCAGGGTGAAGCGGCCGGGGGCGCCGGGAATGCTGACCCGCTGGTAGTTGTACTCGCCATCAGGGGTCTTCACGTGCATGTCGACGTCGGCCCGCTGCGACCAGGACATCTGCATGATCAGCAGGTTGTCGGCGATGCGAACCTCGGCTGGTGTCGGCGGCGGGCATTCCGGAATCGGCGTGGGGGGCGGGCACACCGGGCACTCGGGAGCCGGTTCGGGAATCGGGCACTCCAGGGGGACGGGTTCTTCCTGAGGGCCCTGCTTGAGGTAGTAGGGGATCAGGATCAGGGTGATCAGGATGAATGCGCCAAGGGCGGATGCGAACAGATCCAGCGCTGACATGGAGAAGATATTAAGCTCGCGATCCTTGCGTCTCATCGGGTGTTAACCATCCTGTCGCATCCGTTCCGGAAATTGCGGTAAGTGCCGTCAGTTTTTCGCTGCCCTTGTCGCTGCCAGGGCGCGGGAACAGCCTGAGGCGCCAGCGTGTGTCGCCTTTGACGATAAAATATAGGCTTATGTTTGCAAGATCAACAAAGTAGGTTTGCGCCGGCAACTGACGAGGATGCCGAAGCCGGGTCGTTGGTACTGCCAAATTTGCTCCCAAAGTACCATGTTGGGGGCCGGACTCCGGGGTTAGCATCAGGGGTGATGAAGGCAATAACCTTGCCGTCACGTCCTGACTAGCACAATAACCAAGAGGATCGATCTATGTGGACCAAACCAGCTTATGAAGATATGCGAATTGGCTTCGAAGTCACCATGTACTTCGCCAACCGCTGATCGCTTTAAATGGCCAGCCTGAGGCTGGCCAGCCCCTTTAGTGGAGTCCCGCCATGCTTATTCATGTTCTAGGTTCTGCCGCTGGCGGTGGATTTCCCCAGTGGAACTGCAATTGCCGCAACTGTACCGGTGTCCGGAACGGTACCCTGAATGCCCAGCCCCGTACGCAATCGTCCATTGCCATCAGTGAAGATGGCGAACACTGGATCCTGTGCAACGCATCACCGGATATCCGTGCGCAGCTGGCCGCGTTTGAACCCATGCAACCGGCCCGGGCCGTGCGTGATACCGGAATCGATGCCATCCTGTTGATGGACAGCCAGGTGGATCACACCACGGGTTTGCTGTCGCTGCGGGAAGGTTGTCCGTTTGATGTCTGGTGCACCGAGCAGGTCCACGATGACCTCAGCTCCGGCTTTCCGCTGTTTCGCATGCTGAGCCACTGGAACGGTGGCCTGAACTGGAAGCCGATGCCGGCGGCGGATGATCAGAGCTTTACCATTGATTGCGCACCTTCGCTGCGACTGACGGCGATTCCCCTGCTCAGCAATGCTCCCCCTTATTCTCCCCGTCGGGACAATCCTCACCCCGGCGATAATGTAGGCCTGTTTATCGAAGATACCCGCAGTGGTTCGACCGTGCTCTATGCCCCTGGCCTGGGGCAGCCGGATGAGCGGATTCTGGGCTGGATGAAACGGGCCGATGTGCTCTTGGTCGATGGTACCGTCTGGCGCGATGATGAAATGCAGCGCTGTGAAGTGGGAACCAAGACCGGACAAGAAATGGGGCACCTGGCCCAGAGTGGTGCTGGTGGCATGATCGAAGTACTCGACAGCATGCCGGCAGACAGGAAGATACTGATTCATATCAATAACACCAACCCCATCCTTGATGAAGACTCGCCGGAGCGGGCTGAGCTGGCGCGTCACGGCATAGAAGTCGCGTGGGATGGCATGCACCTGGATCTCGGAGCTCTGTGATGAACGCGATTGCCAAGCCAGCGATGACCCGTGACGATTTTGAGCAGGCACTGCGTGACAAGGGCACGCTCTACCACATTCATCACCCCTACCACCGGGCTATGTACGGCGGTCAGTGTACCCCGGAACAGATTCGTGGCTGGGTGGCCAATCGCTACTATTATCAGGTCAACATCCCCCGCAAGGATGCTGCGATCATGGCCAACTGCCCGGATGCGAATGTGCGCCGACAGTGGCTTCAGCGGGTGCTGGATCACGATGGCCATGAGAATGATCAGGGCGGGATCGAGGCGTGGTTGCAGCTGGCGGAAGCGGTCGGCCTGAGTCGGGAAGAAGTGATCGATCAGCGTCATGTGTTGCCCGGCGTACGCTTCGCGGTGGATGCCTATCTCAATTTTGCCCGCCGTGCGACCTGGCAGGAAGCCGCGTGTTCGTCGCTGACCGAGCTGTTCGCACCGGAAATTCACCAGTCCCGACTGGACTCATGGCCTGAGCACTATCCCTGGATCGAAGGCAACGGTTACACCTATTTCCGTAAACGCCTGTCGGAAGCCCGCCGGGATGTACAGCACGGCCTGACCATTACCCTGGATCACTTCACCACGTATGCTGAGCAGCAGCGTGCGCTGGACATTCTGCAATTCAAACTGGATATCCTATGGTCTATGTTGGATGCCCTGACTATGGCTTATGTGCACCAGACGCCGCCTTACCACACCGTGACCGACGCCCAGGTGTGGCATCGGGGGCTGGGGCTGTGAGCGTCCAGGTTCCGCGCCTGCGTCCGGGTTTCCGCTTTCAGTGGGAGCCAGCACAGAATGCACACGTGTTGCTGTACCCTGAGGGTATGGTTCGGCTCAACGACAGTGCCGGGGCCATCCTCGCCGAGGTTGATGGGCAGCGCACGGTGGAGGCCATTGTGGCGACACTGGAGCAACGCTTCCCCGACGCCGGTCCGCTGGCGGACGACGTGATGCACTTCCTGCAGGATGCCGAACAACAGCACTGGATTACCTTGTCATGACCGGTAGCACGGACACCTCTGCTCAGGCCCCGGAGATCGGGCCGCCGTTGTGGTTGCTGGCGGAGCTGACTTACCGTTGCCCGCTGCAATGTCCATACTGTTCCAACCCGCTGGACTATGCCCAGAACGAGCAGGAACTCAGCACCGAGCAATGGGTGTCGGTGTTGCGCCAGGGCCGTGAAATGGGGGCTGCCCAACTCGGCTTTTCCGGCGGTGAACCGCTGGTGCGTCAGGATTTGCCCGATCTGATTGCTGAGGCCCGTCAATTGGGTTACTACAGCAACCTGATCACTTCAGGGCTGGGCCTGAACGAACACAAGGTCCGCGCTTTCCGGGATGCCGGGCTCGATCACATCCAGGTCAGCTTCCAGGCTTCAGACCCGGAACTGAACAACGCTGTGGCCGGCTCCCGCAAAGCCTTCGAGCAAAAACTGGCGATGGCCCGTGCGGTCAAGGAAGCGGGTTATCCGATGGTGCTGAACTTCGTTATCCATCGCCATAACATTCATCAGATGACCGATATCATCGACCTGTGTGAGCGTCTCGGCGCCGACTATGTGGAACTGGCGACCTGCCAGTACTATGGCTGGGCGTTCAAGAACCGGGAAGGGTTGATGCCATCGAAGGCGCAGCTGGTGAAGGCCGAGGCCGAGGTCAACCAGCGTCGTCAGCAGCTGGCTGATGCCGGATCGGCGATGAAACTGATCTTTGTCACTCCGGACTATTATGAAGAAAGGCCCAAGGCCTGTATGAACGGCTGGGGCAGCCTGTTTCTGACCGTGGCTCCGGACGGCACGGCCTTGCCCTGCCACAGTGCGCGGCTGTTGCCTATAGAATTTCCCAATGTCCGGGAGCAGTCGTTGCAGTCCATCTGGTACGACAGCCCGGGCTTCAACCATTACCGGGGGGACAGCTGGATGCCGGAGCCCTGCCGCTCCTGCGATGAGAAAGGCAAGGATTTTGGCGGCTGTCGCTGCCAGGCCTACCTGCTCACCGGCAATGCCGATAATGCCGACCCGGTCTGCAGCAAATCCCCCAGCCATGACCGTATCCTGGCAGCGAGACGGGCGGCGGACCATGCCACCGCTGGCCTGGAGGATTTGAGCTATCGCAACCCCGCCAACTCCCGCCTGTTCTTCCGCAGCTGACCTGAGCGCTGACCAGGCTGCGGCTGCCCTCCGTCAGCGGGAGTCGCTGCAGGTGTCTGCTGCCGGTGTATTCTGGCTGGAGCTGGATCCGGCCAGTGGTGACTCCGCCCTTGTTACCCTGCACGACGGTCAGCCTCGCCGGCTAACGGCGTCGGGCTACAGCCTTCGCAGCCGGGTCAACGGCTACGGCGGCGGTGCCCTGTGCCTGCTGGGGCGTTGGGGCTATGGCGTCAATGCCGGCAGTGGGCAGATCGATTGCATTGATCTTGGCAGCGGCCGTGCACGTCCGCTGACCCGAACGCCCGGATTCCGTTACGGCGGCCTGGTCGCGGACACGGCCAATCAGCGTCTGCTGGCGGTCAGGGAGCGGGTGGCAAGCCCGGATCCTCATGCCCATTCACCGGGGGGCATTCCCTCACACTCTGAGGTCCAGTCTCTGGTTGCTGTTGAACTTTCCGGAAAGGTTACGGTGCTCCACCAGGGCGAGGATTTCTATGGTGCGGCGGCGTTCTCCGTGGACGGTCGCCAGCTCGCCTGGGTGTGCTGGCAGTGGCCACAGATGCCCTGGCAGACCTCGACCCTGTGGCTGGCGGATGTTGAGCCTGAGGGCGCGTTGGTTCAGCCCCGTCCCCTGTCGACACCGGAGCCTGCGGCGGTGCAGCAGCCCCGGTTCTGTGGTCAGCAGTTGGTGGCGCTTTCCGATCATGGTGGCTGGTGGCGACCCTATGCTCTGGATGCCAGCCCGGAGAGTACCCGCTGGCGCCCGCTGCCAGCGGTGGACGCTGATCATGCCAACGCGCCCTGGCAACTGGGTGAGAGTCATTACCAGCCCCTGCCCGGCGGTGGTTGGGTGGGGGTGCGCTACCGCGATGGCTTTGGCGAGCTGTGGTGGTATCCCGGTGAGGACCTGGCCCCCCGTCGACTGGCGCCGGACCGTACGGATTTTCGCAGCCTGTGTCATGCCGAGGGCACCCTGTACTGCCTGGCCAGTCGTTGGGATGCCCTGACCGAAGTGCTGGCCATTGAGCTGGCGACGGGCCGTGCGTCCATCCTGGCGGGCGGCGAGCAACTTTGGCCGGCAAGCCGTCTCAGCCGGCCTGAGCCCTTTACGCTCACCCATACCGATACTGCGGATGCGGTCCCCGCGGCTGGTTTCTATTACCCGCCTGCGGGGGGCGGAGGCGCAGACGCACCGCCACTGTTGGTGTTGATCCATGGTGGCCCCACTTCGTCGAGCTACCCGGTGTTGCGACCAGACATCCAGTTCTGGTGCCAGCAGGGCTTTGCAGTGGCGGACCTCAACTATCGTGGCAGCACGGGGCTGGGGCGGGCGTTCCGGCTCAATCTTGAGGGGCGCTGGGGGCAGGTGGATGTTGACGATGCCTGTGCGCTGGTTGGCCAGCTGACGCGGGAGGGGCGTGCGGACCCAAGACGGGCTTTTATTCAGGGGCGCAGTTCCGGAGGCTACACGGCTTTGATGGCGATGACCCGTTCATCGGTGTTCCGTGGGGCCACCAGTCTGTTCGGCGTAACGGATCCCTGGCATCTGCGAAGCTGCACGCACCGCTTTGAGTCCGGTTACCTCGACTGGTTACTGGGGCCCGCGTCCGGGGCCGATGACTGGCGCGACCGTACGCCGGCGCTGCTGGCTGACCAGATGACCGGGCCGGTGCTGTTTTTTCAGGGCGGGCAGGATACCGTGGTGGTGCCGGCGCAGACCGAAGCCATGGCGACGGCCATGGCGGCGGCCGGCCTGCACGCGGAGGTGCATCTGTTTCCTGACGAGGGCCATGGTTTTCGCCATCAGGCCAATCAGGTCAGGGTGCTGGAGGAAACGCTGGCCTTCTACCAACGGCTGTGTCGACAGGTCGGTGAAGGCGAGGGGAACATGCGTTAAACTGTGGGGCATTGCCATCCCAAGGGAACGGGTCGTAATTCAACCGATCAGAATAATAATATGTGCGAGAACACCCATGAGTCACGACGTCTCCTCATTACGTAAATTTGTATCACCGGAAATTGTCTTCGGAGCCGGCTCCCGCAAAGCGGTTGTCAATTTCGCCAGCAATTTTGGTGCGCGCCACGTTTTTCTGGTGTCTGACCCTGGAGTGGTTGATGCCGGCTGGGTGGCTGAAATTGAAGCCATGTTGCGGGGTGCAGGGCTGAACTGCACGGTATTCACCGGTGTCTCCGCCAACCCCCGGGCGGAGGAGGTCATGAACGGCGCCGAGCTCTACCGGGCCAATCAGTGCGATGTCATCGTTGCCGTGGGCGGTGGCAGTCCTATGGATTGTGCCAAGGGTATCGGCATCGTTATTGCCCACGACCGCAATATCCTGGAGTTCGAGGGTGTTGATACCATCCGCATGCCGTCGCCGCCGCTGATTCTGATTCCAACCACGGCAGGTACCTCGGCGGATGTGTCCCAGTTTGCGATCATTTCCGACCCGGCCCGGCGTTTCAAGTTTTCCATCATCAGTAAGGCCGTGGTGCCGGATGTGTCACTGATTGATCCCGAAGTGACCGCCACCATGGATCACTTTCTCACGGCCTGCACCGGGGTTGATGCCCTGGTCCACGCTATTGAGGCTTATGTCTCCACGGGCAGTGGGCCACTGACTGACAGTCATGCACTGGAAGCCATCCGGCTGATTGGCACCTATCTTGAGCCTTTGTTGAAAAATACCGAAGACGCCCAGCTGCGCGAGCACATCATGCTGGCGTCTATGCAAGCAGGGTTGGCCTTTTCCAATGCGATCCTGGGCGCGGTTCACGCCATGTCCCACAGTTTGGGGGGCTACCTGGACCTGCCTCACGGACTCTGCAATTCGCTGCTGCTGGAGCATGTCATTGCCTACAACTTCCCCGCAGCGCCTGAGCGCTTCCGTCGCATCGCCGAAGCCCTTGGGGTGGATACCCGGGGCATGAAAGATGCCGAGGTCAGGAAGAGGCTGATGGAGCGGGTGATCCTGCTCAAAAAGGCGGTGGGGCTGGAAAGCAAGTTGGCCGAGCTGGGGGTCACGGTTTCCGATATTCCTCACCTGTCCCACTTTGCCATGCAGGATCCCTGCATTGTTACCAATCCCCGCCAGTCCTCAAAACGAGACGTAGAAGTGGTCTATGAAGAAGCGCTCTGAGTCCGACCCGGGTCGCTATGATGTGGGTGATCTGCTCGGACTGGGCAGTCACTCGGTTCGTAAGAGTTATTATCCGGAGCTGGTTGAGCGGATTGAGCAACTTGAAGTGGAAAAGAACCGCTACAAGTGGCTGTTCGAGCATGCTCTGCACGGTATCTTCCGGGGGGATCTGAAGGGCGGCTTTCTGGCCTCGAACCCGGCAATGGCTGAAATCTGTGGGTACCCCAGTCCGGAGAGTCTGGTCGGGTCGATACGGCGATTGCGGGAGCAGGTGTTCTACACCATCGACGAGTTTGATCGTCTGCGTCAGGAGCTCCTGGATTATGGCAAGGTGGTGGCTCGTGAGACCCGCCTGAGACGGGCGGGCGGTGAACCGGTTGATGTTGCCATTACCCTGCTGCGGCGCCCGGATCTGGGTGCGGAAGTCGTGGAGGCCTTTGTGCTCGACATCACCGAACGGGTGCAGGCACGGCGCAAGCTGGAGCAGCTCAATATTGACCTTGAACGGCGGGTCGATGAGCGAACCGAGGCGTTGCAGAATGCGAACGTCGGGCTCCGTTACCAGATCGAGGAACGGCAACGGATTGAACAGGATCTGGTGGTGGCGGTAAACGCCGCCAAGGAAGCCAACCTCAGTAAAGACAAGTATCTGGCTGCTGCCAGCCACGATTTACTCCAGCCCCTGAATGCAGCCCGCTTGCTGGTGTCTACCCTGCAGGACAGCCCGCTTCCGAAGCGGGAAAACCACCTGGTGCAACGGATTCACCGGGCCCTGGAAAGTGCTGAGGACCTGCTGGCAGACCTGCTGGATATTTCGAAACTTGACCAGCAAGCCATGAAACCCGATCTGGTGTACGCCGATCTTGAAGATCTGGTGGGCGTGCTGGCGGAAGAGTTTGAACCGGTTGCCCGCAATGCCAGTCTGGCGTTCCGGGTTCGCTCTCGTTCAGCCATCGCGCGGACTGACCCCCGTATGCTCAGCCGGGTGCTGCGTAACCTGCTCAGTAATGCCTTCCGTTACACCTCGAAAGGCGGCGTGCTGCTGGCGATGCGCCGACGTGCCGATCTGCTGGATATCGAGGTCTGGGACACTGGCGTTGGGATTGAACCGGACAAGCTCGGGGATATCTTTACCGAGTTTCACCAGCTGCTACCCCAGGGCAGCGGTGGTCGAGAAGGGGTGGGTCTCGGTCTCGCCATCGTCGAGCGGATGGTGAGGGTACTGGGCTGTACCATCACGGTTCAGTCGCGGCCGGGGAAGGGCTCCCGATTCCGCCTGTCGGTCCCGGTGGAGACGGGGCGTAGCGTATCGCGGCGACAGGAACGGGACGTCGCAGCGCCTGCGGTGGATACCCTGAGTGGAGCGTTGGTGCTGGTGATTGACAATGAACCGGACATACTGCTTAGCATGGGCGCACTGCTGGAGCGTTGGGGGTGCCGGGTTCTGCTGGCGGCCAGTGCGGAGGCGGCGGTGGAGCAATGCCCGCCAGGCGGGGAGCTGCCGGACGCGATTCTCGCGGACTTCCATCTTGACCATGACCGTACCGGTTGTGAGGCGATCCTGGCGGTGCGTAGCCATTGCAATGTTGATATTCCCGCGGCCATCATCACCGCGGACCGCAGTGACCAGTGTCGCCGCCTGTTGCAGGCGTTATACCTGCCGGTTCTGAACAAGCCTGTGAAGCCCAATCGCCTGCGGGCGCTTCTGACCAGCCTTGTTGCCAGGCCGCTCAGCCAGGACCTGTAAGCGGAGACAGGCTTGCCAGGCCAGCTTTCGCCGGCCGACGCCCAATTGCCAAATCTGACCTACACTTAGGAAACCATGGGTGATCCGGAAGCCGGTCCGAACTGCCGGTATGGATTGGCCCCATCTCAGCTGAGTGAAAGTGTGGAGGGTGTGCAATGCACAGTTCAGATAATGCGCTGACCAATCATGAAGTAACCGTCTGCCTGTCTGGAGGCGCTGTCCTTGGGCCGTTCAACGCAACCTGGAGCCAGGATTCCGGGGGGGATGTACGGGAGCTGGTCAAGGAATACGATGCCTTTCTTCAGGGCGAGAAGCAGAAACGCTTCAAGTTCCACCTTCACGACACCTATACCAATACCGTTCATACCCTGATCCTGAATTTTGAGGCGGTGACCGGTATCTGCGATCACGTTCGGCTGAAGGCCAACGGCGGCTAGCCGGGAACTGGAGAAGCTTCCGGCCGTCACAGGAAATATGCAGGAGCCAGATTCTCCAAGGAGCGACCGTGGCCGAATTCCGAACCGAGTACGACAGTCTGGGGGAAGTTCAGGTACCCGCCGATGCCCTCTGGGGGGCACAAACCCAGCGGGCAGTGGATAACTTTCCGGTCAGCGGCTTGCCTATGCCCGCGCCGTTCATTGCCGCAGTGGTGGAAATCAAGCGCGCGGCTGCTGAAGCCAATACCTGCCTTGGTCTGCTGGATGTGGCGGTGCGTGACGCCATCCTGGACGCCTGTGCTGAAGTGCTGGATGGCCAGCATTCCCAGCAGTTCCCGGTTGATCGTTATCAGACCGGTTCTGGCACCAGCACCAACATGAACGTCAATGAGGTGCTGGCTCATCTCGCCTCGTCCCGGGGAGTCCGGGTTCACCCCAACGACCACGTCAACATGAGCCAGAGCTCCAATGATGTGATCCCCACCGCCATTCATGTCAGCGCAGTGATCGAGTCCCAGCGTCGTTTGTTGCCGGCATTGTCCCACTTGTGTGGCGTGATCTATGAGCGGGAAAGTGAGCTGGCCGAGCAGGTCAAGACTGGCCGCACCCATTTGATGGACGCCATGCCAGTGACGATGGCCCAGGAGCTGCGCACGTGGCGGGAACAGCTGATTGCGGCTGAGGCGCGTCTGGATCACACGCTGGAGGACTTGCTGGCGGTACCTCAGGGCGGCACGGCGGTAGGCACGGGCATTAATGCTCTGGAAGAGTTTTCGGGGCAGTTCGTGCGTTTTCTTCGGGAAAGCACTGGTTTTGCCTTCCGCTCTCTTGAGCACAAGTTTGTCGGCCAAAGTGCCATCGATGCGCCGGTACAGTTGTCTGCCCAGCTTCGGGGTGTTGCGATTGTGCTAGCCAAGATTGCCAACGACCTGCGCTGGATGAACAGCGGCCCCATTCATGGCCTGGGTGAAATCAGCCTGCCGGCACTACAGCCCGGTAGCAGCATCATGCCGGGCAAGGTCAACCCGGTGATTCCGGAATCGGTCGCCATGGTAGCGGCTCAGGTTATGGGGCTGGATGCAACGGTTGCGCTGGCGGGCCAGTCGGGGAACTTCCAGCTCAATGTGATGCTGCCGCTGGTGGGGGCGAATCTGATCGATATGATATCGCTGCTGAGCAATACCACCCGCTTGTTGGCCGACAGTGCCATTGCCGGCTTTTCCGTCAATGTTGACACCCTTGAGGCCGCGGTTGGCCGCAACCCGGTGCTGGTCACCGCCCTGAACCCCGAGATCGGTTACGAGAAAGCGGCGGCCATAGCCAAAGAAGCCTACCGGAGCGGGCGTCCGATCATTGATGTGGCGGAGGAACAGTCAGGCCTGTCCCGTCAGCGGCTGATCAAGCTGCTGGACCCGTTGAAACTGACACGGGGCGGCGTCGCCGGCGACTGAGAGACGTGGTCGTGATGTCTGCGGAGGTTCCAGGGTGCTCCCGTTAATCCTGTTTATCATGCTGGTGCTGGCCAACGGAGCGCCGGTGATTGCCTGCAAGCTGGCGCCAGGGCTGTGGCCGCAGCCGGTGGATGGTGGCCGCCTTTGGCGAGACCAGCGCCCTCTGTTCGGCAACAGTAAGACTTGGCGAGGCATGGTCAGCGGTACCCTCAGCTGCGCGCTGTTCTCTGTTCTGGTCGGACTGGGCGTGTGGTTCGGATTCTGGTTCGGACTGCTGGCGTTGGGGGGAGACCTGCTCAGCAGTTTCATCAAGCGGCGGCTGGGCATGGCGGCCAGCAGCCGGGCTCTCGGTCTTGACCAGATTCCTGAAGCCCTGATCCCGATGGTGTTCGCGGTGGTGTGGTTGAAACTGCCATTGTGGCTGGCGCTGCTGGTCGTTGTGATGTTTGTAGCGGCAAATATCGGCTTCTCGCCGGTGCTGTATCGCCTGGGGATCCGTCGCCATCCGCACTAGTGGTCTGACACGGGACTGTGAGGTCGACAGGGGGTCTACATTCGCCGAGCGAGAGCCTGCGCTGGCTTAGCGGGGGCCTCTGGTCAGGGTGTGGATAATGATCTCCGGAGGGCAATTGAGGCGGACGTTAAGCACTGAGGTGCCACAGCCTGGTGAGGTATAGCCCTGCATGCCGTTGAAACGCCAGTAGCCGCGGCCGAGGGAGCGTGGGCAGCTGGAGTCCAGGGTGACGGGAATGCCTCCGGGTAGACAGATCTGGCCGCCGTGGGTGTGTCCGCACAGGAACAGGTCGTAGCCGGCATGCCCTGCTTCCCGCCAGATTTCAGGGGTGTGACTGAGCAGCAGGCTAATGGCGCCGGAGGGAATATCGTCACCCGCTTTCTGCAGGTTGTGGGCTTTGAAGAAATGGGCGTCATCCACCCCGGCCACGTAGATAGAGGCTCCGTCCCGCTCGATCTCAGCGTTCTCATTGAGCAGCATCTGGTAGCCCATGTCCTCCAACGGGGGCAGCATACGGATGCTGTCATGGTTCCCCAGCACGGCCATTGGCGTACCATGAATGGCCTGGCGCAGCCGTTCCATGCCGTGCAGCGCTGGCTCGATTGGTCCCCAGGTAAGTTTGCGGTAGTCGCCAGTCAACACGCAGAGGTGATAGTCCAGTTCTCCGATAATGTTGATGACCGTTTTCAGATTCAGTTCGTCCATGTCGACATGAAGGTCACTGAGGTGGAGGATGCGGTAGCCCTCGAAGGCCTCGGGCAGGTCCGGCAGGTGGACGCGGTGTTCCACCACCTGAATGTCGCGGCTGTTGTCCCGGGCGCGGTTGAGCAGGCCACACAGGCGGAGGCCGACGCGGATCAGCCTCGGAGCCGAGGTCCAGTTCTCCAGGTGGAACGAATGGTGATCCTGGCCGAAGACCCGGGATTCGTATTCACGCTCTATCCCCAGCCGCTGGCGGGCGTGAATCGGACCCAGCCGGAGGCTAAGCCGGTAATCCAGCAGTTCATTTGTCGACACGGGCGAAGGGGCGCGGGCAGTCATCCTTGGTCCTGACATCTTGAGGGCCTGTAGTTAAGTATGGTTTGCTATTCCCCGACTGCAACCAACGTGGGCTAAAGTTCATCTTGGTCTGGCGCGGGCGTGATGGAACTTTGCCGAGGAGTGCCGGTCACCGCCTTCAGGCATGGGCCGCTCTGATGCCGGCACCGAGGTAACGTGAGGAGAAATGACATGACGGATTCCTGTTCGATACCGGGCATGAATGTCCCTAAAAGCCGATTCCCTGATCCGCAGCGGGGGCTGGAAATCCCCGGCGAGGGGGAGCAGCGGGTGGTTCTGGCGGGAGGTTGCTTCTGGTGCGTGGAGGCGGTGTTCCTGGCCGTCGATGGCGTGGTTCAGGTCGCGTCCGGCTATACCGGTGGTGAATCCTCTACGGCCAACTATGAGTCGGTGTGCTCCGGTACCACCGGGCATGCCGAAGCGGTGGATATTCGCTATGACCCTTTGCGGGTCAGCTTCGGCGAATTGCTTAAACTGTTTTTCTCGGTGGCCCATGATCCTACCCAGTTGAACCGGCAGGGTAACGATCGGGGGACCCAGTATCGCTCAGCGATTTTCTATGAAACCGGGGAGCAGAAAGCCGTGGCGGAAGCCTATATTGCCCAGCTGGATGCGGCTGGGATCTATCCGCAGCCCATTGCGACCACGTTGGAGCCCCTGCAGGCGTTCTACCCGGCAGAGACTTACCACCAGAACTATGCCGCCCGGAACCCCTATCAGCCTTATGTGATGGCCGTTGCGGCACCGAAAGTCGAGAAGTTACGCCAGACCTATGGCGACCGGATGAAACCGGAATACCGGGACTGAGCATTGGCCCGGTTCCATTCAGCTGAACAGGAGACAACAACAAATGACAACGTCCGCTGCAGGCTACGACCTGACCCGATTGAACGACGCTGAAGTTGCCGAGCGGGCATCGGCGCTGACCCCGGAAGAGCGCAATGTGCTGCTGGATCACGGCACCGAACGGCCGTTTTGCGGAACGTTACTTGATAACAAGAGTGACGGTGTCTATCACTGCCGTTTGTGTGACCTGCCGCTGTTCAGTTCAGGCGCCAAGTTTGATTCGGGGACGGGGTGGCCGAGTTTTTTTCAGCCGTTTGATCCGGACCATATCCGCTATATCGAGGATTGCTCTCACGGCATGGTGCGTACGGAAATTCGCTGCCCCCGTTGCGACAGCCATCTTGGTCACGTGTTCCCCGATGGCCCGCCACCTACCGGGCAGCGATATTGCCTCAATTCTGTCGCCATGGCGTTTCGTGCCGGGGGGGTGGATTAGTCCTCCCCCCTCAGGCCTTCACACAACTGTCACAGGGTGTTGCTAGTCTTAGCCATAACGTCACTGCATTGTTGTCGTGCTCAGTCCCTGAAGGGACTCACTTTGATCAGGCTGGATGCCCACTGACCACCAGGGATTGGTGGTTTTTTTATGCCTGCTGAGTGGCCTCCTGTTATTTTGCGGCAGTCACCGTGGATACATAGTGGGCGACGGCGGCGATCTGGTCTTCTGACAGCGACTCTCCAAATGGCGGCATGATGCCAACTCCTGACGTGACCGCTCTTTGAACCTGTTCCACCGATGGTGCCAATTCATCCAGGTTGGGGCCGACGACGCCGGTTGCGCCGGCGTCACTGAGGGTATGGCATACCGCGCAGGACGGTTGAGCCTGTTCCATGAAGACCTTGCGTCCCGCCTCCAGCTGGGCGTCGCCAAATCCCGGTAATGGAATCAGCAGGCCCGCTACCAATATCCCGATCCGATCGTTTGTCATAGGCTTTCCTCAGGTGACCTTCAGGGTAATGCCGTGGTCTTTCCAGCCGTTGTGGCCGTAACCCCGTTCATTGTCTATGCGGTTTTCCGGCTGGCTGTTGCCCTGGCTGTCAGTGGCGCGACTGACTACCCGATATTCCCCGGGGGCCAGATCGGCCGCCAGCACAAAGGGCCGCCAAGCAAACTGACCCAGATCGGGGCCCAGGAAGCGGGCTGCCTGCCAGTTCTGGCCACCGTCGAGGGAGACGTCGATACTGGCCACAGCCTGACTACCGCCAAAAGCGACACCGTAGATCATGGTGCGGCCACGGCTGGCGGTCTCCAGCGGTGAGGTGACCCAGGACTTGACGTTCATCTCCCACATTGAGGGCTGGTCGGCGGAGCCTTTGACCCCAATATCCCGAACCCGGTAGCTGGATACCTGGATTTTGGTGTCGGTTTGGGCCGGGGTGAAGGCCACGTTGTTGACGTATTTGACGTTGTTGACGCCGTAGTATCCGGGAATGACCATGCGCAGGGGGCCACCATGGGTCACCGGGAGGGGATTGTCATTGAGTTCCCAGACCAGCATGGCCCGGTCCAGGGCGGCCAGGGGAATGGAACGTTCCACCTGGATGGTCTTGGGATCCAGGCCGGCAGGGAGCTCTTCGCCCCCGGTACTGGTGATGTAGTTCATGCCATCGGCAACCCCGCCTAAGGCATTCACCACCGTTTTCAGGGGGACGCCGGTCCACAGCACGCAGCCCGCCGCGCCCACGGACCACTGGGTACCGCCAGCACCATGAGGGAAGAATGCACGGCCGTTACCTGAGCACTGTAATACCGAAGCGACGGTTTCTACGCCCATGGTTTTCAGTTCGGCGATGGTCAGCGCCCGGGGGTTGTTTACACCGTCGATGTTGACCGACCAGGCATCCCGGTCTGCCGCGATGGATGCGTCAGGGGCGGGCAGGTTGTTACGCACGAATAATTTGTCGGAGGGCGTTAATACGCCGCTGCCAATGGCGTCCCGGCGGGTTTCCATGGTGTTGGCGCTGTGCACGATCAGGTCGTTGAGGCTTTTCCAGGCTGCGAACTCCGGCAGTGTGGCGGGGGCCTGACCGCGTGCGAGGGGGCTGAAGCCCAGCAGACTCACTGAGGCCAGGGCGCCGGCACTACCCATCAGCAGGTGACGGCGGGAGATTGCAGGCAGGTCGAGTGGACGGTCGTCGACCGGTGTTGGTTCGTTGTCGAGCATGGTGCGTCTCCTTGATTCGAATTGGGGTTTGGACGCCGGGCTTGGTGAGTCAGTTTCAGGTTGGCCACTGTAATTAATAGTCGCTGACTAAAAAATGATCAAGAAGGCGCGGAGCGCCGGTTTGTGCCAGCAACCCGGCAAACGGTTATAATTTGTCACCTTTAAGTGCCGCCGCCGGTCGATAGCGGTGAAAGGGTGTGACCGTTGTTATCAGGGGAGAAGTGAAAGCATGAAGCGATTGATATTCAGTCCGATGGCGGAGTCGGCCACCCTGTTGCGACGGGCCGCCGTGGTACTGGGGTCGGTCGGGCTGACGGCGTTGTATAGCCTGCTTATCCTGATTCGGGCGCCACTTGGCCTGTTGAACCGAACGATTGTTGACCGGTATACCCGGGGCTGGTCCGCCACCTTGTTACGCCTGGTCCGGGCCCACCTGACCGTGCGTGGAGCGGTGCCGGATTTCAACGATGGTCGTCGTTACATCATCATGTGTACGCACGCCAGCCACTACGACATCCCGGTCAGTTTCGTATCCCTGCCGGGCTCCATCCGCATGCTGGCCAAGAAGGAGTTGTTTCGGATCCCGTTGCTGGGACCGGCGATGCGTGCTGCGGAGTTTCCTTCGGTGGACCGGCGTAACCGGACCCAGGCCCTGGCAGACCTGGCCAAGGCGCGGGAAATGATGGAGAGCGGAATCGTGCTGTGGGCGGCGCCAGAAGGTACCCGATCCTCAGATGGTCAGCTGCTGCCGTTTAAGAAGGGCTGTTTCCACCTTGCCATGGATACCGGCGCAGTGATTGTGCCGGTAGCGATACGGGGCATTCATCGCGTATTGCCGGCACGAACCTGGCAGATCAATCTGGGACAGCCGGTGGAGGTACGGGTCGGTGAGCCTATCGACACGGAAGATATGTCGAAGGAAGACCTGGGCCGATTGATGGCCCAGGTACGTCAAAGCATGGAGGAATTGCTGGGGGACGGCGAGGCAGAGTAATCGAGCTAGAGCCCGATCAGCGCACCACGGTGGACACCAGGTAACTGGTGTAACCCACATAAGTGGCCAGCAGAATCGCACCTTCAACGCGGCTGATGCTGCGCTCGGCACTGAATATTCTGAGCCCCATGACCAGCAAAGCGGCGGTCAGGGTGGTCATCACCACCCAGTCCCGGTACAGCACTTCCATGGGTACCGACAGCGGATGAATCGTGGCCGCTAGACCGACCACCGCCAGGGTGTTGAAAATACCGGAACCGAGGATATTGCCCAGGATCAGGTCATGCTCGTTTTTCCGGACCGCGGCGATCGATGAGGCCAGTTCGGGCAGGGAGGTCCCGATGGCGACGATGGTCAATCCGATGATCAGGTCACTGACCCCCAGGGACTGAGCCACATACACCGAGCCCCAGACCAGTAGACGGGAACTCAGGATCAACAGCACCAGCCCCGCGACCAGCCAGAGCAGGGCGGCTTTCAGGGGCATTGGGTGGGCGTCGAGTTCGGCCTCGGTATCACCACCCAGGGCATCGCCCTTGCCGCGAATGCCCTGGATGATCGACCAGCCCATAACCGCGGCGAAGACGGCCAGCAGCACCCAGCCATCGATTCGGGAAAGTTCTCCATCGATCAGCTGGCCACCCGCGATGGCACACAGCAACAGCAGCAGAGGCAGCTCCTTGCGCAGGACCTGGGAGTGAACCATGATCGGGCTGACGATGGCGACCAGGCCAACGATCAGTGCAATATTGGTGATATTGGACCCATAGGCGTTACCCAGCGCCAGTCCGGGGTTGCCATCGCTCGCGGCCATGGCTGACACCGCCAGTTCCGGCGCTGACGTCCCGAAACCGATAATCACCATACCGATCAGCAACGTCGGCATCCCCAGGTGCCGGGCGGTCGCTGCCGCGCCGTCGACAAATCGATCTGCACTCCAGACCAGCAGGATCAGACCCGCAATGATTGCTGCAATTGCCAGTAACATCTGTTTAACGCCTCAATATAGAAATTGACCGAGCAGGTAAACGCCCGCGTAACCCAGGGTGTATGCCACAAAAAGGTGGACAACATACCGCAGATAGGAGGCGAAGGTCAGCCCCGGAATTTTGCTCATGGCGACGATGCCGGCAGCAGAGCCAATCACCAGCAGTGATCCGCCGACGCCGACGGCGTAAGTCAGTCCCATCCATTCGGCAGCCGTCATGTCGATACCTGACTTCAGCAACGCGGCGGTCAGGGGGACATTGTCGATGATCGCCGAGAATACCCCCATCACATAGTTGGCAGCCAGGGGGGGCATGACCTGATAGATGTTGACCAGGCTGTCCAGCGCCTGGATCTCCTTGAGGCTGCCCACCAGCAGCAGGATGCCAAGGAAGAACAGCAGGGTTTCAAACTCGATGGAGCGGACGTATTCCAGGATCGGGTCGAGGTCGCTGTCATCGCTCATGAAACGTGAGACCAGGAACATGACCGACAGACCGAACAGAAACATCAGTACCGGCGGAACCGAGAACAGGGAGTTGAACGTGATGGTGGCGATGATCGTGGCCAGAAACAGGACGCTGATAACCGCATCCACCGGGCGCACTGAATTCAGCCGAGGCTCCAGAACCACGGTGCCACTGAGGCCGCGGCAAAGGAACACGGCGAGGACGAACACGGTGATCGCCGAGGGCAGTGCCAGAGTGAGGAGAGTAAGGATCTCAACCTTGCCCGCCAGGAAAATCATCAGTGTGGTGACGTCGCCGGTAATCAGTGCCACGCCGCCCGAGTTGACCGCAAAGACCACCAGGGTGACAAACTGGATGCGTTTTTTCAGTTCCAGATTAAGGGTCAGAATCAGCGAGCAGGACACCAGGGTGGCGGTAATGTTGTCCGCCAGGGATGAAAACACGAAGCAGAACAGGCCAGTCAGGAACAGTAGTTTGCGCTCTGTGACCTTGCCGGGCATGATCAGGTAGACCACATTCTCGATCATGCCCTTCTTGTTGAGGTAAGCAACAAAGGTCATGGCGGCCACGAGGAACAGCCACAAACCGGCAATTTCGGCGATGCTTTCTGACAAACCGCGTGAGATGGCGAGCGTTTCTTCCTCGTTGCCACTGGCAACAAACATCAGCAACCAGGACAGGGTGCCGAAAAACAGCGTGATCTTGGCCTTGTTGATATGGGTGACTTCTTCAAAAATCACGCCAAGCAGGGCCAGAACCGCCAGTCCGATCAGGACCGGGGGCAGGGATAAGAGAGAGGATTCCATACTAAGCCGCCGTTGGATTCAGATGGAGATGGATAGAAGGTTCAGGGCGCGGATTCTAGCCCTTTAGGGGACCCGCAACCACCATCCATCGTCCCGGGTCTTTAATCCAATGGAGAATCCCGGGGGAAAACCGGATACTCATCCGATTGAAAAAGCATACACAGAGGTATACGTATTTTGTTATCTGGCCAAAAACCCGGATAATTGAGTCCCCAAATCTATCAACTCCTATATGCCCAACGGTGGGTGACAGGCTCAGTAACTTGTTAAGGTGAATGCCCAATGGCCGCAATACAGGCAGATGTAGTGCTGGTTGGCGGTGGCGTCATGAGCGCCACCCTCGGCATGATGCTCAGGCAGCTTGATCCGTCCCTGAACATCATCATGGTTGAACGTCTTGATCACGTAGCCCATGAGAGCACAGACGGTTGGAACAACGCCGGTACCGGACACGCCGGATACTGTGAATTAAACTACACCCCTGAAACCGACGGCGGTGATGTCGAGATTGAACGGGCGTTGGCAATCAATGCCCAGTTTGAGGTGTCACTGCAATTCTGGTCTTACCTGGTGGAAAAGGGCATGTTGCCCGAGCCTTCCACCTTTATTAACCGTACGCCGCACCAGAGTTTTGTCTGGGGCGAAAAGGATGTCGCGTTCCTGCGCCGGCGTTTCGAGAAGCTCAAGGCGCACCACCTGTTCCGTGAAATGGAATACACCGAATCCCCCAAGGAACTTGGTGAATGGATGCCGCTGATCGTACAGAACCGGGATCCCATGCAGGCCGTGGCCGCAACCCGTGTTCGTCATGGATCTGACGTTGACTTCGGCTCCCTCACCCGCAGCATGGTGAAATATCTGGAGAGCAAGCCCAATTTCACCCTGATGCTGAACAGCCCGGTGCATTATCTGGCCCAGCGTGACAACGGTCGCTGGAAGGTAAGGGTGCGGGATCAAAAAACCGGTGAAACCACCAAGCTCGAAACTGACTTTGTATTCCTCGGTGCCGGTGGTGGCGCACTGCCCCTGCTGCAGAAATCCGGAATCGAAGAAGCCCGGGGTTACGGTGGCTTCCCGGTCAGTGGCCAGTGGCTGGTTTGTCAGAATCCGGATGTTGTCGCGAAGCACCACTCGAAAGTCTACGGCAAGGCCGCGATTGGCGCGCCACCGATGTCGGTCCCGCATCTGGACACTCGTATCATCAATGGTGAGCCGGCCCTGTTGTTTGGTCCCTTTGCCGGTTTCACTACCCGGTTCCTGAAGCAGGGGTCGAAGTTTGATCTGTTTGGTTCGGTCAAGCCCAACAACCTCAAGCCGATGCTGTCGGTCAGCAAGAACAACATGGATCTGACCCGCTACCTGATCAAGGAAGTGTTCCAGTCCCACAGTGAACGTGTCGCCTCATTGCGTAATTTCTTCCCGGAAGCCGAGGAGAAAAACTGGAAACTGCAGGATGCCGGTCAGCGGGTGCAGATCATCAAGAAAGATGAGCATGGCCGTGGCAAGCTGGAGTTTGGTACCGAGATCGTCGCCTCCAGTGACGGCAAACTGTCGGCCTTGTTGGGGGCTTCCCCGGGTGCCTCCACCGCCGCCAACGCGATGATCAATGTGTTGGAACGTTGCTTTGCGGATCGCATGTCCTCGCCTGAGTGGCAGGAGCGGATGCGGGATATGGTGCCGTCTTACGGGCAATCGTTGGTAAACGATGAGCAGTTGCTCAATACCGTGCGGGAACGGACGCTGCGGACATTGAAACTGAACCCTGAGAGCTGAGTCTTTCTCAGAGGCTTCAAAAACGGCGGCCACCCCAGGTGGTCGCCGTTTTTTTCTGGGCCGGATTATTTCAGCATTGGTTTGAGATAACGTCCGGTGTGTGAGACAGGGCTTTCTGCCACCTGTTCCGGGGTTCCTTCAGCAATGATCTGCCCCCCGCCGGAGCCGCCCTCAGGGCCCAGATCGACGATCCAGTCAGCGGTCTTGATGACATCCAGGTTGTGCTCAATCACGACAATGGTGTTGCCGTGATCCCGCAGGCGCTGCAGTACATTCAGCAGCTGCTGGATGTCGTAGAAGTGCAGGCCCGTGGTGGGTTCATCAAGAATGTACAGGGTCTTGCCGGTATCGCGCTTGGACAGCTCCTTGGCCAGCTTCACCCGTTGGGCCTCGCCGCCGGACAATGTCACCGCGCTCTGGCCCAAACGGATGTAGGACAGGCCGACATCCATCAGGGTCTGCAGCTTGCGGGCGATAAATGGCACCGCATCGAAGAATTCCCGGCCTTCCTCCACCGTCATTTCAAGCACTTCGTGGATATTTTTGCCCTTGTAACGGACTTCCAGGGTTTCCCGGTTGTAGCGCTTGCCCTTACACACGTCACAGGGCACGTACACGTCCGGAAGGAAGTGCATTTCCACCTTGATGACGCCGTCGCCCTGGCAGGCCTCGCAGCGGCCACCCTTGACGTTGAAGCTGAAACGTCCGGGTTTGTAGCCTCGGGAGCGGGCTTCCTGGGTGCCGGAAAACAGCTCGCGGATCGGGGTGAACAGCCCAGTGTAGGTAGCGGGATTGGAGCGCGGAGTGCGACCAATGGGGCTCTGGTCAATGTCGATGACCTTGTCCAGCTGATCCAGCCCCTGGAGCTTGTCGTAGGGAGCGTGGTTCAGGCTGGTCGCCTTGTTCAGCCGGGCCGCCGCGACCGGGTAAAGGGTACCGTTGATCAGAGTTGATTTGCCGGAACCGGACACGCCGGTAATGCAGGTCATGATCCCCAGGGGAATGTTGAGGGTGACATTCTGCAGGTTGTTGCCAGTGGCCCCGCTGAGGATGAGGGTCTTGCCATTGCCCGGATTTCGGTTGGCGGGCACCTCGATCTGTTTTACACCGGAAAGATATTGCCCGGTCAGGGATTCGGAAGACTCGATGATCTGTTGGGGGGTGCCCTGGGCAATGACCTGGCCGCCGTGGACACCGGCCCCGGGACCGATGTCGATCACATGGTCGGCCGCACGGATGGCGTCTTCATCGTGTTCCACCACAATCACGGTATTGCCGAGATCCCGCAGATGGGTGAGGGTCGCCAGCAGTCGGTCATTGTCGCGCTGATGAAGACCGATGGACGGTTCATCAAGAATGTACATGACACCCACCAGGCCGGCACCAATCTGGCTGGCCAGACGGATGCGCTGGGCTTCGCCACCAGAGAGGGTATCGGCACTGCGCTCAAGGGTCAGGTACTCAAGACCGACATTGACCAGGAACTGCAGGCGCTCACGCACTTCCTTGAGGATTTTTTCAGCAATCTCGCCCTTGCGGCCCGGCAGCGTCAGGGTCTCAAAATAATCATGTGCCTCGCCGACGGGCAGGTGGGTGATGGACGGAAGGTTGTTTTTCTCGATGAACACATGGCGGGCGCTGCGGCGCAGACGAGAACCGTTACACTCCTTGCAAGGCTGCTGGCTGAGGTGTCGGGCCAGTTCCTCGCGCATACTCTGGGAGTCGGTTTCCCGGTAGCGGCGCTCCAGGTTGGGAAGAATACCCTCGAAGGGGTGAGCCTTCTCCATGACATGGCCGCGTGAATTGACGTAGCGGAACGAAATATCCTCGTTGCCGGAGCCATACAGGATGGTCTGGCGGAAGTCGTCCGGCAGGTCAACAAAGGCGGTGTCCATGTCGACGCCGTAGTGCTCGGCAACACTGCTCAGCAGCTGGAAATAATAGACCGCCCGGCGGTCCCAGCCCTTGATAGCGCCTTCAGCGAGGGTCGCCTCCGGATGCTGGATGATTTTCTCGGGATCAAAGAACTGTTTCACCCCAAGGCCGTCACAAGTCGGGCAGGCGCCAGCCGGGTTGTTGAAGGAGAAAATCTTCGGTTCCAGCTCGCTCAGGGCATAGCCACACTGGGTGCAGGCGTAACGGGCAGAGAATGTGTGTTCCTCGCCATCGCCGGTCATTGGTGCGACCAGGGCAATGCCGTCGGCCAGTTCCAGGGCGGTTTCAAAACTTTCAGCCAGCCGCAGCTCCAGCCCGGGCTTGACCTTGAACCGGTCCACCACCACATCAATTTGGTGCTTGCGCTTCTTGTCCAGTGCCGGCACATCATCAATATCGTAGACGGTGCCGTCGATGCGCAGGCGAATGAAGCCCTGGCTTTTCATGGTCTCGATGACCTGCAGGTGCTCGCCCTTGCGGTCGCGGATGACTGGCGCCAGGATCATCAGTTTGCTGTCCTGGGGCATGGCCAGTACCTGGTCGACCATCTGACTGACCGTCTGTGCTTCCAGTGGCAGGTCATGATCGGGGCAACGGGGTTCGCCGGCGCGGGCAAAGAGCAGGCGCAGGTAATCGTAGATCTCGGTAATGGTACCGACGGTGGAGCGGGGGTTGTGGGAGGTGGACTTCTGCTCAATGGAAATCGCCGGTGACAGGCCTTCGATGTGATCGACGTCGGGCTTTTCCATCATCGACAGGAACTGGCGTGCGTAGGTGGAGAGAGATTCTACATAGCGCCGTTGGCCTTCAGCGTAGAGGGTGTCGAAGGCGAGAGAGGACTTGCCAGAACCAGACAGACCCGTGATCACGATCAGTTTGTCCCGTGGCATGTCCAGGTCGATGTTCTTCAGGTTGTGGGTTCTCGCCCCTTTGACTTGAATACGGTCCATAGTGCCCCCGGGCAGACAAAAGCGGAAGTATACCGTGTTCCCTATACGCCCGCTAAGTGAGTTGTCAGCCGGATCGGTCACGCTCGGGTCATTGGCTGTTTCGGTGAACTGCCTCGGTTGCCAGGCTTCTGATACAATGCGCGCTTTCCGGTCTGGCGGGATACTGGTGCAGTGTCCGGGTTCGTCTTTGACCGACTTTCACCAAGGAATCGTTGTTGTATGAATGCTCTTGAAAAGCGCTCAGTGGCGGCGCTGGCTTCGGTTTATGCCATGCGTATGCTGGGGCTGTTCATGGTCATGCCGGTGTTTGTCCTGCTGGGGGACGAGCTTGAGTCAGCCACCCCCGCTTTGATCGGGTTGGCCATTGGTGCCTACGGCCTGAGTCAGGCCCTGTTGCAGGTACCGTTCGGTCTGTTGTCGGACCGGGTTGGCCGCAAGCGAATGATCTACATCGGGCTGGTGCTGTTTGCGGCCGGGAGCCTGCTGGCGGCGGTGTCCGATTCCATCTACGGCGTCATTGCCGGACGGGTGCTGCAGGGCAGTGGTGCCATTGCCAGCGTGCTGATGGCGTTGCTCAGTGACCTCACCCGTGAGGAACAGCGCACCAAGGCCATGGCAACGGTGGGCATGTCCATCGGTGTATCGTTCTCGGTGTCGCTGGTGTTGGGGCCGTTGCTGGCGGCCTCCTTCGGTTTGTCCGGGCTGTTTTTGGTCACCGCGGTGCTGGCTCTGGTCGCTCTGCTTATTGTTAACCGGGTAGTACCGACGCCGCACCAGCATCAAGCCAATGCGGACACCCGGCCGGTCAAGGCTATGTTGTCCCAGGTCCTCAGTGACCGCCGCCTGTTACGCCTCGATTTCGGTATCTTTGCCTTACACCTGGTGCTGACGGCCCTGTTCCTGGTGGTGCCGCTGGTGCTGAAAGATCAGCTGGGGCTGGCCACCCAATCCCATTGGTGGTTTTACCTGACCGTTATGGTGACCTCGTTTTTCGCCATGGTGCCGTTCATCATCATTGGCGAGAAAAAACGCAAGATGAAGCAGGTACTGTCGGGGGCGATCCTGTTGCTGACAGTCGCCACCGCCGGGCTGGAAGTGGTGGCGACGGGCCTTGGGGTGGCCTGGGGTGTCCTGTTCCTGTTCTTTATGGCGTTTAACCTGCTGGAAGCCAGCCTGCCCTCGCTGATCAGCAAGGAGGCCCCGGCGGCCAGCAAGGGCACTGCGATGGGCGTGTATTCTACCTCGCAGTTTCTCGGTGCCTTTGTCGGCGGTGCCATCGGCGGGCTGCTGTTGCAGCAGGGTGGTGTATCCGGTGTGGTCTGGCCGATGGTGGCCGTCTTGTTATGCTGGCTGGCGTTGGCGTTGACCATGCCGAGCCCAAGCTATACCTCCAGTTTCGTGGTAAAATTGCGCGATATTTCGGGACGGGATGCCGACGCCGTGGATGCCGCTTTGCGGGGACATCCCGGTGTTCGGGATGTGGTGGTGCTGGAAGGCACGGACACCGCCTATCTCAAGGTGGATCGTGAACAGTTTGAGGAAGAGTCTCTTGCGGTCTATGACTTTGTCCGGCAAGGTTCATCCTGAAGCAATTTCAACTAGTGAATAGAACACTGATTGCTGGCCAGGGATGGCTGGTGAAAGTATCTGGCAGATTCGGGAGCTGATCATGGCACGAGGCGTTAACAAGGTAATTCTCATCGGTAACCTGGGGCAGGACCCGGAAACCCGTTACACACCGAACGGCAATGCGGTCGTTAACCTGACTCTGGCAACAGACGAGAGTTACAAGGATCGCCAGACCGGCCAGATGGTCCCGAAGACCGAATGGCACCGGATCGTGATGTTCGGCAAGATTGCCGAAGTCGCTGGCCAGTACCTGCGCAAGGGCTCCAAGATTTACATCGAGGGCAAGCTGCAGACCCGCAAGTGGCAGGGCCAGGATGGTCAGGACCGTTACACCACTGAAATCGTGGTCGACATCAATGGCCAGATGCAGATGCTGGACAGCCGCGGCGGTGAAGGCGGTGGCATGGGTATGAACCAGGGCGGTGCGCCGGCCGGTCGTCCCCAGCAGCAGTCCTACAATCAGCCCGCCCCGCAACAGCAAGGCGGTGCTCCTCAGGGTGGTCAGGGCGGTGGTTACAGCCAGCCGGCCCCGCAGAACATGCCTGAGCCGGTTGACGATTTTGATGACGATATCCCTTTCTGATCGGGACGTTATCGGACTCTGTCGATGATGACGAAAAGGCCTCAGTTTCTGAGGCCTTTTTTTGTGGTTACGATTTGCGGGGCTAGGAGGCGGCCTTGCGCCAGGCCCGGGGTGAACTTCCGGTCCATTGCTTGAAGGCCCGGCTGAAGACGGCGAGCTCTGAGAACCCAAGATTCAGCGCCAGGGTGGTGAGGCTGATGTCGCTCTGTTCCAGATGCTGACAGGCCAGGCGCAGACGGCTGGCCTTCAGGATTTCGCCGAAACTGCTGCTTTCCTCTTTCAACTGGTGCTGCAGGCTGCGCGGATGCATGCTGACCAGTCGGGCTACCATGTCCAGGTTGCATTCACCGGTGGGAAGCAAGGCGGTGATGGCTCTTTCAACCTGCTGGATCAGCGTCACCTCCCGGCTTTGCTGCCAGTTTTTTCGCCATTGGTTGCCCAGCCGCTGCCCCAGCGCCGGATCGACATTGACCGGCACGACAAGCCCCGCTGTAGGGTAGCGCACCCGGTTCTCATTCTGACCGAACATTACTTTGCAGCCGAAGCCCTGCTCAAACGCCGCTACGTTTTCGGGTTCAGGGCTGACAAGACAAACCAGGGCCGGTCGGTCGGGGCGCCCATGCAACTGCTCGATGCCCCGGGTCAGCAGCACCATGCTGAGCTGGGTGAGTTGGTCGCAGGCAATCTCCCGGGCAAAGGCAAAGTGCATGCTGAGCTCGATCCACTCGGGGTCGAGGTGGGTGTCGATGCGGACACCACGGGCGTGAAAGTCCACGCTCTTCAGCATCAGTGTCATGGCATCCGCAACGGTGCGCTGCAGACACAGGGCGGAGCCGAGGGCGCCGACGGCCTCCAGTCCCTGTCGCACGCCAAGCTGCAAGCCAAAGTCGGGGGCCTGGCAGGTCGCAGCGGTGATCTCCAGCAGTTCAGCTAAGTGCTCATAGGGGATGTACAGGTCCGGGTCATGCAGCACGGATGGCCTGAAGCCAACCCGTTGCAACAGTTCGGTCGGATTGTGGCCATAGCGGCGAACCTGCTCAGGGTAACCCAGCAGGGAGCCGGCCCGGACAAAGTGCTTCATAAGGGGCTCTTCAGGGGGCTTTCGCAAATTATCAAATTGGTGCTCGCAAAATATCAAGTAAAGCCTGCATTCTCAATCTAAACTGTTTCCCTTGATTGCAATATGAACAATAAAGGAGACGGGATATGGGGAAGCCAAGGCCACCAGTCGGCACTGACGGGCAGCAACCGGTGTTGCCTGCACGGGTATTTATTACCGGAGCTGGCGGATTTATCGGGCGCAAGCTCACGGAGCGTTATCGTGCGCTGGGCTGTGAAGTTCGTGGCATGGATCTGTTTGCCGACGAGGCGAACGCGATTGTTGCGGGCGATCTGGCGGAACCGGCGACTTGGGCCCGGCATGCCGACGGTTGCGATCTGTTCATCAATACCGCTGCGGTGGTGTCACTGTCAGCGAACTGGCAGACATACCGCGAGGGCTCGCTGGCCGGGGTTCGTAATGCCCTGGATGTGGCCATTGCTGCTGGCGCCAAACGCTTTGTACATTTCTCGTCTATTGCCGCGCTGGGCTGGGATTACCCTGACGGTGCCGATGAAACCACCCCGGTGCTGATTGGCGATCACTATCGCTATGGCGTTGCCAAAGGCGCCAGCGAGCATGTGGTGCTGGCTGCCCATGCTGCCGGCGAGATCGAATGCACCATCATTCGCCCGGGCGACGTGTATGGTCCGGGTTCCCGTGCCTGGCTGCTGGAACCGCTCAAGATGGCGCGTTCCGGGTTGCTGATTTTGCCAGACGGCGGACGCCATACCTTTACTCCGGTGTATATCGATGACCTGGTTGACGGCACCCTGCTGGCGGCAGGGCTGCCCGAAGGTGTCGGCCAGATCTTTATTCTGTGGGGCGATGAGCCGGTTACCTGCCGCGACTTTTTTGGTCACCACTGGCGTTGGTCTGGCCGCAAGGGTTACCCGCGTAGCATGCCGCTGAAAGCGGCCCTGGCGGTCACCACGGCGCTTTGGAAACTCAATCAGAAGCTGGGCCGCGACGATGAAGCCTCCCCGGATGCCATGCGGATGTTTGCCCGTCCGGGCGGCTACTCCATCGCCAAAGCCCGCTCCCGACTCGGTTTTGATCCCCGGGTCACGCTGGCTGAGGGCATGCGCCGGTCGGAAGACTGGCTCCGTGAAATCGGAGAGATCGCGTAAAACAAGATACCGAAGGTGATAGAGAGCGGAAATATGAAAGCAACAAACACCCAATTCAAGCAGATCACCCATTTCGATGGTTGCCGCAAGGCGCCGGGGCAGCAGGCCCGAGTCGAGGACACCCGGGCGGCTGCCCGGGAATTTCGTAAGGACATGCTTGCCGGGAAAAAGGTTCGTTACTTTGAAAGTTTTGACCTCGTTACCGTGCCATACCCCAGCCGCTATGGCTTGCGGAATGCCTTCTCACGGGAGCGTTATGTGGAGTATCTGCATATCCGCAACCGTATGTTTGTGGTGCAGTTTGATACCGACGACGGGCTCAAGACCCTACTGGTCAGTCCTTCGGATCACGAACACAACGTCGAAACGCCGTTTTTTCGCCGTCTGGCTGACAAGTCGCCGGAAATGCTGGAGCGGCTGGTGGTGAAACGCCACTCCACGGTTCCGGAAATTCTGGCCCGTATCGGCCTGGCGCCGGAAGACGTGGATTACATCACCTACGATCACCTTCACACGCAGGAAGTTCGTCGGTGGTTGGGAAGTGACGAACACGAAGCATTCTTCCCCAATGCCAAACTGTTGGTTCATTGGCGGGAGTGGGAGTCAGTCCGGGACCTCAACCCTTATCAGGCGGACTGGTACTGCCCTAACGGAGTGCGGGGTATTCCTGAGCATAAGGTGCACTGCTTCGATGGTTCGATCGAGCTGGGTGACGGCATTGCACTGGTGCATACCCCGGGGCATACCGAAGGTAATCATTCCATTGTCACGCATACGGATGAAGGACTGTGGGTGACGAGCGAAAACGGTGTCTCAGTCGATGCTTACGCACCTGAGCTTTCCGCCGCCGCCGGTGTGGCTGAATACGCCAAGACCATCGGGACGGAAGTCATCATTAATGGCAACACCCTGGAAAATGCCATTGATCAGTACATTTCGATGGTGCAGGAGAAGACCATTGCCGGGCCGTCGGCTCGGGATTCCCGCTTTCCAAACGTGTTCCCGTCTTCTGAAATGACGCCGTTCTGGGCGTTTCCCGGTGCCAAACCGGCGTTTTATGTCGGTCATGCCAGGCATGGCGCGCTGACGAAAAAGCGCCGGGCTGAAACGGCGTAACGTTGCCACGTCGAGAACGTTGGCAAATGAGATGCCCCGGACCTGGTCCGGGGCAGGGTTGTCCCCGCCTACTGAGCCCGAATCCGGTCGTTGTGAGGAATTCCGCCACGGCGGGTTCTGATGGCCAGGGCTGGGTTACTCATCGGAATGCCCTTCGCTGTCCATGCCCAGCTCATTGATCTTTCGGGTCAGGGTATTACGACCCCAGCCGAGCAGGATGGATGCATCGCGGCGGCGACCACCGGTGTGTTTCAGGGCGGTCTCGATCATGATGCGCTCGAATTCGGGCACGGCGGTGTCGAGGATTCCCTTGTGCCCCCGCTTCAGTTCCTGCTCGGACCAGCTGCGCAGCCCTTCCTGCCAGGTCTGGCCAGTCGGTGGAGCATCGGCCTGTTCAAGCAGTTCCGGAGGCAGGTCATCGATATGGATTTCGCGACCACTGGCCATCACGGTCAGCCAACGACAGGTGTTCTCCAGCTGCCGCACGTTACCCGGCCAGGGCAGGGTGGTGAGGTATTCTTCCGCTTCCTGGCGCAGCAGCTTGGGCTCCACGGCCAGCTCCTTGGCGGCCCGCTTGAGGAAGTGCTGCATCAGGCGGGGAATGTCTTCCCGCCGTTCGGCCAGTTTTGGCAGGTGTACCCGGATGACATTCAGGCGATGAAAAAGGTCTTCCCGGAACGAGCCGTCGTTGACCAGTCTTTCCAGATCCTGGTGGGTAGCCGCAATGATGCGGACGTCGACTTTGATTGGCGTTGTTCCGCCAACCCGGTAAAACTCGCCATCAGCCAGGACCCGTAGCAGGCGAGTCTGGGTGTCGGCGGGCATATCACCGATTTCATCCAGGAACAGGGTGCCGCCATTGGCCTGTTCAAAGCGGCCCTGACGGGCGGCACCGGCGCCGGTAAACGCACCTTTTTCATGGCCGAACAGTTCCGATTCGATCAGATCTTTGGGAATAGCCGCCATGTTCAGCGCAATAAACGGATGGCTGGCGCGGGGGCTGTGGTTATGCAGCGCCTGGGCGACCAGCTCCTTGCCGGTACCGCTCTCGCCGTTGATCAGTACGGTGATATTGGAGTGGGACAGGCGGCCAATGGCGCGAAACACTTCCTGCATGGCCGGGGCTTCACCGATGATTTCGGTGTTGCGCTGGCTGTTATCGACCACCGGTTCGGTCGTTGCCCGACGCTCATGGCTGTGGGCCACCGCGCGCTTGACCAGCGCCACAGCGTCATCAACATCGAACGGCTTTGGCAGGTATTCAAAGGCGCCGGTCTGGTAGCTGGTGACGGCACTTTCCAGGTCGGAGTGGGCGGTCATGATGATAACCGGAAGATCCGGGTAGCGCTCGACGATGTTCGACAGCAGGGTAATGCCGTCGATGCCGGGCATGCGGATGTCGCTGATGATGGCATCCGGCTGCTCATGCTCCAGGCGCATGATGATGCTTTCGCCGTTGTCGAATACCCGGGGCTGCATGCCCTCCTGGGTCAGAGCGCGTTCGAGTACCCAGCGGATGCTTCGGTCATCGTCGATGATCCAGACGTTTGCCGGTTGGGTCATTTGAGGTCCTCCAGAGGCAGGAAGATTATAAAGTCAGTTTTGCCGGGTTCGCTTTCACATTCAACGAGCCCGCGGTGTTGTCCGATGATGCTTTGCGTAATCGAAAGTCCCAGGCCAGTGCCGCTGGCGCGGCCGCTGATCATTGGGTAGAAAATATTCTGCAACAGGTCTGGCGGGATGCCGGGGCCGTTGTCGATCACATCTGCCCGGCACACCAGTCGGTGGCGGGTATGGCCGATGGTGAACTGACGCAGCGCCCGGGTACGCAGAGTGATGGTCGGCATCTCCGCACCTTCCGCCTGCAGCTGGTGTTCAAAAGCCGCTTCCATGGCGTTGCGGGCGATGTTCAGAAAGGCCTGGATCAGTTGTTCCTTATCCCCCAGGAACTCTGGCAGGCTGGGGTCATAATCGCGTTGGAAGCGGATGCGGCCGCGGCCTTCGGCTTCAAGCAGGGATTTCACCCGTTCCAGTACCTCATGGATATTGGTGCTGGCAAGTTTGAGTGCACGGTTGGGGCCGAGCATGCGGTCGACCAGGCTGCGCAGGCGGTCGGCCTCGTCGATGATGATCTGGGTATACTCTTTCTGGCCTTCATCAACGAGTTCGCGGTCGAGAAGCTGTGCTGCGCCACGGATACCGCCGAGCGGATTCTTGATTTCGTGGGCCATGCCACGCACCAGAATGCGGCTGGTTTCCTGCTGCGAGATGATGTCCTCCTCGCGGCTGATACGGAGCAGCCGATCCCGGGGCTGAATCTCAAGCAGCAGTTCCAGCGGGTCGCTGTTGATGGGGGAAACGGAGTAATCGACGGTCAGCCGGTTACCACTGGTCAACAGGAACTCGGCCTCGCGTTTGGTGTAAGACTGGCCGTTCAGGGCTGCGGCGTGCAGGGTGTCCAGCGCCTCTTCTGATTCCACCAGCAGGTCAGCCACCGGTACGCCCTTCATGCGAGTGACGCTGGTTTCAAAAAGGCTTTCTGCCGACGGGTTCAGGTACTGCACGTTGAGTCTGGGATCAAGTACCAGTACCGCGGTCGTCAGATTGTCCAGTATTTGTTTGTATCCAGACGAAGTTGCCATGAAGTTCCCCTTACTGTGGGATGCAATGCTGCAAAAAGCGAACCACTTTGGACGCGAGGGATAATTCGGTGCAAAAAACAGCGGAGCGGGGCCCTAAAGTGGTTCTGGGTCGCCAGTTTGTTGCGACAGGCTGGCGCAACGCAGGGCTCGCCACTGGCTAGCGCCCTAGCCTTGATCAGAGTATTGCTTTTTTTCGGTGCGCATGCACCGAAAAAGTGCATGCGATTTTTGAGAGGGGGCGTTGAGCTGTTGTTTAGTTCAGGGTTGACGGGCGGTGAATGGTAAAGGAGATGCCTGCGCCGGTCTGGATGCGAGCGCCGTTGCGATCGATGATATAGACCATGGCCTGATGAGTGCCCCGATCGACATTGCGTACACTGATGTCGCTGGAGGTACTTTGGCCAACCGGCTGGCCATCCAGGGTGATCTCATACTTGTGCCCCTGCCTCAGGGCTGGGTTGCTGGTTACCCGGAAGGCGACGTCGCCGCTGCCGGACTGGAAGGCCTCATCGTTGGCAGGCGCGACAATGCGCAAGTCGCTGTATGTGTCGGCCGCGGGCTCATTACTCTGCGGGCGTGCTGCTGGAGCAGTGACATCTTCGAGCTTGGGCAGGGTGATGGTGGTGACCGGCTCCACTTCAATGGCTTCAGCGCCGGAACTGGGCTCATCGGAGTAGGTGACATTACCCTGAGCGTCCACATTTCGATAGATCTCTGCACTGGCCGGGGCGGCGGTCAGTACGAGCAGGCTGGCAATCAATCCGGTTATGAAGGTCATGGCGTTATTCCGTTCTCATTGTCAGATTGATTATCGGCAGCGATCGACAGCTTTGCAACGGCTGCGCTTTCCCTTTGCGTTACAAAGCGTTAACCGGTTTGCAAACCATAAAAAAGCCCCGCACAAGGCGGGGCTTTCGACATCTGTTGATTCCTTCAGGGATCAGCAGGAGTAGTACATGTCGAACTCGATCGGGTGAGTGGTCATGTTCAGACGCTCGATCTCGCCGCGCTTGAGGTCAACGAAGCCGCCGATCATGTCTTCGGTGAACACGCCGCCACGGGTCAGGAACTCGTGATCGGCTTCCAGAGCGTCCAGGGCTTCCTGGAAGGTTTCGGCAACGGTCGGGATCGCCATTGCTTCTTCCTTCGGCAGGTCGTACAGATCCTTGTCCATGGCATCGCCAGGGTGGATCTTGTTCTGGATACCGTCGAGGCCAGCCATCATCAGGGCAGCGAAGGCCAGGTACGGGTTGGCTGCAGGATCCGGGAAGCGAACTTCCACACGACGGGCCTTGGCGCTGTTTACGTACGGGATACGGATGGAGGCAGAGCGGTTACGGGCGGAGTAAGCCAGCATAACCGGTGCTTCAAAGCCCGGAACCAGACGCTTGTAGCTGTTGGTGGAAGAGTTGGTGAAGGCGTTGATGGCCTTGGCGTGCTTGATGATACCGCCGATGTAGTACAGGGCAGTTTCGCTCAGGCCAGCGTAGCCGTCACCGGCAAAGATGTTCTTGCCATCTTTGTTCAGGGACATGTGAACGTGCATGCCGGAACCGTTGTCGCCAACCAGGGGCTTGGGCATGAAGGTTGCGGTCTTGCCGTAGGCGTGAGCGACGTTGTGTACACAGTACTTGAGGATCTGTACTTCGTCGGCCTTCTTGACCAGAGTGTTGGCGCCAACGCCGATTTCGCACTGACCGGCAGTACCCACTTCGTGGTGGTGTACTTCGATTTCCAGTCCCATGGACTCCATGGCGGCACACATGGCGCCACGCAGGTCGTGCAGGCTGTCTACCGGCGGAACCGGGAAGTAGCCGCCTTTCACGCCCGGACGGTGACCGATGTTGTTACGGTCGAAATCTTCGCCGGATACCCAGGCGGCTTCTTCGGAGTGGATAGAGTACATCGCACCACTCATGTCGACATTCCACTTCACGGAATCGAAGACGAAGAACTCAGGCTCCGGGCCGAACAGGGCGCCGTCAGCGATGCCGGTGGACTTCAGGTACTCTTCAGCACGACGCGCAACAGAACGCGGGTCGCGCTCGTAACCTTGCATGGTGGTCGGCTCAACGATGTCACAAGTGATGTTGACGGTGGTTTCTTCGGTAAACGGATCCAGCACGGAGCTGCTGTCGTCCGGCATCAGGATCATGTCGGATTCGTTGATGCCTTTCCAGCCAGCAATTGAGGAGCCATCAAACATCTTGCCATCGGTGAAGAAGTCGTCGTTGACTTCCGACGCCGGCAGGGTAACGTGCTGCTCTTTACCGCGGCTGTCGGTGAAACGCAGGTCGATCCACTTCACTTCGTGTTCTTTGATCAGATCAATCGTCTTGGACATTATGCAAGCTCCGTTGGTTTACCCGCAGTGCGGGGTTTTCTATGTTCGTTGCGCCGGGGACACTTCTATCTGAGCCAATCCTGAGGTTGGGCCTGATCCCGGCCGATTTATCAGGTTTGCGCAGCTTAGCAGAAGCGGCGATAGCTTACCTTCAAAAATGGCTGCCGAACATTAAGCAAACTGCTTGCCACTTTTATTTTGATGCTCCAGAACGGCGCAAGATCAGCATTCTTGGGCGTTTTTGGCGCTACCGTGGGAAGTGCGGCCGACGCCCGCTGTGTTGGAGTGATGCAAAATGGTGCAAAAATGAAGGTGAAGCACCAATATGGTGCAAATGTGCTGCAAGGGACTGTACGCACTATTTCTTCATATTCTCACCACCGAGTTTCAGCTATAATTCGCGCCGCTTTATTTGCTTCGTCATTAATGGTGGCGAAGAGGTCTGTAACACTGACAGACCAAACCCACTTATTTTGGATTTGAGACGGCATGCGTGAGGCTGGCTTCGCCACCTCCATGGGACCCTCTCAGGTCGTTACGCTTGCCGCAGGATACAGTTGTGATAGAAAAACTTCGTAATATCGCCATTATTGCCCACGTTGACCATGGCAAAACCACCCTGGTGGACAAGCTGTTGCGTCTTTCCGGTACGCTGGATCGCAAAGAGCTCGAAAACGAGCGCGTTATGGATTCCAACGACCAGGAAAAAGAGCGTGGCATTACCATTCTGGCGAAAAACACCGCGCTGAAATGGAACGGCTACGATATCAACATCGTTGATACCCCGGGACACGCCGACTTTGGCGGTGAAGTAGAGCGGGTGATGAGCATGGTGGACTGTGTGCTGTTGGTGGTTGATTCCATCGACGGTCCTATGCCGCAAACCCGTTTTGTGACCCAGAAGGCGTTTGCAGCGGGTCTGCGCCCGATTGTGGTGGTGAACAAGATTGACCGTCCGGGCGCACGTCCGGACTGGGTGGTTGACCAGGTGTTCGATCTGTTCGACGCCCTGGGAGCCACTGACGAGCAGCTGGACTTCCCGATTGTCTACGCCAGTGCCCTGAACGGTATTGCCGGTCTGGATCATGAGAATCTGGACGACAATATGGACGCTGTGTTCCAGGCGATCGTTGACCATGTGCCGGCGCCTTCTGTCGATCTGGACGGTCCTTTCCAGATGCAGATCTCCCAGCTCGATTACAACAGCTTCCTGGGTGTTATCGGCATTGGTCGCATCATGCGGGGCAAGGTCAAGACCAACACCCCGGTGACGGCAATCGGTGCTGACGGCAAGAAGCGTCAGGGTCGTATTCTCAAGATCATGGGGCACTCCGGTCTGCAGCGGGTTGAAGTTGAAGAGGCTCAGGCGGGCGATATCGTTTGCATCAGCGGCCTGGATGAGCTGTACATCTCCGATACCCTTTGTGACCAGTCTAACGTCGAAGCGCTGCCGCCTCTCACGGTGGATGAGCCGACCGTGTCCATGACGTTCCAGGTTAACGACTCGCCCTTCTGTGGTAAGGAAGGCAAGTACGTCACCAGCCGTAATATCAAAGATCGTCTGGACAAGGAATTGCTGCACAACGTTGCACTGCGTGTTGAAGAAGGTGACTCTGCGGACAAGTTCAAAGTATCCGGTCGTGGTGAGCTGCATCTGTCCGTGCTGATCGAGAATATGCGTCGGGAGAACTTCGAGCTGGCGGTGGGTCGTCCGGAAGTCGTCATTAAAGAGGTGGATGGCGTCAAGCAGGAGCCGTACGAGAATGTCATTATCGACATCGAGGAGCAGCATCAGGGTTCAGTGATGGAGCAGATGGGGCTGCGTAAGGGCGATATGACCAACATGACGCCGGATGGCAAGGGTCGTATGCGTCTTGAGTATACGGTTCCTGCCCGCGGCCTGATTGGTTTCCGGAACACCTTCCTGACCATGACCTCGGGCACCGGTATCCTGACCTCCACCTTCAGCCATTACGGCCCGATCAAGGTGGGTGAGGTGACCAATCGTCAGAACGGCGTGCTGGTGTCCATGGCGACCGGAACCGCGCTGACCTACTCGCTGGAAACTCTGCAGAGCCGTGGCAAGCTGTTCCTTGATCCTGGCCAGGAAATCTATGAAGGCCAGCTGTGCGGTATTCACAGTCGTGATAACGATCTGGTTGTTAACCCGACCAAGGGTAAAAAGCTCGACAATATGCGTGCTTCTGGCAAGGACGAGGTCATTGGACTGGTTCCGCCCATCAAGTTCACCTTGGAGCAGGCGCTCGAGTTTATCGATGACGATGAGCTGGTTGAAGTAACGCCCAAGTCGATTCGTCTGCGCAAGAAGCTTCTCAGTGAGAACGAGCGTAAGCGCGCTCACAAGAAGTAACGCTGGCGCGTCAAGCGAGCGGTAATGAAAAGGCGGCCATCAGGGCCGCCTTTTTCGTGTATGGCCTGCAGGGCAGGCGAGCGGATTTCGTGCCATACTCCAGCGATGACACTTTCTGTAACGCCATGGCCCCCGACATGCTGAATCTGTACCCGGATATTCAACCCAACGCCCGTCACCGCCTCAAAGTGGGCGGGGTCCACGAGTTGTATCTTGAAGAAAGCGGGAACCCGGCCGGTACCCCGGTGCTGGTGGTGCACGGTGGTCCGGGCGGGGGCTGTGAGGACTATTACCGGCGTTTTTTCGATGCGGAGCGTTACCGGATTATTCTGCTGGACCAGCGTGGTTCTGGTCGATCCACGCCGTTGGCGGAACTGGATAACAACACCACCGCTGATCTGGTGGCCGACATGGAACAGGTTCGCCAGTTTCTGGGCATCGACAAATGGCTGCTGTTTGGCGGGAGCTGGGGCTCGACCCTTAGCCTTGTCTACACGGAAGCCTACCCGGAAAGGGTGCTGGGATTGGTGTTGCGGGGCATCTTCCTGTGTCGCCCTGAGGACATTCGCTGGTTTTATCAGGAAGGCGCCAGCCGGGTTTTTCCGGATTACTGGGAGGATTACCTGGCCCCGATTCCAGTGGATGAACGCTCGGACATGGTGTCGGCCTACTACCGCCGGTTGACCAGCAGCAATGAACTGGAACAGATACAGGCTGCCAAAGCATGGTCGGTGTGGGAGGGGCGCTGTGCGACACTGCATCCGAACCCCGCGGTGGTCGATCGCTTCGGGCATCCCCATGTGGCCATCGCGCTGGCGCGAATTGAATGCCATTACTTCATGAACCACGCCTTTCTGGAGCCCGGTCAAATCCTGAAGGATGCCGCGGCGCTACAAGGTATTCCAGGTGTCATTGTTCATGGGCGTTACGATATGGTGTGTCCGCTGGATAATGCCTTTGCCCTGAGCAAGGTGTGGCCGGAGGCGGATCTGCGGATCATTCGCGATGCCGGTCACTCGGCGTCCGAACCCGCCATTGTCGATGCGTTGATTCGGGCAGTGGATGATGTCATGGCAAAGGTGGACAAGTCTGCGGGGTAGCTTCCACTATGGTGGTAACGGGCTGCCCTTGCGACTGTCAGGCGTGATGGCTAGAATCCTGCCTTCTCAGGAAGTTGCGGGATATGTATGAAAGGATTGATACAGCGAGTCACTCAGGCGAGCGTTTCCGTGGATGGGGAACGGATCTCCGAGATTCCGGCGGGATTGTTGTTGTTGCTGGGTGTTGAGCGCAACGATGGTCTTGGTCAGGTCGATGTTCTCTGCAAGAAAATACTTTCCTATCGAGTGTTCCCGGACGAGCAGGGGCGAATGAATCGCAGCCTGCGGGATATTGGCGGGTCCTTGCTTGTCGTTCCTCAGTTCACCCTGGCGGCGGATACCGGCTCCGGTACCCGTCCGGGTTTTTCAACCGCTGCAGAACCTGCGCGGGCTCGTGAGCTGTATTCCCGATTTGTGTCGCTTGCCAGAGAGGCTTTGGGTCGTGACCGGGTGGGGGAAGGCCGTTTTGGCGCTGATATGCAGGTCTTCCTGATCAATGACGGGCCGGTCACGTTTATGCTGGACGCGCCCGCGGTTTCAAAATAGGGCGCAACAGGTTAGAAGGGGCCAATTTGGTGCGTCATTTTGTCGGGACATCATTCGGCATGGCCCGCTCATCTTGTTTTAATATTTTATCTATCTGAAATATTACGGAAATATTTCACTTGGCCTCTGATTTGAATATGGCTTTGCCAACCTGTATGGCTATAAACCCGCCAAACTGTGTCACAAAACGGACTAAAAAAACCGGTATAAATGTTTGCAAATAGGAATTCTTTGTATTAAAAAAGGTTCATCACACAGCTCTTTAACTAAGAGTTGTAAGTGACTGACATAAAAAGAGTCGATGGTGGCATCGCCCAACGTGTAACGGACACAGAGCCGGTTGGGTGTGGGGTAGGCCGCGATGTTCGCAGGGTGGCTGCCCTAATACGGTTCGCGAGAACGCGTAGGTCTCCATTTACTATTTGTCACGAAAGTGACATGTTTACGACACACAATTGGGCGCGTTCTTGGCTTGATTGTTGAAGTCATTAGAAAAACGGGTAAAACCCGACGCTAAAACCTGAGTTAACTCAAAAAAGGAAGACGCAACATGAAAAAGACGCTCATCGCATCTGCTATCGCCGCGGCTACATTCTCCGGCGCAGCCATGGCCGAAGGTATGCCGACTGTTTACGGTAACATCCAGCTGGCAACCCAGTACACCGACGTTGAAGACCTCGGTCACGGTTCTGCTCTGGAAGACAACGGTTCCACCATTGGCATCAAGCACGAGCACGAAATCGCTCCGGGCATCACTGGCTTCTTCAAGGCCGAGCTGGAATTCGACGCTGACGACAAGAGTAGCAGCACTGGCTTGTCCAGCCTGGACGAGGCCTACATCGGTGTGAAAGGTGATTTCGGTAAGGTTTGGGTGGGTTCTGACGACTCCACTTACGAAACTGCCATCGACGAAATCGCCAACTACTTCGAGTACGGCGCTCTGAACCTGGGCGGCGAATACGAGACTGGTGAAGGCGACCTGATCCAGTACAGCTCTCCAAGCTTTGCAGGCCTGAAGCTGCACGGTGCTGTTCAGTACAACGGCGACGCTGAGAACGCTGAAAAGTCCTACCCGTACCAGCTGGCTGCTACCTATGAGATTGATGCTCTGGAAGTGGCTGTGGCTATGGACTCCAACGACAGCCCTGACGGTGTTAACAATGAAAACACCTACGGCCTGCGTGGTTCCTACGCCATGGGTGATCTGCGTCTGACTGCTCAGTACCAGGATCGTAAAGACGTAGGCGACGTATGGGGCGTATTCGGTGGCTACACCATGGGCGCCAACGTATTCGCTCTGTCCTACGAGATGGCTTCTGAGGACAACACTGATAACGAAGTGTCTACCATCTCTGCCCAGGCGCTGCACAACGTTTCCGACAACCTGTACGTATACGTTGAAGGCTACCTGACCAACCTGGACGACGGTACTAGCGACACTGACGTTACCCAGGCTGTTATCGGTGCTACTTACTACTTCTGATCCAGCCTTCTGCTGAGTTAGTTGAAGTAACAGAAACGGCGACCTTCGGGTCGCCGTTTTTTTTGTGTATGCTGGCGGGAAAATTCTCGGTAGCAAGGCCCGTCTTTTATGGCTCAGGAACTGGAAATAAAGCTTACCCTTTCTCCTGACATGTCCCGTCAGGCTCATCAATGGTTAATGGCGCAGCCAGAAGCTTCGGCAGGTGCCTGCAAGACATTGATCAACGCCTATTTCGATACCCCGCAGGCAGACCTGAACCAGCGCCGTGCGGCCCTGCGTATGCGCCAGGCAGGTGACCGAAATATTCAGACCCTGAAAACACAGGGCGAGTTCGTTAACGGGGCTCATCGCCGCCAGGAGTGGGAGTGGCCGGTGCCCACGACTGCACTTGATCTGTCCCTGCTGGCCGGTACGCCCCTTGCTGATGATCTGGATCTCTCTACCCTGACGGCGGTCTTTGAGACTAACTTCGAACGTCAGATCGTGATGTTGGACGATGGTGAGGCGTTGATTGAGTGTGCCTTCGATAGCGGTGAAATCAAGGCTGCAGGCCATGTCATGCCTCTGTGTGAACTCGAGTTTGAGCTGAAGTCCGGTGATGAGTCCCGGTTGCTGTATTGGGCTCGGCAGGTGGCAGAGCAAGTACCGTTTTTTATCAATCTGATCAGTAAGGCGGAGCAGGGCTATCACCTGGCAGGGCTGCATGAGCCTGAAGCGCTGGCCGACGACGCGGATGTTGTGACCCGTTTCTTTCATGGGGTGAGTGTACTTTGGCTCAACGGGGCAGTAACCAATGAGCTGGCAGTCGCTATGAGCGAGGTTGAGAGCTGTTTCAAGAATGTCGCTTCAGCTTCGGAAGCGTTGGCGTTTGAGCGGTTTAGGGCCGCCCCAGACCGAACGAAGGTGTTGAGCCTGGGAGCATTCCAGCTTGCCCTGTTGGGGTAACGCCTGCCTTGGCGCTATTACCAGCGATTGTGGTGTCAGATCAGGGGGGCGTTGTCGCAGTGGTATGGCTGCCGCGGAGCTCGATAGGTGCAGGGATGCGCTTTCGAGGGCGGCGCAAGACGCTCCCTAGGCTGCCGCGAACCGGAGTGATTCGGGCCTGGTCCAGCTAGGCGCTCCCATTACGTTCCTGCATTTCCTGCCACCTCTCAACAAACGCCCGGTATCGGTCCAGCGCTTCCTTGACGATCTCAAGGCTTGGTGTGTCCTTGGACTTCACGAGCACAATCAGGCCCTTACCCTCAATTTCCTTTGTAACCTCCGGGTGGCAAATCACTTCGTTGTCGTGATTGATGTAGGCCAGCGCGGTACCTATGCCATGGCGAATGAGCGCACTGACAATATCGGCCCAATTGAGGTCGTCGAGTACCAGATTGTAGCGGTGCGGATGATCTTCCTCGTAGTTGAACATGTCCTCCAGAACCCGCTCTGAGCCTGGGGCGACAACGGCCTTGACCATGATTTCCGGGTAGGTGCGAACGGGGCGGATCATGGTTTTAACGCCCAGTTGAGCGAACCGGGGCCGGTTTTCGTCCCGTACGATTTCGGCAATGACCCGATTGCCCAGGTTGGCTTCGCTCAGTCGGTGGCAGACATCAAAGGTGAGGCTGTCGGACGTGGGGTCGGATTCGTCATCCGCCAGAACCAGAATGTGGCGGGCATCGCCGGCGTGAGCGGCTTTCAGTGCGGCGCCGTCACTGCCGGTACCGTGGTAGTGAATCAGGCCGTTGTCTGCCAGTTCCGATGGCAACCCATTGGGGTAGGCGCGGGTCAGAATCAGGATGGGGACCGTTTCATAGCCAGGGACGGCGCGGATCTGCGAAGCAATGCGGGTGAAGTACTGCTCCCCGCCGTGCCGTGGGGTGTTGATGATCAGGATATGGTCTTTCATTTTGTAGATCCAGCGTCCGGTTAAGATGCGTTCCCTTCGGTAAAAACGGTACTCGATAAAGTCACTGATGATCAGGGTCATCAGTGTGATGGCTGCGACAAACATCACCAGTATGGTGCTGATTCGGCCGATGGCGGTCTGTGGCGCATAATCGCCATAACCCACGGTGACGACGGTGGTCATGGTGAGCCAGGCCGCCTCAAACAGGGTCAACTCCTCCACGGTCCACAACACCAGAGTCTGGCACACGAGCAAAAGCCCGAGGAACAGAAACAGTCGTTTCATCCGGGCACGGATGATGCCTGCCATCGGCAAATGCGACAATTGGTGTTCAGGGTTGAGAGGGCGTCGGTCTCGTTGCATGGTGGTCCAGTTGGTGCCTGCCCGACAGGGTCATCGCGGCAGTGGTTTTGTTGCTTGGCGGATCGTTATAAAGTATGAACGCTCAAGGGGAATATAACAGACAAACAGGGGTTTGCATTATGGCCGAGCCATGGGAAGGATTGCCTCAGCCGCTGGCTGATGAAGTGGCTGAAGCCTGGCCGACGGTATTTTCGTCAGGGCTTCCGGGATGGGTCGGCCGGGAATCTGGCGTGTCGGAAGCAGATCTGGCGCAAGCCTTTGCCCGCAGTACTTTCCTTCGTCAGGTGGTGGAGCAGGACCCTGATCTGGTGGCAGCTGCCTGGCAGGCGCAGCCGTTCAGTGAAGAGACCTCGCCGGAATTCCTTCAGGAGCGATGGCAGGACTACCTGTCAGTCGTGACCGACGAAGGTTCCCTTCAGCGTGCCCTGCGCCGATTCCGCAAGGAGAGCCAGTTCCGCATCATCTGGCGGGATTTGATGAACTGGGCCGATCTCGCCGAGACGGTGGCGGCCACCAGCGCCTTTGCTGACACCTGTATCCAGGCTGCACTGGACTGGTTGTATGCTGAGTGTTGCCAGCAGTTGGGAACACCCTATGGAACAGACCCCGAAACCGGTGAAACCATCGCCCAGCCGATGGTGGTGCTGGGTATGGGGAAATTGGGGGGGCGGGAGCTGAATGTCTCCTCCGACATTGACCTGATCTTCGCCTTCCCCAGCCATGGCGAAACCCAGGGCGGGCGTCGTTCTCTCGATAACCAGCAATTTTTCATCCGTCTTGGTCAGCGGTTGATTCAGGCCCTCGACCAGATCAATGCCGACGGCTTTGTCTTCCGGGTGGATATGCGCCTGAGGCCATACGGTCAGAGCGGTGCACTGGCGCTGAGCTTCTCCGCTCTGGAAACCTATTACCAGGATCAGGGCCGGGAATGGGAACGCTACGCCATGGTGAAAGCGCGGGTGGTGGCCGGCGATCAGCGGATGGGCGAAGTGCTGATGCGCAGCCTGCGGCCATTTGTTTATCGCCGCTACATTGATTTCAGTGCCTTTGAGTCCCTGCGAAATCTGAAGGCGATGATCAATCGCGAGGTGCGTCGCAAGGGCCTGGAGAATGACATCAAGCTGGGCGCAGGTGGGATCCGCGAAATCGAGTTTGTGGTGCAGGCTTTCCAGTTGATCCGGGGGGGCCGAGACCGGGAGCTTCAGCAGCGGGAACTGCAGGTGATCCTGACCGTGCTGGAGGAGCTGGAGTTGCTGCCACCCTCGGTGGTTGCTGAACTGCGAGAGGCCTATGTCTTCCTTCGTAACCTTGAACATGCCTTGCAGGGCATTGCTGACAAGCAGACCCAGTTGTTGCCGGATGCGCCGCTGGATCAGGCGCGGGTTGCCCTGACCATGGGTTTCCCGGACTGGGTTACGTTCAAGGCCACGCTGGATGAGCATCGCAGCAAGGTTGCGCGGCATTTTGCTGACATCATTACTGTGGATGACGATGACGGCACCAAGGATGAGCTTGACGAGGGCTGGGCCGCGTTGTGGCTCGGTGAGCTGGATGAACAGCAAGCTCTGCAATGGTTGCAGAGCCACGGTTACGAATCGTCAGAGGCGAGCCTGAAGGCGCTCGCGGACCTTCGTAACGGTCGCTCCTGCCAGACCATGCAGAGCCAGGGGCGGCAGCGGCTGAATCAGTTCATGCCGGTGCTGCTGGAAGGCGTGACCCGGGTTGACAACCCTTCCGAGACCCTGGCCCGGGTGTTACAGCTGGTGGAGGCGGTGCTGCGCCGGACGGCGTACCTGGTGTTATTGCTGGAAAACCCGGGCGCCTGTGGGCAGCTTATTCGCCTGTGCAGTGAAAGCCCGTGGATTGCCAGTCAGCTGGCAGAGACTCCGCTGCTACTGGATGAGCTGCTGAATGCTGAGAGCCTCTACCACCCACCGTCGAAGAGCGAACTTCAGGACGATCTGCGTCAGCAGATGCTGCGGATTTCCTACGATGACCTGGAAGAGCAGATGGAATCCTTGCGCCACTTCAAGAAGGCTCACGTGCTGCGGGTGGCTGCCTCCGAACTTCGCGGAACCCTGCCGTTGATGAAAGTCAGCGACTACCTGACCTGGATTGCCGAAGTGGTGCTGGATCACGTGGTGGAGGTGGCGTTTGCCAATCTGGTCAGCCGTCATGGCCATCCGCGCCGGGCGGATGGCACGGTCAGCGACACCGACTTCGCGGTGATCGGCTACGGAAAGCTGGGCGGCATTGAGTTGGGTTATACCTCAGACCTGGATCTGGTGTTCATCCATAATGGCGATCCGGACCAGTCGACCGATGGTGAGCGCGAGATCGATAACTCGGTGTTCTACACCCGTCTTGGTCAACGGATTGTTCATATCCTCAGTACCCAGACGCCCTCCGGGTTGCTGTATGAGGTGGATATGCGGTTGCGACCGTCGGGCAATTCCGGGCTGTTGGTCAGCACCCTGACCGCATTTGACCGTTATCAGCATAACGATGCCTGGACCTGGGAACATCAGGCCCTGGCCCGGGCGAGGGGCGTTGCCGGAGACAGTGATGCTCTGGCTGCATTTGAAGCGGTGCGTCACGATATCCTCTGCCAGCGCAGGGATCAGGAAAAGCTCCGCTCAGAAGTGGTGGATATGCGGGAGAAGATGAGGGTTAACCTTGGTACTCCGATATCGGCCGGCGAACCGCCGGCGGTGTTTCATATCAAGCACGACAGGGGGGGTATCGTGGACATTGAGTTCATGGTGCAGTATCTGATGCTCGCCCACAGCGCCAATCACCCGGAACTGACCCGCTGGTCTGACAACATTCGCCAGTTGGAGGAGTTGGGGAGGGCCGGTGTGTTGCCGGTCGAAGACACCGAGCAGTTGCGGGAAGCCTACATAACCCTGCGCTCAACGATTCACCGGCGAGCCCTGCAGAAAATGAACAGCCAGGTTGAAGGCGGAGCCTTTCCTGAAGAGCGAAAGTACATCCAGTCGGTGTGGAAACGCGTGATGGAAGGCTGAGCCGGCTCACTGTCGGACGCTGTAACGGGCCGCTTCGTACCGGAGATTTTTCCTGCTAGAATGCCTGTTTTCCCGAATTTGCCTTTTTAGGAGCACACATAATGTCGATGGCGGATCGCGATGGTCTGATCTGGCTGGACGGTGAAATGGTTCCCTGGCGTGAAGCCAAAACCCACGTCCTCACCCACACTCTCCACTACGGACTCGGTTGTTTTGAGGGCGTGCGTGCCTACAACACCGACCAGGGTGCTGCGATTTTCCGTCTGCAGGAACACACCGATCGCCTGTTCCGCTCCGCACACATCCTGAATATGAAAATGCCGTTCAGCAAAGATGAGCTGAATCAGGCCCAGTGTGCGGCTGTGCGTGAGAATAATCTCGACGAAGCCTATCTCCGTCCGATGGTGTTCCTCGGTTCTGAAGGTATGGGGCTGCGTGCCGATAACCTGCAGGTGCACGTCATGGTTGCCGCCTGGAGTTGGCCGTCCTACATGTCGCCTGAAGCCCGAGAGCAGGGAATCAAGGTCCGTACATCGTCCTATACCCGCCATCATGTGAACATCACCATGTGTAAGGCGAAGGCCAACGGCAACTACATCAACTCCATGCTGGCCCTGAACGAGGCCATTGCCAGTGGTTGCGAAGAGGCACTGTTGCTGGATAACGAAGGTTATGTGGCTGAAGGTTCGGGGGAAAACATCTTCATCCTGCGGGATGGTGTGCTGCATACCCCAGAACTGACTTCTTGCCTGGAAGGGATCACCCGCCAGACCATCATCGAGTTCTGCAAAGAGCTGGGTGTACCGGTGCGTGAGCGCCGAATCACCCGTGATGAGGTCTACATCGCCGACGAAGCTTTCTTCACCGGTACCGCCGCCGAGGTTCTGCCGATCCGCGAACTCGATGGCCGTACCATCGGCGCAGGCAAGCGCGGCCCGCTGACTGAAAAACTGCAGACAATGTATTTCGATGCGGTAAAAGGCAAGCGTGAAGCCAACAAGGATTGGCTGACGCTGGTGAAGGGGTGACGCCAGAGACTTTCTGTTTCTCGTATGGGTGAGTCCATCAAGGCTTCACCTGTCAGGAATAGCCGGGCAGATCGATGCCCGGCGTGTTTCATTCCAGAGGCGCTCTAGGCGAGCTAACGTAGCGATATCTCCGAGGGGCATGGGTGGCCGAGATCGTTTCAGTTCCGGAAGACTCTGGGCGGTACCTGGTTTGTTCCCGTTACCGCGGGCAATTCCAGCCGGGTTGGTTTTCTCCGGAGTTCTGGCAGCCGTCAATAATGCCCGTCAGCAGTGGCGGTCGTGGTAGTGCCTGGTTTATAGACTCTCCTGACGGGCCGTGGGTTCTGCGGCATTATCTCCGCGGTGGCCTGATCGCCCGGGTCCTGTCGCACCATTACCTCTATACCGGGGGCAGTCGCGTACGTTCATTTCAGGAGCTTGAGTTGCTGGAACAGATGTACGGTGAAGGTCTACCCGTTCCCGAGCCCATTGCTGCTGTCTGCAATCGTCGTTGGGGGCTGTATTACTCCTGTGCCATCCTGATGAAACGCTTACCGGGTACGGTGCCCATGGGGGACCTGCTGGAAACGCTACCGTTATCCCGCTGGCGTGACGTGGGGGCGGTGATACGGCGCTTCCATGAGCGGAACGTCAATCATGCCGACCTTAACTGTTTCAATATTCTTATCAGCGAAGAGAACATCTACGTTATCGACTTTGACAAAGGTCGGCGTGTCCCGGCTTCGGAGCCCGAGGTGGCCTGGAAGCGGGCTAATCTGGAGCGCCTCAAGCGATCCGTCGTCAAGGTTATCGGTGCCGATAACTCCGAACTGAACAGCCGGTGGTCATCGCTGTTGGCGGGGTACCACCAAGCCTGATTCACATCTCTCTGAAATGATTCGATGTTGACTTGCCTTTCTACTAATCAAAACAGACTGTTGAGGCTGTAATGGAAACTTCTCAAGGGAAGCGGATTCTTTACGAGGCCCGCTGCCTGCTTGCCCTGTTACCCATGATCTATGTCCTCACGTTGATGTGGTGGATTCCTGAAGGGGCAAAGTACGTGCCGGGGTTAACCCTGTTTTCACTGTTGTTTTACCCCTTGTTGGGTGGCCGCTTCGAACGTGAAAAGGAGCTTTTGGACAAGCAGAGGCCCTTGTTGTTTGGTCTGTGGGGCGTAGTGCTTACCGGAGGGTTGGTGTATGCCCTGAAGGGGAGTAGCTGGTCCGAATTGAGGGCCTTTCTGGCTGCCGCGCTCTATTTGACAGTATTTCGGGGTGTCCGTGTGCCGCGGATGTCTCTGCTTGCGGTTCTTGTGATTTCGGCGATTGGATTCGCAGTGCACGGCTATTACCAGTACTCCCATGGGGTTTTTCGGGTACATGGGTTTATCAATCCGATTCCCTATGCAACGGCGGTGGGTGCGCTGTCGCTGGTGTGCCTGGCGTTGGCCGTGTTCGGCAGGGTTCCTGCCTGGCAGCGGGTGGTGTTTACCTTGGCTGGCCTGGCGACTGCGGTAACCGTAATGATGACGCGAACCCGGGGCGTCATTATCCCCTTCATTATCATTGTCTGTGGGGTGTTTGCCGTACATTACCTGCTGACGCATAGAGGGAAAGTCTCCCGTTCGCTGGTGGTGAGCCTGCTGTTGGTTTCCGGGTTGGCAGTCTTTGCAGGCTCCATGATGGAGGGCCGGATCCAGCAGACCATGAATGAATATGAGTCGATTGTGGATGGCAACTATGGCGGGTCGATCGGGGTAAGGCTGCAGCTGTGGCTCTCGGCCCAGCATCTGGTGGCTGATGCACCTGTGATCGGTCATGGCAGTGACTATCGAGAGGCGCTTGAGCAGCTCTATGAAGAAGGAAAGATTGAGGTAGGCCTCTACCGTTTCGGTGCGAACCACTTCCACAATCAGTACGTCGATGCCCTGGTCAAGAAAGGTGTGCTGGGCTTGGTCGCGCTGCTGTTATTACTGCTGGCAACGGTCAGATTGGCATGGGCATCACCGAGTGGTGACTGGCGGCGTTATGGGGGGCTGGTTATTACTCTGATGTTTGCGACGGCTGCCCTGACCGACGTCCCCCTGGTGCATGCGGAAACGATCTTTCTGTTTCTGACCCTGACGATCGCGATTGGTGCTGTCGCTGATCGTAAGGAGAGGGGAGACCGATCCGGCGTAATCACCCTTTCCTGAGCCTGACGCTGGTTTCCAGTCGTGTCGGGAATACATGGATCAGCCGGGTCAGGAACAGTTTCAGCCGGTGCAGGGCGGTTACATCGGGGCGGTAATCCGGCTGGCAATACCTGCGGTAGAGGTCCTTCCATTCAAAGAACTGCCACTGTGCGCATTTCCCCTTGGTTCGTGCGATACGGGCGTTGCCAGAAAACTTCTGGCACAGGCCCAGCCCTATGTCTTCAGGAGAACCGATGACCAGGTTGTTGGCGTAGCACTGGTCGGACTGTGCAAGTACCTCAGGACGATTGTCCAGCAGGCCTGTCAGCCTGATGTCCGGGTATACTTTGTTGAGGGTGCGAAGCCAGAACATCTGGGTGCAATCAATAGGGAAACCGCCTGGACCGCCACGGTTGCTGGCAGCCTGTGAAAGGGGCAGGTCTTCCAGCAGTTGAAGATCCCAGATTCTGAGAAGGTCTTCGGTCAATCCATAGTAGAAAAAATCACTCAGGTGGAAAGCCACCTGAAAGCCTTTGGCATAGCGACGGGTAAATACGTTGCTGACGACTACCCGTTCCCTGAGAAAACGAAGTGACTCGCCCCGCTCCGGAAACTGCTGTTGCAGAGCAACAAAGGCGTTGCCGGTAAGAAAGTTGTCGCTACGCAGCTTGATGGCATAAGGTGTCTTGACCTGCTTCAGGCCCGCCAGGGTTGATACGATCTGGCGGTTGTTATTGTAGTACTGGGGACTGCCATCTTTATGAAAGTTCCGGATGTTGGGGCCAGGGTCTGGTGAAATGACAAGTTCGTCATAGTCCAGGCCGTCCAGTTCCTGATCAGGCCATGTCGATAGAATGACTGTTGCGCCGGGCAGGTACGTCCGGACGGATTCAAGGCATTTCTGGGTAATACCTGCTTCCTGCTCACGGTCCTGAAACGTCTGGACCGGCCCCTGCACCACTACGGTAATGTCCTCAAAGCGTGTCATGGATGTCACTCGTTGATCTGTTCAGCATAGCGTTGGTATTGGTCCGCAATCAGTCGGTAGTCGAGGAACCTGACGTTCTCTTTACTGACAACCGGGGGGGCCAACAGGATGTCGTCAATGGCCTTTGCGAGGGCGTCGATATCGCCACGTGGGACGATCCAGCGGCTCAGTTCTCCGTTGAGAAGTTCGTTGGAGCCACCCGCATCAGTGGCGACCACAGGGGTTCCAGCGACCAGGCTTTCTACGATCACAGTCGGTAAGCCTTCAACATCAGAGCTGGATACATACAGTTTGGCATGGCTGAACGCGGGTAGAATATCTGGGCAAAAACCGGCAAAGATCACATGTTCCGAAATGCTGAGTTGGTCCGCCAGCGTTTTCAGTTTGCCCAATAACTTCCCATCACCAAATATCACCAGAGGATAATCTTTGCGGGTTTTTGCGTAAGCCCTTAACAGGACATCGAAGCGCTTTGTGCGATCCGGCCGGCCGGCGGCCATTAGATAGCTGTCGGGCAGCCCTGCCGGTGCTGGTTGGCTCATTTCCTGTCGCAGGCGTTCGAAATCAAAGCCATTGTGTATGGTTTTAATGCTCTGAGGGCGAGCGCCGATTTTTTGCACCATGTCGCTGGCGACATCGTCCGATACCGTTAGCAATTTTTTGCCACTGTAGATCTTTCGGTACAGCCAACGATAAAACGGCTTTTTCAGACCGCGGTGACGGCTGATGAAATTCTCATATTTGCAGCTATGCACAATGACGTAGTTGCGGCCGATACCGGCATGCATCGGAATGCAACTTTGCCCATGGTAGAACACCGCATTGTAGTCAGCTGATTGCAGAGACTGCTTCAACTGCCTCGAGAAAAGCTTACTGAACAGATAGTAGTATCCATGCTTGCCAAAAATCGCAGTAAAAAGCTTGGAGAACAGTTTGCTGGCGCGGTGGTCTTTGCAAAGGCCAAAAATGGGAAGGAATTTGTCATTGCCTTGTAAGGGGCCAGGGTCTTCCCAAAAAATACAGTCAACGTCTACACGCCGGCGCCGGAGCTCATTGGCAACATCCAGCGTTACCCGATAGAGCGATTGTTCGTAAGTCGATCCACCCAGAATAAAGGCGATTTTCATGCGGATTCGCTATTTGCTGATGAATGAATTCTGGAAATCCCGGTATTCATCCGGCGTGCCACAGAATATAACGTCTTCACGGGGAATCAGGTGATAGAAAATGGATCGCCCCATTTCAATGAGCTGATTATAAAGGGGGGCCACGTAGAGCTCACCTTTCGCCCACTGATCTGTAGGCTTGCTGAGGTAGTGCTCGTAACTCAGCAGAAAGTCGTTCACATCGGAGAAGTGATACAGGCCGGTGCTGCAAAGGTTCGATATTGGCTGTTTTTCCGCGGTTTCGAGCACTCTGAGACTGCCATCCCCGGCGGGGCGTGCAAATGACCAGTTGTCACCAGACCCTTCAAAGACATCGAGAAAGCCGTCACCAACATGTTCAGGCTCCGGAAAGCGGAAGCCGGGGCGGAAGGTGTCGATATTGAAGATGGTAACCGGCCCCTCACAGGTATCGGCCTTTTTCAGTGCCAGGTAGACCGTTTCGGCCTGCCCCCGGGTTTCCTGATCCAGGACAACGATCTCGTAATCGGTAATTCCCATCTGTTGGCACTGCTGATCAACAAACGCCGGCGTATCGAAAATGTCCCGGACGATGAACATGAAAGGCTGGGATTGGAAGTAGTGTTCAAAGCTGGCAACAGAATGCTCGAACAGGGTTTTGCCATGGGCGTCGAGCATGTACTTTGGCTTGTCGAAGCCCGCCTTGAAAAAGCGGGAGCTGAGGCCCGCCATGGGGATAACGATCATTGTTGGTGCCTTATCATCAATTCGTAGAGCCGGAAGGCATTTGCCAGCAGGGCATCCTGCCGGTCGGGGTCATCGGCATGCAGCGGTAGCATCGACAGGAACAGCTGGATTTGCATGGCGTACAGCTCAACCGGCGTCAGTGAAAACTGTTCTTCGACCATTTCCAGAAAGTGTTGCTGCACGTCGCGCTGCCGCTTGTGATCGGGGAGCTCAATCCTGATCCGGTCGCCGCTGATGGTGGTCGTGTGATAGCCGGCAATAATCCAGTCATAGAGCCCGAGGATGGAATGGCTCAGCTTGGCCAAGTCATAACGGGTGTCACCGTAACTGCTGAGCTCACCATCCAGGGTGATCCCTCTGGGGTCTATCACCTTGATCCGGTTGGTACGGAAGTCATACAGAATGTTGCTGAAGCAGAAGTCTCCGTGCATCAGGCAGTGCTGGGTCGCGACGGAGGGGAGGCGACAGCCGCTTTCCCGCTCGAGGTCGGCAATGGACAGTGCCAGGGAGGGGGCGGAATCCGGTCCATAGTGCCAGACCTTATCCTTGCTGATACCGCGTTCCTGGCAAAACGTGTTCAGGCGCTCACCGGTCTTGGTGTTGAAGAGATCTGCCAGCGAGGTGGATGGCTGCCCCTCCGGTGCCGGATAGGACCGACAGTCCCCCAGAAAGGTCAGACACTTCTGAAGAATCTTGCGCCACAACAGGGGAGGGATATCTGCGAACACATACAGCTCATTCAGCGCTGTGTGGTGCAGGTATTCCAGGCGATAGGTAAAGGAATGACCGCCTTTGTCCGGGCTGCCAAGATATTGGGGAGTGTACTGTCGCATCATGGGTGGCAGGCTTTCAAACCACCGGGCTTCACCTTCAATCTTACGGTCGTTTTCGCTGGATTTCTCGATCCAGCCCGGGGTGATTCTCAACTCATTGAACATGCGTTGAGTGGTGAAGGTGGATTTGGAGTGGTAGTAACTGTTGGCGTGGCCAAAGTCCAGCCAGTTGCTGACCTTGACGGTACTCAGTCCAACCGCATTGCGGTAACGGGCGAGCCCCTGCAGGAAGTTCCAGTTGCATTGGGTGATGCAGCGAATCAATTGCCGGGGATTGCTGAACTTGAAATACCCGGTCACCACACTGTGATCCTGAAAAGCCAGAGCATCGTTGCTGCTGACGAGCCAGTTATCATCGTCATCAGTCACGACAGCCCAGTTGTAGTTATCCTCAACCTGGGCAGTGGCAACGATGTTGTCACCCGGGGGTAGGGGGGTAATCAGGGTATCTCCGAACAATACGTGCAAGGGCGAATCGTGTGCGGAGTCAGCCAGGTTCAATGCTGCCACCAGCGAAGCGCCCAGACTCAGACCGTCGGGTATGCTCAGCAGGGTAACGCTGTGCCGCTCCAGCCAAAGCCGGTCCCGGTCTCCGACGGTGAATGACTCCGGCAGGGACAGGTAAACCTGACTTTGTCCGGGGGCTGATTTGACCTGGTGCTGAAACAGTCGTCGATTACCCAGTGGCAGGAAACTTGGTGGCAGACCGCCAAATTCGGACCGCAGTTCCGGGCTGATATAGTCCGCAGACATGATCAGGAACATGAATGCTTTTCCTGCTCAATCAATTCTTCAATTTCTTCGGGGGTAAGACGGGTAAATTCAGACGGCCGGATTGCCCGGTCATCCACGTAGAAACCGTCAAACCCGCACCAGGGTTTACCAACGAGAATTTCATCGTAGGGAACGTTGTGCCGCTTCAGCCATTCTGTGATCACGGGCAGCGTGTGCACGTTGATCTTGCCGACATTTCCTTCGAAGGTGCGCATGTTGCGCGCCGTCTGGATAATGATTTCAAAGCCCAAGGATTTGTATTCCCTGAGTTTTTCAATGAGCTCGATGTTTGGCAGTACATTCGGGTAATCCGATGTATTGGCCAGGGTGATGGTTCCATCAAGGTCTACGACAAGTTTCTTCACGGTGTTCCCGCATCGAACGTTAGGTTAGTGGTGAGCCTGTTGCACGGCTTCGGCGGCTGAGTGCCAGACCTCATCGGCCAGTTCCAGGTCGGCCGGATTCAGTGTCTGGCCGGATTTTACCAGAATCTTGCGGCCGAGACCGGCAGCGCGGGCAGCTTCCATGTCGCTGCGCTTGTCACCAACCATGACGCAATGCTCGGGTGTCAGTGCAAACGCTTCCAGTCCCTGCTCAATCATCCCCGGAGCGGGCTTTCGGCAGTGGCAATGTCGCTCCTGCTCGGTGCCATAGTCGGGATGGTGAGGGCAGTGGTAGACCCGGCTGATTTCCACGCCTTCGTCGCGGAAGCGGCCGACCATCCATTCGGTCAGGTCCTGGAACTGCTGCTCACTGTACATGCCCCGGGCGATGCCGGACTGGTTGGTGACTACAATCAGCAGGTAACCCAGCGACTGGAAGTGGCGGCAGGCCTCGAAAATACCGTCGACAAACTCGAAGTCTTCCGGTTTGTGGACATAGCCGTGGTCGACGTTGATCACGCCATCCCGGTCGAGGAAAACGGCCTTGGTATTCATAGTGATTGCTCCGTGACTACGCGGTCGAACATGGTGCAGACCTGTTCTTTGCTGATGTGCTCCATCAGTTCGTGGCCCTTCAGGCGCTGGCCCCAGGGTAGCTGATCGGCGGGTTTGCCGTGGTGTTGCTCAATAAGGCGCGAATACGCATCCACCACATAGTTTTGCCAGCTGTAGGGGCCGGTCCGGGCAGGGTTGCTGTGGGCATAGAGGCCAATAACCGGTGTGCCGGCGGCAACCGCCATATGCGCCGGCCCGGTATCCGGGGCCAGCACCAGGTCAGCGGCCCGCAATAGGGCAAACAGCTGTTTGAGGCTCGATTGGCCGACCAGATTAATTGGCGGATGGTTGCAGCTGCCCATGATGTCGCTGGCCAGCGTCAGTTCCAGTTCCGTGGGGCCGCCACAGAGATACACCGAGAAGCCATTTTGTGCAGCATGGTCTGCCACGGTGGCGTAGCGTTCGGGATGCCAGTTGCGTTCCCGCGCCGAGGCGGCGGGAACGATCACCAGGTGGCCGCGGGTGTTTGGCGCGAGCTGATCCCGGGCCCAGCGTTGATCCTCGTCGGCCACCGGAATATCCCAGGCCGGAGGTGCCAGGGGGGCCCCCAGAGCGGCGGCAAACTGCAGGAAGGTATCCAGCACATGGGGGCGGCTGGCGGGCTGGATGCGTTCATTGATGAACAGGCTGTGCAGTTCCTTGCTGCGAGCCTTGTCGTAGCCAATCCGGCGCTTGGCTGGTATGCAAAGGCTGGCGAGGTTGGCACGCAGAGCCACCTGCATCTGCAGCAGCACATCAAATCGGCGACCAGCCATGTGCCGGCGCAGCGTGCGGAAGGCCGCCAGGCCATCCTTCTTGTTGAAAACCACGAACTCGATGCCGGGCAGGCCCTGTAGCAACGCAGCTTCGGCTTTGCCAATCACCCACGTGATGCTGGCTTGCGGGTGCTGACGCTGAATTGCCTGTACCGCTGCCACCGCATTGCAGGTATCACCAATGGCGGAAAGCCGGAGCACACAGATGGAATTGAGTGTGCTCAAGTCAGCCTCTTACCCGGGTAATCAGTCCAGTGGTTGAGCGGCCTTCCAGCAAGGGAATCACGGCGACTTCACCGCCGGATTGCTGAACGAAATCTGAACCGACGATGGTGTCCACGGTGTAATCACCGCCCTTGGCCAATACCTGGGGACGAACGCGCTTGATCAGCTGTTCCGGGGTGTCGTGTTCGTCGGCGTTGTCGCCAAAGGGGAGTACCCAGTCAACGCAGGCGAGGGCCGCCAGGACTTCCATGCGATCCTCCAGGCAGTTGACGGGGCGTTCCTCACCTTTCAGTCGGCGGACTGAGGCATCACTGTTCAGTCCCACCACCAGACGGTCACCGAGGGCGCGTGCCTGGGCCAGATAGCGTACGTGTCCGGCGTGGAGAATGTCGAAGCAACCGTTGGTGAATACAATGCGCTCGCCTTGCTCGCGGGCATAGTCGATGTGCAGAAGGCTTTGCTCCACGGTCGGGTGGTAGCCGGCGATCTTGGAGGACCAGACATGGCTGGCGCGGGCCGCCAGTTCTTCCGGAGACACGGTAGCAGCACCGAGTTTGCCAACCACAATGCCGGCCGCGAGGTTGGCGAGCCAGGCGGCATCGGGCAGGTTATAGCCGGCGCTGATCATGGTGCCGAGGGTAGCGATCACGGTATCACCGGCGCCGGTGACATCGCTGACCTCCAGCACTTCAGCCGGGAAGTGGTGATGTTCGTCTGGGGTGATCAGGCTCATGCCATGTTCGCTGCGGGTCAGCAGCATGTTCTCGATGCCGCAGGAGGACAGCATGGCGCGGGCGGATGCCAGCATGCTTTCGTCGGAACTGTCGTCGCCGCCGGCTGCGCGGAACTCGGTCAGGTTGGGGGTGATGATGGTGGCGCCCCGGTAAATTGAAAAATCCTTGCTTTTCGGGTCGACCAGCACCCGTTTACCGGCCGCACGGGCCGCGGTAATAATGCCGCCTACGGCTCCCAGGGTTCCCTTGGCGTAGTCACTGACGATGACTGTGTCATAGTCGCCGACCAGTTTCTCGAAGCGTTGTCTCAGCGCGTCGGCATGTTCAGGGCCAAACGCCTCTTCCATATCCAGCCGAACCATCTGCTGGTGCCGCGAAATAATGCGGGATTTGGAGATGGTGCGGATATCCGGTCGTGGCATCAGCTCGGAGCGAACCTTCTCCCGGGACAGGATGTCGCCGAGCAGTTCGCCTTCGGTATCCTGGCCAATCAGCCCCAGGAGGGTGGCTTGCCCATCCAGGTGCGCGATATTACGGGCGACGTTGGCGGCTCCGCCAGCGCGGTCTTCGGTATGAGCCACCTTGACCACAGGCACGGGGGCTTCCGGGGAAATGCGTTGGGTATCCCCCATGAAGTAGCGGTCGAGCATGACATCGCCCACCACCAGCACGGAGGCATTCTGCAGCTGATCCATTCGTGCCGGGTCGATCATGCCTGCAGTCCTCCGCTCACCACTACCTGGTCAACGGCCTCGCACAGCCAGTGGCCGATGAACATGTGGGCTTCCTGGATACGGGCTGTTTCATCGCAGGCGATAATGATGCTCAGTTTTGCGATATCTTTGACCCTGCCACCATCGCGGCCCGTCAGGGCAACCGTGCTGGCACCGAGCTCATTGGCAGCGGCCAGTGCCCGGTTGACGTTTTCGCTCTGGCCGGACGTGGTCAGGCCAATCACCAGATCTTCCGCCTTGCCAAGTCCCTGGACCTGACGCTCAAACACCGATTCAAACTCATAGTCGTTGGGGTGAGCGGTCAGAATGGAGGTGTCAGTGGTCAGGGCAATGGAGGCCAGGGGGCCGCGCTCGGCCTTGTAGCGGACCATGAACTCGGCGGCCAGGTGCTGGGCATCGGCCGCGCTGCCGCCATTCCCCAGGAAGATGACCTTGCCGCCTTTGCTCAGGCTTTGGCGGGTTAACTCAAGCAGCTGCTCCGCTTCGCCCTGATATTGATCCAGAATGGCGAAGGTTGCACGGTGCCGCTCCAGCGCGGCGAGAAAACTGCTTTCCTGGGACATGGGTGCCTCCGGTTCGGGACGGGCCTGAATGTTCGCTGGCCAGAACAAATGGGTATCGGATCAAAGCCGAAAGTGTACCATGGTGCCCAGGTGCGGCCCAGAGTGCGATGGGGCCCTAACCAATCGGTAATTCCCGTCCCGTCTCAGTCGGTTGCCGCATGGGCGCGCGGGCGGGCTCGGTTTTAGACTGGCCGAAAAGAGGTTAGTATTAGTCCGGCATGTTACAGGGCTGGCCAGCCCGTCAATATTCCCTCAGGAGAAGGTATCCATGATTGTCGTCACCGGCGGCGCCGGGTTTATCGGAGCCAACATTGTTCACGCATTGAACCAGCGCGGAGAAACCAACATCCTGGTGGTTGATGATCTCAAGGATGGCACCCGTTTCCGCAATCTGGCGGAGCTTGATATCGCCGATTACATGGACAAGCACGAGTTCCTGGCACTGGTTAAGGCAAATGCGCTGCCAAAGGGCATTCGTGCGGTGTTCCACGAAGGCGCCTGTTCCGATACAACGGAGTGGGACGGCCAGTTCATGATGGAGAACAACTACACCTACTCCAAGGTGCTTCTGCACTGGTGCCTGGACCATCAGGTTCCCTTCCTGTACGCCTCCAGTGCCGCGGTGTATGGCGCCAGCAGCGATTTCCGCGAGCAGCGTGAGTGTGAGAAACCGCTGAACGTCTACGGCTATTCCAAGTGGCAGTTTGACCAGTATGTACGCCGACTGATGCCAGAAATTGAGAGCCAGGTGGTCGGATTCCGCTACTTCAACGTCTATGGTCCCCGTGAACAGCACAAAGGCAAGATGGCATCGGTGGCCTATCATCTGCATGAACAGATCAAAGTCGGCCAGAACCCGAAACTGTTCGAGGGATGGGACGGCTATTCCGATGGCGGCCAGCAACGGGACTTCGTCTACGTGGACGACGTCTGCCAGGTCAACCTGTGGTTTATGGATAACCCGGGCCAGTCCGGCATCTTCAATCTCGGTACCGGCCGGGCTCAGTCATTCCTCGAAGTGGCGGAAGCGGTGATTCAGCACCACGGTAAGGGGAGTGTCGAATTTATCCCCTTCCCGGACGAGTTGAAGGGGCGGTACCAGAGCTTTACCCAAGCCGACATCAGCGCGTTGCGTGCGGCCGGCTATTCGGAGCCTTTTGCCTCTGTTGCCGAAGGTGTCGAGCGCTATCTGCAGTGGCTTGAGCGATGAACTACCTGATCGTCGGCCCGTCCTGGGTCGGAGATATGGTGATGGCGCAGTCGCTGTTCATTGATCTTCAGCGACGTGATCCAGGGGCCGTGATTGACGTGCTGGCCCCGGCCTGGTCATTGCCGATTATTGCGCGCATGCCCGAAGTGCATTGTGGTATCGCGGCCCCCTGGAGCAGCGGCAAACTGGCGCTGAAAGAGCAATGGCGACTGGCCCGGAGTCTGAAAGGCTATGACAAGGCGATCATTCTGCCGAGATCGTTCAAGTCTGCACTGATTCCTTTTTTCGCAGGCGTTCCCGAACGGGTGGGGTTCAGCGGTGAGGGGCGATCGATCCTGCTGACGGAGGCTCGCAAGCGACACCCAACCCGCGAAGGCTCGAAGATTACCGATCGCACGGTCTGGCGTTACCTTGGACTGGGCGCAAGCCGGGAAGACTATGCCCGTTACCAGTTTGAAGTGCCGTCGCCTGCCTTGCGGGTGGATCCGGAGAATGCCGCGGCTGTTGAGCAGCGGCTGGGGTTGGATCCGGACAAGCCTGCCATTGCGATCTGCCCGGGGGCTGAGTTTGGCCCAGCCAAACAATGGCCGCTGGATAACCACCGTGCGCTGGCCAGAAAGCTGACTGAACGGGGTTTTCAGGTCTGGATCATGGGCGGTCCCAAGGATACGGGGGCTGGCGAACACATTGCGGCCGGGCAGGCAGGGGTGTTCAATCTCTGTGGCCAAACCCGCCTCGAAGATACCGTGGATCTGTTCAACCGCTGTCAGCGGGTGGTCAGCCACGATTCCGGTCTGATGCACGTGGCTGCCGCCGCTGGTGCAGAGGTAGTGGCCATCTATGGTTCCACCAGCCCCGATTTCACTCCGCCGCTGACCGACTCTGCGCGGATTTTGCAGCATCCGGTGGAATGCAGCCCGTGCTTTGAGCGCACCTGCCGTTACGGACATTACCAGTGCCTGACCGGAATATCGGTTGAACGGGTCGTGGAGGCCTGCCTTTGAAACTGAGTGCGGTATTGATTGCCAAAAACGCGGGCCCTGACTTCAAGCGATGCCTGGATAGCCTGCAGTTTGCTGATGAGATCGTGGTGCTCGATTCGGGTTCAACGGATGACACTGTTCGCCTTGCCGAGGAGGCTGGCGCGACGGTGGTCAGCTCTGAAGGCTGGCCGGGCTTTGGTCCCCAGCGCCAGCGGGCGCAGAACCATGCCCAGGGTGAGTGGGTGTTCTGGGTGGATACCGATGAAGTGGTAAGCGAGGAGTTGGCGCAGTCGGTTCTGAAAGCGGTGTCTGCTGCGCCAGCCAACACAGTGTTCCAGCTCAACCGGCTTTCCTGGTTCTTTGGCCGCTTCATTCGCCACTCCGGGTGGTACCCGGACCGGATTGTGCGTCTGTACCGTCGCGCCGAGTACGGCTATGACGATGCCCTGGTGCACGAGAAAGTGGCTTGTGAGGGCGCCCATGTTGAGACATTGGCAGGCGATTTGTTGCACTACACCGCAACCGATTTCAGTGACTATATGAGCAAATCGGTGCGTTACTCCGATGCCTGGGCCGAAGGCCGGGCACGGAAGGGAAAGAAGGCCTCGCTCGGATCGGCTGTCAGTCACAGTGTTGGAGCCTTTCTGCGCAAATACTTGTTGCAGCTTGGCTTTCTGGACGGCCGCCACGGCTTCCTGTTGGCGGTGTTTACGGCACACTATGTCTTCAACAAGTACGCCGCCCTCTGGATCAGAAGTCGCCGTTGATCGTGTCGGTCAGAACGTCAAACAGGGCCTGTGCAGATTGCTTGACGTGAAAGTGACTGGCAATCCGTTCGCGGGCTTTCTCACCCATGCGTTGGCAACCTTCGGGATCTTCATGGAGCCGTCGTATGCCGGCGGCAATCTCCCCGGAACTGCCAGGTGTTACCCGGATTCCGGAAATGCCATCTTCGATCAGTTCGGCACTGCCTCCCGTATCGCTCACGATTGGCGCGACTCCGTAGGCCATCGATTCAATGACGGTCTTCGGCAGCCCCTCCCGCTTGGTTGAGGCCAGTACGGAGGCGTTACAGGCGGCAATGATGGCGGGGGCATCCCGGCGGAAGCCGGTCAGGTGAATCCGGTCGGCCATGGGGCTGGCCTGAATCATGGTCTGAATCTCCGGGGTATCCATGCCGCGGCCCACCAGTAACAGGTGGATGTTGCTGTCCTTTGGTAATTGGTGGGTTGCATCGAGCAGCACCGGCAGCCCCTTGCGCGGGCGGGCGTTGGCAACCGCCCCAACGACAAACGCGCCTTGTGGAATACCAAATTGCCCGAGGTCCACGGGCTGATCCTGATACCACTGCAGATCATGGCCCTTGTAGACTGCGCACACCTTGCTCCTGTTGCCCCAGACGTGCTGCTGGAGGTCGTCCCGGGTGGCTTTGGAGACGCAGATAATACGGTCGACCCGCGGGCTCAGATGGGTCAGGTAGCAACTGGGATCCCAGCGGCTGATGTTGCCGGTCTGACCCCGGTAGGTCAGTACCTTGACTGGCAAGCCCCAGGCCGCGAAGTTGGTGTTGGCAATGGCCTTGTTATTGAAACAATAGACTGCATCAAACTGGCCTTCCTTCAGGGTTTTGCGAATGATCGCTATGGCCTGGCGATTCAGCTTTTTGCTGGGATGGTAGCCGCGAACCCTGATGCCGCACTCCTCAAAGCGGGGAACATATTCCGCATCTGGCTGGGTCATCACCTCCACATCGACACCGAGTCTGGACAGCTCAATCAGCATTTCCGCTTCCGGGCGCACTGAGTTCCAGGTATCGGTATAGGAGCTGATAATCAAGACCTTCACGCTATTATCCTTTTCAAACTGATTCACTTAAACTGGCGCCATTAAATCATCCGCGGGCTGTTTTTGATATGCATATCTGCCACATAAACCTGGCACGAGGCTTTTCAGGGGGGGAGCGTCAGACCCTGAACCTGATTCGCCAACTCGCAAGTCGAGGTGTCCAGCAAACCCTGATCGCACGTCCGGGTAACCCTTTGCTGGAGGCTGTTGCCGAGTTGCCTGTGGCGGTGCGGGAATGCGGCCATTTTATCAAAGGCCATGGTGCAGGTGGTGACTGGGACCTGATCCATTGCCACGATGGCAAGGGTGTGTACTGGGGGCTTATCGAGCAATGGCTGAGGCGAACGCCCTATGTCATTACCCGGCGAGTAGATAACCCGCTTGGCACTGGCTGGGTTACCCGGCAGGCTTATGGCAAAGCCAGCAGGGTGGTCTGCCTCAGTTCTGCCATTCGGGCTGTTGTGCAGCACACGGTGATGTCGGCCCGAACTGAAGTGATTCCATCCAGTTTTTCAGGCTTCTCCGTGGATGAGAATGAAGTTCGGCGTATCCGCGAGGAATATGCCGGAAAAATTCTGCTGGGGCAGGTGGGGCGCTTCCTTGCACATAAGGGCCACGCGGTAACCTTGAAGGCCGCCGCTCAACTGGAATCTCGTTGCCCGGAGGCGATCTTTCTCTTTCTTGGGGAGGGCCCTGAAGAGGCCGCGCTGAAAGAGCAGGCCCAAGGGTTGGGTAATGTCGAGTTTGCTGGCTTCAAGGACGATATCGGCAACTGGCTGGCGGCTCTTGACCTGCTGGTGTTTCCGTCCCTTCAGGAGGGGTTGGGTTCGACGATCCTCGAAGCCATGCAGCATCGGGTGCCTGTGGTGGCGACCCGTGCCGGTGGCATTCCGGATATTATCGAGCATGGTGTGAATGGGCTTCTGGTCAGCCCCAGCGATGCCGGGGCACTGGCGGAGGCCATCCGTTCAGTGCTTGCGGATAAGCACTTGCGGGAGCGGCTGATCGCAGGCGGCGATGACACCCTGCCCCGATTCAGTCCGGAGCGGAATGCTGAAGCCTACCTTTCCCTCTATAACGACATCCTGAGCTGACGGCCGCCAGGGCGGTCAGCAGATTTGTCCGGGCTTGTAGGGATTTTCAATGCCTGGGGGGCGGTGGCGCATCCGTTTGTATTCCCACTGGTACTGCTCCGGAAGCGCCCGCACGCATTGCTCAACGGATGCGTTCAGTGCCGTTGTAGCCGTCACCGGGTCCTTGTCGTCCAGCCCGGGCTGAGCCTCACGGATAATAATACGGAAGCCCTCGGCATTGGGCAGGCGTTCGGCGTAGGTCATCAGGACCCGGGCACCGGTCCGTTGCATCAGCTTCGATACCAGGGTCATGGTTTTGACTTCCATACCAAAGAACGGTGCAAAGGCATTGCCCTTGCCGCGGGGTGACTGGTCCGGAAGGATGCCCGCGATACCGCCTTCGCGAAGAATGGAGGCCAGTCGCGCCAGCCCCCGTCGATCGCCTCGTACCAGTTCCGAGCCAAGACGGCCGCGTACCTTGATCATGTAGTCTTCAAATTCCGCTATATTGGGCGGGCTGTAAAGGGCGGCCATTTTGTAGCGGGACGAAAAATACAGACCGGCCAGTTCCCAGTTGCCCAGGTGGGGGGCAAGCAGGATCAGGCCTCGGCCGTCCTGCTGAGCTTGATTGATGAGCTCCTCGCCTTCCACCTGCTGAATCAGGTTGAGGCACTCTTCCACCGGACGTTCCCACATCAGTGGAATTTCCAGGATGGTCATGCCTGTTTGCTGCAGGGAGGTCTGGGCCAGCTCTGCCCGCTGCTGTTCGCTGTATTCCGGGAAGCAGATGGACAGGTTGATATCGGTGACGTCGCGGGCCTTGGTCGGCAGCTTCCAAAGCAGCCAGCCCAGCGAACTGCCCAGTTTTTGGGCCATGCGCAGGGACAGTGACCCCGCGAGGCTGAGCAGGGAATTGATCAGAAAAAGTTTTACGGCTCTCATGCTGCCTGTGATTCCATACCGTCGAAAAAGGCGCAGGCAAACTACCACTGTCGGCGGCCGGTCGCAATCAAGCGGGGCAGGCAGGGCGTGGCAAAGAAGTACTGCGAACTCGACAGATGAGTGGGGGTATATGTCGCTATGACACTACCGGTGTCGGTGTATTGTATTACAAAAAATGAGGAAGTTCGGCTTGGTGCCACCTTGTCCAGGGTGGTCGATTGGGCCGATGAAGTCATCGTTGTGGACTCGGGCAGTTGTGATGGCACCGAGGCTGTTGCCTGTCACTATGGCGCCCGTTTCGTTCATCACGACTGGCAGGGGTTTGCCGTACAGAAAGCCTACGCTGCCAGCCTGTGCCGGAATGACTGGGTGCTGGACCTGGACGCTGATGAAGTGCTGTCGGACGAGTTGGTCAGCAACCTGAAGGCACTGTTTGAACAGGAACCGGACCCCGACTTTGCCGGGTTCAGAATGCGCTGGGTATTGTCGCAGCCGGTGCCGGGGCACCCTTTCCGTCATGACAAGAGCAAACGGATCCTCCGTCTTTACCACCGTGAGCGGGCTCGCATCGAGGCCGTTCCGGGCAGTAATGATGATCGCCCGCGGGTGCTCAGCGGACGGGTTGGTTTTGTTCCCGGTGATGTGCTCCACCAGCCGGTGATCACTCTGGAGCAGATGGAGCGCAAGTACCTTCAGCTGTCCAACGAACAGGCGCACTTCCTGGCAGAGAAAGGACGCAGAATCACCAGTGCCCGTCTGTTCGTCGAATTTCCGCTCAAGTTTTTCAAGTATTACCTGCTTCACCGGCAGATACTGAATGGCTGGTATGGGTTGAGTGTATCCATCGTTGCAGCCAACCGGAATTTCATGCGGCTGGCCAAGGCAAAAGAGCTACAGATGCTGACTCGTTTGGGCGAGGGGCATGGTGAGTCTCAGTCAGGGGTGGCCCCGGTGGATAGTGACCGCCCGCCGAGGCAGCGTTGATAGAAATCGCAGACGCTGGCGGTCATGGCCTCCAGAGTGAGCTCTTCCCGTGCCTGTCTCATGCACTCTGATTGTGCCTGCTTCAGGTTGGCCGGATCCTCAAGGTGGCGGGACAGCAGGTTTGCCAGAGCGGCTTCGGAACCGTCATCGGCCAGAAAATCCGGTGGCAGGAAGTCGGAGGCGCCGCCGACCGGTGTCGACAGTACCGGGCAGCCGCACTGCAGGGCTTCCACCAGCAGGTATGGAAAGCCTTCCCGTTGTGAGCTGATAACACAGGCGTCGGCTTGAGTCAGCCAGGCGGCGACCGCATCCGAATAGCCAATCAGGGAAACCGATTCGGTCAATCCCAGGGCAACGATCAGCCGCTCAAGGGTTTGCCGGAGGCTGCCGTCACCTGCGATCACCAAATGGCCTGGGAGCGTCAGCCGCGCCCAAGCTCTGATCAGGGCTTCATAGCCCTTGACCGGTTCCAGTCGCCCGGCCGTCACCACCAGAGGTCGGCTGAATGCTGAGGGCAGTGGGGCGTTCTTGGCCGGGGGAGTAATGCCATTATAAATCAGGGTCTTGTTGCTATGGGCAAGGCGCTGGAATTGATCATGGTTGATGGCGATGACACCATCCATCGACAAAAACGGTGACAGCGATGACTTCTGGCCATGGACGGTGCCGATGCGAACTGACGTGGAGTATCCCTGGATCAGTTGTGCGGCTTTGTTGCCATGGGCATGGCAGATGTCCGGATGGAGTTTATCCAGGGCGCGACGAAGCCGGAACTTCAGCAAGGGGTTTCGCCGCCCCAGGTGCATGGGCATTGGGCAGAAGCGGACAGGTGCGGCAAAGCGCTGGCTGAAATCAGGGTGTCCCAGTACACAGACTTCATGGCCACGGGATGTCAGGTCCTGCGCCAGATCGCGCACATGGGTTTCCATGCCGCCCCAGGTACCGCCCGGAGTAGCAAGCACAAGAGCGATGCGCCAGTGGGGTACGCTCATCGTTGCGTGTGGCTCCGCCGGGTCAGCAGTTGCTGGTAGATATCAATGGTGGCGCTGGTCTGGGCTTCCAGCCGGAAGCGTTCGGGCAGTGCTATCGTATGCTCCGGCTGGGCGGCCAGTTCAATCACCTTGGCGGCGAACGCCCGGATATCATCAGGGGGCACCAGCCCCTGAGGAAAGCAGGCGGTCAGGGTTTCGGCAGCGCCACCACGGTCAAATGCGACGACCGGTGTACCTGCTGCGAGCGCCTCGGTGACGGTGCGACCAAAGGGTTCGGGTTTGGTGGACATGTGGCAGACCAGAGTCGCAATGCGATACAGGTCGGCCATGTCGCTTCGCTGACCCAGGAAGGTGACCTGATTATCGAGGCCGAGATCGGAGCGGTGCTGTTCCAGTTCTTTCAGGAAGTGGCGCTTGCCCGCTTCGGTACCGCCGACAATCACGCCATGGAACTGGGGGTGCTGGCGTACGATGTCCACCATGGCATCGAGGAACAGCAATTGCCCCTTCCAGCGGGAGATCCGGCCAGGCATCAGGATCAGCTGTTTGTGCTCCAGGTGGGGAAATTGCCGGTAAAAACGGCTGATCCAGACGGGATCCAGCTGATGATTGTTGAAAGCCTCGACATCCACTCCCCGTTGAATGACGGATAGGTGCTCCGGCGGCACCCGGTAATTCTCCAGGATGTAGGTTTTGACGCACTCGGACACGGCGATGATATGGTCGGCACGGGTCATGATGGCGCTGTAGGGGTTCACCGAATACATGCCGTGAAAGGTGGATACCAAGGCCGGGCGCCCGGATGGTGGCAGTCCTCGCCAGGCAAGCCAGGTGATCCATGCCGGCATCCTCGAACGCATGTGGATAATGTCGGGCTGCAGTTCTCTCAGCAGTGCTCTGACCGGCCGAATCTGGCCAAACGAAGCCAACGACTTGCGATGGATGGGCATCTGGATGTGGGTCGAGCCCTGAGCGTCAAGAAGTTGGGTCATGCCGCCGCCGGAGGACATGACATAGGACTCGTGACCCTGCCTGACCAGTTCGGCGGCAAACTCGACCGTGCCCCGTTCAACGCCTCCGCTCTCAAGGGCGGGGAGCACCTGAAGAACCCTCATGGGCGTCCCCGTCTGGTCCAGGCTGGCAGGGTTGTGATCAGCCACCTGGCAGCCCGGTCGGCTTCCCACAGCCGGGCGGTGTGCTTGGCTGTTCCCTGCATCACGCTGGTTTGATCCTGCCACAGGGCTACCAGACCCTCTTCTGCCAGGCGCTGCACACCACCGGCTATCCTGCTGCGGGGCCTGGCCGTCAGTTCAAACAGTCCAGTCGGTACGCCAGAGGTAATCGCCTCGTATACCATGGAGACACTGTCAGGCGTCACCCAGACGGCCCGAGAGGATGCCAGTTGATGGCTCAGCCAGCTATCGTGGGTGGATTCCGGGGTGGCGATTGTCACTCTGGGACTTTCCAGCGAGGACAGCCTTTCCGTCAGTGCCTCCGGGGTACGACGAGAGCTGCTAATGGTCCAGCGCCACTGGGGGTGGTTGGCCATCAGGCGGAGAATCTGTTCAAACACCAGGTCGTTGTCCCACTCGAAATGGCGGGATGGACCGCCCACGAGAACCAGCGCTTCGGGCTTTTCGGTGATTCGTGCCATGGGCGTGATGGCATTGAGCACCCCCCGGGTTGTCACCACATGGCGTTTTGGGGGAACCCGGTCGTGTTCGGGAATAATGGCCGCATCCACCATGGCCAGGGGAAACGCCGGTTTCATCAGTACCACTGTTTGACAGTTACGGGTGCGTCGTAGTGACAGCAACAGCCGGTGGCTGCCGGAGCCTGCCGCAATGATCAGGCTGGGGCGGGGCAAGTGGCGGTCCAGTGCCGGAGGCATGCCAAGCAGGGCGCGCCACAGCGGCACCGCGATAGGCCCGGTCTCTATCCAGTGGGCGCTGGCTCCGGTGAGCACCCTTAGCCGGTTTGCCAGGCCCTTGAGCTGGTTGCGGTGCCCGGGCTTGTTATCGGTCAGCAGCCAGATGGCCGGGGCTGGGCCTTGCATGGCCGGTGGCGGTGTCATCAGGTCTGTTTCCGGTACAGGTCGGGATCGTCCGGGGATGGACGGGTCTTGAATCGTCGATGCATCCACAGGTACTGATCGGGATGGCGGCGGATTTCCTGTTCAATGGTGTGGTTGACCAGGGTGGCATCTTTCAGGTCGTCGCCGGAGGGGTAATCCAGAAGCGGCGGGTGGAAGTAGATGTCGTAGCCAGGCTTGCCCTCGCGCCGAAAATGGCTGAACGGAATCACGGTGCAACCGCTGCGCTCGGTGATCCGGGACGTGGCGGTAATGCTGCCGGCAGGAACGTTAAAAAAGGGTGCGAAGACTATCCCCTTGCGGCCATAGTCCTGATCGGTGGCATACCACACGGTACGGTTCTGTTTCAGACGCTTCAGCAAACCCCGCAGGTCCTTGCTCCCCAGGGCAACGCCGTATCGGCGCTCCCGTGCCCGGGTCATGATCGCATTCATTAACGGATTGTTGTGATCCCGCTGCATGACGTCGGCCTCAATAAACAGTGATACCAGGCTGCCACCAAGATCCAGTGTACTGTAATGCCCTCCCAGAAGGAGGATGCCGTTGCCCCTGGCCTGGGCGGCCTCGATATGTTCCAGACCATGGACTTCGGTAATGGCGCGAAAGGCCTTGGGGTTCCGGAACCAGGCCAGGCCGATCTCCATGATGCCGATACCGTTTGAGTGAAAGGTTTTTCGCACCAGAGCCTGCTGCTCCGCGGGAGACTGCTCCGGAAAGCAGAGTCGGATATTGACCTCTGCGATGTGACGCCGGCGGGGAATCAGCCGGTAGGCCAGCTCGCCAATCCCTTTGCCCAAGACCCACTGGAGTCTGAGCGGCAGCTGCGCCATCAGCCACATCAGGCTGACAATGACCCAGGTGGGCCACCAGCGAGGGTGGAGGAATCTGGAATAACGGGTCTCCCGGGTGGACGTTCTTTGCTTGCTCACCGTGTTCTGGCCTGACATTGATTTGGACAGGAAGTTTAGCAGGCTCAATACCCTGTACTAAAGTGGGAATGGCTGCCCTATCAGTACCGTAGGCCTCGGCGAGTCGATCACACGTGGGCCATTGGGGGCGGGATTGGGTAGAATGGCCGCGCTTATCCTCTGTCCGGAGCTGTCATGCTGCATTTTCTGTACTCGCTGGTCTTTCGTATTGCCCTGCCGTTTGTGCTCCTGCGTCTGTGGTGGGGTGGTCGTGGCAATGAAGAGGCCCGTATCGGCTGGCAGCAGAGAGTTGGATTTGTTCCCCGTTCAGAACAGCCGGTGATCTGGGTGCATGCGGTGTCTGTGGGCGAGACCATTGCCGCCGCGCCGTTGGTCAAGGCGTTGCTGCAGCGAATACCGGACACACCCATCCTGATGACCGCCATGACCCAGACCGGGCTGGCGCGGGCCCGGGCCATGTTTGGCGATCAGGTGCGTTATGCCTATTCACCCTATGATACGCCTGGCGCCGTCAGGCGATTCCTGGCGCGGGTGAACCCTTGCGCCCTGGTGATTATGGAAACTGAACTCTGGCCCAACATGATCACCCTTAGCCATGACCGGGACGTTCCGATGTTTCTGATCAATGCCCGGTTGTCGGAGCGGTCTGCTCAGGGTTATGAGCGGGTCAGCTCTCTGGTGACACCATTGCTCAACAGTATTACCTGGATTGCTGCCCAAGCTGATGACGATGCCAGCCGTTTCCTGCGTATCGGCGCTCAGGCGGAAACGGTGTCGGTCACCGGCAGCATCAAATTCGATGTGGATATCAGTGCCAGCCTCCGTGACGCTGCCCGGGCGCTGAGGGCGCGGTTTGGCGTGGAGCGGCCAGTGTGGATTGCCGCCAGCACTCACCGGGGTGAGGATGAGCAAATATTACTGGCCCACCGGAAGGTACTGGCAAAGCACCCGGATTGCCTGTTGGTGATTGTGCCCCGGCATCCTGAGCGTTTCGAAACAGTGGCGAAGCTGGTGGTGGATCAGGGCTTCTCCCTGTCCCGACGCTCGCTGGATCAATCGTCAGTGCAGACGCAGGTCTATCTGGGCGACACCATGGGGGAGTTGCTGATGCTGTATGGGGCCGCCGATATCGCCTTTGTGGGAGGTTCGCTCATTGAGCGCGGTGGTCACAATCCGCTGGAGCCGGCGGCGTGGGGAATGCCGGTTCTGTCGGGTCCTCATGTCTTCAACTTTGAGACGATCTATGGCGGCTTGCGTGCCCGGGAGGGCGTTTACATTACGCCGGGTAGTGATGATCTGGCGAACCATCTCCACGATCTGATCGTCGACCGGGAGGCGGCAAACCGGGCTGGTACCAACGCACTGGCCGTGGTGGAGGCGAATCGGGGGGCGCTCGAGCGGGTGGTTGACGGGATCGTTGGGCGAGTCTGATTTAGATCCAGTTTCCTGCGGGCAGACTGGCTACCCGCAGGAGAATCTCCGAACCTGTTACCGGGCGGCGGCTGCATCCTCGGCTTCGTTGGCCAGGGCTTCAATACCCGGTGCGGAAGCGCTCAGCCAGTTGTTGAGGTCCATCAGGTCCTGTGGGCTCAGGGTGCCGGCAGACAGCTTCAGGGTCAGGGTGTTGACGACGTAATCGTAGCGGGCATTGGAGTAGTCCCGCAGGGATTCATAGTAGTTTCGCTCGGCGTCGAGCACTTCCACAATATTCCGGGTGCCCACCTCGTAGCCGGCCCGGGTTGCGTCGAGGGCGCTGCGGCGGGAAATGATGGTCTGGTAAAGTGATGACGCTGTCTCGACGTTGTTGTTCACCGTCAGGTACAGGCTGCGGGTGTTGACGCTGACGTCCCGGCGGATGGTTTCCAGACTTTGCTGGGTAGCCTCAAGCAGGGAACGCTGTTGGCGAACGCTGGCCTGAGTGCCGCCACCGGTGTAGATGGGAACGGTCAGAGTCAGGCTGACGGAGCCTTCGGTCGTGGTGCCGTCGTTCGGCGCGAAAAAGGCGCCATCCACGTCGGCTTCGCCATAGGAGGCGTTCAGATCCAAGGTCGGGTAATGGCCCGACTTTGCGGTTGCCAGATTGGCTTCGCTGGTTTGCAGGTCGTACTGGGCCGCCTGCACATTCCAGTTCTGCTCAAGGGCCGTGTCCACCCATGCTGACGGATCCTGGGGCTCAGGCTGGCTGAGCGGGAACTCCTGCTTCAGGTTGTCCACGGTGTCGGCGTATTCGCCAGTCAGGCGGGCCAGGCGCTCGTGGGCGATGTTCAGATTGTTTGCGGCGGCAATACGAACACTCCGGGCGGCATCGTAGCCGGCGCGGGATTCGTAGACATCGGTAATGGCGATCAGGCCAACGTCGAAGCGTTCCTGGGACTGTTCGTACTGGCGTTGGAAGGCTTTTTCTGCGGCCTGGGTGGTGGTCAGGTTATCCGCCGCCCGCAAGACGTTGAAATACGCGGTGGCCGCATTCAGCATCAGCTGCTGTTGGGCGAGGTTGTACTGGGCCCGAGCCGATTCGCTCTGGAATTTACTGGCGTCGTACTGGTACCAGTCATCCGCCCGGAACAGTGGTTGGGTCAGCTGGACGCCATATGAGAGCGTGCGTGCACCGTTGTCGATGGCAGGGCCGTCCTGGTCGGTGTAATCGGCGTCGCCGAAGGCAAAAATCTGTGGCAGCAGGGTGCTTTGACTGATGTCGACGCTGGCCTGCTGGGCTTCGTAACTGGCCCGTGCGGAAGCGATGCCGGAATCGTAGGAGAGAGCCTTTTCGTATGTTTCGATCAGGTTCAGGGACAGTGCCGGCTGGGCACTGAGCAGCCCTATCAATCCGCTTAGCAATCGTTTTTTCATGTCATCTCCTAGTAGGGGAATGCCAGAGTTGCCGGCATTTGAAATCCTTGACGGGCCTGCGCGGTCATTATGGACAATAATCAACCCGATCTCTACACTTGCATCTGGCACCTAAATTGTCGGCTACGGTTGGTATTGCAGGGTGCCAAAAACTGACTTATCGCGTCTTGACGGGGTGCTGGTACAACCATCAGGAAGTACCGGCTGAGATTGTGGGCGGGCCATGGCTTTATGTCGGGCCGGCTATCCAGAACCCGCTGACCTGAACCGGATAATACCGGCGTAGGAATTCGAGGCAATACTTTCGGACGGCACCTTGGGGTTTTCCCGTATATTGGCTGCCGTTCCCGTCATACGCGACCCAAAACCATTGATTTCCCACGGGACGCAACTATGACGACGGTACCTTCCTATCTCAGTGATTCCGCTCAGGTCGACACCGCAGCGGTAAAGCCTCTGCCCAATTCCCGCAAGATTTACGTTGAAGGCAGTCGTGCCGATATCCGTGTGCCCATGCGGGAAATTGAGGTTGGTGATACGTCAACCGAAATGGGCGGAGAAAAGAATCCCCCGGTCGTGGTCTATGACACCTCCGGCCCCTACACGGACCCCAAGGCAGACATCGACCTCCGCCGCGGACTTGCCCCGGTTCGTGCGAGCTGGATTGAGGAACGGGACGATACCGAGCTGCTGGCGGACTACTCCTCCGGGTTTACCCGCCGGAGAATGAAAGATCCGCAACTGGATCCTCTGCGATTCATGGACGAACGTAAACCGCGTCAGGCGCGGAACGGTCAGAACGTTACCCAGATGCACTACGCCCGCAAGGGCATCATTACCCCGGAAATGGAGTACATCGCCATCCGGGAGAACCAGAAACTGCAGGAAGCGCGGGCTCAGGGGCTGCTGAAAGATCAACACCCGGGGCAGTCGTTTGGTGCGAACCTGCCGCAGGAAATTACCCCGGAATTTGTCCGTGACGAAGTCGCCCGGGGGCGAGCCATCATCCCGGCCAACATCAATCACCCGGAATCCGAACCGATGATTATCGGCCGCAACTTTCTGGTGAAGATCAACGGTAACATTGGCAACTCCGCCGTCAGTTCCTCCATCGAGGAAGAGGTGGAAAAGCTGACCTGGGCGATCCGCTGGGGTGCCGATACCATCATGGATCTGTCTACCGGCAAGAACATCCACGAAACCCGTGAGTGGATTATTCGTAACTCCCCGGTTCCCATTGGTACCGTGCCGATCTACCAGGCCCTTGAGAAAGTGGGCGGCGTCGCCGAGGACCTGACTTGGGAAATCTTCCGCGACACCCTGATCGAGCAGGCCGAACAGGGCGTGGACTACTTCACCATCCATGCGGGCGTGCGCCTGCATCACGTGCCTCTGACCGCCAACCGCGTCACCGGCATCGTTTCCCGTGGTGGCTCGATCATGGCCAAGTGGTGCCTCGCGCACCACACCGAGAGTTTTCTCTACACCCATTTCGAGGAAATCTGCGAAATCATGAAGGCCTACGACGTGTCGTTCAGTCTCGGCGACGGTCTGCGTCCTGGTTCTATTGCGGATGCCAACGACGCGGCCCAGTTCGGTGAACTTGAAACCCTGGGTGAGCTGACCAAGATTGCCTGGAAACACGACGTTCAGGTCATGATTGAGGGGCCGGGACACGTGCCCATGCACCTGGTCAAGGAGAACATGGACAAGCAGCTCGAATGCTGCGACGAAGCGCCGTTCTACACCCTTGGGCCGCTGATCACTGACATTGCGCCGGGCTACGATCACATCACCTCCGGTATCGGTGCGGCGATGATTGGCTGGTACGGCTGCGCCATGCTCTGTTACGTCACGCCGAAGGAGCATCTGGGGCTGCCGAACAAGGACGACGTCAAGACCGGCATCATCACCTACAAGATTGCGGCTCACGCGGCGGATCTTGCCAAAGGTCACCCGGGCGCCCAGGTGCGGGATAATGCGCTGTCCAAGGCCCGTTTCGAGTTTCGCTGGGAAGACCAGTTCAACCTGGGACTGGATCCGGATACGGCGAGAGCCTACCACGATGAAACCCTGCCCAAGGAGTCTGCCAAGGTGGCGCATTTCTGCTCCATGTGTGGCCCCAAGTTCTGCTCAATGAAAATCTCCCAGGAAGTCCGTGACTACGCCAAGGAAAACGGACTGGATGAGGGTTCTGCCGTCGACGTGGGCATGCAGGAGAAGTCCCGCGAGTTCCGTGAATCTGGCGGAAAGCTCTACGATAAGGTGTAACCGGGCGACGCTTGCCAAGGTGGAGGGGCACCGGCTATCGTTGGCCGGTGACCTTTCATTTTTTCGACAGAGCGATCCAGTGATGCCTACAGAAAACGCTGTGGGGCCGTTTCAGTTCGGCCAGCACGATGTGCGGATTGAGCGCCGGGAAACGGTGTTTCAGGGTTTTTTTCGCATGGACAAGCTCTGGCTGACCCATCCCCGATTTGGTGGTGATGAGATGCCGCTGTTTACCCGCGAGTTATTTATCCGCGGGGATGCGACCTGTGTTTTGCCTTATGACCCGGATCGCGATGAGGTCGTCCTGCTGGAGCAGTTCCGGCCAGGGGTATTGGGGCGGGAGCAGTCGCCCTGGTTGCTGGAGCTGGTGGCCGGCATGAATGAGGATGGTGAAACCCCGGAGCAGGTGGCCCAACGGGAGGGGCAGGAGGAAGCTGGACTGCAGTTCGGGCAGTTGGAGAAAATCTGCGAATACCTGGTGTCTCCGGGTGGTACGACCGAGCTTATTCACCTGTATTGTGGGCAGGTGTCCTCCGAGCATGCCGGCGGAGTTCACGGGATTGAAGCCGAGCATGAGGATATCCGCGTTCATGTCGTGGCATTCGACGAGGCTGTGGCGATGATCGCCGATGGGCGTATTAACAATGCGGCGGCCATCATTGCGCTGCAATGGCTGCAACTTCACCGTCAGCGGATCCGTCAGAGCTGGAGCGCGCCATGACGGAATGGGTCATGAAACCGCGACGTTATGTGCCCGACCTTCGTCGTCTGGGCGCGCTGTGCGAAGGTAACTATCGGCGCCTGGAACAGTTGCGTCAGGTCGAGAGCATTGGGCAGCCGTGCTCCGAATTTGAGTTGCACCGCAACGACACATACTTGGGGCGAGTCCGTATTCAGGTTCTGCAGACCGCCAAGTACACGGAAACCCTGCTGCTTGAGCAGATCCACAATGGTGGGCGCTGGCTCAATAACCCTGAACTGACCGTTCGCGTATACCACGATGCCGGCATGGCCGAAGTGATTAGCTGGCGCCGTGAAAAACGCATCGCTCCGGTCAATGACTACCCCAATCGCTTCATGCATCATCCCGACGAGAAAGTTCAGGTAAACAGTTTTCTGGCGGATTGGCTGGACTTCTGTCTCAGGTTCGGCCACGCCCCGTTTGAGCTTGTGACTTGGACCAATGGCTAATGCGAACTGATTGATTGTTGAGTGGAATGTGACACCTATTCAGGAATCATGACTGGAAACTCAATAACCTCAGTCGATCAAGGTATTGCAAAGGGGCAGTACGACAAACCAACGATTCAGGTGTTATGACGCAACGCGACGACACAAAGCGCCTCCGGGTACTGCAACTGACAGATCCGCATTTGATGGCGGATCCACAGGGCAGGCTTCTCGGTATAAATACCCGCGACAGCCTCGATGCGGTCATTGCTCAGGTACGCCAGGAACGTCCCGAGCCTGACCTTGTGCTGGTGACCGGGGATCTGGCCCAGGATGCTTCGGAAAGCGCCTACCGGGAACTGTCCCGAAAGCTCTCGGTGTTTGATGGTCCGGTTCTGTGGATGTCCGGTAATCATGACGACTCCGGGTTACTCGGACGTCTGGCCGGCCCGGACGCCTCCTGCAAGCACCTGATCGCTGGCGGCTGGCAGTTCGTGCTGCTGGATTCGTCGGTGCATCGCAAGGTTCACGGCCACCTGACCGAGACTGAACTGGCCTTCCTGGAAACCACCCTGAGTGAAAATGAACCGCTGCCAACGTTGGTGGCGCTGCATCATCACCCGGTCGATATCGGCTCTGGCTGGATGGACAACATCGGGCTGAAAAACCGGGATGCGTTCTGGCAGGTGCTGGATCGCTTTCCTCAGGTTCGGGTGGTGTTGTGGGGACATATCCATCAGGAATGGGATCAGGTGCGGAACGGAGTGCGCCTGTTGGCGACGCCATCAACCTGTATCCAGTTCAAGGGTGGCTCAGACGACTTCGCGGTGGATGAGCTGGCGCCTGGCTACCGCTGGTTTGAGTTGTTGCCCTCCGGCGCGGTGGAAACGGAAGTTGGGCGAACCTCCGGATTTGCGTTCGAGCCGGACGTGAACAGCACAGGTTACTGATGTCTCTGAAACCGGCCATTGTTTATCTGCACGGCTTTAACAGTTCCCCCCGCTCTTTGAAAGCCAATGAGCTGCGGACCTGGTTGCCAGACCTGAATCCTGATATTGAACTGCTGGTGCCGGAACTGGGCTTCGACCCGACTCAGGCTTACCAGCGTGCGAGCGCTGTTCTGACGTCGGTCTCCGGCCGCCCGCTCGGCATTATCGGAAGCTCCCTGGGTGGCTTCTATGCAGCGGCGTTGAGTCAGCAGTTCGGTGTGCCGGCGGCGCTGATCAACCCCGCCGTTCGCCCCTACGATCTCCTGCACGACTACCTGGGGCCCCAGCACAATCCCTATACCGGTGAAGACTATCTCCTGACTGTTGACCACATGGCGGCTCTGAGGCGCCTGGATCCGGGCGTCATTCGCAGCCCGGGCAAGCTGCTGCTATTACTTCAAAGTGGGGATGAGACCCTGGATTATCGGGCTGCGCTGCAGCGCTATCCGGGCTCACCAGCCTGGATTCAGGCCGGTGGAGACCACCGTTTCCAGAATTTCGACGTGGTGGTGCCGGCAATACTGGCATTTTTTGCTATGACCCGACGGGACACCAGCCCTCGCGGGTAATGGAGTCTGGTGGGTAATATCGGGTAAACTTCGCAGAAAAGACGCCAAGGATTCTAAAAATGAGCGAAATTCCAGCCAACGTAAAATACATTGAAACCCATCAATGGGTGCGGCTTGAAGGGGATGGCACGGCAACGGTTGGTATAACCGATTTTGCCCAGGAACAGCTGGGTGACGTGGTCTACATTGGTTTGCCGGAAGTCGGTGCTACCGTCAATGGTGGCGAAGAGGCCGGAGTGGCTGAATCGGTCAAGTCCGCGTCCGACGTGTTCAGTCCGGTTACCGGTGAGGTACTGGCCATCAACGAAAGCCTGGAAGATGAACCGGAAATGGTGAATGAAGATCCATACGGGGAAGGCTGGCTGTTCAAGGTCAAGCTGGCCGATGAAGGTGAGCTTGATAGCCTGATGGACGCAGACACCTACGCCGAGCTGGTTGCCGAGCAGGAGTAACGCCGGGATTTCAGCCTGTCGGGGCAGGGCGGAGCTCTGTCCCCGATCCTTTGGTCGTCTGGCTCGCTAGTCTCCGTGAATGTCGATCCCCAGGTCACGGAAGTTTTCCGCCATTGTCTCCAGGTCGTAGCTGCTCAGACCTACGTACTCCAGTACGCCTTTCTTGACCCGTTCCCATTCATAGTCCTGATCCTGCTGGCCAAGGATGCTGAAGTTACCGCACAGGTGCTCGGCGATCTTGAGGATGGCCAGTAAGGTTTTCTTGTTGCCCGGGGTATTGTCGCCCGGCTGGAACACCTGATCGGTGTTGTGGTGCTCGGCAATGGCTTCGCAGATGTGCCGGGGCAGGTTCCAGGATTTGGCCGTGTAATAACCAACCACCGCGTGATTGGTGTTGAAATATCGGTTTTCGGTGTCGGTGATCTTGGTCTCCGGTTGGCTGTAGGCCTCAATCATCACATCGTCGTAATCGGCGAAGCGGTTCAGCATCAGCGGGATACCCGCGTTGTGAAACAGGCCCAGCGCATAAGACTCATCGGGGTTGCGGGCACCAATCTGTTTGGCAATGGTGGCCGATGCCATGGCGATATCGGTGGCGGTGTCCCAGAAGCGGGTCAGCCGGATGATCGCTTCATCGGACATCTCCCCCTTGATCGACAGACCGTTCACGATATTGACCACGGTGGCAGGTCCAAGCAGATCGAGGGCCTGCTCGATAGAGGTGATCTTGTTTGTCAGGCCATAGAACGGGGAATTCACAAACTTCAGCATCATGCCCGACAGCGAGACATCCTGACGGATCAGTCGGGCGATCTGGCTGTTGTCTTGGGACGGCATAGCCTGTTCCATCTGCAGGTCCACCAGAATCTGCGGCTGAGGAGGGACTCGAATACCCTGCAGGACATTGTGGATCTGCTCTTCAGTAAGCTCTGCGGCCATGGCCTGCTATCCTGGACGACGACGTCAACAGTGTAGTCTGACGCGTTCATTTTCGCTGTTACAGACCTCCGGCCAACTGTAACAATGTTTGCTGGGGTATAATCCGCGCTTTGCCTTCGGTCTGCGATCCCGGCTTTTGCCCGCGGCCGGCCGACGGCTCATCGACCAACCTGAAAGGCAGCAACCATGAAGTTCCCGGTACTCTATCTGCGCAAGGGCGCGGAACGCAGAATCAAGGCAGGGCATCTGTGGGTATACAGTAATGAGGTGGATGCCCGGCGTTCCCCGTTATCGGGCTTCGAGCCTGGTGATCAGGCGGAGCTGCGAAGCGCATCTGATCGCCCGCTGGGCACTCTCTTTGTCAATCCCCACGCCCTGATTTGCGGTCGCCTGATCAGCCGGGATCCGGAACATGGCATGACGCCTCAGCGCCTGACCCAGCGTATGGAAGTGGCGCTCGCCCTGCGTGAAAAACTGTTTGATCAGCCTTACTACCGCTGGGTGTTTGGCGACAGTGATGGCCTATCGGGGCTTGTGGTTGACCGCTTTGGCGATAGCGTGGTCATCCAGATCTCTACGGCAGGCATGGAGCAGTTGCGGGATGCCATTGTCCGCGCAGTACAGCGCCTGGCGCACCCGAAATCCATTGTGTTGAAGAACGATGGCAAGATGCGCAGCGTGGAAGGGTTGCCCAGTTACATCGAGCAGGTTGAGGGCGTTGCGGCAGAGACTCTGACCGTCATCGAAAACGGCGTCCGTTTTGAGGTGCCGTTGAGTGGTGGTCAGAAAACCGGTTGGTTTTACGACCACCGTATGAACCGCCAGCGTCTTCAGTGTTATGCCCCGGGCAAGCGGGTGCTGGATGTATTCAGCTACGTGGGCGGCTGGGGTGTGCAAGCGGCGAGTGCCGGCGCCGCTCAGGTGACCTGCATAGACAGCTCCTCGCTGGCCATTGATGCGGTGCATCACAATGCGTCAATCAATGGGCTGGACAACGTCGACACCATTGAAGGTGATGCATTCGACGCTCTGAAAGCGCTGGCGGCCGAAAAAGAACGGTTCGATGTAGTGGTGCTGGATCCGCCGGCCCTGATTCCCAGACGTCGTGATCAGAAAGCCGGGGAGCAGGCCTATGCCCGTCTCAATCAGCTGGGCCTGAGGTTATTGGCGAAGGATGGTGTGCTGGTGTCCGCCTCCTGTTCCATGCACCTGTCTCAGGAGCGGCTCGTTGACATCATTCGCAGCAGCGGCCGCAAGATCGACCGCTTTGTCCAGCTGCTGGAGCAGGGGCATCAGGCGCCGGATCACCCGGTGATTCCGGGGATTCCGGAAACCGACTACATCAAGTCCTGTTTTGTACGGTCACTGACCGGGTTCTTCTGACTCAGCGACGCCGCTGCTTTCCCCGGTAACCGGCGGCTCATGCGGTGCCAGGGAAAGGTCGTCGGGCAGCCCGCCTGGGCTGTGGGCTGAGGTCAGCGCGGCGCTCAGGCGGCTCTGCTCAGCGGCGGCGCACAAGGGTTCAGCACTGCGCTTGAGCAGATTTGATATCAGCCGGGTCAGGTCTCGGCGTCGTCCCGGAATATCCATGGTGTCCGGATCTTCGGCGCCGCCGACGAATTTTTGTGCCTGATCCTCCAGGCTCTCTCCAGGATTACCCCAAAGCATGAACTCCAGTGGGTGGAAGCCCAGCGTCAGGTAGCCAAAGTCGGTGGACTGGTGTTCCGTGGTCAGAAAATCCGGAGTCAGCGGGACTTCCGAATACACCAGGCCGCTGTGGGGGTAGCCCGGCACCTGATCCAGGTAGCCTGGTATCAGCGGCCAGCCATCGACGGTGTCACGGTCATCGGTGACGTGCGGGGGGAGCAGACCTGCGAGGCGGTAGCCGGTGGCGAGCAGGCGATAGTGGTTGTGGGCCTGCGTCCAGATTTGCTGGCTGGTGCCGAGAGTATCTGCTGTTGGTGTATCGAGGAAGCCGGTCAGGGCCTGGTGAAGCTCGGCGGTGCTGTCGCAGACCGCCTGGCTGTGCCGGCTGACCCAGGTGGTGGTCTCGCTATTTGTCACTGTCTTGTCTGGAATGGGGAGCGGCGCCTGGCCGGGCTCTGTCGTCGGGTTACAGGCCGACAGCGCAAGGGCGGAGAGCAGGGTGGCGCGGAGTTGCCATTTCATCGTTGAATCACACTCAATCACGCAGTGAAATGATGTCCCAGCCTTTCTGCTGCGCCAGGCGCTGCAGTGTCGGGTCCGGGTCTACGGCGACCGGGTGGCACACTTTTTCCAGCAGTGGGATGTCGTTGTGGGAATCACTGTAAAACCAGGCGCCCTCAAGGCTGGCATTATGGTCGTCGAGCCACTCCTGCAACCGGGTCACCTTGCCATCCTGAAAGGAGGGGGTTCCCGCAACGCGACCGGTATAACGCCCGTTGACCTGTTCCGGATTGGTGGCAATCAGGTGTTCTATGCCCAGCAGTTCGGCCACCGGTTCGGTAACAAAGTGGTTGGTGGCGGTAATGATCATCAGGGTATGGCCCTGATGGCGGTGGTGGTCCAGAAGTTCGGTCGCCTTGTCCTGCATGATCGGCCGGATTTTCTGATCAACAAACTGCTGCCGCCATTGCATCAGCTGGGCCGTATCGTGCTGGGCCAGGGGCTCCAGAGCAAAACTCAGGTAACGGTGGATATCGAGTTCACCGTTCAGGTATTCCTGGTAGAACTGATCATTGGCCTTGCGATAACGCTCGGCATCGACAATGCCTGCCTCCACCAGGAACTCTCCCCAGGCATGATCGCTGTCCCCTGCCAGCAGGGTGTTGTCGAGGTCGAAAATAGCTAGCGTCACCTAAGGCTCCTTGCATACGGGATTGTCGGAAGCGGTAAGTCTACCACGGTGTGTTTGCGCCGGCTTCGTTTGCCGAAACATGGTCTTTCTGTAAGAATGAAGCCAACTTGGACAATTTTTACCGACAGGAATCTACTGGCAAAACAGTAGTCATGAATCAGAGGGCTGTGCCGTGATCGACTCGGATGGTTTCAGGCCCAACGTCGGAATCATTTTGGCTAACCACAGGGGACAGGTCCTCTGGGCAAGGCGAATAGGGCAGGACTCCTGGCAGTTTCCTCAGGGTGGGATCAAAACCCACGAATCCCCTGAAGAGGCACTGTATCGGGAGCTTCAGGAAGAAGTCGGGCTGGAGGCTGCGGATGTGGAAATCATCAGCTGTACCCGGGGCTGGCTGCGATATCGTCTTCCCAGACGGATGGTGCGACATAACTCGCACCCCGTGTGCGTGGGGCAGAAACAGAAATGGTTCCTGCTGAGGATGCTTTCACCGGATGCACAGGTACGTGTGGACGGTACGGATTCGCCGGAATTCGACGGCTGGCAATGGGTGAGCTATTGGTATCCCCTTGGCCAGGTGGTTTCCTTTAAACGGGAAGTGTATCGGCGTGCATTGAGGGAGCTGGCGCCGCGGCTGTTCCGAAGCATGGAGCAGCGGCACCGGGGCGAAGCGCTTCCCCGCATGAAGAACCAACAGAGGTGATGGACTGAACCGTGGCGATGCTCAACGTACTGCGAAACCTGGTACAGGATGTCAACAGTGCCCAAGATCTGAAGGAGGCGCTGGAAATCATCGTGTCCCGTGTGCAGTCCGCCATGGATACCGAGGTGTGCTCGGTTTACCTGCTGGACCCGGACAGCAATCGCTACATTCTGATGGCAACCGAGGGGCTGTACCGGGAGGCAGTTGGCAAGGTTAGCCTTGGATATTCCGAAGGTCTGATCGGCCTGGTGGGCTCCCGCGAGGAGCCGATCAACCTCGAAGATGCCCCCTCTCATCCCCGCTACCGTTATTTCCCCGAAACCGGTGAAGAGCGTTTCCGTTCCTTCCTTGGTGTTCCCATCATTCACCATCGCCGCGTTCTTGGCGTGCTTGTGGTGCAGGAACGGGAGACCGCCCGCTGCTTTGATGAAGGTGAAGAAGCCTTCCTGGTGACCGTGTCTGCACAGCTGGCTGGCGTGATAGCCCACAGTGAGGCGACCGGTGCCATCAGTGGGTTGTCGCTGACCGGTGAGCAGGCCAAGGACGTCTGTTTTAACGGGGTGGCCGGAGCCCAGGGCGTGGCCATTGGTGAGGGGGTGGTGGTTTACCCGGCGGCGGATCTCGACGCGGTGCCGGAAAAACAGATTGAAGACATTGAGCAGGAGTTGGCCCTCTTCGGTGTTGCGGTTACGGCGGTTCGCGAAGACATCGAACGGGTGGCGGAACGGCTTGCGAGTCAGTTACGGCCGGAGGAGCAGGCGCTGTTTGAGGTGTACCTGCGAATGCTCAGTGACGAAGCGCTGCCGGGAGAAGTGGTCAACCGGATCCGCGATGGGCAGTGGGCTCAGGGGGCGCTGAAACAGGTGGTGCAGCAGTATGTGCGTCACTTTGAAATGATGGACGACCTGTATCTGCGCGAGCGGGCTGTTGATATCCGCGATCTGGGCCGGCGTTTGTTATCGCACCTGCAGGAAGGTGATCCGCAGGACCGGGTCTACCCCGAGAAAACCGTTCTGGTCAGTGAGGAGCTGACGCCCGCGATGTTGGGTGAAGTGCCCCGGGGGCAGCTGGTAGGACTGGTGTCGGTGCGCGGCTCGGGCAACTCCCATGTGGCCATTCTGGCCAGGGCCATGGGTGTACCGACGGTCATGGGGTTGGTGGACATTCCGGTTAATCAGCTTGATGGCCGGGAAATGATTGTCGACGGCTTTGAGGGGCAGATCTATGCCTCGCCCTCGCAGGAGTTGCGAAACTTCTACCAGGATATCTGCGACGAAGAGGATGAACTGGTCAAGGGGCTCGAGGCCTTGCGGGACAAGCCCTGCGAGACCACCGATGGTCACCGTGTTTCATTGCTGGTCAATACCGGCCTGATGACGGATGTGGTTCGTTCGCTGAGTCACGGCGCTGAAGGTATCGGGCTGTACCGGACGGAAGTCCCATTCATGATCAAGGATCGCTTTCCGTCCGAACAGGAGCAGCGGGAGTATTATCGCGAGCAGCTGGAAGCCTTTGCTCCCAACCCGGTCACCATGCGTACCCTCGATATCGGTGGCGACAAGGCATTAACGTATTTCCCGATCCAGGAAGAAAACCCGTTCCTGGGTTGGCGTGGGATCCGGGTAACTCTGGATCACCCTGAGATTTTTCTGGTGCAGGTGCGCGCCATGCTCAAGGCCAGCGAGGGGCTGAACAATCTGCAGATCATGCTGCCGATGATCAGCAATATCTCTGAAGTGGAAGAGTCGTTGCACCTGATCTACCGGGTTTATCATGAAGTCCGCGAAGAAGGATACGACATCCACATGCCGAAAGTCGGGGTGATGGTGGAGATCCCGGCAGCGGTCTATCAGGTGCGGGAGCTGGCGGATCGTGTGGATTTTCTGTCGGTGGGATCCAATGACCTGACTCAGTACCTGCTGGCGGTCGATCGTAATAACCCTCGCGTCGCCCAGCTTTACCATTCCTACCATCCGGCGGTGTTGCAGGCCCTGGTGAGGATTGCCCAGGACGCGCATGCCGTGGGCAAGCCCGTGAGTATCTGTGGAGAGCTGGCCGGTGATCCGGGGGGGGCGGTGCTGCTGATGGCTATGGGCTATGACGCTTTGTCGATGAACGCGGCCAGCCTGCCGAAGGTCAAATCGGTGTTGCGAAGTCTGAGTCGGGAGTGGGCGATGCAGCTGCTGGAGGATGTCCTGCTGCTGGATTCCCCCCATGTGATCAAAAGTTGTGTTGATCTGTCGTTACGCAGTGCGGGCTTTGGTCGTTACCTGCGCCCCGGCAAGAGTTCAGTGACGGCGAGGCCGGAGCCGTCCCATGTGTGAGGAAAGGCGGGCCTCAAAAGCGCTGGTATTGACCCCGTTTGTAGGGTGAGATTACTAAAAACGATTGCTAACGTAGGGTGTTCTCGTACTCAACCTTCGGAAAATGAATGATGGCAGTAACCCATACAGAGATTAAGCCGAAACCGCGCATTGGTTTGGCCCTTGGCGGGGGCGGACCGTTGGGGGGTATCTACGAGATTGGTGCCTTGCGTGCCCTGGATGAGGCGCTTGATGGCCTCGATTTCAACGACATTGATGTCTACGTTGGCGTGAATGCCGGCTCTTTTGTTGCCGCCAATCTGGCCAATCAGGTTACCACTGCCCAGCTGTGCCGGATTTTTGTGCGTAACGAGGCGGAAGTGCATCCGTTCCACCCGGAAGTATTCTACCGGCCGGCGTTGCGGGAATTCGGCAGCCGGTTGTTGTCGGTTCCGCGGTTGGTGGCGACGGCAGTTTCACGTTTTGTTAATAACCCCTATGACCAGAGCCTGCTGGAAGCCTTGACGATTCTGGCCCAGGTGGCGCCGTCGGGGCTGTTCGATAATGAGGGCCTGCACGACTACCTGAAGCGCGCATTTACCATGCTGGGGCGGGCAAACGACTTCCGTCAGCTCAAGCGTAGTCTGTATATCGTGGCGACGGATGTAGAAAGCTCCGAGCCGGTGTGTTTTGGCGCTCCGGGTTTTGACCACGTGCCTATTTCAAAAGCCATTCAGGCAAGTACCTCGGCACCGGGCATCTATGTTCCGGTCAACGTCGATGGCCGTTATTACGTCGATGGTACTCTGCGTAAGGCATTGCATGCCTCTGTGGCCTTCGAGGATGGCGCAGATCTGGTGTTTGCGGTTAATCCGCAGGTACCGATTGATGCCAGTGCGGCGGTGCGTGCGGGGACCATGTCACCCGGAATGCTGACCCATTCCGGGATGCCGAATCTGCTCTCCCAGACGTTCCGTACCATGGTTTATTCGCGAATGCAGTCAGGTATTGCCCAGTATTCCCGCGACTATCCGGACAAGGAGCTGCTGTTATTCGAGCCCACCCGTGATGACGCCAAGCTGTTCTTCTCCAATGTGTTCAGCTTCCAGTCACGCCGGATGGTGTGCGAGCACGCCTACCAGATGACACGGCGGGACCTGCTTAACCGGGCGGATGAGCTGGAGCCCAGGCTTCTGCGTTACGGTATCCGGCTGCGCCGTGATCGCCTTGAGGATGAACAGCGCACCATCAGTACCAGTCTGTATGGTGAAATGCTTCCGCTGTACGTCGCCAGGGACCGTCGTAAGGCCCAGAAGGGGCACTTTGGGGCAGGGCTGGATGGCGTGGCCGAAATGATTCAGAAAGCGCTCTGACGCGTCCTTGTGACATCGGCGGTTTCAGGTGTCTCTGGAGCCGCCTTCCTGTTGCAGCCGATCCAGGTACCGCTGCCAGAAGCGGTCCTGATGTTCGCCCAGCTCCCTCAGATAACCCCAGGTATAGAGTCCTGAGTCGTGGCCGTCACTGAAGGCCAGCTTCAGGGCGTAGTTGCCCACCATCTCTGCAGCCGTCAGCTGCACGTCGCGCTTGCCGGTTTGCAGCACCCCGGGTCCCATTCCGTGTCCTCGGACTTCAGCCGAGGGAGACAACACCCTGAGCAGTTCAAAGGGAAGCTCATAGTGCGTACTATCGGCATAGCTCAGCTCGAGAAAACGACTCTGCTTGCGGATCCGGATGTTGGTGGGGCGTTGATCGTTCATGGTTCGGCTCGTTGAAACGATGATCCGGCGCCACACCCGGCGGCCGGATCATCGCGGGGTGGGATCAGAGAATGTAGCGGCTGAGGTCTTCGTCTTCAGACAGCTCGCCGAGCTTCTCATCCACGTAGGCCGCGGTCACCTCAAATCGCTCGGACACCTGATCGCCGGCATCGAATGAAAGGCTCTCCAACAGCCGTTCCAGTACGGTATGGAGTCGGCGGGCACCGATGTTTTCGGTGGTTTCATTAACCTTCCAGGCTACCTCGGCAAGGCGGGCGATGGCATCATCAGTGAAGCTGAGCTGGACCCCTTCGGTCGCGAGCAATGCCTGGTACTGCTGGACCAGGGAGGCGTCGGGCTCGGTCAGGATACGTTTGAAATCGTCCGGGGTCAGGGCCTGCAGTTCGACCCGGATTGGCAGGCGCCCCTGCAGTTCCGGAATCAGGTCTGATGGCTTGGCCAGATGGAAGGCGCCCGAGGCGATGAACAGAATGTGGTCGGTGCGCACGGAGCCAAACTTGGTACTGACGGTGCTACCTTCAATCAGCGGCAGAAGGTCGCGCTGTACCCCTTCCCGGGATACGTCGGTGGAAGCATTTTCGGAGCGTTTGGCCACTTTGTCGATTTCATCGATAAACACAATGCCATTCTGTTCGACGGAGTGGATTGCCTTCTGTTTGATCTCTTCTTCGTTGACCAGCTTGGCGGCTTCTTCGTCCTTCGCCCGACGCATGGCATCGACGACTTTCATCTTGCGGGTTTTGCGGCGTTCGGAGGACAGATTAGAGAACATGTTCTGCAGCTGGGAGGTCATCTCCTCCATGCCTGGAGGGGCCATGATCTCAACCCCGGGGCCGCTGCTGCTGAGCTCGATCTCGATTTCCTTGTCGTCAAGCTCTCCTTCCCGCAGCTTTTTGCGGAACATCTGCCGGGTGCCGGATTCCTGATTGTTACGGGCTTCATCTTCAAAGCCCCGGGCGGGGGGGAGCAGGGCATCGAGGATGCGGTCTTCGGCAGCGTCAAGGGCACGGTTTTCATGCTGCTTCATTTCTTTTTCGCGGACCAGCTTAACCGCCATGTCGACCAGATCTCGAATGATCGATTCTACATCGCGGCCAACGTAGCCCACTTCGGTAAACTTGGTGGCCTCTATCTTGAGGAACGGTGCGTCGGCCAGCTTGGCCAGACGCCGGGCAATTTCAGTTTTTCCCACACCGGTAGGCCCGATCATCAGGATGTTCTTGGGGGTGATCTCGTCGCGCAGTGTGCTGTCGAGCTGCATCCGGCGCCAGCGGTTGCGCAGCGCAATGGCCACTGCACGTTTGGCTTCACCCTGACCAACGATGTGCTTGTTGAGTTCGTGGACAATTTCTCGGGGAGTCATTGCAGACATGGTTGCTCCGGATCAGTCGTTGGTGGACAGCACTTCAATGGTGCGGTTGTGATTGGTATAGATACAGATATCCGCAGCGATATCGAGGCCCTTCTCGACAATCTCGTGGGCACTGAGCTCGGTGTTTTCCTGCAGTGCTCGACCGGCAGCCTGGGCAAAGGGGCCGCCGGAGCCGATGGCGATCAGGCCATTTTCCGGTTCAATAACATCGCCGTTGCCGGTGATGATCAGCGATGCGGTCTTGTCGGCCACCGCCAGCAGTGCCTCGAGTCGGCGTAAGGCGCGGTCGGTACGCCAGTCCTTCGCCAGCTCAACGGCAGCCCGGGTCAGGTTGCCCTGGTGCTTTTCCAGTTGTGCTTCAAAGCGTTCAAACAAGGTAAATGCATCAGCAGTACCGCCGGCAAATCCGGCCAGTACCTGGCCATTGTAAAGGCGCCGGACCTTGCGTGCGTTTCCCTTCATGACGGTATTGCCCAGTGAAACCTGGCCATCGCCACCGATAGCGACTTCACCGTCGCGGCGCACGGAAAGAATCGTAGTCATGTTGGCTCCAATTGCCCGAAATAGGTATGAGGAACATCTGGGCGACACCCGTGCGCAACAAGGACTTGCCGGGGGTGCTCGATGGCTCCTGTCTGTGTTGGAAATTAATGGTGGCGGCCCCCCGGATTTCAAGGCGAACAACCAGCCGGGGGGATGAAAAATTGGTAAGAGGCGGGGGCTCAGCCTTCCCGGGGGATCTTGCGTACCAACGGCTGGATGCTGATGGAGACCAGTTTGTCGAGGGCGGAGTTCATCTGGCTGCGGGAAGTGAATGGGCCCACATTGACACGGTACCAGGTAGAACCGCTGTCCAGATCAATGCGGCTGACATTGGCGCGCAACCCCTGGAAGGCAATCTGTGCCCGCTGTCGTTCAGCATCCGCGGAGCTGCGGAATGAGCCGGTCTGCACCAGATAGGTGTATTGCTGCTGAGCTGGGCCCGGTGTGTACTCCTCGACGTCCGACGGAATCACCTCGGAATCTGGCAGCATCTCATAGAAGCGGAAGCCCGGCTGCTGCTGGGCGGCAGGCCCCTGATTGCTTCTGGTGCCGGACGGCGCCGGCGCGGTCTGGGGTGTCTGGTTCGCGACTTCGGGGCGTCCCGATTGCGGGGTGATGGTGTTCAGATAAACGATGAAACCGATAAAGCCGCCAACGGCGGCCAGAGAAAGTATCCAGCGCACAGACAGGCCTCCGGATTGGCGGTGTGATGGCGAAGCGGTTGACCGGGCCGGGCGCTTATTGCCTTGCGCCCTGGGCTTCGGGCTGGCGGTTCCGGCCGGTCGACCTTTTTTTGCGTAATCTCTCGGCATGCAGGGAGATCTCTGTGTTATCGCGGCGCCGGTTTACATTTCCTCCGGCGCACTGACGCCCAGCAGGTCGAGGCCGTTGGCGATCACCTGACGCACGGCCAGATAAAGGCTGACGCGGGCGTCGCGGATCGAGGAATCCTCAACCAGAACCTTATGGGCGTTGTAATAGGTGTGGAACTGACCAGCCAGCTCGCGGAGATAGTGCGTGAGGTGGTGGGGTTCACGCTGCACGGCTGCATTGGCGATCAGCTCCGGGTAACGTGCCAGCTGATTAGCCAGATCCTTCTCTTCGTCCAGGGTCAGCAACGCCAGGTCACCCTGGCATTCATTGCGCCCCCGGTTAATGCCTTCGTCTGCCAGCTTGCGTAGCACACTGCAGATCCGGGCATGGGCATATTGGATGTAATAGACCGGGTTTTCATTGGTCTGGGAGCGGGCCAGATCGATGTCGAAGGTCAACTGGGAGTCCACGCGGCGTGCCGCGAGGAAGAACCGGGTGGCATCCCGGCCAACTTCGTCAATGAGGTCGCGCAGGGTGACGTAGCTGCCCGCCCGTTTTGAGATTTTCACTTCCTGTCCGGAGCGGGTCACCATGACCATCTGATGCAACACATAATCGGGCCAGCCGCTGGGGATGCCGGCATTCAATGCCTGCAGGCCCGCGCGAACCCGGGTTACGGTGGAATGATGGTCTGCACCCTGTTCGTTGATCACGGTGCTGAAGCCGCGCTGCCATTTGTCGAGGTGATAGGCCACGTCTGGCAGGAAATAGGTATAGCCGCCGTCCTGCTTGCGCATGACCCGGTCCTTGTCGTCGCCGAATTCGGTGGTCATCAGCCACATGGCGCCGTCTTTTTCGTAGGTAAAACCGTTTTCCTGGAGCCGTTCAACGGTGGCCGCAACCTTGCCATCCTCATACAGGGAGGATTCGAGGAAATAGACATCGAACTCCACACCGAACGCTTTGAGGTCGAGATCCTGCTCCCGGCGCAGGTAGGCAACGGCAAACTCGCGGATAGCGTCGAGGTCGTCGGCGTCGGCTTTGCCCGTGACTTCGCGATCGTCGGCGCTGACGGTTTCACCGGCCAGATAGGCGTTGGCGACATCCGTGATGTAATCGCCGCGGTAACCGTCTGCTGGCCAGCTTTCGTGCTCAGGCGTCAGCTTCTTGGCCCGGGCCTGAACCGACAGCGACAGATTGTTGATCTGTGCGCCGGCGTCGTTGTAATAGAACTCCCGAGTGACCTGGTAGCCGTTCGCGTCGAGCAGCCGGCACAGGCAGTCGCCGATCGCTGCCCCGCGGCCGTGACCGACATGGAGTGGACCGGTCGGGTTGGCGGACACGAACTCGACCTGAACCGATTCGCCGTTGCCGCTGTTGTTGCGGCCAAACTGTTCGGCTTGCTCCAGGATCGTGGCTACGATTTCAAACGCACTGGCGGTGCTCATGAAGAAATTGATAAAGCCGGGCCCGGCAATTTCCACTTTGTCCACTGCGCTGCTGGCCGGCAATTTTTCAATGAGCGTTTCGGCCAGTTGTCGTGGGGGGCATCCGGCAGCCTTGGCTGCGATCAGGGCGATGTTGCAGGCATAGTCACCATGGGCTTTGTCCTTGGTGTTGCCGACCTGGGGGTTAAAGGTCAAATCGGAGGGCAAAGTGCCTTCGGATTGCAGGGTCGCCAGGGCAGACTGGAGCAGTTCGGTAACGATCTCTTTCATGCTGTCGGATGATTCGGTCAGTGGGGTTGGGAGGCGGTGCTGCGGGCACCCGGGATTTAAGGGGAGCTATTATCGCGGAAAGGCCGTGGATTCTCAATGTGGACTGATTTCGGGGTTAGCCGGTTTCCAGTGGATCAACGTCAATCTGCCAGCGCAGCCCGGCAGGCAGGCGCTGCTGGTCCAGGGCAAGGGTGAGTTGGCTGAGGGTCTGGGCAAGCACTTTACGGCCAGGGCTCAACAGCACCAGCTGGGCTCGGTGTCGGTCCGCCCGGCGGGCGATGACGGCCGGCAGCGGACCCCATAGTTCCAGATTTGCTTCTGACGCCAGAGCTTTCGCCTGATCCAGAAAGGCGAGGCTGGCCGCCATGGTGGTGGCTTCTGTCCGCACGATCGCCATAGCCTGGAAGGGGGGGAGTTGTGAGGCTTCCCGTTCGGCCAGCATTTGCCTGGCGATGGGCAGGTACTGGCCCTGACAGAGAGCATTCAGCAGTGGGTGGTCGCTGTGACAGGTCTGCACCACGACGCGTCCCGCCAGCTCGCCGCGCCCGGCCCGCCCGCTGACCTGGATCAGGGTCTGGATGAGTTGCTCCGGCGCGCGAAAGTCGACGCTGAACAATCCGCCGTCGGCATTCACGACAATCACGAGGGTGACATTGGCAAAGTCGTGGCCTTTGGCGAGCATCTGGGTGCCCACCAGAATACAAGGGGCACCGCTGTTCACCTGTTTCAAGATGTTGTCGATACTGCCCTTGCGCTGAGTGCTGTCACGGTCCACCCGAACCACGGGAGTGTCGGGGAAATGGTCGGAGAGAACATCCTCGGTACGTTCTGTGCCCTGACCAATTGGCTTGAAGGCGTCGCTGTGGCACTTCGGACAGTGTTCGGTTGCGGCTGTCTGGTAGTCGCAGTGGTGGCAGCGCATGGCCCGATCCCGGCGGTGATAGGTCAGCCGGGTATCGCAACGCGGGCATTCCATCATGTAGCCGCAGTCAAAACACATCATAACCGGAGCGTAGCCACGGCGATTGACAAAAACCAGCGCCTGTTGGCCGTTGTCGAGGCAGCGTTGGATTTCGGCCAGTGCCGGGCGGGACAGCCCCCCCTCGAGGGGGCGGCTGCGTACGTCGAGCAGGCGAATTTCCGGCGGCCGGGCCTTGCCGGCCCGCTGCTCCAGCTTCACCAGGTGGTATTTGCCGGACAGGGCGTTATGGACGGATTCCAGTGATGGTGTGGCAGAGCCCAGGATGACCGGGCATTGGTTCAGGTGTCCGCGGTAGACCGCTACGTCCCGGGCGGAGTAGCGAAAGCCTTCGCCCTGCTTGTAAGAGCTGTCGTGCTCCTCGTCCACCACCAGGGTTGCGAGCCTGGTGAACGGAAGCAGGGTGGCTGACCGGGTGCCCACCAGGATCACAGGCTCGCCATGACGCACTCTTAGCCAGGTTTCGAGTCGCTCGGAGTCGTTCAGGGCTGAGTGCCAGACCACGATGCGATGACCGAAATAGCGGCGGAAGCGGGCTACGGTTTGTGGGGTCAGATTGATTTCAGGAACCAAAACCAGGGCCTGGCTATCGTCCGCAAGGTGCTGGTGTAAATAATGGAGGTAGACTTCGGTCTTGCCGCTGCCGGTGATGCCGTAGAGCAGGGTGGTGGTGAACCCTGCATCGGGCGTGGGGATGGTGTTCAGTGCTTCCTGCTGGTGGCCGGTGAGTACGGGCAGGTCGGCGACGGCGGCGGTTTCGCTTCCGGCGCGGGTGGTTCTGGTGTCGGATTCCTTGATCTGCCCGCCTTTACTCAAGCTGTTGAGCTGGCTGCGACTGAAGCCTTGCGCCAGGACCATCGCCGTTGCCTGGGGGGCCTCGCACTCGCTGAGCCACTGCCATAGCTCGCGTTGCCGGCGTGCCCGCTTAGGAATGTCATCGAGATGGCCGCTGGCCTGCCACAGGGGCTCGGATTTGCGCTCTGCTGCCCGCCCGCGACGGAGGGCGGGGGGTAAGGCCATGAACAGGCACTCGCCGAGCGGGTGGTGGTAGTAGCGGGCAGCCCACTTGAGCAGGGTCAATGTCTCTGGTGGAAGTGCCGGCCAGTCTTCCAGAGGCTGCTCGACGGTCTTTAGTGTGAACGTATCCGGGGTTGGGGTATCGGTCTCGACCACCAGGCCGATAGCGGATTGGCGGCCAAAGGGAACCCGGACTCGCTGTCCCGGCGCCAGGCTGATGCCCGCGGGGCTGAGGTAATCAAACAGCCGGCGCAGCGGGCGGTTCAGGGCGATGCGAACGTTGAGTGTCACTGCGACTCCTGGCTGAGATGAAGGGCTGGCTGACGAAACGCCGGCCGGATGCGATCCTTGCCTGCCGCGGGGATGCGCTTATCGTTCGTGACGTCGGTTTGCCTACTTGCTATACAAAGGGGATGCAAGTAAGATTCGCGGTCTGTTGATGGCCGGGCACGATTGTGCATGGTCTTTTTATATGATTCAAATGCGGTGCCTGGCGCCTGGGCAGTTTTTCTGTCCCGCGATCGGGTAGCGGCATTACCGTAAGAGGTTCGCCATGAAAGAAGGTATCCATCCCAAGTACGAAGAGATCACTGCTACCTGCAGCTGTGGCAACGTGATCAAGACTCGTTCCACCATCGCCCAGGATCTGCAGCTGGACGTATGTTCCCAGTGTCACCCGTTCTACACCGGTAAGCAGAAGGTTATGGATACTGGCGGTCGTATTGATCGTTTCCAGAAGCGCTTCGGCGGCCGTATCGGTGGCAAGAAAGACTGATCTGGAATCAGGTCGGGTTAAAAAGCGCCTCTCGGGGCGCTTTTTTTGTGCCTGAGTGCTTTGTCTGAGTGGGATCTACGTATTGTGGTTGGTTAATTGTTGGTCAGTGGGCCTTGTTTGAGCTGAACCTTCGCGCCATAATGTCGCGCTCCGCCGGGCCAGGATCCGGCGGCGATCTAGAGAGAGTATTCTTGACCCGGTTTTTGAATGCCGATTCCCCATGGTTAACAGTCGGTTATCTGTGTTTTGGGATGGTCAGCGCAACGTACTCCTTCCTTTTAACGTGACAAACGGAACAGTGGCAATGTCTCAAGATCTGAAAACAGCAGCCCTTGAATATCACGCCTCCCCGCGGCCAGGTAAAATTAGTGTTGAAATCACTAAGGCTACCCAGACGTCTCGCGATCTTTCTCTGGCGTACAGCCCCGGGGTTGCCGAACCGGTCCGCGAGATCGCAAAAGACCCGGAGAACGCATACAAGTACACCGCTAAGGGTAACCTGGTTGCGGTTATCTCTGATGGTACTGCGATCCTGGGCCTGGGAAATCTTGGTCCCCTGGCGAGCAAGCCGGTAATGGAAGGTAAGGGTGTACTGTTCAAGCGCTTCGCCGGTATCGATGTGTTCGATATCGAAGTGAACTCTGAAAGCCCGCAGGCCTTTATTGAGACTGTAGAGCGTATTGCTGACACCTTCGGTGGTATCAACCTGGAAGACATCAAGGCCCCTGAGTGCTTTGAAATCGAGCGTGCACTGATTGAGAAGTGTGACGTTCCGGTCTTTCACGATGACCAGCACGGTACTGCAATCGTCACAGCCGCTGGCATGATCAATGCCCTGGAACTGCAGGGCAAGAAGATTGAAGAAGCCAAGATTGTGTGTCTGGGCGCTGGCGCCGCAGCCATTGCCTGCATGAAGTTGCTGGTTAGCTGTGGTGTTCTGTCCGAGAACATCTTCATGCTGGACCGTAAGGGCGTAATCCATGCCGGACGTGACGACCTGAACCAGTATAAAGCCATGTTCGCTAACGATACTGACAAGCGTACTCTGGATGACGCGATCGACGGAGCTGACGTATTCGTTGGTCTGTCTGGCCCGGACCTGCTGTCTGCAGAGCAGCTGAAGAAGATGGCGGTTAACCCCATCGTGTTCGCCTGCTCCAACCCGGATCCGGAAATCAGCCCGGAAGTTGCCCTGGCTGCCCGTGATGACCTTATCATGGCGACAGGTCGGTCCGACTACCCGAACCAGGTCAACAACGTTCTCGGCTTCCCGTTCATCTTCCGCGGCGCACTGGACGTTCGTGCCAGCGCGATCAACGAAGAGATGAAGGTAGCGGCGGTTCACGCAATTGCTGAGCTGGCGAAAGAGCCGGTGCCTCAGGAAATTTGTGAGGCCTACGATGTAGACAGCCTGGAATACGGTAAAGAGTACATCATTCCCAAGCCGATGGACGTTCGTCTGCTTGAAGTAGTTCCAGCGGCGGTTGCCCGTGCAGCTGTGGACTCTGGTGTTGCTCGCAACCCGTACCCTGCGCACTACCCGCTGAAGACCATGGAAGACATCAAGTAATTCCGGTCCAGGCACTAAAAAAACCGGCGGTATTCACCGCCGGTTTTTTTATGTCTGAAAGAATGTGTTCTGCTGCCCTAGAAAAGTTCCTGCGGCAGAGAGCTTGGTGTGCCGCCGTTACTGTCAAGGCTGCCGCCGTTGGTCGTGCTCAGCGGTTCCAGTGGGGCGGGGGCTTCCTCTTCCTTGAACAGCTCGAAAATCGCGCCTTCCTGACCGGGTCTTGCCCGTTCTCCGGTTACCGGGTCAATGCGAACGCTAACGATACCATTTGGTTGCGGCATCATGGCGCTTGGGCTGTTATCGAGTGCGGTGGTCATGTATTCAAGCCATACCGGCAGTGCCGTGGTACCGCCATACTCGCCACGCCCCATCGGGGTGGGCTGGTCAAAACCGACCCAGGCCGTGGTTGCGACATTGTAGTTGAACCCGCTGAACCATGTGTCTCTCTGTTCGTTGGTTGTGCCGGTTTTGCCGCCAATGTCTGTGCGTCCCAGGGCCAGCGCCCGACGGCCGGTTCCGCGGCGGACCACATCTCGCAGCATCGAGTGCAGAATGTAGACCGAGCGTTCGTCGGCAAGGCGATGGGCGACGCGGATGTTAGCGGCATCGCTGGTTGAGGGGGGGATGTCGTCCAGCTGACAGGGTGATTCGCACAGGATCACGGACGGAGCCTGGTAGATGACTTCGTTGTTGCTGTCCCGAATTTCCTGGACCAGGTAAGGCTGGACATCAAAGCCGCCGTTGGCAATCACTGCGAAACCGCGTGCCACATCCATAGGGGTGAGCAGTCCGCTGCCCAAAGCCAGCGAGAGGTCCCGTTGCATGTTGTTCGTCGGAATGCCTAGGGTGTCGATGTAGTCCAGGGTATATGGTATGCCGATATCCCTGAGCAGGCGGATTGAGACCAGGTTTCGGGATTTGTAAAGCGCTTCCCGCAGGCGGGTAGGGCCGTAAAATCGGCCTGAGGAGTTTTCTGGGCGCCAACTGGTTTCCTGCTCGGAGTCGTCAAAAACGATGGGGGCGTCATTGAATACGGTGGCCGGAGTCAGGCCGCGCTCAAGGGCGGACAGATACAGGAACGGCTTGAACGATGAGCCGGGTTGGCGAGTGGCCTGGGTGGCCCGGTTGTATTTTGACTGGCTGAAGCTGTAGCCGCCGGCCAGCGCCTCAATAGCGCCGGTCTTGGCGTTCAGGGAAATCAGTGCACCCTGAACCTCTGGCAGCTGGGTTAGTAGGACCTGAGTTGCTGGCACAGTTTCGGTGTCGTCGGTGATCTTCGGAGTCACGTAGACCACGTCGCCTGCTGCGAGCACATCGGAAGGTTTGGTGGGTGCTGGTCCTGTGCTGTTCTCGGAGCGATGGCGGCGCGCCCACTTCATGTCGTCCAGGCTCATGGTGACCGGGCCAAGGCTCCGGGCCAGCAGTTCGACCTGGTTATTTTCGTCCGAGACGGTGCGAACGACAGCTGGGTACAGCTCCTCGAGTCTTGGATACATGCCCAGCTCGCGACTTAGTTCGTCCACGGGCCGGTCAGGGTTTGCGATCTGGCCAATCGGTCCACGGAAGCCGTGGCGTTGGTCATAGGCTTCCAGGCCGTGGCGCAATGCGGTGGTTGCGGCCTGCTGGTTGGCGCTGTTGACCGTCAGGGTAACCGAATAGCCGTCGCTGTAGGCGGCTTCGCCAAAGCGCTGAACCATGTCGGCTCTGGCCATCTCAGCAACGTAATCAGCATCGACCTGGGTGTCCGGGGCGTTGTATTCCGCGGTCAGCGGTGCTGCGGAGGCCAGGCGGTAGGCATCTTCAGTGATGTAGCCCAGCTCCTTCATCCGGCCCAGGATCCAGTTGCGGCGAATCAGGGCGCGCTCCGGGTTGGCCAGGGGGTTGTAGGCCGAGGGCGCCTTGGGCAGTCCGGCGAGCATGGCCATCTGGGCGAGGCTCAGTTCGTTGACGTCGAGGTTGTAGTACACCTGGGCGGCGGCCTGGAGGCCGTAGGCCCGGTTGCCCAGATAGATCTTGTTCAGGTAAAGCTCAAGAATCTGGTTTTTATCAAGTTCACGTTCAATCTGAATAGCCAGCAGTATCTCATTGAACTTACGAATAAACGTTCTGTCGCGTGACAGAAAGTAATTTTTTGCAACCTGCATGGTGATGGTGCTGCCGCCGGATTGGATATGGCCGGTGGTGACCAGTTCGATGGCAGCCCGCAGCAGGCCTTTGAAGTCGACCCCCATGTGCTGGTAAAAATTGGAGTCCTCGGCGGCCAGGTACGCATGTAACTGAATTGTTGGGATCTGTTCTATTGTGATAGGTGCCCTTCTCTTTTCGCCGAATTCTGCTATTAATCTGTTGTCTGCGCTGTAGACCCTTAGTGGTGTTTGCAGCTTGATATCTGTCAGTTGCTCAACCGATGGCAGGCCGGGGCGCAGATAAAGATAAAAGCTCGCAATAAGGATGGCAGCGAGGCTGGCGCCGGTTAGAAATAGCCACGCAAGGATGTGTGAGGTTCTGAGTAATCGGGACATTTTTTCTGACAACTGTTGGATATAGGTCTATCATTTGAGAAATTGCTTTAGGAAGAGGTTGTCCTCTCCACCGCTACAACGTCATTCAACGATGAGGAAATGGCATTGTAGACGGAAAATTGCGGAAATTCTCTTAAATAAAAAACACATAACCGGGTGCATGTAACCAGGTATAGGGTGGGCGCGTGTTCGGATTGTTCGGAAAGAAATCCAGTGCAGTACTGGGGGTGGATATCAGCTCCAGTTCGGTCAAATTGCTAGAGCTCTCGAAGCAGGGAAATCGCTACAAGGTTGACAGCTATGCTGTTGAGCCGCTCCCGGCAAACGCTGTTGTCGAGAAAAATATCACTGATGTAGAAGCTGTCGGGGAGGCGCTGAAAAAGGTGGCCGCCAAATCCCGTACCAGCCTCAAGCAGGTGGCGGTGGCCGTCTCCGGATCCGCCGTTATCACCAAGCTCATTCAAATGAATGGCGGCCTTAACGAGTTTGAGATGGAAGACCAGATCACGCTCGAGGCTGACCAGTACATTCCTTATCCCCTCGACGAAGTCGCCATCGACTTTGAAGTGCAGGGCGCCTCTGAAAGTAATCCTGATCAGGTTGACGTTCTGCTGGCGGCGTGCCGCAAAGAGAATGTCGACATTCGGGAAGACGCGCTCGAAATCGCCGGACTGTCGGCCAGGGTTGTCGACGTCGAGGCCTATGCGTTGGAACGGGCCTTTCGCCTGATTGAGTCGCAACTGGAATCCCAGGGTGAAGAATTGGTTGTTGCCATTGTGGACGTGGGGGCAACCATGACAACCCTGAGCGTGCTCGCTGAGGGTAAGACGGTATACACCCGGGAGCAGATTTTCGGTGGCAAGCAGCTGACGGAAGAAATTCAGCGTCGCTACGGCTTGTCGCTGGAGGAAGCCGGTCTGGCCAAGAAGCAGGGTGGTTTGCCGGACGACTACGAGTCCGAGGTGCTGAATCCCTTCCGTGAGGCGGTCGTACAGCAAGTTGCCCGAGCGTTGCAGTTCTTCTTCGGAGCGAGTCAGTACAATGCCGTCGATTATGTTGTGCTGGCCGGTGGTACAGCGTCGATTCAAGGGCTTCCGGAAATGGTAGAGGAAAAGACAAACACGCCAACGGTGATAGCGAACCCGTTCGCGGATATGGCGGTTGGCTCGAGAGTAAATGCGTCTGCGCTGGGAAATGATGCACCGGCACTGATGATTGCGTGTGGACTGGCGATGAGGAGCTTTGACTGATGGCAAAGATTAACCTCAGACCCTGGCGAGAGGAGCTGCGCGCTGAGAAGCAGCAGCAGTTCCTGATCATGATTTTTGTGGCTGCGCTTCTGGCTGCAGGGGCTGCGTTCCTCTGGAAGGTCGATATGGACAACCGTATCGCCTATCAGGAATCACGGAATGCCTATTTGCAGACCGCGATGAAAGAATTGGATGAGCAGATTCGGGAGATTGAAAGCCTCAAGCGCAAGCGCGATGAACTGCTGGCGCGGATGCGGGTGATCCAGGATCTCCAAGGTAAGCGGCCGGTTATTGTCCGGGTGTTCGACGAACTGGTGCGGACCTTGCCGGACGGCTTGTACTATATGGACCTCAAGCGCACCGGCGATCAGATCCAGATTGCGGGCATGGCCGAATCGAACAGCCGTATTTCGGGGCTTATGCGCCAGTTTGAAGACTCCGACTGGTTCACCAATCCCAATCTGACCAATGTTGCTGCGGCCGACCAGGCCCGGGCCGGATACAGCCGGTTTGATCTGTCCGTTACCCAACAGACCCCTGAGCCCGAAGAGGAGGGTAATCAATGAGCCTCGCGGACTCGCTGAAAAGTCTTAACGAATTTGATATCAATGATCTCGATATCAATAACGCCGGTATCTGGCCTGCGCCGGTAAAGTTCATTGTGGTTCTGCTGATCTTCGGCCTGATTCTTGGTGGCGGCTACTGGTTTTTCGTCAAGGACCAGTTCGGGCGCCTGGAGCGGGTTCAGGCGGAGGAGCAAAACCTGAGGCAGCAGTACGAAGCAAAAGCCTACCAGGTGGCAAATCTGGATGTCTTCAAGAGCCAGATGGCGGAAATGGAAGAAACCTTCGCAGCGCTGGTTCAGCAGCTGCCCAGTGATACCGAAGTCCCCGGACTGCTTGAAGACATCACCAACACCGCTCTGGGCAGCGGTCTTTCCCTGCAGAAGGTTGCCTTGCAGCCTGAGCAGAGACGGGACTTCTATGCCGAATTGCCAATCAATATCGAAGTGATTGGGACCTATCACGAGCTGGGCTCTTTTGTAAGCAGCATTGCAGCGCTGCCGCGGATTGTGACGCTGCATGATTTAACTATTAAACCAAACGGCGGTAACAGCGAGCAGCTGAGTATGTCAGTGGTTGCTCGTACCTACCGCTACCGGGCTGGAGAATAAGCATGGCAAGACAGCGTGCCGGTGTGGCCTGGCTGGGTGTGTGCATGGCGTCACTGTTGACGGCCTGTTCCCAGGGAGAGGGCTTTGCCGATATTGATCAGTACATGGCAGAAACCCGGGCGAAGCCCCGGGGTCATGTTGAACCGCTTCCGGAGTTCAAAGCCTACGAGGCGTTCAGTTATTCTGCGGCAGATCGCCGGGCGCCCTTTGAGGTGCCTATTGAAGTTCAGCTGACCATGGTGGATCAGGCGCCTGAAAGCAACGTCGAGCCAGATTTGGACCGACCGAAGGAAGTGCTTGAAAACTATGGTCTGACAGAATTGAAGATGGTTGGTACCTTGCGTGACGCAGGCGGAGACCTGTTTGGTCTTGTCGCGGACAGTGAGGGTGGCGTCCACCGGGTTCGCTCCGGAAACTACATGGGCACCAACTACGGCAGGATTATCGGTGTGAGTGAAAGTCGCATTGAACTTATAGAAATCGTTCCCAATGGCCGGGGGGGGTGGGTTGAGAGACCTCGGTCCTTGTCAATGGATGAGGCAGAAGGCTAAGGAGCGGCGATATGAACAGCACAGAACAAATGCATGAAAATAACAGGTTAGGGTCGAGGCTAGCGATGTTCAGAAAAATCAATGTATACGTCGGCGCGGTAGCTATGGGATTGTTGTCAGGCCTGGCCCACGCGGTCACGCTGGAGGACGTGTCATTTTCTTCGCTGCCCGGTGACCGAACGGAAGTGACGCTTAAATTTGACGGGCAGCCGCCTGAGCCCACCGGGTATAACATAGAGCGCCCCGCCCGGATTGCGGTTGATCTGCGAGATACCCAAAGCGGGCTGAATGCTCGCAGTGTTCCGCTGGGAAATGGCAATGCTCAGAGCATGACAGTGGTCGAGGCAGATGACCGCACCCGGTTGATTTTTAACCTCGCCGAACTCCAGCCTTACACCACTGCCCGGGACGCTGACAGCATTGTCCTGGTCATTGGTGCAGAGGGTGGCGCCGCTGCGCCGACTGGCCAGCCAGCTGCGGCTCCGGTCGCGGCCCAAGCTCAGGCGATGGCCGGGTTGACGGGCATTGATTTTCGTCGCGGGGCGGAGGGCGAAGGCCGGGTGATCGTAGAACTTGGCGATCCTGGTCAATCTATTGACCTGTCTGAATCCGCCGGCAAGATCCGGTTGATTCTCGACGGTGCCGAGGTTCCTCAGGAGCTGCGTCGTCGTCTCGATGTGACCGATTTTGCGACTCCGGTTACTCGTATTGATACCTTTATGGAAGGTGGTAACGGGGTTGTCGAGATTCGCCCGCAAGGTAACTACGATTACATTGCCTACCAGTCGGGTAATCAGTTCACTGTCAGTGTTGAACGTTTGACTGAGGAAGAGGCTGAATCCCGCCTTGAGGACAAGTTCCCGTATACCGGCGAAAAGCTGTCGCTCAACTTCCAGGACATTGAAGTGCGCTCAGTGCTCCAGTTGATTGCCGACTTCACCGGTCTGAACCTGGTGGCCAGTGACACCGTGGGCGGTAGCATTACCCTGCGACTGCAGAATGTGCCCTGGGATCAGGCGTTGGATCTGATTCTCAAAACCAAGGGTCTGGATAAGCGTCAGATTGGTAACGTCCTCCTGGTTGCTCCGGCCGACGAAATTGCTGCCCGCGAAAAGCTAGAGCTTGAAACCAACAAGCAGATTGCCGAGCTGGCTCCGGTCCGTCTTGACATTATTCAGGTCAACTACGCCAAGGCGGCCGACATCGTTGCCCTGGTCCAGGCTGATGCTGAGCTTATCTCCGAGCGCGGTTTTATCTCCTCCGATGTTCGTACCAACACCATCAGTGTACGCGAGAGCGCAGAAAAGCTGGATGAGATCCGTCGTCTGGTGAGCACCTGGGATGTTCCGGTCCGGCAAGTCCTGATCGAAGCGCGGATCGTTCGTGCTCAAACCGATCTGGCGGAAGAAATCGGCATCGAGTGGGGAATTGAAGGGCGCGGTAACGCAAACGGTGGCGACAACAATATTGTGGTCGGAGGCTCTCGTGGTGGCCTCGCTGGCGGCTTTGGTCTGCCGTCGGATCTTAACGTGGATCTTGGCGTGACCCGCAGCAATACATCGTCCATCGCTTTCGGCTACATCGGCACAGATTTCCTGATTGATATGGAGCTGTCCGCCTTTGAAAGCGATGGTCAGGCAGAGATTGTGGCGCAACCGAAGGTTGTAACCGCAGATCGTCAGACCGCCAAGATCAAGTCCGGTGAGGAGATTCCTTACCAGGAAGCTTCCTCCAGCGGTGCCACATCGGTGTCGTTCAAGGAGGCCGCGTTGTCACTGGAAGTGACGCCGCAGATCACGCCGGATGACAGGATCATTATGGATCTGACGGTGAACCAGGATTCCCGTGGTCAGGAAACTGCCGGGGTGCCAAGCATCAACACCAACGAAGTGACTACCCAGGTGCTGGTGCGTAATGGTGAAACGGTTGTTCTGGGCGGGATCTTCCAGTCAGAAACGGCTACGACGACGGTTAAGACGCCGTTCCTGGGAGACATTCCATACCTGGGTGCACTGTTTACCAAGAACACTCGAATTGATGAGCGCAGTGAGCTGCTGATTTTCATCACTCCGAAGATCTTTGAAGGTGACCTGGTCGACTGACCGGATCCCCTGAACTGCAAGCCGCCGGTCCCCCGGCGGCTTTTTTTTGTCTGACAAATGACGGTTACCGGATTGTTGGCGGGCTGTGATATTCTCAGCCGCCAAACGAGGTAAGAGTTAATAACATGTCGTTGCCCAAGAGAGTGGTGTTGGTGGGGCCCATGGGGGCTGGCAAGAGTACCATCGGCCGGTTGCTTGCGCGGGAGCTCGGATACCAGTTCCTGGACTCCGATCGCCTGATTGAGGAGCGCTGCGGTGCCAATATCCCCTGGATTTTTGATGTCGAAGGGGAGGATGGGTTTCGCCAGCGGGAAACGGCCATGCTTGCCGAGCTGGCGGAAAGAGAGGGGATTGTTCTGGCGACAGGTGGCGGCGCAGTCATGAAGCCAGAGAATCACGCCTGTCTGCGTAAAGAGGCCAAGATTATCTACCTCAGGACGTCCATCGAGCAGCAGGTAGAACGAACCCGCAAAGATCGGAACCGTCCACTGTTACAGAATGACAATCCCGAAGCTGTACTGCGAAATCTTTTCGCAATCCGTGACCCGCTTTACCGGCAGCTCGCCGACATTGTCATTCATACTGATCGAAAAAGCCCCCGTCTGGTTGTCAGGCAGCTGATCAACCGGCTAAATCCCAAAACGCCACGGCACCGACGGACCGTAAGAAAGGAAGGCAGGAATCATGCATAGTTCGCGACAGGAGCTTCGTGTTGATCTGGGCGAGCGAAGTTACCCGATACTGATTGGACCCTCACTGCTGGGGCAGCAGGATCTGACGCCTTTCGTGGCGGGTGAGCAGGTGATGATCGTTTCCAACGAAACGGTTGCGCCTCTGTATATGGAGGCTGCCAAAGCGTGTTTCCCGGGAAAAACCGTGGACACCGTCGTTTTGCCTGACGGCGAACAGTACAAGAACTGGCAGACCCTGAATCTGATTTTTGATGCCTTGCTGGAGCGCAGGCATTCGCGAAAGACAACGCTGGTTGCCCTGGGTGGCGGTGTTGTTGGTGACATGACCGGTTTTGCCGCGGCGTCCTATCAGCGTGGGGTTCCCTTTATCCAGATCCCCACGACCCTGTTGTCACAGGTGGATTCGTCGGTGGGTGGAAAAACGGGAATCAATCACCCGCTTGGCAAGAATATGGTTGGTGCCTTCCATCAGCCGGAAGTCGTGCTCATTGATACTGCAACACTTAACACGCTTCCGGAGCGGGAAGTCTCGGCAGGACTGGCGGAAGTTATCAAGTACGGGCTGATCCGGGATGTAGCGTTTCTGGCCTGGCTGGAGGCCAATATCGAGCGTCTGATCGGGCTCGAGGCTGATGCCCTGGCTGAAGCCATTTACCGTTCCTGTGCCTGTAAAGCCGACGTGGTTGCCCAGGATGAGCGTGAGGGTGGATTGCGGGCTATTCTGAACCTCGGTCATACCTTTGGGCATGCCATTGAAACGTTTGCTGGCTATGGTTCCTGGTTGCATGGTGAAGCTGTTGGAGCCGGCATGCTGATGGCGGCTGATCTATCGGTCAGGTTGGGTATGTTGTCCGGGGACGACCAGAGCCGTGCTCGCGAGGTGATCCTCAAAGCGCGGTTGCCGGAAACGGTTCCAGAAGGGATGAAGCCCGATGACTTCCTTCGGTTGATGGCCGTAGACAAGAAGAATGTTGATGGCGCCCTGCGTCTGGTGTTGCTAACTGGCTTGGGTGACGCTGTTATTGTGTCTGATGCAAGTACGCAGTCGTTGCGTGAAACGCTGAATAAGTTCTGCTGCTCAGAGTAGAGCGCGGACAGTGAATTACCATCAGGGGATGGCGTTCCACATGGGTGCAACTGATCACAGGGGCGAAAGCCTGGACAGCGGCGGATTGTTTCCAAGGTTGCAGGAGCGGTTTGGCTTGCGGGAAGACCCGTTGGCGATGGAATCCCCGTTTTTTGCCGCGGCCCAGCGCCAGCATGCCCTTGAGTCGCTCCGGCACCTGTGTGGGTTCGGTGATGTGGCCTTGTTGTTGACCGGTAATCGCGGCGCGGGCAAGACCCGGTTGCTTGCTGAGCTGGTGCGCAGTGAGGCGGCCCGTCTGGATTTCCATTTCCTGGATGTCGCGGCCCTGACCAGTGTTCAGGCGCTTGCGCAACGGCTGTTAGCCGTTGCGCATCAGCAATTGAAACCTGGCAATTCGGCCCGTGATGCCGTCTACGGTTTTTTTCGCTGGAGTGAATCGGCAACCCGAAAAGGGCGGCGTATTGTTCTGTTGATTGATAACGCTGACCAGGGTGCGCCTGAGTTGATGCGGCTGTTGATCGGTGCTTTTCAATCGGCAGACGCTGCCGCGGCTGCAGTGCCGGTGCTTACTGGTGACGTTCGGTTGCCTGAGTTGTTGGGGTTTACGGAGGTTGCTGATCCGACGGGCTTCCATCAGATTCCGCTTCGTCCACTCTCTCCTGCCGATGTTTTTGCTTATCTGGAGCCTCGGGTTCGGCAGGCCGGAGGTAAAGTCAGTGAGCTGTTGGGTGCGCCCATGGTCGAGCGTATTCATGGCTTGAGTCAGGGCAGTTTTGGTCGACTTCGGCGTGTTGCTCCGGCGGTCTGGCTGGGATTGGCGCAGGAGGCTTCGGTGAAGCGTGGATGGGGAGCTTTGGCTGCTTTGCGCTGGCCGCTCGCTGCTCTGGCGTTGTTATCCGTGTCCTGGTGGCTGGTGTCCCGACAATATGATGAAGCGATGGTGGCTAGTTCCCAGGGTGGGGTTGAAGTGCCGCCGGTAGAGCGGCGAAGCGTTACGCTGGGGCCGGGCCGCGCTCTGGAAACCGAGGCCGTTGCTGTGTCTGGCGAGAGTCAGAGCTTGCCCAGGTTGCCCGTTGAAGAGGAGGCTGTTCCAGAGCCAGAGCCAGAGCCAGAGCCAGAGCCAGAGCCAGAGCCAGAGCCAGAGCCAGAGCC
>NZ_FNNE01000008.1:177728-246441 GCF_900106945.1 Marinobacter mobilis
CCAGAGCCAGAGCCAGAGCCAGAGCCAGAGCCAGAGCCAGAGCCAGAGCCAGAGCCAGAGCCCGTCGTCCCGATTATTCCGGTGAGCGACGTGGTGGTATCAGGAGAAGCGGCAGGCTCTCCAGCCGAGCCCCGGTTTGTGCCAGCCCGCACTGATCGTTTTGTGCCCCTTGCGGATCTGCGTGCCAGCGATGGCTATACCGCTCAGTACATTGCCGGATACGAAGAAAGCACCGCCCTGAGCTTCATCCAGACCCATGCGGCCGTGCCCGAGCTTCGTTACACGCGAACCAGGCGGGGCGAACGCAACTGGTTTGTGGTATTCTTTGGTGAGTTTCCGGGGTATGCGGAAGCTCGTGCAGTGGTGGAAAACCCACCGCAGAGCCTGGCCAATTCCCAGCCTTGGATTCGAAAGCTGTCCGATATCTGAGATCCCGCCTGAAGCCATATAACAAAAGACCTCCAGGGCACGTCCAACCAGGGCAGGCATAGCTGCCAACGCGCGTTAATCGGCACGCAAACTTGCATCAAAGTTTGAGTACGTATTTCTACGCGTGTAAAATAGCCAGCCCCCATTTTCAGTGTCAGAGGGTGTATTTGGGGAGTTTCTCCCTTAACCTTTTGATTGAAAAGCATTTATACGCGAGAGAACGCTTATGATGACAGGTTTGTATCATCCCGATGAATTCAGGGACAACTGTGGATTCGGTCTGATCGCCCATATGAAAGGCGAGACTAGCCATAAGTTGTTGCAAACTGCCATCGAGTCGCTGACCTGCATGACCCACCGTGGTGGTATTGCTGCGGACGGTAAGACCGGCGATGGCTGTGGCCTTCTTATTCAGAGTCCGGACGCATTCCTGCGCAAAGCGGCAAAGGCCGCCTTTGGCACGGAACCCGGTGAAATGTTTGCGGTTGGCCAGATCTTTCTGAGCCAGGATGAAAGCAAAGCCGCCGCTGGGCGCGCCGCGATTGAAAAGAGTCTGGTCGAGCAAGGGCTGGAGATTCTGGGTTGGCGCGAAGTGCCTACCGACAGTGAGTGTCTGGGGCCCATGGCGCTGGACTGTCTGCCGCGTATCGAGCAGGTTTTTGTCGCCCCTGCCGGCAAGGCTGAGCGTGAGTTCGCTATCGCCCTGTTTGTTGGTCGTCGCCATGCTGAGCGCGACATGGCGGAAGATCAGGACTTCTACATCTGTAGCTTGTCGCACCGCACCTTGTCGTATAAAGGTCTGATGATGCCGGCCGACCTGGCCTCCTTTTATAAGGATCTGGGCGACCCGGAGCTGGAAACCGCTATTTGTGTCTTCCATCAGCGCTTCTCCACCAACACCATGCCTCGGTGGCCGCTGGCCCAGCCTTTCCGGTATCTGGCCCATAACGGTGAAATTAATACCGTTCAGGGTAACCGTAACTGGGCGCTGGCTCGTGCAGCGAAATTCAGTTCCCCGGATCTGCCGGATCTGCAGACCCTGCAGCCGCTGGTGAACCTGACCGGTTCAGATTCTTCCAGTATGGACAACATGCTGGAAATTCTGCTCGCCGGTGGCGTTGATCTGTTCCGCGCAGCTCGAATGATGATTCCACCTGCCTGGCAGAACGTGGACACCATGGACGCCGATCTGCGTGCATTCTACGAATACAACTCCATGCACATGGAGCCTTGGGACGGTCCGGCCGGTCTGGTTCTGTCCGATGGTCGCTACGCGGTCTGTATGCTTGATCGTAATGGTCTGCGTCCTGCTCGTTGGGTCATCACCAAGGATGACTTTATTACCCTGGCGTCGGAAATCGGCACCTATGGCTATCAGCCTGATGATGTGGTGGCCAAGGGCCGGGTCGGGCCGGGTCAAATGCTGGCAATCGATACCGAAACCGGCGAAGTGCTGCACACCAAGGATATCGATGATCGTCTGAAAAGCGCTCAGCCCTACAAGCAGTGGTTGCGTGACAACGGTTTGCGGGTTGAGGCGACCCTGAATCAGGCGACTCCCGAGTTCAAACTGATGGACGCCGACGAACTGCTGGTCCACCAGAAGACCTTCATGGTGTCCTTCGAAGAGCGGGACCAGGTTCTGCGTCCTCTGGCCGAGAGTGGTCAGGAAGCGGTGGGCTCCATGGGTGACGATACGCCGATGGCGGTTCTGTCGAGCCGGGTGCGTCACGTTGGGGATTACTTCCGTCAGAAGTTTGCGCAGGTGACCAACCCGCCTATTGATCCGCTGCGTGAAGCCATCGTTATGTCCCTGGAAACCTGTCTGGGGGCTGAGCGCAACGTCTTTGAGGAAACACCGGAGCATGCCAACCGGATCATCCTGTCCACCCCGGTGCTGTCACCGGCGAAGTTCCTGCGTATCGTTAATGACGAGCGTCCGGGCTTTGAAATGGCCAAAATCCGTTTGAGCTATCGCCCCGAGGTTGGTCTCGAGCAGGCCATCCGCAATGTCTGCGATGAAGCGGCAGACGCTGTGCGCAACGGCAAAGTGCTGCTGGTGCTCTCCGATAAGGATCTGGTTGAAGGTGAGCTGCCGGTAAACGCAATGATGGCGACGGCTGCGGTCCATCACCATCTGGTGGCCCAGGGGCTGCGTTGCGATTCCAACCTGATCGTGGAGACTGGCTGGGCCCGTGACCCCCATCACTTTGCTGTACTGTTCGGCTTTGGTGCCACCGCGGTCTATCCGTACCTTGCCTATCAGGTGCTGAATGATCTGATTCGTACCGGCGAGGTACTGATGGATCCGATTGAGGCCAAGAACAACTACCGTAAGGGTATCAACAAGGGGCTGTTGAAGATTCTCTCGAAAATGGGGATCTCCACCATCACCTCCTATCGGGGTGCCCAGCTGTTTGAAGCGATCGGACTGGCCGATGAGGTGGTCGACCTTTGCTTCAAGGGCGTGGCCAGCCGTATTCAGGGTGCAGGCTTCTACGATTTCCAGCAGGATCAGGAAACCCTGGCCGCCGTAGCCTGGAAGCGTCGCAAGCCGATCTCCCAGGGTGGAATCCTGAAATACATCCATGGTGAGGAATACCACGCGTTCAATCCTGACGTGGTTCGCACGCTGCAGGATGCAGTCACCAGTGGAGAGTACGGGCAGTACCAGGAGTATGCGGCGCTGGTGAATGAGCGTCCGGTGGCAACATTGCGGGACCTGCTGGGCTTGCGCAAGGATGTTCCGGCGATTGAGCTGAGTGAGGTGGAGCCGGTGGAGGCGATCTTCCCGCGCTTTGACTCTGCAGCGATGTCACTGGGTGCCTTGTCCCCCGAGGCCCACGAGGCACTGGCCGTTGCCATGAATACCCTGGGTGGTCGTTCCAACTCCGGTGAGGGTGGTGAAGATTCTGCCCGTTATGGCACAGAGCGTCGCTCAAAGATCAAACAAGTCGCTTCTGGTCGTTTTGGCGTTACCGCAGAGTACCTGCGCAGTGCGGAAGTCATGCAGATCAAGGTGGCTCAGGGCGCCAAGCCCGGTGAGGGTGGCCAGCTGCCGGGTGGCAAGGTCAATGACCTGATTGCACGCCTGCGCTACTCCGTACCGGGTGTTACCCTGATTTCACCGCCGCCGCACCACGATATCTATTCTATCGAGGATCTGGCTCAGCTGATTTTTGACCTCAAGCAGGTCAACCCGGAAGCGTTGGTGTCGGTCAAGCTGGTCTCCGAGCCTGGTGTCGGTACGATTGCCGCCGGTGTTGCCAAGGCTTACGCTGACCTCATCACCATTTCCGGCTATGACGGTGGCACCGCGGCCAGCCCGCTGACGTCCATTCGTTACGCCGGCTCTCCCTGGGAGCTTGGTCTGAGCGAAGCTCAGCAGGCACTGCGGAGCAACGATCTGCGCGGCAAGATCCGCCTGCAGACTGATGGTGGTATCAAGACCGGTCTGGACGTGGTCAAAGCTGCGATCCTCGGGGCCGAGAGCTTTGGCTTCGGTACCACGCCGATGGTGGCGCTGGGCTGTAAATACCTGCGTATCTGTCATCTGAACAACTGTGCAACGGGTGTTGCCACCCAGAACGATCACCTGCGTGAAGAGCACTTCAAGGGCACCGTGGAAATGGCCATGAACTTCTTCCGGTTCGTTGCCGCGGAAACCCGTGAGTGGATGGCGAAACTGGGCGTTCGTACCCTGGAAGAGCTGGTCGGTCGTGTTGATCTGCTGGAAGTGCTGCCGGGGCAGACTCCGCGTCAGCAAAAGCTGGATCTGATGCCGTTGTTGTCCAATGACATGGTGCCGGCTGACAAGCCGCACACCTGTCAGGTTGAGCGCAACGTACCGTTTGATGAAGGTCAGCTGGCCGAGCAGATGGTGGCTGATATGGCCGACGCCATTGCGGGCAAGCAGGGTGGTACCTGGTCTTACAAGGTGACCAACTGTGACCGTTCCATCGGTGCTCGTCTGTCTGGTGAGATTGCCGCTCGTTACGGCAACCAGGGTATGGCTGATGCGCCGATTACTCTGGAACTGAACGGTACCGCCGGGCAGAGCTTCGGTGTCTGGAACGTTGCCGGTCTGAACCTGAATCTCGAAGGGGATGCCAATGACTACGTTGGCAAGGGAATGACCGGAGGCCAGCTGGTGGTGCGTCCGCCCAGAGGCAGTGCCTTCAAGACCCAGGAAACGTCCATTGTTGGTAACACCTGCCTGTATGGTGCGACGGGTGGCAAGCTGTTTGCTGCGGGTACCGCAGGGGAGCGCTTCGGTGTCCGTAACTCCGGTGCCCACGCGGTTGTGGAAGGTGCGGGCGACCATTGCTGTGAATACATGACCGGCGGTCTGATCACCGTGCTGGGTAAAACCGGCCATAACTTCGGCGCCGGTATGACCGGCGGCTTTGCCTACGTGCTGGATGAAAACAACACCTTTGTGGACAAGTACAACCACGAACTGGTGGAAATTCAGCGTATTTCCAGCGAAGACATGGAGCCGTACCGGAATCACCTGCGTAGCGTGATCCGTGAGCATGTGGCTGAGACCCAGAGTGAGTGGGCGGCCCACATTCTTGACAATTTCGATGACTATATTGGCCGCTTCTGGCTGGTTAAGCCCAAGGCGGCGAACCTCCGGAGCCTGTTGGCCAGCACCCGTGCCCGCCCCGAGTAACGTGGCGTAGAGACAGGGAGGGGCGCCCGACAATGAGGCGCTCCCATCGAAATTGAGCTGATGAGAGCATCATGATGAAAGAACGTTTGAATAACGACTTCCAGTTTGTTGAGGTTGGTCGCGTAGATCCGGCCAAGGTGCCGGCCAAGAAGCGTAAGAAAGAATTTGGTGAGATCTACGAGCCGTACAAGCCGGAAGATGCTGCCAGCCAGGCCCATCGTTGTCTGGCCTGTGGCAACCCCTACTGTGAATGGAAATGCCCGGTTCATAATTATATTCCGAACTGGCTCAAGCTGGTGTCCGAAGGCAATATCCTGAAAGCGGCGGAGTTGTCTCACCAGACCAACTCCCTGCCGGAAGTCTGTGGTCGGGTGTGCCCACAGGATCGCCTGTGTGAAGGGGCCTGTACCCTGAATGACGGTTTCGGTGCGGTTACGATTGGTTCGGTGGAGAAGTACATTACCGATACGGCGTTTGCGCTCGGCTGGAAGCCGGACATGTCTGCGGTCAAGTGGACCGATAAAAAGGTTGCCGTCATCGGGGCAGGCCCTGCCGGACTTGGCTGTGCGGATGTTCTGGTGCGTAACGGCGTCAAGCCGGTGGTCTTTGACCGCTATCCGGAAATTGGCGGTCTGCTGACGTTCGGTATTCCCGAGTTCAAGCTGGAGAAGTCGGTCTTGAGCCGTCGTCGTCAGGTATTCGAGGAAATGGGCGTTGAATTCCGTCTGTCGACAGAGGTAGGTAAGGATATCCAGCTCCAGGACATCATCGATGAATACGATGCCGTGTTTATGGGTATGGGTACCTATAACTACATGAAGGGTGGCTTCCCGGGTGAAGACCTGCCGGGCGTTTATGATGCACTGCCGTTCCTGATTTCCAATGTGAACCGTCGTCTGGGCTTTGAAAAGTCAGCCGATGAGTTTATCGACATGCAGGGCAAGCGGGTGGTTGTTCTCGGTGGTGGTGATACTGCCATGGACTGTAACCGTACCTCGATCCGTCAACAGGCCGCGAGTGTGACCTGCGCCTACCGTCGGGATGAAGCGAACATGCCGGGCTCCCGTCGTGAGGTTGCCAACGCCAAGGAAGAAGGAGTGAAGTTCCTCTTCAACCGTCAGCCTATCGCGATTATCGGCGAAGATCAGGTTGAAGGCGTAAAGGTGATCCAGACCCGTCTTGGTGAGCCTGATGAGAATGGTCGCCGCCGTCCGGAAGTGGTTCCAGGCAGTGAGGAAGTCATTCCGGCAGATGCCGTGCTGGTCGCTTTCGGTTTCCGTCCCAGCCCTGCCGACTGGTTTGGTGATCTGGGCGTGAGTACGGATGATTCCGGTCGCGTTGAGGCCCCTGAGCAGGCCGAGTTCGCATTCCAGACCAGCAACCCGAAGATCTTTGCGGGTGGCGATATGGTTCGTGGTTCTGACCTGGTGGTCACTGCGATCTGGGAAGGTCGGCAGGCCGCGGAAGGTATTCTCGATTACCTCGACGTTTAATACCTTCTGGATTGGGGTCGGACGGAAGTCTTTCCCCGGGTGAGTATCAAGGGCGAAGCATGAATAACGGCTCCGCCCTTTTTTATTGCCCAAGAAACGCTATTATTGCAGCCTAATTTTGACGAGCGAGATTGTGCCATGACTGAGTTGAAGAACGATCGCTTTCTCCGTGCCCTGTTGCGGCAGCCGGTAGATCGCACGCCGGTTTGGATGATGCGTCAGGCGGGCCGGTATCTGCCGGAATACCGCGCTACCCGTGCCAAAGCCGGTGACTTCCTCAGTCTGTGCAAGAATGCCGAGCTCGCCTGTGAGGTCACTCTGCAGCCGCTGGAACGTTACCCCCTTGACGCCGCTATCCTGTTCTCGGACATCCTGACCATTCCCGATGCGCTTGGTCTGGGGCTGTACTTTGAAACCGGAGAGGGGCCTCGTTTCCGTCAGACTGTGCGCACTGCAGCCGATGTTGCCGCCTTGCCGGAGCTGGATTCCAGTGTCGACCTGGACTACGTCATGAACGCGGTGTCCACCATCCGTGGGGCGCTCAATGGCCGGGTGCCGCTGATCGGCTTCTCCGGCAGTCCATGGACGCTGGCGACTTACATGGTTGAAGGCGGGTCCTCCAAGGACTTCCGTGAAGCCAAGAAGCTGATGTACTCCCAGCCGGAAGTCATGCATCAGTTGCTGGCCAAGCTGGCGTCGGCGGTGACCGACTACCTGAACTGTCAGATCCGCGCCGGCGCACAGGCGGTGCAAATTTTTGATACTTGGGGTGGGGCGCTGAGCAGTTGGGCCTATGGAGAGTTCTCGCTGGCGTACATGAAGCAGATCGTTGATGGCCTGATTCGTGAGCACGAAGGTCGCCGAATCCCGGTGATCCTGTTCACCAAGAACGGTGGTCAGTGGCTGGAATCCATGGCAGACACCGGAGCGGATGCGCTGGGTCTGGACTGGACCACGGATATCGGTCTTGCCCGCCAGCGGGTTGGTGATCGGGTGGCGTTGCAGGGCAACATGGACCCGGCGATGCTGTATGCGCCTCCCGGCCGGATTCGTGAGGAAGTTGCAGACATCCTTGCCCGTTTCGGTAATGGCAGCGGTCACGTCTTCAACCTTGGCCACGGTATCACCCCGGATGTTGATCCGGCTCACGCTGGCGCCTTTATCGAGGCAGTGGTTGAATTGAGTTCTGCTTATCACGTCTGATTTCGGGGGGGTATAACGGTGGAAGGCGGCGGCGCTGACGGCTATAGTCAATGAATCATGACCGTGTCAGCCAGGAGTCGTCGCTTGAGTAAATCATCCACTGAAAAACGCCGGTTTCACCGGGTTATGTTCGATGCCCCCTGTGATATTCACTGGCAGGATGAGGTGTGGTCGAGCGAGATTCTGGATATTTCGCTCAAGGGACTGCTGGTCAAGCTGCCAGAGGGCTGGAGTGTGCCGCTGAATCAGCCCTGTGAGGTCGTGATTCATCTGGACGGCGCTGCTGCTGCGATCGTGATGGCGGTGGAGTTGCGGCATGTCGAGGGTGGCAAGCTGGGCTTCAAGTGTCAGTACATTGACCTCGACAGTGCCACCCATCTTCGTCGTCTGGTGGAATTGAATCTCGGCGATCAGGCCCTGCTGGAGCGGGAGCTCAATCACCTGATCGACTCTTGAGTCCCGGGGCTGTCCTAGAGGTCTGCCAGGGCTTCCAGCGCATCGCTCAGCTTGCTGACCGGGATCACTTTCATGTTCTCAATGGGTTTGCGGGGGACGTTTGCCTTGGGGACCAGTGCCCGGGTGAAGCCATGCTTGGAGGCTTCATAAACCCTCTCCTGGCCATTGGGCACCGGACGAATCTCGCCAGAAAGCCCCACTTCGCCAAAAATGACCAGATCCTGAGGCAGCGCCCGATCCCGGAATGAGGATACGATGGCTGCCAGTAGCGCCAAATCGGCGCTGGTTTCGTTGACCTTGACGCCACCCACCACATTGACGAATACATCCTGATCGGCAATGTGCAAGCCGCCGTGCCGGTGCAGGACGGCCAGTAGCATTGACAGCCGGTTCTGATCCAGGCCGACCGCCACCCGTCGGGGGTATCCGCCCTGGGCCATATCCACCAGTGCCTGGATTTCAATCAGCATGGGGCGGGTACCTTCCCAGACCACCATGACGACGCTGCCTGGGGCGGCCTCTTCACCGCGGTTGAGGAAGATGGCGCTGGGATTCTTGACCTCCTTCAGGCCTTGTTCCAGCATTGCAAATACCCCGAGTTCATTCACGGCACCGAAGCGGTTCTTGATGCCCCGGAGTGTGCGGTAGCGGCTGTCGCTGGAGCCTTCCAGAAGAATTGAACAGTCGATCATATGCTCGAGGACTTTCGGGCCCGCGAGACTGCCATCCTTGGTCACGTGGCCGACGAGAAACAGGATGGTCCCGGTCTGCTTGGCCATGCGGGTGAGGAAGGCTGCGCTTTCCCGTACCTGGGAAACGCTGCCTGGCGCCGACTCGATTTCGCCGACGTGCATGACCTGGATACTGTCCACCACCAGAATACGGGGCTTTTCGGTTTCGACCACCTGAACAATGCGCTCAACGCTGGTTTCCGACAGGATTTTCAGGTCGCCGGTTGGCAATCCCAGTCGGCGGGCCCGCATCGCTACTTGCTGCAGTGACTCCTCTCCGGTGACATAAAGGGCGGGGACCTGGCCGGCCAGGTGGCAAACCGTCTGCAGGAGCAGCGTGCTCTTGCCCGCCCCGGGGTGGCCGCCCATCAAGATGGCGGAGCCTTCCACCAGCCCGCCACCAAGCACCCGGTCAAGTTCCTGCATGCCGGAGCTGATCCGGCTTTGCTCGGTCAGGCTGACCGAATCCAGGGTCTGGATCGTGGACAGGCTGCCGGCAAAACCATCGAAGCGAGCGCCCCGGTTGGCTTTGCCGTTGCCGGACACGCCACGAACTTCGCTGACGGTGTTCCAGGCCTGGCAGGCAGTGCACTGGCCCATCCACTTGGAGTAGTCGGCACCGCAGTCGGTACAGACATAGGCGGTCTTGGCTTTGGCCATGGTGTCAGGCCAGTTTCTTGTATTTCATGCGTTGCGGCACCAGTGCTGAATCGCCCTTGCGTTTCTTGAGGTCTTCATCGTATTCGCTGAAGTTACCCTCGAAGTACACCACGTCTCCGTCGTCCTCAAAGGCCAGGATGTGAGTGGCTACGCGGTCGAGGAACCAGCGATCGTGAGAAATAACCAGGGCCGCACCCGGGAAGTTGAGCAGCGCTTCTTCCAGCGCCCGCAATGTTTCCACGTCAAGATCGTTGGTGGGTTCATCGAGCAGCAACACGTTGCCGCCTTCCTTCAGGAGCTTCGCCAGATGCAGGCGGTTTCGTTCGCCGCCGGACAGGTCGCCGACGCGCTTCTGCTGATCGGAACCCTTGAAGTTAAAGCGGCCAACGTAGGCCCGGGACGGCGTCTCGTAGTTGCCAACCTTCATAATGTCGAGGCCGTCACTGAGCTCTTCCCATACGGTCTTGCTGCCATCCAGGTCGCGCATCTGGTCAACGTAGGCCAGTTCAACGGTTTCGCCAACAGTGATGGTGCCAGAATCGGGCTGGTCTTTGCCGGCAATCATCCGGAACAGTGTGGATTTGCCCGCGCCGTTTCCGCCGATGATGCCAACAATGGCTCCGGGTGGTACCCGAAACGAAACATTTTCATACAGCAAGCGGTCGTCGAACGACTTGCTGATACCGTCAACCTCAATGACCTTGTCGCCGAGGCGGGGGCCGGGCGGGATGTAGAGTTCGTTGGTCTCGTTGCGTTTCTGGAACTCCTGTGAGCTCATTTCCTCGAAGCGGGCCAGACGGGCCTTGCTCTTGGACTGGCGGCCCTTGGCATTACTGCGAACCCATTCCAGTTCGTGCTTGACGGCCTTCTGGTGGGCGGCTTCCTGCTTGGATTCCATCTCCAGGCGCTTTTCCTTGTTTTCCAGCCACTGGCTGTAGTTGCCTTCGAACGGGATGCCGTGGCCGCGGTCGAGCTCAAGGATCCAGCCGGCGACATTATCGAGGAAGTAGCGGTCGTGGGTGATAGCAACAACGGTGCCGTTGTAGTCATGAAGGAAACGTTCGAGCCAGGCAACGGATTCTGCGTCCAGGTGGTTGGTGGGCTCATCCAGCAGCAGCATGTCGGGGCTCGACAGCAGCAGACGGCATAAGGCGACCCGGCGGCGCTCGCCCCCGGAAAGATTGGCAACCATGGCATCCCAGGCCGGCAGCCGCAGGGCATCGGCAGCAACTTCCAGCTTGCGCTCGATATCGTGACCTTCGCTGGCCTGGATGTAGGCTTCCAGCTCGCCCTGACGTTTGGCAAGGGCGTCGAAATCGGCGTCCGGCTCAGCGTAGGCCGCGTAGACCTGGTCAAGTTCGGCAAGGGCTTCGTGAACACCGGATACGGCCTCGTCGACGACCTCCTTTACGGTCTTGCTGTCATCCAGTTCCGGTTCCTGTGGCAGGTAGCCAACCTTGATGCCCGGCTGCGGACGTGCCTCACCGATGTAGTCCTGGTCAACGCCGGCCATGATGCGCAGCAGGGTGGATTTACCCGCACCGTTGAGGCCGAGTACGCCAATCTTGGCGCCCGGAAAAAAGCTCAGGGAGATGTCTTTGAGAATTTCGCGCTTGGGTGGAACCACCTTACCCACGCGGTTCATGGTGTATACGTACTGAGCCATAACTGGCGCCTTCCTCCGGGTTAACTTCAATCAGGTCTGTAAGGTAGCGAAAGCGCCCGGCTATAGCAATCCGGGAGCACCGGGGCAGAGCCCGCAGCCATTGCCGGCGAAAGGGTGATTTTCCACCACGGAATACGGTAGAATAGCCGGCCTTTTTTCCGGGAGCAGCAGCTGGGGTGTCACCCGTCGGCGTTTGCAGTTCCCGACCCGCTTTCTAACTAGGTCTGCTGGGCAGACGCAGCACTCACAGGGGCAGCGCATCCATGTTTAATCGTGAAATGAAAATCGCCGGTTTTGACGACGAGCTCTGGAACGCCATGCAGGCGGAAAGCAAGCGTCAGGAAACGCACATCGAACTGATTGCGTCCGAGAACTACACCAGCCCGCGGGTGATGGAAGCCCAAGGCAGCGATTTGACCAACAAGTACGCTGAAGGCTACCCCGGCAAGCGCTACTACGGTGGTTGCGAGTATGTGGATGTTGCCGAGCAACTGGCCATTGACCGCGCCAAGGAACTGTTCGGTGCCGCCTACGCCAACGTGCAGCCGCACTCCGGCTCCCAGGCCAACTCGGCGGTGTTCATGGCGCTGGTCAAGCCGGGCGATACCGTTCTGGGTATGAGCCTGGCACACGGTGGTCACCTGACCCACGGGGCCAGCGTTAACTTCTCCGGCAAGATCTATCATGCGGTTCAGTACGGCCTGAATCCGGAGACCGGTCTGATCGATTATGACGAAGTCGAAGCCCTGGCTGTTGAACACAAGCCGAAGATGATCATCGCCGGCTTCTCTGCGTACTCCCAGGCCCTGGATTTTGCCCGGTTCCGCGCGATCGCCGACAAGGTGGGTGCCTACCTGTTTGTTGATATGGCTCACGTGGCTGGTCTGGTCGCTGCAGGCGTATACCCGGACCCGGTACCTCACGCTCATGTGGTCACCACCACCACTCACAAGACCCTGCGTGGTCCTCGTGGCGGCCTGATCCTGGCGTGTGACGATGCTGACATCCAGAAGAAACTGAACTCAGCTGTTTTCCCGGGTGGCCAGGGTGGCCCGCTGATGCACGTGATTGCCGCCAAGGCTGTGTGCTTCAAAGAAGCCATGAGCGAGGAGTTCAAGAGCTACCAGCAACAGGTGGTCAAGAACGCTGCAGCCATGGCCAACGTGTTCATTGATCGTGGCTATGACGTTGTTTCCGGCGGCACCACCAATCATCTGTTCCTGGTCAGCCTGATCAAACAGGACATTACCGGTAAGGATGCAGATGCTGCGCTGGGCAGCGCCAACATCACCGTCAACAAGAATGCGGTTCCAAACGATCCGCGCTCCCCGTTCGTTACCTCTGGCCTGCGTGTCGGTACCCCGGCTGTGACCACTCGTGGTTTCGGCGAAACCGAGTGCCGCGAACTGGCTGGCTGGATGTGCGATATACTCGATAACCTGGAAGATCAGTCTGTTATCAGCCAGGTACGTGAACAGGTCGAAGCCCTGTGTCAGCGCTTCCCGGTTTACGCTGGTTAAGTTGATTGCCTCCCGGGCAGCGCCTTGAAGCTGCCCGGCCCCTGAGGGAGCTGTGAATCATGCATTGTCCGTTCTGTGGAGAAGCCGATACCAAGGTCATCGATTCCCGCCTTGTGGCTGAAGGCGACCAGGTGCGCCGCAGACGGGAATGCCTGTCCTGTCGGGAACGATTTACCACCTTTGAAAGCGCCGAACTGGTGATGCCGCGAGTGGTCAAGCAGGACGGAACCCGCCAGCCGTTTGACGAAGAGAAGCTTCGCTCCGGGATCATGAAAGCGCTGGAGAAGCGGCCTGTCAGCATCGAGGAAATTGAAGCGGCACTCAACCGGATCAAGTTCCGCTTGCGCGCGACGGGTGAGCGTGAAGTCAAATCCATGCAGCTGGGCGAAGAGGTGATGACTGAGTTGCGACAGTTGGACAAGGTGGCTTATGTACGCTTTGCTTCTGTCTACCGCAGTTTCCAGGACCTCAACGAGTTCAAAGAAGAGATTGAGCGGTTGTCGGTTAACGGTAACGAAACGCCTGATCCGGTCGATGTCGCCAAGGCACTGGCTGAAGAGGGCAAGGCCTCGCCGGCCAAAGGCAAGGCATGAGCATCGGATTCGATACCCGGATCATGGCCCGGGCCATTCAGCTGGCCTGGCGTGGGCGTTATTCAACCCACCCCAATCCCCGTGTTGGCTGTGTCATCGTTCGTGATGACACGGTCGTAGGGGAAGGCTGGCACGAGCGAGCGGGTGAGGCCCATGCGGAGGTGCATGCACTGAGCCAGGCCGGTGCTGACGCCCGTGGCGCCACCGCCTATGTCACTCTGGAACCATGCAGCCATTTCGGTCGCACCCCACCGTGTGCCCGGGCGTTGATTGAGGCCGGGGTGGCGCGGGTTGTGGTGGCGACGACTGACCCTAATCCGGCGGTGTCCGGTCGAGGCCTGAGACTGTTGCGCGAGGCTGGTATCGAGGTGGTCGAAGGGGTTTTGGCCGAGGAAGCCGCGGCGTTGAATCCCGGGTTCATGAAGCGGATGCGGACCGGACGCCCATACGTTCGGGTGAAAATGGCGGCAAGCCTGGATGGCCGAACCGCGATGGCTTCTGGCGAAAGTCAGTGGATTACTGGCCCGCAAGCCCGTCAGGATGTTCAACGTTTGCGGGCGATGAGTGATGCCATCCTGACCGGGGTCGGCACCGTCCTGAGTGACGATCCGTCGCTGACGGTGCGACGTGCTGAGCTGGGCGATATTGGTGAGGCCACCGATCCGGCAAGACAGCCCCTGCGGGTTATTGCCGATCGTGATGCCCGTACGCCGACATCGGCAAAGATTCTGCGCGGTGGCAACGTCCGTCTGTTCTGTGCCTCCGATACGCTGGCGACAACCCCGGCCCAGGACTTGGCGGCACTGGGGGTCAGTCTCAGTGGCGTAACCTGGAAGGACAACGGCATTGATCTCGGGGAAGCGCTCGATGTTCTCGGCGAACTGGGGATCAATGACCTGCTGGTAGAGGCCGGGCCAACGTTGGCGGGGACCTTTATCAACGAACGCCTGCTGGATGAACTGTGGCTGTACCAGGCGCCGGTTTTTCTCGGCAGTACCGGGCGTCCAACGGCACATCTGCCACTGGACTCCATGGCAGATAAAGTACAATGGCAAGTACGTGACCGGCGCCAGGTGGGCGCTGACCAGCGGTTGATCCTGACGCTGGCCTGAACGATCTGACTTAAATTCACGGCCTGCTGGCGGCGTGTTCGCGCCCCGGCGGGACGCAAGGGTGCAAACCGTATGGCACTGAACAGTATTGAAGACATTATTGAGGATATTCGTCAGGGCAAGATGGTCATCCTGATGGATGACGAGGACCGCGAGAATGAAGGTGATCTGGTGATGGCTGCAGAATTCTGCGACGCCGAAGCCATCAACTTCATGGCCAAGCATGGTCGCGGACTGATCTGTATGCCGATGACCCGGGAACGATGCGAACAGCTGGGTTTGCCTTTGATGGTGCAGAAAAACGCGTCCGGCTTTGGCACCAAGTTTACGCTTTCCATTGAAGCCGCAGAGGGCGTGACCACCGGTATTTCCGCTGCCGATCGCGCCCGGACTGTTCAGGCTGCGGTTGCCCGGGACGCAAAGGCGAGTGATCTGGTCCAGCCCGGTCACATTTTCCCGCTGATGTCTGATCCTGGCGGCGTACTTAGCCGCGCCGGGCACACGGAGGCATCCTGTGATCTTGCCTCGCTGGCCGGTGCCGAGCCGGCAGGTGTGATCTGCGAGATCATGAACGATGACGGGTCCATGGCCCGTCGCGAGGACCTGGAAGCGTTTGCCCAGGCTCACGACCTTAAGATCGGCACCATTGCCGACCTGATTCATTACCGCACCATGAATGAGCGGACCATCGAGTGTGTGGAGCAATACGACCTGGATACGGAGTTTGGCGTATTCAACCTTCGCACCTACCACGATAGCATTCAGGGTACGACACATCTTGCAATGGTGAAGGGCACAATCACTGCCAACGAGCCGGCAATGGTTCGAGTGCACATCACTGACACCCTGCGGGACCTGTTGGGCGCCCGTCGTGAGGATTCTCACAGCTGGCCCCTGCACCATGCGCTCAAGGCCGTGGCTGACGCGGGTTGTGGGGTGGTGGTGCTGCTCAACAGCGCGGCTGATACCTACGATCTTGAAGATCGAATACACGAATTCTTTGGTGAAGACAGCGGATCTACCGGTAAAGGTCGCTCTGGTGTCTATTTCACCGTCGGCACCGGTTCCCAGATTCTCAGGGACATTGGCGTGGGAAAAATGCGCTTGTTGAGTGCGCCGATCAAGTTTTCGGCGATTTCCGGCTTCGATCTGGAAGTTGTGGAATACGTCCCCTATAACCCAAACTGATTCAAACAGGCCTCGCGCAGAAGCGTAGGCCATGACAGGAGCCAAACATGGCAGAAATCAATATTCTGGAAGGCGATTTTACGCAATGCACCGGCCGTTATGCCCTGGTGGTTGGTCGTTTCAACGAGTTCGTGGTTGAGAGCCTGGTGGACGGAGCGATCGACACATTGCTTCGCCATGGCATCCCCGAAGACGATATCCTGGTCGTTCGGGTGCCGGGTGCCTACGAAATGCCCCTGGCCGTCAAGCGTGTTGCCGAGACCGGTAACTACGACGCAGTGATTGCCCTGGGTGCAGTTATCCGTGGCGGTACTCCCCACTTTGACTACGTTGCCGGTGAAGCTGCCAGTGGCCTGGGTGCCGTCAGCCTCGACACTGACGTTCCTGTGAGCTTTGGTGTTCTGACGGTGGACTCCATCGAACAGGCGATTGAGCGTTCTGGTACCAAGGCTGGTAACAAGGGTGCGGAAGCTGCGGTGACCGCCCTGGAAATGGTCAGTCTTTTCCGCAAGCTGGGTGAGTAATGAGCGCCACAGACGATACTGCCACCAAGCCGGCTGGTCAGCCCAAACCCGGCGAACGCCGCCGGGCTCGTGCGCTGGCCATGCAGGCGCTTTACCAGCGCCATTTCAGCAAGACCCCGATTTCCGACATTGAGGCGGAATTTATGGTGGATAACGACATGAGCAAGGTCGATACCGCCTATTTCCGTGACCTGCTCCGTGGGGTGCACCGGGAGCAGGATGAACTCGACAAGCTGATCGAACCGTTCCTTGACCGGTCGCTCAAGGAAGTCGATGCCATCGAGCTGGCCATTGTACGTCTGGGGGCCTATGAATTGCGTCACCGCATTGACGTGCCCTACCGGGTGGTTATCAATGAGGGGATTGAAATGGCAAAGCGCTTCGGCGGGACCGAAGGGCACAAGTTCGTCAACAGCATCCTCGATAAGTTGAGTGGACGTTTGAGGCTTGCTGAAACCCGTTCACGGTGAGTGATGGGTGAATTTGAGCTGATTCGTCAGATCTTCATGCCGCTGGCCGGGCAATCCGGTTCAGCGGCATTGTTGTTAGGACCAGGCGATGACTGCGCCATCCAACGTGTGCCCCCGGGGCAGGATCTGGTTTTTTCCATCGATACCCTTGTCGAGGGTATTCATTTTCCCCACCATTACGATGCTGAAAAGCTGGGCTGGCGTGCGCTGGCGGTGGCTGTCAGTGACCTTGCCGCCATGGGGGCAGACCCGCGCTGCTTTACCCTTGCCCTGACTCTGCCGGAAGCAAGGCGAGAGTGGTTGGAAGCCTTTGCCCGCGGGCTCGGTTCCGCCGCAGGGGTCTTCGGTATTGTGCTGGCCGGAGGGGATACCACCCGCGGGCCGCTGACGCTCTCGCTTCAGGTACATGGCACGGTGCCAGCGGGCACTGCGCTGTTGCGCTCCGGTGCCCAGGCCGGGGACTTGGTCTGTGTGTCCGGTACCGTGGGGGACGCAGGGCTGGCCCTGACTTATCTGGATGATCCGGATCCGTCTGCGGACGCGGCGGCGGTACTGAAGCGTTATCATTTTCCGATGCCTCGCCTGGAACTTGGGCGGCGCCTGCGCGGTTTTGCCTCGGCCGCGATTGATGTGTCTGATGGGCTGCTGGCCGACCTGGGTCATATTCTTCAGGCATCTGGTGTGGGGGCTCGCATCGATGGGGCTCTTGTCCCCCTGTCGGAAGCGTTGTGCCGACTGTCTGATCACGGCAGACTCCGGGCTGCGGTGACTGCGGGTGATGACTATGAGTTGGCGGTCACCATTCCAGAGCATCGTTGGCGGGCCTTAGCGGATGACGTTCGCGAGCAGTTGACGGTGGTCGGATCGGTAACCACTGAGCAGGGGCTGGTGATTATTAACGGCGATGATGTACAGGGCGCCACGGGTTTTGATCATTTTGGAGACGTTTGATGACTGCAAGTGAGCATCCGGGGGCGGGGAAACAGCCATTGCCCGCGGGGTTTCTGAAGAACCCTGTCCATCTGCTGGCATTCGGATTTGGAAGTGGTGCTGCCCGGGTTGCCCCGGGGACGTGGGGTAGCCTGGCGGCGATTCCGGTCTGGCTGTTGTTTTTCTGGCTGCCGCCATGGGCCTACTGGGTGGTTGTCGCGTTCGCGTTTGTGGTCGGAATATGGCTGTGTGGCCGGACTGCAGATGACCTTGGCGTGCATGACCACGGAGGCATTGTCTGGGACGAGTTTGTCGGCATGTGGATTGCGCTGGGCTTGTTGCAGCCGGCTTTCGGGCTGACCGGAGTGATATTCGCGTTTGTGCTCTTCCGCTTGTTCGATGTCGTTAAACCCTGGCCGATCAGCTGGTTTGATCGCCATATGCCTGGCGGACTGGGGATCATGTTTGATGACGTGGTGGCCGGATTTATGGCACTAGGGGTTTACTACCTGGCAACCTTATGGTTGCCGGCTGGCTGGCTGTAGCTGTCCGGGCAAGGGTGATCCCTGCCCGCTCTGGCTAGTGCAGCTGTGGTTCTGCCGGGAGAAGGCGGACAACACTGAGAAACCGTTTCAGCCCTGTTTCCGCTCTTTGACGGGAGGCAAAAGGCCCGCTGTCAAAGCCTTCGCGAGTGGTGAAGTACCACTTGCTTCCCACACAGAAAAAACGACTGCTTCGAAACGGTACCGTTCCGTTCTCCCCATCCCGGTGTTGAATATCCATGAGGCCTCCTGTGCCCAACCTGGTAATTATTATTTTTGATCAGTTGGGCGGTATGAAATTCTGTTAGCCGACCTGGTTAAAATTAAATCAATTTTACATAATTTAAAACATTTTTTGCGTTTCGTTACTTTCGTTCCCCGCAGCGCTGATTTGACCCCTCTGGTTATCCATGGCCTCAGCCTTGCGCTGGCGCCCGCCGGTCGTCAGAATGCGGGCTCAGTTACTGGCTCTTTTGACTTACATTACAGAGGCTTCAAATGCATCAAAGGAATAGTTTCGGTTTTTTGCCGAACGGCGTTCGTGGGCTTGTCATGGTCTTTCTGGCCGTTGTTGTCGCGACCGCGGCAGGCTGCAGCAGTTCGTTCAAGCGCATCCAGACGTGGGATGGCAGCGCGGTGGATGAGTCACAGCTGGCAATTCTCAAGGCGCCTGGTCAGATTGAGGTGATTGAGGTTAACGGTAATGAGGTTGGCAATTATCTGATGGACGACCTTGCGCTGGACTATGAGCTGTTGCCTGGCCAGAACGTCGTTGTCTTCCAGTACAAGACCATCTGGGGTAAGGCCACGGTGGTCGAGCGGGGCGAATCCAAGGTCAATGTGGTGGAGTCGGGCCGTCAGCAGTTTGTGGTCGATGCCCGCGCTGGCGAGGAATATCGTTTCAGCCTGCCAGAGCCTCAGAATCAACGGGAGGCGGAAGCCATGATGGCCAATTTCCGTGCCCAACTGGTGGACCGGAGTGGCCGCGTAGTTGCGTCGTCTGAGGCCTATCGTGAGCCGGTCGCCGCACCGACCCCGGCTGTGACAACTGCCGGAGTGGTGGCAACGAGCCCCGCGGTGCCGGTTGCCCCGGCCGGGGACCTGAACGCGCTGGATGGCCTTAAAGTTCTCTGGGAACGGGCTAACGCCGATGAAAAGCGGGAGTTCCTGCGCTGGGCTTTCCAGTAAGACGATAAATCACCAGGATTCGGGGGCTGCTCAGCCCCTGAATCGTTGGACAGTCTTTTTCAGTACCCCTTCAAGCAATGTCAGTGCATCTTCGGTCAGCGTCGGCTGTGGTGTGCCGTGTCTCTCAGACAGCGCAGTGTCCGCTGGCAGCTCGGTCGCTGCCAGCTCGATGCTGGTCAGGCTGTCCTGCAGCAGTGACGCCAGTGATTCCCCGCCGGGCACCACATCCGGACACAAGGTAAAGTTGACGGTCAGCGATCCCTGGTAGCTAACGGCGACGACGACCAGGCCCATGCTGTCAAACAGTGGTGCGGTGTTGTACTGGGATTTCAGCTGGGCGCCCTGCAGATACAACGGAACCTGAGGGCCTGGCACGTTAGTGATGGGCACATTGAACACCGGATGATAACGCTGGGCGATCTGCAGTTCAGAATACAAACGCGCCGACAACGCTAGCATGTTGGTGGGCAGCAGTTCGGTTAGCCGGTCTGCGGCGATGGCTTCCTGGTAGGGTTCCGAGGCGACGGCGTTCCAGTGGATTTTCTGGATGCGTCGGGCCGGGTTTTCCTCATCCGTTGCCAGATCAAGCAGCATGGCAGACATTTGGTTGCCGGTGGAGCGACGCAGGCTTTTGGATCGCACGGAGATGGGGGTCATGGCAACCAGTGAGCGGCTGACGTCGGCATCACAGTTTTCCATGTAGCGACGCAGTGTTTCAGCACAAAGGCCAAGCACCACATCGTTGAGCGTAACGTCGCCCAGGCTGGCCTTGATGGCTTTCAGGCGCGCCAGCGAGAGTGTGGTAGAGATAATCCGGCGGTTCGCAGTGATTTGCCGGTTAAACGGGCTGTGCGGAGCGGTGAACAGCGGGAATGGCAGTGGCAGCTTGTGCAGCTGTTTCTGAATCAGCCCCCGTGCGGTCGCCTCCATGGCGTTTATCGTCAGATTGGCAATCTGGAAGGGCTTGCGCACCAGGTTGAGGCCGGTCTGCAGGTAAACCCGTTCCTCGGACGGTTCGGGGCGCGGCTCCCAGGGCAGGGGGGCGGAGATCGGGCTGGGTTCGGGACTGTATTCCAGCAGCTTGCCAATGATTTCTTCACCGCTGAAAGCATCAATGGCGGCGTGATGAAGTTTGACGATCAGGGCAAAGCCGGCGCTTTCCGGGTCGTTCTTGTCGTAGCGGAAGCCATCGACGAACGTAATGTGCCACAGGGGGCGGTCCCGTTGCAGCGGCTTTTCCAGAATGCCCGCCGCCAGTTCCCGAAGGTTCTCCATTTCACCTTGCTGGCTCAGGTTGACGTAGGCAAGGTGTCGCTCAAGGCTGAAGTCGGGATCGTCCACCCAGTAAGGCAGACCAAGGCGAAGCGGGATTTCGCGTAATTTTTGCCGGAACAGGGGGACGACATGGAGACGGCTGCGAAGATAAGCCACGAAGGTACTGAAGGCGAGCGGTTCGTCCCGGTCCCTGGCGTCAAATAGATAGACGCCGCCAATGTGCATGGGCGCAGTGTCAGACTCGAGATAGAGAAACGAAGCGTCCAGCTCCGATAGCTGCCTCATCAGATGGCTCCTGTAAGCGTTGTTTGTGCTGCATTATAAACCGGTGCCAGGGGGCACCGGTTGGCTCAGTCGCCCCCTTTTGCGGGTTGTTTGCGACACCCGGTGAGGTCTTAGCCGACGATGTGATCACTCAGGGTTTCATCGACCCCCAGCCGATCCCAGAACCACATCAGCGCCTTGCCACGGTCGTCACTGTGACGGGCGAGGTAAAGTTCGACGTTCTGGCGGGTGTCTTTGACTTCCAGTGCCACCAATCGGCCGTCGGCCAGTTGGGGGCGAATCCTCGCCGTTGGTAGCCAGCCCACCCCGAGCCCGGCTTCCTGGACGGCGATCTTCTGATCCAGGTTGGAGACAGTCAGTGTGCGCTGACGGCGGAAGATCCCTGCGGTTCCGGGAGGCAGGCGGCGTGAGGTGTCGGCAGCAACCGCTGCGGGGTACTGCTGGATGTCGTCTTCGGTCAGCGGCTGGGAGGCTCTGGTCAGTGGGTGGTCTGGTGCCACGGCATAGACAAATGGCATGTCCCCAAGCTTGCAGGTGGTGAAATTGCCGGCAGGCTTGCTGAAATGGTCGGCGCCAATGGCGAGATCCGCGCGCCGACTCTGCAAGGCATCCCAGGTGCCCGCAAACACTTCCTCAATCAACTGTACGTCAACCGGAACTCCCAGGTCGTGAAAAGCTCTGATGGCGGGGAACAGCGCCTGCAGCGGGATCAGCGAGTTGACCGCAATTTTAAGCCGGGTCTCCCAGCCTTGGGCCACTTGGCGGGTGGTGTGAGCGAGCGTTTGAGCGGCTTCCAGCAGGCTGCGCCCTTCTTCCAGCAGGTAACGGCCGGCTGGCGTCAGGGTTGCGCGATGGCCGCTGCGGTCGAAAATGCTCACATTCAGGTCTTCCTCCAGCTTCTGGACGGTGTAGCTGATGGCGGAAGGTACCCGGAACAGTTCGTTCGCCGCGCCCGCAAAGCTGCCTTTGCGATCAATGGCGTCCAGAACTTTGAGGGCGTCAATGGTGATCTCGCTGTGCATGTTCAGTTTATCTGAATAAATTGGCCAAAATTGATTGTTTGTGAGGGTATCAGGGAGCTGGTTATCCTGTCTTCCACTAAACGGTGAATCGTCAAAATCAGTTCTACAAGGGGAGGGCCGCTATGGGCTTGTTGGTGGAGGGTCGCTGGTACGACCGTTGGTACGATACGGCGAAAAGTGGCGGAAAGTTTGAGCGGGAAGCGTCCAGCTATCGTCACTGGATTACCGTGGACGGTTCCGCCGGGGATAATGGCGAGGCTGGTTTCAAGGCAGAATCCGGGCGATACCATCTGTATGTCTCCATGGCCTGTCCCTGGGCTCACCGCACACTGATTCTGCGTAAACTCAAAGGCCTGGAGCAACACATCTCGGTGTCTGTGGTCCATCCCGACATGTTGGAAGATGGATGGCAGTTTGCTCCGGACAGCGATGATCATTGTGACCATCTCTACGGATTGCGCTACCTTCATCAGCTATACACCCGCGTAAACTCAGTCTATACCGGCCGCGTGACCGTGCCGGTGCTGTGGGACAAGCAGGCCCAGACCATCGTCAATAATGAATCTGCAGACATTATCCGTATGCTGAATTCGGCGTTTGATGGCCTGGACGGGGTTCGTAGCGACCGGGATTTTTACCCCGAAGCCCTGCGGGCGGAGGTCTCGGCTGTCAATGAACGGGTCTATCACGCCGTCAATAACGGGGTCTATCGAACCGGCTTTGCGACCTCTCAGGAAGTCTATGAACAGGCCTGTTCGGAAGTGTTTTCCGGGCTGGACTGGCTGGATCAGCGACTGTCCGGTCAGCGTTACCTTGCGGGCAATCGGCTGACGGAAGCCGACTGGCGACTGTTTACCACGCTGATCCGGTTCGATGCGGTTTACTATGGCCATTTCAAGTGCAACCTGCGCCAGATCCGCGATTACCCTCACTTATCGGCCTACCTGAAAGACCTCTACCAGGTGCCGGGGGTGGCCGAGACGGTCGATTTCGAACAGATCAAGCGTCATTACTACGTCAGTCAGCGCAGCATCAATCCGACCCGGGTCGTGCCACTGGGGCCTGAACTGGATTTCTCGGGGGAGCATGGCCGCGGGAAGCTGGGGCCGGATCTGGTCTGAGTGTCGGGCAGTCTGGATAAAAGGGAGGCTCAGCCAGCCGGAAAACCGGTCTGGCTGGTCGCTTTTGGGGAAGGCGTGCCGGTCAGTTAACCCGGGCGACGGCTACTTCGGTCAGCAATTCCAGGGCTTCTCTTGCAGGTGAGGCCTCAAGGCAGGCCAGGCAAGCCCTTGCCTTGCCAGCTTCTTCTCTGGCTTTTGCCATGGTGTACTCAAGGGCGCCGGAGCGATCAACAATCGCCAGAATTTCACTGAGCTGGTCGAGCCCCCCTTTACGGATGGCTTGACGAATCAGGGTGCTTTCACTGTCGCTGCTGTTGGCCATGGCGTGAATCAGGGGCAACGTCGGCTTACCCTCTGCGAGATCGTCGCCGACGTTCTTGCCCATGGTTTCTGCATCGCCGCGATAGTCCAGAACATCGTCCACCAGCTGGAAAGCCATGCCCAAGTGCTTGCCATAGTCCCGCAGCGCGGTTTCCTGGGTCGGAGTGGCGCCGGACAGCAGGGCGCCGGAATGGGAGGCCGCTTCAAACAGCTTGGCGGTCTTGTTGTGGATGACCTCCATATACTGTGCTTCGCTGACATCGGGGTTGCGGACGTTCATCAATTGCAGAACTTCGCCCTGAGCGATGACGGCGGTGGCGTGAGACAGGACCTCCATGATTGCAAGGCTTTTCAGCTCAACCATCATCTCAAAGGCGCGGGCATAGAGGAAATCACCTACCAGCACGCTTGGCGCATTGCCCCACTTGGCGTTGGCGGTGGAGCGGCCGCGCCGAAGGTCCGATGTGTCGACGACATCGTCGTGCAGCAAGGTGGCGGTGTGCAGGAATTCAATCACTGCGGCCAGCTTCAGGTGCTCGTCACGATCATGCCCCAAGGCTTTGGCGCTAAGGAGAACCAGCAGTGGGCGCAGGCGTTTGCCGCCACTTTCAATGATGTAGTGGGCGATTTTCTCGACCAGCGGGACATCGGATGAGAGTCGACGGATAATCAGGTCATTGACGCGGCTAAAGTCTTCCGCGACGGTATCGTAAATGCGCTGCGCTGTCATGCGGGCGGTTCCGGTCTGTTGAAAAGTAAGGCGGGACGCGGCCATGCTAGGTACTGGCGCAGTGAGTGTCAATATGAGAGCGAATCACCCTTGTAAAGCATGGGCGGTTTTCGTACAATTCGCGCCCCAACTCATCCCAACCTGCGCTCCCTGCTATAGGGTTGCCAAAGCGCTTCCCTTAGAACCAGGTGGATAAGAGCAGGGATGGGTCCATAGCGGAGATCATCCATGTACGCAGTAATTGTTAGCGGTGGCAAGCAGCACCGCGTGAAAGAAGGCGAAACTCTCAAGCTGGAAAAGCTGGAAGTGGAAACCGGTGGCAACGTTGAGTTTGATCGCGTCCTGCTGGTTGCCGACGGCGACAAGATCCAGGTTGGTGCGCCGGTAGTTGAAGGTGCCAAGGTGACTGCCGAGGTGGTTAGCCATGGTCGTCACGACAAGGTTCAGATCATCAAGTTCCGTCGTCGTAAGCATCACATGAAGCGTCAGGGCCACCGTCAGTGGTTTACTGAAGTCAAGATCACGGGCATCAAGGGCTAAGGCTCTTAGACAGGTCCCAGTAAAAGGAGGCTAGCAATGGCTCATAAAAAGGCAGCAGGTAGTACCCGTAACGGTCGCGATTCCGAGTCTAAACGACTTGGTGTCAAGCGCTTCGGTGGTGAAACTGTTTCTGCAGGCAGCATCATCGTTCGTCAGCGCGGCACCCGTTTCCACGCTGGTAGCAACGTTGGCCTGGGCAAAGACCACACTCTGTTTGCGAAAGCAGACGGTCAGGTCAAGTTCGAAGTCAAAGGTCCTCAGAACCGCAAGTTTGTGAGCATCGTTCCGGCGGCCTAAGCCGCGGCGATCTCAGGTTCTGTAGAACCATGGATTGCTCTGATAAGATCTGATCATCAGAGCAATCCGGAGCCCCGCAATGCTTCTCAGAGGCTGCGGGGCTTTTTAGTTTATGCGCCATAGCGCAAAGGGTTAACCGATGAAATTTGTAGATGAAGCCACCATTATTGTGGAAGCCGGCAAGGGCGGGCATGGTTGTCTGAGTTTTCGGCGTGAGAAGTACGTCCCCAAGGGCGGCCCGGATGGTGGTGACGGCGGCGATGGCGGTTCCGTGTATTTGCAGGCCGACAGTTCGCTGAACACCCTGATTGATTACCGGTTTCAGCGTAAATTTCGGGCTCAGAATGGCGAGCCTGGTGCGGGCCGGAACTGTTCGGGAAGCAAGGGTGAAGATCTGGTGCTGCCGGTTCCCGTAGGTACCACTGTGGTCGATATGGATACCGATGAGGTGCTGGGGGATCTGACCAGTGAAGGTCAAAAGCTCAAGGTGGCCCAGGGTGGGTTTCATGGGCTCGGCAATACCCGCTTCAAGTCATCGGTGAACCGGGCGCCGCGTCAGACCTCGCCCGGTTCTGAGGGTGAGGCGCGTAACCTGCGACTGGAGCTGAAAGTGTTGGCCGATGTTGGGTTGCTGGGGTTGCCTAATGCGGGAAAATCTACCTTTATTCGTGCGGTGTCGGCGGCAAAGCCGAAGGTTGCCAACTACCCGTTCACCACGCTGGTTCCAAACCTGGGTGTGGTCAGCGTGCAGGCGCATCAGAGCTTTGTGATAGCGGATATTCCCGGGTTGATTGAGGGTGCCGCAGAGGGGGCGGGTCTGGGTATTCGTTTCCTCAAGCATCTGGTGCGTACCCGTTTGTTGCTGCATCTGGTGGATGTGGCGCCTTACGATGGTTCTTCGCCGGCGGACAATGTCAGGGCGATTGCCCACGAGCTGGAAAAGTTCAGTGAGACGCTGGCTGGCCGGGATCGCTGGCTGGTTCTGAATAAGGTCGATATGGTGTCGGAGGATGAGCGCGAGGCTCATTGTCAGGCGATTATTGATGAGCTCAACTGGACCGGGCCGGTGTTCCGGGTTTCGGCGCTGAGTGGCGAAGGTACCCGGCCGTTGGTGCAGGCTGTTATGCGCTGGATTGAGTTGCGGGCCGAAGAAGAAGCTCAGAATCCGGAAGCGGCTGAGCTGGAGCGTGAACGCCGGGTGCGGATGGATGAAGAGGCGCGCGCAAGGATCGAGGCGGATCGTGCTGCCCGCCGGGCGGCGCGTGAGAACAACGATGATGACGATGACGATTTCGACGACGATGATGATTACGGCGTCGAAGTGGTGTATGCACCGGAGTAAATGAAATCCCATGAGTGAACGTTCCCAGCTGTCCCGGGCTCGCCGACTGGTCGTCAAGATCGGCAGTGCTCTGTTGACGAATGATGGTCGCGGACTTGATGTGGCAGGTCTTGGTCACTGGGTTGATCAGATTGCGGCGCTTATCGCTGACGGCGTCGAGGTTGTGGTGGTGTCTTCGGGATCGGTTGCCGAAGGTATGAGTCGTCTGGGTTGGGCAAGTCGCCCGGAACAGTTGCATGAATTACAGGCGGCGGCAGCGGTTGGTCAGATGGGGTTGGTGCAAACCTGGCAGGATCAGTTCCGCCGCCATGATCGTCATGCTGCCCAGATTCTGCTGACTCATGATGACCTGTCTGATCGCAAGCGTTATCTCAACGCTCGCAGCACGCTGCGGGCGTTGCTGGATTTTGGCGTTATCCCGATTGTTAACGAGAATGATACGGTCGTTACGGATGAGATCCGTTTTGGGGATAACGATACCCTGGGAGCGTTGGTTGCCAATCTGATCGAGGCGGATGGTCTGATCATTCTCACAGACCAGCTGGGGTTGTTTGACAAGGATCCGCGCAAGAATCCGGATGCTGAAATGGTGATTGAGCGCAAGGCCGGGGACCCGGAGCTCGACGCCATGGCGGCGGGTGGCGCTGGTGCTTTGGGTCGTGGTGGTATGCAGACCAAGGTTCGTGCGGCCCGTCTGGCGGCCCGTTCTGGCGCGTTTACGGTCATTGTTGGTGGTCGAATTGAGCGCGTGGTGAATCGTTTGGTGCAGGGTGAGGTGCTGGGGACCCTGTTGCTGCCGGAGCAGGGGCGGATTGCGGCCCGTAAGCAGTGGCTGGCAAGTCATCTCAAGACCCGTGGTCAGTTGGTGCTGGATGCGGGGGCGGTCAAGGTGCTGTGCCGGGGAGGGCGTAGCCTGCTGCCGGTTGGCGTGAAAGGGGTGAGTGGCCGGTTCCGCCGCGGCGAGATGGTGTCCTGTGTCGATGAGGCGGGGCGGGAGGTTGCCCGGGGGCTGGTGAACTACGATGCCGATGAGGCGACGGCCATTGCTGGGCGTTCCAGCGATCGCATTGTTGAGGTGCTTGGTTATATTTCAGATGAAGAGATGATTCATCGGGACAATATGGTCATTGTCTGAGCTGGCGTTGTCCGGGTTTGCTCGCCCGGGGTTTTTCCAGACATAAAAAAACCGGCTTCTGCCGGTTTTTTTATGTCCGCTAAGATTAGGCGCTTTTCAGGGCCTTGATCTTGGCGTTCAGGCGGCTCTTGTGGCGAGCAACCTTGTTCTTGGCGAAGATGCCCTTGTTGACCATGCTGTCGATGATCGGCTGGGCCTTCTGCAGGGCTTCCTGTGCACCCTCGTAGCTGCCGGCTTCGATCTGGGCGTTTACTTTCTTGAGGTAAGTGCGCGCCATGGAACGCAGGCTGGTGTTGTGCTTGCGGTTCTTCTCGTTCTGACGTGCGCGCTTCTTGGCTTGTGGGGAATTTGCCACCGTGTAACTCCTGAAAATCTGCTGTTCGTTGCTGATAACGATCTGTGTGAAATCGCGTGCGCGCCAAACCACCAGCGCGTCGAAATAAATGACGCGGAACTATGCCGCCACTGCCGCAAAAAGTCAAGGCTGTTGCTGAATTCGTGCCGTATTGACAGGTCTCTGTGATAAACTCGCCGCTCGCTCTAGCCGGGCGCTTGTGGGCCCTGTCCGGGGGTTCCTTGTGGATTTCCGAGACGTTGGTTTTCCAACGCTGTGGGTTCCTGAATCTCAGGCGCTGGCTGATCTTTGACTGTTACGGGCCTCCATCTTTATGAGTGCTGACGCACCGCAACCAAAAACTCCGCCCTCGGCGGCTCCGAAAGCTCCGGGCCTGCTCCGTTCCTCTGCTGTCGTTGGCGTCATGACCATGTTGTCCCGGGTTCTCGGGTTGGTCAGGGATATGGTCATTGCTCGCTATTTTGGTGCCGGTGCGGGGGCCGATGCCTTCTTCGTTGCCTTCAAAATCCCCAACTTCCTCCGTCGCCTGTTTGCTGAAGGCGCCTTTTCCCAAGCGTTTGTACCGGTGCTGTCGTCATACCGGGAAACCGGTTCCATCAGCGAGGTTCGTCGTCTCGTCAATGCGGTGTCTGGAACGCTGGGGCTGGTGCTGTTGGGTGTGACGCTCGCTTCGGTGCTGGGGGCGCCCCTGCTGACCGCGGTGTTCGCCCCCGGATTCCTGGATGAGCCGGCCAAGTTTGATCTGGCCAGCAGCATGCTGCGGATCACCTTTCCATACCTGTTGCTGATCTCCCTGACGGCCTTTGCCGGCGCCATACTCAACAGCTACGATCGCTTCGCGATTCCGGCCTTTACGCCGGTGTTGCTGAACCTGGCAATGATTTGCGCCGCAATCTTCCTGTCGCCGGTCATGGAAACGCCGGTGCTGGCACTGGCCTGGGGGGTATTCATTGCCGGGGCTCTGCAGCTGTTTTTCCAGCTGCCGTTCCTGATGCGTCTGGGGTTGCTGCCGCGGCCGCGGGTGGACTATCGGCACGAGGGCGTTCGCCGGGTGCTGAAGTTGATGGCGCCCGCGCTGTTTGGGGTATCTGTCAGTCAGATCAATCTGCTGCTGGATACGATTCTCGCCTCCCTGTTGCAGACCGGTTCGGTGTCCTGGCTGTATTACTCGGACCGCTTGTCAGAGTTGCCGCTGGGGGTCTTCGGCATAGCGATTGCGACGGTGATCCTGCCCAGCCTTTCCCGTAAGCACGCGGCGGATTCGCCGGATCAGTTCGCGCAGACTCTGGACTGGGCTGTGCGGGGGGTGTTGCTGATCGGTGTGCCGGCGGCGTTGGCGTTGGCGCTGCTGGCCGATCCGTTGATTGCCACCCTGTTCCATTACGGAGAGGTTACCGATCGTGACGTCGTCATGGCGGGTGGCAGCCTGCGCGCGTACTCGCTGGGGTTGTTGGCGTTCATGCTGATCAAGGTGCTGGCGCCAGGTTTCTTTGCCCGCCAGGATACCCGAACGCCGGTTAAAATCGGGGTGATTGCCATGGTTGCCAATATGGCCTTCAACCTTGCGCTGATCTGGCCGCTTGCCCATGTCGGGTTGGCGTTGGCGACGTCGTTATCCGCCTGGCTGAATGCCCTGTTGCTATGGCGGGGGCTGAAGAAAGACGGTGCCTGGAAAGGGCAGCCGGGGTGGGGAAGATTCCTGTTGCAGCTGGCGGTTGCCAATGGCGCGCTGGCGGGTGTCATTCTCTGGCTCGGTCAGCCAACTGACGCCTGGCTGGCGATGCCGGGGTTGCAGCGGGCATCTGATATGGCGGTGCTGGTTGGTGCTGGGCTTGGCTGCTACTTTGTTGCCCTGGCGGCGGTTGGCGTGCGGGTAAGACATTTTCGCCAGAGGTAGGTTATAATCGCTCGTTTTCTCGCCAGCGGGCTTGGTCCGCTGGGTTGTCAGTAACCGCTGCGTATCCCTGCGAGGAGACGTGGGCGGAAGAAAAAAGAAACAGGGGTGCGCATTACATGCGGCTGATTCGAGGGCTGGCCAACCTGCAATCGTTGTCTCGGCAGGGAACGTCTCCGCTGGCCAGCGGGTGTGTGGCAACGATCGGTAACTTTGACGGTGTTCATGTCGGGCACCGGGCAATTATCAATCAGGTGTGCGACAAGGCCAGGGAGCTGAAACTGCCAGGTGTGGCGATTGTGTTCGAGCCACAGCCCCGAGAGTTTTTTCAGGGTAACGACGCTCCCCCGAGATTGAGCGATTTCCGCGAAAAATACCGCCTGCTGCTGGACGCCGGTATCGATACGGTACTGTGCCTGCGTTTTGATGAGCAATTCCGCAGTTACTCCGCCATGGGGTTCATTAACGATCTGCTGATCCAGGGGCTTGGTGTTCGCCATCTGGTGGTTGGCGATGATTTCCGCTTTGGCTGCGACCGTGCCGGAGATTTTGAGCTGTTGCAGCGGGTAGGTCAGGAGTGCAGTTTCTCCGTCGAGAATACCCGAACCATCACGGTGGATGGTGAGCGGGTCAGCAGTACCCTGGTCCGGGAATCCCTGGCGGCCAATCAGTTGGCACGGGCAGAATCCCTGCTGGGGCGTCCTTATGCCATTGCGGGCAAGGTGATCTACGGCCGCCAGTTAGGGCGGCAGATCGGCGCACCTACGGCAAATATTCGCCTGAAACGCCAGGCACCCCTGCGAGGCGTCTATGTGGTGCAGGCTGAACTGCCCGATGGCCGGTTGTGTGACGGTGTCGCCAATATCGGCTTGCGGCCCACGGTAGACGGGCGCCAGCCGTCACTGGAAGTGCACCTGTTTGACTTTGCTGGCACACTGTACGGCCAGCGCCTGCGGGTGACATTCCGGCACCCGCTGCGTGACGAAGTAAAGTTTTCATCCGTCGATGCCCTGAAAGCACAAATTGCCCAGGACATGGTGGATGCCCGTCAGTGGCTGGCCGGACACTGAATTTGGCCGAGAAGATGACTCGGTAATACACAGTATTAATCGTTGTACTTAGCCGTTTTGTACTTAACCGTTTGAAAGTACCCACAGGTAACCATGAGCGACTACAAGCATACCCTGAATCTGCCTGAAACCGCCTTCCCGATGCGCGGCAACCTGGCCAAGCGCGAGCCGGACATGCTCAAGCGCTGGCAGGACCTGGATGTCTACGGCAACCTGCGCAAGCAGCGGGAAGGACGTGACAAATTCATCCTGCACGATGGCCCTCCCTATGCCAACGGCAGCATTCATATCGGTCACGCGGTCAACAAGATTCTGAAGGATATGATTGTCAAATCCCGTAGCTTCATGGGCTACGATGCGCCATATGTGCCGGGCTGGGATTGTCATGGCCTGCCCATTGAGCACAAGGTCGAGCAGGATATTGGCAAGGCCGGGGTCAAGGTTGACTACAAGACGTTTCGTCAGGCTTGCCGTGAGTACGCCGCCAAGCAGGTTGAGGGCCAGAAGGCCGACTTTATTCGTCTCGGTGTCATGGGTGAGTGGGACAAGCCCTACCTGACCATGGACCCCAAGGTTGAAGCCGGTATCGTTCGGGCATTGGGCAAAATTGTCGCCAAGGGCCATCTGGTGCGTGGCTACAAGCCGGTGTACTGGAGTGTGGTTGGTCAGTCGGCCCTGGCCGAAGCCGAAGTGGAATATCAGGACAAGACATCGACCCAGATTGATGTTCGGTTCACCGCAGTGGATCAGCCCAAGGCGCTGTCACTGTTTGGTACGGAGCAGGGCGAAGGCGCTGTTTCTGTAGTGATCTGGACCACCACCCCCTGGACTATCCCTGCGAACCAGGCGGTTTCACTGAACGCCGATCTGGACTACGCCCTGGTTCAGGTGGATGCCGGAGCGGGGCCTGAGCGACTGATTCTCGCAGCCGCCATGGTGGATGACATCATGGCGCGCTGGTCGTTGGAGGGCTTCGAGGTTCTGGGAACCTGCCGAGGCTCAGAACTCGAACACCTGGCCCTGCAGCACCCGATCTTTGACAAGCAGGTGCCGGTAATCCTGGGTGATCACGTGTCTACCGACGCTGGTACCGGTGCTGTTCATACCGCACCGGACCACGGCATGGAAGATTTCGTGGTGGGCCAGCACTATGGCATTGGCACCCTTAACCTGGTGCAGGCCGACGGCACCTACACCTCCGCTGCAGGCGAGTTTGCCGGTATCCATGTCTACAAGGCTGACGAGCCGGTTTGTGAGGCGCTGACCCGCGAGGGCAAGTTGGTCTTTACCGAGAAATTCCGTCACAGCTACCCTCATTGCTGGCGTACCAAGACACCGCTGATCTATCGTGCAACACCGCAATGGTTCATCAGCATGGAGAAGGAAAATCTCCGTGCCGATGCCCTGGAAGCGATCAAGGGCGTGCGTTGGGTGCCTGCCTGGGGTCAGAACCGTATTGAGGCGATGTTCGAGCAGTCGCCGGACTGGTGTATCTCCCGCCAGCGTACCTGGGGGGTGCCAATCACCCTGTTCATTCATAAAGAAACCCAGGAACTGCACCCGGACACTGCCAGCTTGATCGAGGCTGTGGCGAAGGAAGTTGAAGCCGGCGGCATCGACGCCTGGTACGACCTGGATGCCAGTACGTTGCTGGGAGCTGAAGCCGGTCAGTATGAGAAAGTCCTCGATACCCTGGATGTCTGGTTTGATTCCGGAGTGACCCACGACTCGGTTCTGCGTCCGCGCCCTGAACTTGGTCAGTTCCCGGCCGATCTGTACCTTGAGGGTTCTGATCAGCACCGGGGCTGGTTCCAGTCGTCACTGAAAACCTCCATCGCGATGAATGGTGTGGCTCCGTACCGCCAGGTGCTGACCCACGGATTTACGGTGGATGGCCAGGGTCGCAAGATGTCCAAGTCCCTGGGTAACGTGATCGCGCCTCAGGAAGTCATGAACGAGCTGGGCGCCGATATTCTCCGCTTGTGGGTATCTGCGACTGACTACAGCGGCGAAATGACCGTATCCAAGGATATCCTGCGTCAGACTGCGGATGGCTACCGCCGCATCCGTAATACCGCCCGCTTCCTGCTGAGTAACCTCAACGGTTTTGATCCGACAGAGCACCTGGTGGCAAACGAAGACATGATTGCCCTGGATCGCTGGATGGTTGATCGCGCGTTGCAGCTGCAACAAGAGCTTAATGAGGAATACCAGAACTACGCCTTCCTGCGGATTTTCCAGAAGGTGTACAGTTTCTGTGAAGCCACGCTGGGCGGTTTCTACCTCGATATCATCAAGGATCGTCAATACACCACCAAGGCCGACAGCCTCGCCCGTCGTTCCTGCCAGACCGCGATGTACCATGTTGCCGAGGCATTGGTGCGCTGGATTGCCCCGATTCTCAGCTTTACCGCTGATGAGATCTGGCAGCATCTGCCCGGTGAACGCGGCGATACCGTGTTCTACGAGACCTGGTACGAAGGCCTGACCGCTTTGCCTGATGCCGAAGAGCTTGGCCGTGAATACTGGCGTGAAATCTACAGCGTTAAGGAAGCCGTGAACAAGTGCCTGGAAGACGCCCGTGGCCGTGGCGAGATCAAGGGTTCTCTCAGTGCGGAAGTGACGCTCTACTGCGAAGGCCAACTGGCTGAAAAGCTGGGTCATCTGGGGGAAGAGCTGCGTTTTGTTCTGATCACGTCGGAAGCCACGGTCAAACCGGTTTCCGAGGCCGAAGGTGCCGAGCAGACGAACCATGAAGGCTTGCTGGTCAAGGTTCAGGCGACTGGACACAGTAAGTGCGAGCGTTGCTGGCATCACCGCGAGGATGTTGGCCAGAACGAGCAGTTTGGCGATCTCTGTGGCCGCTGTGTCGACAATGTGGAAGGGGCCGGTGAAGCCCGTTCGTTCGCCTGATGGATCATGTCATGACTGAGCAGGATTCAACAGGCTCCAAGTTACGCTGGTTGTGGCTGGCGGCGCTGGTCATTGCACTGGATCTTGGTACCAAGGCCGTGGCCAGCGCCATGCTGAGCTACGGCGTGCCGGTGCCGGTGATGCCGCTGTTCAACCTGACCCTGCTGCACAACACCGGTGCCGCCTTCAGCTTCCTCGCGGATGCTGCTGGCTGGCAACGTTGGTTCTTTGTAGTGCTTGCGCTGGTGGTCAGTGTGGTACTGGTCGGTTGGCTGCGGGGCCTGGGACGTAACGAAACCTGGACCGCTATTGCGATCACCCTGATTCTCGGCGGTGCACTGGGTAATGTCTACGACCGGGTCATGCATGGCTATGTGGTCGATTTCCTGCATTTCTATTGGCAGGACTATCATTTTCCCGCCTTTAACCTGGCTGATACCGCCATCACCATCGGGGCAGGAATGTTGATTCTCGATATGTTCCGCAAACCGTCCGATGAATCCGGAAGGAGTAGTGATTCCAAATGAATGAGCTTCCCGTTGACAAGGGTACTCGTGTCACCCTGCATTTTGCCCTGAAGTTTACGGACGGTCAGGTGATTGATTCCACCTTTGACAAGGAACCGGCCAGTCTCGAAATTGGCGACGACAACCTGCCGGAAAATTTTGAGGCTTACTTGCTGGGCATGAAGGCTGGAGATCAGGCGAGTTACGAAGTGCCGCCGGAAAAGGGCTTTGGTCAGACCAACCCCAACAACGTCCAGGTGTTCAAGCGCTCCGATTTCAGTGCCGAAATGGTGCTTGAGCCCGGCGTGATGATCTCCTTTGCCGATGCGCGCCAGACGGAACTGCCAGGCGTCGTCAGCCGGGTTGAGGGCGATGAGGTCACCGTGGACTTCAACCACCCATTGGCTGGGCGTACACTGGTGTTTGAAGTGCAGGTCATTGATGTGGAGCCGGCAGGGCCGGCCCACTGATTCGTCAATCCGCAACCGTCAATGCAGGACTCCAGTATGCAGATTCGTCTCGCTAACCCCCGTGGCTTCTGTGCCGGTGTGGATCGCGCCATCGAAATCGTCAACCGGGCGCTGGATGTATTCGGGGCACCCATCTATGTGCGCCACGAAGTGGTTCATAACAAGTTTGTGGTCAACAATCTGCGTGACCGTGGTGCGATCTTTGTCGATGAGCTGGACGAAGTCCCAGACGATCATTTGGTGATCTTCAGTGCCCATGGCGTCTCTCAGGCGGTGCAGAATGAAGCTGCCCGGCGCGGCCTCAAGGTATTTGATGCGACCTGTCCGCTGGTCACCAAGGTTCATATGGAGGTGATGCGCTACAGCCGCGACGGCCGCGAATGCGTGTTGATCGGGCACCAGGGGCATCCGGAAGTCGAAGGCACCATGGGCCAGTACGACTACAGCAACGGCGGCCAGATCTATCTGGTGGAAGACGAGGCGGATGTGGCAAAGCTGGCGGTCAACGATCCGTCAAAGCTGGCGTTTGTGACTCAGACAACGCTGTCCATGGATGACACTGCACGGGTAATCGACGCCCTGCGTGAGCGCTTTCCCGATATTCAGGGGCCCCGCAAGGATGACATCTGCTACGCCACCCAGAACCGTCAGGATGCGGTCAAGCAGCTCGCCGGAGACTGTGACCTGATGTTGGTGGTTGGCTCCCCGAACAGCTCCAACTCCAACCGCCTGCGTGAGCTGGCGGAACGGATGGGTACGCCAGCGTACCTGATCGATGACGCCAGTCAGATCGACCCAACATGGTTGAATGGCCGCAGGGCTGTTGCCGTAACCGCAGGCGCATCGGCACCAGAGGTGCTGGTCAGCGAAGTGGTCAAACGGTTGCAGACACTGGGTGGCGAGGCGCCGCAAGAGGTCGCGGGACGGGAGGAGAACATTGTGTTCTCGATGCCGAAAGAGCTGCGGATTGATGTGGTTGAGGTGAGTTAAGGTCTTTCGAATTTCCTGCAGGGGGAGGCTGGAAAGTGTGATGTAAGTTGCTAATTCTCCCCCTTGCTCTCCGTTTATCCTCTCTGACACACCGTTTATCGCCCCATCATGGTCAGTTACATTGCCGGCAGTTAACCTTAAGGTGGCTGAAAATGGAAACTGACCATGAATTTTCTCAAAAAATCCCGCGGATTTACTCTCATTGAGCTTATCGTCACGATAGCTGTGTTTGGCGTGATCATCGCATTAGCGGCGCCGTCTTTTCAGAATATGGTGATCTCTAATCGAGTCGCCTTTGATCGTGATGAATTTTTTAACCTGTTGCAGTTTGCCCGCAGTGAAGCCATCAAAAATGGCACGGCCGTCACCATCTGCAAATCTTCCAACGGCAGCAGTTGCGACAACTCACTCGGTTGGAACGGTGGTTGGCTTCTATTTGCCGACACTGATCGTGATGGCGTTCTGGATGCCTCTGGCGACAAAGTCATCAAATCAGTTGATCCACTTGAAGGCCTGGTGGTTGTTACCCAGAGCAATGGTGACAATCTAGTGACGTTTGAAAGCCGTGGGCTATTGATCGATGGGGATGGGGTCTTTACGTTTTCGCATTCTGCTGGTGCTCAGTTCACCAAATCAGTGGACTTGGGGATAACCGGCAGGGCAACGAAAGGATGACTGTTATGGCGAGAATTAACGCCCAGCGTGGGGCGGGTCTGATCGAGGTATTGGTCGCTGTGCTGGTGCTTGCGGTTGGTCTCTTGGGATTAGCGGGTTTACAGACGCAAAGTCTTCGTTTTAACAACGAAGCTTACTTTCGCACGCAAGCCAGCCTTCTGGTTATGGATATGGCTGATCGGATGAGAACCAATATGGAACAGGTGCGAGAGCAGGTCAGTACCTACACCATTGAGAAAACAGATACGGTCCCAGTAACGGTAAGGTCCTGTCAGACCAGTGTTTGCAATGCCAGTCAGTTGGCTGAGTTTGATTTTCAGCAGTGGCGCCAGCGAGTGGACCAGGTGCTGCCGGGGGCCACGGTTGAGGTTAAGCCTGATTCTGCGGGGGTGGGTACGCCATGGCGGGGTTTTACGATCACTATTGAATACGAGAGTACAGATAGCCCTACGCCACAGGTACTTAGTTATAGAGTTAGGATATAGGGACTTCCTTTATGAAAGATCTATTTGCTTTAAACCGGCAATCCGGGTTGTCGCTCGTGGAGTTGATGATTGCCTTGGTCCTTGGGCTCATTCTGTCGGCTGGTGTCATCACAATATTTATATCTGCAAAACAGGATTATCAGCTGCAGGATGCAGTTTCCCAGATTCAGGAGAACGCACGCTTTAGTCTGGAATTTCTTGCTCGGGATATCAGGATGGCCGGTTACTCTGGCTGTTCCAATGATATGCCAACGGCAAACTCCATTGAGAACGCACCGGCGAATGTCGGCGACTATGATAGCGGCATCAACGGTTATGATGGTGATAACGGTACGTTGCCTTCTACCTTCACCAATGCCCTCGCGGGCACCGATGCCGTTGTTATTCATACTGCAAATGTCGCTTCTGATCTTCAGGTTCAGAATCATAACCCTAATGCCGCTCAGATTGATGTTACGACCGATCATAGTTTTAAGCCCGGCGCCATCATGATGATTGTTGATGCAAACTGTTCGAACCGCGGAATTTTTGTTATGTCGGGGCCAACGAACAACAATGACAATGCGGACAACGTGGTTCACAACACGGGGCAGACCTTCTCCTATGGCAGTGTGACAGGTGTCACTAATTGCACCAAAGCGCTCAAGGGCGAGTTTGATTGTGACAACATGGCGGGTGCATCGAATACGGCATACTCGGATGGCTCCAGTGTCTTTGGTATTACCTCCGTTGGCTACTACATCCGTGACCCCGCGCTGGACGCGACCATCTCCTCACCCACGTTATACCGTGTTGATTTTTCCAGTGACTATATCGTTGGCGCCGCGGATAGCATGCAGCCACTGGTTGAAGGTGTTTCGGATATGGATGTTCTTTACTGTGTTAAAAATGGCGCTGAAGTGCAGTACAAAACAGCCGACGCCGTTGAAGCTGCTGGCGAATGGTCTCAGGTGGTAGCGGTAAGACTGGAAGTGGAGGCCGAAAGCATCACTCAAGTTGACGGAGCTCCGCTGACCCGTACGTTTGTTCGAACTATTCAGTTGAGGAATCGCGGATGAGTAGTGCACACCTGCAACGGGGAAGTGTGTTGATAGTCAGCTTGATCTTTCTGCTGTTGTTAACACTGGTCGGAATCAGTGGGATGAACATGACCAGCCTCGAAGAGAAAATGACGGGGAATTTTCGAGACCATGATCTTGCCTTTCAGGCTGCAGAGGCCGCGCTGATTGAAGGTGAACAGTATGTCGAAGAAAATTTCGACATTCGTTTTGCTTTAACCAATCCAGCGTGTACTGGGGCTAATTGCTACACGGCCTCTTGCACCAACGGATTGTGTTTCTATGGGACCTTTGAAAACTCTTCCACTCCGGTACCGGACTGCAACGCTGGAACCACAAAGGAATGGGAAGACAATGCGATTTGGACCAACGCGACAAAACATCGGGTGGTTGCTAGTGGAAACCAACTGGAAGGCACGGTTGAGAACGCTCGTTTCATTATTGAGTTTCGTTGTTTTGTTCCCCGGGATTCACAGAATGCCTCGCCAGACCCAGATGTGTTTGCTCAGTGGACGCCAGCCTTTCGGATAACGGCATTGGCAAGTGGTGCGTCTACGGATTCCCAAGTGATGCTGCAATCAACTTACAAACTGGTGCAGTGAAAACTGTGCCGGGAGAGCTGAAATGAAAAAATTGACGAAGTTCTTGTTTGTTTCCAGCCTGGTTTTGCTCGCCCAGGGCGCAGGTGCGGTGACGGTTAACTCGGATTTACTGAGTTCCGGCGACTTTACATTGCAGCCACCGGTGTTGACTGCACGGGAAACGCCTTTGGTCATGCTAGGCTTGTCTGTTGATAATCAGTTGTTTTATAAGGCATATACTGACTATACCGATATAGATAGTGATGGTTTGCTGGACACCACCTACAAAGGTGGCTTTGACTATTTTGGCTATTTTGATAGCAAATGGTGTTACGACTACGACGAGACGAATAAGGTATTTACCCCTGACGTTTTGGCCACCGGGCCCAATGGCCACAGCTGTGATGGAAGTAACTGGAGTGGGAATTTCCTTAACTGGGCGACTATGACGCGAATTGATATTCTGCGTCGGGTGCTCTATGGCGGACAACGCTCAACCGATACTGACAGTGGAACCATTCTTGAACGGGCCTACATTCCCAGTGATGTTCATGCTTTTGCCAAGGTATACAGTGGGAGTGATATCAACACGCTTACCCCTTTTTCATCGGCAGAATTGACCAACGGTACGCTGACTATCTGTAATGTGTCTTCGGCCCATCCATACACGTCCACGAGTCTTCCGGAAATGAGATTGGCCAGCGGTAATTACCGGCGTTGGTCCATCAATGAAGCGACGCAGTGTCAGTGGGACTCTGGAGACAACGCTCCTCCCAGCGTGGAAAGGCTGAACGAGCGCGTTGTTCGTGTTCAGGCCTGTGTGGCCGGAAAAGATGCTGACAGTGCCGATTGTAAAGCCTATTCAAATGGTACGGTTAAACCGGTTGGATTGTTGCAGCAGTATGGTGATTCTGGCGAGCTCAAGTTTGGTCTGATCAGCGGAAGCTACGAGAATTACGTCTCGGGAGGGCGGTTGCGTAAGAACATTGGCTTCATCGGCTCCAACCCTGATCCGGCCTTGGATGAAGTCAGCCAGAGCTCAGGCCGCTTCAATGCGGTGGACGGTATTATTTCCTCAATAGATTCTCTGAGAATTATCGGTTGGAACGGATCGACTTACACCGAAGCGTACGCATGCGGCGACTTCGTGATAAGTGTTGACGATTTTGAAAGTAAGACAAAGCCTTGTCGTGACTGGGGCAATCCGGTTGCTGAAATTTATGCCGAAGCCGTGCGTTACTTTGCCGGTGCGACGGCGCCCACGGCTGCGTACTCTTCCGGTAGCGATACCACCTACATTGCAGCCCTGAAAGATGCGACCTGGCCTGCAAGCCTTGGGGTTAACCCGTTGAATGCCAACACCGCTTGCGCGGCATGTTCCATCATCATGATTTCGTCCGGTGTAGGCTCCTTTGACGGCAATGAGCTGGACTCGGTTGCCGATATCGAAGGGCTCTCCGGTGTTACTGACGTTGCGGCCAAGACGGATGCGGTGGGTGTGTCAGAGTATGGTTCATTCCCTCAAAGCTTCCTGATTGGGGATGATTCCGTGGCTGGGAATAACAACGAAAACTTACTGTGTACCTCTAAAACAATCGCCGGTCTTAGTAAGGCTTTCGGACTCTGTCCTGAAGCACCTGCATTGGAAGGCGGGTTTCTGATAGCCGGGCTTGCGAACCACGCCAAGACAACGGATCTTCGTACGGATGCCGGAATGACTGGGCGTCAATCCGTGGATACCTACGGAGTGGAGTTATCCGAATCTGCTCCCAAAATTGATATCAAAGCGGGGGCAGGGCTCATCAGTTTCCTGCCCGCATGTCAGGCCGCAGAAACCAACGGAAATGACTGGAGTCCTTGTAGTCTTTTTGATGTCGAAGTGCTGAAGACCGAGAGGAATGCCGAAGGCAATATCGTGTCCGGAACGCTGTTGTTCTACTGGGAAGCGTCATCTTGGGGCAGTGACTACGATCTGGATGGTGCTCAGGTGGTAAGCTTCTGTGTTGGGGGCAGCAGTAGCGCCTGTGATTCGGGATTCACGGATGATCGTACTGGAGCAACGTATGATGACTCCGTGGTCGAAAGTGGTCGTGTCCGTTTTACCCAGGGGGTGGCGTATTCCGCTGCTGGCCGTAAGATGCGATTTGGAATTGTCGTCTCCGGAAGTGAAGGCAATGATGGCGTGGGGGACTGGCTGGAGCGTCCGGGAGGTCAGAATCGCAACGATCTTTGCCAGTTAAGCTTTCTTGGAGACGATGGCAACCCCGTGATGCCTATCCCCAATGATACGGCAGCCGCAGAGGCCGGGTGTACCGACTCTCAAAACGACTACGCCTACAACCCAGAGGATGACTCTTATGAACCTTCTGCGACTCCCGGGGCAAATGTTCTGACTAAACCGTTGTTGCTGGCGGCCAAATACGGTGGTTTCAGAGACCTTGATGGCAGCGGCGATCCTTCCTACAACGGTTCTGTCACTGACACCCGGGAGTGGGACCTGGTTAACAACCGTACGGGGGCTAATGGGCGTGACGGTGTCCCGGATAACTACTTCTATTCAAGCAACCCTGGATTGCTCGCGGGGCAATTGCAGCGGATCTTTGCTTCGTTGGTGGCTCGGACGGCCTCCGGTACTAATGCCGCGGTAGTAGCCAATACCAGTTCTGGAATTGGTGCCGTTTACCAGGCCTTATACCAGCCAAGGTATTCTCTGGGATCCCAGACTGTTACCTGGACCGGAACTCTTCGGGGGATCTTTATCGATGATGCCGGAAATTTGCGGGAAGATTCTAACGGTAATGCTCAGCTGGATGATTATGCGACCGACAAGCGCGTTGGGTTGTACTTTGATCCAAGCCTGGAAAAGACGTTTGTCCAGCGATACGCCCAGGACGTAAACGGCAACTTTGTACCCAGTGGTGCGCCTGTTGACGTTCATGAACTGAAGCCTATCTGGAGTGCGGTGGACAGGCTGGCGTTGTCGAGTGCTCCGGATGAACAACGAGCTTCCTACGGAAATGTCGATACAGATCGGCGGTACATTTTAACGGCTTTGGACCGAAACGCCGATGACGAAGTCGATCAGAACGATGTGGTTCCGTTGCTGTCATCGTCATTGTCCAGCGTCTATGCCAATTACCACGAGTATTTCGGCTTGTCACAGGCTTCAGAGGCACCAGGTCTTGTTGATTATCTTCGCGGGAAGGAAGTTGCGGGCTATCGAAGCCGGACCATCGACTATGACCAGGATGGTATCAGCGAGGTGTGGCGTCTGGGCGACATCATCCACTCAACGCCTGCGGTTGTGGCCACGCCGAAGGAAAATTACGGTGACCTGTTCAGTGATCCGACCTATGAGGCGTTTGTGAATCAGTACCGTAATCGCCGCCAAGTGGTTTACGTCGGGGCAAACGACGGGATGATTCATGCATTTAACGGTGGATTCTGGGACTCCGGAAGCCGCGCGTTCATGACACAGCCAACGGGGGCTGTTTCTGTTGCCAACCGGCCTTTGGGTCAGGAACTTTGGGCTTACGCTCCTTATAACCTTTTACCTCACTTGCGTTGGCTGACAGAGCAGGATTACCAGCATGTTTATTACATGGACGGTGAGCCTCTGACATTTGACGCCAATGTTTTCCCCAATGACGCCACCCATACCGATGGCTGGGGAACGATTCTGGCTGTGGGTATGCGGTTTGGCGGTTCACCGATCCAGATAAGCGTTGATGGTGGAACTGAGGTGATGAGGTCTGGGTATGTTTTGTTTGATGTCACGGATCCGGAACAGGCACCCCGATTGCTGGGTGAAATCACAGCTCCTGATTTAGGGTTCACTTTGGCTAAGCCTGCCGTGATTAATAATCGTCAGCCAGCTGTGGATTATGATGCCGGCACGATCGACTGGGATAACCCTGCGGTCAATGATTGGTATCTGGTCCTGGGCAGTGGCCCCCGTGGTACCGGTGCCTTGTCCTCGGCTGAAAGTGACCAGACTCCCCGGTTATTTGCCATCGACCTGGAGCAGCTGGTTTCCAATTCCTATACCGATGCTGCTGCGGCCAGCGTGTTTACGACCATTGCTGGCGGTAACCCGTTGGATCTGGGAGGCGGTAACGGGTTTGTTGGCGGGATAGAGGTGTCTGACTGGGACAACAGTAACTCGGATGATGCTCTTTACGTTGGCACGGTAGAGGGTCCAGCTGCCACTCCAATCGGCCAGCTACACCGGATCCTGCTTGAAGATAATGATGGAGAAAGTCAGGCTGTCTATGGTCTTAGTGGTGCTCAGCACAGCGTGATCATGAATCCTGCACAACCGATCCAGGCTACACCGATAACCACCAGAGATAGGTATGGGGAGCGTTGGATTCTGTTTGGTACAGGGAAGCTGCTGGTTCCAGTCGATAACAATATCAATGGTCAACAGCATTTTTATGGCATAAAAGAGCCCAGAAGTAATGGCGAGCTGACCTATGGTCCGGTGTCTCCGTCGGCGCTGGTGGATACCACGGATATCGCTGTATTTGAGTCCAGCGGAGAAGTTAAAGATATTTCTTCCGGTACCCCCAGTCAGTTGACTATCGGTGGCGTTAATATCGATACATTTAGTCAACTGGAGTCAGAAATGACGGGGTATCCGGGGTGGAAAGTGCGGATGCATTACGACGGCTCTTTACCGTCAGGGCGAGTGACCGGTCATGCCACGCTGAACCCTGCGAACCGTTCCCAGTTTGCGTTCACCGAATATGTTCCACCAGCGCAGAGTTGCGATCTCGATGGCGATAGCTATCTGCGCTTGCTGTCGCTGCTGACGGGTACCTCGACACCGGATGCACCGTTGTCCACATCGTCAGACCACGTGGTGAACGATCACGAAATGTCTTTGAGCGTTGTCAGTATTGGCGCGGGATATGCGTCAAGTGTGACGTTCCACCAAGGCGGTACGGGTACCTTGAACGCCATCACCAACATGTCCACAGGGTCCATCAATACGACAGCTACTTCGGTCGTAGTCCCCGCGAGTGGGCGACAGTCCTGGCGTCAGATTGACACTTTGTCCTTCTAAAGGGAGCGAATTAAATGCAACGTGGATTTACATTAATTGAGCTGATGATCGTGGTTGCAATCGTGGGGATTCTTGCCGCGATTGCATACCCCAGTTACCGTGACTCAGTGATGCGCTCAAACCGGTCGGATGCTCTTACTACGTTATCGAGCTTGAGCGCGGCGCAGGAGCGCTTCTACACGCGAAGCGCCCCAGCGTCGTATGCCGCAGATTTCAGGGATCTCCTGGGAACGGCCTATGCCGTTGGAACCACCCAGATCACCTCAAATGAAGGTTTATATACGATCACTCTGGCTAACACCGGGTGCAACACAACCGTTGGCGGTGTCACTGTGTATTCCTGCTTCACCCTCACAGCACAGCCCGCAACGGGCCGTGGGCAGGTTGACGATTCTACGTGTTGGAATATTGTCCAAACCCAGATAGGGAAAAGTTCCGCCAACAAGGGAGGGACAGCAAATGCAGCGGGTACCTGTTGGTAGCTATTAGCGCTAGCACCGAATTGGATCACCAACGGTTTTCTCAACAAGGCCATCGCCGTTATAGTCGATGGCCTTTCTCATTCTACCCAGCGTCGAAATGATCAACATGGCGCCATTCTTGTCGGCTGTACATAAGGTGAAGGTGCCGTTTGTGCCTGCGGAGTGTCCCAGCGGCGTGAACCTCAGGAAGGGGCGATTGTAGCTAATGGTGAGCCCCTTCTGAATGGTCGGTATGTGATGGATGATTTCGCTAGGGGTAGTTGGCGTTCCGGTACGATCTTGATCGGCAAACAGCAATAGCTGGGTGGGATTGTTCCCGGAACATTGGTGGCCGTCGTTGCTGAGGCATAGTGTGACCCATTGCCCTCGTTTTATTGCTTCCGATCTTGCGAGATATACAGCTCTGCCAATTGTGTCTGTTGAACTGTCGAGGCGCTGGCTTTCGATAAGTATAGAAAAGCCAGGAATACTGATGGAGAGGATTGTTGAAACAACTGCGACGGTGATCAAAAGTTCGACTAGAGTATAGCCTCCAGCGAGTGCTCGAATTGACATGGTTGGATTCCTTTCCGTTTATTAGCTGCTCATCCTGAGCAGGGCCGCTATGTCACCTGAGTGTGTGGCGGCTGGGTTGACTCAGCGCCACTTTCTTCATTGGCGCTGACGAAATATAACCTGACAACCTGATTTACCTCTATAAGTAACAAGCAACATAATGAGCCCGGGGAATAATCTCCATGAGTGGATTGCCTCGTTGGGCGCGAAATTAAACAGGAGTGAATGAGTATGATCTTAGGTGAGGCGCAACACGCGTTGTCGCGGCGTGCTGTTGGATTTACGCTGATTGAGCTGATGATTGTGGTTGCAATCATCGGAATCATTGCTGCGATCGCGTATCCGAGTTACCAGCAACATGTGGAGCGGACGCGGGCGACGGATGCCCAGGGAGCCTTGATGTCCCTCGCGAATGCGTTGGAGCGGTATCATACCCAGAACAATACGTACGTTGGTGCTTCAGTCGGGGCCGGGGGAATCTTTCCGGCCGAATCACCGGTTGATGGTAGTGCCAAGTTCTACGATCTAGCGATTGTCGATGCGGCCGACCCCTCAATCGCCAACACGGCTGCAAACTCATACCGGCTTGAAGCCCGCCCTAAAAATGGTCAGGGCGGGGGAACCATTATCCTGATGTCGACAGGGCAGAAGACCAACTGGAACTGAGTGATCCTGATACCCGGTGAATGCTTCAGTTCACCGGGTATCGGAGTGGATTCCCATAGGCATCCTCCACAACGCCGTCGTTGTTCTTACCCCTGGTGAACATGACACGCCCTCTGCTTGTTTCCGGAGCCTGAAGCATGTAATTCCGCCGAATTAACCTTTTTCAGGCCGCCGGTATCGCGAAATACCGTGATCGGTAAGCGCCAGTCCGCAGCGCAACAACGCTGAGAATCGAATGGGCATCCTGTCCTTGGTCTCGGAGTTGGCGCCCCAGTATGGCATTGGCCCAATGAAAGCGATGGGGCCGAACCGCGAAAATGTTGACGGCGTCACACGCATGGCCTGCGGCGGAATTGAGCTGAGGATTGCCTGGGTTGGGTAGGAAATAGTGTTACTGGATTGTTAATACTTGTAAAAAGCAACAAATACTGTCTTTAAAGACAAATAGACTTTTACCCCGATCCGCTAAAATCGAGGTCAGTGCTGGTAGAGGTTATTCCAGCCGTGGGGCGGTTGTCGTTAGCTACTAATGGATAAGTCGCTTGTTAGGGCATTCCCGTCCTGAGTATTTAGGTTTACCCATATATGACGCACAGAGCAGGGAAAGGGTTCACTTTAATTGAGCTGGTTATCACGATTGCGGTATTGGCCGTAATGGTGGGATGGGCGATCCCCTCATTTTTTACCCTGATTAACCAGAACCGGCTCACCTCTACCAGCAATCAGATGTTAGGTCTGATCAACCAGGCCCGCAGCGAAGCACTGCGAAAATCCGACCGAATCTGGGTATCACCGCTTACCGGCACTGATTGGGTGTCAGGTGCGGCCATCTGGCTGGATGTGAACGGTGATGGCCTGCGGTCCGATGGCGAGATTATTCGGTTGCTGGCCATCGACAATGGTTCCCTCTCAATCGCTGCGCCGGCCTCGGCGCTGACCGTCGCACCGTTCGGTTTTGACGGTGCCGGGTTTGCGATTGAGGACCAGCCGTATACGTTGACGTTTTGCAGTAATGGTATCGCTCAAGGACAGCTTATCGAGATCAATGCCGGTGGCCAGATCCGCGCTTCCCGGACGGCGTGTGGAGGAGGGGGATGATGCGGCAGCAACAAGGCTCCAGTCTGATCGAAATCCTGGTGGCGGTGCTGATCTTTGCGATTGGCCTGCTCGGTGTAGCGGGAATGCAGGTCTATTCCCTGAAGATGAACGCCAACTCGCACATCCGCACCCAGGCCAATCTGTTGGCCCAGGATATGGTGGAGCGTATGCGCTCTAACCCTTTTCAGCGGGGCGCCTATGCCATGAGTTTCAGTGAGTGCACCACGGCAGTCACGGGCAATCCGTCAAGTGCCGATATTGCCGCCAGCGACCGGCGCAACTGGTGTCGGCAGCTGGACCGGAATCTCCCGGCAGGCCAGGGGTCGGTGGATGTGGACAATGGGCTGGTAACCATCACGGTTCGCTGGCAAGAGCGGGCAGGACGGGAGCAGGTCGACGGCAACGGAAACGGGACCGGTTCTGAGCAGAGCAGTCACCAGTTTGTGATTCGGGCGAGGTTGGATAATGCGTAGGCAATACGGTCGGGTGGCCGCTCGTCAGCTCGGTCTGTCGCTGGTTGAGCTCATGGTGGCGTCAGCGCTTGGGTTGATCCTGATGGCCGGTCTGGTGCAGATCTTCGTGGCCAGTAAGCAATCGTTCGTGCTCAGCCAAGGGCTGGCCAATGTCCAGGAATCGGGGCGCCAGGGGGCGATGATTCTGGCTCGGGAAATTCGCAATGCGGATTACTGGGGGTGCATATCCCGGGTGAGTTCTGTTCAGAATAACCTTAACCCCGGGTCGGCTGGCAGTATTCTCGATTTCTCCCGCGGGCTGGAGATCTATGTCGACACCGACAGCAATAATGCCATCGTCGACGGTTCCCACGTCATTGTCATGCGAGGTGTGACCGGCGATCCGGTGGTTACTGTCGAGAAGGTGCCTGCTGCGGATTCTGCCTCCCTCCATGTCACTGATGCCTCTCAGTTTGATGTGGGTGACGTGCTGCTGGTGAGCGATTGTGAAGACGCTACGATCTTTCAGGTCAGTAAGGCCAATGAAAACGGCAATGACCTGGTTGTTCACAACACTGGGGGGCAAATGGTACCGGGCAATGCGGTCAAGAGCATGCAAAAAAAATACACCAACAATGCCAAGGTGTTCCGGCCGACCATGGTGCGTTACTCCATCCAGATGGATGATGCCGGTCAGCGCTCCCTGGTCCTGGAGCGGGCGCTCACTGCGAACAATACCGGGGGTGATGCGACCACCGTGGGTGACCCGGTTGAGCTGGTGGCCGAGATTCGCGATATGCGTACCCTGCTGGGGGTAGACACTGATGATGATGGCAATGTGGATGTCTGGCGGGAGCCTCCCGCCCCGACGGATGCCGATGCCGCAGAGGTGCTTGCCCAGACCCTGTCCGTCAAGGTGAGCCTGCTGGCCCGCTCCCGCGATGACAATGTCAATGACGGCGCTGTGCCTTACTGTTTCCCTGGCTGGCTTGACTGCGCTGACGCTGCCACCGGCTTACAGACCCCAGCCGACAGTGGCCTGTATCGCGCCTATACCTTCACCTCGACCATTCGCAACCGGATCGGGAGTAACGGCTGATGACCGGGAACCGACAAAATGGCGCAGCGCTATTGATGACGCTGCTGATTCTTTTTGTGCTGACCCTGCTGGCGGCCAGCAATATGGAGCGGGTGACCATGCAGGAAATGATGGTTAATGCCCAGCGCGACGGTGATCTCGCCCTGGAGTTAACCGAAGAGGTATTGCGTGAGGCTGAACGGCGGATCGGTTCGGGGCTGGTGGTTCTCTCAGATTTTGATGACAAGGGGCCTTTGTATAGTCCAGGCACCGCTCCGGTTGATATCGCCTCGGCGGAATGGACGGAAGACAACAGCTTTGCTGCCACAGAGACCTTTGATGCCTGGTCGGCTTCATTCAGTGGCCCACAGATTCCGGTACCCAGATATTTTATTGAACTTATCGGCGATGTTGAGGGGACCAGTCAGGTGACGGATGTTGTCATGCAGGGGCGCGTGGATGCCACTACGGGCGACATACGTCCCACAGGGTTCCGTATTGTGGCTATGTCCCAAGGGCTCAGCGGAAGTACCCGCCGAATTGTTGAAGTTTATTACGCAGGTGAATTATGAAGGATCGATACGTGCGCCATCTACGCAACCTGATGTTCGTGTTTGGGCTGATGCTTCCGGTCGCCGGATTCAGTGCCTCTACCGGCGGGTTGTCACAGACGCCGTTGTTCATCAGCCCGGGCACTCAGCATAACCTTGTTTTCTTGATGGACGATTCCAGCCAGATGGATCTCGAAGTGCTGGTTGACGGTGCCGATTACGGAAAAGTTGATGGCGAGACCCTGACCTCGTGGTTCGGTTATCTGCTGAGGGACTCGGGTATCGACGTCCTAAACTGGTCGGAGCAGCTGATTGGTTCGGCCAATTACGGTTATCTGTTTGAAACCTATCTGGCACCGGAATCCAATGGGGTCCGGGTATACAACGGCCAACGCCTCAATGAGCAGTATATGGCGGTGCCCCCGATCAACGCCTTTGGCTTTATGCGTTCAAGTGCCTACAACCGTCAGTACTATGACCCTGCTGTTGAATACCATCCCTGGCCGGGGCTGAATTACAGCGATGCCGGGTTCGGCAACCCGCAGATGGACCCGAACTACCCGCTGACCTTTGAAGACGCCTCGTCGGTCTTGAATTCAGACTTGCTGAGTAGCTGGCAACTGGATTTTCTGACTGGTCTGATCGACATTCGCGACGCCTGGAAGCAAGTCAAATGCGACTTTTATGAGAGCCCGCTGAACCTCTTGCTTGAGGTGCCGGAGTATTGTCAGGACCTATATCCACCATTGGCGCAACTGCATATCCTGCCGTTTGCTTTCTCCGGAGGTCTGCGAGATCAGCTTAAAATTGGGGGAGAGGCCTCGGAAGCCAGTCAGCTTATTTTTGACAATTTTATCGATGGCAGCCTCAGCTTCGAGGACTATCAGAATCTGCAGGAGCCCTGTCTGTATGCCCAGACCGAGGCTAATGTCGAAGACTTTTTTGAAGACGGCCTTCAGGACGTGTTTTACCAGTGCCTGCCATACGTTCCAGCCACCTATTTTGTGCCTGTGGCGGAAGGGTCTTATCGGCTTTGGGGGGATGTGGCGGGACTGTTTGTCAGTGGCAACTGCGCGGCCCCCAATCCAGCCCACTATGGCGAGCTGGTCCAGAAATGGTCGATAGAGAACAACCTTGTCTTCACACACGCCGATGGCAGTTCATTTGACGGGGTTTTGGCCCCAGACGGCCAGTGCCTGGAAAAAGTCACGGTTAACAATGTCGATGGGACCTATAACCCCGGAACGTCCTATGAGCGGGGTTTTGTGGCCGAGCTGCAGAACTTTTCCAATTGGTTCCAGTACCACCGTCGTCGTCACCATTCCGCCCGTTACGGCCTGGGTGAATCGATGCAGACGGTGGTGGGGGTTAATGCAGATCTGCTGACCGTCAACGATCAGTCAACCCCGGTCAGCATGCTGGACATGAGTGACAAGTCTGTGGGCGGTGACTTTGAGGCCATGATGACAAAGGTCTATCACTCCTACGATGATGTGCCGTCCAGCAATGCCAACCCGCTCCGGCAGGCCCTGGGTTATGTGGGCACCCAATACCAGCGCAGCGACAACAATGCGCCCATCCAGTACGAATGCCAGCGCAATTATGCGCTGATGTACACCGGGGGTTACGTCACGGACTACGACGTTAGCACCGACACGCTGGCGGAATTGGCGGCCAGCTATTTCAACACGAACCTCCGCTCTGACCTGGCGGCCGGGAAGGTCCGGGTGCCTGGACAATGTTTGGATGCCAGTCCTGATCCCCGGCTGGACTGCAATACGAACCTGCATATGAACACCTACGGCGTGGTGCTGGGGGCTCAGGGTACGCTGTTTGGCCAGACCATTGACGGTGTGACCTACACGACCGTTGCCGATGCCTATGAAAATCAGCCTGACTGGCCGGATGCCAATGACACCTCCAGTTCGGACATTCTCCTGCGGCAGATCGACGATGTGTATGAGGCCGCCTACCAAGGCAAGGGCGAGATCTATAATGTTCGGCTGCCGACGGATATTGCTGACGGCCTGAACCGGGCCCTTGAGGACCTTGGCAATCAGTCCGGTGCGGCCGCCGCGGTGACCTTCAGCACCGCCATGGTGGAATCAGGCTCTCTGATCTTCAGTGCGGCGTTCAACAGCCAGCGCTGGAGCGGCCAGTTTTCGGCCCGGAGCCTGAACAGTGCCAGTGGCAAGCTGATCCGGGGCGATACGGGATCCTACATTGGTAACACCGTCTGGGATGCGGCTGAGAAGCTCGATAACCGCAACCTGGCCACCAATGACCGAGAAATCCTGACCTTCAATCCGTCAACCGGAGAGGGTGTGCCTTTCCGTTGGGGCAGTCTGGTTGAATCCCAGCGCAAGGACCTGCTGGTAGGTACCGACGGTATGACTACCGCACAAGCCGAACTCATCGCCCGGGAACGACTGGCCTGGCTGCGCGGTGACCGCTCCGATGAGGAGCCCTTAGGGGACCTCCGCACCCGCGACAGCCGACTGGGGGATCTGGTCCACAGCGCCCCGGTGTTCGTCGGTCGGCCATCCTTGAGCTGGCCCGATCTCTTCCCCTATGGGGTTGAAGGTGCCCGCTATTCGGACTTCCGCAACTCAAACGATATGTCCGCTCGCACGCCTGTGGTCTACGTAGGGGCGAATGACGGCACGCTCCACGCCTTCGAAGCCACCCGTGAGGCGACCGGCGGGCGCGAGCTGTTTGCCTTTATACCGAACCTGGCCTTCAGCGATGATGCTGCGGCCGGACTGAACTATCTGACGGATCCCGCATACCTTCATCGCTATTATGTCGACCTGACACCCACCATTGCTGACGTGTATGTCGATGTGGGCCGCGGCGACAGCTGGCGCACCTTGCTGATCGGGGGGATGAGGGCTGGCGGTCGCGGACTGTTTGCGCTGGATGTCACCAATCCTGATGCGATTAACGAATCGTCAGCGTCGGACGTGGCGTTGTGGGAATTTTTAAGTGACGACCTGGGCTATGTCATCGAGCCGGTTAACGTGATGATGACGGACCTGGGGGCGGGTTATGAATGGGTAGCGGTGTTCGGTAATGGTCTGGATGCCCCCAGTGGCCGTAGCGGGCTGTTTATGCTGCGGCTTGAAGGGGGGCTTGATGGCGTCTGGAGCGAGAATACGGACTATTGGTTCTTCGAGGTCGATGCCGGTCCATCCGGTGGCATGAACGCCGACGTGCGCCTTCTTGATCTGGATTCCGACAACCTGGTGGACCGGATTTACACCAGTGATCTTGAGGGGCGTATCTGGGCGTTTGCCTACGACCAAGACAACGATGCCTGGCTCAACGCCCACACCATTAAGGTCGCTGGTCAGGATGTGGCGGTTCCCCTGTTTACTGCCGCAGCCGGGCAAAAGATTAGTTCTGCGCCCATGGTGGTCCGCAATCCGCAGGTCTCGCGAACGATTCACAATGTCCCGAACCTGCTGGTGCTGTTTGGTACCGGCCAGTACCTCAACCAGAATGATGTGAGCGGAAGTCAGGTGACCGAGTCGTTCTACGGTATCTGGGATTCGGGTGCGGGAGAGATTACCCGCTCAAGCCTGTTCAACCGGGACATTACGGAGACCGATACTGCGGATGGCCGGGTTCGCAATCTGACCAGCGGTGACATTACCTGGGGAGACAGGAATGGTGAACAACAGGGGTGGTACATCGACTTTGATACCATCTCCGGTGAGCGAGTGGTCATGGTGCCTCAGGTGCGTGGCAATACCATTCTGTTCAACACCACTATCCCGCCCACGAATGAATGCTCGTCCAACGGGGGCAGTTTCCGTATGTTTGTGGATCTGGATGGTTCCGATCCGGATGAGCAGGTCTTTGATACCAATGGCGACGGTCTGGTGAATTCCCAGGATATTCTTGCCTCGGGCTTCTTCTTTAGCGAGGGCGTGCTTTCGATGTCGCGGGTATTGGGGAATGTCATGTTCGACAATACTGCCGGGGGCGTCGGCGACCTTGAGGACTTCACCAACGAAAATGTGGTGAAGTTCGGGGATCAGACCAAGAGCGGGCGACTGAGCTGGCACGAAGTGATTGGCCGCTAGTTGCCCGGCAGGCGGCCCAGAAGGGCCGTCCGCCGATAGCCAGGTTATTCCATTCCCAACTTCTTCAGCTTGTACCGCAATGCCCTGAAACTGATCCCCAGCCGCTTGGCGGCTGCGGTCTTGTTCCAGCGTGTCGCTTCGAGTGCTTTGCTGATCGCCTGCTTTTCGATAGATTCCAGATAGCCTTCAAGATCCATGTCGCCCTCTGGAATATCTGGCAGGCTGGTTGTGTTATCCGGGTTCAATGAGGGGGCGGTGAGAGCCGTCTGGTGACCGTTGCCCAGTTGCAGGTCATCGCCGGAAATGACGTCGTTGTCGCACAGGGTGTAGGCGCGTTCGAGAATGTTTTCAAGCTCACGGACGTTGCCGGGAAAATCGTAGCCTTTGAGTCGGTCAATGGCGTCCGCAGTCAGCGTTGCAGGGTCGCATTCATACTCCCGGGCAACACGCTGCAGGATATGATTGGCCAGCAGTTCGACGTCATCCTTGCGTTGACGCAGCGGTGGGACTGACAGTTCAATCACATTGATGCGATAGAACAGGTCCTGGCGAAACGCGCCTTCGGCCACCAGTTCAGGCAGATTCTTGTGGGTGGCGCTCAGTACACGGATATCGACAGGGATTTCCTGACTGTCTCCGACCGGGCGAACCGCCTTCTCCTGAATGGCCCGTAACAGCTTGACCTGCATGGCCAGTGGCAGATCGGCGACTTCATCCAGAAACAGGGTGCCGCCATTGGCCGAGCGGAACAGGCCATCCTTGTTGTCGACAGCGCCGGTAAAACTGCCTTTCTTGTGCCCGAAGAACTCGCTTTCCATCAGCTCCGAGGGGATGGCGCCACAGTTCACCGCGACGAAAGGCCCTTCGCTGCGAGGCCCCTGCAGATGAATCGTTCTTGCCACCAGCTCCTTTCCGCTGCCGGATTCGCCACTGATAAATACCGGGGCCTGGCTGCGGGCCAGTTTGCGCACCTGATTGCGAAGGCGTTTGATCTCGCTGGAGTTGCCCAGCAGCAGGCCTGGGTCGTCGCCTGGCGTGTCTTCTGATTCCGCTGCCGGGGACAATTTCAGGGCACTGTTGACCAGTTCCCGTAAACGGGAGAGCTCCACCGGTTTGGAAACAAAATCGAAGGCGCCAGCCTTAAGGGACTGGATCGCTGCGTCCATGCTTCCGTAGGCGGTAATGACCGCGACGGGTGTATTGGGGCTGTGCGTCTGAATCCATTTCACAAGCTCTATGCCGTCGCCATCGGGCAGATTCATGTCGGTCAGGCACAACTGTGGCGCCGTTTCCTGCAGCAACTTCTTGGCAGTGCTGACATCCGGGGCGGTCTGGGTCTGGATGCCCATTCGGCTCAAGGTGATCTCGAGCAGTTCGCGGATATCCGGTTCATCATCCACGATCAGCGCGCTGGGTATGGTCATCGGGGCTTGCGGGTCCATGGTATTAAAGTGGATGTTGTTATCAGATCAGTCGCCCGGGATGTGCAAAGGTAATACGGAAGCAGCACCCTGGCTGATCGTCGTTAAGCAATGACAGGTGGGCCTGATTAGCCTCGCACAGTTCCCTGGCGAGATAAAGGCCCAGTCCGGTACCGCGTTTATCAGTTGTGAAGAACGGCTCAAAAACCGAACTGCGGTCTTCTCTGGAGATGCCGGGACCCTGGTCGCGAACATCGATAAAGGCCCGTTCGCCGTCGCTGGTCACCCCCCCATGAATATGCAGCGTTGCGGCTCCGCTATGGTTCAGGCTATAGCGCAGGCCATTGTCACAAAGGTTAACCAGCACCTGATCGATCTGGCTCGGGTCAAAGCGCGCCTGGGGTACGTTGTCATCAATGTCCAGGGAAATGACCGGCTGTGGATCGGCATCGTTGCGCGCGGTTTGCTGATAGTCGGCGACAAATTCCGGAAGCCAGGATTTGACCTCAATCAGTTCGCTGCGGGCTTCGCGGCGGCGGGAAAGGTCCAGTACGTTCTCGATGATGCCGTTTGCCCGGCGGGAATGTCGGCGAATGATGTCCAGCATCTTGAGGTCGCCGCTGTCGAGGTGGTCCGATTCTTCCATCAGCTGCGCGGCGTGGCTGATGGCGCCCAAGGGGTTGCGGATTTCATGGGCAATGCCGGCAGTCAGGCGGCCAAGGGCGGCCAGCTTCATCTGCTGGGCTTGTTGGGTGACTTTGCTGATGTCTTCGACAAACACCAGAATCAGGTCTCCGTTGTCCTGATCCAGCTGGGTGAAGTTGGCTTGCACCAACGGCGCGGTGGCACTGGCTTGGAACGGGGTTGCACGATGTTCGCTCTGTTTCAGCCAGTCATCCAGTCGCGCGCGGAGCGGGAGTGGAAGTGTTTGCCCTTTGGGCGAGCGCTTGGCCAGTGAGCCGCCGGGGATCCCGAACAGTAATTCTTCTGCGGCGGCATTGACCAGCCGAATACTGCCAAAGCGGTCGACCACCAGAATGCCGGTACGCATGCGCTGGATAATCTGCTGGTTGATCTGCTCCAGCTGCAGGATACTTTGTGCCCGCGAGCTGGCCAGGGCTTCGCTGCGGGTCATGCGGCGGGTGATCGACTGCAACACGAAGGCCGCAGCGAAGTAGAGAATGCCCAGGGTACCGGCCCTTACAATGACGTCGGCTTTGTCGCCCAGTGCCAGTGTGCTCCACGACGCCAGCAGCAGCGAGCCGATGGCAGCCAATGCGGCATAGAGAGTGCCAATCCGGCTCGGGGTGAGGATATTGCCGGCGGCAACGGCCACAATCACCAGGTTGGCAAGCCCGCTTTCGATACCCGACGTGCAATACACAAAACCATGCAGGACGATGATGTCCAGAGTCACCGAAAGCACAATGTGCCGGGGTTGCGGCTTTGCTCCGGCGACCAGCAGCAACGCGATAAACGCATTCAGGGAAAGATAAACGACAACCCCGATGCGGAACAGTTCGGGGGCACGGAAGTGGATGCCGAGGTCACCGGGTTCGACGAACAGCAGGCCTATCAGCAACAGGCAGATGGCCAGGCGGTAGTGATTGTAAATACGGAACAGGCGTGTTGCCTGCTCGCTGGATTGGCTGCCGTGAGTTGGCAGGGATACGGACTGTTTGCTGTTCATGCTCGTCATCGGTTGTTCAAGGGCAGGAAATCCGCTCCGGCTCGGGTTTATAATAGCCTTTTAGCGGCAATGAGTTACAGGAGCATCGAATGTCCCATACGTCTGGGCAGGTTTCCCCGGATTCTCCGGCCACAAAACTTCGGGTCGTTATGGCGCAAGTTGACTGTCTGGTCGGTGACATACCGGGTAATACCCAGCTGGTCATTGAATCAGCCAGAACGGCCCATCAGCAGCACCAGGCTGACGTTGTAGTCTTTCCCGAGCTTTGTCTGACCGGGTATCCGCCAGAGGATCTGCTCTTGCGCCCCAGCCTTGATGTACGCATCGACGAGGCGCTTGAAACCCTGAAGCAGGCTCAGCTGCCCGTCGCTATCGTCTTTGGGGCGCCGGTCCGGGACAAGGGGCTGTTGTATAACGCAGCGTTGGTTCTCGAGTCTGGTGAGATTAGCCAGACCTATTACAAGCAGTTCCGCCCGAACTATCAGGTATTCGATGAAAAACGCTATTTCGCCCCCGGGCGGGATACCTGCGTCTTTACCCTGTGCGGTGTGCCGGTGGGGATCAGCGTCTGTGAAGACATCTGGAATGATGGGCCGGTGGAGCGGGCTGCCGAGGCTGGTGCCAAGCTGATCATAAACCTCAACGCGTCGCCGTTTGATACTGACAAGCAGGAGAGTCGAAAGGCGCTGCTGGCACGCAAGTCGTCCCAGAACCAAGTGGCTATTGTCTACGCCAATCTCGTGGGTGGCCAGGATGAACTGGTGTTTGATGGTGGCTCCATGGTCTATGACCACTCAGGAGTGCTGGCGGCTGAAGCGCCCCAGTTTGAGGAGGGCTTGTTCTGTGTCGACTTTATTTATGATCATCATTGCCAGCCAGTCTCTCAGCCGCCCAGGTCTCCGCTTTCCCTCGAAGAGAGTGTCTATCGTGCACTGGTTCTGGGGGTGCGGGATTACACGAACAAGAACGGTTTCAAGTCCGTTGTCCTCGGCCTTTCCGGAGGTATAGATTCGGCAGTCACACTGGCGGTGGCGGTCGACGCGCTCGGCGCAGACCGTGTAAGGGCGGTCATGATGCCGTTCCGTTACACCTCCAGCATGAGCCTGGAAGATGCCGAGGCGGAGGCCCGGGCCTTGGGCGTACAGTACGACGTCTTTTCCATCGAATCCATGTACGACAGCTTCATGGCAACCCTGGCCGGGCCGTTCGCCGGCACTCGCCCGGACACCACCGAGGAAAACCTGCAGGCCCGTTTGCGGGGGGTGCTGCTGATGTCGCTGTCCAACAAGTTTGGCGCTCTGGTGCTGACAACGGGCAACAAGAGCGAGATGGCCGTGGGCTATTCGACGCTCTATGGTGATATGGCTGGTGGATTCGATGTACTCAAAGATGTGCCCAAGACTCTGGTCTTCCGGTTGGCACGTTATCGCAACACGGTCTCGGAGGTGATCCCGGTTCGGGTGATCACGCGGCCGCCTTCAGCGGAGCTTGCGCCGGACCAGAAGGACGAGGACAGCCTCCCGGATTACGACACGCTGGATCAGATTCTCAATCTCTATGTCGAACGGGATTTCAGTGCTGATGCCATCGTTGCCGAAGGCTTTGAGCGGGCGGATGTGGAGCGCGCAGTCCGACTGGTGGATATTAATGAATACAAGCGGCGTCAAGCGCCGATAGGGGTCCGTATTACCGAGCGCGGATTTGGCAAGGACCGGCGTTATCCGATCACCAACAAATGGAAGATTGGCAAATAACCGTTGAGTCAGGCTCCCCGGGGGGGGAGCCCTGGACGTTATTCGTTACCAAACAGGCCGAACGTGACCACATTCAGCAGTGAGCGGTTTTGCCGCTTCAGGATGTGTGGCTGGTACGCCATGTTGGCATCGAATGCCTCGCTGTCAGGGAAGTTGATCGCGAGCAGCTGAACGGTATCCTTGGCCGCATCATCCATGCCCAGGAAGCGGTAGGTCTCAGTCATGATGATAAGCGCTTCCTCTGCAGCCGGCGTCGTGGAGTAGTTCTCGAAAACGTAGCGGGCCCGGTTGTTGGCAGCGAGATAGGCCTCGCGTTTAATGTAGTAACGAGCCGCTTCCAGTTCCAGATTGGCCATGCGATTGCGGATGGCGATCATCCGCTGGCGGGCATCGGCGGCATATTCGCTGTCCGGATAGCGGTTCACCAGAGTCGAGAAGTCCCGGAAGGCCTGACGCTGCTCGCCCGGATCGCGGGCATCGTTGTCGATGGGAAAGAAGCGGGCAGCCAGGCCGATATCAAGGTTATAGGACGCCACTCCCCGCACATACAGTGCGTAGTCGGAGTGCTCGCTTTGAGGATTTAGCCTCAAAAAGCGGTCGGCGGCAGCTCGTGCACCTTCCAGGTCGAGATTCTGGTAGCGGGCATAGATCAGATCAAGCTGGGCCTGTTCCGCATAGCGACCAAAGGGATAGTAGGTCTCGAGGAAATCGAGATTCCGCTCGGCTTCGGTGAAATTGCCAGAGTTCATGGCGTCCCGGGCCAGCTGGTAATAGGACTCTTCCGGCAACACTTCCTCCTGCCGGTTGGAAGCGCAGGCGCTGATCAGCAGAACCATGGTGGCCACCAGAAAGACGCGAAAAACTGATCTCATGCCGGAATCCCGTATAATGATTGGATGATGATTGGCTGGCCATTGTAACGGGGAAGCTGACGCTTGTTTAGAGGCGCGCCTCCCATGAGTGGCTTTTGTAATACTTATCGACGACACCAGGCCCTGAATGACCGCCGCAAATCGAATCTCCGAGTCTTATGTAATCCCCCCCGAATTGAGTGATCGCCGCCTCGATCAGGCCGCTGCGACACTCATGCCCGAGCACTCCCGTTCCCGCCTTCAGAGCTGGATCAAGAGTGGAGCCCTGACCGTTAATGGCGAGGTTCGCAAACCCAGGGACAAGGTCATGCTGGATGACCGTCTGGAACTGGATGCTGAGCCGGAAGTCCAGGTGACCTGGGAAGCTGAGTCCATTTCCCTCGATATTGTCTATGAAGATGAACATCTGATTGTTATCAACAAGCCTGCGGGCCTCGTGGTGCACCCGGCGGCTGGTCATGCGGCCGGTACGCTGGTCAACGCCATCCTTCACCATGCGCCGGAGGTGGAAAACCTGCCCCGGGCGGGCATTGTCCATCGCCTGGATAAAGACACCTCAGGGGTGATGGTGGTGGCCCGTAGTCTGATTGCCCATACTTCCCTGGTCAATCAGCTACAGACACGAACCATGGGGCGTGAGTACGAGGCGGTGATTGTTGGTACCTTAACGGGCGGCGGCACGGTGGACGCCCCGATTGGGCGGCACCCCCGGGAACGAAAGAAAATGGCCGTGGTTGCCGATGGCAAGCCGGCGGTCACCCATTATCGTCTGATTGAGCGATTTGAGGCTCATACCCATGTCCGCTGCAAGCTGGAAAGTGGGCGTACCCACCAGATCCGGGTCCACATGGCTCATATCAAACACCCGCTGGTTGGCGATCCGGTTTACTGTGGCCGGGTTCGTTTGCCGAAAGCGGCTACCGCCGAGCTGCGGGACGTGTTGTCGAAGTTCCATCGTCAGGCGCTCCATGCCCGTAAACTGACGCTGGTGCACCCGGAATCCGGAGAAGAGATGAGTTGGGAGACCGACCTGCCCGAAGATATGGTGCGGCTGCTGGACGTCCTGCGTCGGCATCGCGACGAGTTGGCACAAAGTGACTTCTGAACTCCCGGTCATTACGCCGGATTGGCCTGCCCCCCGCCAGGTTCATGCGGGGTGCAGTACCCGTTTGGGTGGGACCAGCGTTGCCTGTTGGCACAGCCTGAATCTGGGCGGACACGTCAGTGACAACCCCGGTTACGTTGCTGAAAACCGGCAGAGGCTGGCGGAGTGGGCCGGTGTGTCCGGCGAAGCATTCTGTTGGCTGGAACAGGTTCATGGCACGGTTGTGGTCGATGCGCCAAGCCGTGACCGGACACCCCCCCGGGCGGATGCCAGCGTGACCCGTGATCGCGGCGTTGTCTGTACCGTGCTGACGGCGGATTGTCTGCCCGTGTTGTTCTGTGCTCGGGATGGCAGGCAGGTTGGCGCAGCCCACGCCGGCTGGCGAGGCCTGTGTGCCGGGGTTCTGGAAAATACCCTGAGTTCTTTTCGATGCTCTCCCTCAGAGATAATGGTCTGGCTGGGACCGGCTATCGGCCCGCAGGCTTTTGAAGTGGGGGCTGAAGTCCGTCAGCAGTTTCTGGCGGAGGACGCCGGCGCGGGAGCGGCCTTTGTGCCCAGCCCGCAACATCCTGATCGTTATCTGGCCAATCTTTACCTCCTCGCACGCCAGCGGCTGATCAGCGCAGGCGTTACAGATATTTACGGTGGAGACTTCTGTACCTATTCGGATCCAGAGCGCTTCTATTCCTACCGCCGGGATGGCGTCACCGGGCGCATGGCCAGTTTCATCTGGCTGGACTGACGTCCGTCAAAAAACTGACAGTTTTATTTGTTTGGTTCTTGAACTCCTGACAGTCGCCCCTACATTTAATGTCAAAGCAAACGGCAGCCTGTGACCGTTATTCATTTGATTACACGGCTGCACTTATTCGATTGGGGACGACCAAATTATGAGAATCGATAAGCTGACCAGTCGCTTACAGACCGCACTTGCGGATGCTCAGTCCATTGCTGTTGGCAAGGATCATAACTTCATCGAACCGCTGCACCTGATGCAGGCACTTCTGGATCAGCAGGGCAGCTCGATCAAACCGTTGCTGAAGCAAGTCGGGGTTGAACCGGGCCGACTGCGCCAGGCTGTGGCCCGGGAAATTGAGACCCTGCCAGAAGTCAAAGGATCGGCAGGGGATGTGTCCATGTCGAACGATATGGGGCGCCTGTTCAATATCGCGGACAAGCTGGCACAGCAACGCAAGGACCAGTTTATTTCCAGTGAATTGATGCTGCTGGCGGCCCTGGAGGATCGCGGCACCCTCGGGCGTGTTTTGCGGGAGCAGGGCGTAGATAAGGCGGCGCTGGAAAAGGCCATTGATGAGGTCAGGGGGGGCGAGTCCGTCAATGACGCCTCGGCAGAGGAAAACCGGCAGGCCCTGGGCAAGTACACCATCGACCTGACTGAACGGGCGGAGGCCGGCAAACTGGACCCGGTTATCGGTCGTGATGATGAAATTCGTCGAACCATTCAGGTATTGCAGCGTCGTCGCAAGAACAACCCGGTACTGATTGGCGAGCCGGGGGTTGGTAAGACGGCAATCGTGGAAGGCTTGGCTCAGCGGATCGTTGACGGCGAAGTGCCCGAGGGACTGCGTGGCAAGAAGGTGCTGTCGCTGGATATGGGGGCGTTGATTGCTGGCGCCAAATTTCGAGGCGAGTTCGAGGAGCGCCTGAAAGCGGTCCTTAACGAGTTGGCGAAACAGGAAGGGCAGATCATCCTGTTCATTGATGAGCTGCACACCATGGTAGGCGCCGGCAAGGCCGAGGGCTCCATGGATGCGGGCAACATGCTCAAGCCTGCGCTGGCGCGTGGGGAGCTCCACTGTGTCGGCGCCACCACACTGGATGAGTACCGTGAACACATCGAAAAAGACGCGGCCTTGGAGCGTCGGTTCCAGAAGGTGCTGGTATCCGAGCCCAGCGAAGAGGATACCATTGCCATCCTGCGGGGGCTGAAAGAACGCTATGAGGTGCACCACGGGGTGGAAGTGACGGATGGGGCAATTATTGCCGCCGCCAAACTTTCCCATCGCTACATCGCCGACCGGCAGTTGCCGGACAAGGCCATTGACCTGGTGGACGAAGCAGCGAGTCAGATCCGCATGGAAATGGACTCCAAGCCTGAGGCTCTTGATCGCCTCGAGCGTCGCCTGATCCAGCTCAAGATCGAACGGGAGGCGCTGAAAAAAGAGACCGATGAGGCGTCCAAGAAGCGTCTTACAGAGCTGAAAGATGTGATCAGCAGCGTTGAGCGGGAATTCGCTGACCTGGAGGAGGTCTGGAATACCGAGAAGGCAGCGCTGCACGGTTCCCAGAAAATCAAAAGCCAGTTAGAGCAGGCCCGAATCGATCTTGAGAATGCTCGTCGTGGCGGAAATCTCGCTGAGATGTCTGAGTTGCAGTACGGCCGGATTCCGGAGTTGGAGCGCCAGCTGGATATGGCCAGCCAGGCAGAAATGATGGAAATGAAGCTGCTCCGGAATCGGGTGACCGATGAGGAAATCGCAGAAGTTGTTTCCAAGTGGACAGGTATTCCGGTGTCGAAGATGCTCGAAGGCGAGCGGGACAAGCTGATGCGGATGGAAGAGGCGCTGCACCAGCGGGTGATTGGTCAGGATGAGGCGGTCGAAGCGGTATCCAATGCGGTGCGTCGCTCCCGGGCAGGACTGTCCGACCCCAATCGCCCCAACGGCTCCTTTCTGTTTCTCGGGCCCACCGGTGTGGGCAAGACAGAGTTGTGTAAATCGCTGGCCTCGTTCCTGTTTGATACTGAGGAGGCGATGGTCCGCATCGACATGTCGGAATTCATGGAGAAACACTCCGTGGCCCGGCTGATCGGTGCGCCTCCTGGCTATGTGGGTTATGAGGAAGGCGGATACCTGACTGAGGCAGTGCGCCGCCGGCCCTACTCCGTGCTGTTGTTGGATGAGGTCGAGAAGGCCCATCCGGATGTGTTCAATATTCTGCTGCAGGTGCTGGAAGATGGTCGTTTGACTGATGGTCAGGGGCGGACGGTGGATTTCCGTAATACTGTGATTGTGATGACCTCCAACCTGGGTTCAGACATCATCCAGCAGCGGGCCGGGGAAGAGAACTACGAAAGCATGAAGTCGGCGGTGATGGAGGTGGTTGGTACCCATTTCCGTCCTGAATTCATCAACCGTGTTGATGAAGTGGTTGTATTTCACCCCCTGGGTGGCGAGCAGATTCACGGTATTGCCAAGGTCCAGATCGAATTGCTCAGCCGGCGCCTCAAGGATCAGGACATGGTGCTTGCGCTGGATGAATCAGCGATGAATCTGCTGGCAGAGGTGGGCTATGATCCGGTCTACGGTGCCCGGCCTCTCAAGCGTGCGATTCAGCGGATGATCGAGAACCCGCTGGCGCAGCGGTTGTTGCAGGGGGATTTTGTGCCGGGAGATACCATCAGGGCCACGGTGCAGGACCATGCGTTGGTCTTTGCCAAGGGGTGAGGGTGGCTTGTAAACAGGAAAAGGGGCGAAAGCCCCTTTTCTTCTTTGCGCCCTTGCTCTGCCTCGTGCCGCGGTCGTTCCTTCCCGGGCTGCTTGCAGGGCAGGGTTGTTATTCTTTGAGGCTACTTTTCGGCTGAGGATTCGTTGCAGTTTTCAGTCGCAATTTGACTGAAATAGGCTTTCTTCTCGGCAATCTCTTCAGGGCTGAGATATCGAGTTTCCCCATTCTCCTCTATCTTCACCCGACTGCTGGTGTTCATGACGCTGAGGTTGGTGCGTGCGGTTTCGCAGTTCGCTTCCATCTGTCGCTGCCGAGCTTGTTCCTGAGCGGTCATCTGCTGGGCTTCTGCTCTTGCCTGTTGAGCCTCTTCCAGCTCGCCCAGCTGAGCCTGTGGGGATGCGGTTTGTGAATTTCCACTGGCGCTGCCGGTCCGGATGTTGACCGATTCTGCATTTCGTCCGGTAGGTTGGCGGTCACCGTAGTGGGTGATGCCGTTCTCATCAGTCCATTTGTAGACAGATTCGCTAACTGCGAGCCCAGGCGCCATGGTTACGGCCAGGGCAAAAAAAAGTGATCTGCTTTTCATGCCAATACTCGTTATTTGCCGGTTAACTACAGGCATCCAAACATGCCCGCAAGGTATGGGTTGTCTGTCTATTGTGAGGGTTTCAATCCCGATGACGCAATTTTCTGCGTCACAGATCAGACAAAGTATGGCAGAGTTTGAACGGCTTGCTGGCAAAATCTCTTCGTCGCCGCTATTGACAGGGAGTTTCGCGCTGTCAGAATTACCGATTGCCTGAAAACAGGGGTCAATACGGCAGGCAATCCCGAGCATGTATTCCCCGTGAATTACCACACTGAACACTACGCGTCATGGGCGCGGAACGGTTGTTGCGCAGCCGCAGCCCGTTATTGGCCGTTCTCCGCAACCCTCAGGAGTGCGGCTGGCCAGGAGATAACCTCTCGTCAGTTGGTGTGGCGGAACGCGCGGTTCGGCTTTCAAAAGAAGCTATGTAACCGGGCATCCAGGCAACCGGGGGTGTTTCCCCGGAACATTCACTCGTAGCAGAGGGTAGAAAACGTGGAGTTATTGTCTGGCGCCGATATGCTGATCCGGTCCCTGGAAGATGAAGGGATCGAATACATATACGGCTATCCGGGTGGTGCAGCGCTGCATATTTATGATGCGCTGTTTAGGCAGGACAAAGTCAAGCATATTCTGGTTCGTCATGAGCAGGCCGCGGTCCATATGGCCGATGGTTACGCCCGCGCGACCGGAAAACCAGGTACCGTACTGGTGACCTCGGGTCCTGGAGCCACCAACACGATTACTGGTATCGCCACCGCGTTCATGGATTCCATTCCCATGGTGGTGTTGTGCGGCCAGGTCGCATCGCACCTGATCGGTGAAGATGCTTTCCAGGAAACCGATATGATCGGCGTTTCCCGTCCGGTGGTAAAACACAATCTCAGTGTTCGCCGTCCGGAAGAAATTCCCGAGGTGATCCGTAAGGCATACTACATCGCCTCTACCGGTCGTCCCGGACCGGTGGTTGTGGATATCCCCAAGGATATGACCACACCGAATGAGCGTTATGAGTATTCATACCCCAAAAAGGTAAAGCTTCGCTCTTATAACCCGGCGGTTCGGGGCCATGCTGGCCAGATCAAAAAGGCCGTGGATATGCTGCTGGCGGCCAAGCGGCCGATGATCTATGCCGGTGGCGGTGTCATTCTGGGGCAGGCGTCTGAGCAGCTGAAGGAGTTGACGCAGATGCTGGGCTACCCGCTGACCAATACCCTGATGGGCATTGGCTGCTACCCCGCAACTGACAAACAGCACCTTGGCTGGCTGGGCATGCATGGAACTTACGAGTCCAACATGGCGATGCACCATTCAGACCTGATTCTCTGTGTGGGTGCTCGTTTTGATGACCGGGTGACCAACGCCACTGAAAAATTCTGCCCGGGCGCACGCATTGTCCATATCGACATTGATCCTGCGTCAATTTCCAAGACCATCGAAGCTGACGTTCCCATCGTTGGGCCGGTTGATGCCGTGCTCAAGGAAATGATCTCTCTGGTCAAGGAGTCCAAGGAAAAGCCCGACGCCGAGGCTCTGGCAGCGTGGTGGAAGCAGATCGAAGAATGGCGTGCGTTCCATGGCATGCGCTACGAACCCAACTCTGATGTCATCAAGCCGCAGGAGGTAATTGAGACCCTGTGGCGCCTGACTAACGGCGAGGCTTACGTCACATCGGATGTCGGTCAGCATCAGATGTTCGCGGCGCAGTACTACAAATTTGACAAGCCGAATCGCTGGATCAATTCCGGTGGCCTGGGCACGATGGGCTTCGGTCTGCCGGCGGCTATGGGCGTCAAGCTGACGCATCCGGACGATGAAGTGCTGTGCATCACCGGTGAAGGCAGTATCCAGATGAACATTCAGGAGCTGTCCACCTGCAAGCAGTACGATCTGCCAGTCAAGATCATCAACCTGAACAACCAGGCGCTGGGCATGGTGAAGCAGTGGCAGGACATGAATTACGAGTCCCGTCACTCCCAGTCCTATATGGAATCGCTGCCTGACTTCATCAAGCTGGCTGAATCCTATGGCCATGTTGGTATCCGGATTGACAAGAAGGAAGACCTGGAGCCGAAGCTGAAAGAAGCTCTGGCCATGAAAGACAGGCTGGTGTTCCTGGATATCTACGTAGACCGGTTTGAGCACGTGTACCCGATGCAGGTCGCGCGTGGCTCCATGAAGGATATGTGGCTCAGCAAGACGGAGAGGGTCTGATCACCATGCGTCGAATCATTTCTGTATTGCTGGAAAACGAGCCGGGCGCATTGTCGCGGGTTGTTGGGCTGTTCTCCCAGCGTAACTACAACATCGAAACTCTGACGGTTGCGCCAACAGAGGATGAGACCCTGTCTCGTCTTACTGTCACCACTACCGGTTCCGATAAGGTTATCGAGCAGATCACCAAACAGCTGAACAAGCTGATTGAGGTGGTCAAGCTGGTGGATCTGACCGAGGGTGCCCACATTGAGCGCGAGCTGATGCTGGTCAAGCTTAAGGCGACAGGTTCCCAGCGCGCCGAGATCAAGCGTACGGTCGACATCTTCCGTGGCCAGATCGTGGATGTGACCAGCTCGGTTTATACCATTCAGCTGGCGGGCGACAGCGAAAAACTTGATGGTTTCATTCAGGCTGTGGGCACAGCGGGTGTCCTTGAGGTCGTGCGTTCCGGGGTGTCCGGAATCGCCCGTGGTGAGAAAATTCTCAGCCTCTGAGCCAATTGAATGTTTCTGATATGATCACTGGCCCGCGGGCCATACAATAGATAGAGGTTTATCATGCAGGTTTACTACGATAAGGATTGCGATCTTTCCATCATCCAGGGCAAGAAAGTTGCCGTGATCGGTTACGGTTCCCAGGGGCATGCCCATGCTTGCAACCTGAAAGACTCTGGTGTTGATGTCACCGTTGGTCTGCGTCCGGGTTCTTCTTCCATTGCCAAGGCTGAAGCTCATGGTCTGAAAGTCAGCGACGTACCGGCAGCCGTAGCTGCTGCAGACGTGGTTATGATTCTGACCCCGGATGAGTTCCAGTCCCAGCTGTACAGAGACGAGATCGAGCCGAACCTGAAGCAGGGCGCGACCCTGGCTTTTGCTCACGGTTTTGCGATTCACTACAACCAGATCGTTCCCCGCAGTGACCTCGACGTAATCATGATTGCGCCGAAGGCTCCGGGCCACACTGTGCGTTCCGAGTTTGTTAAGGGCGGTGGTATTCCTGACCTGATTGCGATCTTCCAGGATGCCTCCGGCAACGCCAAGAACGTTGCGCTCTCCTACGCCAGCGGTGTAGGTGGTGGTCGTACCGGTATCATCGAAACCACCTTCAAGGACGAAACTGAGACCGATCTGTTCGGTGAGCAGGCCGTTCTGTGTGGTGGCGCGGTTGAGCTGGTCAAGGCCGGTTTTGAGACTCTGACTGAAGCGGGCTACGCTCCGGAAATGGCGTACTTCGAGTGTCTGCACGAGCTGAAGCTCATCGTAGACCTGATGTACGAAGGCGGTATCGCCAACATGAACTACTCCATCTCCAACAATGCTGAGTATGGCGAGTACGTGACCGGTCCGGAAGTGATCAACGATGAGTCACGCGCAGCCATGCGTAACGCGCTCAAGCGTATTCAGAGTGGCGAATATGCCAAGATGTTCATCTCTGAGGGTGCGCACAACTACCCGTCAATGACTGCCGCGCGTCGTAACAACGCTGCTCATCCCATCGAGCAGGTTGGTGAGAAGCTTCGTGGCATGATGCCGTGGATTGCGTCCAACAAGATCGTGGACAAGTCCAAGAACTGAGTTGGTTGGCAGTTCATTAAAACGCGGCCCCTGGAGGCCGCGTTTTTCGTTGTGACGAAGCAGCTTGGCTTAAGTGTCAACAGGTGTGAAACTGCCGGCTGCTATACTTTCTTCCACATGTTTTCAGGATGACAGGAATGACGACCGATAAAGACAAGGCCAACGCAGAGATTGTGCCGGAAGCGGGCTCAGAGGAACTGCATGCGCATGCCGATGGGGAAGTGGTGGAAGAGGAGCTGGTTGGCGGTTCCCGGGTGCGTCGCAAGGGTATTTATCTGCTGCCCAATGCGTTGACGACAGCCTCTCTGTTCTCCGGCTTCTATGCCATTGTATCGGCCGCGAATGGCGCTTTTGAAAATGCGGCAATCGCCATCTTCGTCTCAATGATTCTGGATGGCCTGGACGGGCGGGTTGCGCGCATGACCAATACCCAAAGCAAATTTGGTGAGGAATACGACAGTCTGGCTGATATGGTGGCGTTCGGTGTAGCGCCTGGTTTGGTTGCGTTTTTCTGGTCCCTCAATGGTCTTAATCAGGTGGGGTGGGCTGTCACCTTTATCTATGTGGCGGGAGCAGCGTTGCGTCTGGCGCGTTTCAATACCCAGATCGGCTCGGTGGACAAAAAGTTCTTTGTCGGGTTGCCGAGCCCGTCGGCGGCGGCGTGCGTGGCTGGCTTGGTGTGGTGTTTCCATGGTGTTGAGCCTTCCGCATGGTTGACCGGGCTGACGTTGCTGGTTGTAGGTGGAACCGGTGTTTTGATGGTGAGCAACGTCCTGTATCGCAGCTTCAAGGACCTGGACTTGCGGGGCAGGGTGCCATTTGCTGCGATATTGGTCGTGGTGCTGGCCTTTGTGGTTGTTGCGCTTGATCCGGGAACGGTGTTGTTTAGTGGATTCCTTGTATACGCTTTGTCTGGTCCGGTGAGGTCCTTGTTGAGAAAGATGAGGCGTGCGCCGGGCGCCCAGTCTTAGGCTATACTTAAAGCGATCAAAATCTGTTCGATTCTGATCGCTTTTTTCGGTCATCTAGGTGGAAACCGAAGTATTTCGAATTTATTTCAGATGGTGCGTTGACAGCCTCGCTGAGGTCTGTAGAATGCGCATCTCTTTCGAGGGGCAAGCCACTGAGGCGGGCCAGAAATCGAAAGATAACCGACTGAAAGTACTGAATTTTTTGAATTAAGAGAAACTTCAGTTCAGCGGTTGACAAGGGGTCGGGTTGCTGTAGAATGCGCCTCCTCCTTGAGAAGGAAGCCGGAAGGTTTCGGTGGTTTTCAGAGTAGCGAAAACGGCGAAAACAAACGGTTGACAAGGTCGCGGATCTCTGTAGAATACGCGGCCTTGATCGGGCAACGGCCCAGCTCTTTAAAAAGTTAACTAAGTAATTCGTGTGGGCGCTGGCTGAGGTATTTCGGACATGAAATACCAAGACAGTGACTCGTCGAACATTGAGTTTTGTCTTGAGCAGATTTAGAAGCTTCGGCTTCTGTATGATTTAAACTGAAGAGTTTGATCATGGCTCAGATTGAACGCTGGCGGCA
>NZ_FNNE01000010.1 GCF_900106945.1 Marinobacter mobilis
CGGCGCCACCGACACCCCCTGACGATGCAGCCAGCGGCACAACGCTGCCACTACCGTGCTCTTGCCGGCATCCGAGGTGGTGCCCTGGATCATTAAGGTGGTCATGGGATTAGAGTTCCACGCCCTTCTGGGCCTTGATGCCCTGGTCCTTGAAGGCGTGCTTGACCACTTTCATTTCAGTCACGGTATCGGCCAGTTCGATCAGTTCCTTCGGTGCGTAGCGACCGGTCACGGTCACGTGCTGCATCTCCGGACGGTTGAACAGGTCGTCCAGTACCCGGTCGAGCTCCAGGTACTCGTAACGCAGGGCGATATTGAGTTCGTCCAGCAGTACCATGTCGTAACTGGGGTCTTTCAGCATTTTGCTGGCAATCTCCCAGGCCGCTTCCGCCGCCGCTACATCCTTCTGGCGATCCTGAGTGTCCCAGGTGTAGCCATCGCCCATAACGTGGTAATCCACATTGGGCAGGTTGCGGAAGAAGGTATCTTCGCCGGTGGTGAACTTGCCCTTGATGAACTGCACCACGCCGACTTTCATGCCATGCCCCAGGGCCCTCGCCACCATACCGAAGCCGGAACTGCTCTTGCCCTTGCCGGGGCCGGTCAGCACCAGCAGCACGCCCTTTTCACTCTGGGCACGTGCAATGCGCTCCTGCATGACTTTCTGCTTGGCCGCCATACGGCGGGCGTGGCGTTCAGGGTCTTTGGCGTTCTCGCGCATGACAGTGTCCTCGTTTGAAATATAGGAAAGTGGGGAACGTTAGTAGGCTGTTAACGGCTGCCCGCGGAACAGCGCTGCTACCAGTGCCGGTGCCGAGGGGAAATAGCCGTGGAAATAGGTGGCGGTGAGGCTACCGGCATGGAACACCGGCTCCGCCTCGGTGCCCGCCAGCTTGCGGGTACAGGCCAGCGGCGGCAGCTCAGTTTCCAGACGGGAGTGGTGGTAGGTGTGGCCTCGCAGCTCGCCCTCATCCGCCCTCAGACTTTGTAGCCCTAGGCCCTGCAGACGGCCTTCCATGATCGCCCGCCCTGCCAGCAGGCCCAGCATCGGGTGAGGCTGACCGTCCCTGTCGACCAGTTCGCTGGCGCAAGCCATCAGCCCGCCACATTCCGCCAGGATCGGCTTACCGGCGTGATGGAACGCGCGGATCGAGGCCATCATGGACGTATTGGCCGCCAGGGTAGCGGCATGCAGCTCCGGGTAACCGCCGGGGAGCCAGAGCGCGTCGACCTCCGGCAGCTGAGCGTCGCTCAGCGGGGAGAAATAGGTCAGGGTTGCGCCCTGGGCTTCCAGCAGGTCGACATTAGCGCGGTAGATGAAAGCAAAGGCCGCATCCCGGGCAATGCCAATGCGAACACCGTCCAGCAGCCGGGTCGGCGGCGCAGGGTGTTCTGCGGTCAGGGTTACGGTGGCGGGCAAACGATCCAGCCCGGCCTTGGCCAGCACCGCCGCGGCGGCGTCCAGCTGCTGGTCGAGATGCGCCAGTTCAGACGCCTGCACCAGCCCGAGGTGCCGATCAGGGATCGCCATGGCCTCGTCACGGGGAATTGCCCCCAGCAGCTCAATACCGTCAGGCAGGCTCGCCGCCAGCATCTCACCGTGGCGGGGACTGCCGATGCGATTGGCAATCACCTGCCCGATCTTCACATCCGGGCGAAAGCTGGCCAGCCCGAGGGCGACCGCGCCAAAAGTCTGCGCCATGCCGCGGGCATCAATCACCGGCAACACCGGCAACCCGGCCAGCGCGGCCAGGTCGGCGCTGGACGGATCGCCATCAAACAGTCCCATAGCACCTTCCACCAGCACCAGGTCCGCGTCCCGGGCAGCCTCAGCCAGACGCCAGTGGCATTCGGCCTCACCGGTCATCCACGGATGCAGCTGATACACAGGTTGCCCCGAGGCCACCTCAAGCACCATCGGGTCCAGGTAATCCGGGCCATGCTTGAATACCCGCACCTTGCGCCCGGCATTACGGTGCAGACGAGCCAGCGCCGCGGTGACGATGGATTTTCCCTGGCCGGAGCCAGGGGCCGTGATCAGGGCCGCCGGCGCCTGGCCGGTAATGATGTCAGTCACAGGATCTCCTCAGCGCACCGGCACAAACACCGGCGCGCCATCCAGTTCAGTGGTAGCCAGACGCTGGCCATAGAGACGCTCCAGCGCATCCGGGACCAGCATTCGCTCAACGGGTCCCCAGCAGGCTTCGCCGTCGGGGTAAAGCAACAGTACATGACTGCACCAGCGGGCCGCGAGATTCAGATCGTGCAGGCACATGAACACAGCCTTGCCATGACCGGCCTCTTCGGTCAGCAGCTCCATGACGGCAATCTGGTGATGCAGGTCGAGATGGTTGGTGGGCTCATCCGCCAGCCAGATGGCCGGAGACTGGGTCAGCACGGTGGCGATGGCCACCCGCTGACGCTCACCGCCAGACAGGGTACTGACCAGACGACTGGCCAGGTGCGCCACATCAAGCCGGCTGAGCGCCTGCTGTGCCAGTTTGAGGTCGTCGGCGGACTCCATCTGCCAGCTCGACAGGAACGGGTGGCGTCCGATCAGCGCCGTTTCCAGTACGGTGGCCGGAAAGCCGTCCTGACGCTCCTGGAACACCAGCCCCAGATGGCGGGCAATGGTCCGACGTTTCTGCTCCGCCAGCGGCTGGTCATCCAGCAACACGGCGCCGCTGCGGGGCGCACGCAGGCCCGCCAGGGTATGCATCAGGGTGGTCTTGCCTGCGCCGTTCGGGCCCAGTACGCCCCAGATCTGGCCGGGCTCGACCTGCAGGCTCAGCGCCCGGCCATCGGCGCGGTCGGGGACATCAATGATCAGGTCCGCGGTTCGCAGCTGGCTCATCAGCGGCTCCGGTACAGCAGCAACAGGAAGGTGGGTACACCGAGCAGGGCGGTAATCACCCCGACCGGCAACTGTTCAGGGGCAATGATGGTTCGCGCCAGGGTATCTGCAAGCATCAGCAGGATGCCACCGGCCAGGGCACAGGCGGGCAGGATCAGGCGCTGGTCGTTGCCCAGCACCAGCCGCAGCATGTGCGGCACCACCAGCCCGACAAAACCGATACTGCCCGCCGTGGTCACTGCCACCGCCGTCAGCAGGCTGGCCACCACGTACACCGTCCATTCCAGCGGACGCACGGCCACGCCAAGGGCCGCTGCCTGCAGCGGCCCCCGGGCCAGTACATTGAGGCTTCGGCCCAGCGGCACCACCAGCAGACACGCCAGCGCCAGCAGCACCAGCGCCAGCGATGGGGTACCGGCGTAGGACAAGTCGCCCATCAACCAATACAGCATGCCCGGAAGCCGCTCCGCGGGACTGATCGCCAGCATCAGGGTAATCACCGCACCCCAGCCAGCCGCCACCACCACGCCGGTCAGCAACAACCGCGATGGCGTCCAGCTGCCAGTACCATGGGCCAGCCCAAACACCAGAAGGGTCGCGACCATCGCGCCGGCAAAGGCTGAACCGGAAACCATCAGACCACCGACCCCGGCCAGCATGGCCAGCAGAGCGCCAACAGCGGCCCCGCCAGACAATCCCAGCACGTAGGGATCCGCCAGCGGATTGCGCAGCAGCACCTGCATCAACGCACCGGCCACCGCCAGCAGGCCACCCGTGGCCAGCGCCGCCAGCGTCCGCGGTACCCGCAGTTCCAGAATCAGGGTCCGTTGCAATTGGGTGCCTTCGCCGGTCAACACCGCCCACACGTCCGCCACCCCGACCGAGGCACTGCCCACGGTCACCGACAACAGAAAGGCGGCCAAAGCCGCCAGTGCCAGCAGCATCAATGGTAGCCAGTAACGGCCCATCAACCGCCCCTCCGCAACCGGGACAACCCACCCTCAGCGCCGGCCACGGGCAATCTCCAGTTTCTGGCAGAACAGTTCACTGCCCTGCAACATCCTCGGGGTAGGTCGCTGGATCAGCGACGGCGGTACAAAAAACAGATTCCCAACACGGGTGGCATCAAGGCTGCTGTAGTTCTGCCAGCGATCCAGCCAAGCCCGGTTTTCCTCCCCCATGCCACCGGCCAGAATCGCCTCCGGATTGGCTTCCAGCACCGCTTCATCACTGATTCGCGGCACCAGCCGTGGCAACTCACCAAACACGTTATAACCGCCACACAGGGCGATCACCTTGCCGATCAGGTGCTGGTTGTTCACTGTCATCAACGGCTCGTCCCAGACCTGATAGAACACCGGCACCGGGGCTCGATCACTGTAACGTGCCGCCAGCTCCGCCATGCCGGTCCGGAAGCGCTCAGCCTCGGCCCAGCCCTCGGCTTCGGTCCCGGCGAGGGTCGCAAGGCGCTCGATCACCGACGACACATCCTCAAAGTCCCGGGGTTCGATGGAAAACACCGGCAACCCCAGATTACGGATGGTCTGTATCTGTTCCTGAGGGTTGCCGGTCACCCAGGCAATCACCAGATCCGGCTGCAGCGAGATCAGCTTTTCCAGATCAAGGCGGGTATGGCTGCCCACCGAGGCCACCGTTTTCGCTTCCGGGGGATAGTCGCTCCAGGCCACCACCGCCACCACCTGGTCACCGGCACCGGCGGACCACAACAGTTCCGAGGCGCCCGGCGACAACCCGGCAATACGCTGGGCTGGCGCCGGCAGGCACACCTGCTGGCCGGTATCATCCGTTGCACAGACCCCGGCATGAGCAGGCAGGACCGGCAGCACCGCCAGCAGCAACGCGGTCAGCCCCTGTTTGATCAGTTTTGGCATAGTTCCAATTGGATTCCTGTCTGGCGGCAGAGACGAGACTGCAGAGGCAGACTGTCCAGTGGCGCACCGCCCTTGCGGGCATTATCAAACGCTTCCCGCTGGGCCGGGTCCAGTTGCCCGGACACCCAGTCCATCAGCGGGTGATCGGGCCGGGTATGGCCGTCGCCGGGCAGGCCGTGATCGATCACGTTCTGGGCAAAATCCTCCACCAGCGGCTCCAGGGTCAGCCAGCTGGTTTCCCAGTAGCCTCGCTTCGCGGCCAGCAGCGCCGTTGCCTGCATGTGTGTCTTGACGTGGACATTGTTGCCCTCCGACAGGAAATCATCCAGCCCAATGTTGTGACGATCCTGAAAATACACTTGGTTGACCTCATCCCACACCCACGACTTCACCACCTGAGGACTGGTGATCTGCCAGCCCCACAGGTTGTCGAGGAAGTCGCTACCCATGGTACGGGCACCCGCGTAATCATGATCCATCAGCGGCCGGATCCACTGGGGATTGAGGTTGCGGGACTGCAATTCCTGCAGCAACGCCCGCTGCAGGCTCTGAACCCTGGGGTTGTCCGGATTGGCATACTGCAAGACCCGGTTCTCCGGCGGCTGACCACGCACCCGTTCGACGGCGTTGGACAGTCCGCCCTGGTAATCAAAACCATCGTCATTGTCGATCAGGCCATAGAGATGACTGGCCCGGCCCAGGTAGGTGCGGTCCACACGCGCCAGCAGCAGGTCGAACATCCGGTGTTCTGCTTCCCCCTGGCGACGGCTGCCATAGGCGTGCCCCATACGCCGGCGGTAGGCATCCGCCAGCTCATCGCGACTGTTCCAGGCCCCGGTCCGGGTGGCCAGTCGGTTGACGCCAGCGCCATAGGCTCCGGGGGCGGTACCAAAGACTCGCAACGAGGCCAGCCCACCGGCTTCAGCGGCACTGACGCCGGAGGCCAGCAGCTGGCGGGTATCGGCCAGCCAGCGGGCGGCAACCCGGTTCACCGCCAGCGGCTCGGAACCACGCTCGGCCATCCCCTCCGGCAAGGTGGACAGCACAGCTGTCAGCGCCGCGTCCAGCTCAGGGTGCAGGGCCACAATGGTATCGGCGGAACCGGCCAGCGCCAGCAGCACCGCCTGATCCAGCCATTCCAGTTGATTGCCGTAAAGATCCCGGAACAGGCCAGAGGTTGTAAACAGCACATCCCGGCGCTCGCTGTACGCCTGTTCCGGCCCTACGGGCAAGCGTTCCAGCCCCTTAACGATACCGCGGGAATTCCACACCGGCCGGATCCCCAGCAGCTGCAACCCAAACGCCACCATGACCCCTTCATCGCGAACGGTGTCGGAAGCCCACAGCACCAGCGCGTCACTGCCATCGTCTTCGGCACGATCCTGACGACGGGCCTCAGTGGCCAGTTCTTCAGCCAGGCTCCAGGCCACCCGGGTTGGGATCAGGTCGCCGGAGAGGGCATGGAAGTTTCGGCCGGTAGGCAGCACCGCCGGGGTCCGCAACGGGTCATTGCCCTCACCGGGCTCAACGAAGCGACCCGACAGGCCTGCCAGCAAAGCCGCCTTCTCAGCCGCCGGTGACGCCGTCAGCTGCGCTCGCCAATGCTCCGGCACCACACCGGTTTCACCCGCCATTGAGGCCAGCATGGTATCAATGGCGTCAGTATCCCAGTCACGGCCCAGCACATGCAGGCCCAGGGGCATGAACTGCTCCTGGACATCGGTGACATAATGCCCGGCCTCATGGACCAGCAGATCTTCGGAGATGGTATCCAGCGATACGGCGTCTGCGGCCAGTCCAGCCTCGCTGGCAATGGTTTGCTCTATGGTTTCGGTCAGGTTGAGCTGACGGATCTTCTGGCGCAGCAATTCAACCGCGCGACGGCGGGTGGGGCTGTTGGGCGCCACCGAGGCTTCGTAAGTCTCCACCAGCTGACGAATCTCCAGCAGTTCATCGTAAAGCTCGGTCGCCGCCAGTGGTGGCGTCAGATGGCTAATCATCACCGCCAGCGCCCGGCGCTTGGCCTGAATACCTTCACCGACACCATCGACGATATAGGGGTAAAGCAGCGGCAGGTTGCCACTCAACAGTTCCGGATAATCATCCTCGGTTAGCGCCGCCCGCCGCCGGGGCAGAAACTCCCGTGTGGAATGGCGGCCCACATAGACCAGGGCATCGGCATCGAACTGACTCCGGAGCCAGTAATAGAACGCCACATACTGATGGGTCGGCGGGAACGTGGTATTGGCGTGAAGCAGTTCCTCGTCCACTTCCCAGCCGCGCGGGGGCTGGGGGCCAAGGAAGACATTGCCAAAGCGCAGTCCCGGGAAGATCAGGTCGTTGTCCACCACCATCGACCGGCCCGGAGCCGGTCCCCAGCCGGACAAGCCGGGAAACCCGCTGGCCAGCAGGTCATCGCGGGCGCCATCCACCTCGGCACGACCTCCGCCTTCATTGAGCCTTTCAAGCCACTGACTGTGGTAGTCATCCAGCCGTTCCACCGCCAGCGGCCGCGCCGGATGGTTGAGGTTTTCCAGCAGGTGGCGCAGGTCACGGATACCACGATCCAGCAGCGCCAGCGCGATGTCGTGCTCACCCGCGACGAACGCCTGATGCAGGCGTTCGTGCAGATACCCCACCGGACCACTGACCATCTCCGCCTGAACCACGGCAGGCAGTGTCTGGAAATAGGCCTGGTAGCTATTGGCATCCATGGAGGCCACCTGCGGCGCCATCTCCCGCAGCGCACGGGGATCGTCCGGAAGACTGATCCCCCGCTGCTGGATCAGCTCCAGCAGCGCCTGCGGGGATGCCGGCAGCGGTCCGGTCTGGTAGCCTTCGGCCTGCAGCCAGTGCAGCATTTCCCACAACGATGCCGGCACATCAAGGCTGTCGGCACCGATGTTCTGACGGCCGGGGGGATGGTTGTAGTAGATCAGGGCAACCCGCTTATCAGCGTTGTCCTGCGCCTGAAGCCGTTGCCACCGGTGCAGGCGTTCCACCAGTGCGGACACCCGCTCCGGCACGGGCGTGGTCAGGGTCAGACGAACCCCGGTGCGTTCATCAATCAGCGGCGGTCTCGCCACCGCCAGCGCCATGGGCTGGCTGACGCCCTGCAGTTCCGGCATCGCCAACTGGTAATGCACCGAGTCTGCCGGCAGGCCATCCACCGACAACCGCCACTGGCTCTCAGTAAGGTCACTCAGGCGCAGGCCCTTGATGACCGGCACGTTCAACCCGGCCAGGGCCTCGGTCACCGTTTCCCGACCCTCACCACCGCCAATCACGAAATCCTGCAGACTGACCAGACCGGCCAGGGACGCGCTGCCCACACTACTCGGCAACGAAGCCAATGCCTGGGCGCTGGCACCACCCCAGCGGGCAAGGATGGCGAAACACTGGATATGCCGTTGTTCGAGCTGCCAGCACAGCTGATCCAGCAACGCCCGGTCACCGGGCCGGTCGCCACTGTCGAGATCCAGCAACGCCACCACCGGCCCGTCGGTCAGCCCGAGGGCATCCGCCAGCTCCGTGGTCTGGCCATTCCGGTAGTAACGAATGGCAGCCCGGGGGCTGGGTGCAGGTACGGCCAGCGGCTGGCCCGCCTGGACCAGCATCCAGGCCATCAGGTTGGCCAGATGTTCTGGCGTACGCCCCTGATAATAGGCCCGCCCCTGCAACCACCGCGCCTGATCAGGAAAGCCGGTCTGTTGCTGGCGAAGATGGTCCAGCGCTGCGACGTTGGCCTCCGGCGCGGCCACCACCGCATCCAGCTCCGCCTTGCCGAGGTTCGCCAACGGCCACTGCTCATCCAGATAGGACAACCGCACCAGTCGCCGGTCACTGTTGATCGCCAGTACCGGCAACGGTCGCTGGCCGATGCGAGCACGCACCCCGCGCTCCAGACGCTCGACCTGGTCACCGAACACCGCCGCCAGCAGCAAGGCATCCGCCCCGGCCAGCAACTGTTCCAGCTGGGGATCTGTCAGCGATGCCAGCTGCACCGGCGTACGCAACATCACCTTGTGGTCCGGGTGCTGATCGACAAAGGCGTGGGCCCCGGCGGCCAGTTCGGCAGCCGAGCGCTCAGATACCACACCCACCACGGTAGCCGCACTGGCCCACAGGGGCACCAGCGCCAGCCAGCCGAGCAGGATGCCGGCTATCCCGCCGGCACGGATTCGGCCCACCATGACTTACTGGAAGTCGTAACGGACGGAGAGCATGCCGGTACGGCCGGCGGCAATGTACTTGGCGCCGCTGAACCGCTGTGCGGTCGCGTACTCGCGGTCAAACACATTGGCGAGGGTCAGGCGGGTCGACCAGTTGCGGGCAAAAGCCCAGCTGGCACGCAGGTCGAGGGTGGCGTAACCGGCCAGTTTCTTGGTATTGGCAGCATCGTCGTAACGCTCACCCTGGGCGCGGTAGGTGGCTCCCAGAATCCACTGGTTGATGGTCCGATCCACATCCACCCGCAAGGCTCGGTCACTGCGGCGGCGCAGACGGTTATCGGTTTCGGTGTCGCGGGGATCGGTATAGGTCAGCGCCGTTGCCAGACGCCACTGGTCCAGATTCAGGCCCGCTGCCAGTTCAGCACCGCGAATACGCGCCTCGCTAACGTTAGCCGGTGAGAGGGTCAGGGTCGGCACGTCGAAATGGAGCTCGATCAGGTTCTCGATGTCCATCTGGTACAGAGCCAGATCCCAGAACCAGTGGTTGTAGCTGCCGCTGACGCCAATTTCATAGGCATCGGACTTTTCCGGCTTCAGGTTCGGGTTGCCGGTGTAGGAGTTGCCACTGGCGTAGGTCTCGGTGGGGTAATAAAGGTCGTTGAAGGTCGGCGCTCGGAAAGCGGTACCATAACTGGCCCGTACCCGGTGGGCGTAATCGAAGGAATGACCGATGGCAATGCCGCCGGTTTCGTTCTTGCCGTAGGCCTCGTTGTCATCGCCACGCAGGCTCAGTTGGAGGTCCGTCGGTCCGAAATGCAAACGCAGCTGGCTGAACAGCGCGCTGTTGGAACGACTCTGCTCGTCAAAGGTGGTGGTACTCTCCACTGACTCATCCTGCAGCTCGGCCCCAATGACCCACTCATGAACGTCCATGGTCAGGGTGTTCTCCCAGCGACCGGTACGGGCGAGGGTGTTGAAGGTGGAGGCGCCAAAACTGGCGATCGTATCCTGCTCATCACGGGCCTCGGAGAACTGCACCGATGAGCGCCAGTAATCACTCACCGGAGTGTCGAGACGGAAACCGGCGGTGCGGACGGTAAAGTCGGTCTCGCCGCCTTCAAATTCAGTGTTGCCGGTGGATTCCAGGAACACCAGTGCCGCCTCGCCGCCGCTGTCGAATTCGTGGGTCAGACGGGCAACCCCGGCACCGTTGCGGTAGCCACGGTCATCACCATCCTCAACAATCGGCGCGCCGTCCGAGTCCTTGAACAGTCCGTTCAGGCTCATCCGGGTGTTACCACTGCTGAGGGCCACACCAGCGTTGTAACGCTGGGTGTTGAAGTTGCCACCGGCGGCCTCGATCCAGCCGCGCTGGCCTGGCTGCGGGTCTACGGTAAACGCCTGCACCACGCCGCCGACCGCATCTGCGCCGTACAGGGAGCTACGCGGGCCACGAACGATTTCAATCCGTTCCATCAGCTCTACCGGCACAAACTGCCAGGGCGCACCGCCGCTGGTGGCAGAACGCAGGCGTACGCCGTCGATCATGAAAATGGTGGAATCACTGCCGGTACCGCGGGTATACACACTGGTGTTCTTGCCGAAGGAGCCATTGGAGATCACATCAATACCCGGCTGGCCAACGAGGAGATCCTGCATTTCGGCCGGATTCCGCTGCTGGATATCCTCGGCGCGGATCACGGTGACCGAGGACAGGCTCTCGCCAATGGTCAACGGTCCAGCCGTACCCGTCACCACAATGGTTTCCAGTTCAGAGGTGGCCACGGAAGGCTCGGCCATAGCCGGCACTGACAACAACAGCAGGGAAGAGGAACAGCCCGTCAGAACGACGGCCGGAAATGTCTTGGAAATACCCATAATCTACAGCTCGCTGGTACCCCGTGCGCACCCGCACGGTGAATCTGGTGGTGCTGCGATGGAAAAACAAAGAAAGGTGGGCTGAAGATACGTGGCGCAGGAAACGGCCGACAGGGTTCACCCACCGCCATTGCCCACCGCAACGTATGGTGTGTTAACAGGCCGGTCTCCGGACTTATGAGCTGGGCCCTGTCGGGGCTCTGGACTGATCGCCTTCCCATACCGTCGGTACAGTGGCGCATTCGATCAGCCTTGACTCAATCACCGTTGCGGGGGCAGTGCCGGATTGTCACCGGCTTCTCGTTTCATTCCCGGGCGGCTTTACCCGGGAACACCTGAAAACGCGCGGCAAGGCTACCAACTGATGATTAATTGGTCAACGATCTTAGGGCCTCGCCTAGCCGTTGCCAGTCATCCTCTGTGCCCGGCAGACCAAACCGCAGCGCCGCAGGCTGTTCGAACCGGCGCACCAGGATGCCGCCAGCAGCCAGTGCGTCGGCAATGGCCGGCGCTCTGTCAGTCACCACATAACGGAACAGCAGGGTTCCACCAGCGGGGGGGAGCCCTGCCTGGATCAACAGGGTATGTAAGCGTTCGCTTTGGCTGGCAAGCCTTGTCACCGTAGATGCCCGCCAGGCATCATCCGCCAACACCCGGGCCATCAGGTAACGTGCAGGGCCATTCATGGCCCAGGGTCCGATGGCGTTGCGCAGGGCCGCAGCGATGGCGGAATCGGTCAGCACCGCTCCCGCCCGCAGGCCGGCCAGGCCGTAGAACTTGCCCAAGGATTTCAGCACCACCAACCCCGGTGTTCCGGTGTGGGCGACGACGCTGACATTCGCGACGCCTTCGGCAAAAGCCTCGTCCACCACCAACCAGCCACCGCGCTTGGCCAGCCGTTGGTGCCAGTCCAGCAGACGCTCGGGCGTGACAATCTGACCACTGGGGTTATTGGGCTGGATCCACACCAGCACATCCAGGTCATCGAGCCAGTCATCGCCGGCAGCGATCATCCCAGCGCTGACGGCCACCAGGTCGTGCCCCTCTGAACGCCAGCCATGGCCGTGTTCCTGATAGCCCGGCTGAGGCACCCCCACCCGGCAACGCCCCCGCAGCCGGGGCAGGGTCTGGATCGCACACTGACTGCCGGGCACAGCAACACAGCAGGCCTTGTCCGGCGCCCCCGCCCAGTGCCGTATCCGCTCTTCCAGGCCATCGTCATCTTCAGGTAGCCGCTGCCACACAGCGGGGGGAACCGGCGGCACCGGCCAGCCATCAGGGTTGATGCCAGTGGAAAGATCGAGCCACTGGTCGCGGGGAATACCCCAGCGACGCACCGCTTCGTTCAGGCGGCCGCCATGAAACGGTGGTAACTGCCCGCTCATGCCACCCCTCCGGTCACAGCCCACTCCGCCAGTAGTGCCAGCAACGATGTAAGCACCAGCACCAGCAACCACAGCCACACGCCCTGTGTGACCAGATCAATGGCCCGGCGTACCGTGGTCGCGTCCGGCTTGGGCCCCTGCCCCAGAATCGGCCGCACCTTCACTGTCCCGGCATAGGGCGCAGGGCCACCCAGGGTCACACCCAGGGCTCCGGCTCCGGCCGCCATCACCGGACCGGCGTTTGGGCTGTCCCACCCCGGAGCCTGGCTCCGCCAGCAGCGCCAGGCGGTGGTGGTGTTTCCCAGCAGAGCGTAAGTCAGCGCGGTCAGTCGTGCAGGCACCCAGTTCATCAGGTCATCAAGCCGTGCCGCAGTCCGGCCAAAGCTCAGAAAACGGTCGTTGCGATAGCCCCACATGGCATCAAGCGTATTGACCAGCCGATGCAGTACCACGCCGGGGATCCCGGCCAGCAGAAACCAGAATAGGCTGGCAAAGACCGCATCCGCGCCGTTCTCCAACATCGACTCGCTGGCCGCGGCTGCCACGCCCGCGTCATCGAGCGCCGAGGCCTGGCGACTGACAATCCGCCCCACCTGCTCCCGCGCCCGCTCCAGCGCTCCCACCGCCAGCGGCTCGGCGACCGCTTCACCGTGCTCCGCCAGCCCCCGCAACGACATCGCCAGCCATAGCACCAGCGCACCCGCCAGGGTGAGCCAGGGCTCGGGCAACAGCCACTGCAGCATCAGCGCGACGGTCATCGGGAGCGCCGTCACCAACAGCAAGGCCAGCCCGCCGCGGGCAATGCCCGACCCTGTCGGCTGATTCAGACGGCGCTCCACCACGCCGGCCAGCGTGCCGAAGCCCACCAGCGGATGCCAGCGCCGGGGTTCGCCAAACCAGCGGTCAAACGCGACAGCCAGCCCGCAGGCCACCGTTGCCGCCAAAACTGCATACCCTAATCCTTCCAAGCCGGGATCCACCCTTGTCAATTTGGCGCCCAGTCTACTCGACCTTGACAGGGTTTTGACCAGGCACCACCATCGTGAGCACTTTTGCCTGCCCGGAATACGACCATGACATTGCCTGCCAGCTGGACCCATACCCCTCCCTGCCCAAGTGAGCATTATCGCCAACGCGCCCTTGAGCGTCAGGCGGTGCTGACCAAGCCCCCCGGCTCACTGGGCCGGCTGGAGGAGGTTGCGGTTAGCCTGGCGGCCCAGCAGGGAACCGATCAGCCTGCGGTCGATCAGGTCCACATTGGCGTCTTTGCCGGCGACCACGGTGTCTGCGCCGAAGGCATCTCGGCCTTTCCCCAGCAGGTCACCGCGCAGATGATTACCAACTTCACCCACGGTGGCGCTGCCATCAGTGTGATGGCCAGCCATCTCGATGCCACCCTTGAAGTGGTCAATCTGGGTACTGTGACCCCAGTGCCCGACCTGCACGGCGTCAACAACCTGCAGATTGCTCCTGGCACGGCCAACCTGGCCGTTGAGCCCGCCATGACCAAACACCAGGTCTGTGAGGCTCTGCGTGCGGGCGACAATGTCGCCGACCAGGCAGCCAACGCCGGCGCCCAGCTGTTTATCGGTGGCGATATGGGCATCGGCAACACCACCAGTGCCGCCGCCCTGGCCTGCGCTCTGCTGGCAGCGTCACCTGCTGAGCTGGCCGGCCCGGGCACCGGTCTTGATGCCCACGGGGTCAGCCACAAGGCCGACGTCATTGGTCGTGCCCTGGTCCGGCATGGCGATAATCGTGAACCGCTGACCGTACTGGCATCACTTGGCGGACTGGAGATCGCAGCCCTCACCGGCGCTATCCTCGGCTGTGCGGCCCGCGGCATTCCGGTTCTGGTGGATGGTTTCATCGTGTCCGTGGCGGCACTGGTCGCGGTCCGCCAGCAGCCAGTCGTACGCGAATGGCTGCATTTCTCCCACCGTTCCGGCGAACCCGGACACCGTCGGGTACTCGATGCTCTGGAGGCACATCCGTTACTGGACCTGGGCATGCGTCTGGGGGAAGGCAGCGGGGCCGCCATAGCGCTGCCGCTGTTGCGTTCCGCCTGCGCCTTGCACAACGGCATGGCCAGTTTTGCCGACGCTGGCGTTAGTAATAAGGAGGCGTGAGATGAGCCACCAGACCACCATCATCGACCTGATCCGTCATGGCGAACCGGAAGGCGGGCCCAGGTTCCGCGGTAGCCAGGACGATCCCTTGAGCACCCTGGGCTGGCAGCAGATGCGTGCGGCGATCAGGGGGGAAGACCACTGGGATGTCATTGTGACCTCGCCGTTACTCCGCTGTGTCGAGTTCGCCACCGAGGTCGCCACCCAGCGTCACCTCCCGCTGCATGTGGAAGACCGCCTGCGGGAAGTGAACTTCGGTGCCTGGGAAGGCAAGACCACCGCGGAAGTGATCGCTGAAGAAGGCGAGAAGCTGTCCCGATTCTGGGAAGATCCGGTCGCCAATACCCCACCCGGAGCGGAAACCATCACCGAGTTCAACCAACGGGTGGTCGAAGGCTGGCAGCACTGGCGTGATACCCTGGCCGGGCAACGGGCCCTGGTGGTCTGTCACGGTGGGGTGATCCGCATGATCCTGGCGGATGTTATGGGCATTCCCCTGCAAAAATCCTTCGCCGGGGTAGCGGTGCCGTTCGCCTGTCGCAGCCGCATTCGGGTCGATCAGTCGGATTTTGGCATCCTGACCAGCTTGCACAGTCACGGCTAACCACCTGAATCCTGAGGGGGCCGAAGTAGGTGCTCTGGAGGCCTTAGGCACCCGTGAAAACGCTAACCAGCTTATCTTTCACCATGCCAAACCGGTGTCAGTCGATAACACCCGCTGAATCACGCGGGCCTCGCTGCCGTGCAATTCTGACCGTGCGGGCGTGCACGGTGCTCATGAAGCGGAGCTGGACCTGAGCACGGAATTGGCCATAGACTTCCCGGGCACGCCTGTCACCGTAGCCAAGGAAGCCTAGCCATGTCCTACGACACCAACAACATCTTCGCCCGAATCCTGCGGGGTGAACTGCCCTGCATCAAGCTGTATGAAGATGAACATACCCTGTCCTTTATGGACATCATGCCCCAAGCGGATGGCCACGCCCTGATCATTTCCAAGGAACCGGCCACTACCTTGCACGACCTCTCACCAGAAGGCGCGGCGGCCTGTATCCAGACCACCCAAAAGATTGCCAGGGCGGTTGAAGCTGCTCTTGACGCACCCGGCAGCCTGGTGATGCAACTTAATGGCGCCGGAGCCGGGCAAACCGTTCCCCACGTGCACTTTCACGTTGTGCCAACGTCCATCGGCCAGCTGCGGGCGACACCCCATGCCACCAACATGGCAGATCCAGCGTTACTGGAAGCCATTGCCCAGAAGATCAGGGCACAGCTCTGATTCTGGCGCCTGCCTCAGTCCTTCAGGGTCAGAGGCAGGCCCGCCACACTCATCAACACCCGGTCACAGCGCTGGGCCAGAGCCTGGTTGAGCCAGCCCAGCTCATCGCAGAAGCGACGGGTGAGTGGGTCCATACCAATCGTCCCCAGGCCCACTTCGTTGCTGACGATGACCAACGCCCCGGTATAACCGGCAACAGCATCCAGAAACGCCGACTTCTGTGCTGTCAGTACATCATCACCGGCATGCAGCAGATTGCTCAGCCACAGGCTCATGCAATCGATCAGCAGGCAGGGCGGTCCCTCCTTGCCCCCCTCCACCGCTAACACCCCGGCCAGCTGCAGGGGCTCTTCCTGCAACCCCCAACCGGCGGGGCGCAAGCCCTGGTGGCGGCGGATACGGGCTGCCATTTCCGCATCTCCGGCGGTGGCCGTGGCCACGTAAACCACCCCGCTGCCCTCCGCACCGGCCAGACGTTCCGCCAGCGCTGTCTTGCCGGATCGTATGCCCCCTAATACCAAGGTTCTTGTTTTCAAAGCGGTTCTCCCTACATCAGACCGCGAACAATGAGTCATGGCCAAGGTTCAGAAATTGGCCTTTTGTGACGCAGTTCACATCAAAGCAATATGCTACAACATGTCACGTATTAAAAAATGGAACCTCGTGACACGTTCTCACGTTTTAACAAGGTAAGCCTTCGGCTTACCAAGCCCGACAAAAACAAAAAGAGGCAGCAATGACACACTCATTCCATCCCTGTTTCAAGGCATGGCTGCTAAGCAGTGCCGTGGTTCTCAGTGGCTGTGGCGGCGGCGATTCGAATACCGCGGACAGTCCCGGCGATTCACCTTCAGCGCGCACCCCCCAGGAAACCACCACAGGTGTTGTCTCCGGTGACGTCGTCCAGGCCACCGCAGCCCCTAATCGTTACCAGTTTGCCAACGGCTGCTATCAGCTCCAGCAGGGTGACTACTTCCTCGGAAACTCGCCGGCAAGCGATCAGTACACCGTCACCACCGACCCGGCTCAGGCCGCCGGTTTTTACTTCCAGGCCACCGCGCTTGGGCGTTACCTGCTGCTCTCAGATTACCAGCGAGCCCCCGGTGAGCAAGGCAACAAAGCCTTACTGGGCATCAGTGACCCCGCCGGGGAATTTCTCGACGATACCGGTAACTTCATCGGTGAGCTCAGCTACCTGGTGGCGGGACTCGGCGATATGGCCAACTTTGCCCTCGACCCGATCTCCCCGCTCGGCGATGTGGTGCGGGATCTTGGTGAAAGCCTTGAATTGACCGGTGATCGCCTCGGCGATGTCAACGTCAACCCGGCCTTGGGACTGGTCACAGAAGCCAGCGATCTGGCGGTCTGGGAATTGCTGCCAGCCGAGGGTGATCGTTTCCGGCTGTCTTCGCTGGTGACCGGCCTGCTGCTGACCGCGTCTGACCAGGGGCTTGGCCTGGCATCGCCTTCCCTCGCTGGAAACATCAGCGAATTCCAGCTGATTCCGGCCAGTGACTGCCCCAGCTATCCGGAAGCGGAACTCAGCGCCTCTGTGCCCGGCAAGGCCCCGGCGATCTATCTGAAAGAAGTCGACCGCTTCCGCGGCATTCCCGGCATCGACAATAACGATGTCTATGGTTTTGTGGATGCCCACAGTCACATTACCGCCTATGAGTTCATCGGCGGCCGCGTCAATTACGGCGACCCGTTCCATAAGTTCGGTGTTGATCACGCCCTCGATGATTGTGCCGTCAACCACGGACCCGAGGGCATGACCGGCATTGTCGAACATGTCACCAGCACCCTCGGCCCCCATGAGACTGAAGGCTGGCCGACCTTCAATTACTGGCCCCGCAATAATTCCCTGCAACACCACCAGAGCTACTACCGCTGGATTGAACGCGCCCACCTCGCGGGCATGAAGATCCTGGTTAACCACCTCGTTCACAACGAAGTGCTGTGCCAGCTCAATCCGCAGAAACAGAACGACTGCGACACCATGCCCGCACTGGAACTGCAAGCCCAGCGTATGCACGAGATGCAGGATTACATCGACGCCCAGCATGGCGGACCGGGACGGGGTTGGTTCCGTCTGGTGACCAGCCCGGCTCAGGCCCGCGAGGTCATTGCCGATGGCAAGCTGGCGGTTGTGCTTGGCGTGGAAACGTCCAAGGTATTCAACTGCGGCGAATTCCAGGGTGTGGCCGAGTGTACCCGGGAGCAGATCACCGAGCGCCTGGACCGCCTCTATGGCATGGGGGTACGCAACCTGTTCCCGGTGCACAAATTCGATAACGCCTTCGGCGGCCACCTCCCGGACCTGAGCGAAGGCGTGGGGATTGGTCCGGTACTGTATGCCGGTAATCTGGCGGAAACCGGTCACCCTGTCGAGTTCGAGACGTGCCCCGAAGGCGCCGAGGAATACACCGGTCTGGAGCCCGACCAGAATCCGGCGCCACTGGGCCCTCTGGGGCTGATGGAACAGTTGCTGTTCCAGCTCGACTATCTGGGCGACCGTTTCCCGGAAAGCCCGGAAGAGTTCGCCGACTATGACCCGAGGGCCGGCACTGACGACCTGTGCAACCGGCGGGGTCTGAGTGATATCGGCGAATTCCTGATCCAGGAACTGATGCGCCGGGGCATGATGATCGAAACCGATCATATCAGCCGCAAGGCCGCCGCCCGCATCCTCCAGCTGACCGCCGACCAGGGTTACCCGGTCATCAATAGCCATGGTGGCTGGGGTGGCACCGAGCGTTTGCGTGACCAGATCGCCGCCCAGGGCGGAATCAACAGCTCCTTCGCCAGCACCCGCGATCACTGGGTTCAGCAACTGCTGAGAGACGGCGGACGGCCCCGCGACGATCTCTTCAAGGTAGGCCCCTTCGGTGGCGCCGCCATGGCCTCGGATGTCAACGGCATTGCCGCCCTGGCCGGCAACCCGGGTAGCCCGGAGCAGGCGGATGAACTGTATCCGTTCACCTCAGTGGATGGCCGTGTGGTGTTTGAGGCCCAACGTACCGGCGACCGTGAATTCACACTCTACGATGGCCGCGGCGTCGCCCATTACGGGCTGTATCCGGACCAGATCGAAGACATGATGCGCTTCAGCGAGAGCTCCCGCGAACAGGTGAACGAGGCGGTGAATCAGCTGTTCACCTCTGCCGAAGCGTACTTGCGTATGTGGGAACGGGCCGAACGGGCCGCACGCTGATGCCAGCTGACCATCCAACCCGCCGGAGCCTGCAGCCAGGCTCCGGCAACCCGGGCTGGCGCCCACTCACTCAACAAACACCACACAATAATAAGAGAGACACTCTATGAAACAGAATCTCACTTCGACGGGTCTGGCGGTGGCTCTGACCACCGCCCTGCTGTCGGGCTGTTCTGGCGGTGGCAGTGATGCCCCGGCCGCAAGCGACCGTGACAACAACCAGGCGGTCGCGGGTGACCAGACCGCCAAGGGCCCTGTCGACCGCTTTTCCGATGGCCGGATTTTCACCATCAATCCGGGTACCGGCGCAACCAACGACATGGTCGCCGCAATGATCCAGATGCGCCCCGGCGACGTCATGTCCTTTGGCTGTGGCTTTTTCGAGCTTGACCAGGGCCTGCTGCTCCAGGCCACCGAGAACATCCGCATCGAGGGATGCGGCAAGGACGAGACCGTTCTCTCGTTCCGCAATAGCGTCAACGTCACAGGCCTGGAAGCACTTAATGTCCGCGGCATTACCGTCGAGGGCCTGACCATACTCGACTCCCCGGGCGACGCCTTCAAGCTCAAGGGTGTGAAGTGGGGGACCTTGCGGGATGTGCGCGCCATCTGGTCCGGCGGCGGCACCCCAATCACCGCCGACAACTACGGTGAACGTCTGCATGTCGCCTGTACCGCGCCCCCCTTTAACGAGGGCGACCCGGCCGTGGACTACGTGCCCAGTTCCGCCAGTGGCCGATACGGCATCTACCCGGTCGAGTCAGAAAACATTCTGGTGGAAAACTCCGAATCCGTAGGCGCCTCCGATGCCGGCATCTACGTTGGCCAGACCAACACCGCCATCATCCGCAACAGCCGCGCGGTCTACAACGTCATGGGCTTTGAGATCGAGAATGTCCAGGGTGGTGAGTACGACAACAACGTGGCCGAGTGCAACACCGGCGGCTTCCTGATCTACGATCTGGAGAACATTACCCAGTACGGTGACACCTCGGTGATGCTCAATAACATCGCCAGCAACAACAACACCTACAACTTTGCCCACAGCGGGCTGGTGTCAGCGGTGCCCCGCGGCACCGGTTTCATCACCCTGGGTTATGACAACATCGAGATCTTCAACAACGTCTTCGAGGATCACAGTACCGCAGCGGTGATCTATACCAGCTATGAGCTGATCGACGGCAAGGACAAGACCTCTGACAAGAAGCTCGACCCTTACACCGAGGGTCTTCACATCCATAACAACATTATGCGCAATTCCGGCTACGACCTGCCGCCACCAGACCTTGAAGCGGTCCTCGATGGCCAGGTGGAAACCGTGCTGCCAACGCTGATCGGCATCAAGAATGCCAGCAATCCCGGCAAAGGTGCGCACATTGTCTGGGACGGTCTGCTGGATGACCTCGACGCCGACTGCGGTTACCCACTGGATGCCAATGGCGAGCCGGTGCCGATGGACGAGAACGGCAAACCGATCCACACCAATGCTCACCCCAACCCGGCCTGTCATTACAACGCCTACAAGTTCAATGCCATGGCCGAGCGCAAGCTGCCCCAGTGGGGCTCCTGTTTCCACAGCAACGATCTGGGCGCAGAGAGCCAGCCTTACATGAACTTCCACGGCACCCAGGGTCTGGAACTGGTGCTGGCCGCCGCCGAACAGGATCCCAGCATCCTCAGCCCGGAGGGCATCCAGTCAATTCTTGAAGGTGCCAGTGGTGCCATGGCCGACACTGATGCGTCGGTTCATGACTGCCAGGCGCGCTTTGGTCAAACCCTGGCCGCCCTGCCGCGGGTGGTGATTCCGCCCTATGAGCCTAGTGGCGACATCGACCCGGCCCCCTCCGAGGAGTACATCAACCGCCTGTGCGAGCGCAACGTCAGCCCGGGCAGCGTCAACCGTCGTGCCCTTGAGGTCAACTGCCCGCGTCTGGACCAGTACAACCTGTTCGCCGATGCCCAGGATCCGCGCAGCACCCCCAACGAAGGCGGGGTACCGTTTGTGCTGAACAGCAAGCTGTTCTCGGACTACTCCACCAAGTATCGGGTGGCCTTCATTCCCCCTGGCACCCGCGCGATCTATTACGACGGTCAGAATGGCGGCAACCTCAACGGTGCGCTGCATTTCCCCAACGGCACCGTGATTGCCAAAACCTTCACCTTTACCGATGAAAGCCAGGGCACCGAAGAACTGGTAGAAACCCGTCTGCTGATCCGCCGGGTCGGCGAAAGCGGCAAGCCGTTCTGGGACGGACTGACCTACATCTGGGAGACCGATGCCAGTGGCAATCTGGTGGCCAACCTGGCCATGGGCGGTGGCACCCGGGCCGTAAGCTGGCACTACCAGGACAGCAACTCCGGCCGCCTGCTCAGTGGCTCCACAGACCATTACGCCATCCCTAACGCCAACCAGTGCATCACCTGCCACAGCAACGACGATGTTGCTTCCGGCAGTGCTCCGATTGGCCCCAAACCCCGCAACCTCAACCGGCCCTATTCGCCGGAGTCCAGCTTCATGGGTACTCAGGGGCAAGGCGGTTTCCCCCAGCTCAACCAGCTGCAGTACTGGCAGGACCAGGGGCTGATCACCGGCATGCCGACTCTCACGATCGACGGCCGGGGTATTGCCACCAACGTTGAGCGTCTGCCCCACTGGAACGTTCCCGGGGATGGTGGTGAGGAGGCCGGCTCAGCAGCGGATATCGAGCAACGCACACGCGCCTACCTCGAAGTCAACTGTCAGCACTGTCATAACGACCGTGGTGCCGCCTCCAACACCGGCTTCTATCTGGATCACTTCCGTCCGGTCAACGCCAGCTACGGCATCTGCAAGAAACCAACGGCGACCGGCGGCGGCTCCTGCGGGCGCCAGCACGTGATCGTGCCGGGTGATCCCGATGCCTCGATCGTGTCCTGCCGGGTGGGCAGCGACAATGACCCGCAACGGATGATGCCGCCGATTGGGCGCAGCCTGGCGCACGCTGAGGCACTGGAGTTGCTGGATAACTGGATCGCCAACGTGGTGACTGAAGACTATGAAAACGGTGATGCCTGCGGTGGCGGCACCATTTTCCAGTCCCTGGCCCAGTAACTTTCACTCCCTTATCCATACCAAGCCGGGTCATGGGGAACTATCCCCATGACCCGCTCCTTCCCTACCTCGATCTATCACGCCCTGCCGACGACAATTTCTCAAGGTATGCCCACATCTGGTAAATTTCAGTGACGCTGGGCTATCATGCAAAACCTAACTAATGTGAACGGATTCTCACTTTGAGCCTCAACACCCGGATTCTCACGCTGGCATCCATGCTGACCCTTATTGCGGCGCTGGCATCCTGGCTGGCGTACCGGGAACTGTCCCGGGACATCATGGAGCGCTGGGGCCAGGAAGTGGCCGAGATCCAGGTCCGTTACGACAGTGCCCGCCTGCTGCAATCCCTGGAACGGGAAATCGGGCTGGCCCGCCAGATGGCCGATTCGCTGGCGATCCAGCAATGGGCAGACAACCCGGATGACCCGGTCCTGCAGGCAACCGCCATCCGCCAGATGGAAAGCTTCCGCAACAATTTCCGCGACAACAACTATTTTGTCGCCCTGAGAAAGAACCTCCATTACTACTTCAACAACGCCGACAACGAGTTCGACGGCGACCAGTTCCGTTATCAGCTCGACCCGGCCAAAGCCGAAGACGCCTGGTTTTTCCGGCTCATTGAAGAGGGCCGCGATTTCCACCTCAACGTCAATCCGGATACCGAGCTGGGGGTTACCAAACTGTGGATTGATGTGCTGATTCGCGGCAACGGCCGCGATGTGCTTGGCATGGTGGGCACCGGCCTGGATCTGGACGCTTTTCTTCGTGATATCGTCGATGTCGGCAAGGACGGCATCACCACCCTGTTTGTTGATTTCAATGGCGCCATCCAGCTCTATCGGGACCGCAATTACATCGATTTTGCCAGCATCATCAAGCCGGAAGGTCAGAAGAACACGATCGACCTGCTGTTCGAGGCCGAAGACGACAAGCAGAAGATGCTCGGCATGCTGCAGATGCTGAAAAACCGCGGCGGCGAAGAAGGCGCCATCGCCAGCAGTTTCGTGACCATTGATGGTCGCCGTCACCTTGCGGGTGTTGCCTACCTGCCAGCCATCGGCTGGTTTGAAATCACCCTGCTCGACCTGGACACCCTGATACCGCCCAGTTTCTTCTGGCCCCTGGTGGCGGTATTTCTGATCACCCTGCTGCTGACTCTGGTGCTGTTTCACGGTCTGGTCAGGCGCTGGGTCCTGAAACCGGTCGTGGCGCTGGAGCAAGCGGTCAATCAGATCCGGGAAGGCAATTTCGCCCTGCACGAACTGCCCAAACCGGATAATGAAATCGGCCAGCTCAGTGCCCATTTTGAAGACATGGCCAGCACCCTCAGGTCGTCTACCGAGAACCTTCAGGAGCAGGTGTCCCAACGTACCGATGAGTTGCACCGCCTGGCCCGGGTCGATGCCCTCACAGGCCTGGGCAACCGCCGTGCGCTGGATGAGGCCCTGGCTACCGAACTGGAACGTGCCCGCCGGCAAAACAGTGGCTTTGGCATCCTCTGGCTTGATGTTGACCAGTTCAAAGCCATTAACGACGAGCGCGGCCACCAGACCGGGGATGCCATCCTCTGCGACGTGGCACACTGGCTGAAGGCCTGCCTGCGTCCCTACGACATAGCCGGACGCTGGGGCGGCGATGAATTTGTGGTGCTTCTCTCACCCTGTGATCTGCAAACCCTTGAGCACACCGCCCAGCGTATCCGGGTCAATATTGAGAGCCAGGGCAAGGCTCTGGGCCTGCCGGTCTCGGTCAGTATTGGCGGGCACCTCGCCGGCGCCCATGAAAATCTCGACGACCTGCTGAAACAGGCCGACCAGGCGCTCTACCAGGCCAAGCAGAATGGGCGCAATCAGGTCCGGATCAGCTCCGAGCAGTCCTCGACCTGCGCCTGAACTGCTATATTGCCGGTACGTTCAATCATTTCCATGCACGATTTAACCGGAGCAAGGCATGCAGGCCGAGCTGATCGAGATCCGCAACCATCTGAGCCAGCACCCACCGTTCGATGAACTGCCGGAATCGCTGCTGGAGCTGATCGCCAGCAACGTCGAAGTATCCTATGTCCGCGCCGGCACAGCCATCTGCCGCTTTGGCGACCCCAGCACGTATCTGTATTACCTGCGCAGCGGCGCAGTGGAGATCTACCGCCGCTCCGGGGAACTCTACAATCGCCTCGAGGAAGGCGAGTTCTTCGGCCAGTTCGGGCTGATGATGAACAAGACCGTACGCTTTCCCGCCAATGCCCTGGAAGACAGTCTGCTCTATCTGATTCCCGCGGCGGTATTCCAGACCCTGTGGGAAAGCGACGACAACTTCGCCGATTACGTGGAGATCGAGGACCGCACCCGACTGCGTTCCGCCATTTCGAACCGCGAACAGGGCAACGATCTGATGACCGCCAAGGTCAGCCGGTTGATCGGTCGGCCGGCGGTGACCGCACCCACCACCGTGCGCCTGCAGGAGGCCGCCCGGATCATGACCGAACAGGGGGTGTCATCCCTGCTGCTGATGGACGAGAGCCAGTCACCAGCGGTAATGGCGGGCATAGTCACGGACCGTGACCTGCGCACCCGTGCGCTGGTGGACGCACTGCCCTCGGAAACCCCGATCCAGGACATCATGTCGAACGAGCTGATCACGATTCGAGCCGACGAGTTTATCTTTGAGGCCATGCTCAGCATGCTCCACAACAACGTCCATCACTTACCGGTGGTGGACAAAGGGGAGCCCCGGGGAGTGATATCCCTGAGCGATGTGATCAAGTACGAATCCCAGAACAGCCTCTACCTGGTCAGCAACATCTACCACCAGAACTCCGTCAAGGGTCTGAAAAAAGTCAGCAAGGACGTCCACGCCAGCTTTGTCCGCATGGTCAACGAGGACGCCAACTCGCACATTATCGGCAGTGCCATGGCAGGCATCGGTCGCTCCTTCACCCAGCGCCTGCTCGAGCTTGGCGAAGAGACGCTGGGGCCACCCCCGGTGCCTTACTGTTTCATGGCACTGGGCTCCATGGCCCGGGATGAACAACTGGTGGTGACCGACCAGGACAACGCCATGATCCTCGACGACAGTTTTGACCCTGCGCAGCACGACGACTATTTCCTCGCCCTCGCCAAGTTTGTCAGTGATGGCCTTGCCGACTGCGGCTACAGTTACTGCACCGGTGACATCATGGCCACCAATCCAAAGTGGCGGCAGCCGCTGCGGGTTTGGAAGGCGTACTTCAGCGACTGGATCGAAAACCCCAAGGCCGAGGCCCTGCTCAACAGCAACATTTTCTTTGATCTGGATGGTATTTATGGTGACACCGGGATGGCCGAGGCGCTGAAATCCCTGATCGCCAGCAAGGCCGGCGACAGCCCCCGTTTCCTGGCCTTCCTTGCCCGCAATGCCCTCAACCGGACACCGCCGCTGGGCTTCTTCCGCACCTTCGTCATGGAACAGGACGGCAAGCAGAACAACACCTTCAACCTCAAGCGACGGGGCACCGCACCGCTGTCGGACCTGATCCGTATTCATGCCCTGGCGGTAGGCTCCACCGCGCAGAACTCCTTCGAGCGACTGCGGGATATCGGTGCAACACGGTTGTTGCCCGAGGGCGGTGTCGAGAACCTCCGGGATGCCCTCGAATTCATTGCCATTGTCCGCATCCGCCACCAGGCCCTGGCCATCGAGGATGGCCGCGAGCCCGACAATAACGTCAGGCCGGAAGACCTGTCGACCTTCGAGCGTAACCACCTCAAAGACGCCTTCCAGGTGGTCAGCAGCGCCCAGAAATTCCTCCGCTTCCGCTACCAGGCCGGATCGGGACGCCCACGGTCTAATGAGCGGCGGAGCTGATATGACCCAGGCCACGGCCGACTGGCCGGAACAGCTGGCCCTATGTGCAGCGAATGCCCGGGATCCGCGCCTGAAGGCGTTCTTCGAGGCCGGCTGTCCGAACGGCAACACCCCGATTGCCGAAGTCCCGATGGTGGCGATGGACTTTGAAACCACCGGGCTGGACCCAAACAGGCACTCCATCGTCAGCATTGGTCTGGTGCACTTTGACTATCACCGCATTCAGGGGGCCAGCGCCCGTCACTGGGTCGTGCGGCCGGTCTTGCCCTTACACGGACAGTCAGTGGCCGTTCACGGCATTACCCACACGGACATCGGCGATGCGCCGGATCTTGGCGAGATTGTTGAGGAATTGCTGACCGCACTGGCGGGAAAGGTTGTGGTGGTTCACTACCGGGCCATCGAACGGCCATTTCTGGATGTGGCGCTGAAGTACCGACTGGACGAAGGCATCCGCTTTCCGGTGATCGACACCATGGCGATCGAGGCCCATCTTCACCCTAACCGACACCCAAACTGGTGGCGTAAGTTACGCGGTGACAAGCCGCTATCGATCCGCCTCAATGACAGCCGCAGCCGCTATCACCTGCCTCACTACCCGCCTCATCATGCTCTGACCGATGCCTTGGCCACGGCAGAACTGTTGCAGGCGCAGCTGCAGCATCACTTCGATCCGCAGACGCCGTTGGCGGATTTGTGGCTGTGACCACCGTTATAGATCACGCCACCACTGGCCTGATACGCCTGCAGAACAGACGCCGCCTCCTGCCGGCAGACTTCAGCCACTGCCTGGATACCCGCCCGTTCCAGCACCGCACGCCAGTCGGCAGGCTTCTGACCCTCATCAAACCCAATCGCCCGCACATCTGCGTCGGTGGCGCCGGCCACCACCCGTGACACCCCCGACCAGGGAATGGCCGCCAGGCACATGGCGCAGGGTTCTGCCGATGTCACCAGCCCATAGGGCGCACCTTGGGCCGCATTCAGGTCGTAACTGGACAACGCCCGCTGGGCTAACATGAGGGCGAGGATTTCTCCGTGCAACACCGACAGGCTCTGCTGCTCCACCAGGTTCACGCCCAGCGCGACCAACCGGCCGGTTGCGACCTCGAATACCCCTGCAGCAAACGGCCCACCGGTCTGTTCGATCACATTACGCCGGGAGGCTCCAATCACAAATGTCATCTGGTCGTGGACCGACACCGAGTTGGCGTAGCCCTTCTGGTAATCCGCCAGCCAGGGTGGCAGCGAAATGGTGAGATCGCCGTGGCTCTTATGCATATGCAGGCTCCCCCGGTGGTTAGACCGTCATTGCCGTCGCTTTCCCGCCAGCCACAGAGGCAGCGCGACCACCAGCAGCCCGGCAAATGTAACCGCAAACCAGCTCAGCCCGAGGGGCAGCAGATTGCTCCAGTGAATCACGCCCTCACAGTGGTATTCGCATTGCGGATTGTGCTGCCAGGCCAGGTACAGTGCACCGCAGGTCACCGTCAGGCCGGCAATAAACGCAACCATCAGTATGGATTTCATGGGCCTGCCACACCGCTCGGAACGGGGTTGATTTGAACAATGGCAACATTCAGCAGCGGATACAAGTCCGCTGCTGAATGGCCAGATCAGACGCCTTTAGGGTTAGCGCCGAACTGGTTCTCACCTGGCTTGCTGTCCTGGACCAGAAACACCAGCAATACAATCGCGCCAATCAGCGGGATAAAGCCGATCAGCAGCCACCAGCCACTACGATCCGTATCGTGCAGCCGTCGCACAGAGACCGCAATGCCGGGGATCAACACGGCCAGGCTATAAAGCAAGCCAAGTATACCCGGGCTGCCGACTAGGCCCTCGATAAAGCCAAGGGCGAAGGCGATGATGAAGTTGAACAGGAAGAACATCCAGTATTCCGCACGCTGCGCGCGTCCCGTAAACACCGCATACTTCTTCATGACTTCCAGATACCAATTCATAGTATTTGCTTTTCCTTAACCCCAGAGAGAATTGATCGGTTGGCAATGGGGTCCTCTGCCAACCGACGTCAGGCACCAAGGTACCGGGTAATTCTTACGGTTTTTCGCACATTTCTTACGAAATGTCAGCACTTTATAATCCAACGGGCTTGCCCGGAAGCATCAGCAACGACGCGGTGATTACCCCGCCCCTCTCGCCGGACACAAAAAAGCCCGCACCGTCGGCCAACGGTGCGGGCCCCTGTCTTCGCCTTGTCTCGGCTTACATTTCCGTGGCCTTCGCGGTCACCCGATCCAGATAGGCACCATAACCTTCCGCTTCCATACGCTCACGGGGGATAAAGCGCAGGGCCGCAGAGTTCATGCAGTAACGCAGGCCAGTGGGCGCCGGACCATCCTCGAACACATGGCCAAGGTGAGAGTCGGCATACTTGCTGCGGATTTCGACCCGGGTCATGAACAGGCTGCGATCCTCCCGCTCCAACACCGCATCCGGGTTGATCGGGCGAGTGAAGCTGGGCCAGCCGGTACCGGACTTGTACTTGTCGTCGGAGGAGAACAGCGGTTCGCCAGAAACCACGTCCACATACAGACCGGCGCGCTTTTCATCCCAGTAAGTGTTGCTGAACGCACGTTCGGTGCCATCGTCCTGAGTCACGTCATACTGCAGCGGCGTCAGGCGCTGTTTCAGTACGTCATCGTCAGGTTTGACGAAAGCGGCCGGGTCGAAGCCCATCGCGCCCGCCGCCGGTGCCGGCTGGAACTGACTGAAATCGATGTAGCGATCCTCTCCCCACACCTCGTCAACAAACTGGTAGCGGCCGGAGTTGAAGGTATAGAAGTTGTAGCGGATCGGGTTCTTCTTGTAGTAATCCTGATGATAGTCCTCGGCGTCGTAGAAGACCTCAAACGGGGTAATCTCGATCACCACCGGTTTGTCGTAGCGACCGGACGCCTGCAGCGCCTGTTTGGCGGCCTCCGCCAGACGCTGCTGTTCCGCGTTGTGATAGAAAATTCCCGGGCGGTACTGCAGCCCGCGGTCGACGAACTGTCCGTTGGCATCGGTGGGATTCATCATCCGCCAGAGCCCCTGCAACAGGCCCTCATAGGTGATGATGGTCGGGTCGTAGTAGACCTGAACGGCCTCGGTGTGGCCGGTATTGCCGGTACCCACCTGCGGATAGGTGGGGTTGGCAAGGTGGCCGCCAGTGTAGCCCGAGACGGCTTCCACCACCCCCGGAATTTTCTCGTACCCGGCTTCCACGCACCAGAAACAGCCGCCGGCAAAGGTCGCCACTTCCAGGTTCGGTTGATCCGGCGCATAGCGCGAAGGTTCAGCCATGGACTCGCCGCCGCCCAGCCCCCAACCAAGGATGACCAGACTCAGCATGAATACGGAACTGACTGCATAGCGTCTCATTTCATTTACCTCTCTTAACTCGCTGAAGCCTCAAAAGCCCCGCTGTTACCTCTGGGCCCCGACAGGGCCAGGTCTGTTGTCTTCAGACTCCAGCATGGCGCGGTCATTTCACAGGGTGATGAGCAATTTCTCACAATTCCATAACAATACGCCGATGGCCGGGCGCTGGATGCGCTCAACTGGCAATTGGCAACCAGACGGTAAACTCGGTGCCGGCCGGATCCCGGTTGGCCACACGGATGTGCCCGTTTTGCAGGGTCATGATGCGTTTGGCAATGGCCAGGCCCAGACCAGCATGACCACCGGCATTGCCCGAGGCACCGCGGTAAAAGGCATCGAAGATATGAGGCAGGTCGGCCTCGGGAATGCCCGGCCCGGTGTCCTGAACCCGGATCTGCAGGCCATCGTCCTGCGGCGTCATCGATAACACCACGTCAGCGCCCGCCGGGCTGTAAGCAATGGCGTTGCCGATCAGGTTGTCCAGCACCCGCTCGGTCATGCCCAGGTCACCATAAGCCGGCGGCAGTGCCGGCGAGCCCTCCACCCGCAGGGTGATGTCGCGGCCTGCCGCTTTGGGCGTGTGTTTCTGCGCCACGTCATGGATCAGTTCCGCCAGCGGGAAGGGCTCCGGTCGGGGTTTCTTCTCCTGAGCCTCCAGCGCTGCCAGCTCAAACAACTCATCCACCAGTTGGCTGAGCCGACGGCATTCCGCCAGGGCAATATCGAGGAACTGTTGCTGTTCCTCGTCACTGAGGCTGGCCCGCTTCATTTTCAGGCTTTCTACATAGCCCTGCATCGATGCCAGCGGCGTACGCAGATCATGGGAAACCTGGGCCACCAGACGCCGGCGCAGGGCGTCTTTCTCCTGCAGCTGGTCGATCTGACTGGCGATGCGCTCAGCCATGCGGTCGAAGGCCATGCCAAGGAAATCGATTTCGTCCCGTACCACCGGGCGTTGTTGTTGCCAGGTCTGGCGGGGATGGTGCGCCATATCGGTGGTTTCAAACTGTTCCACCAACTCGGTCAGCTGGCTCAGCCGCCGGGTCAGCTGCCGGAACAGCCACAACCCGGCCAGCATGCCGCCAACCAGGCTGAAGGCCACCGCCCAGGCACTCATTTCAATAAAACGGCCGTCCCGCGCCAGCATCTCGGCATTGTCGAATTCCTCCCCCCGCAGCACCACGTAGAGGTACCCTTCCGGGCTCTGCGCCGAGGGAACCGGGGTCACCGAGAAGATTTTCTGCCGTTCATGGCTACGGGGATCATCACCCAGCACCGGGTAGGCCGTCATATCTCCTAGCAGGCGGCGGATCGGTTCCAGCGATACCGAGTTGCGCTTGATCTTATCCGGATCGGCGGAGTACGCCAGAATCCGGCCGGAGGTATCCAGCAGGTAGATTTCAATGCTCGGATTGATGGTCATGTAGAGATTGAACAGCTGCTTCAGGGCAGCCTCATCCAACCGGCCTTCATCCACCAGGTTGCGATCCTGCACCAGTTTCTCCGCCAGATCCCGATACAGCTCCTGATTCACCGAGGCGTTGAACTCCCGCAACGAATACAGGCTGATGAAGGAATAAAGCAAGCCAATGGCAACCAACAGCAAAAACAGGCCAAGGGCGAGGCGGGTGTAGAGGGTTTTCACCATGGGTCAGTCCCCGAACCGGTATCCAACACCCCAGACCGTCTGGATGTACTGTGGTGTGGCGGGATCGCTTTCGATCTTGTTGCGCAGGCGGTTAATGTGGGTATTGACGGTGTGTTCGTAGCCTTCGTGGTTATAACCCCAGACGGCATCCAGTAGCTGGGTACGGCTGAATACCCGCCCGGGATGGCTGGCGAAATGCATCAGCAGGTCGAACTCCCGTGCCGTCAGGTCCACGTCCTGGCCGCCAGTACTGACCTTGCGCCGGCCAGGATCGATGGTGAGGCCATTGCAGTGAATCACCGCGTCGTCTCCCGGGTCCTGCCCGGCGCTGCCCATGGCATCAACTCGCCGGAACAGCGCCTTGATGCGCGCCGTCAGTTCAGCCACGCTGAACGGCTTGGTGAGATAATCGTCTGCGCCCATTTCCAGACCCAGCACCCGGTCCAGCTCGGTGGTTTTGGCGGTCAGCATCAGCACCGGCACATAGCCCGGGCCACTGCGGATTTCCCGGCAGACCGCCAGGCCGTCCAGTCCCGGCAGCATTAGATCAAGCACCACCAGGTCGATGCCGCCCTGACGATAACGTTCCAGGCCGCTGTCGCCCCGGTCGCAGTGGATCGCGGTCATCCCCAGATCCTCCACGTGCATCCGCACCAACTGGGCGATGCCGGGGTTGTCCTCAATGATCAGTACCGTTCTTGTCATCAGCTCCCACATCCCAAAGCGTCTCCGGCACTCCGGCGGTAGCCGGGGCGGCCGGAGACGGCATTCTCCGCCAGCGCCCAACCGGCGTGACTACATGCCGCCGGACTCATCCATGGTCTTGGCGTCCATCATCTTGTCGTCGGCCATCATCGGCTCAGCCATGGTGTCGTTCATTGGCTCTTCCATACCATGGCCCATGTCGTCGGCCATGTCACCCGTCATATCCCCGCCCATGCCTTCAGCAGCCATGCCCTGCGATTCCGCCATCGTGGCGGATTCATCCATCATCTTGCCATCGTCGGCCATGTCGCCAGCCTGAGCCAGGCCCACGCTCATGGCCAGCGGCATCACCAGTGCACCCATCCAGTATTGAGTATATTTTTTCATGGTCAATTCTCCGTAAACACGACCCGCAAACCCCTTGCAGGCTTCGTCAACCAGCATGCGCCGGGGCATTCACGGGGTGCTAACGGCGGGTAAAACACTCTATAACGCAAAGTTCACAAATCGATAACGCCCCTGAGCAGTGCTTCCCTTTCAGGAACAGTCAGTTCCCCGCGTGGAACACCCCGGGCATTGGGTTTAGAATGGTCGTCCCGGGCATTTCGAGGTGGCAGTGACCGACAACAACCTTTCCCCCAAGGCAACACCTGCCGACGTCCTGCGCCAGGCACGCCGGCACTGGCTCAAAGGCGAGCGCATCCATCTGGCGTCGCTGGCCAGCGAACTCAGGATTGGCCGTGCGACCCTTTTCCGTTGGGTCGGCAACCGCGACCAGTTACTGGGCGATGTACTCTGGTCACTGTACGACACCCTGCGCGAAGAGGCCCTGGCCAATACCCCGGGCGAAGGGGTCGACTTTGTGGTCGGGGTGTACCGCCACATCAACTCGGTGCTGTTGCACTCGGAACCCCTGCGGCGCTTTATCCACCAGGACTCAGAATATGCCCTGCGCATGCTGACGTCGGCCCACTCCATCGTTCACACCCGTACCGTTGAAGCCAACACCCGGGTGCTTGAAGACCAGCGGAAGCGTGGCACCATCAACCCGCCTATGGCGATCAGCAGCCTGTCCTATTTCATGGTGCGGCTGGCGGAATCCTGCCTCTACAGCGACATCATCTGTGGCCGGGAACCGTTGGAAAAAGAGCTGGATGACGCCTGTACTGCCGTGCGTATATTGCTCGGCAGCGAGGCAACCAACAATCTGAATCAGGAGAACAACGATGACGTCTGCCCTCTGGGATGATCTGCTACAACTGAACAACCAGCTGGACCAGACCGAGCGTCAGGTCCGTGATAACGTTCGCGCCTTCTGTGACGACCGCCTCATGCCCGGCATAGTCGAAGCCAATCGGCATGAACAGTTTGACCGGGAACTTCTCACCGCCATGGGCAGCCAGGGTATGCTCGGGGCCACCCTGCCCGAACAATACGGCGGCCCCGGTCTGAGCCACGTCTGCTACGGGCTGATTGCCCGTGAAGTGGAACGGGTGGATTCCGCCTATCGCTCGGCGTTGAGCGTTCAGTCCTCACTGGTGATCCATCCGATCCACGCCTATGGCAAGGAAGCACTGAAACAGCGACTGCTGCCCGGGCTGGCCTCCGGCGAGCTGGTCGGCTGTTTCGGGCTCACCGAACCCAACCACGGCTCCGACCCTGGCGGCATGGAAACCCGTGCCCGCAAGGTGGACGGCGGCTACCGGCTCAGTGGCGCCAAGACCTGGATTACCAATTCCCCCATCGCCGACGTACTGGTGGTGTGGGCCAAACTGGACGGCGTTGTCAGCGGCTTTGTGATTGAACGCGACGAAGCCGAAGGCCTGGACACCCCGAAGATCGACGGCAAGTTTTCCCTGCGGGCGTCGGTGACCGGCTCCATTTTCATGGACGAGGTGTTCGTACCCGACGCCAACCGGCTTGAGGTTGAGGGTCTGAAGGGTCCGCTCAACTGCCTGACCAAAGCCCGCTACGGCATCTGTTGGGGAGCTCTGGGCGCGGCCGAATTCTGCTGGCATGCGGCGCGGCGCTACACTCTGGAGCGGCAACAATTCAACCGCCCTCTGGCCGCCAACCAGCTGATCCAGAAGAAGCTGGTGGACATGCAGACAGAAGTGACCCTGGGGCTGCAGGCCACACTGCAACTGGGTCGGCTGATGGATGCGGGTAACGCCTCCCCGGATGCAGTCTCGCTGCTCAAACGCAACAACTGCGGCAAGGCCCTCGATATTGCACGGGTTGCCCGGGATATGCACGGCGGCAACGGCATTTGCGACGAATATCATGTCATCCGCCATGCCATGAACCTCGAAGCCGTCAATACCTATGAAGGCACCCATGATGTCCACGCCCTGATCCTTGGCCGCGGGCAGACCGGCATCCAGGCCTTCTGCTGAGGCCACCACGCGGAATTCTCATGACAAACAAACTGCTCAAGACTGCCGGTTACCTGATCCTCGCCCTGACCGTTGCTGCTATTGGCACGGTCGTCTGGTACGGCATCAACGCCTCCCGCAATACCGACATCGCGCAACCCTATTTTGACGCCCACTTGCCGGTCATTGTGGGGTGGGACTTCGATGCCCTGGAGCCCTTGCTGACGCCGTCGCTGAAGGCCAGTTTCAGCTCCGACGAAGGCCAGCGGGTCTTCCGCCGTCTCAGCCAGCTTGGCGAACTGCAGTCGTTTGAGCAGCTGCAGTACATCGGCGCCGACGCCCAGGTGGCTGTCGATGGCGGCGCCTACGATCTGCTGCAATTCACGCTGCTGGGGCACTTTCGCGAAGGGGATGCCCTGGTACTGGTCACGCTGGCGCAAACGGATGACAGCTTTCTGGTACACGGGCTGAACATCCGCTCAGACGCCATAGCAGCGCCCCGTAACCCAGGTACTGGCGCGACACCATGAGCCGTCTGGCACCGGAACGGGTGGCCGCCCTTCCGGGCGGCTGCTCTGCCAGCCAGAGGTTCTGGTGAGCTCACAATCCCGGAAAATCCGCTAAACTCAAAGCACTGAATCACGTGTCATAACCTCCGGAATAGGATGTGCCCCATGCATTACCGCGATCTCCTTCCCGAAGTCCTGGCCATCGCCGATGCCGCCAGCGAGAAGGTATTCAACATCTACCTGACCGACTTCAAGGTGGACTACAAGGCCGACAACTCGCCGGTTACGGTTGCGGATCTCGCCTCCCACCAGATCATCGTCGATGGTCTGCGCCGGATCAGCCGTGACATACCCATCCTGTCTGAGGAGGCAGCCAGCGAACCCTGGTCGACGCGTCAGCACTGGCACCGGTTCTGGCTGGTCGATCCCGTTGACGGCACCAAGGAGTTCACCAGCCGCAGCGGAGAGTTCACCGTCAACATTGCACTGATCGAGGACGGTGAACCGGTGTTGGGCGTTGTCACAGCACCGGCGCTGAAAGAGGCCTTCTGGGGCGCCAAAGGTGAAGGCGCCTGGAAACGGGATCGCACCGGCCATATTCACCGCATCCGGGTGGCAGTGCCCAGAGACTCAAAACGGGTGGTGGCGAGCAAGAGCCATCTCAACCCGGAAACCCGCCAGTTCATCGATACCCTGGGGGAACACCAGCTGGTTCAGGCCGGCAGTTCGCTGAAGTTCTGCCGCATCGCCGAGGGCCATGCCGACATCTACCCGCGTCTGGGCCCGACCTGCGAGTGGGACACCGGCGCCGCCCATGCCATCCTGCTGGCCGCCGGCGGCAAGGTCGACACCCTCGACGGCAAGCCCTTGCGCTACGGCAAAGAGGACGTGCTCAACCCGCACTTTGTGGCCTCGTCAAAGTGACCCCATCCCTATAACGGCTCACCCATGCCCTCGGCATCTACATTCTGGCATGCACCCGCGCCCTATCGTGCCCAGCGTCTTCTGCGCAGGGCACGGCTTTCCAGCCTGACGGTCCCTTGCCGCTCCAGGCCGTTATCGAAGCCTATCCGTGGGATCTGGGACACAGCGAAAAGGTGACCAACAAGGAAAATCTGTCACAGTTATCCGGTGCCGGTCGTCCTTCAGATAACACCAGCAAGAAAAGACCCGGGGAGTGGTTGTGAATACCAAGGCGGAATTGTTTACCAAAGCCAGGCCGCGGCTGTTTGGATTGGCCTATCGAATGCTTGGCTGTCGAATGGATGCCGAAGATGTGGTGCAGGATGCCTGGCTGAAATACAGCCGCGATCGTAGCGACAACCTTGACGATCCCGAGGCCTGGCTGGTCACGGTAGTCACCCGCCTCGGCATCGACCGGCTGCGCTACCTCCGCAGCCGGCGGGAAGAGTACTACGGCCCCTGGCTGCCGGAACCCGTAGCCGCCACCGAGTCCCGGACAGCGGAGGAGACGATGGCACTGGCGGCAGACCTTTCCATGGGCTTCCTGCTGACACTGGAGCGGCTGTCACCGGAAGAACGGGCAGCGTTCCTGCTGCGCGAAGTCTTTGATTATTCCTACGCCGAGATGACCCGGATACTGGGCAGGAGCGAGGCGGCCAACCGTCAGGTCGTCAGTCGTGCCCGCCAGCGGGTGCGGGACGGGCGACCCCGTTTTGCCGTCGCCCCCCAGGATCATAACCGAGTGGTCGCGCGTTTCACCGAGGCCTTGATGCAACAGGACTCCGAAGCCTTCAGCGCCCTGCTGGCAGAGGATATTCGCTGGATATCCGATGGCGGGGGTAAGGCTGTGGCCGCCACCCGCGTAGTCTGCGGTGTCCGTGCAGCTTCCCGCCTGGCGATGGGGCTGGTCCGTCAGTGGCAGGGACAGGCCCGGGTATCCATGGGCATGGTCAACGGCCAGCAGGGGATCATCATCGCCATCTCGGACAAAGTCAGCGCGGTGATCGCCCTTGAGAGCGACGGCCAGCGCGTGCTAAGCATTTACTCCGTGGTCAATCCCGACAAATTGACCACCTTTCACTCCGGCACCGAAAACTGATCCAGGGAAGGAAATTTCATGATCAAACCGGCACGCTATATTGTTGTTATTCTGTTCGTTCTGGCCGTCGCGGGCACCTTTGGTTTGTTCCAGGTCCGCGCGACCATCAATGAGCCCGCGGGCCTGCTGACGCCCTGGCCTCACAACGGCACCAACTTGCGAATCACCTCCGTTCGTCTGTACGACCCCGACAGTGGCGATCTCAAGTCGGTCGATGCGGTCGACATCCGCCACGGTCGCATTACCGCTATCTACGGTACTGGCGATTCCATACCTGACCATTACGGGGCGACCCTGGAAGGCAGACAGCGGGTCCTGCTTCCGGGTCTCACCGACTTTCACGTTCATCTGGGGGCGTCGGATGGCCGTCCCCCCTGGGCGATGGACGGTCTTGCCATGGTCTCGGTAGCGAGCCAGCGCGAAGCCTTCCTCTACAGCGGCATCACCGCCGTCGTCGAAGGCTCACCCAATGCGCTGGCGGCGCTGGATCAGGCACTGGCACCCTCCCCGAGGGTCTACCCGTCCACCCGCATGATCACCGCTCTCGATGGCCATCCGATCCCCATGTACCAGGAATTTGTACCCTGGCCCATGACCGGGCTGGTGATCGACGAACAGGTGCTGGCTATTGCGTCCGCAGATACCAGTGCAGGGGCTATCGAGGCCCTGGTGAACGGCCCCGGTCATCACGTCAAACTGGTGCTGGACGGCGCCATACCCTGGGACTCGCCCAGACTGACAGAGGCGGATGTGGCCGCTGTTGTCAAACACGCCCATGCCGCAGGCAAACCGGTGTACGTTCACATTGGCAGCGCGCAGGATGCGGTGATGGCGGCACGGGCCGGGGCCGATGTGCTGATGCACACGCCGTATGTCGATCTGCTGAGTGACAGTGACCTGGCCGAGCTGAAAGCCTCAGGGGTGGCCGTGGTCACCACCGCCCAGATCTGGGAGTGGTTCCAGCGGGGCCTGAACAAACAGCCCGCCCTCACCGGCCTGGAGCGACAGCTGGCCTCACCCGGGTTACTGGCCGCTTGGGCCGACGACTGGCACCGCGCCAGCGCGGACTATCAGTCCACCACCTTTTCCCAGGACTATCTCGCCCGGCTGTCCGGCTTCAACGCCAACCTGACCGAGAACCTGAAACGGCTGTATCAGGCAGGTATTCCACAGATTGCCGGCACCGATACCGGCATTCCCGGGCTCACACCCGGCGCCTCCCTTATTCGCGAATTGCAGTTACTGCAGTCCTACGGTCTGGCTGCCCCGGACCTCCTGCGCATGGCAACCTCCGCGCCTGGCACCCTGCTCGGCGACAGCAATTCCGGCCGCATTCAGCCTGGCAGCGCCGCCGATCTAGTGCTGGTGGAAGGCGATCCGACCAGCGACGTCTCAGCCCTGGCCGAGCTCGCGTATGTGATTCAGGCCGGCGTGGTTTACCAGCGTCGTCAGTAGCCACTGGCGAACTCCGGTCTTCGGGATTATGGTTCAAGTGTTCAGGATTCCGGAGAGCCACCTGGCGGAGGCCGCACGTGTGTGGACGCTATAACATCATCGACGACGCCGATGTACGCCACCTGATGGATGTGCTTGGTGTCGATCTGTACCCGCAAACCCGACTTAACGTCGCGCCGGGGAGCCTGGGTTCGATTGTCTATGACGCAGGTATGGGACGCACCCTTGATAGCGCCCTGTGGTCGCTGCTGATCGAACCCCACCCTGGCACCACCGGTTTCCGGCCATCCCCCAGGTACAGTACGTTCAATGCCCGTGCCGACAGGCTGGGCAGCAGCCCACTCTGGAAGGAACGCTTCGCCAACCAGCGCGCGATTGTACCGGCCAGCGGCTTTCACGAATGGACCGGGCCTGTGGGCCACAAGCAGTGCTATAACATCCGCGCCAGTGAGGGAGCCATTGCGTTTGCGGGCCTCTATGAAATCTGGGAGTTTGATGGCCAGCGGGTAGCGTCCTTCACCATCATCACCTTACCCGCTCACCCCCGGTTCGCTCATATTCACCCGCAGAGTGTGCCGCTGATGTTGCGGCCCGAGGATTTTGATACCTGGCTGGATCCACAGCTGACCCATACCGATCCATTCCAGCACCTGTTACAGCCGCAGATTCGGGTGACCCTCGAGGTCGCACCTGTCCGGTCACCCGACGATCTCAAGCCGCTGACCGCAGCCACCACAATCGCAGCGGACCGATCAGCGGTGCCCGGCTAACGTCGGGCCAGGCGTATCAGGCCGTCAGTGCACGCTTGCGACGTGGCAGGTAACGGAAACCGATTTCCTGCAACACCGTCATCGGCATCTGCTTGCGCTCCGCCCAGTAGAACCACCAGTGTTGACGGCCATTGGGGGTATCCACCAGGCCCTGATGGAAAACGTTGGGAATGACCCGGCTGTGGGTCTGGAAGACCTTTTCGATACGGGTTCCGGCCAGAATATAGCTCTGCCCGGACCGCCAGCATTCAAGGGCAATGATCAGCCCCGCCAGGGAACAATGGAAGGGTGTCCGCTCGGTCAGGAAATAGCAGGTGATCTCCACCACATCCGACAGGCTGAACGGCAGTTGCGCACAGTGGGGCCCTAACATGGCAGCGTAACGCAACTGCGGACCGTTGTTGAGCACAAAACCGCCGATCATCGTGCCCTTGCGATACAGACCAAACACCCCGGCGCCGTAGAGATAGTCCATCGACACCGAGTTGCCAGAGGCCTTCTCAAAGCCCTCCTTGAACGCGGTCAGTTGGGCTTCATCCGTCAGTCGTTTGTAGTACATCTCATAAACTCCTTAGCTTTTTGCTTGGATAAGAACGTCTTATGACGTTCACCAATCTAGCTATGGAGAACTGCGAGACCCGGCGCAAGCATTTTTGGTTATCCTTTAGGTGCAAACGTTATCCACACCCCGTGATCACCCACAATTCGTCACAGTTGCTCACAGGGAAGGACACGTCCCGTCGCCATACTGGTTCCTGCACCGGTCAGCGCCCGGCTGACCGCACTCAACGACCTCCCATGACGGAACGAAAGCGATGTATCGAGTGGTTTGCGCCCTGACGGCGGCGCTGTTCATCTTTATCCTGTGGATCATCTATCTGGCCGACCGGGGCGACAGCCCGCTGTTCTTTTATCTGGTCCAGCAGTGGCCCTACGGCGACAAGGCCTGCCATTTTCTGCTCTACGGCCTGCTGGCGCTGCTGCTGAATCTGACGCTGGAGCTGAAGGTGCTGACCGTTGCGCGCATCCGGGTCTACGCCGGCACGCTGGCCGTGGCCCTGTTTGCCGTCATCGAAGAGCTCAGCCAGGCCTTGTTTCCCAACCGCACCCTGGATGCGATGGACCTGGCTGCCGATGCCGCCGGCATTCTTCTGTTCAGCCTGCTCAGCTTTGGCATCGACTGGTGCCGTCAGCGGCGCCTGGACGCTTGCCAGTGAACGTGCACTGCGGTATCTATCGAGGCTGACTCTGCCCCGACCCAGGAAAACGCCGTGCCCGACACCCCCCACAACCGACGCCCCCTGATGCTGGAAACTGCCCGGCTGAAATTGCGGCAGTGGCGCCCCGAGGACCGGGCTCCGTTTGCCGCCCTCAATGCGGACCCGGAGGTCATGGCCTATTTCCCTCACCGCCTCAGTCAGAGCCAGAGCGATCGTCTGGCTGACCAGTGCGAGGCCCTGATCAACGAGCACGGCTGGGGGTTCTGGGCGCTTGAGCGTCAGCAAAGCGGTGACTTTCTGGGGTTTGTCGGCCTGCACATGCCTGATGCCGCCCTGCCTTTTTCCCCCTGTGTCGAAATCGGCTGGCGGCTGGCCGCCCGGTATTGGGGCCAGGGCTACGCCACCGAAGCGGCCATGGCCGCACTGAGCGTTGGCTTCACTACCCTGGGGTTGGCGGAGATTGTTTCCTTTACCGCGGTCAGTAACCGACGCTCCCGCGCAGTGATGGAACGGCTCGGCATGGTGCCGGACCCCCAGACCTTTAATCACCCGGCTCTGGCGGAGGACAGCCCGCTACGCCGCCACTGCCTGTATCGTCTCAGCGCCCGGGAATGGGCCCGAACTACCCACCCGGAGACCCTGCCAAAAATTTATTAGACTAAAGTCGAATATTTTTGGAACCCTATCGAGACGACCAGCGTCTGACGTCTGCACCAATTAAAAAAACAACGGTACGTGACAGAACAACAACACTAATCAACATCGACCGTGCGCCCAACAAGACTGGCATGATCGCCAGACCGGCTACCCAGACCGGGCAATAATAAAAGGGCGCACGGTGCTTTTCTTCTTCTCTCCCCGGTTCTCTGACAGGCCACCCGATTCGGTGGTCGGTGTCCATTCCCGGACCACGCTCACCCCCTCTTGATCACGTTTTTACGACACTTGCCCCCACTCCCAAGTGGCTCTATGTTGTAGGCGTTCCGGTATTCCAGCCGGACACAAGACTCATCAGGGAGAGAAACCATGAACCGTTTACGAATCGCCGGAATGGCGCTGCTGACCATGTTGTTGCTGGCGGCCGGCCACGCGGTTGCAGAAACGTTGACAGAGCAGGACGTCAAAAACTTTATCAACAGCCTGGAGGCACTTCAGGAGCTGGAAGGGGAGTTTGCCGAACTCGCTGATGACATGAATCAGGAACCGGACAACGGGGATCCGGCGATTCCCGATCTGGGCCATCTGTTCTCCGACGCCGTGGGACGAATGGAGGGGCACCCCCAGTTCGAACAGTTCAGTGCTATTGTCAAAGACAATGGCTTCGGCAATGCGAGTGACTGGGGCGAGACCGGAGACCGGGTGTTTCGTGCCTGGATGGCCATCGAGATGCAAGGCCAGAGCAGGGCGGCCCATCAGGACGTGGCGAACGCCATCGCGGAAATTGACCGCAACCCCAGCCTGACCGCCGAGCAGAAAGCCCAGATGAAGGCCATGATGCAAGGTGCCATGTCGATGATGGAGCAGGCCAGTGACGCCCCTGAAGCCGACATCAGGGCCCTGCGCCCCCATATGGAAGAACTTCGCCGGGTCACCAGCGAGGACAACTGAAGGAGAGTAGCCCGGCTCCAGCCACAGGCCGGTGGCCGGGCAACAGGATTCAGCTCATCAGGTTATAGACGAACACCACCAGCACGGCGATGGGGGTGACGTAACGAAGCAGGTGAGTCCACAGGGAAAACATCACCGGCGACAGCGTAACGTCATTGCTCAGGGATTCCTTTGCCACAAACCAGCCAACAAAGACCGCCGTCAGCAGCCCCGACAGTGGCAACATCACATTGGCGGTGAAGTAGTCCAGCAGATCAAAGATGGTCTTGCCTTCGAAGCGTTCAAACATCGCCAGCGGTGTCACATCAGACCACAGGTTCAGGGACAGAATCGAGGCAATACCCAACAGCCAGCAGGCGCCCCCCACCAGCAGGGTGCTGCCCCCCCGTCCAATGATCAGCTTCTCCTCAACCCACTCCACCACCGGTTCCAGCAGCGAAATGGCCGAGGTCCAGGCCGCAAACACCAGCAACACAAAGAACAGCGTACCAAACAGCCCTCCGAGCGGCATCTGGCCAAACGCCAGTGGCAGGGTCTGGAAGATCAGCCCCGGACCGGCACCGGCTTCCAGCTCATTGGCGAACACCACCGGAAAGATGGCCAGACCCGCCAGCAATGCAACACCGGTATCCATCACCGATACCATCACCGCCGTTCGACCAATCGACACATCCCGTCCCAGGTAGGAGCCATAGGCCACCATGATCGCCATACCCAGGCTCAGAGTGAAGAAGGCATGGCCGAGGGCGGTCAGTACTCCGTCCATGGTCAGGGCCGAAAAGTTGGGCGAGAACAGGAAGCTCACCGCTTCAGCGAAGTGCCCTGTGGTGGTGGCATAGCCCACGGCCATCAGCAGCAAAACAAACAACGCCGGCATCAGGATATTGACCGCCCGCTCCAGGCCCGCCTTCAGCCCCTGAGCAACCACCACGATCACCAGCAACATGAACACCGAATGCCACAACAACAACTTACCGGGACTGGCCAGCAGGTCTGAGAAGATCGCGCCAATGGTCTCCGCATTCTGGCCGGTAAAATCACCCATCGCGGAATGACCGACATAGGAGGCCGCCCAGCCTCCGATGACCGAATAGAACGACAGGATGACAAACGCCGCGATCACGCCGATGATCGCCGACACCCGCCAGCCGGAGCTGCAATTATTGCGCTCCGCCACCATCGCCATGCTGGCGATGGGGTTATGGCGTCCACTGCGGCCAATATAGACCTCGGCCATCATGATCGGAATCCCGATGATCGCGATGCAGGCCAGGTACACCAGCACAAAGGCGCCACCGCCGTTTTCGCCCGTGATGTAGGGGAATTTCCAGATATTACCCAAGCCAACCGCGGAACCGGTTGCTGCCAGGATAAAGGCCAGACGGGACGACCACAGGCCCCGGGCCATGGTGTTTGCTGAGCCCGCCGCGGATGGGGTATCGGTCATTGCGGTTCCTGTAGATCTATTTGTTCAGATTGGTATTGAAGCGGGCAACCAGATCCTTCAGGCCAGCGGACATATCCCGCAACTGGTCACTGAACGATTTGGCGGATTCCGCTTTTTCGTTGCTGTGATCCGCCAGCTCAGCGATGTTGACCACCTGCTGGTTGATCTCCTCGGATACCTGGCTTTGTTCCTCAAACGCCGCAGACATGCTGATAAAGCTGTCAGAGATTCGAGCGATGGAGGTCACGATATCCTGTAGCGACTGTTCGGCCGCACGTACCTTGTCCAGCCCCTGGCCGGCCATGGCTTCACCTTCTTTCGTCGCCTGCACCGCCTGGGCCACCTGGGCCTGGAAATCGCCGATGACTTCCTGGATGCTGATGGTGGACTCCCGGGTACGGGCCGCCAAAGAGCGCACTTCATCCGCCACCACCGCAAAGCCACGGCCCTGTTCTCCGGCCCGGGCAGCCTCAATGGCAGCGTTGAGCGCCAGCAGGTTGGTCTGATCGGCAATATCCGAGATCAGCCGGGTGGCTTCACCGATACTTTCCGTGGACTCCCCCAGACGGCTGATGGCACTGCCAATCGCCCCCACACGGTCAACCAGCTGCTCGATCGCCTGCAATGCCTCGGCGCTGAGATGGCCGCCAGAGGCGGCGTGCTCGTTGGCTTCCTCGGCCACGCGGGCATTGTCGGTGACGGTTTCCGCCACTTCCTGGATCGACACCGTCATTTCATTGATCGCCGAGGCGGTCATGTCGGTCTCCGCCCTTTGCCGGGCAATCGCCTCGGCACCTTCGGAGATCAGGCGGTTGCTGTACTCGGCATTTTCCACCAGTTGCTCTGACTGATCCTCAATACGGGTCAGCGCCGTACTGATACGCGCGCCTTCACTGATCAGCATCATCGATAACTGGGCAAACAAACCGCTTTCGTCGGAATAGGTCCGCGCCACCAACGGATCTTTGAACGCATCCGGGCGGATGTCCAGCAGTCGCTTCAGCCGTGCGGTCATTGACCGCAACAACAGGCTGACTCCAATGACGTGTGCCCCCACCACCAACCCGATAGCCAGGGCCGGCTGTTCAAGTTCCAGGGCCAGCAGGGAGAGAATCAGCGAAACCAGGAACGGCCAGCCGGATTTCAGTACCGACCCCAGACGTCCGGTCAGGAACATCAAACCTTTACCGCTGTTGATCTCCCGATACAGTCGTTCCGCCCGCTGAACCTCCTCCCGGCCTGGAGATACCCGTACCGATTCGTAGCCCACCGCCTGGCCGTTTTCCAGGATCGGCGTGACATAGGCGCTGACCCAGTAATGATCACCGTTCTTGGCGCGGTTCTTGACCACCCCCATCCACGGTTTGCCAGCAGAGATGGTCTCCCACATAGCCTTGAACACGGGCGGCGGCATATCCGGATGACGAATGATGTTGTGGGCCTGCCCCACCAGCTCATCCCGGGTGAACCCACTGATATCGACAAAATCATCGTTGCAGTAGGTAATGACGCCTTTGAGGTTGGTCGTGGTGATCAGACGACTGCCCTCTTTCATCCGTACTTCTTGCTGGGTGACGGGTAAATTCTTACGCATGCTGTTTTTATCCCTGACAATGGATAAGCCGGAATTGCTGGGTTCCGGTTAGGGGAGATCAGTTTTCAGAAAGTGTAGCAAAGCGGAGCCAGAACCACTGTCAAACCGCGTAAACCGCGTAAACCGCGCGCGCCAGCTACCTTCGCACGTACTTTAACTATCGGCAGGAGCCACTAGACCTGAAGGGCCCGATGCCGGTAACGGGCATTCAGCCACAAGGATAGCCCAATCACCCCGCCACCGACGGACAAACGTAGCAAATCTGCATCCCTGTTCCATATAAGGAGATTAACCAACAGACCCGCCGGTACCAGGGCATTGTTCATGACCGCCAGCGTACCGGCATCGACCTGGCAGGCGCCCCGGTTCCACAGGAAGAAACCCAGTCCGGACGCCACCAGTCCCAGCCAGGCCAGAATGCCCCATTGCAAAGCGGTTGCCGGCAGGCGCTCGCCATTCCCGAAGATCAGGTACGACGGTAACGCCACCAGCAAGGCGCCGAGAAAGAAATAACCGAAGGTCCGGTACGCCGCAGCATGGCCGGCGTAGCGATGCATCAGGTGTTTGTAGCCGACCTGACCAGCAGCAAAGGTGACGTTGGCGAGCTGCAACAACAGGAAGCCCACCAGGAAATCCTCGCTGAGGCCATCGTAACGGATAATACCGGCACCAAGCGTCGCCACCGCGGCGGCCAGCAGGGCAACCGGCGTAAACTGGCGGCGGAAAGCATCGTCGATCAGCGTCACATACAGCGGCGTGAAAATGGTAAACAGCAGGACTTCCGGAACCGTGAGGTAGGAGAAAGCACGATAGAGGCACAGGTAGGTCACACCGAACTGCAGGGCGCCCACTGCCAGGGTGCCAATCCGCAATCCGCCGGGAATCCCCCGCCAGCGCAGCAGTGGCAGAAACACCAGTGCCCCCAGCAATACCCGGCTGAGCACGGCGAAATCGCTGTCGACCTGACCGGCCAGGAACTCGCCGATCAGGCTGAACGAGAACGCCCACAGTATCGTGACCAGCACCAGCAGGATCATGCCGTTTTACCCCTGGAGAATGGCCGCCTCAGCCCGCGAGAAATTCCCGCCGCCGGTTCTGGTCGGAACTGAACGCTCCGCCTAGCGCGACGGTCTCGGTGGCAGAACCGCCATCCATCACCCCACGGGCCTTGACGCAGTAGTGAGTGGCGTCGATCTGGACGGCCACATCCTCAACCCCCAGCAGGGTTTGCAGGGCAACGAGAATCTGATGGGTCAGGCGTTCCTGGACCTGGGGCCGTTGCGCGAAGAAACGCACAATGCGATTGATCTTGGACAGGCCGATCACCCGGTCGCCGGGAATGTAGGCCACCCGGGCCTTACCATCAATGGTGACAAAGTGGTGTTCACAGGTGCTCAGCACCTCGATATCGCGGATGCGGATCATGTCATCCACACCCATTTTGTTTTCAATCTGGGAGATTTTGGGAAAGTGCCGGTAGTCCAGACCAGAGAAGACTTCGTCCACGTACATGCGGGCGATGCGGGCCGGTGTATCCGCCAGGCTGTCGTCGTTGAGGTCGAGCCCCAGGGTGGCCACCACCTGAGCCATAAGATCTCTGATGCGCTCCACTTTCTGGTCTCGGTCGAGCACATTCTCTTTCAGCGGTGTTTCCAGTCCACGCTCAATCAGGGCGGCCTGTACGGCCAGGGCTTCAGGGCTCAGCATGTTGACTTCCGGTAATGACTACGTGATCTGGCACGGTCTGATCGGGGCGACCTGCGCCAATGTCAGATTGATGTCAGAACGGTGACAGACCGGGTATTATCCACAAGCATCTTCCCTTATGCACGTATGTATCCACCACAGGTTACCATTCCTGCTGTTTTTCAACCCCTTGAGTCAAACGGAACGGACACAGTGCACACCCTGGACGAGAACCATCAGCCCATTCCCGAGGCCCGTCAGCCCCTGCTGCAACGGACCCTCAGCGAGTGGAAAACCCTGTCGTTGCTGGGTGCGCCGATCCTGATTGCACAGCTGGCGCAGATGGCCAACGGCGTTATCGACACCGTGATGGCCGGCCACGCCAGCGCCGAGGACCTGGCCGCGGTCGGCATCGGCAGCAGCCTGTGGATGCCGCTATTTCTGATGTTCATGGGGCTACTGCAGGCCATGCAGCCGATCATCTCCGGCTACCGCGGCAGTGGTGAGCTGGATCGCATCATGCCGGTTACCTGGCAGGGGCTGTACATCGCCGCCGGCGCCGCCGTGATCATGATCACGCTACTCACCCAGGTCCACCCGGTACTGGCATTGCTGGAAATGGACAGCCATACCGCAGGCATCACTCAGGGCTATCTCAATGCCTTTTCCTGGGGCGTTCCGGCGCTGCTGCTGATGACCGCCCTGCGGGGTCTGACCGACGGCCTCGGCCACACCCAGGTGATCATGGCGTTTTCGGTACTCAGCACCCTGCTCAACCTGCCGCTCAACTACATCTTCATCTATGGCAAGCTGGGGTTACCTGCGATGGGCGGCGTCGGTTGCGGCTGGGCCACCTCGCTGTCCAACGGCGTCGCCGCCATCGCCCTGCTGATCTACCTCAACCGCAGCACGAGCTATCGCCGTTTTCATCTGATTGCCGACTGGTGCCGCCCGCACTTGGCCGATATCGGCTACATCCTCAGGATCGGAGTGCCCATCGGCTTCACCATCTTTGTCGAAGCCAGCATGTTCTCGGTGATTGCCCTGTTTCTGACGCCGCAGGGAGCGGTGGTGGTGGCTGGCCACCAGATTGCTCTCAATGTGGTCTCGCTGCTGTTTATGCTGCCCCTCAGCCTGGGGCTGGCGTTGACCCTGCGGGTGAGTTTCCTGCTCGGCGCCGGTGCTCCGGACACCGCCCGGCTGATTTCCCGCAGCTCGCTGATCCTGGCCATCGCTGTGGCGTTGGTCTACGCAACCCTGCTGGTTCTCAATTCGGAAGCCATTGCCCGCCTGTATACCAGCGACAGCAAGGTCCAGGCGGTCAGCGTCAGCCTGCTCACCTTCGCCGCCCTGTTCCAGATTGCCGATGTCATCCAGGTCACCTGCATCAGTGCCTTGCGGGGTTACAAGGACACCCGCATACCGATGCTGATTATGCTGTTTTCATTCTGGGGACTGGGATTACCCTTAGGCTATGTGCTGACCTTCACCCACTGGCTCACCCCCGCCATGGGCGCGGCCGGCTTCTGGGTCGGGCTGACCAGTGGCCTGGCATCGGCCAGCATTCTGCTTGGCATCCGGCTGTTTTTCTTTGCCCCTCAACCCACGGCTTCTGCCAGTGCGTCAGCGTAGATAATGCAGTCACGGCCATTGGACTTGGCTTGGTAGAGGGCCTCATCGGCCCGTGCCATCCAGTGGTCGGCATCCTCGCCCTCCTGCAGCAGGGCAATACCCAGCGACGCGGTCACCGGGCAGCCGGCGGGGCTTTTCAGTGACCGCCGCAAACTCCGCTGAAGGTTCGCCATGACCACCTCGAGGCCATTGTGGTCAACACCCGGCATCAGCAGCACGAACTCCTCGCCACCAAACCGAAACAGCTGGTCCGACTTGCGGATATGGGTAATCAGCACATCCACAAAGGCGATCAGGATCTGATCCCCGACACTGTGGCCAAAGTCATCGTTGATGCGCTTGAAATGGTCGAGGTCCAGCACCACCAGGGCGTAGGATGCGCCATTACGCTGCTTCGCCAGGACCGCCGCGGCCAGCTCCTGATCCATGGAGCGGCGGTTATGCACCCCGGTCAGCGGATCCATTGTCGCCAGATGCTCCAACCGCTCCCGCTGGCTGTCATTGCGCAGGGCGAAAACATAGGCACAACAACTGACCACCACCGCCGTCGTCACGAATGACCACATCTGCTCCTGGGAAGAAAACGCCACACCCTGGACCATCAGGAACGCCAACGCACCGAGGTTGACCAGCACCGCCACCAATGCCGATGTCAGGAAAAAGTTGGTGATCAGTGAGGGAAACAGCCAGAACAGGCCAACCTCACCCAACAGGGTGGCGACGGTGACGCCCCCTCCGCCAGCGACCAGAGCCAGCACGAAGCCTGCACGGTCGGTGTCGCCACTACGCCAGGCATACACCACCGCCACACAAATACTCAGCAGGATGCCCGAATCGGCGATGCCCGCAGAGACATTGCCCTGCCAGAAGCGGTAAACGGCAAACGGAGTGATTCCCAGCACGGCGCTGGCGCCGAGGAGGGTAATGATGGAAAGACGAAAGTTATGACGTAGTCGGTAATACATACCGGAGCATCCATTCTTATTATTTGTTTGGCGGTCAATGACTTAGGCCCACCAACTCCTCGGCAGGCCAGGCCCCGGATGCAACCTGTCATCGCAGGGCAGCTTCGGGCGTAATGTCGTAGCTTAGCTCAAATACCCGCCGAAAAAGCTGCCTGCACCACAAAATGACACTTTATTCAGAGTTCACCATTGAAGGGTTGCCTTGCCCCTATCTGGAGCCGGTCTGATCGGGTAAAGTAACCGCCATACCCACCCGGGACAAAGGCACCCCGCCCGCTGTCGCGGTTCGTTAGGGAAAACTATAATAAGTGTCATCAACTGGCGGGAATTTCACACAATCAGACTATGTCCTTGCCTAACCTTGTCCGTGTAGCACCGGGAGCACTTGTTGTCGGCAAACCTCTCCCCTGGACCGTCTTCGATTCCGAAGGCAAGGTCCTGTTGCGGCAGGGCTATGTAATCCAGACAGAATCCCAGCTCGAACAGCTGTTCGAGCGCGGCCTGTTTGAGCCCCGCAAACGGGACCGGAAAGAAGAGCCGGAAGCGTTTGACGACTCCCGCGCACGCAACCCGTTTACCGATTACCCGACCCTGCTGCGAACCCTCGAAACCACCCTGGCCGCCATTACCAGCCAGGAAGACAGTGCCCTCAAGCGCCTGCTCGGCCTGAGTCGGCTGGTGGAGCGAATCTGTCGTGAGGCCCCCGACCCCTGTCTGGCCCTCGTGCATTTGTACTCCGTCGAGCCCACCGCGTACGAGCAAACCCTGTTCTACGCCATCATCTGCCACTTTGTGGCCACCGAAATGGGGCTTGATGAACGACGAATCTCGGTGCTGGTTGCCGCCGCACTGACCGCCAATATTGCGCTGCTGAGATTCCTCGACAAGCTCAACGCCTCTCCCCGCAGCCTGTCGGAGGAGCAGCGCAACGTGATCCACCTCCACCCCCAGCGGAGCGTGGAAGCACTGAAGAAGGCCGGTATCAACAACGGGCTGCTGCTGGACATCATCCTCCAGCATCATGAGCGCAGTGATGGCAGCGGCTACCCGAACGGTCTCGCCGGCGTGGACATACTGCCGGAGGCGCAGGTGCTGTCCTACGCGGAGCACTACATTGCGATGATCACCCGCCGCGCCTACCGTGATCGTCGCAGTGTCAGCGATGCCCAGAAGGCGATTCTGGAGCAGTCCAGGAGAGATGCCCGGCCACACATCGGCAAGGCACTGCTGGACGCCCTCACGCCGTACCCGCCCGGGTGTCTGGTGCGGCTCGCCAACAATGAGGTGGCCGTGGTCACCCGCCGGCCGGTGCGCCTGACTGGTCCGTTTGTCCAGGCCATCATCGGCGCCAAGGGCGACCGCTACCCTGGCAGCTTCCAGCGCGACTGCAGCGAACTGGAGTTCAACATTCGTGCGGTCGAAATGCCGGAGATCATGCCGTCGATGGATTTCGGACTATTGTGGGGATTTCAATGAAGCAGGCGGCCCCGCTGGAGGCGCCGGCGCACCCGGTAACCGGTTAGTGAGACGGCGTGCCAGCGGCGGAGCAACCCCCGGCCTATAGGGCCTACTCTGCCTCAGCGTAGCGCGGCAGCTCCACACCACAGCCGGAGCTGGCCAACTGCTTGAGGATAGCGGTACGGGTCACGATCCCAACCAGACGATCATGATCAACCACCGGATACACCTTGGGCTTGCCGGCCCCGAGGTTCTGGGCCAGATCCACCACGGCCATTTCAGGGCTGACGGTCACCGGCGTGCGGTACATCACGTCATCCACAATCGGATCCCCTTCACAGTGATAGGTGCTGACCAACAGGGCATGAATACAGTCCTGCTCGGAAACAAACCCGAGCACCTTGCGATGGTCATCCACCACCGGCAGACCACTGACATGATTGCTGAGCAGCACCTTGACCACTGCCGTCAGCGGCGCCCCGCAGCGGATAGGCTCGATATGGTTCCACATCACGTCCGATACTTTCAGTGAGCGCATGGTCATGAACCTCCTGTAACGCCACTCCGGCTCTTCGCTGTGCGGGAGTCAAAATGGCCGGTGTCTTTCTTTAAACATAGGCAAAAGCCGGCAAAACAGAAAGCCGGATTTAAATCAGCGATGCCTTGGCCTCCGCCATTTCCAGACCCAGTTCGGCGAACCGGGGCAACAAGGGCTCTGGCAGGTCGTGCCCCATACCCTTGATCAGCTCAAGACGGGCGTGAGGGAGCAAATAGGCAAGCTGGCGGGCGGCCTGCGGGCGCACCAGGGGATCGTCGGTGCCATGCACAATCGTCGTAGGCAAGGTAATGCGGCGGGTCAGCGTCGACAGACTGCCGGTGGCCAGGATCGCCCGGGTTTGCCGCAGAATACCGGCCGGGTGATAGCTACGCCGGAACTCATTGGCGATGCGCTCGCGGATCCGCCCCTCATCGGCCGGGTAGCCGGGGCTCTGGATGGCCCGCCAGAAATCGGCACCGCGCTCCACCACCGAGGCCTCATCGTGGCCTTTGGGCCCCATACCCGCCAATCGTACGATCAACTGAGGCTTCGGCATTGGCAGACGCGGGCTGTTGGTCGACGTCATGATCAACAGCAGCGACCGCACCTGCCGCGGCCAGGTGGACGCAACCAGCTGGGCGATCATGCCGCCCATGGAAACCCCCACCAGATGGGCGCTCTCCAACCCCATCGCCTTCATCAGCCCACGAACGTCGGCGGCCATGTCATACAGGGAATAGGGACCGTCGACAGTCAGGCCAAGGCGATGACGGGCCATGACCGTCAGCGGATGGCCCTGTAACCGCTCCTGAAGATGGCTGGACAAACCGATGTCGCGGTTATCAAACCGGATCACCCGGTAACCTTCGCGGGCGTAGGCATCCAGCAATGCCTCCGGCCACAGGGTCATCTGCGCGCCAAGCCCCATGATAAAAATCACCGGCTCACCCTGGGGATCACCACGGGTTTCAACGCAGAACGACAGACCATTGGCGGTAACGGTGGAAATCTGCGGGGCAGTCATGGCACCTCTCTTTCAGGTTGCTGTCAGGTCATCCACTCAGCTTACGCCGATCGCCGAATAATCCAATCACTGTTCTGCCCAGTCTCGCGTCACATTGGCAAACCGCGGTGTACAAACGACTTTTTGCTCCTAGACTCTAAAGTGTCTCAACCCTGAATCCACGTTCCCTTGGGAGGATGCCATGGAAGCCATCAAAAACTTTGTCGGCGATATCAACGCACTGGCCTGGGGGCCGCCCATGCTGGTGCTCATACTGGGGGTCGGCCTGTTCCTCAGTATCGGTCTCAGGTTCATGCCCATCCTGCGGTTGGGCAGCGGCTTCAAGCTGATGTGGCAGGGCCGCTCCGGGGCCGCCGAGGAAGGCGAGATTCCGCCATTCCAGGCTCTGATGACCGCACTTTCCGCCACCGTAGGGACCGGTAACATCGCCGGCGTCGCCACCGCCGTTTTCCTTGGCGGCCCCGGCGCCCTGTTCTGGATGTGGCTGACAGCCCTGGTGGGGATGGCCACCAAGTATGCCGAGGCGGTACTGGCCGTGCGCTTTCGTGAAGTGGACGAACGCGGCGCCCATGTCGGCGGGCCTATGTATTACATCCGGAATGGTCTGGGAGCCAAATGGGCCTGGCTGGGGGTGCTGTTCGCTATTTTTGGCGCCATCGCCGGCTTCGGTATTGGTAACACGGTACAGGCCAATTCCGTGGCCGACGTCCTGGCAACCAACTTCAATATTGCTCACTGGCTCAGTGGCGTCATCCTGATGGTGCTGGTGGGGCTGGTACTGATTGGCGGTATCCGCCGCATCGGTCACGTCGCCAGCGCGCTGGTGCCATTGATGGCGATCTCCTACCTGATCGCCGGCCTGGTGGTGCTGGCGATCAACGCCGCCGAACTGCCCCAAGCCCTGGCACTGGTGTTTGAACATGCCTTCAGCCCCATCGCTGCACAAGGGGGCTTTGCCGGCGCCGCACTGTGGGCAGCCATCCGCTTTGGTGTCGCCCGCGGTATCTTCTCCAACGAGGCCGGTCTTGGCTCCGCCCCCATCGCCCACGCGGCGGCGCAAACCCACAACCCGGTCAAACAAGGCATGGTGGCCATGCTCGGCACCTTTATTGATACCATCATCATCTGCACCATCACCGGGTTAGTGATCATCAGCTCCGGCACCTGGACCTCCGGTGCGGAAGGCGCGTCACTCACCTCGATGGCGTTTTCCCAGGCGCTGCCCGGTATCGGCAATTACATCGTGGCTATTGCCCTGGCCATCTTCGCCTTTACCACGATTCTGGGCTGGTCGTTCTACGGCGAGCGTTGCGTGGAGTTCCTGTTCGGGGTGAAAGCCATCGTGCCCTACCGGGTGCTCTGGGTCGTGGCGATCTACTTCGGCGCCACCTCCGACCTGGGCTTTATCTGGCTGTTGGCCGATACCCTCAATGCGCTGATGGCATTGCCCAACCTGATCGCCCTGCTGCTGTTGAGCCCGGTGGTATTCCAGCTCACCCGGGAACACTTTGAGCGACAGCGTCAGGCCGGTTAAGGCATCACCTGTTCATGCTGACAGGCGGGCCAACCCTGGCCCGCCTTTTTTTCCTGCTCTTGATCAATAGCTCGACGACCAGCCCGCCGGCACACGGCCTTCACGAATCCGCTGGGGGTGGTCCCCCACGTCGACCCTGGCGATTTCCTCACCGCTGCGGTAGTTGATCACCGACATCTGGTCGGTACCGCTCCACGAAATGTAGCAGTGCTCGCCAGCGCGATCACTGGTAACCCAGTAAGGCTTCTCACCAAGACCGGTCAGCAATTCGTAGGCAAAGGTCTCTCGGGACACGATCGCCACATAGTCACTCATGGTTCCGGCAACGCACAGGGTGTCGCCCTTACGGTTCATGGCAATACCGTGATGGGCGGAGTCATTGACGTACTGCTCCCGGGGCAGGTCCGGGACCAGATTGGGCAGACTCGCCCGACGGGTGACCTGTCCCGCTTCCATGTCGTATTCCACAAACCCGTGGAAGAACGACAGCTGGAAGTAGAAGAACCGTTCATCCGGCGTATGAGCCATCGGGCGGATGGCCGGGCTCAGATCGTCGTAGCCGGCCGCGGCGAGTTTATCGGCGAAATCAAAGCGCTCAAGCACCTCAAGGCTGTTGGCGTCGACGATCTGGAAAATCCGCTCCCCTTTGCTGACATCGGCCAGGTTGTCATCCAGCGGGGTGAACACGTGACCAATGCTGGCGTGGTAGATTTTTTCACCGTCGCTGGAGTAGACGTTTTCGTGGGGTGAATCTCCGGTCGGAAACTGACCCAGCTCGGTGCCGGTCTGAACATCAAGGATATGCACCACCTTGCCCGTGGATGCAGAGACCGCGACCTGAGTACCGTCTGGTGACAACGCCATGTGGTCAGAGCGGTAGCCCGCGACCGGGAAACGCCAGACGATGTCACCGCTGGCAATCTCGATCGCCACCACATCGGCGAAACTCGGCCGGGAGACAATCAGCAAACGACCGTCGGGGGTGCTGTACATGTCGTCCACGTACTGGTCGTTGCCTTCGCCAATCAGGTTACGAATGGCCTGAAAATAGATCAGCCGCACCGGATCAAGGACGATCTCGGTCATCCGCTGGCGTTTGTCCGGAATCCCGTTGATGCGCCCGATCCGTTCGTAACTGCCCGCGTCGATGACATCAATCATCCCTTCCCAGTTATTGCCAACAAAGATCACGGATTGCGGCTGCCCGGACTGGGGCGCGGCACTGGAAAACCAGCCTGCCATGGCCGATGCGGAAAGCAGCAGCAGACCCAAGGCGGCGAACGCGGGTAACCTGCGCACGTGCTTACGGTGACGAATGAGGGTATTCATGAGGTGTCCCTGACTTGTTATTGGTTTGGGACCTTCTTTGTACAACTGACAACCCGTCATGTTCTATGACACTACTGCCGGGACCCCGGTCAGTTTGGTCAAAAACAGATCATTCGGGCAAAAGGCGACATGGAAAAATCGGTGAAATTGCAGAAATTTCAGGAAAATGACGAATTTCATGCAGAAATTACGAAAAAATACGGGAAATTAACTGAGGGTGCCAGCAGTCCGGCCGGCACCCTCGGGTACTGCAATCAGAACGCCGGAACCACCGCGCCGCTGTATTTCTCGGCGATGAAGCTACGCACCGCCTCGGAGGTCAGCGCGTCCGCCAGCTTCTGCATGGCCGCCGAAGCCCGGTTATCGTCGCGGGACACCAGGATGTTGACGTAAGGCGACTCCGCACCCTCGATCACCAGGGCATCTTCGGCCGGATTCAGGCCTGCTTCCAGGGCATAGTTGGTGTTGATCAGCGCCAGATCGACCTGATCCAGCACCCGCGGCAGGGTAGCCGCTTCCAGCTCGAAGAAATCCAGGTTCTTCGGGTTCTCGGCAATGTCCCGCGGCGTGGCGGTGATCTTGCTGGCATCTTCCAGGGTGATCAGGCCGGCCTGCTGCAACAGCAACAGAGCCCGACCGCCATTGGTCGGATCGTTGGGAATGGCGACCTTGGCGCCGTCTTCCAGGGCCTCGAGAGATTCAACCTTGCGGGAGTAAGCTCCGAATGGCTCGATATGGACACCAGTCACACTCACCAGACGGGTGCCACGGCCGGCATTGAATTCATCCAGGTATGGCTGATGCTGGAAAAAGTTGGCGTCCATACGCTCCTGGGAGACCTGGATATTGGGCTGGACGTAATCGGTGAACACCTTGATGTTCAGCTCAACACCTTCGTCCATCAGTTGCGGCTTGATGAACTCCAGGATTTCAGCGTGGGGTACTGCCGTCGCAGCAATGCTGAGTTCTTCAGCCGCCTGGGCGGTAGAGAAAGCGGCGAAGGCGGTCACTGCCACCAGCAGGTTCTTCAGTTTCATGTCGTTACCTCTTGTTGAATTCCGGTCGCCATCAGCGACGGCTGAAATGCAGCACCAGCCGGTCTCCGGCCATCTGCAGCAACTGTACAAAAATCACCAGTAACGCCACCGTAATCACCATGACGTCGGTCTGGAATCGTTGATAACCGAAGCGGATCGCCAGATCGCCGAGACCACCACCCCCGACCACGCCCGACATGGCCGCGTAGGAAACCAGGGTAATGGCCGTCACCGTAACACCCGCAATGATGCCTGGCATGGCCTCCGGCAGCAGTGCGCCGAAGATGATCTGGCGGACATTTGCGCCCATCGCCTGGGTGGCCTCGATGATGCCCCGGTCAACTTCACGCAGCGAGGTTTCCACCAGTCGGGCAAAGAACGGCGCGCCACCGGCGACCAGTGGCGGGATAGCGCCGGCCACCCCGAGCGAGGTGCCGATAATCATCACCGTCACCGGGATCATCACGATCAGCAGGATAATGAAAGGCACCGAACGCAGTACGTTCACCAGAAACGACAGCACCGAGTACACCGCCGGCTGCTCCAGCAACTGGCGCTTTCCGGTGAGGAACAGCAACACCCCCAGCGGCAGGCCTATCAGCACACTGAACAGCAGCGACAACCCCACCATCACCAGGGTGTCCCAGCTGGCCCAGCCAATTTCCAGCCAGTCGACGTTGGTCAGTAAATCTTCCATCAGCGCAGCACCTCCACATGAACTTCTGCGGCTTCCAGCGCCGACATCGCAACCCCGAGATCACCACCCACCAGCGACAGGGTGAGCTGGCCATAAGGGGTGTCCTTGATATGGTCGATACGGCCGGAGAGAATTGAGAAATCCACCCCGGAGTCCCGCGCAACCTGACCCAGCAGCGGTTTATAGGTAGCCTCGCCACGGAACGTCAGGCGCAGGATACGTCCCTCAGCCTGGGCCAGGTCTTGCTGCATTTCGCTGCGATCGATGTTTTCACTCTCAAACACGAAATCCCGGGTGGTGGGGTGTTGCGGGTGCAGGAACACATCGCTGACCGAGCCCATCTCCACCACACGACCAGCGTCCATCACCGCCACCCGGTCGCAGACCCGGCGCACCACATCCATTTCATGGGTGATCAGCACGATGGTCAGACCCAGTTCCCGGTTGATGTCCGCGAGCAGTTTCAGAACTGACTGGGTGGTCTGCGGATCCAGCGCACTGGTCGCTTCGTCACACAACAGGATCGCCGGTCGGCAAGCCAGCGCACGGGCAATCCCCACCCGCTGTTTCTGGCCACCGGACAGCTGCGAAGGATACTTGTCAGCGTGGTCACCGAGGCCAACCCGGGCCAGCAACTCCGCCACCCGACTGGTGATCTCCGCGCGGCTGTAGTTGCCCGCCAGCTTCATCGGGAAGGCTATGTTGTCGGCCACGGTCTTGGACGACAGCAAGTTGAAATGCTGGAAAATCATTCCAACCTTGCGGCGCAATGCCCGCAGTTCATCGGCACCGTAGTCGGTGATGTTTTCACCGTCGACGCGGATGCGCCCGTCACTGGGGCGTTCCAGCAGGTTGATGAGACGAACCAGGGTAGACTTTCCGGCGCCGGAATGACCGACAATCCCGAATACCTCGCCTGCCTGGATGGTCATACTCGTGGCATGCAGTGCGGGGATCGCCCGGCCGCCCACCTGATACGATTTCTGGACCTGATCAAATTCAATCACGGAGCAGCCTTGTGAGTGCAGCGTTTAAAAGCGAAGGATTATACGTTTCATCCCAAAGGTTTGATGTTGTTAAATGCCACTATAGGACACTGACGAATTACCACCACCTCGACTAGACTGGGGAAAGCTGCCACCAATCCATCATCAATCCGGAACCTAAGCCTCTTGACCGCCAACACCGATTCAACACCATCACGGATGACCTCCACCCAAGCTTGGGTGGCCTACCTGAGCAAAGTCGAATTGCCGGTGCTGGCCAATACCCTGCAGAACATCAACGAGTTGACCGAGAGCAGTAACAGCACTGTCAACGAGCTGGCCAAGGTCATCCTCAACGACGCCCAGCTGACCTCCCAGGTGCTGCGGCTGTCGAACACCGTGTTCTACAACCAGACCCGCACCCAGGTCAGCACGGTCAGCCGCGCCATCACCCTGATCGGCTTCGATGCCGTCAAGGCCATGGCCATTTCCTCGCTGGTGGTAGACACCCTCCTCAAGCGCAGCAAACGGCCCTACCTGCTGAAATGCCTGGCCAGGGCACTGCATGGCGCGGTCCAGGCCCGCTGCCTGCTGCCCCGGCGAAACGAGCACGCCCTGGAAGAGGTGTTTATCGGCGCCCTGCTGATGAACATTGGCGAGCTGGCGTTCTGGTCCTGTGAGACCGAGCAGGCCGACGAGCTCGAGCAGCGGCTGGAGCAGGGTGAGGCCGAGGTGGAAAGCCAGAAAGCCGTGCTGCACTGCACCTTCACCGAGATTACCCGCGGCCTGGTGGAAGCCTGGTCACTGGGGCCGTTCATTCGCGATGTGGTGGCACCGGGGCAGGCAAAATCCCCCGCCACCAGCCTGGTCCGCCATTCGGTGGAAATGGCCCGGGTCTCGGAGCAGGGCTGGCGAGGGGCCGACATGGACCGCCTGCTGGATGCGCTGGCCACAGATACCGGACAGTCCCCGTCGGCCATTCGCGACCAGCTCAAAGTCAATGCCGGCGAAGCCGCCAAGATGGCGGTGTCCCTGGGCATACCCCAGATTACCGAGCTGATGCCCGGCGCCCGGCCTGCGGAGGGCACGGAGCCCCAGCAACCGGCGCCGATCCGAGACCCGTCCCTACAGCTGGAGATCCTCCGGGACCTGACCCGGATCCTGACTGAAAAGCCCGACATCAATGAGGTCTGTCAGCTGATTACCGAAGGTATTCATCGTGCCATTGGCATGAAACGGGTGGCCTTGCTGATGAGTGACCGTTCCGGCCAGACCCTGACACCGCGCAAGCTGGCGGGTCCGGGTACCGAGCAATGGAAGGACTGCTTTGTTCTGCGGAGGGATGGCACCGGGGCGCTTGGCCGGTTGCTGCCCCACGGCGCAGCGACCCGCTATGTGCCAACCCCAGGCGCCGTCGGCATCAGCGAGGACCGCTGGCTGGGCAAGGTTCCGGCCTTAACCGGCGCCCTGCTCGCCAATGGCCGGCTGGTCGGCATGTTCTACGCCGATAACGCGGGCGCGACCCCGGAACCCTCCGAGGACCAGCTGGCGGCGTTCAGCCATTTTCTGCAGAACGCCCAGCTCTGTCTGACCATCCTTTCCAGCCGTGGCTGAGAGACAATCCTGGAGAAAACCGGGGCGGGGCCGGCAACACCCACCCCGCGGCCTCGGTTCATAGCTCGTAGAGCCTGGTGACGTAAAGAACCGGACCGGTGGCAACCCCCGTTGGAGAGCCGCCTTTCGGTTCCAGGGTAATGGCCAGGGTCTGACTTTCCAGCAAGGCCTGACGCGTGGCCTCATCCAGCGTCACCCGATAGACCTCGCCCACCGGCACCACCCCCAGTGAGATGGCCGGCCCGGAATCCGGCAGCACCCACAGCTCATAGTCCTTGCCCTGTTCTGCCGCCCGCGCCGCCACCGGCCTCAGACTGAGTTCTCGCTGATGATCCGCCTCCGTCACCAGCCACAGTGGATCGGCGACATTTTCTTCAACAATGGCTCCGGTCATCACCCGGAAGGCTTCCGGCGCAGGCTGTTGCAACAGCACCACCGCCAGTACCAGCACCGCTGCAGTGGCCATCGCGCTCCAGCCACCCAGCAACCACAAACCGCCACGCCGGCCTGACTCGCCCCGTTGCGGGGCCGCCTGCTGTGGCCACAAACGCTGGTTTATGCCCTCCCAGACCCGACGGGGTGGCTGAACTTCTTCCACCCGGTCCGAGAGGCTGCCCAGTTTCTGTTCCCAGTACCAGACTTCCCGACGCGCCGCGCCGGACTCCATCATCCAGCGTTCAAATCGACGTCGGGCGGGTCCCCTGAGTGAACCGAGCACGTATTCCGCCGCCAGTTTTTCAATCCGTTCCGGTGTTTTTTTCATCGTTCCAGACACCTCTTGAGCGCCATCAGGCCACGGCGTATCCAGCTCTTGACCGTGCCAATGGGGGTGTCCAGCGCGGTTGCCAGCTCCTCGTGGGTCAGGCAGCGGTAATAGGACAACAGAATGCTGTCACGCTGGCTGTCGCTGAGTTCTTCCAGGCAACCGTTGAGTGCCGCCGCACCAGACACCATCAGCGACTCATCAAGGGGGCCTGGTCGCTCGTCATGCAACGCCTCTGGCGTCGCCTCACCGCCTCCCTGACGTACCTTGCGCGCACGGATCAGGTCGAGGGTCCGGTAACGGGCAATGCTGAGCATCCAACTCTGGGGTGCGCCCCGATCCTGATGGTACTCGCCTGCGTGGTGCCAGATCCTGACAAAACTGTCCTGCAGCGCCTCCTCTGCCAGATCCTGCTGACCGCAGAGTTTCAGGCACAACCCGAACATGCGCGAGGACATCTTTTCATACAGGACTTCAAACGCCCGCCGATCCTGCTGGGCAACTGCCGCCAGCAGTCGCAGCAGATGGTCCTGGTCCACCTCATACGTTGCCATGTTATCTCCCTGGTAAGTGACTCCGCCTATGTGCGGCATCAGATAATACGGGCCAAAGCCTCTTTTGGATGCGTCCAGCCAGCCCGGACGAAAAAAAGTGCATCTGCCGAAGCGCTCCGCACGTATGTCTTAGGCAACTCTAACAATAGATGAGGAATGACAAATGAAAAGCTACCTCAACAAGGCCGGCGTACTGTTCACCGCAGCAGGACTGGCGGTGACTGCCGGCCTCAGCCATGGCTCCAGCCATCGCGAAGCCCCCTTCATTACGGAGATCCCGAAAGCAGACGGCACAGACTTTTACATGTTCCGCAGTTATGAATCGGGCCGGGATGGCTTCGTTACCCTGATTGCCAACTACTTGCCCTTGCAGGATGCCTATGGCGGCCCCAATTACTTTGACCTGGATACCGACGCCATATACGAGATTCACATCGACAACGACGGTGATGCCCAGGAGGAGATCACGTACCGGTTCCAGTTCACGGATGTATTCAACGACCTTCAGCTCGCGGTCGGCGAGAGCGGAAGTGAGGAACTGGTTTCAGTGCCGCTGAAAAACATCGGAGACGCGTCGGTCGACGGCAATGTCCAGGTTCGTCAGCAATACTCCGTCAGCGTGATCTATGGCAACCGCCGCGGCGCCCCCCAGGTGGCGACCAACATCAGCACCGGTACCGAGGCGTTCCGAAAGCCTCTGGATAACATCGGGGCCAAGTCTTTCCCGGACTACGCCAGCTATGCCGATCAACATATCCACGACATCGCCATTCCTGGTTGCAGCGTTCCCGGACGTGTGTTCGTCGGGCAACGCAAGGAGGCGTTTGCCGTGAACCTTGGCGAAATTTTCGATCTGGTCAACACCAATCCGTTGGGGCCACGCAATGGCGAAGGGGCGGGTGATCTCGCCGACAAGAACGTCACCAGCTTCGCGTTGGAAGTATCCACTGATTGCCTGACCGGTTCCGCCGCCACGGCCTCCGGACAGTCAGTCATTGGCGCCTGGACCACCGCCAGCCTGCGCCAGGCAAGAGTCATCAACCCCGCGCCAAACGCCAATGACAAAGGCGCGACCATCGAAGGCGGGGCCTTTGCACAAGTATCACGACTGGGCATGCCTCTGGTCAACGAAGTCGTCATCGGGCTCAAGGACAAGGATGCCTTCAACGCCTCCAATCCCGGGGATGACGGTCAGTTCCTGACCTACGTCACCCACCCGACATTGCCGGAGCTGCTGGAAATCCTGTTTTCCGGAGCCGGAGCCGAGGCACCCAACACCTTCCCGCGCAACGACCTGGTCACGGCCTTCCTGACCGGTGTGCCTGACCTCAACCAGCCTCAGGGCGTCACCGCCTCTGAAATGCTGCGACTGAACCCGGAAATCCCCGCAACACCAGCAGGCACACAATCAGACCTCGGCGTACTCGGTGGAGATAACGCAGGGTTTCCAAACGGCCGCCGTCCCATTGACGACGTTGTCGATATCGCCCTGCGCGTGGTCATGGGCGCACTCACCACGGACGCTCCTAACAAGGACGTGCCCTTTACCGATGGCGTGCAACTCGACCCCACGGAACTGCGGAGCAGCTTTCCATACCTGAGCACTCCGATACCTGGCTCACCCAATGACCAGCCCATCTGATCCTGCAGGAGTTGACCATGAACTATCGTATCCTGACGCTTTGTATCACCGTCTTCGCGACGTCACTGGCCGGCTGCTCAAGCAGCAGTAATGACTCAGCCGGGGCCCTGACGCCTACCGTTGACTTCACAGCGTTTGTTAAAGCAGAGCTCGCCAACAACTCCGAGCGGCGCCTGCCGACGGACGTCAACGCGATCAATTTCAGCTTTAACGATGGCAGCAATCCAAATGCCTACGATGAGCTGTTCTAAGCGTGGCCATACCAGCCTGGCGGGTTTAACCCGCCAGGCTGTCGCCAGGGCTGTCAGGCTCGCCATCGGTATCGGTGGCGTTATGGCTGCAACCATGGCGCTCGCCACCCCCACGGACATTGACACTGACTTCGCCGATAGCCAGGTATTAATCGAGCTACCCGAAACACCACCTCTTGCCGTCAGACCTGGCACCTCCCGGGGGCTGGCGGACCAAGTTCAGACGTTGCTGCAACAGGCGCGAAGCAGCGGTGATCCCCGATATCTGGGGTATGCCATGACCCAACTGCAGGATTGGCCTGAGTCCGCCATCGATCATCGTCTGATGATACTGCGGGCCACCCTGAACCAGAGCCTGCATCAGTTTGACCAGGCCCGGACCGATCTTCTCAGGGTCCTGGAGGACACACCCTCGCCAGCAAACTACCGTCAGGCAACGCTGACTCTGGCCAACCTGGAGCTGGTTCAGGGCCGCTACCCGGCGGCGAACCAGGCCTGCCAGCAGTTGAAGCGCCAATACCATGATCTTGTGGCGCAAAACTGCCTGGCCCAGGTACAGGCCAGAACCGGCCAGCCCGCCATGGCCTACCAACGCCTGCAGGTGATGCTCCGATCGATTCCGTCGCAGGGCCCCGGCATCCAGGCCTGGACCGAAGGGACGCTGGGAGAGATTGCTGCGCAGCTGGGAGAGGAGGTCGCGCTTGATCACTGGCACCGGGCACTGGACCTGGATCCGAACGATCTCTACACCAGAACCCTGGCCACCGACTGGCTGATTCAGCACCAGCGCTTTGATGAGGCGCTTGAGTTGACCGCCGGCTACGCCGATGTGGATTCACTGGCTGTGTTGCGGGCAATTGCCCTGACTCGTCTGCAGCATTCCCGGGAAGCCGAGGCTCTCATCGACAGCCTGAAGCAACGGTTTGAGGAGGCACTCTGGCGTGGCAACCTGCTTCACCGAAGGGACTACGCCCGTTTTCTGCTGGACGTAACCTTCGAGTACTTACCGGCCCTGGAGCAGGCCCGCCTCAACTGGCAGGAACAGCGTGAACCGCTGGACACCCGCCTGCTCCTTCGCACGGCCCGGGCCGCCGGGGACACCCCCACCGTGGGCGACGTATTCACCTGGCTTGATCGCAACGGCCAGACCGATGCCCGGTTTGGCCGCCCGGCTGATGAGGGCTGATCACATGCAAATACTCCGGCTTCTCCCGCTTTTGATTCTGCTGATTTCAGCGGATCGCGCCTACGCTCACAAGGCAAGTGACGGCTTTCTCTACCTCGACCTGGGCGCAAACGAGCCCGCGACCCTGCAGGTCGAGCTGGCATTGAGAGATCTGGCCTTGGTGATACCGCTGGACCAGAATCGTGACCGCCAGGTTACTGGCGAAGAATTGCGCCTGGCCCGCCCGGACATTCTTAACTACCTGCAATCGCACCTGACGGTGCTGGCCTCCACGGCCCGCTGCCAGCTGATCGCACGGCAATGGGGGCTAACCCGCCACAGTGATGGCCCCTATGCGGCAACCCGGTTCCAATTGGACTGCCCCGGCAACGCCCTACCGTCAACGTTGCAGTACCACGCGCTGTTTGACCAGGATGGGCTCCACCGGGGGCTCCTTCAGGTGAACCAGGACGGAGACATACGCCTGACCGCGCTCACTCCCGAGCATCGTAGCCTGACCCTGGACGCACCGACGTCTCCGGTCTGGTCCACTCTGGTCAGCTTTCTCTATGAGGGCATAATCCACCTGTTGATCGGACTGGATCACCTGCTGTTCCTGCTGGTGATCATGCTCCCCGCCACACTGATCAGCGCCCGCGCCCCATCCAGTGCCAGCGACAACCGTTTCCTGTCGGGATTACGAGACCTGGCGGCCATCGTCACGGCATTCACCGTCGCACACTCCATCACGCTGGCGCTGGCTGTGTTCAAGGTCGTCACTCCGCCCATCGCCTGGGTCGAAATTATCATCGCCCTGTCTGTCGCCCTCGCAGCCCTCAATATCAGGTGGCCGGTTCTTGGTGAAAAGAGCTGGAAACTCGCCTTTGGCTTTGGCCTGATTCACGGTTTCGGATTCGCCAGCGTACTGGCAGAACTGACCGCAGGCACCACACAAACCGTGGCCGCGCTGGCAGGGTTCAATATCGGTGTCGAGATTGGCCAGCTGCTGGTTCTGGCGGTGACCTTTCCGTTGCTGTACCTGATGGGCCAGCGGCGCTGGTATCGTGAGGCGGCGGTGCCAGCCGTGCTGGTCGCCATCATCGGCACGAGCCTGTTCTGGGTGGCGGAGCGAACAGCGGCAATCTGACCTGTCGCAGGATCAGATTGCCGGGGGTGGTCAGATCAGTGCAGGGCCCGCATCTGACGGGGATAGAGGGCGGCGCTGACTTCCGGTTCTTCGTCCAGCAGCAGGGCCAGTTCGCGATCTACATCGGTTTCCTCGCCATCACAGGGCAACGGCTCGAACAGGGTGGTGAGCCACTCGGTGACTTTCGGTTCCTGGCCCCGTTCATAGTCGGAGAACAGGGCGTGAATGCCGCGGAAACCAATGATGCGTTGGTGCCGGGGATCGCGGATCTGTTCAAAGCCACGCCAGTATATGCGGTCACGGGTATGCAGCTGCACAAACAGGGTGTCGATAGGCGAGGCAGCCTCGTCATCGTTGCTGGCTTCGCTGGTTGCGACCGCGGCTTCGGGTTTATTGCGGATGGTGGTCCAGGCCGGATACAGCAACGCCACCGCATCCGCTTCAACATGCTCACGGGCAGCCCTGAGGATCAACCCCCAGCGCGCCTTGTCGGCATCAGTTTCCAGTGAATTGATAGGAAGGTCATAGCTCTGGTCGCCGGACAGCACAATCGCCATCATCGGAGCGTCCAGCTCTCCCATGGCCTCTGCCTGTGCAACGGATACCAGCTCTTCGATTGCCATCGGTTGGTTCATCGTACACTCGCCTCCTCGATGCCATCAGGTAGGAAGGGAACACGCTCCCTGCCTTCAGCATAGCGTGTTACCCAAGCAAAGATAAACGGCAAACCTCAACCTTATTCAAAAGTCGCTTATGAACAGCAGCTTAGGCGAGCTGTTCCAGACGCTCATAATGATGGAACCAGGGCGCGGCTTCCTCAAGCTGCGCCGCCAACTGCAGCAGGGTGGCCTCATCGCCGTGGCGGGCGCCAAACTGCACCCCCACGGGCAGGCCATCACCGGTCCAGTGAAGCGGCATCGACATGGCCGGGGTGCCGGTGAGGTTACCGAGCTGGGTAAACGGCGTACGGGCCAGGCTCTCCATCGCCAGGTGTTCCACCTGCCCACTCCGGTGCAGAAGTCGCCCGGCTTTCAGCAGCAACATCAGCCGCGCCACCAGTTGCAGGTGCGAAGGCGTGGCCAGCTCACCGATTTTCGCCGGCAGCTGACCGGTGGTGGGGCTCAGGTAAAGGTCATATTCACCGAAGAAACTGCCCAGAGCACGGGCAAAGCGGTTCCAGCCCTGGCGCATGCGCACGTAATCCGGCAAGGGCAGGGTCCGCCCGAGCATTCCCAACAGCTGGGTATCCAGCTCAAAGTCGGAGTCTTTTGCCCCCCACTCGTCGGCAGCCCGATCCATGGCGGCGGCAACTTCGCCAAAATAAAGTCCCAGATAACTGCGGGCCAGTGCCGGACCGTCGAACGACGGCTGGGCATATTCCACCACATGCCCCAGGCTTTGCAGCAAGCGCCCCGTCGCTTCCACCGCCTCCACACAGGCAGGGTCCACCGCGGTACCGTAAGGTGACTTGGTAAACAGCCCGATCTTGAGCGGGCGCGGGCTCTGCTGCATCAGTTCGGCATAGGGCGACGACGGGGCCGGAATCTGGAATGGATCGCCCGCTGCCGGGCCGGCCAGCACATCCAGCATGGCGGCGCTGTCACGCACGGTTCGGCTAACCACATGATCGGTGGACGCACCGGTCCAGGCCTCACCTGAGTGGGGGCCAACGGAAATCCGTCCCCGTGACGGCTTCAGGCCGAACAGTCCGTTGTAGGCCGCAGGGATTCGGATCGAACCACCACCGTCATTGGCACCGGCCATGGGCACAATACCCGCTGCAACCGCGGCACCGGACCCACCGCTGGAGCCGCCGGGGGTCAGGTTGCGGTTCCACGGATTGCGGGTAGGGCCCCACAACCGGGATTCAGTAACGGCCTTCAGACCCAGCTCCGGGGTTGCCGTTCGCCCCAGAAACACCAGGCCACTGATACGGCTGCGACGGACAAACTCCGAATCCTGGCTGGCGATGTTGCCGCGAAACCCGCGGCTGCCGTAGGAGCACCATTCGCCCTGCTGCTCCTGAGCAAGATCCTTGAGCAGGAACGGCACGCCGGAAAATGCCTGACCATGGGCCGGACTCTGCGATCGCGCCTGGTCGTACTGAGGCTGGCAGATCGCGTTGATCACCCCGTTGACCGACTCAGCCCGGCGAATGGCCGTGTCACAGACTTCCTGCTGACTGACTTCACCACGGCGGATCAGGTCGGCGAGGGCGGTAGCGTCAAGGCGCAGGTATTCGGATTCTTTCATGGTGGCGGTTCCGGCATCGTAAATTCGGCGTTGACCGCCAAGAATACCGCAACTGACGGATTAAAAAAGGATTCATCAGGCCACTGACCTGAAGCCCGGCATGGACGCCAGCGCCCACACTGGCTACGATGCGGATGGTGGCGTGAACCTTCAGGATCCCATTCATGAACCCGATTTTCCGACGACTGGTGCCAGCCCTGCTGCTCTGGATGTGCAGCCCGCTGCTGGCGGAACCCGGCAATAGCGCAGGCTGGATGTCCGTGGTGCGGGATTCACCCTATTGGGAAAGCCAGGGTGTTTACAGCAACATCGTCACCATCCGCCGCTGGGTGCTGGGCGAATCCGGCTATTGCTCGGACTCTGACCGCCATATTCTGTTCAACCGCCGTGGCCAGTTCCTCGGCTACATCGACAACGGCGTGTCCCGTATCGGCACCCAGCAACGATTGAACGAGGCCAGGGCCTCCATGGCCCGACGAGGCAAGACCGACAACTGGATCGCCGGTGCGGCCGACGTCACCGGATACCCCTTTGCCCTCGCCTGTGACCAGCCCCATGTCGACCTCAACGAGGCCATCAACCGCTACTTGGGCAGTGACGAAAGTGACCGGATCTGGGGCAGCTGGGACGACATCATCTACCGCAGCCGGGACAACCCCGGCCCGCTGCACGACGCCCTGATGTTGATCTACCAGACCCGGCTATCCCAACAGCGCCTGCAGCTGCCACCGGAACTGCCCCGGTACCTGGCAGGGCAGCTGCTGATCGAAAGCGGTGGACAGGCCCAGGCCCACTCCAGCGCCAATGCCCGCGGCATTCTCCAGCTCTCGACCTCGGCCCTCAGCGACTGCGGCATCAGTGCCAGCAACTACTGGCACCGGCTGGCGCAGATCGACTGCGCCCTCAAGCTGATGAACCAGAACGCCCGCAATCTGATGCCGGCCTTTGAGGCACGTTTCGGTGAGCTGCCGGACGACAAAAAACAGCGCCTGTTCACCCTGCTGCTGATCCAGGCCTACCATGGCGGGGCAGGGCGAGTGCAGGCCCTGCTCAGCAGCGAGGAACTGTCCGGGCCTGCCGATTACTTTGCCCGCCACCATGACCGTTTCAGCGCCGGCGACATCGCCTTCGGCATGATCTACCATAACCTCGGGCGCGACCGCCTCGGGCTGGCTTCGTTGTATTACGTGGCCGATGTCCAGCTGGCCACAGAGGCTCTGTGCGCAACGCCTCGCCTCAACGACGATGCGTTCTGTCACAGCCCCGGTGGCTGACCCATACCAGGAGTGACTGTGGATTTTGCCCTGCTACCGGACGCCCTCAGCGTCACCACCGCTCTGGTCCTGCTGTTCTGTTCCGCCCTGACCTCCATGATCACCGCCAGCCTTGGCGCCGGTGGCGGGGTGCTGCTGCTGGTACTGATGGCCATGTGGGTTCCCCCCGCAGCGATCATTCCAGTCCATGGCCTGGTGCAGCTCGGTTCCAACGGGGGCCGTGCGGTGATGACCTGGCGCAAGGTCGACTGGCGTGTCATTGCCGCGTTCGCCCCCGGTGTCGTGGTCGGTGCCGGGATCGGGGCCTGGCTGCTGGTCGATTTACCGGAACAGGTCTGGCAGCTGACCATCGCCCTGTTTGTGCTCTACCTGTGCTGGGGCCCCGGGCTGCCGGGCATGGCCTTCGGCAAGCCTGGCATTTTCATTGCCGCCGCATTGACCAGTTTTGTCAGCCTGTTCGTGGGTGCCACCGGCCCGCTGGTGGCCGCGTTTATCAAGCAGATTCACCGTGACCGCTTCACCACCATCGCCACCTTTGCCATGGCGATGGTCCTGCAGCACGCACCGAAGGCCCTGGTGTTTGGTGTGGCGGGCTTCGTGTTCCCGCAGTGGCTGGGCTTTATCCTGGCCATGGTCGCCTTTGGCCTGGCGGGCACCTGGCTGGGCCTGCATGTGCTGAAGCGAATCAGTAACCGGCGCTTCAATCAGGTGTTCAACCTGCTGCTGACCGCGCTGGCCTTGCGGCTGCTGTGGCAGGCCGCCACCGCCTCAGGCTGGCTCGGCTAGAGGGCAGCGCCCTCGCCAACACTGCCCCGGCCTCTTCCCTTTCCCTATTGATAATGGTTATCATTAAATAAATACTTCTCACTAATCGGAGTTCTCCATGTCTACGCCAGCGGATGCCTACACCGCCCCCCTGCAACAGCTGATCACCATGGGAGGCCCGGTCCTTGTGGTGTTGCTGGCACTGGCGGTGATCGGTCTGGTTGCCTTTTTCTATCTGCTGCTGGCGGCGGTCATTTACGCGCCCCGACAGTCCCGGTCCCTGAAGCGGGCGCTGGCTGACTGGCAAGATCGTCCCCACGCGGACTGCGTCACCCGCGTACAGCAACCGGTCAACTGGCTTGCACGCCAGAATCCGCTACGTACGCTGATCGCCAACGCCATGAACGGGCGCCTGACCCGACAGGCTCCGGATACCCTCAGGGAGACCCTGGCACGGGATGCCCGTGCCGCCCTGGAACCGTTTGAGGCGCCGCTCAAAGTGCTGGAAGTGGTCGCCGCACTGGCTCCGCTGCTGGGCCTGCTCGGCACCGTTCTGGGCATGATGGGTTCGTTCAGCGCCATGGCCACCAGCAGCGGCCAGGCCAGTGCCAGCCAGCTCAGCGGTGGCATCTATGAGGCCCTGACGACAACCGCAGCAGGTTTGGTTCTGGCCATCCCGTTTGCGGCGCTGGCGGCCTGGGCGGACTTTCGCCTGCGGCGGCTAAACAGCCTGGTCAACGCCGCGCTGGTCAGCGTATTGGGCCCCGAACTGCCACAACGCTCAGACGAGCTGATCGCCCCTGAATCCGAGCCCGAGCCGGAGTTCATCACCCAGCCATCAGCCCGACCCGCGGTCGCCCGCGCTGAAGCACGGCCAGCGCCCAGCGAGGCGGCATTCGCCCATGCAGCTGGTTGAGCCACGGCCGCCACGGCCATTACCGATCCGCATCACACCGTTGATCGATGTCGTCTTCATTCTGCTGGTGTTTTTCATGCTTACCAGCCATCTGCTGCCCACCGGGTTCCTTGAGCTCGACAGTCGTGTTCCTGAAGGGGACGCCAGTGGCGGCACCACACGGCCGGAGCTGCAGCTGAACGCCAGCGGGCAGCTGCGCTGGCAGCAGCAGGAGTGGCAGCTGCCAGCCCTGATCCAGCAGCTGCAGCGGCAGGGCAGTGACGACATCAACCTCGGCACAGCGGCCGAAACCCCGCTGACCGATTTCACCCGTACTCTCAGCACCCTGGAGAGCGCCGGCATCAGCGTACACTGGCGCCGCGAACCCGCACCGGAACAACGACGCGAGCAATGACCCCTCTCCTGGACGATCGCCCTGGCAGCCAAAAAACCCTGCTGGACCGTGTGGAAGACAGCCTGCTACCGCTTATCAACCTGGTATTCTTGCTGCTCATGTTCTTCATCGTGGCGGGGAAGCTGGCAGAGACCCCGCTGCCTGAGCTTCCCGCCGCACAGGCCGAGCAAGACCGGCAAGCCCCCACCGCCGACCTGGTCGTTCAGGCCGACGGCCGCTGGCTGGCGGATAACCAGACTGTCACGGCCACGACCCTGAGCCGCCTGCTGCCGCCTCCGGATACCAGCCAGCCCTTACGCGTCGCCGCAGCTGGCGAGATTTCCATGGCCGATCTGGAAGCGCTGCTGCAAAAACTCGAGCAGGAAGGCTATCAACAGGTTCTGCTGCTCACGGAGCCGGCATCATGACCCCGTTGCACCGTCGTATTCTGGTTGTCCCGGCGATGGCGCTGGCGGCCATGGTCATCGCCCTGGCCTTGCCGCAGGCGCCCTTACTGCAACCGCCGGGGGTCATGGATACCACCTCCATGGCGCCCGCCATTCGCCTGACCCTGGCTCCGGCACAGTCTCAGCCGGCGGAGCCTGCCGTTACCGCGGAACCGCAGACCGAGGCAACCCCGCAGCCACCGCAGCCAGACCCGGTGCCGCCAGAGCCTGTGGTTCGGACGCCGGAACCGGCGGCGGCAAAACCCGAGACCGTGGCCATAGAACCAGCCTCTTCAGTTCCAGAACCTGCCTTGTCAGCGGCAGACCCACAACCGCCCGTGCCTGACCCGTCAACACCTGTGGCCGCCACCACAGCAACAACGGAGGTCCAACCGGCACCGACGGCGGTGCCACTGAACAGCGGCCAGTCGACCGCCACCGATACCTACCTCAGCCAACTGATGCGCCATCTTGGCAGGCATTTTGTTTACCCCAGGCGAGCCCAGCGTTTAGGACAAGAAGGCACACCCGTCGTCCGTTTCAGTTTTGATCGCAGCGGTACACTGGTGGACTGGCGGCTAGAAGAAGGGTCCGGCTACAACCTGCTGGATCAGGCGGCGCTGGATCTGCTGAAGGCGGCAGCACCGCTGCCCGCCATTCCCGACGACATGAGCGGTACCCGCTTCAGCTTCACCCTGCCGGTTCGGTTCCACCTGCGCTGAGCGGGCAAGAATTTGCCCGCTCAGCAATCTCTCGCCCTAACTCTGCAAGTTATTGCTCGAACAATCGACATGGGGACCCTGAAAATTCCCTATCTTTATGATATAAAATAACTTTTTATGACTGGCATGGACTTTGTTATAGATTTGGCGTCCAGGGAGCACCCGCAAGGACATACCCAATTCATCACAGTCACGGAGCAGACTATGCCAACTCCTTGTTATATCAGCATTGAAGGCCAGACACAGGGCAACATCACCGCTGGCGCCTTTACTTCCGATTCCGTCGGTAACATCTACGTCGAAGGCCACGAAAACGAAATCCTGGTTCAGGAATTCAATCACGTGGTCACCGTGCCGACCGACCCTCAGTCTGGCCAGCCTTCCGGTCAGCGTGTTCACAAGCCGTTCCGCTTCACCGCCGCGCTGAACAAAGCCACGCCACTGATGTACAACGCCCTGGCCTCTGGTGAAATGCTGCCGCGGGTGGAACTGAAGTGGTACCGCACCTCTGTCGAGGGCAAGCAGGAACACTTTTTCTCCACCATCCTGGAGGATGCCACCATCATCAATATCGACTGCAACATGCCGCACTGTCAGGATCCGGCCAAGTCTGACTTCACCCAGTTGGTTGAAGTGTCTCTGGCCTACCGCAAGGTGACCTGGGAGCATGCCGTCGCGGGTACCTCCGGTGCCGATGACTGGCGTTCGCCGATCGAGGCCTGATCCCGGCCTGATCATCAGAGGCGCCCCAACGGGCGCCTTTTTTGTTCGTCGCCGGACGGCTATCATGGAGTCACCGATCAACGTCGCTCTGGTAACCGGTTGCCCATGTCCCTGAGTCTGTCCCCCCACCGCCAACTTGGCGAATTGCTGTGCGACGCCACTCGCCAGATACTCTGGCCCCTCGCCACCAACCGCAGCGACAACCAGCTACAGTGCCGGGTAGGGCACGGTCAGGCCACCTACCACCGCTACGATCCGCGCCATAGCCTGCACCAGATTACCTACGGCGTCCGCATGATCGAGGCCAAGCAGCAAGGGGCCTCTGCCGCAGCGTGGCTGTCGACCCGGGAAATCAGCCGGCGCCGCTACTTTGCCGGCACGATCTCCCCGCTCAACCTGCTCGCCCACACCTGCTGCCACGAATTTGCCCACCTGTTGCAACAGTTGGACGGCAAGCGGTTCCGCGGATCAGTCCATAACCGCCATTTCTACAGCATCCTCGACAACCTGCACGCACAGGGGTATGGGGAGAGAGTACAGTCCTATCTGGCAGAGCGGGCTCAACGGCAGGGGCTGCCGCTGTCAGACCAGCGCCTGGAGATGCCTGATCCGGCATCTGCCCGGGCGCACTGGCAGGTTGGCGACAAGGTTTACTTTGGGGAGGGACAGGGCCACCGGGTCGGGCATATTCTGCGGGTCAACCGCAAAACCTGCACCGTTGCCTGCCCGGCACTGCACGGTCAGCTCCGTTACCGGGTACCACTGACCATGCTGCGCCGCGAGGAAGAGAGCGCCTAAACGGGCACTAGGACTCGGCAGCAACGACGGAGGATTCCACCAGCGCCTTGAGTTCGGGAATGCAGGAGCCGCAGTTGCTGCCGCAGCGCAGCTGCTGGCCCAATGTGCCCACAGAGGTCGCGCCGGCGGCAATAGCCGCCTCGATCTGATACTGGCCGACCTGGAAGCAGCTGCACACGATCGGCCCCACATCCTCGCCTTCACAGTCACGCGCGGCCAACAGAGCCCGCCGATCCCGCTCACTCAGGGTGTCCTGCCCGAAGCAACTTTCCAGCCAGGCCAGATCCGGTAACCGGCTGACCTCCCGGTCAACCAGAATCATCGCCTCAAGCCGGCCATCAACAATCCGCGCCGCCCGGAACATGCCCTGGGCGGGATCGCTCATGACCAGCTGTGGCATGCCCCCCAACCAGTAGTCAGCCTCGCTGGCCCAGTCCATCAGCGACTCACCAGCCAGCCACCAGCTGTCACAGTCCGCCAGTGGGACGTAACTCCAGTAGTCAGCGCGCCAGCGCCGGGGGCGATCCTGGCGGCACAGCAAACGCGCGTGCCAGCGGGCGGCAAACGGTCGAAGGCTTGCGGTCCCGTGTTTGGATTCCGGCTGGCCCGACAGCGGGTCGGTCACCCGGGAGGTCAACGCTGACGCCAGCCCGGCGCCGGTAAAGCGCTGGCTCCAGTGGATCGGCACGAACACTTCCCCCGGACGCTGGCCTTCGGCACTGCGAACCCGGCCGACAAATTGCTGGCCCTGGTTGTCCAGCACCGCCAGCCCCTGATCGCGGACACCAAAACGCAGCAGATCCTGGGGGTGAACATCGATGAACGGTTCCGAACGATGCTGCAGCAGACGTGCCGCCTTGGCGGTGCGGGTCATGGTATGCCACTGATCACGGATACGACCGGTGTTGACCACCAGCGGCTGTTTTTCGTCCGGCCGGGTGACCGGCAATACGGTGTCGATGGCGATCAGCCGGGCACGACCATTGGGGTGACAGAAACCACCATCACCAAACAGTCGCGAACGCCCGCCATCGTCGCGACTGAGCACCGGCCACTGGATTGGTTGCAGGGCATCATAGGCCTGATCATCCAGCTGCGTCAGGCCACCGAGGTTGAACACTCGCTGGCCCTCGTTACCGAAGGCCGACAGGGCCGCGTGTTCCCGGAAAATATCTGCGGGCCGTTGATAGGCGAAGGCATCCCCATAGCCGAGCTCTCGCGCCACGGAGGCCATGATCCACCAGTCCGGACGGGCTTCGCCTGCCAGTGGCAGGAACCGGCGCTGACGGGAAATCCGTCGCTCAGAATTGGTCACGGTACCGTCCTTCTCGCCCCAACCTGCCGCCGGCAGCAGAATATCGGCAAACGCCGCGGTATCGGTATCGGCCATGCAATCGGACACAATCACCGTTGGACAACGCTGAAGGGCTTCCCGTACCAGCGCGGTGTCGGGCAGGCTGACGGCGGGGTTGGTCGCCATCACCCACAGCACCTTGATGTCACCCCGGTGAATGGCGTTGAACATGTCCACCGCTTTCAGGCCCGGGCCATCGGGTACCCGGTCACTGCCCCAGAAGTCAGCAACCAGAGCCCGGTCATCGGGGTTGTGATAGTCCATATGGGCCGCCAGGGTATTGGCCAGGCCCCCGACTTCACGACCACCCATGGCGTTGGGCTGGCCGGTGAGTGAGAACGGACTCGCCCCAGGCCGACCGACCCGACCGGTGGCCAGATGGCAGTTAATGATGGCATTGCCCTTGTCGGTACCCGCCACAGACTGGTTTGCCCCCTGGGAAAATCCGGTCACCGTGCGCGGAGTTTCCAGGTACCAGCGGTAGAAGGTCTCAACATCGGCTTCCGCCAGATCGCACTGACTGGCCACGCTGGCCAGGTCCGGTGCCGCCACCCGCGCGGCCGCCAGTGCCGCGTCAAAACCATCACAGTGGCGATCCAGGTAGTCCTGATCAACGCCATGATGATCCGCCAGCCACACCAACAGACCATTGAACAGCACGGTATCCGTGCCCGGACGCAACAGCAGGTGTAAATCCGCCAGCTCAGACGTCGCCGTGCGACGGGGGTCGATCACCACCACCCGCCGGCCATCGCGTGCGGCCGCCTTCATGCGCTGATACAGCACCGGATGGTTCCAGGCAGCATTGCTGCCCACCAGTACCAGCAGGTCCGCCAGCTCCAGATCCTCGTAACAGCCGGGAACCGCATCAGCGCCGAAGGCCCGTTTATGGGCAGCCACCGCCGAAGACATGCACAGTCGCGAGTTGGTATCGACGTGCGGTGTCCCAATGAAACCCTTGGCCAGCTTGTTGGCGATGTAGTAATCCTCCGTCAGCAACTGACCGGACAGATAAAACGCCACTGAACCGGGCCCATGCTCGGCGACGGCACGCCGGATTGCCTCAGCGGTGGCCCCCAGGGCGTCGGTCCAGGACACCTGGCGACCGGCGACTTTGGGTGCCAGCAGCCGGTCACGGCTATCGGTCGTTTCATGCAGGTTGGCGCCCTTGACACAGAGCCGGCCCAGATTGGCCGGGTGGGTCTGGTCGCCAGCCACTGACGGGGTGTCTCCGCCCTTGGCCAAGACACCACAACCTACGCCACAGTAGGGGCAGGTGGTACGACATGAGTCCGTGGTAATCACCGTCACGGGTTCTCCTGAGATTCGGTCGGGCATAAAAAAAGTCCGCTGTACGACCCTGGCCCCAGCTACCGGGAACCTCGGGCGAACAATCGGACTTCGTTGCCGGACAGCTATTCGCTTGAATGAATGTATAACGCTTACCAAGCAATAACAGGGCCACCCACCGTATAACAGCCACTTAGCCCCTAAATACCGCGCTGACAAGGCGTTCAGCTCTTCAATTTGGTGCGCCATGCACCAGAATTGCACAGCTTCAGGGCACACAGCCGCCCACCAGACGCGCACGCCAGGTTACAAAATTGCGCTCCAACGCAGCGCCAGCAAAGAAAAAACATCGATTGGCAGACTATTTGCTGGGTGTAACCGCACTAAGCTCAACGCGCACGTACAGCACCGTTTTCAGAGGAATACCGTCATGACTTCAATCGACCCACTCCGCATTCTCCTTATTGATAAGGACAGCGATCGCGCCAGCCTGGTCAAAAAGGCGCTTGAACTGGAGGGGCATGAGGTGATCAGCCAGCGTCCGGACGCCACCGGCCTGACCGCTGCCGTCGCCCGGGATGAACCGGACATGGTTATCATTGATATGGACCTGCCCGATCGTGACACTCTCGAAAACATGAGCACCCTGAACGAGCACGCACCAAGACCCATTGTGTTCTGCGCCAACGAACCGGTCGACCGCGAAACCATCAAGGCGGCCCTGCACGCCGGGGTCAGCGCCTACGTCATGGACGGCCTCCAGCCGGATCGGGTACGCGCCATCATCGACTCTGCGGTGGCACAGTTTGAATCGTTCCAGGCTTTGCGCGCGGAACTTGCCGAAACCCGTACCGCCCTGGAAGACCGTAAACTGATTGAACGGGCCAAGGGCCTGATCATGAAGCGCGAAGGCTGCGATGAAGATGCGGCCTACCAGGTGCTGCGCAAGTCGGCGATGGACCACAGCGAACGGCTGTCGGTGATTGCCCAGAGGGTTATCGACATTCTGGCAGATGATGCCGGCCGCACCGCCATCGCCAGCCGGAACCTGAAACAGGCATCCTGAGGGAGCCCCTTGCGATGTCTGATTCACGCCCGGTAGCCGCCATTCCGCTGCACAAACTACCCACCTTCCAGGTTCGGCTGGGGTTTGTGCCACTGCTCGACAGCGCTCCGCTGATCATGGCCCAGGAACTGGGCCTGTTTGATGGCGAGGGACTGCACGTCGAGCTGGTTCGTGAAGGCGCCTGGGCGTCGGTCCGTGACAAGGTCAGTTTTGGTCTGATCGACGGTGCCCAGATGCTCGCGCCCATGCCCCTGACCATGTCGTTGAGCCAAGGCCAGCCAACCACTCCGGTGGTCACCGGTATGGTCCTAAGCCGCAATGGCAACGGTATTACCCTCGCCAGTAAACTGTATGATCAGCTCAAGGCCCGGGGTGCCAGTGAAGACAACCCGTTGGCCTCAGCCCAACACCTGCTCCAGCTGGCCCGTGAACGCGGCCGCCCGATCCGTCTGGCATCGGTGGCCCCCTGGTCCAGCCACGACTTGCAATTGCGTGACTGGCTCAACTCGACCGGCCAGGTAAGCTCCGAAGACGTACAAATCATCCCGGTATCACCGGTGCAGATGGTCGATGCCTTCCGCGCTGGCGCGGTCGAAGGTTGCTGCGTGGGCGAGCCCTGGAACAGCGTGCTGGAGCTCAACGGCCTCGGTCGCATCCTTCATTCCGGCCACCAGATCTGGCAGAACGCCCCGGAAAAGGTACTGGGCATGCGTGCCGACTGGGCCGAGCAGCATCCGGAAATACACCTGCGGCTGATCCGGGCCCTGCTCGGTGCCTGCCGCTGGCTCGATAACCCGGCCAACCACACTGATCTGCGTCAGGTACTGGCACGCCCGGAGTACCTAGGCAGCCAGATCGCCAATCTGGATCACCACCCGTGCAGTCTGTTCCACCCCAATCTGCACCAGCATTTTTTCCGTAACTCAGCCAACTTCCCCTGGCTGTCCCAGGCCCACTGGCTGGCCACCCGGCTGGAATGCCACGGGCAGCTCGGCGCATTGTCGATCGACACCGTGAAGTCAGTGATCCTGCCCGAGCTTTACCGCCAGGCCGCCGACACCTTCGGCATCGACACCCCCCTTGTTGATGGCAAAACCGAAGGCCGTCATCGCCTGCCGTTCACCCTGACCGGTCGCCATGGCCCGGTCAATGTATCCAGCGACAGCCTGATCGGCGATCAACTCCACGAGTGGTAACCCCGCCACTCGTGCGCCGTGGTGAGGCGCCGGATTCAAAGTTGTGCACCCACACCGCCGACCTTCCCTGAAAACTCCCCTACACCCATATTAAACCTCTGTTTTTAAAGAATTTTAATAACTGGCACGGACTCTGCAATACGAATCATAGAAACGTTCACTGAACAACCTGTCAGCTGATTCGTCAGCCGACCCACAATGTGTTCCAGCTTTGGCATAGGCGCCCGTCTTCCTCTCGGAAGACCCGCGCCTTTTTTGTTTTCAGGCACTGTTTTTTGATTCAAGAACCCTCAAGGGAGAGAGTTATGACAAAGAAGCCGTTTATCGCATTGACCCTGGCCTGTGCCAGTTGGCTGACCGCACCGGCGCTGGCCGCCCTCGGCGAGCCGGAGAAGCCGGATCTCAAGCTCGGTTTTATCAAGCTGACCGACATGGCGCCGCTGGCGGTTGCCTGGGAACAGGGCTACTTCCTGGATGAAGGCCTGTTCGTGGAACTCGAGGCCCAGGCTAACTGGAAAGTGCTGCTGGACCGGGTAATCACCGGCGAACTGGACGGCGCCCATATGCTGGCCGGACAACCACTGGGCGCAACCATCGGCTATGGCACCCAGGCCGACATCATCACGGCCTTCAGCATGGACCTCAACGGCAACGGCATCACCGTCTCTAACGATGTCTGGGAAGACATGCGGGAGCACATCCCCAACCAGGCCGACGGCAGCCCTCAGCATCCGATCAGTGCCGCCGCTCTGAAGCCGGTCGTCGATGCCTACAGCGAACGCGGCGAGCGCTTCCCCATGGGCATGGTATTCCCGGTCTCCACCCACAACTATGAATTGCGGTACTGGCTTGCTGCCGGCGGCCTGAACCCCGGGTACTATGCCCCCCAAAGTGGCGACACCAGCGGCACCCTGCAGGCCGACGTGCACCTGTCAGTGACTCCGCCCCCACAGATGCCCGCCACGCTTGAGGCCGGCACCATCAAAGGTTACTGCGTGGGTGAACCGTGGAACCAGCAGGCGGTGGCCAAGGGCATCGGCGTACCGGTCATCACCGACTACGAAATCTGGCCCAATAACCCGGAAAAGGTCTTTGGGGTGACCGAGCAGTGGGCCGAGAAATACCCCAACACCCACTTACACCTGTTGCGTGCCCTGATCCGTGCCGCCTACTGGCTGGACGAGAACAATAACGCCAACCGGGAGGAGGCCGTGCAGATCCTGTCCCGTCCCAACTATGTCGGCGCTGATGCCCAGGTCATTGCCAACTCCATGACCGGCACCTTCGAATACGAGAAGGACGACGTACGCCCGGTGCCGGACTTCAATGTGTTCTTCCGCTACTACGCCACCTACCCGTACCCGTCTGACGCCATCTGGTACCTGACCCAGATGCGCCGCTGGGGCCAGATCCCCGAAGCCAAGCCCGACAACTGGTACATGGAAACCGCCCGCAAGGTTTATCGCACTGACATCTACGAAGCAGCCGCACAGTCGCTGATCGATGACGGTCTGATGAGTGCCGAGGACTTCCCGGAGCTGGGCGCTGAAAACTTTGAACGTCCCGAGCAGGGCGAGCTGATTGATGGCGTGCCTTTCACCCCACGGACACCCAACGCCTACATCGACAGTTTCGCCATTGGCCTGAAAGGCCAGGACACCCCTTAATCCGAACGCACGTACCGGAGGCTTGAGATGAGCACCATCACCCAGTCACAGAACCCGGCGCCAGCACCGCGCTGGCTGAACACCCTGACGGACTACCTGTCTCCAGGGGCGCTGGCCCGAAGCAGCCGCAATCTGTTGCTACCGATCATTGGCATCGCCCTGTTCCTGGTGTTCTGGCAATTGACCGCACCCAAGGTCGACACCTCACTGGGCAGCTTTCCGGCGCCGACCGATGTCTGGGAACAGGCTGGCCAGCTCTGGCAGGAACACGCCAGTGAACGGGAACGGGCAGACCGCTTCGTAGAGATGCAGGAAGCCCGTAACGCCCGCATCCTGGCCAGCAACCCCGACGCCGAGGTCACCATCCGCCCCTATCCCGGGGCGCCCACCTTCTTTGACCAGATCGGCACCAGCCTGGTCACCGTGTTGTCCGGCTTTCTGCTGGCCACGGTGATCGCCGTGCCCCTGGGGGTGCTGGTGGGCCTCAACCGTTATTTCGCGGCGGCCATCAATCCGCTGATCCAGATCTTCAAACCGGTATCGCCGCTGGCCTGGCTGCCGCTGGTGACCATGGTCGTCTCGGCGACGTACGTCAGCGATGACCCGATGTTCGAGAAAGCCTTCCTGACCTCGATGATCACCGTCACCTTGTGCAGCCTGTGGCCAACGCTGATCAATACCAGTTTCGGCGTGGCCGCCGTGGACCCCGACCTGGTCAATGTTTCACGGGTACTGCGGCTGTCGTTCTGGACCCACACCCGCAAGGTCGTGTTGCCCTCGTCGGTGCCGATGATCTTTACCGGGTTGCGGGTGTCCCTGGGGATCGCCTGGATGGTGCTCATTGCGGCCGAGATGCTGGCCCAGAACCCGGGCCTCGGCAAGTTTGTCTGGGATGAGTTCCAGAACGGCAGCAGCCAGTCGCTGAGCCGCATCATGGTGGCCGTGCTGGCCATTGGCTTCATCGGCTTCCTGCTGGATCGCCTCATGCTGCTGATCCAGAAGAAAGTTGCCTGGAACGAATAATCCACTGCCCGTTGCGTAAGCGAGGAACCCATTATGAACAAGCCACATCTTGAACTGACCGGCGTCGACATGGCCTTCGATACCCCCAAGGGGCAGTTTCTGGCCCTGGACAACGTCAACCTGAAAATCCGCAAGGGCGAGTTTGTCTCGCTGATCGGCCACTCCGGCTGCGGCAAGTCCACGGTACTGAACATCGTCGCCGGGCTGTTGCAGGCAACCCGCGGCGGCTGCGTGCTGGACGGCCACGAGGTGAACACCCCGGGGCCGGAGCGTGCCGTGGTGTTCCAACACCACGCGCTGATGCCCTGGCTGACGGTGTACGAAAACGTCGAACTGGCGGTCAACCAGGTATTCCGCAAGACCATGAGCAAAAAAGAGAAGCGCGACTGGATCCTGCATAACCTGACGCTGGTCAACATGCAGCACGCCATCGACAAGCGTCCGGGAGAGATTTCCGGGGGCATGGCTCAGCGAGTTGGCATCGCCCGGGCGCTGTCCATGAAACCCAGCGTGCTGCTGATGGACGAACCCTTCGGCGCCCTCGATGCACTGACCCGGGCCCACCTGCAGGACGCACTGATGGCCATTCAGCAGGATCTCAACAGCACCGTCATCATGATCACCCACGACGTGGATGAAGCCGTGCTGCTGTCCGATCGCATTGTCATGATGACCAATGGCCCAGCCGCCAGCGTCGGCGAGGAACTGCACGTGGATCTGCCCCGGCCCCGGAACCGGGTGGCCCTGGCCGATGACCCGACCTATGTCCACTGCCGCCAGGCGGTGCTGTCCTTCCTGTATGAGAAGCAGACCTTCCCGGGCAAGTCAGAACCCGCCAGCACGGCCACCGAGGCCAGCACCGACAGCAACGCCGAGGTCGAGGCCCATACCCCGGCCACCGTGCCCACAGACCGCGAGGTCAACGACCAGCCACAACAACGGGCCATTGCCTGAGTTCCCTGATCCCGGCGCCGGCACCTCCGCATCGCCCCAACCTGGTGCAAACGAACCAGAGCAGGGCAGCCAGGCGCCGGGAAATTTTCCTGAGCGCGGCACGAACCCGCGTTTTTAAGGGAATACACAGGTTGGCACGCTTCTCGCTTTAATTAAATCAGGATGGGGTCACCCGGCCGGAGCCGGACGGGCCATCCAATCTTCGTTGTTGGCAATGTTGCCGGACTACCGATTCTTCCGTGAGGGAGATGGGGTACTCCGGCTTTTTTATTTGGGGCGGAAAACGATGAACAATACCCTGGTTATCTGTGGTCATGGCATGGTCGCCCAGCGTCTGCTGGAGCGGTTGTGTGCGCAGCCGAAGCCAGCGTTCTCGCGAATTGTGGTGCTCAGCGGCGAGCCCGCCCCTGCCTATAACCGCATTCAGCTGTCGTCCCTGCTGGCCGGGGATGCCAAAGAAGACAGCCTGACCCTGAAACCGGACGACTGGTTCCAGCGCCACGGCATTGAACGCCGCCACGGCGACCCGGTGGCGCGGATCGACCGGGAGAACCGGGAGGTCATCACCGCCAGCGGTCATCGAGAGGCTTACGGCAAACTGGTCATTGCCACCGGCTCCCGTTCCGCCCGCCTCGGCCTGCCCGGGGAAGACCTTAATGGCGTGGTCGGTTTCCGCGACCTGCGCGACACCCGCACCCTGATTGAACTCAGCCAGAAATACCGCCGTGCGGTGGTCATCGGAGGCGGCTTTCTGGGTCTTGAGGCGGCCGAAGGCCTGCGCTGCCGGGGCATGTCGGTAACGGTACTGCACCGCAGCAGCCACCTGCTGAATCGCCAGCTCGACCGGGTCGGCGGCAGCCTGCTGGAGCAAGCCCTGCAGGAGCGTGGGCTTAATGTCCGCACCGGGACCTCCCCCCTGTCACTGCTGGGCAAGCAACAGTTGCGGGCCGTGCAACTGGCAGACGAAACCCTGATCAGCACCGATCTGGTGGTGGTCGCTGCAGGGATCACCCCCAATGCGGAACTGGGCCGAGACGCCGGCCTCGACTGTGACCGCGGCATTCAGGTCAACGGCCAGATGCAGACCAGCGACCCCGACATTTACGCCCTGGGCGAATGCTGCCAGCTCGGTAAAGAGACCTTCGGTCTGGTGGAGCCGGGCTACGAACAGGCCGACGTACTGGCCCGGGTGCTCAGCGAGAAAGACAGCAACGCCTGCTTTGAGCCCTCGGTCCTCGCGACCCGGCTCAAGATCAGTGGCATCCCTATTTTTTCCAGTGGCCAGACCGAAGCGGACGACCGTACCGAGTCTGTGGTCTGGCAAGACTATGAAACCAACCGTTACTGCCGGCTGATGATCCGTGATCAGCGCCTCACTGGAGCCGTTCTGTTCGGCGAAACCAGTGACGGCCCCTGGTACCACGAGCGCATCCGTCACGCGGACGATATTACGCAATACCGGGCCAACCTGGCATTCGGGAAAGATTACTGCAACGCGGCAGCATGAACCGAGCCCGGACTTGATGAGATGAGAGGAAACACCATGAGCAAGAAAAATCTGATAGTGGTTGGTAACGGCATGGTCGGCCACCACTTCCTTGAACAGTTCGTCGAATCCGAAGCTGCCGCCGCGTTCAATGTTGTGGTCTTCGGTGAGGAACCTCTGTTGGCCTACGACCGGGTTCACCTGTCTGAATATTTCACCGGCTCTACCCATGCCGACCTCGCCATGGGCACCGCCCAGTGGTATGCCGACAAAAACATCGACCTGCACCTGGACGAACAGGTCAGCGAGATTGACCGTGACAACCAGCAGGTCATCACCCCCAAGGGCAGCTACCCCTACGATGAACTGGTACTGGCCACCGGCTCCTTCCCGTTTGTGCCTCCCATTGAAGGCAACAACGGTCCGGACTGCCTGGTCTATCGCACCCTGGATGATCTCGACCAGATCCGCGCCAGCGCCGAAGGCGGCAAGGTTGGCGTGGTGGTCGGCGGTGGCCTGCTGGGCCTGGAAGCGGCCAACGCGCTCAAGAGTCTGGGTCTGGAAGCCCATGTGGTGGAATTCGCGCCACGGCTGATGCCCGTGCAGCTCGACGCCGACGGCGGCGGTCTGCTGCGTCGCAAGATTGAAGAACTCGGCGTGCAGGTACACACCGAAAAGGCCACCACCGCGATTGTCGAGGGTGACGAGTGCCGCCTGCGCATGAACTTCAGCGATGACACGCATCTGGAAACCGACCTGATCGTATTCTCTGCCGGTATCCGCCCTCAGGACGCCCTGGCCCGCAGTTCCGGCCTGGACATCGGCGAGCGTGGCGGCATCGTCATCAACAACCAGTGCACCACGTCCGACCCGCACATCCACGCCATCGGCGAGTGCGCCCTGTGGGACGGCCGTATCTTCGGTCTGGTTGCCCCGGGTTACACCATGGCCCGCACCCTGTCCGGCGCCCTTAACGGCGACAGTGAAGCGGCCTTCACCGGTGCCGACATGAGCACCAAGCTGAAGCTGCTGGGGGTTGACGTCGGCTCCATCGGAGATGCCCATGGCCAGACCCCGGGTGCCCGCAACATCCAGTTCAACGACGGTGCCAACGGCGTTTACCGCCGCATGGTCATCAGCGAGGACGGCAAGAAGCTGCTCGGCGCTATCCTTGTGGGCGACAACGGCCCCTACGACACCCTGCTGCAGTACGCGCTCAACGGCATCGAGCTGCCGGCCAACCCGGAGGCGTTGATCCTGCCGGAATCCGAAGGCGGCGCCCCGGCGCTGGGCCCGGATGCCCTCCCAGACACGGCGTCCATCTGTTCCTGTCACAACGTTACCAAAGGCGACATCTGCGGCGTTATCGATGCCGGCTGCTGCGACCTCGGCAGTGTCAAGGGTGAGACCAAGGCCAGCACCGGTTGTGGTGGCTGTGCCGCGCTGCTGAAGAATGTGGTCGACTGCGAACTGGAAAAACGCGGTGTGGAAGTCAGCAAGGACATCTGTGAACACTTCCCGTACAGCCGTCAGGAGCTGTTCCACCTGGTCAAGGTCAACGGCATCCGCACCTTCCACCAGCTGATCCATGACCATGGCAAGGGCCACGGTTGCGATATCTGCAAACCGGCGGTGGGCTCCATCCTGGCGACGGTGTGGAACGAGCACATTCTCGCCACCGACCACGTTGCCCTGCAGGACACCAACGACACCTTCATGGCCAACATGCAGAAGAACGGGACCTACTCGATCGTGCCACGGGTTCCCGGCGGTGAGATCACCCCCGACAAACTGATTGTGCTGGGCGAAGTGGCCAAGGAATACGACCTGTACACCAAGATCACCGGAGGTCAGCGCATCGACCTGTTTGGCGCCACCCTCAGTCAACTGCCGGAAATCTGGGAAAAGCTGATCGCCGCCGGCTTCGAGACCGGCCACGCCTACGGCAAATCACTGCGGACCGTAAAATCCTGTGTTGGCAGCACCTGGTGCCGCTACGGCGTGCAGGACAGCGTCGGCATGGCGATCCTTCTGGAAGACCGTTACAAGGGTCTGCGCTCCCCTCACAAACTGAAAATGGCGGTGTCAGGCTGTACCCGTGAGTGTGCCGAGGCCCAGAGCAAGGACATTGGCGTGATCGCCACCGACAAAGGCTGGAACCTGTATGTCTGCGGTAACGGCGGTATGCGTCCACGCCATGCCGATCTGTTCGCCACCGACCTCAGTGATGAGGAACTTATCCGCGCCATTGACCGCGTGCTGATGTTCTACGTCCGCACCGCCGACCGTCTGCAACGCACCAGCGTCTGGCTGGAAAACCTGGAAGGTGGTCTCGACTACCTCAAGAAGGTGGTACTGGAGGACAACCTGGGTATCGGCGAAGAGCTGGATGCGCACATGCAGACCGTGATTGACACCTACCAGTGCGAGTGGAAGACCGCCGTGGAAGACCCCGAGAAGCGCAAGCGCTTCCGCGAGTTCGTCAATGACGAACGCAAGGACCCCGTACAACAGTGGACTCAGGAGCGCGGCCAGCGTCGTCCTGTCATCGAAACCGCCTGAGGAGGAAATCAAGATGAGCAACAAGACCCAGTGGCAAAGTGTGTGCAGCGTCGATGACCTGATCGCGGAATCCGGTATTGCGGTCTGGACCGCGGATGGCCCGGTAGCGATCTTCTATCTGCCCAACCGCATCCCGTGCCTGTTCGCCATCGGCCACACCGACCCGTTCAGTGGCTCCAACGTACTGGCTCGAGGCATCACCGGCGACCTTAAAGGTCAGCCGGTGGTGGCCTCACCGCTGTACAAGCAGCATTTCAACCTGGAAACCGGAGTCTGCCTGGAAGATGATGCCGTGCAGGTGCCAACCTACCCGGTACTCCTCGATGGCAACAACGTGGTGCTGGAAGTACCCGTCAAGAGTCAGGTCAAAGAAATCGCCTGATTCCTGAGCCGTTTAAGGAGGGCCGCCACTGGACGGCCCTCCTGTCAGCCCCCAGGCGATTGATCGCCCAGTTGCCCGGAGCGCCTCAACCTGTAGCGCCGGCGGAGGCCTCCTCACCCGCAGTTTCTTCGTCCGTTCCCCTCTTGATCACTTTTTCCAACTGAACCGGCACGTGCTTGTGGAACGGAGTGCGGGACAGGGGGTCACAGTAGTCCAGGCTGGTCAGACGGTTCAGCTCCGGCCCAATGGGCCCCTCATTCCGAAAGCGCATGCCATAACCGTGAGGCAGGGTCACCATGCCGGCACGGACGCTGTCATCCACATCCACAACCGCTTCAATGCAGCCCCAGGGCGAACGGCACTGAATCCGGTCACCGCTGATCACACCCAGGGATTCCGCATCCCCGGGGTGTATCCTCATCGCGCCGTGTGGGTCCACCTTGCGCCAGGCCGGGTCCCGGTAGATCTGGTTGGCGTTGTAACTGCGCCGCTCACCCGCCATCAATACAAACGGATAATCCGTATTGGCATGCGATTCGACGCCAAGGTCCTTAAGTTCATCCAGCATTTCGGGAATGGCCAGATGAATACGACCATCCTTATGGGCAATGAAGGTCCACAGATCGTCAAATTCGTGTTCACTGAGCAGAACCCCGGATCGGCCATCGAGAATCGCCCGGAACAGGTTGGTCCCCAGAGTTATCCGGTTACCCTTGTGACCGGCGCGTTTGACTGCAGCGTAGTGCTTCTGGGCATAGGCGATCGCCAGCGGTAACAGGGGTGCAGTTGCTGCGGCGCTGTCAGGCAGGGTCTGCCCCAGAGTACGATAGAGAATAGAGGCGGCATAAGGCACCCAATGGCGATTCTTCGCCAGGGCCCCGGCAAACGCCGCCATGAACCCAAGGTGATAGCCCCGGCCGCCTTCTATGCGGGCGATCCGTTCCAGTTTGGGGAAACTCGCCGGTAGCACGCCCATCTTTTCCAGTAGCCGGGTGTAAATTTCCGGCTCGGGCAACGTGCCTTCCCGGGCTGGGAGCAAGGGATGGCGCAGGTGGAAGCCATTTACAGGGAATTCAAGGTTAAAGCCGGTGGCCTCCCATTTCTCGAACTGGGACGACGCCGGTAACACATAATCGGCAGCCCGGGCGGTTTCGGTCATGGTCACGTCCACCACCACACTGAGTTCAAGGGCAGCAAACGCTTTCTCGTAGGCACCCGTGTCGGTCCAGGTGACCAAGGGGTTGGCACTGTCGACAAATACCGCCCGAATCCGGTTTTCGCCTTCGTGGAGAATCTCATCCGGCAGAATGTTTGGCGGGTAGATCCCGGCAATGGGAAACATCCCATGATGCGCCGTACGCTTGAACTTGGGCTTGCGCTCGTCGGTGTGCCCCAGGATGGGCAACAGGAAACTGTGCAGGTTGTTCCCGCCACGGATGCCGAAATTGCCGGTCATCAAATACAACAGCTTTTCCAGATAGCCGTTCAGGGTGGTGTGCAGTGTCTGCTGGATGCCAAGATCGATCCTTACACAGGCGGTGTGGGCCTTGGCGAAGCCCCGTGCCACCGCCTGCAGCTGGGCCAGGGGAATGTCCGCCCGTTCAGCATAGTCTGCCACCGGGATCGCCAGCAGTGCCTGTTCGACCTGTTCAAACCCCAGGCATCGGCGGCTCAGGAACGCCCGGTCATGAAGGCCTTCACTCACGATAATGGCGAGCATGGCGCTCATCAGGTAACTGTCGGTACCGGGCCGCAATTGCAGATGGATGTCGGCCATCCTGGCGGTCTCCGAGCGCCGTGGGTCGATCACAACCATGGTGCGACCGGGGTCCTTCTGGAGATGTTTCAGGGTATCCCGGGCATTAGGGATACCGTGAGCCTGAAACGGGTTGGTCCCGATGAACAACACAAAATCCGCATGTTCCACATCTTCGGTGGTGTGGCAGGTCTGGCTGCCAAACAGCCGGCCATTCACCCAGAAATCCCCGGTCTTCTCCTGGCCCAGGGAATTGTAGCTGTAGCGGCTCTTCATCGCCGTCAGCAACTGCCGGCTGTAGGCCCCTCCTAAATGGTTGCCCTGACCGCCACCGCCCAAAAAGGCGAAGGCATCGCCCCCGTGACGTTCGCGAATGACCGTCAGGCGCTGGGCAATGTCCTCCAGCGCCTCGTCCCAACTGACCGGCTTGAACGATCCATCGGGCTGGCGTTGCATCGGGCTGGTCAGACGATCGTCGTGATTCTGGTAATGCTCCAGGCGTGCCGCTTTCTGACAGATATAGCCGTGGGTCAGCGGATGAGCCTTGTCACCCCGGATTTTCTTCAGGTGTGATCCTTCAACCTCCACACTCAACCCGCAGTTACGGGAACACAGGATGCAGGCGGTAGTATCGGTGCGGCTGGTGATCATGGCGTTCTCTCCTGGTGAACAACCCGCGAACGGGTGCGGACATTCCAACAATAACTAAACGATCATTTAGTTAACGATCATAAGCCATTTATCCCGCCATCGCCTTTGGCGTTACGGGCCAGTTCAGGCGACAACCCGCAAATCAGTCCCGGGCCTGTTCCCCGGCCAACTGACGGCATGCATTCAACAATTCCTCCTGCAATTCCGTCGAGGCCAGTGCTCGCCCGATGCTCACAGCACCGACACCCAGAGCGATGACCGCCCAGGCTCTGGCGTCATCACCAAGCTCCTCGGTCAGGATCACATGAAGCTCTTTCAGGCCGTGTTCATAGGCCTGCTTCACATCATCACCCGCGCGGGCGACTTCACTGCTAAGCCCCGGCAACGGGCAACCATCCTCAGGATGATCCAGGTGCCAACGACTAAAATAGTCATTGACCATCGCCTTATAACGCGCCTTACCGGCAGCCCGGCCCGCAAGCTTCTGCAGACGCTGCCGGGTATTGTCCAGTTCGCTGGCAATGATTTCCCGGAACAACTGCGTCTTGGACCTGAAATGGCCGTAGAAAGCCCCACCGGTCAATCCCACCGACCGCATCAGGGCGTCCACGCCGGTCGTACCGAAACCTGCGGTCTTGACCAGGGCACCGGCTGAGGCCACCAGCTGCTTATGGGTTTCGGCTTTGTGATGGGCGGGGTATCTCATAACATCTCCAATCGCTATGACCACAGTATTGATGGCAATGATTGCAGTATATCCGTTCAGTAAAGACTCCGCCGACCGGACTCCGGTCACTGACCCTTTCGGCAACCGCGCAAGTTTGCATTGCCACTTCCGTTCTCCAGTAATTACAGTACCATCGGGAAAACATCCAATAATGACAATCTCAAGAGGACCAGCCCTTGAAGCTGCTCAGCCCGGCCGACCAGTTGTTTCTGTGGCTCGAAAAACGTCAACAACCGATGCACGTTGGCGGACTTCAGCTGTTCTCGTTTCCCGAAGGTGCCCCCGATGACTACGTTGCGCAACTGGCCGATCAGTTACAGCAGCAAACCGCCATTACGGCACCGTTTAATCAGCGTCTGACCAGTCGGCTGGGACAAAGCTACTGGACCGAAGACCACCAGTTCGACCTTGAGCACCACTTCCGTTTTGAAGCGTTGCCCACGCCCGGGCGCATCCGTGAGCTGCTGGCCTTCGTGTCTGCCGAGCACAGTCACCTGATGGACCGGGAACGACCATTATGGGAGTTCCACCTGATTGAGGGCTTGCAGGACCGGCGCTTTGCCGTCTATACCAAGGTCCACCACGCCCTGGTGGATGGCGTATCTGCCATGCGAATGATGAAGCGGATGATGTCGTCTGATCCCGACCAGCGCGACATGCCGCCGATCTGGAACCTGCCTGCCCGACAGCACCAAGAAGACCGGCCCCGGCCCTCGCTGATGAATAATCTGTCGCACCTGCTGGGCGAATCCGGCAAACAGCTGGGCACGGTACCAACGGTGGCACGGGAACTGCTGCGTACCATCAATGAGGCACGCCGCAATCCGGAATACGACTCGATCTTTCACGCTCCCCGCTGCATCCTGAACCAGAAGGTCACCGGTTCCCGGCGTTTTGCCGCACAGTCATACAACCTCAGCCGCATCAAGGATGTCGGCGCCGCCTTTGGTGCCACCGTCAACGATGTGGTGATGGCAATGTGCGCCAGCGCCCTGCGCAGCTATCTGCTGAGCCAGAACGCGTTGCCGGATAAATCCCTGGTGGCCATGGTGCCGGTATCCCTCCGTAAGGACGACAGCACCGAGGGCAATCAGGTGGGCATGATCCTCGCGGGCCTGGGCACGCATCTGAGCGACGCAGCCGATCGCCTTCGCCATATTCATCTGGAGGTAAACGAGGCCAAAGAGCGTTACGCCAACATGACCTCTGAGGAAATCATCAATTACACCGCGCTGACCCTGGCACCGGCCGGCTTCCACCTGCTGACCGGGATGGCGCCGAAATGGCAGACGTTCAACGTGGTGATTTCCAATGTACCCGGCCCCCAGGAACCGTGCTACTGGAATGGCGCGAAGTTGGAAGGGATGTATCCGGTGTCCATCGCGATGGACCGGATGGCGCTGAACATGACGCTGACCAGTTATTGTGACCAGATCGAGTTCGGGCTGATCGGTTGTCGCCGCACCCTGCCCAGCCTGCAACGGCTGCTGGACTACCTGGAAGACGGCCTCACGGAACTGGAGCAGGCTGCGGGGTTGCAGCCCTGAGCGAAACCAAGGAGCCCTGAGTGAAACAATGGGCTTGAGCGGAATCAAGAGCCCCGAGTGTCATGACACCCGGGGCCGGAGGAAGCAAGGCATTCAGTAACCAGACTGCTCGCGGTTCTTCATCGAGATCTGGTCGTTGAGGGTCCAGAAATCGTAGAGCACCCCGATCAGGAACAGGCCGCCGGTAAACAGATAAATAATACCCGTGATCCATTTACCCATGTACATCCGGTGCACACCAAACACCCCCAGGAAGGTCAGCAGCAACCAGCTGATGTTGTAACTGGTACCTCCGGCCTGGAATCGCATGTCAGCCTCGCGGTCCATCGAAGGGATCAGGAACAGGTCAATAATCCAGCCAATAAAAAACAGGCCCAGTGTAAAGAACCAGATGGTTCCGGTTACCGGCTTGCCGTAGTAGAACCGGTGAGAACCGAGAAACCCGAAAATCCAGAGCAGGTAACCCAACACTTTGCTGTGGGTATTCGCTTGTTGCATATCTGCATCTCCTTATAAACCGACCGTGTAACGTTGATGACGTAGCAGAACTGAAGGATTCCGGCAGAACCGCTCAGGGCCCAATTTCCGGCGCGGGATCGGGGCCGTCTTCGCGAAATTCACTGGCAGACTTACCGGTCCACTTACGGAAAGCCCGGCTGAAATTGGACAGATCGGCATAGCCCAGCTCGTAGGCGATCTCGCTCACCGACTGATTGGTGTAACGCAGCAACTGGATGGCACGGTCCTTGAGCACCTGCTCCACAATCTCCCGATAGGTGGTGTCTTTTTCGGCCAAGCGCCGCTTCAGGGTCCGCGATGAGACACAGAAGCGCTCGGCCATGGTCTCTAGCGAGGGCAATGGGCCCGGCATGATGTGCAGCATGTTGCGGATCGCGTAGGTGATGTCGCCCTGATCCTTGAGCGCTTTCTGCAGCTCGAACTCGCACTGGTCGCGGGCCATCTTGGAGGCATCAGCATCCGCCAGGCGCATACGCGCGTCCAGCAGCTTCTTGGGAAAGACAATCATTTCTTCCTGCTGCTGGTAGCTGATGTCCGCCGGCAACTGATCCGCAAACTGGGCAAAATAGTCCGGTTCCGGACCGGTCAGATGCACTTTGATACCAGGAATCTTGCCATTGGTCAGCGGAAAGCCCATTTCTTCTGCACTGGAACGGTCGATCAACTGGTCCGCCAGCATCAGTAACGTGGTTGCCACGGTTTCCGCCAGGAAGTGGTAGAGCCCCGGCACATCGAATTCTGCGCGCAGGGTGACCAGGACACGATCACCCGCATCGTTGATGTTCATGGTCAGGAAGGGCACCCGAAGCTGCAGGTAACGGCGCACCGAATCGATGGCCTCGCCCATGGTCGGACTGGTCAGGGCCGCCAGCCCCAGGGTACCGTGAATGGTGACCCGCAATTCACGCGCCAGCATGAAGCTCAGGCCCTGGTGTCCGGCCAGTTTCAGCGCCCGCTCGGCCATCACCATGGCATCCGTTACGAAGACCCTGCTGTTATTGGCCTTGAGGTCATCCGCGCTGAAGCTCAAGCCGTCATAGAGCTGGCGTTCATTATGACCGAGTTTGCCCACCGTCTCCGCGAGTACCCGCAGGTATACCCCGGGAACCAGGAACAGTCCCAGCATCTGCCGTTCTCTATCCGGGCCGTTATTTGCCATGGTACGTCCTATTTAAGGGATGGAGCATCGTCCGCTGCGGCAACGCCTCATCAGGTTTTCAGTTACGGTGGCCTCGGCAGATGCTACCACGAACTGACACCCTCCCGGGTAGTGGCAAGCCCGCCTCCCGCGAGGTGTCATCTCGGTCAACCAAGCAATTGCTTGGCCCATTATCCACGGCCAACGTCCTGTTTTCGTCTGTTTTCTGGCCAGCATCCCCGACACACTGGAACCATAACCACAGCGCGCATCCATCAAACCAAAAAATATCTATAAAGCGCCCAGGACAGGAGTTCCATCATGCCGACAACAGGTCGTACCCAAACCGTCAAGACCCGTACACCGGACAACGTTACCATCAAACCCCAGCGCATGGGCTTTGAGTTTAGTGAGAAGACGCCCCGTTACTGGCTCGATAACAGCTACTTTATCAGCCACACAATGAATGCCCTGTCGGTACTGTTTCCCCAGGGAGAGCAGTTCTTTGTGGATTCGGTCCGTTATTTCCGCGACCAGATCACCGATCCGAAAATGAAGGAAGAAGTGCGCGGTTTCATTGGCCAGGAAGCCATGCATTCGCTGGAACATATGACCATGAACCAGCATGTCCGCGATCAGGGCATGCCGGTGGAAGAGCTGGAGAAGCAACTCAGTGTGATTCTGGGCATTGCCAAGAAGCTGCCCAAGCGCCATCAGCTTGCCATCACCTGCGGCCTAGAGCACCTGACGGCCATGCTGGCTGACATGCTGCTGGAGCGCAACGATGTCCGCGAAGACATGCACGAGTCCATGCGCACGCTCTGGGTATGGCACGCCATCGAAGAAACCGAGCACAAGGCGGTAACTTTTGATGTCTTCCAGCAAGTAGGTGGCAGCTACGCTGAACGCACCTTCTACCTGGCGTTCTCCACGGCGATGCTGGGGGTTGTCGCGTCTGCCTTTACCGCCCAGATGATGCTCAAGGACCCGAAAGGGTTCAGTCTGAAGGACAGCGCCAAGAGCCTGTGGCGGATGTGGGGCAAAGACGGCACGTTCTCAAGCCTGATCCCCACCTGGCTGGAATACTTCAAGCCGGGCTTCCACCCCTGGGATCACAACAACAGCGAGCTGATCGAGCGCTTCAAGGCCCAGGTCAGTGAGAAAATCGCGCCCCAGTTCAAGACCGGCAACCGTCGTACCCTGCAGTAATTGCTCCGGCGCACCGAAAGAAGGACAGCCCCGGCTGTCCTTCTTCATTAGCCTGACGGCCCACCCCGTCAGTCTGTGGGTGGGCGCGGATAATCCGGCACCCCGACCACACCCGAGGCCATAACCTCGCCCTTGCGCCACAACCGCCACTCCCCGGGCTGGTACAGTTCCCAGCGCTCGTCGGTGGTCAGCGGCTCGGTGACAATGACACTGACAATGTCATTGGCGGTGGTTTCAGCCTCGAAATCAACGATCACATCGGCGTCTTTGAGCCGGGCCGGCCCGAACGGTGCGCGCCGGGTAATGCTGGCCATCTTGGTGGTACAGAAGGTAAACAGCCAGTCACCATTGCTCAGCAGCAGATTGAACACCCCCCGCCTGGCGTAGCCCTCGGACAATTTCACCAGCCGTTCACTGAGCCCCTCCAGGGAGTCGCTACGCTGGCCCTGCGCCCGCATCCGGTTAAGCAGGTCGCAGAACACCTGCTCGCTGTCGGTATCGCCGACCGGCTCATAAAATCCTGGCTCGGCCCGGAAACCCTCCAACTGGCCGTTATGGGCAAACGTCCAATACTGGCCCCACAGTTCCCGGATAAAGGGGTGGGTGTTGGCCAGGCAGATCGAACCGACATTGGCCTGACGGATGTGGCAGATTGCCACTTCGCTCTTGATGGGGTGAGTCTGCACCACCTCGGCTATGCGGGAACTCGCACTGGCACCGGATTCGTGGAATGCCCGCACGCCCTTACCTTCGTAGAAAGCCACGCCCCAGCCATCACGGTGCGGGCCCGTGTCGCCACCGCGCCGGGTGAGACCGGTAAAGCTGAAACACAAATCAGTGGGGGTATTGGCACTCATCGCCAACAGCTCACACATCGGCAACATCCTTGCTTGGCGTGGCTTCAACGGCAGGGTTGTCACCACTCTCAACCACATTCCGCCCTCCGCGCTTGCCTTGGTACAGGCGCCGGTCAGCGATACGGAACAGGGTATCGGCCTGGTGACCGTCCCTGGCGGAGTGGGCAATGCCGAACGATGCGGTGACCGCAATGTCGTCGCCGCGGTAACTCAGACGGGTCTCGGCGATACGCTCCCGCACCTCTTCAATCAATTGGACCGTGTCGTCCGGAGCCACATCCCGCAACAGCAGACCAAATTCCTCACCACCCAGCCGGCCGACGGTGTCGGTACCACGCAGGCGTTCGGTCAGGGCCCGACTGACCAGGCGCAACAGACGGTCACCGGCATCATGGCCAAAGGTGTCGTTCACCTGCTTGAAGCGGTCGAGATCAAGCACCACCAGGGCATAGGGAATGTTGCTGCGGCGGCACTCGGCGATGGTGCGGGCCAGTAGTTCGTGGAAGCGGTTTCGATTGACCAGCCCGGTGAGGGGGTCGGTCTGGGCCATATTGACCAGGCGCTGACGGGTTTCTTCCCGACGCTGCTCATAGAGGTGAATAAACAGCAGCATCAGCGTTGAACCGAGCAGCAGATTGAGAAAATCGATGGCACTGCGGGCAGAGTGGATACTGTCGAGAAAATACAGGTAGCCCAGACAGCCGCCGATCATAAACGGCAAACACAACAGCAGCCCCTGACGCTTGCCAAGCAACAGATATGACAGCACCGGCATCATCAGCACCCAGATCGACGCCGAGATCGAGGCCTCGGGTACAATGATGATGATATTGAAGAAGGTGAACAGCGGAATCAGGTAACCATAGATCCAGCGTTGCAGATAACGGCTGTGCCCGAGCCGCCAGAAGCCGATGGCCAGCAGCGCCGAGGCGACCAGTTCGGCAAAGGCGAGGGTGGTGTGGCCGTTGGCAATCTGCAGCAGGGCAAAGGGGACCAGTGACACCGCCGTGACAATATAGAGCCAGCGCGCCAGTAATCGGCGGTGGCTGTCACTCAATCCAGGACGGTAGTGGACAGAAGTTCCAGCGGGGTAGGTTTGGCGCGGTGCGGTCATGACAGTTTGGTCCAAGCGATAGCGCCAGTATAAGTTCTTGGACCAGAGAGTAAAACTGTTCGGTCGGACGATGAGCCCCTGGAACGACGTCAGACGCCATTCAGGGGCTCAGCCGACGCCCCCACAGGGGCCTGCTATCAGTTGTACAGGTTCTTGCGTGAGAAACGGGCGACCAGCGGCTGGTAAGCGGCACCCAGCAGACGGTTGAGGGCATCGATCCCCCAGGCATCCGGCCCTACCAGGATACGGGACTCGTCACGCAGAATACCTCTGATGATGGTTTCCGCGGCTTTCTCCGGCGTGGTCATGGCCAACTTGTCGAAGCCCTTGCGCTGGGCATCGGCGTTCTCTGAAACACCCATGCGGGCGGCGTTGGCAATGTTGGTGCGAATACCACCGGGATGGACACAACTCACAGCCACCGGCTGGCCCTCGAGCTGCATTTCCTGACGCAACGCTTCGGTAAAGCCCCGCACGGCGAACTTGGCCGCGTTGTAGGCACTCTGCTTGGGAACGCCAATCAGGCCAAAAACACTGGACACGTTCACCACATGGCCGTCGCCAGAGGCAATCAGGTGAGGCAGGAACGCGCGGGTTCCATGGGCAACGCCCCAGAAATCGATGTCCATGATCCACTTGAAGTCTTCATCGGTCATTTCACGTACCGACGCCGACAGGGCAACACCGGCATTGTTGATGATCAGGTTGACCTGACCGAAGTCCTTGGCGACCTCGTCGGCGTGGGCGTAAATGGCATCACGATCCGACACATCCAGCAGGTAGGTGCGAACCTCACTGGCCCCGCAGCTTGCTGCGGCTTCCTTGAGTCCGGCCTCGTTGACATCAGACAGTGCCAACCGACAGCCACGAGCCGCCAGCAAATGGGCCAGGGCACGACCGATACCGGAACCTGCGCCGGTAACCACTGCAACCTTGTTGTTCAACTCTTTCATAGACCGTGACCTCTTGTTGTTCGGCTCGTAAGTTGGCAGAGCAATTACTCTAATTTCATTCACTGTATCATCTCGGCCAAACCGGCCTATGGCAGCAAATCTCGGCGGCTTCGGACGTTTCGGTCAGTCCGCAATCCCGACGGGTTTCACGGGACGGCAGCAACCCCATTGGTTACAATCGGTTTTTTGATGTTTTCACAACCTGGCGGAACTGTTTATGGAATGGAGTCTTACCCATCTCTGGTTGATTCTGGCCCTGGTGCTGAGCCTGGCCGAACTGGCGTCGGGCGTCCTGTTACTGCTGGCGCTGGGCATCGCTGCCGCGCTGACAGCCATCGTGGCGTACCTCGATGCGCCCTTTGAATGGCAACTCGTGGCCATGGGGGTGTTCTCCGGCATTCTGGTCCCGGTGGCCATTCGCTGGATCAAACCCCGCTTTTCCCCCAGGGGTGTGGCGTACGGCACCACCGGCACCGGCGTCGAATCCGGGCAGCGCTACCGCACCCTCAAACGGGATTACGATGGTGCCAGCGGCATCAAGATTAATGGCGACTTCTACCGCCTGCGGGTAACCCCCGACAATCTCACCGACCTGCCGGAAGGCACTGAAGTCGTGTTCGACACATTCGATGGCACCACAGCCGTGGTCCATTGCGTCAACCCAAGCAAGGAGCAATAAGCATGGAATCCCTGATCAGTCCCAGCCTTATCATCAGCCTGATTTTCATGGCCGTCGGCATTTTCATCATTGCCAAGGGCGTGGTGATCGTTCGCCAGTCAGAAGTCATGGTGATTGAGCGCCTGGGCTCATTCAACCGGGTGCTGGAAAGCGGCATCAATATCATCATCCCATTCATTGAGCAGGCCCGGCCCATCACCATGATCCGCTACGTCAAGATGGGGCAGGACTACCACCCCGTGGTCAGCGACGAAGTACGCATCGATCGCCGGGAAACGGTCATGGACTTCCCCGGTCAGCCGGTTGTCACCACCGACAACGTGACCGTCTCCATTAACGGTGCGCTTTATTACCAGATTATTGACCCCCGCCGCGCGGTATACGAAGTAGCGAACATGAGTCAGGCGGTGGAGGTACTGGCGAAGACCACACTGCGTTCCGTGGTGGGCAAGATGGAACTCGACAAACTGTTTGAGTCCCGCAGTGAGGTCAACAACGCGATCCAGTCCGAAATGGAAGAACCCGCGTCCAAGTGGGGGGTCAAACTGACCCGCGTGGAAGTCCAGGACATCAGCATGCCGGAGGAAGTGGAAGAGGCCATGCGCCTGCAGATGGCCGCTGAGCGTAAGCGTCGGGCCACCGTGACTGAGGCTGAAGGTGAAAAGGCGGCCGCCATCGCCATGGCCCAGGGCCAGCGCGAATCCGCCATCCTCAACGCCCAGGGCGACAAGGAGTCTGCCATCCTTCGTGCCCAGGGTGAGCAGGAGTCCATTCGTCTGGTCCTCAGCGCCATGGGCGACTCCGAAGACAACAAACAGGCTGTTATTGGTTACCTGCTGGGACAGAGCTACATCAAGGCCCTGCCCACCATGGCGAAAGACGGCGAGCGGGTGTTCGTGCCCTACGAGTCGTCAGCGCTGCTCGGGTCCATGGGCATGTTCCGCGAACTGGCCGGCAGCCCGGAAGATGCCGCCCGCAACCTGTTGCGCAAAGACGGCCTCCGTGGCGGTATGGTCGGTGGCTCCGCCGCCGGCGCCTGAACGCAATAACAGACCGGATGCTGGCAGCCGCACTCTAGTGCGGCTGCTCCAGCAGATGATCCAGCGGCTGCTGGTATCCGGGGGCAAACACCTCCAGAAAGTACTGCACTTCCGGCAGGTTTTCCTGCTGCAGGCGATGATAGATCTGCTTCGCGGCTGGCTCGAACTCGCCGTTACCGGCCTGGATTTCGGCCCGGCACTTGAGCAGGGCCGACAAGCGGTCTGCGGCCTTGACCAATTCCCGGGTTTCCCGACACCAGAGGGCCTCGCTCAGGTAGGGCGCAAAATCCTCCTGCAACGCATCCGGCAGTAGTCCCAACAGCTCATGCTGGGCCTTGTGCTCGATATCCCCGAATACTTCCCGCATCACCTTCGAGTGGTATTTCACCGGCGTTGGCATGTCGCCGGTGATCACCTCGGTGGCATCGTGGTACAACGCAGCCGTGGCGATGCGGTCAACGTCCACCGAACCGCCGAAGTGGCGGTTGCGAATCAACGCCAGGGCATGGGCCAGGGTGGCCACCTCCCAGGAATGGGTGGCGACGTTCTCCTCGATGGCATTGCGCATCAGGCCCCAGCGCTTGATCCAGCGCAGGCGGGAAATGTAGGCAAAAAAGTGGCTCAGCGGCTTTTGCGTCATCGCGAATGCCCCTATGAACGCGCGTCGAGGGTGAATTGCACGGCCACCTCGCCGTCCTCATTGCCGGAGGCATTCAGCTGGGGATCCCGCAGGAACAGCTGGTCAGGCGGAATCTCGTACTGCTGCAGCAACTGGCGCTGCAGCCCCTGACCCCGAGCCAAAGCCAGGTTGCCAAAGGCTTCCGGCGGCAGGTTGAGATCCTGGGTCAGTGCTTTTACCAGTGCAATTTCCCAGTCCTGAGGGTTGTCTCCCTGTTCACTCCGCATGACCTCCAGAGCATCGCTGCCATTGACCCGACGGTATTCCCCTTCAAGCCGGTCAATTCGCTCTGAGGTCACCAGCTCGCCATTCAACCCGATACGCCGCGCCAGCACCTGCTGTTTCAACACCAGTCCGTCCAGCTCCTGGGACACGGCACCGCGGATGTTCAGCACCAGTTCGCTACGTTCCTGCAGGGCCTGGGCCAGCGCACTCAGCTTTTCCTCTTCGCCGGCCACCAGATCCTCACTACCGGCTTCGAAATAGACCGTGCCCAGCTCTTCAGCAGACAAGCCGGCCAGTTCAGCCATTGATCCCAGCATGCTGAAGGGCGAGGCGGCCGCCTTGACCAGCAGGTTGACGAACGCCCGCGCCACCACCCGGCCCACCCGGAACTCGGGATCGTTCAGGTCGCCTTCCACCGGCAGGTCCACTTCAATCACACCATCACGATCCCGCAACAAGGCCAGCCCCAGCTCCACAGGCGCATTGACCGCATCCTCGCTGTCCACTTCCTGGCCCAGCTCGAGCTGGTCAAGGATCACCAGATTCTCCGCCTTGATGTGCTCTCCGGTGATCTGATAAGTGAGATCCAGATTGAGCTTGCCACTGTCAACGTTGTAGCCGACATAGCGCCCGAAATAGGGACTCAGGGTCGGCAACGACAACTGGCTCAAATCAAGCTTGAGTTCGGTCGTGTCTTCACCGCCAAGTGCCCCCAGGGAGCCGCCAAAATCAACCCGGCCAAGTTCACCGATCCGGCCCTTGATGGCCACGCTGCCCTGTTGTGGCGCAATGTTACTCAGCCCGGTCACGGTTCCGTTGAGTTCATGCACCCGGGTCGCGAAGGTCGGCGTAATATTGCGATCGGTGTAGGACACCGCGCCATCCTGCAGCACGAATTCCCCAATGCGGAAAATCATACCTGGCTCGCCACCGTCCTCAGCCTCGCCCTCTTCAGGGGCCGCGGAGGCTTCCCCAACCCTGGCAATCCGGCTCACATTCTCGTCACCGTCCTCATTCTTGGTGACCTGGACTCTCGGGGCAGACAGCGTGACGGTACCGATTTCCAGCCGCGCCGGTGACAGGTTGTACTCGATTGGCGCCAGCTGCAGGGTCTGCCAGCCCAGCAGGGGCTCGTCATCGTCTTTCAGCCCCAGGTCCAATGCCTTAAGCTCACCGGTGCCGCTAAAGGTGCCGGTCATGGGGTCCTTCTGCCCGTCCAGATCCAGCTCGCCGTCCACGGTCAGCCGGCCATCACGAATGACCAGATTGGTGGCCATCTGCACATAAGGTTCAAACTGGCCCAACACCACCTCATTGGCCGACAACGCGGTTTCCAGGGTAAACGGCACCAGGGTTGCCTGACCGCGGGCCCGGAGGTTACCGCCAGCCACCAGATTCGCCGCCAGCTCATAAGGCACAGGCTCCTCAAACTGCTGGCTGAGTTTACCGATGCTCAGATCAATGCCCTGCAAGGCCAGATCCACCGGGGTGTCCAGCTGTTCGTCCCGCCACTGGACCTGGCTGCCACTGACCGCAATTTCGTCCACTGACCAGCGGAAGCCGGCACCATCGCCAGTACCAGCCTCACCGTCCGCTTCAGCGGCCGATGGTGTTGCGGCGGCCAAAGGTCGCAGCCAGTTGAGTTCGCCATCGGCACCCTTGACCGCTGACACCTGCAAGCCGTCGACCGCCACCTTCGCGATCCCGGCATAATGTTCACGCAAGCTGAAATTGATGCCAGACACATCAACACGGTTGATCGATAACTGCGGTGTATCATCGTCGCCGGCAATAGCCAGCGCCAGTGCCCTGATGCCCAACGTGCCGTCGCGGGTAATCAGTGAGATGCCATCACCACCAAGCAATTCGTAGTCGGATTCCAGGGTAACGCTACCGCTCTGCAGGGAATACGGCATCACTTCCTGGATAAAATGGGCGATGATTGCGGAATCGATATCCGCTATACGCAGGTGGCCGCTGGAATGGAGAGGGCTTACACTCAGGCTGCCCGCCCAGGAGAAGGTGGTCTTCTCACCCAGCGCGCCCTCCAGGCTGTAGTTGCTGTTGCTGCCATCACGGGAATAGGTCGCCAGATCACTGATGCCGAAATCCAGCGGAGAAATACTGAAACTCTCCGGCTGCGCCATACTGAAGTCCCGGAACATCAGTTCACCACCGGAAATCTGCAGCTTGCCAAGATAGATTTTCGGTCCGCTACCGGCTTCCTCGGGTTCCGCAGGGGCCGCGTCAGGCTCATCCACCACCGGGTTATGCGCCTGCCAGTCACGGGCAAAGTTGACGTTATAATCTTCCAGCAGATCGAGCCGGATGTTGGGCTCCACCAGCTCGATGGTGTCGAACGCCACCACGCCGGTGACCAGCTGCCAGAAACCCAGATCCACATAGAAACGGTCAAAGGCCAGCACCGGCTCGGCATTGGCATCCTGAGCCGCCAGCCCGGTCACCTCCACGGTCATCGCAAACGGATTGACCGAAATGTTCTCCACCGTGGTCTGCCAGCCCATGTACTGCTGGGCCTGGGTCGGCAGATTCCGCTCCAGCCACCAGGGCAGTCCGGCAAAACCCGCAAGGGCATACAACACCACCACCAGCGCTGCCCAGAACCAACCCCGTTTGTATACGGCCTTTACTGTGTCCTGCTTTGCCTTTGCCGAACCCGGCTGTACATCACCCTGACTTTCTTCGCCTTGCTTTGCCACCGCTGACTCCCATTTGCCGGCCTGCATCAATGTTCTATTGCCTTCAGGACAGAGTCTATTCTCCGTCCGACCTATCCCGAACGGGACGCCAGGCCCCACAAGCACCTGAAAGCAGATACAATCGTACTATGTCCGGAGATCAGGAATAAGTCCGAAACCTCCTCAATCCGCAAGTATCCGCAAAGGACCGAATCCATGGATATAGGCGATATGCGCCGTGAATTCGAGAGTGAAGGTCTCGACCGCGATCACCTCGACGACAGCCCCATCCGCCAGTTCGAGCACTGGTTCCATGATGCCCGCGAGGCCGGCATCCTTGAGCCCAATGCCATGTCCCTGGCCACCGCTGGCAGCGACAGCCAACCGGACCTCCGCACCGTGCTGCTCAAATACTTCGATGACAAGGGTTTTGTCTTCTACACCAATTACGGCAGTCGCAAGGCCGGGGAAATCGACCAGAACCCGAAAGCAGCCTTGCTGTTCCCGTGGATTGGCCTCAACCGACAAGTGATCATTCAGGGCCCGGTTGAGAAGGTCAGCAAAGCCGAGTCGCTACGCTATTTTTCGTCCCGTCCCCGTGGCAGCCAGATCGGGGCCTGGGTATCGGAACAAAGCAAGGTCATTACCTCCCGCGGCCTGCTGGAACAGAAAGTCGCCGAGATCAAACGTCGTTTCAGCCAGGGCGACGTTCCTTTACCCAGTTTCTGGGGCGGCTACCGGGTCGTACCCGAACGCATAGAATTCTGGCAGGGACGGCCCAGCCGCCTGCACGATCGGTTTGAATACCTGAGGCAGGACGATGGCTGGCTCATCCAACGACTGCAACCCTGAAGCGACCATCGCCATCTGGCTCAGCCACTGCGAGGCCTCCACCACACCGGAGCCGCCAGACTGGCTCAGTGCGAGTGAGCAGGCCCGTGCTGAGGGGTTGCACCAGACCAGCCTGAATGACTTTGTTCACAGCCGCTGGCTGATTCGCCAGGCCCTGGCCGGAGCTTCCGGACACCCGGTGGCAGACTGCCGTCCGGTAGCGGACCGGCCGGTGGCATCCAGCACCCCGCCGGGCTGGTCGCTGTCGCTGAGCCACAGCCATGGCCTGGTAGCCTGCGCCACCTCCACCGCCAGTGGCGTTGGCATCGACATCGAACCCAACAGCCGTCACAGCCAGTGGCACAAGGTGGTTCGGCGCTGGTTCACCGAGCGCGAACAACACTGGCTGCTGGCCAATGACCGGCTGGAGGATTTTCTGCGGGTGTGGACGCTCAAAGAGGCCTGGCTCAAGGCCACCGGTCGTGGCATTGCCGGCAACCTGCAAACCCTGGAAGTGCTGGCCGATGGCCACCTGCTGGGCGATCAACCCAGCAACGACTGGCAGGCCTCGGTCGGTACCATGGCGGGATTCACAATAGCGGTGGTCTATCACGGTGGGCATCCCTCGCCGCCGGCCTCTGCGCTGCTCGCGGGCGGTCACATCGAAGGCTTGCTGGCGGCTGAAACTGTCACGGAGAATCCCGTACACTGGCACTTCCACAACACCATCGCCCAGGCCGGAGAATGCCACCTATGACCACGTCCGACCCCGGCCGCTGCCCCTGGTGCGGCACCGACCCTCTCTACGTGAACTACCACGACACTGTCTGGGGCCGGCCCAGCTACCACGATCAGGATCTGTTCGAGAAGCTCTGTCTCGATGGCCAGCAGGCCGGCCTGAGCTGGATCACTATCCTGCGCAAGCAACACAGCTACCAGGACGCCTACGATCAGTTCGACGCTGAGAAAATCGTACGCTATGACGACGAGAAGAAGGCCGAATTGCTGGCCAACCCCGGCATCATTCGCAATCGCCTCAAGGTCGAGTCGATCATCCGTAATGCACGGGGATTTCTGGAATTTCGCGACCGTGGGGAATCGTTCAGCGAGTTTCTGTGGTCTTTTGTCGAGGGGCAGCCGATCCAGAACCAGTGGCGCACGCTCGCCGAGGTGCCGGTGACCACCCCGCAAGCAGAAGCCATGTCCAAAGCCCTTAAAAAGGCCGGGTTCAACTTCGTCGGCCCGACCATCGTGTACGCCTTCATGCAGGCCACCGGCATGGTCAACGATCACCTGATCGGTTGCCCCGCCCACCAGGCGTGCCGCGAACTGGCGCCCTGAATCCGGGAGCCTCCGTCATCGCGAACCTGCGCCGGTCACTGGCGTGCGCCTCCGGTAGATGGCGTGATCGATTCACACAGGGGTAGAAGGGAAAGGCCAGGAAAGGGTGATCAGGACATCCGGTTTCCCGGATGCCCCGATCAGGAGGCAAGACGTCCTCCATTGCCCGGCAGCAAGGCGACCGGTCTCGCTGCCAGGCAATTCGTTGACACGGTTACGCCGCGACGATGGCGTACTCGTGGTTATGGGGTTCAATCAGGGCCGCGTGCAGGGCGGAGATGGAGCGGTCGTAAGCGTCCTCATCCACCACAAACTGGATGTCCACCTGGCGCATGCACTGGTTGATGGCCAGCACACTGATTTCAGCATCGGCCAACGCCTTGACGGTTCGGGCAAGAATACCCGGCACCTTCATGTCGGAGCCGATGGCCGATACCAGCGCCACCTTGCGGGTGCTGATTTCCGCATTCGGGAAAACTTCTTCCAGCGCCTTTACCACCCGCTTGACGTGTTTCAGGGTACTGTCCACGTAATGGGTAATGGTGTTGGCGTTGGTGTCCTTCGACACGAAGCGCACCTTGAAACGGCTCAGGGTATCGAGGATCTTACGATCGGAGCCCGGCTCACCCTGCATGTCCTGGTCGAACACCTCAATCGCAAATACGCCCTTGGCACCGGCAATGATTTCCACCTGGGGCTTCTCGCTCACGTAGTCGGGCGTGATCAGGGTCCCGGTATGCTCCGGCTCGAAGGTGTTCATTACCCGCAGCGGGATCTCGTTCTGACGCAGGCCTTTACCGGCGCGAGGGTGGATGGCTTCCATCCCCAGGTTGGCTAACTGGTCAGCCACGTCGTAGTTGGTCCGGCCCAGGGGAACCACCTTGTCTCCACCGACGATATTGGGGTCGGCGGAGCTGAGGTGGTATTCCTTGTGGATAATGGCTTCCCGGGCCTCGGTGATCACCGCCACCCGGCTGAAGGTCATCTCGCTGTAACCCCGGTCAAAGGTTCGCATCAGGCCTTCCTTGCACTGGGCGTATCCGGTCACGATGGGCAGCTCACGGCTCAGGTCAACACTCTCGAACGCCTGCCTCAGCTTCTCGTCCAGCGGCAAAAGTTCGCTGTCGCGCCACCCGGTGAGGTCAACAAAGCGGGCATTGATGCCTTCCTGTTGCAGTTTCAGCGCGGTGTTGAAGGCGCTGTGGGCCTCACCGATTCCGGCCAGCATTTCCCGTACGGTGAGCAGGTGCTCTTCGAGCTGGAACTGGCCGTAGGAACACAGCCGCTGCAGATCGATCAGGCAACCGCGCACGCCTTCAATGCGATCGGTAATGAACTGATCAGCCTGATTTTTCAGCATCGGGTCTTCGAACAGCTCACCATTGATATCGGTCAGGAACTGGACCAGTTTGGTGAGGTCATCACCCCAGGCCCAATCCGATTCCGCATCGGCGAACAGGGCATACACCCCCGGCTCACCGGTTTTCTTGTGTTCCAGCAGCTCATTAGTGACACCACCGTAGGCGGAAACCACAAAGATCCGCTGGTACAGCTCATGTTCGCTGCGGCCCGCAAGAATGACATTGTCCCGCACGGCCTCATAGTTGGTCATCGACGTGCCGCCGATCTTCTCAACTGTATGTAATTGACTCGTCATGGTCGTATATCTTCCTTGGCGTTACGACGCCTTACTCAGACTTTCGCTCAGGACTTCCTCAAAACACTTGGCAAGGATGTCCGTGCCTTTCTTCAGATCCGCTTCACTGGTGGTCAGCGGCATCAGGCACTTGATCACTTCGTCATTGGGACCACTGGTCTCGATGATCAGGCCCTTCTCAAAAGCCAGCGAGGTGATCTTGTCCGCCAGTTCGCCGTTCGGGCAGGCGATACCGCGCATCAGGCCACGGCCCTTGAGGTAGAAATCGCTACCGTACTTGCTGGCGATCGCCTGCAGGCCGTTACCCAGAACTTCCGTCTTCTTCTTCACCTCATTGGCGAAGGCGTCGTCCTTCCAGTAAGTCTCAACCGCGGTACGGGCGGTGATGAAGGCCATGTTGTTGCCACGGAAGGTACCGTTGTGCTCACCCGGGTTCCAGATGTCCAGCTCCGGCTTGAACAGCACCACAGCCATTGGCAAACCATAACCGCTCAAGGACTTGGACGCGGTCACAATGTCGGGCTTGATACCGGCGAATTCAAAGCTGAAGAACTCTCCGGTACGGCCGTTACCCGCCTGGATGTCATCCAGGATCAGCAGGATGTCGTGCTTCTTGCACAGCTTCTCCAGGCCTTGCAGCCATTCGGCGCGGGCAGCGTTCAGACCACCTTCACCCTGAACGGCTTCAACGATAACCGCTGCCGGCAGGTCGATACCGGAGGAGTTGTCCGCCAGCAGTTTGTCCATCATGGCCAGGGTATCGACGTTGTCACCGAAGTAACCGTCGTAAGGCATGAAGGTCACGTTGTTCAGGGGCTGGCCGGCACCACCGCGGTGGCCCTTGTTACCAGTAGCTGCAACAGCGCCCAGGGACACGCCGTGGAAACCGTTAGTGAACGAAATGATGCCGGTCCGACCTTTCACCTTGCGGGCCAGCTTCATGGCTGCTTCCACACAATTGGTACCAGTGGGGCCGGTGAACTGCATCTTGTAGTCCAGACCGCGGGGGTCAAGGATGTACTTCTTGTACGCCTCAATGAAATCCTGCTTGGCGGTGGTGAACAGGTCCAGCCCCTGGCTGATACCGTCACTCTCGATGTACTCGAGCAGCGCCTTCTTGAGGATGTCATTGTTGTGGCCGTAGTTCAGTGAACCGGCACCGGCCAGGAAGTCGAGATATTCCTTGCCGTCTTCCGAGTAGAGATGGGCGTTTTTGGCGCGATTGAACACCATCGGGAAAGCCCGTGAATAAACGCGTACTTCGGATTCGGTTGACTTGAAAATGTCCATTGTCTTGCCTCTTAGCATGTTAGGTTCGAGGTGAATGTGCGTGCGCTGATCGGTTTCGGTCGCGACTAGCGTGTCGCACGTGAGTTGAAGCCTTGATGACAGCCCGACCTCAGCGGACTGCCAGCTTCTCAGGTGACAGGCTGAGAGAAGGGGCCGATTCGCAGCAGAAACTCAGAATCGTGCAGACCGCCAAAATGGGCCGCTTTCTCAAAGTGCTCGTTGAATTCGAGGCCGGCGCCCAGGTCACGGGCGAAAGAGCGGAACAACGCCCAGGAGGCTTCGTTATCCTTGGTAATCGTGGTTTCCAGGTGCGTCACGTCCCTGCAAACCTCACGGGATACGATGTCCTTGAGCATGCGCTTGGCCAGACCCTGTCCACGACCTTTCTCATGGACAGCCACTTGCCAGACAAACAGGGTGTCGGGCTGCTGGGGCGGAATGTAACCGGAGATAAACCCCACCAGTTCGCCAGCGAGCTCGGCAGCGACACAGGTGTCGGCAAAGTGGGTGCACTGCAGCAGATTGCAGTACATGGAGTTGGGATCCAGCGGGGGGCATTGGGCCACCAGCTGGTGGAGCCGGAAGCCATCACTCTTGGCAGCTTTGCGAAGTGTGATGGCGGTGGTAGTCGAACCTTCTGTGGTCATAGTGATAATAAAATCATCTCAAAACGTTAGAGCTGAATTATATAGACCACGAAATATATTTCAAGGCGAGCGCTGCCCAACCCCGGGGCAAAAGCGCAAAATTTGAACAGTTATAGGGCGTTATGAAGGGTGATTTTTTTGTTACAGCACGAGCCTGTTCGGCTCCAGTGAGGGCCCGTTGACGATGCGCTGGCGGTAACTCAGTGCCGCCTCCGAGCCCTTAGGCCAGAGCTGGTCAAACAGCGCCAACCAACGATCAACATCAAACGCCAGCGGCACCAGCTCGACCGTCACCGGCCCTGCCGAACAACGGGCAACAGAATCATAAATTGCTGTTTTTGATGAAATTCTTACCACCAATCCACGGGGGTCTCCGGCCAGATTCGCCATCCCGGCAGAGCCGTTGTTGGCTACCAGGCAAGGCCTCCCGCCGGCCTCACCAGACCACAACAGCGGCAGGCAGGTATGACTCGAAACAATGACATCAGCCCCGCTCCGATCGAACCATTCGCTGACCTGTGGATGGTTGCCTGCCGCAAACGCTTCCCGGGACAACCCCCAGCCCGCCAGGGAGTCCCCATCACCGTGCACCACCAGAATATTTAGGCCACCAAATATCCCGAACCGCCAGCGTTTAAGCGCCGCCAGGTGTTCACCTATTTCGGGGGTCTGGGCGGCCTCTTGCTGGAGCCTGCGCATGATCCGGTTGGAGCGCTCCACCACCCCCTGATCGATAAACGCCGGGTAGCTGCAGCCACAGCCAGCGGCGTCACTGGGGTTCGCCAGTTCGAACTCGATGTTGCCGAGCATGGCGTCGTGGCTCAGCACCCGGCGATTGATGTCGCGGAACAGCTCCGGCTCTGCATTGAACCAGTTGAAATCGCCATTAAACAACAGCCGAACCCGGTGGCCCCTGGCACGCTCGGCCGCCGCCATAGCCTCAAGCGCGTCCAGAGCGAAAGGGTTGCCATACAGCCCCCCCGCCACCAGCAGCACATCCTCCGGCCAGCGTTCGGCCGTGTCCGCCAGCTGCTCTGGCCGATAACGATAGCCCAGCGGGCAACTGCGCCCCGGCTGCCCGCTCACCGTCAGTTCACCGACCGTGCCGGTTGCGCATCCCGCCCCAATACGCGGCGGGTCAGCAGGGGCAGGAAGAACCCGGCTGTGCACACCAGAAAGCCATAGGCGTTGACCCCAAGCAGCAAGGCATAGTTGCCCTCACCGATCGCCCAGGACGCTGGAATCAGCCCGACCGCCAGCAGCACCCCAAGGGCGATGCCGCTCCAGAAACTGAGGTGGAAGCTCCAGGGCGACCATTGAGCAAACCCGTAAAACAGGAACACAGGCGCCAGCCCCATAACCATGGTGCCGGAGATGGTTGTGGCCTTGAGGATGTCGGTGCCGGCAAACATCGGCAGATTACCAAGAATGGCGAACACCACCATCACCACCGCACCCAGCCGCAGGCTGGGCAGTTTTTCGACCGCCCCCCGGGCCAGACGCGGCAGGTCAACCGCCAGCGACTTGGCCAGCGAGGTGAAGGTCGAGTCGAGGGTGGATCCGGCGGAGGTCATCATCACCACACTCATAAAGAACAGGGCTGTCAGCCCGAGAGACTGGCCGACGGCAGCCGGGGCATTGCCCATGGCTTCGATGCCATTGAGCTGGGCATGAACACCCACCAGGCTGAACACGAACACCGCCACAAAGCCCAGCAGGCCGGCAACCACAAAGCTCTTGAGCATGGCCTTTTCCTTGTTGACGAAGCCACGGTCAGTCAACACAGGGTCGTGGAAGGGATAACTGAAGATCTGCAGACCCGCCACCAGCAGCAGGTCCATGCCCGCCTCCAGGCGGAACTCACCGGTACTGAGCAGGGCACCGCTGTCGTTGGCGGGCAAGACCAGGAACAGCACCGCACCGACGAAGAACACAAACACCACCGCCTGGATCACATCCGTGAAAATGGAGCTGCGCAGGCCACCCTTGAGGCTGTAGGCCAGCGTAAAGAAGGTGAACAGCATGGCGGCACCGTAATACTGCCACTGCCCGGGCTGGCCAAAATAGCCACCCACTACGGCGGTATTGCTCCACACCTCGTTGTACAGCCGGATCAGGATCGCCGCCGCAAAACTCAGAGCCGCCAGCCGGCCGAAACGGGAGGTCAGGAATTCCTGCAGGCTGCGGGCGCCGGTCTGGGTCCGGATCAGGTAAATAACGTAACCGGCCACCGGGATCGACAGCCAGTACGTGGCGTAAGCCAGGCCCCCGACGACACCGTAGGCCGCCCCAAGGTTGGCAGCGTTGGTGACCGACTTGGCGAAGATCCAGCTGATAAAGATACTGGCCGTCAGTGACCACTGACTCACCGGGTTACCTTTGTCATCCGCGCCGCGGTAAAACGAGGCCGCCGTCGTGCTGCGCGGCGACAGCCAGTACATGATAATCCCGTAGACTACCAGGAATCCCCAGAACAGACTGGCTTCAGTGATGGACATGGTTCGTCAGCCTCCGGCGGCGTTGGGTTTCGATATCAGGTCGGCTCGGCACAGCTGGCACCAAAGCGATAGCAGGCGAAGCAGCGGTGGTGGCGGAGCATGATGCGCTGATCCAGGCTCTCCCGAAGGCTTCCGCCCAGGTCGTAGTCAGGATCATCGTCCACCAACGTGCAGGCATAGACCCGGACCTGGTCGCCTTTCTTCACCAGCATACGGGTATAACTGCACATGAAGTGCGCCCGACTTTCCCGGCTGGGGTACTTTTCCATGCAGGTCTCAGTAATCTCCGGACTGCCATCCTCGGAACCCGGTGTGCCGAGATCCGGGAACGCGGTAAACGGCAGATCTTCCGGAATGCCATGGTCACGGAAGATCGTCCGGAACGCGTCATCGACCGCCGCCGGGTCTTCGCCTTCGTCACTCTGACGCGCCACAGACACCACAAAGCCTTCATCCTTCAACCAGCGGATACCTGCCAGCGCCTGGGCAAAACTGCCGTCGCCGCGGCCAGCGTCGTGCCGGGCCTGATCGGGATAGTCCAGACTCACCCGGAAGTGGATCGGGTAGGGATTGTTTTTCAGGGGCAGAATCTGGTGACGGCGTTTCAGTAGCGGGTCGGTAGCATTGGTCAGTACGAAACAGGGCCGGTGCTGGCTGGCGTAGTCCAGAATATTGACGAAATCACGGATGACGAAGGGTTCACCACCGGTAAAGGAAAATTGCCCCACCCCCAATTCAACGGCTTCCTCAATAAACGGTTTGGCGTCCGCCAGCTTCATCGCCCCCAGCCGGTTATCGCCGGGGTGGGAGCCTTCCAGGCAAAACGGACAGGCCAGATTGCAGGCTGTACCGGTGTGAAACCACAACTCCCGGATCTGATCCGAGTCGATATAGCCCCGGGGCTCGCCAGCCCGGGTGTGGGTCCAGCTGTCCGCCGCCCGGGGAGCAATGATCTCCAGCGCCGGAATAAGCCGGGCCGTACTGTCGTTAACTGGCATACACACTCCCACTGGTCACGCTGTGTCTCTCGTTGGTTCGCTCACTCATCATCGCTTGGATCCGTTTATTGGCTTATATCACGCCGCGCCACAGGTTCATGCGCCGCTTCGCTCACGGCTTCTGCCGGGCGCCGATCGTCAGCTCCGCCCCGCCGCCAGCGATGCAGCTTCTCCAGCAGCCTGAGGATGGCCTCTGGGGCGTGCGCCCGCTTCCACTCGCCGGCAGCGTACTTAGCGGCCTCGTTCCAGGTCGGGTAGGGGTGAATGGTGCCCAGAATCTTGTTCAGCCCCAGGCCGTGTTTCATCGCCAGGGTAAACTCGGCGAGTATTTCACCACCCCGGCTCCCGACCACCACCGCGCCCAATATCCTGTCCTTGCCCGGAACGGTCAGCACCTTGATAAAGCCATGAGCCTCACTCTCGGCGATGGCACGATCCAGGTCATCGATGCCGTAACGGGTCACTTCGTAGGCCACCCCCCTGGCCCTGGCTTCTTCCTCACTCAGCCCGACCCGGGCCACTTCCGGCGCGGTGAAGGTCACCCACGGCATTACCCGGTAATCGACCCGAAAACGCCTGAATTGCCCGAACAGCCCGTTCACTGCCGCATACCAGGCCTGATGGGCCGCTGCGTGCGTGAACTGATAGGGGCCGGCAACATCGCCACAGGCAAAAATATTGGGGTATCGGACACTCAGGTCCTCCTCCACCGGCACGGTACCGTTTGCCGCAGGCTCAATGCCCAAGGCCTGCAGATTAAGACTGGCGGTATTGCCCTGACGGCCCACCGCGACCAGTACCCGGTCAAAAGTAATACCAACCCGCTCGCCATGGTGGTCGCAATACAACACCCGTTTTCCGCCTTCCTCGACAAATTCTATCGGGGCATGCTCCAGTCTCAGGTCCACCCCTTCGCTGACGAACTGCTGCTGAATCAGCTCGGCCACATCTTGGTCTTCACGGGGCAGCAACCTTGCGCCACGCTGGACCTGAGTCACCGGGATCCCCAGCCGGTTGAAGGCCTGAGTCAGCTCACAGCCGATGGGCCCACCGCCGATAATCAACAACCGCTCAGGCTGCTCATCGAGCTGCCACAGGGTGTCCGAGGTCAGCGGATCCATGGCCTCAAGCCCCGGAATCGCCGGCAACATCGGCTTACCGCCGCTGGCAATAATGATGCTACGCGCGGTCAGTCGCTGACGACGACCGTCAGCCGTCTGCACGTCCACCTCCCAGGGAGATACGAATCGGGCCTCACCCTGGATGCAGTCCACCCCCAATTTTCTGTACCGTTCCGGAGAATCGTGAGGCTCCACTTCAGCGATAATCCGCTTTACACGGGCCATAATATTGGCGAAGGAGCCCTTCACCGGCACCGACGCCAGACCATAGCGATCTGCGTGACGCAGAGTATCCGCAGCCCTGGCACTCCTGATCAGCGCCTTGGATGGCACACAGCCGGTGTTGAGGCAGTCACCGCCCATCTTGTCGCGTTCAATCAATGCCACCTTGGCTTTCACCGCCGCGGCGATGTAGGCGGACACCAGGCCCGCCGAGCCTCCGCCGATCACCAACAGGTTGTAGTCGAACTGCGCAGGCTTCTGGAAGCCACGATAGACCCGGCGGCGACGGACAAAGCCGATCACAACCTTGGCGATCAATGGGAACAGGCCGAGCAGGGCAAAGGCACCCAGCACGTCGGCCGACACGATGTCCCCAAGCGCCTCAATCTGCGCCAGCTGGGTTCCGGCATTCACGTAGACAAAGGTGCCCGGCAGCATGGTCAGCCAGCTCACAACGGCGTAGGTGCGCAGCTTCATCGCGGTCAGACCCATGGCCAGATTGATCAGGAAGAACGGGAACACCGGCACCAGACGCAGGGTGGCCAGGTAAAAGGCGCCATCCTTCTTGATGCCCTGATCCATTCGGCGGATGGTCTCTGCGTAGCGTTCCCGGAGGCTGTCTCGGAACAGGAAGCGGGCCGCCAGAAAGGCCAGCGAGGCACCCACGGTAGACGCCACCGACACTGCCGCCAGGCCGTAGAGGTTGCCGAAGAAGGCACCCCCGGCCAGGGTCAGGATAGCCGCCCCAGGCAGCGACAGGGCGGTCACCGCTATGTAGATCAACACAAAACCGCCTACCGCCAACGCCGTATTGGCGGCAATCCACTGTTGCAGGCTATCCTGATGGCGTTGCAGGTTATCCAGGGTCAGCACGGTGTGGCCGTCAAAGGCGATGAACAGTCCTACCAGAGTGGCGATTACGGCAATCAGTATCAGTTTCTTTCTATTCATGGGGCCATCCGGGACCTTGTCGCTAAGAATTGTGGGGCATAGACACTGCCATATCCTGAATGTTACAGCCCGGTTTTCAAAAATTTATAACGTTTCCCTCAACAAACCGGAACTTTTCACCCATGGCGGCCTCTGAAAGCCCATCAGGGGCAGGAGCAGAAGGAATGCACATCCGTGAGACCCGGGAGCCGGACGCAGGACTGGTTGCCCGGTTGAAAGCCGGGGACCCCGATGCCTATCGGGAGGCGGTCAGGCGCTATACCCCGGGCATGTTGGCGGTGGCCCGCTATTACACTGACCATAGCAGTGCGGAAGATATCGTGCAGGACTGTTGGGCGAAGGTGGTGACCGCCATCCAGGGTTTCGAGGGCCGCTCAGGCCTGAGCACCTGGCTCCATCGCATTGTGGCCAACCGTGCCAAGAACACCCTGCGCCACCGTCAGCGCGAGCTGACGACCGACTTCAGCGAAGCCCTCGACCCGGACCTCGCCAGCCGCTTCAAACCCAACGGCCGCTGGGCCGTGCCTCCCAGGATGACCACCAGTGAGTCCGCCGAAGCGCTGCTGGAAAATGGCGCTCTGAGCGACTGCCTCGACAAGCACCTGTCCCGGTTGCCGGAGGCTCAGCGCTCCGCACTGATGCTGTACGAAGCCCATCAGCGCCACTCCGACGAAGTGTGTAACATTCTCGATGTCAGCGCATCCAACCTGAGGGTCCTGCTGCACCGGGCACGGCAAAAAATCTTCCTCATGGTTGAACACTTTCAGGAGTCCGGCGAATGTTAATGTGTCGAGACCTGGCGACCATTGCCAGCGATTACCTGGATGGCGAACTGGGCGCGACGGACCGGCTGTCCGTCAAGGTACACCTGATGATGTGCCGGAATTGCCGTTCGTTTATCGGTAACCTCCGCAACAGCGCTGCACTGATCCGGGCCCATTCCAGCCAGACCCCGGATCCGGACTATCTGCGCCGGTTGGATGAGAACATCGCCAAGGCCCTGGCCGGCAAAGATCGGGACGACCCCGGCGAGTAATCCCGTCCGCAGCCCAGCCTACGACCTGGCCGTTTCCGCAACTCGCGCAGAGGCCTGCACCGCGAGTGTTTCCAGCAACAACTGGCGCCAGGATTCCAGGTCAATGGGCAGACTCCCGGTGATTTCCAGCCGCCGGTCTTCCAGCACGTCGGCCAGGCTGCCATCGCGGTATGAAGCGATCACCTGATCCCGCTGTTTCAGCAGCGCCTCGATCTGCGGCCGGAAGCAACGGACCATGGCGGTGATCCAACGGTTGACTGGCCAACTCGGTGCCGCATGGTCGATCTCGAACTGATCGAGCAGACCGATCACCTGGTCTGCCGGTAGCCAGCTTTCATCGGTTACCCAGCGATTCACCTCGAACAACTCCGTAGGGTAGCCCCAGGCATCCATGGCAATGGCCACCAGATGGACCACCCGGTCCTCGCCCTTCGGCCCCAGCACCGGTTGGTGGTGATCTCCCATCGCACCGTGGCGGACAAACAGGTGAAAATGCCCGTGTTCATCATGATCCTCGCGGTGGGCATGGTAGTAGTACTGGCTGTGACTGTCCCGGTCATAGACATCATCCTTGGGGTAGTGATCCATCTCATAGAACGCCCCTTGCCCTTTGAGGACTTCGCCAACCACGTTCAGGCCGCCCTTCTTCAGTACCCGATGACATTCCAGGATCTCATCCGCCGCCGCCAGGCAGCGTTCGAGCTGTTGCCTGGGCAAGGTGTGTAGCCGGGGTATCTCCAACGCACTCATCGTCTTGCCTCCTGTCGGCCTGACCGGATTCCTGCCCCGGCCAGGCGACGCATCTCAGGCCACCAGGTCGTGGGCGGCCGTGTCTGTGGGCGCCTTGACGGCACAGGGGTTCTTGCCCGCACAGGGATTGGCCGGTTCACAGGGATTGCATGGGTTGCACGGCTTACAGGCTCCGCATCCCCCTCCCTGCAGGGCACAGGGGTTGGCCGCCACCCGGTTCTGGACGGTCTCCATGTAGGCGGTCAGGGCCGCCAGCGCCTCACCATTCCAATCCAGAGGCTCCGCCGCCATGGGCTGAACCATGCAGATTTGCACCATCTCATCCAGATAGACCGAGTCCAATCCAAAGACATTTTTTGCCATCGCCACCGAGTGGGGATAAGCCACCGCAAAGGTCGCGTTATAGCCTGCATCGCCACTGTGGCAGGACGAACACGACAGCCCATTGCTACTCAGCGAGGTGTCGTTAAACAAGGCCTCCCCTTTGGCCATTAATGCGCAGGGATTGCCCTCATAGGGCTGATAACTGGCCGGACGGGTGACCCGCTTGGCGGCACTGGGGTTCGGTGCAGCACTGCAGCGCCCGGCCGCTGAACAGGGGTTACAACCTGAATTCGCGCAGGGATTACAACGTGTGGCGCACGGATTTTTCGAGGCACACGGGTTACGGCTGGCACACGGATTAGCCGCACAGGGATTGGCCGCGCAACAGCCGGCCTTCGCGGTACAGGGATTACCGCCGGCCCGACACTGCTGGCTGGCACGGCAGCGGCCGCGACAGGGGTTGCACGGCGAACAGGCCGCCAGCGCCACCCCGCCGCTACCCATCACCAGGGCGACCAGGGCGGCGGACCACCAGGTGGTGCGTTGATGGTCATGGGCGGAGCGAATAGCCCGCCCAAGGGGTTGGGTTGTGAACATGAGTCTCTCCTTACAGTGGTTGTCGTGACCGGCACGACATAACCGGCTCACTGAAGAGACACAGCAAGCACCCGGGTATTACAGTGAATTGGAAAATTTATGGCGCTGAGAAGACGGTGGTTTCCGGGTGGAAGGTATACCAGGCAAACCAGAACGCCCGGATCGCCGCCAGCGGCTCACCCTCGGTGGTTGTCAGCACCGCTGACGGTACCGAGTCGTCGTAGTGGATCACCACGGCCAAGCCGCCTATCTCGTCCTCCACCTCGGCACCGGCTTCTGCCAGTTCCGGAAAGGGCCAGGCCCTCGCTTCACCGTTGTGCTGCCACCCCAGCACCCAGGTCTTCGGGTGGAACAGGCGACTGCTGTGGGAAACCGGAAAATAAATGCGCTCCGAGTGGTCGTAGTCGCCATAGGGAGAACGTCGATAATTGCGGGTATGGCCAGTATCAGTGGACAACACCCGGCCCTGATCACCGACCCGCTCGCGCCAGCTCTGCCACCGTTCATGGCGCACCGGCACCGGCACTAACCGGGTGCCGGCCAGGGGGCCGGACACGGCACGACCCTCGAGTTGAGACCACAACGACTCGGTTTGGTGGTCATACATCAGCAGATCGCTGTTATAGAGCAAGCCAGATACCCCGAAGGTCAAATCACGCCCCGCCGACGTCGGATCAAAGCCGATGCCGGTACCGCACAGCGGGCAGAAGGTAATCAGCACCCGTCCGCTGTCAAAACGATGATTGACGATCTCGTGCCAGTTGAGGATACCAATGGGGTAGGCATAGCTGGTGCCGGCGACGTCATAGCTCATCACGATATCGTCAGACCGCCACAGCCGGGCCTCGGCCGCTGGCTCAAAGCGCGGCTGATCAATGGACGGAATACCATCCCGGGGTGGCCCTCCGGAGAGGATCTGATCCACCGGGATCAGAGCGTTGCTGAGGTCAAAGCCATTTTTTTGCTGCGCCGCCGCTGACAGGCTCACCAGCAGCAGAATGGGCAGCAACCAGTGCCCGGACAGTCGCATCATTCGCCACCTCCCGCCAGAGTGTTCCGGCCCTGCGCCGTCTCAAGAACCACCTGACCCATAGACACCGCTGAGGCCGAAAGGTTACATGGGGTTGCCGGGGCTATCCGGCGATTCCGCTTCCTGGTGAACGGTTTGTCGTGCCTTGTCCGCCTCCCGGAGCAGGAACAGGTCCTTGCTTACGCTGGTGTAGGTGGACACCAGATAGGGGACGCAAAAGGTCAGGGTAAGTTTGAGCCAATCGATGGCCCCGTTGCCCGTGACCGCTTCCCACTGGTTGATCAGCACCAGAAGGCTTCCCACCACAGCCGCCAGGCGCGCGGCGCGCCCTGGCGTGCCATTCTGGAGCGCCAACCGGAAAATCATCTGAATACGGGGGGGTATGCGTAATCGGGCCATGGTGTCTCCAGACCGCCTAACGACAACGGCCCTAGGCCGTTGCCCCGAAGGCCGCTTCAATCCGCTGCCTCAGATCCTCCCGCACCGAGCGGAACCGGGCCAGAATCTGCTCATCACTGCCACGGGCGTCCGCCGGATCGGGCACGCTCCAGCGCAGGCGGGTGCTGCCGGGAAAATCCGGACACAGTCCACTGGCGGCGTCACAAACACTGACCACAACATCAATCCCTTCACCGTGGAACTCATCCAGTGACTGAGAGCGCTGACCGGAGATGTCATACCCCCCATCGGCCATGACCCTGATCGCCCAGGGATTCACCGCCACCGGGCGGGTACCGGCACTGACCACGTCATAGCGATCCCCATGGTGGGCACGCAACAGACCCTCGGCCATCTGGGAGCGGCAGGAATTGCCGGTACACAGGAACAGCACCCGTTGTCGGGACTGCATTGGATCAGCCATCAGCAGCAGCCTCCGCCCTCGGCACCGCTATCAGCCACGCCGCTGTCGAATGGCATCGCCGATCCACAGCCTTCAAACAGGCCATAGTGGGTCTTGCCCGCACCGATGAACTCGAAGTGATCACGGAAACGGGTGTCGTAAAGCATGCGCCAGGTATTGCCGCACACCGGGAACACCTTGCCGGTGGCGATGTGGTGGTGCTTGTCCAGCTCAAAGCTGTGGGGATGGTGAGGCACGGTACCGCGGTAGATCACCGCCTGGCCGTAATCTTCACAGGCGGGTTCCAGGCCCTCCAGCTTGAACAGCCGGTAAGTGGCAGAGAAGAAGCGGATTGGCCCGACTTTGGCGGCCTGCTTGGCATTGTTGATGGTGATCGGACTGTCTTCCACCAGCCGCGGGTCATCGAAGCCGGCAGCCTTCGCCAGGTTTTCAAAGTCGTTCCAGTACAGGGCGCCGCTGAGGCATTCACCGTACAACACCGGGTCTGCAGCCAGCGCGTCGGGAATGCGTCGATCGGCGTAGACATCGGAGAAGTAGAGCTCTCCGCCGGGCTTGAGCAGGCGAAAAGCTTCCCGTAATACCGCGGGTTTGTCCGGGCTGAGGTTGATCACACAATTGGAGACAATGATATCAAAGCTGCCCGGCTCCAGATCCAGCTCGTCCAGCTTCTCAATGTAGCCCTTGAGGAAGCGGACGTTGGGCGCTGCGTAGCCAAACGCCTCGGCGTGGTAATCGACGTGGCGGCGGGCTACCTCCAGCTGTTCGTCGGTCATGTCGACCCCAACCACTTCACCGGATTCGCCGACCAGGGCAGACAACGCATAGACATCACGACCGGAGCCACTGCCCAAATCGAGGATACGCATGCCGTCCAGGTGCTGCGGCGCTACCAGGCCACAGCCATAGTAGCGGATCACCACTTCGTCATGGATCTTGCTGACCACCTGCTTTAGGTAGTCCGGCATGTTGGCGTCGGTGCAGCAGGCATTAGTCTGCAGGTCGTCAGATTTCTCCAGCACCTTGCCGTAATAGTCTTGTACCTGATCGTGTATCACGTTGTTCCTCGCATCATAAAAACTGCCGTCACTGACAACCAGAGACGGCAGGGATCGATCAATTCCGTTATCCGTTCAGAGGCTGGACACGGAACCCCGTCGATTGTTACAACCGGGTTCCGCTGGCCGCAGTGACTAGCGCAGATCGGGGTTCAGGGTGTAGGTGCCGGTTACCCGGGCGCTGGCGAGAATATGGCCTTTCATTGCCTCGCGCACCGCCACACCATCAAATTCGCCGCTGAGGCCCAGAGATGCCACATCAAGGGCATAGAGTTCGATATGGTAGTGGTGCAGCAGCTCGTCGTTCCAGGGCGGGCAGGGGCCGTCATAACCCGCATAGATACCCGCCATGTCCGGATTTCCGGCCAGGAACTGGGTGTAATTATTGACCCCACGCAGACCAATCGCACCGGCGCCCGCTGGCTTGCCCTTGGGCATGACGCCATTGGAATCCTCACCTTCGGGAATACGGCGCACATCCGCCGGAATATCCACCAGCAGCCAGTGGAAGAAGTCCACCCGTGGTAAATCCCGAGACACGACCTTGCCTTCCTGGTTAACGTCATCGGCAACGCTCGGCACGTCCGGATCGAACATCACGATGGCAAAACTCCGGGTGCCCTCAGGCACCTTGTCCCACGCCACCTCCGGGTTGCGGTTGGGACCGAAACTCATGTGGTCGTCGGCATTGAACACGCCAAAGGCGAACTTTTCCGGTATGGGTTGCCCCTCGGTAATCCCAGAGACTTCGATCTTCACGGTTTTCTCCTTAATGACCTATGCGCAGGTTGTAACAACAACCGACTGTAGATTAGGTTAGCAGATCCCACCGTCAAATCCGCATCATCACAACGCCATTACAGAGACTTGCAGGGCAATAAGCCGCCCACGGAACCGCCATGGCGCTTAAGTTCAATTGTCTCTTACGGCCATCCCCGTTAGCATACGTGCCCTAAGCCAACCGTGAGTGAAGAAAGCGAAGGGACCTGCCCCGGCAGCACCTTTCGCTGTCTTTACTTTAGGGGAATTGCCCATGGAAAACCTGCACCACATCGTCGTCGTTGGCGGCGGCGCCGGAGGCCTTGAACTCGTCACCCGCCTGGGAAACAAACTCGCTAAAAAGAAGAAAGCGCGTGTCACCCTCATCGACGCGGTGCTGACCCACGTCTGGAAGCCACTGCTGCACGAAGTGGCTGCCGGCTCGCTGGATGCCAGCAGCAACGAAGTCAACTTTCGGGCCCATGCCCGCAAGCACCATTACGAATTCCAGCTCGGGCGGATGAGCGGGCTCGACCGGGGCAGCAAGAAGATCACCCTGGACCCCTTCTACGACGCCGATGGGCACGAAGTGGTGCCAGAACGGGAGGTGTCCTACGACACCCTGGTGATTGCCGTGGGCAGTACCGCCAATGACTTTGGCACGCCCGGCGCTCAGGAACACTGCCTGTTCCTCGACAGCCTGGCCCAGGCACGCAAGTTCCACAATCTGATGCTCAATGCCTTCCTGCGCACCAATCATGCCGCCAAGCAGGATCAGCCAGCGCAATTGCCGATCACCATTATCGGGGCCGGCGCCACCGGCGTTGAGCTGGCCGCGGAGCTGCGCCTGGCGTCGCGGGAACTGCCGGTGTACGGCATGAACGCGCTCAAGTCCGACGACGTCAGCATCTCGGTCATTGAAGCCGCCGATCGCATCCTGCCGGCCTTGCCGGGCCGGCTATCAGCGGCCGCCACACGGGAACTGGAGAATCAGAAGGTCACCGTGTTCACAGGGCAGCCGGTCAGCGAGATCAAGTCAGACCGGGTGGTGATGAAAGACGGTACCGAACTGGCGTCCGCCATGACCATCTGGGCGGCCGGTATCAAGGCGCCGGTATTCCTGACCCAGCTTGATGGCCTGGAAACCAACCGCGGCAACCAGCTGGTGGTCAGCCAGACCCTGCGTACCTCTATGGATCGCGATATCTACGCCTTCGGTGACTGCGCGGCCTGCCCGCAACCGGATTCCGAGCGTCCGGTTCCTCCGCGGGCCCAGGCCGCTCACCAGCAGGCCGACACTCTGTTTGAAACTCTGGTCAACCGACTCGATGGTGGTGATGAGGTGGCTTTTGTGTACAAGGACCACGGCTCGTTGATCAACTTCAGCCACTACACCACCGTCGGCAACCTGATGGGCAACCTGTCCGGCCGCAGTATGTATATTGAAGGCAAGGTGGCGCGACTGTTCTACGTCTCGCTGTACCGCATGCATCAGGTGGCCCTGCACGGGTTCCTGCGTACCGGCATGATCTGGCTGATGGACAAGATCAATCGGGCCATGCACCCGCGCCTCAAACTGCACTGAGCAACCCGGCAGTCAGGGCCCGCGAGTATGCGCGCATCAGGGTGATCCTGCCGAAGGGTTACACCCTGATGATGGCCGCCATCACCTCCGTGTCCCCCACAGGGCCGGTCAGAAACTGTGGACGATCGTCAATCCCCCGGCTCTATCACGGGGAAGGTAGCCAATGGCCTGAGGGTTGTTCTTCACACGTTCGATCAGCTCCTCTACTGCGAGCTGCCGGGGTGGACGTCCACGCCCGGTAAAGACCTGTTTTGCCCGGTAGGCCCGCAACTGGAGCAGAGACATCGACAAAGCGGAACGACAAAAATCACTGCGTACCGCCAGATCATCCAGGTCATACACCGTCAGCTGTCGCCCCTCGTGGTCTGTCGAGCGTTTACCGAGATAAAGATCCGACAGCTCCTCGATACTGAGTCTGGAAATGTCGCTGTCTGGGCCGGCCACCACCACCAATTGCTCCGCAAAAGCCGGGACAGAAGTGGCTAACAGGAGCAGGCTGAGCAACGCGTACGCGGTTTTCATCAGAACGCCCAGTCAACTGAAACGGTAAACATATTAACGTGGCCATGGGGCGCCTGATCAAAGCCCCCTCGATCGCCCGGTTTGACCTGGATATGATCCCACTGTCCCTTGATCGCAACCCCCGCCATCGCATCCCAACGGGCACCGAGGCCAATGGTGGACTGATCACGCGAATTCCGATCCGCGATAAGGCCATTGGCCACGACGCTGGCGCCACCTGTCAGGCCGTTCTCCGCGTTATTGTTCAGGGAGACACGCCTGGAATAGACGGCATAAACCAGGAAGGCCCCGGCATAACGGCCGGCAGTCACAGAATAGGCTTCTATTTCCGGGTAGTAGTAGCTGTCGACCCGATTCTGGATGTATTCAACCATCCCCAACCACTTCAGGTCACTGTACTGCAGCCCCAGATCGTAGTACCAGAGAGTATCATCCAGGTCATAGCGGTGGTCGGCGGTTGGCTGCTGCAACAGGTTTGCCAGACTGTCCAGCGTCCCCCCATGCAGGGAAATCGGAAGCCGGGCAGACATCAGCCGCACATCCAGATGTTGGTACGAAACAGAAAAGGCCACTCCCACGATGGGCGATAGCTCGACATCAATGTCCGCCACCTCATCCTCAAGCCGAGTGACAAACACTTCGATGACGGAGGTGACACGGGTGGTCGGCAGTATCAGTTTTGCCCAGAGGCCATCAGAAACATCAAACTGGTTTTCGTTGCCATACACCTCCAGCGGCGGTCGGGCCCATGGCTGGCTATAACCCACATAACGTTGCTCAGAAATCTGGTAAAGCGGCGTAATGAAGCGCCCCAGGCGCAGGTTCAACCAGGGAGTGGCGTCATAGCTGAGGTAAGCCCATTTGGTCTCCAGTGTATAGCTGCTGGGCCCATCTTTAGTTGCCAACCCCTGCCAGGTGATGGACCATTCATCCGCCACGCGGTAATCAAGTTGAAGCCCCACCCTGCTGTCAAAACTGGCCGAGGGCTGATCATCAATGGTCTGGTTTTGAATATTGGCAAGCACGACATCGTCGTGATCCAGAACAGCCAGCCCCAGGGTGCCATAGGTATTAAAAAATAGCCGGTCCTCTATCAACTCCCAAGCCTGTGCACCCGAGCTCTGGAGCAGCATCAGGAACACCCACCCGATCAGGAATCTACCATGCGTTGTCATGCGGTCACCGGTTGTTCAGGGGTATTGTCGTTGAGGGTTTGAGGGCTCAGGGGCAACTGCAGGATGAACGTGCTCCCCCGGTCAGGTTCCGAGTCTACCGACACCGTCCCCCCCAACACCGAGGTGACCAGGTTATAGACAATATGCAGCCCCAGGCCGCTGCCCCCCTGGCCGAGCCGGGTGGTAAAGAAAGGGTCGAAAATCTTGTTCACAATTGCCTCCGGCATTCCCGTGCCATTGTCCGTAACCCGCAAGGTGACCTGCTCGGCCGTGGCCATACGCGCGGTAATGTCCCAGGTGCCGTCGGTATCACTGGACTCAAACGCATGAACCATGGAATTGTTGAACAGGTTAGACACCACCTGACAGAGCGGGCCCGGAAAGCTGTCCATTTCTATGTCATCCGGAATGTCGACATGGATGGTGACCGGCCGGTGTTTGATGGTAGGCCGCAACGTGGTCAGCAGGTCCTCCATGGTGTCACTGAGGTTAAACCGCCGGCGCTTTGAGCTGGTTTGATCAACAGCGACGTGCTTGAAACTCTCCACCAGATCCGAAGCTCGCGTCAGGTTACGGGTTATCAGTTCCGTTGCCAGAATCGAATCTGACACGTACTTTTCCAAGATCGACTTTTTTAGCCCCTGCGCCAGTGCCCGGCTGAATTCCTGTGCCTTCTGATCGAAGGTCGTGGCCACTGTGAGGGCGTTACCAACCGGGGTATTCAGCTCGTGGGCTACCGCAGCGACAATGCCGCCCAGACTGGCCAGTTTCTCGGATTGCACCAAGTTCACTTGCGACACCCTGAGTTGCTCCAGGGTCTCTACAAGATTGCGGTTGAGCTGCTCCACCTGCAGTCGGCTTTCGTTCGACTCGGCAATCCGGTTCCGGATCGCTTCCCGCATTCGCTCCATCTGATGGCCGAGAACACCGATTTCATCCCGTCTGTTGTCGACAATCGGCACACTATAGTCGCCTTTGGCGATCTTGCGGCTGCGTTGTATCAGGCCTTGAAGCCGGCGGCTGATTCTTAGCAATCCCCAGATGGCCAACGTACTGATCAGGATTACGATCAAGCCGAGACCAAGGAGACTCCGGCCCAGGAATCTCTGAAATACCGACTGGGAGGCCTGGCGAATGCTGTTGAGTGACACGCCGTAATGTAAGAGGCCGACGTTGTCGCCTTCCAGCAGGATGGGAATGGAAACGTGATACTGATCCAGGGACAGCAATTCCGGCGTCATCGGGAGATTCGCGGCGACCGTCGCCAGCACCGGCGTTTCCGGCGTCTTGGCGATGAGCTCACCCTGTTCATCGGTCAGGGCAAGATAATCAATGCCATCGACATCAGACCCGATGAATTCGTTCAAAAACGGAGCAAGCTGCTGCACCGAGTTGCCAATCCCCAGGTGCACAGAAATCCCCAGGTTCAGTGTCTGGGAGTAGGTAGTGACCGACTGCACCAGGTTTTCCACCTGCACCTGTTCAAACACTTGCTTGGTATGAACCACCAACAACCAGAACAGGAGTAACAGAGGCGCCGTCAGCAGCAGCAAGACCTGGGTACGGATCGAACGATACCAGGGCACCGGCATGATTACGCGCGCCCTTGCAGCAATTCGCGGACCTCGGCCATGGGCATTGGACGGGCAAACAGATAGCCCTGGAAGCTGTTGATGCGCAGTTCCCGTAGCAGGCGAGCTTCTGCTTCTTCTTCGATACCCTCGGCCACCACGTCCAACCCCAGCGATGCGCTCAGGTCCAGAATCGATCTCACGATGGCAACGCCAGCGGGTTCCTTGATCTTCTGGATAAACGATCGGTCCAGCTTGAGCTGATCCACCGGCAATCGCGCCAGGTAGGAGAGAGATGAATAGCCGGTACCAAAATCGTCCAGAGAGATGCTGACGCCGGACGCTTTCAATCGGCCGAGCAATTCAATGGCACCTTCGATGCCGCCAACAATCGCCGCCGACTCGGTTATTTCGAAGATCAAACTGGAAACCGGGACACCATAACGCTCCGCACAGGCCGTAAAACGGTCGACAATGGACAGGTCATGCAGTTGCGCACCGGAGATATTGATCGCCACAGGACCGGCCTGGGGAACATGGGCAATCAGGTCTGCATATTCCCGGAGCACCCTCTCCAACACCCACTGAAACAGATCGTTGCCCAAACCGGCGGTTTCAGCCAACGGGACAAATTCCGCCGGGGACACCCAGTGACCATCGGGATGGGGCCAGCGAACCAACGCCTCCATGCCGCAATAGCATTCCCCCGCAAGGTCCCATTTGGGCTGATAATGCATGGTCAGCTGATCATCACGGATCGCAATCACCAGATCCCGCAGTAGTTGGATGTTGCGGCGCCCATTTTCCAGCGCCGCCATCGGGTAGTGCTTGAGCCCGCGACGGTTATGTCGCTTGGCATCTTTCATAAACAGGTGAGCAGCGCCCAATAGCTGGGCGCCATTCAACCCCATCTCATCGAGATCCACGGTGATCGCCGTGGCCATGATGTGCACATTAAACCCGGTGAACGCTACTTCCTGGTTGAGTACCGACTCCACCACCGTTTTATCAACGGCTCCGGGAATCACCGCCGCAAAGGTGTCATCCCCCAGGTGAGCAAAGAACTTACTGATGTCGCGCAGGCTGCCCTGTAGCTTGCTCGCATACTGCCGGATCAGTTTGGCGCATTTGGCCTGGCCCAGTGTTTCCAGAACGCTGTTGAAATAATCGATATTGATCAGCAACAGGCGATGGTCAAACAGCTGCCGTCGCTGGCCATCCAGCCATTGTTCAAAACTATTGCGATTGGGCAGCAGGGTGGTCGGGTCAAAGAACGCCTGCTGATTCAGGCGGTCAATGAGTGTCATATTGTCCGCCATCAGACCAATGTTCTGGCAGAACAGCTGCAACAGGTCTTTCTCCTCAGCCGTCACCGCTTGCCGGCATTCGACATACACCACCAATGAAAAATGCTGACCGCGACAGATCAGTGCCGTGCCTTCGGCGCCGAAATAATGTTGATTGCTTTTGATGACCCGGTCGATCAACTGCCGCTGAAGCAGAGAGGATATTTCCTGTACCGATCGCGCAATCAGTCCCTCAAAGCGCCCGGTCGCCGCTACGATGCTCTGATCATTCAGCTCAAACGGCTCTGCGGCCACCCGGTCACGGGGTATCGACACCACCACGATGCCTTCCGATTCGTTGAGATTCAGGACCCCCCCGATCTGGGTCAGAATACCAAAGGAAAACTGGCGAAAGCCGTCACTGCTGAGAAGGCTCCGGGTTGCCTCAATAATGTGCTGCAGTCCACGATGGCTGGTCTCGAGCCGGAGAATCTGCTGGTAACTTCGCAACGCTGCGGTTAGTGAGGTAATCAACCGAACCTGAGTCAGCTCATTCTTCACCCGGTAGTCGTTGATGTCGTATTCGCTGATGACCTTGAGTTCCGGGGCATAACCAGCCTGTCCGGTACGCAGGATGATCCGGGTTTTCAGCAGTTTGAGGTCTTCCCGAATCCACTTGGCCAACCGCAAGCCCGCATCGGAGGTTTCCATCACCACATCAAGCAGAATAACCGCCGGCTCATCATGAGCTGACAGATACTGGCGCGCATCTTCCGCCGAGAAGGCAGATTGCAGGCTTACCCGCGCCCCGAGAAGCTCAATGTCTGAGAGGGCAAATCGGGTCGACTCGTGCACTTCCGGATCGTCGTCCACCACCAATATTTGCCAGAGGTGTGCCGCGGGCATCTCGGCGACTTTGCTATCCGCATCGTCTTCCGCAACAAATTCCACAATGTCATCGGTCATGCAGAGTTCCTGTTGAATCCTGGGTGTTCCTACTACCGTTCAGTGGAGTCCTGTGAGCTCGGCCAAGGCCCGATACTCCACCAACAAACGGCGATGACAGGCCCCTTTCCCCATAGAGACACCGCAACCCTCAACAGTTTAGTACAAATGTACAACAACCAAAATTTATACGACGATCAGGCTGACGGTGATGAGGCTTTCCGGTAGCGCCCGAGTCGAAGAAACCACCGGTCAGATCTTGGGCGAATCCAGGTTGGACGCTGTTGGTATTGAGAGCGCTGTGAACAGGGGCATGACCAGCTCTACCAGAGCGTGAGCTCCTGGTGTTCAGCAGAAGGAGGGTGCCGGTAACGGCCCGGAATGGAGCGGGTGAAGGGAATCGAACCCTCGTATGCAGCTTGGGAAGCTGCCGTTCTACCATTGAACTACACCCGCTGAACGACACGCACCCGTAGGTGTCGGCAAGACTATAGAGCCCGCCACAGAAACTGGCAAGCGCGTTTTACCGCGCGCGCGAATCCACAATTGTTCACCGGGATTGCCGCCACTAACCTCTGCGGGTGTGCGATACTTTCAGCTGAGTCCCCTTCCGGGGCGCATCGGCCTGTAGCGACGCATGCTGACTCCGGAAATCCGCCCTTGCCCCGGAATACCGGCTGCCCGACCAACCGCTGGAGACTGAATGGATTTCACGCTCATCCTCATTGCTGCCCTGATGCTGGTCATCAGCATCGTACTCAGCCCGCTGTCCAGCCGGCTGGGCATGCCGGTGCTGCTGATTTTCCTGATTGTGGGCATGATGATGGGCGAGGACGGTGCCGGCGGGATCCGCTTCGACAATTTCGAATTGGCCTTCCTGGTCGGCAACCTGGCGCTGGCGGTCATCCTCCTTGACGGCGGTATGCGCACCCGGGCAGACACCTTCCGGGTTGGCCTCAAGCCCGCCCTGATGCTGGCCACGGTGGGGGTATTCATCACCGCCGCCGGGGCGGCCCTGATTGCTCATTGGGTATTCGACCTGCACTGGATGACCGCGTTCCTGCTGGGCGCGATCATTTCCTCCACCGACGCCGCTGCCGTGTTTTCATTGCTGCAGGGGCGCGGGCTGCACCTGAACGAACGGGTCAGCGCCACCCTGGAGATCGAGTCCGGCAGTAACGACCCGATGGCCATTTTCCTCACCATGATGCTGGTGACTATGGTGGAAACCCGTGAAGCCAGTGCCGGTTGGCAGGTGGCCTCGATCCTGGTTCAGCAATTCGGCATCGGCACGCTGATGGGCGTCGCCGGCGGCTACCTGGTGGTCGCGCTGGTCAACCGCATTCCGCTCACGCCGTCGCTGTATCCGTTACTGGTGGTTGCTTCCGGACTGGCCATCTTTGCCGCCACTAACGCCCTTCAGGGCAGCGGCTTTCTCGCGATATACCTGACCGGAGTGATGATCGGCAATCGCCATGTGCGAATGTTGCCGATGATCCTGCAGGTGCATGACGGCCTCGCCTGGTTGGCTCAGCTCTGCCTGTTCCTGATCCTGGGTCTGCTGGTGAACCCTTCCGAGCTGCTGCCGCTGACCGCCGGTGCCCTGTTGCTGGCCTCCACACTGATTTTTGTGATCCGCCCGCTCGCGGTGATCGGCACCCTGTGGCCATTCGGTTTCAACCGGCGCGAGCTCGGGTTCATCAGCTGGGTCGGTCTGCGGGGGGCAGTACCGATCGTGCTGGCCCTGTTCCCGGTGATGGCCAACCTGCCGGAGGCCCGGCTGCTGTTCCATATCGCCTTCTTCATCGTCCTGGTGTCGCTGCTGATCCAGGGCACCACCATGGCGCCACTGGCCCGTAAGCTGAAGCTGGAAGTACCCGCCGGCGATGATCCTTACCGGCGCATGCCACTGGATGTCAGCGCCGCCGGTGATCACGAACTGATGCTGTTTCCGTTGCGGGGAGAGCCCTGGCGCGACAGCCGGCCGCTGCAGCAGCTCAAGTTGCCGCCCAACACCGCCATTGCCGGGGTCTTCCGCGAGCGCTTGTGCCTGCAACCGGTGCCGGAGCTGATGGTCAGCACGGGCGATGTCATTGCCATTTTTGCGGTACCCGATCTGTTACCGGAACTCGGCAAGTCACTCAGTGGCCGGCAGCCGCCACGGCATTTGGCAGAACGGGCCTTTTTCGGGGATTTCGTGCTCAATGGCGATGCCTTGCTCGGGGATGTGGAGCAGGTCTATGGCATCGAGTTTGATGAACTGCCCCCTGAACTGTCACTGGCCGACTGCTTTGCCCGGCGCACCCGGGGCCATCCGGTGGTGGGCGACAAGGTGCTGCTGGGACCGGTCACCCTGGTGGCGAGGGCAACCGATGTTGATCGGGTCACCATGGTGGGCCTGAAAATGACCGATCAAGAAACTTAACATTTTGACGACACGACAATATTCGTTATGACGACTGTCTGTGCTATAAAAAGTTCCACTCCCTGATTAATGATTAGTAAGGATTGGTTTTGCGTCCGTACCACCTGCTGCTGTCTATCGCACTGCCGTTACTGCTGATTCTGGCCCCACAAGGACAGGCCTCGGAACTGGCACTGGCGACCACTACCATGGACGACATGCCGTCCATCAGTGAGGTTCTGGTGCGCAAGCAGGAACGCCGGCTCTACCTGATGGCCGGAGAAGATGTGATCCGCAGCTATCGCATTTCCCTGGGCGACAATCCCGTGGGCCACAAGCTTTACGAAGGCGACGAACGCACCCCGGAAGGCCGCTATACCCTGGACTGGCGCAACGCCAACAGCGACTTCTACAAGTCGATTCACATTTCCTACCCCAACACCCGAGACCGTGAGCTGGCCCGCGCCTGGGGTCTCGACCCCGGTGGCAGCATCATGATCCACGGTCTGCCCAATGAGGCCGGCGACTATGCCTTCGCCTACCGCGGCCTCGACTGGACGAACGGCTGCATTGCGGTCAGCAACGACGAAATGGATGAAATCTGGCAACTGGTCGCCGACGGCACCCCCATCCAGATTGTGCCCTGACGCCTTCAGCTCCTCATGCATTCGTCATTTTTTGACGACTTCGCGGGTTAACATTTTTTAAGTTGTTGTCGAACCGTGAAAACTTTTGTCGATACTTAGTTAACATTATCGCTGATTGTGTTTTAAACTAATTCACGATTCCGGTTGTCGAAGCCACCCGCGCACGAAATAACTGGATGTTGGCTAAAGAAGCTTCTGCTCCACAGGAAGTAAATCGACTCAATAAAGAGGATTTGATATGCGTAAGTTGACCATCGCTGGAATTGCCCTGGCCACTGCTATGACTGCTGGTTGTGCGTCCAACCAGGCTGCTATTGACGAAGCAAGTGCAAACGCTGCTTCCGCTGAGCAGACTGCCGGCAACGCAATGGAAACTGCTAACCAGGCTATCAGCGCTGCACGTTCTGCACAGCAGACCGCTGAAGAAGCACTGGCCGCTGCACAGGCTGCTCAGCGTTCCGCTGACGAAGCCAACGAGCGCGCTCGTCGTATGCTGGAGCAAGCCAGCCAGAAGTAATGAGTCTTCTGACTTATGGAAAACCGGTCTCCGTGACCGGTTTTTTTTCGTCGGTTATTCGGCGTCTTGGCCCGGTTTGCCCCCGGCCTTGCGGAACGCCTCCAGCAGATCCATTGGCAGCGGGAACACAATGGTCGACGTATTGTTGGTGCTCATATCCGCCAGAGTCTGCATGTAGCGAAGCTGCATCGCCCCCGAGTTGGTGGACATGATTTCCGCCGCCTCCACCAGTTTCTTCGACGCCTGCAGCTCCCCCTCTGCGTGGATGACCTTGGCACGCCGTTCCCTTTCCGCCTCAGCCTGACGGGCAATGGCCCGAATCATCGTTTCATTCAGGTCGACGTGCTTGATCTCAACATTGGCCACCTTGATCCCCCATTCCTCGGTCTGGGCGTCAATAATCTCCTGCAGGTCAGAGTTTATCTTGTCCCGCTCCGCCAGCATTTCGTCGAGATCATGCTTGCCCAGCACCGAGCGCAAGGTGGTCTGGGCCAGCTGACTGGTGGCGTTGGTAAAGTTTTCCACCCGAATGATTGCCCGTTCAGGGTCCACCACCCGGAAGTACAGTACCGCGTTGACCCGCACGGTGACGTTATCCCTGGAAATCACATCCTGACTGGGTACATCCATGGTAATGACCCGCAGATCCACCCTCACCAACTGCTGAATGCCAGGGATGATGATGATCAACCCTGGTCCCTTGACCCCCTGGAAGCGGCCAAGGAAGAACACTACGCCACGCTCGTATTCCGGCAGGATCCTGATTGCCGAACCAATGATCAACACCAGCACCACAGTGGGTGCCACATAGGGAATCAGATCACCAATCATATTACCTCCTTCCCTTGCTCGATTTAGTCGTCCCCGTTGTCACCTTGGGGCACCGCACGGACCCGAACGGTGAGACCTTCAACCGCCAGCACTTGCAGCACTTCACCCGCATGAATTGGCGTGGCGCTGACCGCGTTCCAGCGCTCCCCACTGAGCCGGACATGACCACGGTACTCGCCTTCGGAATCATGAAACCGGTCCAGCGCCTCGGCCTTCTCAAACCCCATCTGCTCCCGGCCGCTGACCGGATGATGTCGCCGCAGGCTCATCAGCCGCAGCACGGTCCACAGAATGAAGCCTGCAGCCACCAGCGCAATGCCACCGATGGTCGGTATCGATATATCACTGTGACTGCCGTCCATCAGGATGATCGAGCCGGTCACGAAGGCGATAATGCCGCCGATACCGAGTATGCCAAAGCTGGGCATGAACGCCTCGCCGACAATAAAGGCCAGCCCCAGCAGGATCAGCGCCAGCCCGGCATAGTTGACGGACAGCACCTGGAAGGCGAATAACGCCAGGATCAGACAGATAGCGCCAATCACGCCCGGCACGATGGCGCCGGGGTTGGACAGCTCGAAGATGATGCCGTAGAAACCGATGATCATCAGGAAGTAGGCCACGTTAGGGTCGGTGATCACCGCCAGCAGGCGAGTACGCCAGTCCGCTTCCAGGTGCACCAGTTCCAGGTCTTGGGTCTGCAGCGTGCGGTCCCCGGAGGCCAGACGCACCACATGACCGTCCAGCTGGGCCAGCAGGTTCTGCAGGTTACTTGCCACCAGATCAATGACATTCTGCTCCAGCGCCTGCTCCGCGCCCAGGTTCACCGCCTCCCGCACGGCCTCTTCGGCCCAGTCGGCGTTACGGCCGTGGCGGTCGGCAAGACCGCGGATATAACTGACCGCGTCCTCCAACACCTTGCGCTCCATAGCAGTGCCGCCCCGGCGCTTGCTGTCCTCTGCGGCGGTATCATCGGAGGCGGAATCGGATTCGGCGTCAGGCTCAGGTTCCGGCTCGCTGGACCCTGGCAATCCGCCCATCTGTACCGGTGTCGCCGAGCCCAAATGGGTTGCGGGCGCCATAGCGGCGACGTGACTGCCGTAAAGGATATAGGTGCCGGCACTGGCGGCACGGGCCCCTTCCGGCGCGACATAGGAGATGACAGGAACGTCAGCGGCGAGGATCGCCTTGATGATGGTACGCATGGACTCCATCAGGCCGCCCGGGGTATCGATCTGCAGCACCAGCAGCTCGGCACCCTGCTCTTCAGCGCTGCGAATGCCTCGCACCACGTAGTCCATGGTGGCGGGCCCGATGGCGCCATCGATGGTCAGCACCAGGCCAGAACGGCCCTCAGCCCCGGCATCCCGGATCGTGCTGCCAAAGGCAAGCAGCAGCAGAGCAATGACAGGCAACAGGAGGGCGAAGCCGCGTCGGTAAAGGCGGGAACGGATGGATAGTCTGGGTTCGGTAACCAACATGCCGTCTCCCCGGATCAAGTCCTGGTGAGCCCAGCCGTGGCGTTATGGCGTGGCCCGCTAGAACAGGCGGGCAAGCACGCCCACGGGCAACCGCTTGAGCACAAACCCCAGCGGCGTCCATGGCCAGCCCGGCACGTAGAGCTCAGGCTTTTCAGATTCGATGGCCTTGACCATGGCTGCACAGCCGGTCCGGGCATCGACGATAAACGGTGTGTTCTTCACTTTTTCATTGATCGCAGTACGAATATAGCCCGGATACAGGGTCGTCACCCGTATCGGTGAGCGTTTTTTCGCCAATTCCACCCGCAATCCTTCCGACAGTGCCGCCAGCCCCGCCTTGGTGGCCGCATACGTGGTCACATTGCCCGGCATACCCCGTACCGCGGTCACGGAGGAAACCACCACCAAGTGGCCCTTGTTCTGGGCCCGGAAAATTTCCATGGCGGCTTCCATCTGCGCCAGTGCCGCCACAAAATTGGTTTCTGCGGTCTGCAGGTTAGCCCGGAACTTGCCGGCTCCCAGAGGCTGCCCCTTTCCGATACCTGCGTTCACAATGATGCGGTCCAGCTGGCCAAAGTCGTCACGGAAGGCTTGGAACACCTCAAACACCTGGTCGTGATTGTTGACGTCCAGGGCCCGCACTTTCACGGTAAGACCCGGATGACTGCCCTCAAGTTCCTCACGCAGTTGCTCCAGCCGCTCGGTGCGGCGGGCACACAGCGCCAGATTGCAGCCACGGTTGGCAAATTCCCGTGCCATACCTTCGCCGAGGCCAGAGCTGGCGCCGGTAATAAGAACTGTCTGAGTCATGGGTCTTCCTCGTCTGCGCCCGGATCAGAACCAGAGCTGCAGGAAATGATTGTTTTCGCCGGAGTTGGCACTGGCATCGGCTTCGCCCCCATCGGCGGCGACCTGGGCCAGCTGTTCTCCGATCATGCGCGGAATCCCATCCGCCTGATCAACCGCCAGCTCTACCGCCTGCCGCTGGATCTCCACCCCGGGAAGCTCCTCCCGCAATTGCTCCAGACGGGCCGACACCTGCTGCCACAGGGCATTGCGATCACTGTCGGTATAGTCTTCTTCGGAGCGGTGCACTTCCAGCCAGACTTCACGACCGTTCAGACCCACCTTGACCGGCTGATTGACCACCTGAACCGATGTGCCCTTGGCGACCGAAAACGCCAGCCCGGCAATGTCCTCGTTGTACATACGGAAACAGCCGTGACTGACCTGCATGCCAACCCCAAAGCCCTTGTTGGTGCCATGAATCAGATAACCGGCCTCGCTCAGGGCCAGGGCGTGGGTCCCCAGCGGGTTGTCCGGCCCCGGGGGAATCATCCGGGGCAGGTAGTCACCACTGGCGGCGTATTCGGCGCGGATGCTCGCCGGAGGGTACCAGGCGGGCGATTCCAGGCGCATGGTGACTTTGGCATCGGTCAGCGGCGACGGGTTGTCATCCGTGCCCACCCCCACCGGATAGACCTCAACACCTCCGTCGCGGAAGTAATACAACCGGTATTCCGCCAAGTTGACGACAATGCCCTCGCGCCGGGTTTCCGGCATCACGTAGTGACGGGGCAGGGTGATCAGCGTGCCGTCCCCCGGTAACCAGGGATCGATGCCAGGATTGGCCTTGACCAGTTCCAGGTAGCCCAGACTCAGCCGGCTTCCCAGCTGGGCGAAGGTATCCTCGTAACGGGTATGGAAAACGGACAGGTCACCGGCCAGGTCACCGTTCAGCGGTAACAGCGGAACCCGGGCCCCACGATCGCCTTCCGTTTCCTCCGCGGCCACCGGCGGCAACTCCGGCTCAGCGCCGGCAAAACCCACCATTGATGTCATCAGAAGGGCACTGGCAGCCAGCCAGCGCCAGCCCGTCACCCGGTTGTTCACATTCATCATCATTCATCCAGCGCGCATCGCGCTACTCACTCTTGCAAACCGGGACACACATATCCCCACTCAGGCCGCAGCCCACACAGTCCAAAGGGTCACCACCGCCAAAATCATAAACAAGACACTGGCGCCCACCCTGGCGGTTGCCATGGGCATGCGATCCATCAACCATTTACCCGCCATGATAACCGGCACATTGGCTGCTAGCATACCAACCGTTGTACCGACAATCACCCAGAAGGTATCGCTGAACCGGGCTGCCAGGACCACGGTGGCAATCTGGGTCTTGTCGCCAATTTCCGCCAGGAAGAACAGGATCGTGGTTGCGGCAAACGCTCCCAGCCCCAGAAATCCTGACTCATCGCTGTCATCCTTGTCGGGTATCAGCAACCACAGCCCGATGGCAATAAAGCTGCCCGCCAGCAACCACGGTAGCCAGGCTTCGGGAATCCATGCAGCAATCCACGCACCCAGCCAGGCCGACAGCGCGTGGTTGACCAGGGTCGCCAGCAGAATACCGAGAATAATCGGGGTACGCTGAGTAAAACGGCTGATCAGGAATAGGGATAACAGCTGGGTCTTGTCACCGATCTCGGCGATAAATACGGCAACAGAAGAAGCAAGAAAAGCGTCCATCAAGGGATCTCCGGGGCAGATTTTTGACATGAGACAGTGCCATCCTCCGCCCCTGGGAGATGGTACTGTCCCAGGTCTTGCCAATCTCCGCCATGAGCGGAAGGACGTGATGGCCATGGAGTTGAGCTCCAAGTGTGTTGACCACCACCCATCAGCGAGCGCTGATGGAGGCTACTCCCCCGAGAGTGGCGCCAGTATACTCGCAACCCGCCCGTTTCGACAATCATCGCGGCATTCGCAGAACCGGCACCAGGGCAATCAGAACCAGTCCCGCGACCAGCCACCAGGCCGTATGGAATGCCGACAGTGCCGGTACCGGGCCGACGTGGTCACCATACTCCAGGGTCAACGCAACCAGGTTAATGCCGAAGGCGCCACCCAGCTGGCGGGAAAAGTTAATGATGCTGGACCCTGCACCCAGCTCCTCAACTTCCAGCGGATTGAGGGCGGCGGTGGAGAGCGCCGGCAGCATGAAACCAAGGCCAATGCGGCCGATGACCGCCCAGATCGCGAGCCAGACAAACCCCAGGCTCAGGTCCGATACTGCAAACAGCACCGCAGAAAGGCCAAAGGCTACGATGCCGTATAGCGTCAGCGAACGGGCACTGAACCGGTCTGCCAGGCGCCCGGCAATGGGAAAGGTGATCCCCAGGGCAATCCCCGCCGGGAGCATCAGCAGGCCGGCATCGGAAGCCGAGAACTGCAGGGCGGTCTGGACAAACAGCGGAATCAGGTAGGTGGATCCGTAGAGTGCCAGCCCCAGGGCCAGAGCCCCTAGATTGGCGTAAAGAAAGGACGACCGCCGCATCAGCTGAACTCGCAGCAACGGATGCCGCGCTCGGCGCTGCCGGCGACCAAACAGCGTCACCATGAGGGCCGCGCCGAGAGACTCCACCACAATGGTTAGCCACTGGCCGTCGGCGGCCTGCAGCCGATTGAGCGCGTCCAGCCCAAGCAGCAGCGCCCCCCCCAGATACAGCAGTCCGGGCAGATCAAACGGGTAGGGAGCAGGGCGTTGTACAGGAACAGGCAGAAACTTCCAGGCCATGAAGACCCCCAGCAAGGTTACCGGGGCCGGCGCAAACATAACGTAACGCCAGTCAAAATGATCCACCAAAAAACCGCCCAGCACCGGCCCCAGAGCGGGCGCCAGGATCACTCCCATGCCATAGATGCCCATGGCCTGGCCCCGACGATCACGGGGGAAGATGCGGAAAATCAGGTACATCGCCATCGGCTGCATCAGACCGGCGAGCGCCCCCTGGGCAACCCGGGCGGTGATCAGCGCCTCTGTGCTGGGACTGAACCCACCCAACACCGAAACCCCGCTGAACAGCAGCATGGCGCAGCCCAGCGCCATGCGTACACCAAAATGCTCCAGCAACCAGGTGGATGCCAGCATGGTGGTGGTCATGGCAGCGATATAGCCGGTGGCAAGCCAATGGGCGGTGCCCTGGCGAATATCGAATTCGGCCATGATATCCGGCAGTGCCACGTTGATCACCGTGGCACTCAACACCGTCGCCATGGTCCCAAGCATAACGGTGGTTACCGCCAGCCAGCGCCAGCCGTCACCATACCGTGCCCTGAGTGCCTCAACGGTGTTGTTACTCAAGCTGGCTCCCTGATGCCCTCAGGCGCTGCGGGGTGAGCGGATGAAAGATTACTTCTGGCTGTCGCCGTTGACCATGATCTTCTGGAACACCTTGAGGGCGCAGGCGATTTCGTCATCGCTGATGCCCTCAAGCATCTCCTCTCGCAGCGCCTGGGCGCGGGCGTTGAGATCGTCCATGAAGCGCTCGCCATCTTCAGTCAGGAACAGACGGCGGGCCCGACGATCATTCTGGCAGGGACGACGTTCGATCAGGCTCTGCTCTTCCAGGCTGTCAAGCAGCCGGACCAGCGTCGGATTCTCAATCGCCATCAGGCTGGCGAGTTCGCGCTGGGTCAGCCCTTCGCCACCTTTCTGCAGGTAGACCATGGTGGTCCAGCGCGCCTGAGTGACACCAAGATCCTTCAGACGTTCATCCAACAGTTTGCGCCAGCGGCGGGTGACACGGGCCACAGCAAAAGGAAACTGGTCTCTCATTACTCGTACTCCACAACAACAGGAGCCCCGGGCTCCCATAAAAAAGTAAGCCCAGATAACAGGATGGGCACATCGAGGTTTGGTAATAGCTAATAGTAAGCTAATGACTGATTAGAACCTAGAACTGCATGCACAAACCCTATCAGTGGAAACCGAAAGAGGACAGGGTGTAACGTGCGTCCAGGCCATGGGCTGCAAGCAGTTAACATTGTTTTACATTAAGGTGACGTAACACACCGGCGCAGGGCAAAGCTGCTAACATGGCCGAAAATCCGGAGTATTCCCCGGCCCGATTCGCCAAATCGAAGAGCTGAGCAACATGAAAAAAACGGAGTGGCCCATCCGCTGGGACTTGCTGCTGCGCTATCGCCTGATTGAGATCATTGCGCTTTGGGAAGGCAGGCTGACCACCAATCATATCTGCCACAGTTTCGGGATCGGGCGCCAACAGGCCTCCAAGGACATCAACACTTACCTGCGGGAAGTGGCGCCGGGCAATCTGGTCTATGATCGCCATCTCAAAGGTTATGTTCCCGCCAGCGATTTCAGCCCCTCAGTGACCCAGGGCCATGCCAGCGAATACCTGGAACTGGTCTGCCGTCACCAGAGCCTGAGCCAGACCGTTGAAAACCTCGACATCGAGCTGCCCAACAGCCAGATGCTCCGGCATCCGCTGCCGCTGGCCCGCCCCGAGGTAGTGCGTCCGTTGATTGCAGCCTGCCGCCAGGGTCGCCAGCTGAAAGCGGTGTATCTGTCCATGGACAACCCGCAACCGGAACAATGCCTGCTTGAGCCCCACACCCTGATTTGCAGTGACCGCGGCTGGCATGTCCGGGCCTGGTGCCATAACCAGCAGAACTTCCGCGATTTCCTGGTCAGCCATTTCCGTGCGCCGATCAGCCTGCTGCCTGAACGGGCCAGCCACAGCCAGCTCCAGGATCAGCACTGGAACCGCACAGTCACCGTGATTTTTCAGCCCAACCCCCGCCTAAACAGCCACCAGCGGGCGCTGATTGCCGATGACTACCACATGCGCAACGAACGCCTCGAGCTCAGCGTGCGGGCTGCGCTGATGCCCCACCTGCTGCGGCAGATGGGGCTTGGCCACGAAAACAGCGATCCGCTGGCCCAGCCACTGGCCCTGGTCAGCGACGAGGCTACTCAGGCACTGTCTGGCCAGAGTCCGCAAGCGGCCGCCTGCCTCTGACCGGAAGCACGTCCGTGCTCAGCGTCCCCCGGCACGCCACTGCTCGATCTCTGCCGCCCAGGCCCGGGCACGGTCACCCCGGTTATTGAGAGCCAGTCCTACACGCTGAACCTCGGGGTGATCGAAGGTCAGCACCAGGTTATAACGGTGACGGCTGGCTTCAAGCTCCTGCTCCGTCACCTCAACCCCGGTCAGTGCGGTCGCGTCGACAATGGTGTACCTCTGTGGCCAGACAATCGCCAATTGCCGGCGGCTGTCATCGGCCACCACCAGCACATTGGAGCGCCATTGCCGGGACACCTCAAAGCCCTTCTCGGTCAGCGCCTGCAGAGTTCGGTCGGTGCGGGTTTTCTGGTACCAGATGACCCCCACGGCCATAACCACCACCACAAGCACCACCCATAATCCATGACTCATCGTCTACAATGCTCCTTCACGGTTCCCTCGACACAACCACTGACTGTACCATCATGACTCGCCTCACCAACACCTGGAACATTGGCCTTGTCCTGCTCGCTCTGTCAGTGCCGGCCGCCGCGTGCGATGGTGTGTACCGGTCAATCACCGACATCCAGGGTTCCGGGTCTCAGTCCCCGCAAATCGGCGAGCGGGTGTCTGTCCGCGGTGTGATCACCCTCGACGCCCGCGGTGACCAGGGCCTCGGCGGCTTCTTCCTTCAGCAACCCGAGCATGACACCGACGCCTCCAGCGCGCTGTTCATCTACACCCGTCTGCGCGACGGGGCCGTTGGCGAGGAGGTAGCCGTCACCGGGACCGTGACCGAATACCACGGACTCACCGAGCTGACCGCGGTGGATTCGATCAAGACCTGCGGCCCGGCGTCACTGCCGCCACCGGTATCCGTCCAGTTGCCACTGAATGAGGCACAGCGCGAGTCTCTGGAAGGCATGCGCATTGCCCTCAGCCAGCCGCTGCAGATCATTGATCACCACCAGCTGGCTGACTTCGGCACCCTCACACTGGCCCCGCAACAACAAACCGTCCCGACCCAGCTGCTCCCCCCGGGTGACGAAGCCTGGATACTGGAACAACGGCAACAGCTGCTGCGGCTGATTCTCGATGACGGTCGCAGCCAACGCGGCCCAGTGCCAACGCCCTATCCCGATGGCGGCCTGAGCCGGCAAACCAATTTTCGCACCGGCACTGTGGTCACCGGACTCGACGGCATCCTCGACTACCGCTATCAGCACTGGCGCCTGCAACCTCTGGCAGCCCCCCGTTTCGAGCCCACCAACCCACGACCACAGGCTCCGGCACAAGGTATCAACAGCAACCTGAGGTTGATGACCCTGAATCTGGGTAACTATTTCAATGGCGAGCAGGGGACGTTCACCACCAGCCGCGGCGCCCGTAACCGCCAGCAATGGCTGCGCCAAACCCGCCATCTGGTGGCCGCCATTGAGCAGAGCCAGGCGGACGTACTGGCTGCCAGCGAACTGGAGAACGATGGCTATGGATCGGATAGCGCCATCGCCAGCCTCGCCGAGGCACTTGGTGCACCGTGGCGTTATGTGATTCCTGCCAGCCGTGATCCCGGAGTGGCTATTACCGTGGGCTTTCTGTATCGGGCAGACCGGGTACGCACGGTAGGGCCCGCGTTGCGACCGCCTGCCGAACAATGGCCGGGACTGGGACGGCGGCCATTGCTGCAACAGTTCCAGCCGCTTTCCGGCGGTGAAACCGTGCGGCTGGTGCTGGCCCACTTCAAGTCCAAACACTGCCGCAATGCCCGCGGCGCAGACCGCGATCAGCACGACGGCCAGGGCTGCTTTGCCAACCGTCGTACGGAGCAGGCCGACGCTCTGACACGATGGTTGGCGACCCTGCCCGCACAGGCTATTGCCGGTACCCTGGTAACCGGAGATCTCAACAGCTATGCCCGCGAGTGGCCCATTCAACGTCTGCGCGACAAGGGCTTTCGGGACCTGATCAACGACACCACTGACGCGCCCGCGGCCAGCTACCGCTATCAGGGTCGCCGCGGCACCCTCGATTACAGCCTGGCCGATCGCGCGCTGGCCGACCATATAGTAGCCGCCCGGATCTGGGCCATTAATGCCGACGAACCCCGCGCGCTGGACTTTCGTGCCCCCGCAGCTGTGTCAGCCGAACCCATCGCCCCTTGGCGCAGCTCCGATCACGACCCGTTGATCACCGATCTGCAGCTCTGAGAGCAGAGCACACTTGCCCTCGTAACCTCCATGCCAGGGCGGAACAGCCAAAGCCTACCGCCCGCAGCCCGGTACACTGAAAGCTCAACGTACCGCGAGGCACTCACATGCGCATTCCGACCCCAGACCTTTGGCCCCTGGCCCGCACCAGCCATCGTTGGCTGCAACAGACCCGCCGCCGCGAGGCCGTGGTCGACAACCATCGCCTGGTCTGGCTGGAACGGGGCAGCCCCAGCGCCGGCCGCCCGACGGTCGTTTTGCTGCATGGATTTACCGCAATGAAGGAAAACTGGGGGCTGTGGCTGCCGCTGCTGCCTCGCGACTGGCACCTGCTGGTGCCAGACCTGCCCGGTTTTGGGGAAAGTGAGTACCACGCCAACGCCAGCTATCGCTACGAAATCCAGGCGTCACGGCTGCGTAACTGGCTGAGCAGCCTGAACCTGGACAATGTCCATCTGGTGGGCAGCTCCATGGGTGGAGCCATTGCCTCGATTCTGGCAGGCCGCCTGGAGCCGGAAGCCCGTTCGCTGACCGTACTGAACAGTGCCGGTATTCCCGAACACGCAGATGTCGACATCAATGCTCCGTTCACCTCGGACCGTGACAGTATTTTGGTACCGACCTCGTTACCGGAGGTCCACCGCATGTTTACCTCGGTCGGCAACGGCAGCACCAACCCCGGCGCCCTGGCCATAACCGGCCTCCTCGGCCCCGACCTGATCAGCCGTGAACATGCCCACCGCCACATTTTTTCGGACATGGTTGCGGACGGCCTCGCCCCGGCCCGCTATCTCGACAGCCAGACCATTCCGCTGCAGGTCCAGTGGGGTGCACGGGACGTTATTACCCCGACCTGCTGTGTGGATTATTTCCGCAGAGTGCGGCCAGAGGCCGACATCCACGTGTTCCGCGGGGTAGGTCATCTACCCATGCTGGAGGCACCAAAACGCTCTGCGTCAGCATTGATTCGCTTTGTCCGTGCACAGAGCACATATTGAAAATCTTGTCATGCCCTCAATGCCAATTGGCCTGCAGATCCCTGAACACCGTCAGTGAAGTCATGGGGCGGGGCAGCTGATCAAGTCATAATCAATTGACCCTTAGCGTAACAACACAATAAGAACAGCCCCTATTCAGACGAGGAAACAGACATGCGAGCCTCCGCTTCCCAGGCCCAGGACCTCGGTTTGCCAGCCATCTACTTACATTTGCTGGCCGAATTACTACACAACCTCAATGTTGACGAACACGCTCTGCTACTGAGGGTCGGACTGGATCCGTCGCGCCTGCAATCCACTGAGCTGCGGGTCAGCCAGTCCCAGGCCAGCGAATTCGTCACCCGTGCCATTATCGAAAGCGGTGAGCCCGGCCTAGGCATCATGCTGGCCAGAGAAATGAAACTGCCGCTGCACGGTGCCCTCGGCATTGCCGTAATGAGCAGCGAGAACCTTGGTGAAGCACTCGATCTGGTGAGCCGTTACCTGACCCTGCGTGCCCCCCACATCCGGGTCCATCAGCATCGGGAAGGTGATCGCGTGGTGTTCCGGCTGGTGTGTGATATTGACCTGGGGCCCCTGCAGGGCTTCATTCTTGATGCGATGCTGTTTGGCTGCATCACGATGGGCAATCAGTTGCTGGGAAGCCCAGTCAGGGATGCCGAGATACGTCGCGTGGGGGCAGAGCCGGGTTACTTCCAGCGTTTCCGCCAGCAGATCCCGGTCCCGGTTCGCTATGAAAGCCGCGAGGACGCCTTTGTGTTCCCGGCTGCCATTCTCGACGCGCCGATCCAGTTCAGCGACGAGGCCCTGGCCGCATCCTCCCGTGCCGAGTGTGAAGAATCCCTGCGCCAGCTCACCGAAGACGCCGGCTTTGGCTGCCGGGTGCGCCGTGTCATCGAAACCAGCCACCCGTTTCCGCCCAAGCTGGCCCAGGTCGCCAACACCCTGTTTGTGTCCGAGCGCACCCTGAAACGGCGGCTGCAGGAAGAGGAACGCAGTTTTCAGCATCTGGTGGACGATGTGCGTCTGGAACGCGCCGGTGAACTGCTGGAAAACACCAGCATGAATCTGAGCCAGATCGCCGACGCCCTGGGCTATGCCGATGCCGCCAACTTTACCCGCGCCTTCAAGCGCTGGACCGGTGTCAGCCCCAGCCAGTTCCGCAACGAACGTCGGGAAGCTGCCGCGCAGTCCAACCAGCCGCAGGCGTCGGCAACTGCCTGAGCCCCCGGCCCGCTCAGTCGATACCGACGATCTTGTGCATTTGCAGGGTCAGCCGCCAGCGTGGGTGCTGCAGACAGTAATCCGTCGCCTTGCGGGTATTGCTCTGCTTGACCGGATCCGGCCCATCCTCGGGCAATGACGGTGACGCCATGGGCGACAGGAAGTAGTGGTCAGCCTCGATATCGACAAACCGATCCGGCAACGCCAGCGGCTGCGGATACACCAACTTGAGCTCATTGCAGCGCCGGATGACGACCTCCGCATCGGCCTTGGGGCTGACGCAGAGCCAGTCGATACCCGCGGGTGCAGGCAGAGTCCCATTGGTTTCCACCCCAACCTCAAGCCCCGCCTGATGAAAGGCCGCAATCAGCGGCTCATCCAGCTGCAGGAGCGGCTCGCCCCCGGTGCACACCACATAGGGGCGCCCCTGTTCACCGGGCCAGAGCCGGCGAATATGGGCCGCCAGTGCCTCCGCAGACTCAAAACGACCGCCATTCTGGCCATCGGTGCCCACAAAGTCGGTATCACAAAAATTGCATACCGCCGACGCCCGGTCCTGCTCCCTGCCATTCCACAGGTTACATTTGCTAAAGCGGCAGAACACCGCAGCCCGCCCCGACTGCGCTCCTTCGCCCTGCAGGGTATAGAAGGCTTCCTTGACCCGATACATCAGCGCACACTCTCTTCATAGGGTAAGGGATCACGCAGGCCATTGCTGGCGAACGCTTCCAGCCGCTCCACACAGGATCCGCAGCGACCACAGGCCTTGTTACGACCGTTGTAACAGGTCCAGGTGTGGCTATAGTCGAGTCCCATGGCGAGCCCTTCAGCGAGGATTTCACCCTTGTCGGCGCGAATGTACGGCGCCGCGATCGCCACCGGCTGGTAATTGGCCACTCGACAGACCGCGTCCATTTTTTCCATGAACTCCGGCCGGCAATCCGGGTAGATGGCGTGATCACCACCGTGGGCCCCGAACCAGACCGCCTGAGCTTCAACCGTCACCGCATAGCCCGTGGCCAACGACAACAGGATCATGTTGCGGTTGGGCACCACCGTGGATTTCATGCTGTCTTCTTCATAGTGGCCTTCCGGCACCTCGACCTCCCCGGTCAAGGCCGACCCTGCCATGACCTCGCTGAGGGCACGAATATCAATCACCCGATGGGGAATCCCCAATGACTCACACACCGTGCGGGCGCAGTCGAGTTCACGCACATGACGCTGGCCATAGTTGAACGACAGGGCATGAACCGCATGCCCCTCCGCAAGCGCCTTGTGCAGCAGGGTGAATGAATCCATCCCCCCGGAATAGATGACAACAACGGTTTCTTTCATGAAAGACTCGTAGACAGATCGGTCGGGCGGCCGATGTTTCGGTTAATCGGCATATTGTAACAGTGCTGTGGCAGGATATAAGGAGCCTTTAAAAACCCTTCAAGGATTCGCGTCTGTTTGACAGGACGGTTACACTCTCAGAACGGCTCCACAAATAAAAAAGAACGGAATGAACACCGCAAAAAGCCCGGCATTTATCGATTTTGAAGCGTCCAGTCTGGACCTGATCGCCAGTTACCCGATTGAGGTTGGCTTGTGCCTGCCTGATGGCACTCTCCACAGCTGGCTCATCCACCCGCACGTACTCTGGAAGGACTGGTCTGAAAGCGCAGAGCGCATTCATGGCATCAGCCGGGAAACATTGGAACGGGAAGGGGTACCCGTTAGCGAGGTGGCCCAGCAGCTCAATGACCTGCTGGATGGCCATGTGTTCTGTGATGCCTGGACCTTTGACAGTTTCTGGCTGCACCGACTGTTCCGCGCCGCGAATCTTCAGCCCAGGTTTCAGCTTGAGTCCATTTCGCTGTTGCTGACAGCGGCCGAGGTCAAAGTCTGGTCCGCCACCCGCCAGCAGGTTATTCAACGACTGTCACTGCCCATTCACCGCGCCGCCAACGACGCCCTGATCCTGAGAGAAACCTGGTGTGAACTCGCGACACCCCCGCTGGGTAACAGCAGTGACCCGGGCTGCAGCCAGCTGGCCTAATGGCAGGTCCGGTCGCGGGAGACCAGCAGTTCCAGGCCATCGCTGACTGTCGTCAGGGTCCACCAGCTCAACAGAGCCATCAAACCTGCTCCGATTGCGGTTACCGAGATGTTCTCTCCGACACTCTGGCTGGCCGTCCCTACGAAATAACCCACCATGGCCAGCAATAACACCACCTCGACTAACAGATCTGTCCGGAATTTACGGAATGGGCGAACGGCGCCTCTGTCACTTTCCATTTTCTTCAGTTTCAACCTCGGTGAACGATCAATAAAAATACGGTTCACATTATCACCACCGAGCGTGTGAAAAACTGTAGTAAGTAGCCGCTACGGGGAACCCGAGACAAAAAAAACGCAGCCAGCTGGCTGCGTTAATAAGGAGAGATCCACTCGACGCCTTGCGGGAGGCATCGCGGATTGCACAACGTAAAACACGTGACAGGACGAATTATGGAACCTGGCGCCGGGCCGGTCTGTAGTGGTTTGCCGCTACACTCCATGATCGTCAAATCGTGCGTACAACTGCCCATAGGCAAAGCCCCCAGTAAGCGCTACACTGCCTGTCGAACCGAATACCACAGTCGTCCTATTTCCAACGAGCCGATCAATGCCAATTGTCCCTAGCCATCAAGTCATCGTCACCAGCGAGCGCTGCCCCCAGCGGCAGATTGTTTGCGCCATGGTGTTGGAAAACTAGCGGCTTTCGGTCAATCCCGGGAGCCGTCGAGCAACCGGGTCACGCTTCTCCCTGTTAAGCCCCGGTTGTGAAACGCACGGGGTATTTGCAGCAGCAAACGACAAGGAGAATCCCATGAGAAGACAACCTACCCGGCGCCCCGCCAGCTCATCGTCAAGCCAGCGCGATGCCCCCATCCGTCGTCCCAACAAACTGCCGCTGCTGGACGCCATCTGCAGGAAGCTGAACCAGCGGGTCAACCTGGATGACGAACAACGGGTGCTGGGCCTGTATGAACGGGGCTGGATTTTCAAAGGTGTGCTGAGCAGCCTTGATGGCGACGAGGCCCGCTATGTAAGAGCATTGGCCACCCGCTACAATTCCTGGATTGCCCGCCAGGTTGCCTGACCCGGAGCCCCGGGCCGGAAACCGAGCACTCGCGGAACGCTAGTGCTTCCGGCCCAGGCCTCCACTTGCACCGACCCCGGACGCTTCAGAGCCATGGATCATGGCGTAGTTATTGACGACGTCGTGGATCTTCTCCTGCGAGTAGGGTTTCACCACATAGCCATTGGCTCCGGCACTGATGGCTTTCTGAATGCTTTCAATCGAGTCATCAGCTGTCACCAGCACCACGTGCTGGCCCGGGTTGGCGTCCTTGAATTCCTTCATCAGTTCGTGGCCGTCACCATCCGGCAGCCCCAGATCCAGCATGACGATCTGATAGCTGTCCGCCGCGAACACCGCCCGCGCACCACGGGCATCTTCGCTTTCCACCACCCTGGTGGCCCCGGCGTGATAGAGCATGTCACGGAGCATTTCCCGCATCACCGGTTCATCCTCCACGACCATCACTTTCAAATTATGCATAACTCGCTACCTCTGAATGAATAGGTTACAGACCCTGCCGTTCAGACACCGTCGCCATTGGGTCGGCGCGGGATTGACAGTGGCTCATGGTTAACGACGCTGGCGCTCTTGGCCGAATCCGCGCCCGACTCCCGTGCCCCGCCGGAGTCCCCGGTTTTGGACTGAGTGAGCAGGTTGCTGATGCTGATCGCCGTGGTATAGAGCGAAATCGAAACGATCAACAGGACCGGCTGCAGGAACGCGACAAAACCCGGCACTGCACCGCCGCCCACAATGCTGAGAATCAGGATCATCGCAGGCCCCATGACCACAAACAGGGTCAGCGCGATAAAAAAGACAATGCGTTCCTTATAGCGCCCCAGGTTCCGTTCGGTCACCAGGCCCAGGACGAACTTGCCAATCGCCAACCCGCCCAGAATCGCCGAGGCAATGCTCAGGTCCGGCCGTAACAGCACATCGGCCAGCTCGCCATCCCAAAGTCTCTGCATCACAATGACCAGGAACGGGAACAGCACAAACAGGACATCGGCGTAGGTACCGTACATCATGCTCAGCGAGTGCCCTTCCTGACGTGGATAATTCTCTGTCATAGTCTGCTTTCCTGTGGTCCTGTGTCTGCGGCTCAGGCCTGGGCCGTGCCGCTGTTCACCGCCTGTTCAATCATGCCATTAAGTACCGCCAACTGGCGGGCTACCTGATCCCAATCGACCGGCTCGGCCTTGAGTCCCTGCTCCAGAGCACCGGCCTGGCTGGTCATGGCAGGATAGCCCATGGCACCGGCGGTCCCCTTGATCTGGTGGGATTCCCGCTGCAGGCCCTGCCGGTCCCGGCAGGCCAGCGCAGCGTCCATAGCCACCTTGCGCTCTCCCAGCCCAGCCAGGAACTGGGCCGCCAGTTCACGGATGCCCGCAGCACTGGCTTCCGCATCCGCCACTGGCCGTGGCCCCGTTGGCAGATAACGATCCAGAACGGCCACCAGCCGGCTCTGGTCAATGGGCTTGGTCAGCACCCCTTCGCAACCGGCGCCCACCATGTCGTCAATTTCGCGCTGATCCCCGGCACTGAACGCGATAATCGGACGCCGAAAACCCGCCTGCCGCATCAGCCGGGTCGCTTCGACCCCATCCATACCGGGCATGTGGCGATCCATCAAGACCAGGTCGACCGGCTTCGCCAGCGCGGTTCTGACGGCCTCATCGCCGGCAGGCACCGACATGACATCCAGCCCCAGGCGGGTCAGCAGACGTTCCACCAGGGCACGGTTATCCCGGTTATCCTCCGCCACCAACACCAGCCCCCGGTAACTGCGGTTATGGTGGTTACCATTATCCGGCGCGGTCTTCAGGTATCGTGACAACAGTTCGTAGAACCGCCGTTTGTCGATGGGCTTGGCCAGGTGCTCACTGAACCCGGCCTGCCGGTAATCGTCGATATCTTCAGCCATCACGTTGGCGGTAAGGGCAATCACCGGCGTGTTCAACCCGGCCTCGCGCAACGCCACAGTGGCATCCCGGCCGTTCATCACCGGCATCTGGATATCCATCAGGATCAGGTCGAAAGGCTCGTTCAGTGCGGTTTCCAGCACTTCCGCACCGTTGCCGACATGAACCAGCTCAACCCCGGTCCGTTCAAGCAGCAAACTCACCAGCTTGCGGTTGACCTCGTTATCCTCGGCACACAACACCCGGCCGGACAGTCGTGGTGCCAGAACCAGCGGCAGCTGGCGGCGCTGGGTCAGCTCCGACGAATTGCGAAGGAAATGGACGCCATCCAACGGCCCGGTGGCAATATTGACCTCAAAGTCACTGCCTTCACCGTAGGTGCTGTCAGCGGTAATGGAGCCCCCCAGCAATTCCGCCAGGCGGCGGGAGATGCTCAGACCCAACCCGGTTCCACCATACTGACGGGAGATCGCGGCGCTGCCCTGGGCGAACGGATCGAACAGACGCTGCATCTGCTCTGGCTTCATGCCAATGCCACTGTCCACCACCCGAACGTACAGCCGCTGAGCCTCACGATCGCATCGCACCGTCAGGGAGATAACCCCTTTTTCGGTGAACTTTAACGCATTTCCACACAAATTGATGATGATTTGCCGGAATCGCGTCGGGTCGGTATGGATGGTTTCCGGCAATGGGTATTCGCAGGTAATGTTAAATTCCAGGCCCTTCTCCTGCGCCCGGGGCTCAAAAAATGCCCGTAACTCGTCCAACAGTTCCGCCAGGTTGACGGTGACGACATCCACCGCCAGCTTATTGGCGTCAATCTTGGAATGGTCGAGGATATCGTTGACCAGTTCCAGCAGGTGGTGACCACTGCGTACCACCGTCTCCGCGCTGTTGCGCTTTTCCTGCTCACTCAGGTCCGGGTCCAGAAGAGTTTCCCCATAACCGATGATCGCCGCCAACGGGGTCCGGATTTCGTGGCTCATGTTGGCCAGGAACTGGCTCTTGGCCTCTGCGGAGTTGCGGGCCAGTTCCTTCTCCAGCCGCTCCTGCTCACGCTCTTTTTCAATCTGCTGGCGATGGTGCCGCTCGGTAGCATCGATGCAGGTGCCTTCCAGGTAGGTGGGCTCACCATAGTCGTCGTAAACCGTATGCAGGGAGATCGTGGCCCAGCGTTCTTCGCCCTGGCGAGTAATGTAGCGGGCTTCAACGCCCTTGATGGCACCGGTAGCCTCGAGCTTGCCGACCACCCACTGGCGCACCTCATCATCGACGAAGCAGGTATCCAGCACGTCCGGGTTGGTCGCCAGTAACTGCCCGCTACCGGTGTAGCCAAGCAGTGCCGCCATCGCCGGATTGGCGGTCACGAAACGGCGGGCAACCGACATCTGGAACACCCCTTCCACCGCATTGTCGAATAGTGACCGGTATTGGCGCAGGTTGGCGAGGGCTCGCTGGTTCCAGTTGAGTGCCTCGCCCTGAACCAGCTTGATCCGGTCGGCGAGGGAGAAGGAAAACAGGATAATCTGACCCGCCAGGCCGATCTGGCTGCTATGGGCAGTAAAGATATTGAGTGGCAGGAAGCCCATCACCGTCAGGGCATAGATACAGAAGCCGGTGAGCGCCACTGTCCAGGCATAGAAATAGGATTTCGCCGCCGGGTTGTAGTGGCGCCAGGACAGGAAACTCACCACAATCATCACCACACTGAGCACGATCGATACCAGCACCGCCCACTGCATGCCGGTGTGGTAAGGCACGAAGAAGGACAGGGCGAAGGTGCTCAACACCGAATACAGGCAGATCCGGATCACATGATCCAGATCGGGCGACCGCTTGTGAGTTTCCAGCAGGGCCCGGGCCATCAACAGGCCAAAGAACCAGGTCGTTATGATCTGCTGGTGCAGATACTGTTTGTCGAGGAACCAGGGGCGCTCACCAAACAGCTGGAGACCATGGACCTGCTCGGTCATGATGAAGGCAACGGCGACCAGCAGATAGAGAACGTAATAGATATTGCTGCGCTCGCGGACAGAGACCGCCACGAACAGGTTGTAGGCGAGAATGCCGATGATCGAGCCAAGCAGGATTCCGCGGAAGGCCTCCTCGACCGCCACCTTTTCCAGGTAGCTCGCCGGCTGCCACAGGGTAATGGGCAGGCGGAAGGTATTCGTGTTGACCACCCGCAGGTAGAGGCGGGTTTCGACATCGGGCTCAAGTGTCAGCACAAAGGTGGGATTGGGCACCGCCAGCACCCGCTCCTTCAGGCTCAACGCATAGCCTGCCTGTTGCCGTTCGACGACAACCCCGCCCTGCACGACATAAAGCTGGACCTCATCCACCAGCGGCAGCGCCAGTTCGAGCACCCACTCATCCGTCTCGGTGGTCGTCCCCCGCCGTACGTCGTAGCGCACCCAATAGGCCGACTCGGTGTAGCCAAAATTGAGCAAACTGCCTTCGTGGAGGGTAAACGGGTGACGCTGTTCATCACGGATGTCGCGCAGACTCAGGGACTGGTCCGGATCTTCCAGAAACCAGACACACCGCGCCAGATCATAGGAGGCATCACGATCAGCCAGCATCAGCGGCCGGGAAGAACAGTCTTCACCCGCAGCAGCCGTCGCCACATGGGTGGACAGCAACACCATCAGCCATAAAAGGCCGGCCGGGAAAAACCGATAATGCAAAATGTGATCTCCGCGTGGGAAGACGCCCGCTTTATTCTCTAGGGTTAGCGATCGTAGTGGGCAACGACTTTCGACAATCAACGCGTCACTGCGCCCACATCCACTTTAGCGCGTAATCGGTGCCTTCGCACCTCGGGGATGCCAGGAATGAGAAATCACCAACTGTTTTTGAAACTGTCCGTCCTATGCGCGGTACTTTCCGGCTGCGGAGGTAGCGACAGCGGGGATTCTGCGTTCAACCCGGCCAATGACGTAGACCTGGTTTTTTCCACCTTTGACCTGGAAGACCTCACCGGCAAGCCGGCTAACCTGAAACACACCCGCTTCTACGACGCCTACCTCGGCCTCGAGCCGGCCGATGCCGGTGACACCGCCAGCAAAGCACTGGCCACAGCCTTGCGCAATCATATTGATGCGTTCCTCGGCCACACCCGCAACGACACCGACACCGGTTTTGTCCGGGTGCGCAACCCACTGGATCTGATGAATCAGGTGGTGGCCTCCACCGAGGTTGACAATTTCAACGCTGGCCGCCAGTACATCAGCGGATTGATAGATAATGGCGTGGCCGGCACCTACAACACCCGAGCCAACGGAGCCAGCATCCGCTTTGTTGATCAGGCCGCCACCAGCAGCGGCGCGCCGCTGGCCAATCGCCAATGGATCTTCGACACCCTGTACTGGAACTACACACCACAGGGCGCTGACGGCACCAGCGGATTTGAAAAGGTTTTCCGAGTCATCCAGTACGTAGCCCGCAACGGCGCCGGGGACGACGCAGCGGCCACCCAGCAGCTCACCAGCCTCACCTCCAGCAGCCAGTTCGATGCCATTCAGTTCAGCAGCGAAGGCTACAATGCCGCAGAATTCACCATTGCCAGTTTCGCCAGCCGCTCGCTGGGGGATATGGAGTTACGCCAGGATTTTGTGATGGACAAAACCGACACCCTGTTCCTAAAGAACAGCGGTGTCAGCCTGGGAGCAGAAACACCCGACTGTATCCGAGTGGAACTGGATTATCCGCTGTCACGGGTGTTGATCTATACGTCCGACGGAGAACCCATCAATCATGACGACGATGGTGATCCGCAAACCCCGGAGGTGGATAACCCTGCCTACTGCGGCCACCAGCAACCCGGCGACGAGGCCCACAGCTACAACACCATTACCCTGGCACTGCGCCAATAGTCAGTTGCGGGGGCCGAACCCCCAGCTCTGCATGAAGCCTTTCTTGCGGTCAATCATGCGCTCGTAGGTGGAAATCATGATCGCGGTGTGCGGTGCCTTGGTCAGCCGCAGGGTTTCAATGCGACGTTCAAGCTGGGCCACCTCATCGTTGAGGCGGCGGAGGACATGGGAGCGAACGCTCTCATGCTGGCCGAGCTCGACGGCCCGGGCGCTCTGCTCCTTGTGCGGAGCCTTCTGGTCGTTATTATTCATCGGTCTCATCCATTGAGCAAATCATCAGGTTACGGGAACACCTTTTCCCGGCTGAACCGCGGTCCTGCCATCAGCACCACCGCAGGTCGGTTACCTCAGAGAAGAGTATAGCAGTTGCTGAAAAAGCGGCAGGATCCGGCCAATTCTGCCTGCTTTTCACTACCCCGGCAACAAAATGAACGGCGCCTCATGATTTTACCGAGGCCGCACAGCCACATCTGCTGCTATAGTCCTAGGCAACCGTAAGTCCAAGAAAACCCTGGCAAGCGCGGGCCAAGGATCCTGACCCGCCGCAACCGCTCCTGGAGCCAAGTGAATGAACCAGACCTCCGTCGCCGATACCCTTCGGGAATACCTGTCCCTGCTCGAACTGCTGGACGACGCCTACTGGGAAGCCGGCAGCATTCAGCACAAGGACATGCTGTACGACATCATCAGCATCTTTCATCAGGAAGTGGCTGAGCTCAACAAGCTCAGCATCATGGATCACCACTACCCTTACGAAGTCATCACCGAGGGGATTCGCCGGGTGGTGCCGAAACTGGAACGGCTGGACGATGAACGGGAAGAGGTGATTCAGCGCACTCAGACCCTCACCGACTTTCGCGATGTGGTGTCGTCGGTACTCGGCATCCTCGAGGCACAGCTGACCGACCTTTGAAAGCCCCCGGACAGCGATCGCTGTCCGGGTAGTCCTGCCTGCGCCGGGCTCAGGCCAGAACCAACGGCCGCTCCTGTTCAGGCATCAGCGGGAACTCACGGCAGACGGTCTGGACAAAGCGCATCAGTGCCGGGATGTGATGGGCGACGATGGGCAGTCCGGTATTGAGCATGCTGACCGAGATATCACGGCCGGCATCGGCCCAGCACAGCTTGTTGATCAATCCCAGGTGACCAAAAGCATAACGACTTTGCGGTCCCCAGATACCCACAGGATTTCCACCGAGCATCAACCCGGCGCTGAAGCGCATCGGCACCAGCATGGTCCGATCGATCTGCAGCGAGCCAAACTGCTGGATCGCCCGCCGTACGGTAATCTCCTGGCAGATCCGCTTGCCATTCCAGACCCCACCGTTGAGCATCATCTGGTAGAAACGGCTCATCTCCTCAGCGGTACCGCAGAGGTTGCCGGCCGGAATCACCGCCGCCTGGAAGCGCGGATCGTTGACCACTTCCTCAATGGTTTTGATGTCCCCACCCAGAGCGCGCTTGACCACCCAGGACACGGGAGGCGTCGGGCGAGGGCCGGTGGCATAAGTCAGTGACAGCTGATCCAGGCGCGCAGGATCGATGCCGTAGGTGAACCATTTCATCCCCATCGGCTGGCGCAGGTGGCGATCAAGGAAGTTCTCGATGCTGTCACCCGTGACCTTCTCCAGGACTCTCTGCAGCACAAAACCACCGGTAATGGCATGGTAGGCCACCTTGGCTCCGTCCACTTCGACCGGCTTGGATTCACACAACAGCCGCCAGATCTCGTCCTTGTCCCACAGCACATCAATGGGAGTGTCCTTGGGGATGGCCGGAATGCCGCCCCGGTGAGACAGTATCTGGTGCACGGTGATGGTGCGCTTGCCGCTCTGGGCAAATTCCGGACAGTAATAGGCAACCGGATCCATCAGGTTGACCAGCCCCTGTTCTGCCAGCAGGTGCATGATGAGGGCGGTGACGGCCTTGGACGCCGAGAAGTAGCACACCGGGGTGTCCGTGGTCATGGCCACTCTTGGGGTGTCCGGGCCATCGTCGGGACCATTACCGGTGGCATGGCCGATGGCACGGTGCAACACCTGTTCGCCACGGTGGCGGATCGACACCTGAATACCTGGGTGCACACCACTGCGGTACAACCGTTGCACGCTGCGCCAGATAGTTTCCACCGACTCCGGACTAACGCCCACCAGCGCCGGATTTTCTCCGGCGCTGTCACGGCAGGTCACAGAGTCCAGGTCTTTGGGGATCGCACTGGTATGGAACGCACGACGGGCAAGCTGTTTCATTCGGTTAACCTTTTTGTTACGGCTCTTATTGGTTTGGTTCTGGGCTATCGCTTACCTATCATTGTAGCTGGCGGCCCCGGTTACATTGGCCGAACCGCCTGCCACGGCAACGACAAATAACTCAACTACTGATCTGGGAAGCCCATGCTCGGTTACGGAATTGCGCTCACCGCCATCGTTTTAGCGGCCTTTTACTGGCTGTTTGTACGCCCCCGCCGCCAGCTCGAGCGGCTGGCCCGGATACCAGTGCCAATGGACTGGATCGAGCAGCTACGGGCACAGATGGCCCTGTACCGGCGGCTGCCCCCCATCCGCCGCGCCCGCCTGCACACCCACATGCGGGTGCTGCTGGAGCGGGTCGAATTCTATGGCTGTGCCGGCCTCGAACTGACCGAGCCCATGAAGGTGCTGATTGCGGCCCACGGTGCCTTGTTGATCAATCAGTTGTCGCCGGATTACTACCACAAACTACAGTCAATCCTGGTCTATCCAGGTGCCTACCGCGTCAGCCAGTCACAACAGGACGGCCCGGTGCTGCATTTCGACGACCAGGAACGGCTGGGCGAATCCTGGCAGCAGGGCAAGCTGGTACTGGCCTGGGACACCCTGATACGGGAAGCCGGCGACAACAGCAGCCGCAGTAATGTTGCGCTACACGAGTTTGCCCACCAGCTCGACCAGGTCGACGGAGCCGCCGACGGCGCGCCACCGCTGGCCTCGGGAGAGGTTGCCCAGCACTGGCAGCAGGTGTTTTCCGAAGCCTGGGAACGGCGCCGGCGACACTCTGGAGGCAACAGCATCATCGACGAATACGGCGCCACCTCACCCGCCGAGTTTTTCGCGGTCGCAACCGAGGCGTTCTTCCTTCACCCTGCGCTGCTGGCCAGCCAGGAACCCGAGTTGTACGACTGCATGGCCGGCTTTTACCGCCTTGACCCCCGTGACTGGCACGACGGCGCCGCCACGCGTCCGACACCCTTGACAGCCAATACGTGATACACAATCATGTTTTCCCATAAACCATGCCCATGCAACCCGGAAACACCGGACGGTGCTTACGTAAAAGGGCCATGCTGGAGGGATATCACCTGAGAATACAAATCACACCGGGGCCATGGCTGCTGTCGCTTCTGCTGATCCTGACCGGCTGCTCGCAGGAGCCGGACCGGGCGACTCTGGAACACTATGCCAGCTCCGCCATACCGGAAGATCGCGACCTGGCGGAGATCTATCAGCGTTCCTGCCAGGCGTGCCACAGCCGGCCCGGCTCCGCCGCTCCGTTAACCGGTGATGTCGCAGACTGGCAGCCACGGCTGAACCAGGGCATGGACACCCTGTTAGTGCATGTGATCGAAGGCTACGGCGGCATGCCCCCCTATGGCCTGTGCATGGACTGTTCGGCCCGGGATTTTGAACAGCTGATTGCATTCATGTCGCGCCATCCGGGGGCCCGCCGTGATCCAGCCACACCGTGAGCACCACAGGACCACCAACATGCCCAACCGTCGGGAGTTTCTGAAACGTCTGGTGGCGGTCGCCGCCGCCACTTCGCTGCCGCTCGAGTCGCTCCTGGCGACGACCCGCGAAGCCGGTGCCTCCCGCCGCCTGCCATGGAAGAACTGGTCGGGCAGCCAGACCTGCCACCCCCTCAACCGGCTCGCACCGGCGTCTGTGGCCGAACTGCAGGAGCAGGTTCGCAACGCCTCAGGGGTTATCCGCGCGGTCGGCTCCGGACATTCGTTTTCGCCACTGGTGCCCACTGACGACACCCTGATTGCCCTGCACCGGCTCAGCGGAGTCCTCAGCCATGATGATGACCGGGTGCAGGCCACCATCGCCGCCGGCACCCGTCTGGGACAGCTCGGCCAGCCCCTGGAGGCGCTTAATCAGGCCCTGATCAACATGCCTGATATCGACCAGCAGACCCTCGCCGGCTCGCTCGCCACAGCCACCCACGGCACCGGCGCAGGCCTGACCTGCCTGTCCGCCAATATTGAGGCGCTGTCGCTGGTGACCGCCAGTGGCGAGTTGATGCATTGCAGCCGGGATCACAACCGTGACCTCTTCCAGGCTGCCCGGGTCGGCCTCGGCAGCCTTGGCATTGTCACCGATGTCACCCTGCAGAATACCCGCCCATACCGGCTCAAGCGGGTGTCCGAGTGGCTGCCGATCGAGGACATTCTGGCCAACGCCCAGGAAAACGCCGACCGCTACCGTAACTTCGAGTTTTTCTACATTCCGTTTTCCGGCATGGGGCTGTGTGACACCCATGAACTCACCGACGAGCCGCTGTCCAGTACCGACACCTTTGACCAGAACGATGGCGCCCGTGATCTGCAGACAATCCGTGATTTGTTGGATTGGTCCCCCAGTCTGCGACGAATGGTGCTCAAAGGGATCCTCAACAGCATCGACCGGGAAGTGAAAGTGGCCTCGTCGTGGCAGAACTACACCAGTGACCGCAACGTACGCTTCAATGAGATGGAATATCACCTGCCGCGAGAGGAGGGTCTCAAGGCCCTGGCAGAAATCCGCGACCTGATCGAGCACCGTTTTCCGGAAGTGTTCTTTCCGCTGGAGGTGCGCTTTGTCAGGGGCGATGACATCTGGCTGAGCCCATTCTATAAACGCGACACCCTCTCCATCGCCGTGCATCGCTTTTTTGAGGAAGACTATCAGCCACTGTTCCAGGCGATAGAACCCGTTTTCCGCCGCTACGGCGGCCGCCCTCATTGGGGCAAGCTCAATACCTGCACCGCAACGGATTTTGCTGACCTTTACCCACGCTGGGAGGAATTCAGGGCCCTGCGACAGCAGATGGACCCGCAAGGACGCTTCCTCAACGTCTACCTGCAAGGACTGTTCAACGGATGAGTCAGAACGACAACTTCTCCCCCGGCAGACGCCGGCTGCTTCTGGGGGCCGGCGCCCTGACGCTGGCCGGCACGGCCAGCTGGCTGCGACCGTCCAGCGCCGATGGTGGTCATGGCCCTTATTTTCAGGGGCTCGACGACACCCTCCGTCAACACGGCCCCTACCAGCCGCGTCTGATCATCGACCGGCAGCGGTTGCTGGCCAACATTGACCTGCTCAGCCAACAGTTGGCGGGACAATTCAACTACCGCATTGTCACCAAATCACTGCCGTCACTGCCGCTGCTCAAACTGGTGATGGCGCGCACCGGAACCCGGCGGTTGATGGTGTTTCACCAGCCGTTCCTGAACCAGGTGGCCAGCGCGCTGCCCGACGCCGATGTCCTGCTCGGCAAACCCATGCCAGTAAAGGCCGCACGCCAGTTCTACCACGACCTGCCAGCGGCAAGTCCGGGGGGCTTCGAGCCCGCGCACCAGCTCCAGTGGCTGATCGACAGTCCCGAGCGGCTGGCTCAGTACGACCAGCTGGCCGCCGAGCTGGGCCTGCAGCTGCGCATCAACATCGAGATTGATGTCGGACTGCACCGGGGCGGGATCCGGGCGCCCGCCGAGCTGGTCCCCATGCTCAACCACATTGAACAGTCGCCACGGCTGAGCTTCGCCGGCTTCATGGGCTATGAGCCGCACATCGTAAAGGCACCGGGGTCGGTCACCTGGCGCCGCGACCAGGCTATGGCCCGCTACCAGGGCTTTGTCGATCAGGCTGAACAGACACTGGGCCGCTCCATCCGCAATCTCACGCTGAATACCGGCGGCAGCACCACCTATACACTCTACCGCGACCAGCACGAGCGCTTCGCCGCCAACGAGATCGCCGCCGGCTCTGCGCTGGTCAAACCCACCGACTTCGACCTTCCGACCCTGGCCGACCACCAGCCAGCCGCCTACATTGCCACCCCGGTGCTGAAGGTCGTGGAGCCACCCGAGATCCCCGGCATACCCGGACTCGGCCGCTTGATGGGGTGGTGGAACCCCAACCGTCACAAGGCGGTGTTCATCTATGGCGGAGATTGGAAAGCCGTCGCCGAGTCGCCAGCGGGGCTCAGTCCCAACCCGATCTATGGCCGCTCTACCAACCAGGAAATGCTCAACGGCAGCGCCGCTCTTGCCCTGCAGCCGGACGACTGGGTCTTTCTGCGGCCCAGCCAGAGCGAGCGGGTCTTCCTTGCCTTCGATGGTATCGACAGCTACGACGGCAATGATCGCCGGAGCCACGAACACTGGCCGGTGCTGGGCTAACCACCGCCTGCATTGGCACAACTGGCATTCAGCTTCGCCGCACGATGGTGGTAACCTCTGCACTGGTTTTAACAACGAAAGGGCGGGGCAGTGGCGCTAGCAGTGGCAGAGTGGGCATGTAACCAACGGCAATCAGGGTGGTGCCTGGCACTGGCCTTTGTTTTACCCGGACACGTGATGGCTCAGGGAGCCGAGCCTCCCAGTAAGTCGGTCAGCCCCCCTCCCGTCGCTCCGGTAACCGTTGAAAACTGTGCGCTGATTGAAAACGGCGCCAAGCGCCTGGCCTGCTTCGATACCGCAGTCAACGCCGAGGAACGCGCCATGAACGCGACGCCCGAGCAGCGGCAGCAGGTCGAACAGGCCACCGAACTGCTCGCCCCCAAGCCCGGGGGGGCAGTCGGCGCCAGCGAGGAAAGCAGTTTCACCGGGGCACTGATCAGCCGCCATCTGGCGTCTGAGGAAGCGTTCATGTCGCTCTCGGGTAACTTTCTGCCCTACAAACAGACGTACCTGATGCCGTACTCATACGTCTCATCGCCGAACCAGCAACCCTACAGTCCCAGCCTGGGTTTTACCGATTACGATTACGACGTCAAAGAGCATGAGGTCAAGTTTCAGATCAGCTTTAAGGTGCCGCTGCTACCCGGCCTTTTCGATAAGCGCTCCACGCTCTGGTTTGGCTACACCCAGCTCAGCTTCTGGCAACTCTACAATACCGAAGATTCCGCACCGTTCCGGGAAACCAATTACCAGCCAGAGCTGTTTTATCGCTACGATGCCCGCCTCGATCTGGGGCCCGGGCGACTCGATATGGTGACTCTGGGTCTGAACCACCAGTCCAATGGTCGCACTGAGCCGCAATCCCGCAGCTGGAACCGGATTACCGCCAACCTGGTGTATGGTGTTGATCGCTGGTTGTTCATTGCCAATCCCTGGTATCGCATCCCGGAGAGCAGCAGCGACGACAACAACCCGGATATGACCCGCTACGTGGGCTATGGTGACTACTGGGCGATCTACAAGGTCGATGAGAGCCAGTCGCTGTCACTGCGGTTACGTAACAACTTCCGCAGCCACGACAACAAGACCACCTTTGAACTTGGTTACAGCTTTCCATTGGGCAAAACCACCAAGGGCTACGTGCAGTACTTCAATGGCTACGGGGAAAGCCTGGTGGATTACAACGTGCGGATTCACCGGATCGGTATCGGCATCATGCTCCACGACTGGCTGTGACGAACGCCAGCCTTACCTGAGCAGCTCAACCATGGACTGCCCGGCGTTCACCGCAAGCGCCACCACCAGGCCGCTGAAGACCAGCCCGATCATCGCAATCAACAGGGCCAGCAACCGCGAGCCGCCACGTCTGGGTCGAATGTCGCCGTAACCAACCGTGGTCGCGGTGATACCCGCCCAGTACAAACTGTCCTGCCAGCGCCAGCCTTCACGGCGCCCCACCCACAAGCCCATCAGGGCGATGAGCATCATCAGGAACACCAGAATCGGCCAGGCAATCAGCAGCCGATCCCAAAGCTCGGACAGGAAAACCAGGGAAGGGTGCAGTATGTCTCGAAGCATGGTCGCTCTTTGCCAGATTTCTGAAGAGGTTTGCGCCCATTATAGGCCAGCACCGGACCAGCGAAGTGGCCCTCGTCAATATTCCTGATGGAGTCCGTCACCAGGTTCCGCTTTCACCAATGTGGTGAAAGCGCCATGATTGGGTACTATTATCGGCCCACTATCCGGGAGAAACGCCATGGCCACACCTCCGGCCCCAATCCTGTACCTGCCCCATGGCGGCGGCCCGCTGCCACTGCTGGCGGACCCCGGGCACCGGGCGATGACTGACTTCCTGCAGACCATCCCACAACGACTGGGTACCCCCGAGGCCATAGTGGTCATCAGCGCCCACTGGGAAGCCCCCGTCGTCACTGTGACCAGTGGTGCACAGCCGGCATTGATTTACGACTATTACGGTTTTCCGCCGGAGAGCTACAGCATCGAATACCCGGCACCGGGCGCGCCAGCGCTGGCTGAGACCATCCTCAAGCACCTTGCAGCGGCTGGTATCGATGCGCAGGGCGATCGCGACCGCGGCTTTGACCATGGCCTGTTCATCCCGCTGAAACTGATGTACCCGGACGCCAGCATTCCCTGCCTGCAGATTGCCCTGCAGCAGGAGATGGATCCGGGTCAGCACCTGGCCATCGGTCAGGCTCTGGCGGCGTTGCGTGAGCGCAACATTCTGGTGGTTGGCTCTGGCCTGTCATTCCATAACATGCAGTTATTGCGAAGCGGCGATGACCGTTACCGCGATGACGTCGATGCATTCCACCACTGGCTGATCGACACCTGCTGCCATCCGGAGCTGACCGCAGACACCCGCAATCAGCGGCTGCGCGACTGGGCCCAGGCCCCCGGAGCCCGCTTGTGCCACCCGCGGGAGGAACATCTGCTGCCACTGCACCTGTGTGCCGGAATGGCCGGTAACCAGCCCGCAGAAGTGGTTTTTGATGCACCGGTGATGGGCCATCGCGCCATCGCGCTGCTGTGGTAGAGGATCATCCCCGCTCGCGTTCAAGCAAGGCTCTTTTGCGGGCAATGCCCCAACGATAACCGGAAAGTCCGCCATCACTGCGCACCACCCGGTGGCAGGGAATCGCCACGGCCAGCCGGTTAGCGGCGCAGGCACCGGCCACCGCCCGCACTGCTGCCGGCGATCCGATACGGCGGGCGATATCACTGTAGCTGACGGTCTGTCCCGGAGGTATGGCACGCAGGGCCTGCCATACCCGCTGCTGAAAGGCCGTGCCACGAATATCCAGTGGCAACGTCAGCCCCAATTGCGGCTGCTCCACCAGCCCCACCACGGCCGCAATCTGTTGCTCAAATCCGCGATCCCCGCCGACCAGCTCCGCATTGCGGAACTGACCCTGTAGCTCCTCCACCAGCGCCTGAGGATCTTCGCCCAGGGCGATGGCACAGATACCGCGCTCGCTGCACGCCACCAGGATCGCCCCCAGTGAACACTGGCCCACCGCGAATCGGATGGTGTTGTTGCGCCCATGACGCTGGTAATCCTTCGGATTCATACCCAGTATCTCATTGGCTTCCCGATAAAAATGACTGCTGGAGGCATAACCGGCGGCGTAGGCCGCCTCGGTCACCGACAACGGCTGATGCAGCGTCTGGGCCAGCCGCTGGTGGCGATGGCGGCGGGCATAGGCCGCCGGGCTGATCCCGGTCACGGCTTTGAACACCCGCTGCAAGTGATAACGACTCAGGCCGGCCTGAGCGGCCAGCTCTGCCAGTGTCGGCGCGGATTCCGCCTGCTCAATGCGGCGACAGAGCTCCGCGACCAGGGTCCGGTGACGCTGTTCACTGGTATTTACATCGCTGACCACCACGTGTCACTCCTGATCCTCACGCCTGAACTCACTGTATCGCCATCTTCCGGGCAAAACATCCCCATTGTTGCGCCCCCCGGCAGGACCGGATTCATGGTAAATTGCGGGCTGATTCCGCCGTTGCCATTCCAAGGACAGCCCAATGACCCCAGGCATCAACAGCGCCCGCAAGGCCAAGATTACGCACACCATTCACGAATACAGCCACGACCCCGCCAGTGAGTCCTACGGCACCGAGGCGGCGGAAAAAATGGGGGTGGACCCCAACCGGGTGTTCAAGACCCTGGTGGTAACGGTGGATGGCAGGGAGTTGGCGGTCGGCGTGGTTCCAGTCAGCGCAATGCTGAGTATGAAACGGATTGCCAAGGCCGCGGGCGCCAAAAAAGCGGCCATGGCCGATCCCGCTGAGGTCCAGCGCGCCACCGGTTATGTGCTCGGCGGTGTCAGTCCGCTGGGGCAGAAAAAGCGCTTGAAAACCTTCATCGATCAATCCGCCAGCCACTTCGACACTCTGTTTGTCAGTGCCGGTCGCCGGGGTCTGGAAATTGAACTGACCCCCGCGGACCTGCAAAAGCTCACCGGCGCCACGCTGGTCGCCCTGACTCAGGATGACGGCTGAGCTGGCCGTTGAACACACCCCGTTCGGTATCGTAGGCGAGAATCTCAGGACGGGGAGCCGTTCAGCACCAGATCCATCCGCGCCAGGTAAGCCGCAAACACCGGGTGAGTCTCAGCGTGATGGCGAACCGGCGTCGCCAGCGGCACCCGCAACAGGTTGACCAGAAAGGCGTAGACCGTCGCATCGTATTCGCTGGGCTGCGGCCCCACCGCAAACGGATTGCGCTCCAATGCCCAGGCCAGGGCGTCCAGATCAGCGGCAGCACGGGCATACACTTCCTCCTGCGGGCAGCGTCCCAGCCCTTGTCCCTTCAGGGCCGCCAGCACCCCGCGCCGGGCGACGCGAGGCAACAGGCTCTTCACCCCGGGGGGCAACGTCCGGAAAAACTCAACGCGGGTTTCCGGCCAGAAAGCGTCGTCCATCCAGCGCGAATAGAGCATGGCAAAGTACAGGCTTTGCTCACAGAGCTCACGCAACAGGTGTCCCGTTGCCCGCTGTTCATCACTCAACGGCGCTCCCGGTGGCGTTCCTCCCTTTTTCTCCAGGTGCTGCACAATCTCGCGGCTATCAGCAATGGTGCGACCGTCGTCGACAATGTAGGGCAGTTTGCCCCTGGGCGCCCTGAACGGAGGGGTCGGGCAGATCCGGTAATCAATCCCCGCCAGCCGGCAGTAGGTTTCAACCTTCAGACAGAAGGGACTGGCATTGACCTGCCAGGCATACGGAAACTGGTAGAGACTGATCACGGGTCTGACTCTCTGGCAAACAAGGGGTATTACAGTGTATCAGACCGGCCGGCTTCACGACGCCGGGCTTGCCACTCCTCCCGGGTCTGCGCGGCCTCGTCACCGGGTAACGAAGCAATGATAGTAAAGTATCCGGAACTGTAGGGGTCCGCCATAACGGTCTCGCGGTCGTTGATTCTGACCACATGGACGCTCTGCACATTCTGGTGATCGAACGCCCGCCAGTACTGCTCATCTTTCAACAGACTGTAGCGGTGACCTTCCAGAGCGCGCATGACATCTGCCGTTCTGGTGCTGCCCGCCCGCTCAACCGCATCGCGATATTGGTAAACGATGCTGTAGGCCGAGGCCGCAGCCGAGGATGGGCGCATGTCATAATGCTCGGAGAAGGCGTCGACAAACGCCATCCCCCGGGCGTAGTCATGCTCGTAAGGCAGGTTCCAGACCCAGGGCACCGCGCCGACCACACCTTCAAGAATGGTCGGGCCGACTTCACGAGCCATGCCCAGCGTCAGGTTCGGTACCACCACCTGCATCTGCTGGGTCAGCCCCAGCTCATAGGCAAGATTCACCGCCCGCACCATGTCGTCACCAAACAGCACCAGCACCAGCACCTTGGCATCGCTGGCCTTGGCCTGTTCCAGGGCCGCCTGGAAATCACTGGTCAGAGCTCTGGGGAACGGCGTACGCACGCCCTGATGACGTTCGACATCGGAGGTATTGGAGAATCCCCGCAGCGACTCTTCCACCGACCACCCCCAGGTGTAGTCTGCAGTAATGTAGAAGTATTCCTCATTCGCGTGATTGGCATTGAGGTACTGACTCAGCACCCGCGCCGTCATCCACGCATTGTAGGGCTCACGGAACATGTGACGGTGCCCTTCGCTGCCGGTGGTGGCATTGGAATAGGTTAGGGTGCCAAAGTAGAGCCGATCCCGGTCCCTGGCGGCTTTGCCTGAGGCAATGGCAACCGCACTGGACACGCCGCCGAACACCATCTGTGCACCCTCGTTGTCGATGAGTTCTGCGGTATTCTCGGCGCCCTGGTCAGGCTCACCGCGACTGTTCCGAATCACCAACTCCAACGGACGACCCAGCACGCCGCCGGACCGGTTGATCTCCTCCACCGCCAGAAATGCCCCGAGTCGCTGCTGCAACCCCTGTTCCTTGTAGCGTCCGGATTGGGGATAGTTGAAGCCCAGCCTGAGTGATTCGGCGGCGGCGCCGGTATTGACTAGGGCAAGCAGACAGACAGACAAAAGCAGCGTTCTGAAACTCATGGTGACAGGTCTCCGGTTGGCAACAACGGCAGGCCCACCGTTCCTGCACCCCCTCGGTCGACCAGTGTTGTCTGTTTTATGGTTTTTTTCTTAAGCCGGTTAGTTTCAGCAGCCCTTGCCAAGGCAACAATGGGACTATGGTGGAAGGTTTGGTAACGGATTGTAAGTCCACACAAAGCTCTTGGCCGCGACACGACCTCAATCCCTCGAAGGCACGAGGTCATTCGAGCGGTTCTTTACACCGTGTTCTATAGATTTTGTTTGCCATTCCATGTCAATGAGCACGAATCTCCCCACTTGCGCCTCAACTCGGCTTAAAATGGCCGGCTCACCATCCGACCGGCCGGAGCCATGCGAAAGACTTTTGAACTCACCGTCACCGAACCCCAAACTGCCGCGGAAGCCCTGGCCGAACGCACCGGCCTGCCCAAGGGCAGGATCAAGGATGCCATGACTAAAGGCGCCTGCTGGTGGACTTACAAGGGGAAACAGTTGCGACTCAGAAGGGCAACCAAGGCGTTGCAGCCCGGTACCCGGATTGCCCTCTACTATGATGACAAGGTCCTGGCACTGAAGCCCTTGCCCGCCGAGTGCCTGCTCGACAACAAACGTTACAGCATCTGGTACAAACCCCATGGCATGCTGGCCCAGGGGTCCCAATGGGGGGATCACTGCAGCCTGCTGCGCTGGGCCGAACAGAAAACCGGCCGTGACTGTTTTCTGTTACACCGGCTGGATGCCGATGCCGCCGGCCTGATGGTCATTGCCCACGATCCCAAGGCTGCCGGAGAGCTGTCCCGGCTGTTCCAGGGTCGTACCATTCACAAGGTCTACCAGGCCCGGATCTCAGGACAACTTGTGGCGGACGATCGCCTGATCGACGCGCCTGTCGAGGGCAAAGCGGCGGTGAGCCGCGTCACCACCCTGCACCAGGCTGATGATCAAACCCTGGTTTCAGTCACAATAGAAACCGGGCGGAAACACCAGATCCGCCGCCACCTTGCCGGCATTGGCCACCCCATTGTGGGCGACCGACTGTATGGTCAGGCCGGCCCACAGCCACTGCAGCTGCTTGCCGTTGAACTGGAATTCCAGTGCCCATTAAGAAACCGGCCCGTCCACATAACGCTGCCGGAGCACCTGCAACTGACACCGCAAACCGATCCCTGAGCGGCCGCCTCGGCGGGCGCTCGCCAATTATGTCGACATTTAACAATTTAGCATTTGTATCATTTAGCATGATCCGCTAATTTCGCAGGCTCTTTTCCAGAACTCTGATTGGGCACTGCCGCTCAAGGGGTTCGTATAGCTCAGACGAGGTGGGCAATGGGTGCATTACGTTTGATAGCGGGCGGGTTGGCCATGACCCTGACAGTAGTGGCCAGTGCTGATGAAGTGATCCTTGACGACCTTATTGTCCCGTTCAGCATGTGCGTGGGAAGCGACTGTGTCGACGGCGAAGACTTCGACTTCGACACTCTGCGACTGAAATCACCAACCCCGCAAATTCACTTCTGGGACACCAGCAATACCGCCAGTTTTCCTATAGAAGATTGGAGCATGGGCATCACCGATGGTGGTACCGCATCACGCACGTCGTTCTTTGTTCGCAGTGAAACGGCCAGTCAGGACGTACTGGTTATCTCACCGGACGGTGATGTAGCCCTGGGCGCAGGTGCCGGGCTGGTCGAGGGCGCCGTATCGGTTGGTAATCTTGGCAACGAACGTCGTGTCAGTCACGTGGCCGATGCAATCGACGACACCGACGCCGTTAACCTGCGCCAGTTTGAAGCCTTTCAGGCAACCGCCGAAGCGACAGCACAACAGGATATAGAGGCGCTGAACAATCGCCTGGATGGTTTTGAAGCCCGTATGACAGCGATGCTGGACCGTCTGGATCGTATCGCAGATAAAGTGGCGCAAACACAGGCCATCGATCAGGACGGTGACTCATGGCACTGACACGCCTTCTTGCGGCGGCGGTGGGGCTGGTGCTTGGCGCCACGGTTTCCGCTGACGTGATCAAGACCGACAACCTGGTGGTGCAGGGTAACCAGTGCCTTGGCACCGATTGCGTATCCGGCGAGACCTTCACCGACCACAGCTTCGTTCTCAAGGAAAACAACGATCGCATCCGCTGGCTGGACACCTCCGCCACCACGGAGGCTGTCCGCCGGAACCTGGAAGGTGGTTACCTTGACAGTGAGCTGGGCAATTCCTGGCGCGTTGAAGCCAATGAATCGTCCAACGGTGGTGATAACCGGTTCTATATACAGCTTTATGGCACCGACAAAGCTGCGGTGATCAGCGACGGCACCGCGCCGGACTACGACTGCAGTGACCCGTTTAACCCCGTCGTCAACGGAACCATCCCGGCCGGACAGCCCGCGGAGACCATGAACTGCCAACCCCTTGTCGATTACGCCCGGCTTACCAGCGTCGAACTGTCCAGTTCCGCCAACGGAGGCGTGGCCATAGGTGGTGACAGTGAGCTGACAAATGGTGAGGTCAGCGTCGGCAACGACAGTGCCTTGCGTCGTCTGACTCAGGTCGCCAGTGCCATCGCCCAGACCGATGTGGTCATCAAGTCCCAGATGGAAGCCAGCCTGATCAGCGAGCAACTGGCCAGTGCCGATGACATCGAGGCGATGCTTGATGACATTGAGTCCCAGATCATCGCGCTCGAACTGCAAGTATTTGGCGCACCAAACGGTGGCAACGGCGGCGGTGGCGCCGGCCATTGGCTGCTGTTCGGGTTGCTGTCACTGCTGTGGCTTCGTAGCCGTCGCCGCTAAGCCCTTCCTTCAGGCCGGTGCACCACTGCCTGCGCATGGGCCCAACACCAGGTTTCCACAATCCGATATACTGTTGCGCCCACAGTCCGGAACCCCGGACCGTGGGCCAGTCAACACCGGAGTGACGAACAAACCGGGCAACGGGCCATTCTTCAGGAGCGCGCAATGAGCGATACCATCACCAATACCTTTCTCCATGATCTTCCCAGCGCCGACGGCTACTTTGGCGAATACGGCGGCAGTTTTATTCCAGATCAGCTCAAGGCGGTGATGGATGAAATCACCCAGGCTTACCTCGATATTCGCGAAGACCCGGAGTTTCGCCGCGAGCTGGCAGAACTCTACAGCCATTATGTTGGCCGCCCCAGCCCGGTGTTCCATGCCAGGAACCTCAGTCGCAAATGTGGCGCCGAGATTTTCCTGAAACGGGAAGACCTGAACCATACCGGCGCCCACAAGATCAACCATTGCCTCGGTGAAGCCCTGTTGGCCAAGAAGATGGGCAAGAAGAAGCTCATTGCCGAAACCGGGGCAGGCCAGCACGGCGTAGCTTTAGCGACCGCCGCCGCACTGGTCGGCCTTGAGTGCGATATTTATATGGGCGAAGTGGATATCCGCAAGGAGCACCCGAACGTCGTCCGTATGGCAATCCTTGGCGCCCGGGTGATTCCCGCCACTCATGGCCGTAAGACCCTGAAAGAAGCTGTCGATGCGGCCTTTGAAGCCTATCTCGAGGACCCCATCAACCAGCTCTACGCCATCGGTTCGGTCGTCGGACCACACCCGTTCCCGATGATGGTGCGGGATTTCCAGTCCATTGTCGGCAACGAGGCCCGGGCACAGATGCTGACCCAGACCGGCCAGCTGCCGGACAACGTGGTGGCCTGTGTTGGCGGCGGTTCCAATGCCGTGGGCATCTTCTCCGCGTTCCTTGAAGACCAGGACGTAAAACTCTGGGGCGTTGAACCCGCGGGACGTGATCTTGAGACCGACGGCGAACACGCGGCCACCATGACCAAGGGCGAGCCCGGCATCATGCACGGTTTCAAGTCCTACATGCTGAAGGACGCTGAAGGAGAACCGCAAGAGGTCTATTCCGTGGCCAGTGGCCTGGACTACCCCTCAGTGGGCCCCCAGCACAGTTTCCTCAAGGACAGCGGCCGGGTCACTTACGACACCATCAACGACCAGGAAGCCATCGAAGCGTTCTTTGAACTGTCCCGCTCCGAAGGCATCATCCCGGCCATCGAATCCTCACATGCCGTCGCCTACGCCCTCAAACTGGCCAAGACGCATCCCGGCGAGAGCATCCTGGTAAACCTGTCCGGGCGTGGCGACAAGGACATCGACTTCGTGGTTGAACACTATGGCGACGCCTTCGGTGTGCACCTCGCCAACTAGGCCACGGCTTCACGCAGGGTGCGGGCAGCCGCCACCATGTTCTCCAGGGCCGGCAGCACTTCCGGCCAGCCCCTGGTTTTCAGCCCGCAATCCGGATTGATCCACAGTCGCTCGGCGGGAATCCGCCGGCCGGCCTTGGCCATCAACTCCACGATCTGGTCGTGACTGGGGATGTTCGGCGAATGGATGTCGTACACCCCCGGTCCAATATCATTGGGATAGCGGAAGCGATCAAACGCCGCCAGCAGTTCCATGTCCGACCTGGATGTTTCAATCGTGATGACGTCCGCATCCATTCGGGAAATGGCATCAATAATGTCATTGAACTCCGAATAGCACATGTGGGTGTGGATCTGGGTGGTATCGGCCACCCCATTGGCCGCCAGGCGGAAGGCATCCACCGCCCAGTCCAGATAGTCCGGCCACTGGGACCGTTTTAACGGTAACCCTTCCCGTAAGGCCGCTTCGTCAATCTGGATGATTTCCACACCCGCCTGCTCCAGGTCGAGCACTTCGTCACGGATGGCCAACGCCAGCTGGAAGCAGGTGACCGAACGCGGCTGGTCATCACGCACAAACGACCAGTTGAGCAGAGTGACCGGGCCGGTGAGCATGCCCTTGACCGGTTTGTCGGTCAGCGACTGGGCATAGCGAATCCAGTCCACCGTCATGGCTTTGGGGCGTTGAATATCTCCGTAAAGGATCGGCGGTTTGACGCAGCGGGAGCCGTAGGACTGAACCCAGCCAAACTGGCTGAAGGCGTAGCCGTCGAGCTGTTCGCCAAAGTATTCCACCATGTCATTACGCTCAGCCTCTCCATGAACCAGTACATCCAGGCCCAGCGCTTCCTGTTCGCGAATGCAGCGGGCGATCTCGTGCTGAATACAGGCCCGGTAACGTCGTTCATCCAGTTCATCCTGGCGATAACGGCGGCGCAACTGACGGATTTCACTGGTCTGGGGGAAGGAGCCGATGGTGGTGGTCGGGTAGGCTGGCAGCCTCAGCCGGTCCTGCTGTTGGCGGATGCGTTCCGCAAAGGGGCTCTGACGCTGTCCCCAGCTCGCGTCCAAAGCCTGCAGGCGGGCCTTGACGTCAACCCGGTTGACCCGCTGCGACTCACGTCGGCTGCGCAATGCCTCGGCATTGGCCTGCAACGCCTCCGCCACCGCAGCCCGGCCCTGATTGAGCGCCGTCGCCAGGGTGGTCAACTCGTCCAGTTTCTGGCGGGCGAAGGCCAGCCAGTTGCGCACTTCCGCATCAAGCTGCTGCTCGCTGGTAAGATCCACCGGCACGTGTAACAGCGAACAGCTTGGCGCCAGCCACAAGCGGTCCGCCAGCTGCCGGTGCAGGGGTTCCAGGCGATCCAGCAGGGCATTAAGGTCGCTTTTCCAGATATTACGGCCATTGATCACCCCGAGGGAGAGGATACGATCGTCCGGTAGTCCGGCGGCCAGGCTCTCCAGCTTGTCCTGATTGGCCTGCGCATCCAGATGCAGGCCATCCACCGGCAGGCTCAGGGCCAGCTCAAGATTGTTCGCCAGACGCCCGAAGTAGGTGGTCAGCAGCTTCTTCGGACCACGACCGGCGAGGAACCGGTAGGCCCTCAGATAGGCTTGCTGCCAGGTTTCGGACAGCTCCGTGACCAGTACCGGCTCGTCCACCTGGACCCACTCAACACCGGTACGCCCCAGGGTCTCGAATAACTCGGCGTACACCGGCAGCAAGCCATCCAGCAGGGCCAGCGGATCGCTGCCATCCTTGGCCTTGCCCAGCCAGAGATAGCTAAGCGGGCCCAGGATAACCGGCTTGACCGCCACATTCTGGCCCCGGGCTTCGTCGATCTGCGCCAGTAACCGGCTGGGATCAAGGCTGAAGCGGGTGTCTGTCGAAAACTCCGGCACAATGTAGTGGTAGTTGGTATCGAACCACTTGGTCAGCTCGCCAGCGGCCACCACGCTGTCGCCAGCATCCCCCGGTGCCCGGCCGCGGGCAGTGCGGAAGTAAGCGGTCAGCTCATCGCCCCCCAGGTCACGCACCCGCGCCGGCAGGTTGCCCAGGGTCACACTCATGTCCAGGACCTGGTCGTACAGGGAAAAGTCGCCGACCGGCTGCCAGTCCAGTTCGCCCTGTAGCTGCCAATGATCCTGCCGCAAACCGGCAGCCAGCTCTAACAGCGCTGGCGCCGGCAATTCGCCGCGCCAGTGCTCTTCCAGAGCAAATTTCAGTTCACGCCGCGCCCCGATACGCGGAAATCCAAGGTTGTGTGTGATCGCCATGGTTCACCTCCGTTGTTGAGAATGTGAGCCAGCATAGGAGTTCCAATCGATGAATAATAATGGTAAATAATCATTAATCCATGAGCATAATTCATTACAATCAAGGACGGGCAAATGTTGGAACGATCTCACCTGGCGATCCTGCGGGAAGTGGACCGTTGCGGTACCCTCACGGAAGCTGCGGAACGCCTACACCTGACCCAATCCGCCCTCAGCCACGCCATCAAGAAGCTGGAAACACAACTGGGAACGACGGTGTGGGTGAAAGAGGGTCGGCAGTTGCGATTGACCAGGGCCGGTCAGTACCTGCTGGGGCTCGCCAACCGGCTGCTGCCCCAATTCGAGCATGCTGAGGTGTTGATGCAGCAATACGCCGCTGGTCAGCGCGGTACCCTGCGCATCGGCATGGAATGCCACCCCTGTTACCAGTGGCTGCTGAAAACCGTTTCTCCCTTTCTCGCGGCGTGGCCGAAGGTGGATGTGGACGTCAAGCAGGCCTTTCAGTTTGGCGGTATGGCGGCCCTGTTCGGTTACGATATCGACGTGCTGATCACCCCTGACCCACTGTTCAAGGAGGGCATCGCCTTCACCCCGGTATTTGATTACGAGCAGGTACTGGTCGTGGCGAGCGATCACCCACTGGCCGGCAAAACCCGGGTGCTGCCCGAACAGCTGGGCTCGGAAACCCTGATCAGCTACCCGGTGGAAATCGAGCGACTGGACGTGTTCAGCCAGTTCCTGCTGCCCGCAGGCTGCAGCCCGAAGCAGCACAAGACCCTGGAAACCACCGACATCATCCTGCAGATGGTGGCGGCCGGGCGTGGTGTTGCCGCATTCCCCGACTGGCTGGTAAAGGAATACTGCCACAAGCTGCCAGTCACCTCCTTACGCCTGGGTCCACAGGGTATTCAGAAGCAGATCCACGTAGGCGTCAGGGTCGATGACAACGAACTGGACTTCATCCAGGGCTTCATTGAAATCGCCAACCAGACCAGTGAGATGACGCGTTAAAGGTTCGCATCTGGCCACTAATGACAAGTGCTTTGTCCGCCCATCCCCTCACGCAGTACGTCCGCAAGCGCTACGGTATTCATCAGAGCTATAACAATTTCAAGCCTCAGGAGGCTTTCCATGAATGCTGTTGCTGCCATCTCGCGAGCCACCCGGACCCTGCGCCATAAAGCGGCCACCCCCGCCGGCATGATTCCGCAGATCCGCCGCCCCGAGTTCGACTTCCCCGCCGATATGCCGAAATACTGGTGGGACAACAACCCGGCCAAGACCCTGCTGCTGGCCGCCCTGTCTTCCAGCTTCCCCCCCGGCGAGCGGTTCTTCATCGACTCGGTCCGCTATTACCAGGACCGCATCACCGACCCCGAGTTGCAGCAGGCTATCCGCGGCTTTATCGGTCAGGAAGCCCACCATTCGAAGGAGCACAAGGCCCTGAATGGCCGCCTGCAGGAACAGGGCATTGACCTTGCACGGTTAGAGTCGGAAATCCTGGATTTCATGAACTGGATGCGCAAGCACTTTTCTCCGGAACGGCAGCTGGCCCATACCGTAGCGGTCGAGCACTTCACTGCGTTAATGGCCGAGGAGTTCCTGCTCAAGTACAACGCGCTGGACGAAATGGATCCACGAATTGCCCCGATCTGGGCCTGGCACGCGATTGAGGAATCCGAGCACAAGGCGGTGGCCTTCGACGTCTACAAGAGCATCGGTGGCAGCGAACTGGTGCGACTGTCGGAAATGCTGGTGGTCAGTGTCGTGTTTCCAATCTTCAGCGGTATCCACCTGGTACAACTGATGAAGGAGGACGGCCAGCTCGGCAACCTCAAGGCCTGGGGCAGCCTGGCCAACTTCATGTGGGGCAAACCCGGCGTCCTCCGCAAACTGCTGCCGTCCTACTTCCGCTACTACAGCCCCGCTTTCCATCCCTGGAATCACGATGCCCGCTGGCTGGTGGAAAAGGCCAAACGGAAGTGGCTCAAGCCGAACAGCTGATCCCAGCCTCAGCCGGCGGACACAGTGCCATGCCACACCGGCAGCGCCAGATCCTCCGGCTCTTCGTTGGGGCCACCGGTGCGACTCTTGAAGGCCCCTTCCGCTATCGGAATGCGGAACAGGGCGGTCGCCTTGCGTTCTTTAGCATTAGGGGTGCGAACCTGATCCCAGCGGCCGGGCTCCAGCTGGTTAATCATCGCCGCGAAAGCCGCGTCGAATTCATCCGCGGCCGTTACCGCTTCCGCTTTACCGAACAGCACCAGCGACTGGTAGTTCGCACTGTGGTGAAAGGCCGATTTGCTCATTACCCATTCGTCGGTCACCGCAAAGGACAGGCACAGCGGTATGCCTGCGGCCAGCCGTTTCGACAGTCGCCCCCCGTTGAGCACATGGATATAGAGATTGTCATGCAACCGCCAGGCGGTGATGGGAATGATCCTTGGCTCTCCCTCTTCCACAAACGCCAGATGGGCAGTTTTCAGCCGGTCAATCAGTGCATAGGCGGGCGCACGGTCATAGCTGGCCCGCTTCGGTGCGCGTTTGACCCGGCTTCTCGGGCAGCAGGTGAGGGCAGATTCCAGAGGCGGTAGGGTTTCAGGGGACGACATCAGAAGCTCCTTTTTTCGTCGTTGGGAGCCCTATTAGAATTCGCATCTGATACCATAAAAAGATCCAGATTATAACTTATCATGGGACCAGTTAATCAATGACCCCCGTCATCGACGACCTGTCACTGGACGGCCCGGCCCCCTTGCAACAGCAACTCTACCGGCAACTGTCCCAGCGTATTCTTCAGCAGCGCTACCTTCCCGGCCGCCAGCTGCCATCCAGTCGCCAGCTGGCCGCTGACCTCGGCGTCAGCCGCAATACCGTCAACGCGGTCTACGACCAACTCAAGGCCGAGGGCTTCCTTCGCAGCCAGGCCGGCAAGGGCATCTTCGTGCACGAGGACATTGAGCCCCACCGCCTCGCCTTTGAACGCGGCGCAACTTCCCGGCCGGTCGGCGCCGGACCGGGCATGCTGCCATCACTCCCACGCCCGGTGGGGCCGTTCCGGCGCGGCGATGACGATGCCAATCTGCCGTTCAATCCCGGCCTGCCGGACCTGGACGCGTTCCCCATCCGCAGCTGGAACCGGCTGCTCCATCACCAGGAAAGCCGCACCCAGCTGTTAGGCTACAGTGACCTGCAGGGTTACCCGCCTCTGCGCAAGGCCATTGCCGAGTACGTGCGGGTTTCCCGCGGTGTGCGTTGCCACCACGATCAGGTGATTGTGACCCAGGGAGCCCAACAGGGGCTGGCGCTGATTGGCGACGTGTTTCTGCGCCCGGGGGACCGGGTACTGAGCGAAGACCCGGGCTATCGCGGCGCCCGATATGCGCTGGGCCGGCAGGGACATACCCTGGTGCCGGTGCCGCTCAGGCGTGAGGTGCTGGATATCGACGCCCTGGGTGACATAGGCCCGGCCCGGTTGTTGTACTGCACCCCCACCCACCAGTACCCCATGGGGGGCATTCTCGATATTTCCCAGCGCATGGCCCTGGTGCAATGGGCGCAGCAAAACCAGACCTGGATCATCGAGGACGACTACGACAGCGAGTTCCATTTCTGCAACAAACCCTTCGCCGCCATTCAGGGCCTGTTCGACCAGGCTCCGGTGCTGTATGTCGGCAGCTTCAGCAAGACGCTGCTGCCGGCACTTAGGGTCGGTTATCTGGTGGTTCCCGAACCGCTGGTGGATCATTTCGTCTGGGCCAAACGCATCAGCGGTGGCGAAAGCCCGCTCCTGAGTCAGGCGGTGATTGCCGAGTTCATCGACAGTGGCCAGTTCACCCGTCACCTGCGGCGTATGCGTCAGCTCTACCGCGATAAATGGCAATATTTCCAGGCTCGGGTCAGCGAGACACTGGCCGGGCAGGTCACCCCGGTGGCCGAAAGCGCCGGGATGCACCAGGTGCTGGAGGGATCGTTCAACGATGGCGAGGTAAGCCGGAAACTGCGTCAGCGAGGGTATGGTAGCGCGCCCCTGAGCGACCATTTTATTGGCACCGCCAGACGCCAGGGGCTGGTCATGGGGTTCGCCAGTGCCAGTGAACGTGAAATCGACGGCTGCATTGCCGCCCTGGCACAGTTGCTGCCTGCCGGCTAGAGCACGGCGGTGACCAGCACCGAGACGGCGCTCAAGGTATCACTTTTCAATACCTGACAGCCGGCCAGCTGATACTTTATGCTTGACGGGTTTCAGGCCACCGGATGTGTGCTTGAATGCAACCACCCATTAACACCACCAACCGGTCTCCGCCATCAGGGAAGCAGGCATCATGAGCAGAACACTGAGGAAGCATTACGAAAACGTCGACCTGCAACCCGGCCAGGGCAAGGGCAGTGCAGCCCTGTCTATCGCAATCGGGTTGCTGTCCCTGCTGGGCGCCTTCTGCTTCCTCTGGCCGGAATTGTTCACGACACCGGATTTCCGGGGCTTCTACGACAGCCAGGTTCTGAAAACGATGTTGCAGGCCAGCATCGCAATCGGTTTTGGCTTCGGCTTTTACTCCATCATGAAACACTCGTCGATGGGCTTCGGGCTGACCGGCATGTTGCTGGCCACAGCGGCGGCATTGCTGGGTTCGGGCCAGATCGAGGCGCCCGATATCGATACCCGTAACCTTTATGTGGGGCTGGATTACTTCATTTTGACCCTGGTGATTCTGGCACTGGTGTTCATTCCACTGGAACGCGCGTTCCCCAAGGACCCGCACCAGAAGGTCCTGCGCAAGGGCTGGATCACCGACCTCAAGTATTTCATGGTCAGCCACCTGGGTATTCAGCTGATCAGCTTTTTCACCATTATTCCGATTCAGGTTTACCTTCACCAGGCCTCGACCTGGGATCTACAGCAATGGGTCGCTGCTCAGCCGCTCTGGCTGCAGTTCATCGAAATTCTGCTGGTGGTCGATTTCGGCACCTACTGGATTCACCGCGCCATGCATGAAATACCCGCGCTATGGAAAATTCATGCGGTTCATCACTCCACCGAACAGATGGACTGGCTGGCCTCCTCCCGCCTGCACGTGCTGGAAATTCTCGCCAACCGCTTCGCCGGCTATCTGCCGATCTTCATCCTCGGCTTTGCGCCGTCTGCGGTGTACGCCTATCTGGTGTTTGTTTCGTTCCACGCCATTTTCATTCACGCCAATGTCCGCTTCCGCTTTCCGCTGCTGCGCTGGCTGATCGCTACGCCGGAATTCCATCACTGGCATCACTCCTCGGAAGACGCTGCCGTGGATCGCAACTACGCAGGTTTTCTGCCCATCTACGACGTTCTGTTTGGTACCACCTACATGCCATCGACCCTGGCCAATCGTTACGGCACCCGTTCAAACGATGTCCCGGAGGGGATCGTGGGCCAGTTCCTGTACCCGTTCCGCCACTGGCTGGGAAAAAAACCTGACCCGGCACAGGCGGGGGTTCAGACCCGGGCTCAAGAATAAGCATATCCAAATTAATTACTTTAGGTTCTAGCCCCTTTTGTGTATAAGATCGCGGCATATTTTTGCCAAAAATGAACAGAGGTTCACGATGTTCCAGCGACACCTTCTCGCCTTCGGCCTGCTGGCCCTGACGCCAGTATCCGCACTGGCTACCAACGGCTATTTCCAGCACGGTTACGGCACCATCAGCGCTGGCATGGCCGGCACCGGTACTGCCTTTTCCCAGGACAGCATCGCCGCGGCCACCAACCCGGCCGGTATGGCGTTTGTGGGCAGCCGCATGGATCTTGGTCTGGAGGTGTTTTCGCCACGTCGTGAGTACACCGTCGAGGGCGGCAACCCTGCGCCTCCGGCTGGCACCTTCTATCTGCAACCGGGTACCTACGAGAGTCACCGAAACGGCTTCCTCATTCCCCATTTCGGATACAACCGCCAGGTTTCTGACACCACGTCCCTGGGACTGACCATCTACGCCAACGGCGGCATGAATACGGAATATCCCGACACCAACGGCGGGCCTTTCTATGGCGGCCATACCGGGGTCAATCTGGAGCAGGTGTTCATCGCACCGACCTGGTCATGGAAATTTGCGGACAACCAGGCCATCGGCTTTTCACCGGTCATTGCCTACCAGCGTTTTGAAGCAAAAGGTCTGGGCAATTTTGCCGGTTTCTCTGCCGATCCCTCGGCACTGACCGACCGTGGGGTGGATGACGCCTGGGGCTATGGTTTCCAGATCGGCTGGCAGGGCGAGGTGACCGACACCCTGCGTGCCGGGGTGAGCTGGCGCTCGATCCTGGAAATGGATTCCTTCGACAAATACCAGGGCCTGTTTGCCGAACAGGGTGGTTTTGATATCCCCCAGCTGTTCAATGCCGGTATCGCCTGGTCAGGCCTGGAAAATCAGTGGTGGCTGCTGGAAGCCCAGCACCTTCGCTATGATGAAATCAACAGCATTGGCAATCCGCTGCTGCCAAACCTGATGACCGCACGCCTGGGGGATGAAAATGGTGCCGGCTTTGGCTGGAACGCCTCTACCGTCGTCAAGCTTGGCTGGCAGTGGCAACAGAACGACAGCCAGATCTGGCGGGCCGGTGTCAGTTACGGCGAGCAGCCAATCCCCGATTCGGAAGTGCTGTTCAACATCCTCGCGCCTGGCGTTCAGGAATGGCATTTCACTGGCGGCTTCACCCGTCAGTTCAGCCAGCAGCTGGAAGTTTCCGGCGCCCTGTTCTATTCACCACGCAAGAGCGTCACGGGGCCGAACCCGCTGGGGCCCGGTCAGGACATCGAGATATCCATGTACCAGATCGGCGCCATGGCCTCCCTGGGCTGGTCGTTCTGAGTCCGGTTCCCCCCGCCACCCGTTAACGGTGGCGTCCTCCGGTTACGGGGTCACCGTAACCGGAAGGTTCAGGGCCAGCAGCAATGGCTCGATGCCCGGCTGACAAAACAGTGCCGACTGACGGCTGATGACCAGCTGGGAAGCCCCTTCCTCCCGCAACACCCGAGCCACCGTGGCTGCCCCCATCGACGCCAGCTGACGCAGCCGACAGCCTTTGCCAAATACCGCCGTTGCCGCCTTGAGATCAGCCAGTTTCGAGGCCGTCAGGCCATCACCGGCCGGTACCACCACCGTGACCGGTTGCTGGCGATGCCGGCAAACCGACTGGGCCGCGAGCAGGGCCCGCTCGTTGGCATCGTCATGGTCGTTAAGCAGTACCACCACCCGTTGCACCGGCTTGCGTGTTTCGCACCAGAGCAACACCACTCCGGGCGCCTGATGCATCAGACCGCGGGCGGTCGAGCCCAGACGCATACCAATAGCCTCCGACCAGCCGGAACGCCCCAGCACCAGAAGATCCTGCGGTCGGGCCAGCGCCAATACCTCGTCCACCACATGTCCGCGGATCACGCTGAGGTCACAGGGAAACCCCCGCTGCGCCTCCAGTTCGGTCAGTGCTGACCGCGCCCGTTCTGCCAGCCGACGCAACCGCTGTTCCAGGAGAATCCGGTCCATCGGGCGGCGCTCACCGGAGGTACCGCCAACCTCGCGGGTAAACGGATAGGCCGCGCTGCGCAGCAGATTGTCCTCCTCCACAAAGACTCCCAGCACCTCACGGCCCTCACGGCCGGCAATGTCAGCCGCTGCGGCCAGGGCCGCCCGGCTCAGGCGCGAGCCGTCGAGCAGCACCAGTATCCGCCCGGGCGGCCCCGCCGCGCCGGTCGGGCTAGCCATGGTCGTTTTCTCCGCCTGGCTCCGATGGCTTGGCCTCATCATCCTGCGCCTTGCTGATAGCCACAAACCGTGACAGTCGCTCCGCCACGGCGGCGTTGACACTGCCTTCAGGGAATACTCCGTCCGCATCCGGCGCTCCCGCCGGCAGGTCCGTCAGCAGGGCAATGGCCTGGTCGATATGGCTGATCGGGTAGATCCGGAAGCGGCCATCCGCCACGGCTTCACGTACATCCGCCCTCAACATCAGGTGCTCGACATTACTGGCCGGCAGCAGCACGCCCTGGCCATCAACCACACCGGCTTCACGACAGACATCGAAAAAGCCTTCGATTTTCTCATTGACCCCGCCTACCGCCTGCACATCACCGTGCTGGTTCATTGAACCGGTCACGGCATAGGACTGACGTAACGGAATCCGGGCGATGGCCGACAGCAGCACACAGGTTTCCGCCACGGATGCCGAGTCCCCCTCCACGCCGCCATAGGATTGCTCGAAGGCGACGCTGGCAGACAGCGACAGCTCGCCCTCGCCAGCGTATCGACTGGCCAGAAAGCGCGACAGGATCATCACTGCCTTGCTGTGGATCGGCCCACCCAGCTTGGCCTCGCGCTCGATATCCACCACCTGCCCCTTACCCGGTCGGGCAGTGGCGGAAATGCGGGTTGGCTGGCCAAAGCGCGACGCTCCCAGTTGCAGCACGGAGAGGCCATTAACCAGGGCGATGGCGTGACCTTTGGTGGCGATCATCACAATGCCCCGGGTGATCTGCTCGCGGCTGAGTTCCCGCACCCGGCTGGCGCGATACTCCCGCTCATCAATGGCCCGCTGCACGTGACTGGCATCCATTGTGTGGGCGCCTTCAGTCCCCGCCCAATGGTCGGCCTCACTGAGCAGGTCGCGAATCACCCGATCGTGGGCGGACACCTTACGCTGGTCGTCTGCCATGCGACTGCCGTGTTCGATCAGCCGCGCCACGGCGTCCCGCTGCACCGGCCGGGTGCCGAGGCTGCGGGCAATCGTGGCCACCATTCTGGCGTACAGCAGGTAACCGTCCTCGCGGCGCTCCAGGTCATCCGCGAAATCGGCCTCAACCTTGAACAGTTCCAGAAAATCGGGGTCGTAATGGGACAGCAGGTAATAGAGCATGCGATCCCCCAGCAGCACCACCTTGACCGATACCGGTATAGGCTCCGGCTGCAGGCTCACGGTGCTCATCAGTCCGTACAGCCGCTCCAGGGATTCGATACGGAGTTCGCTGGATAACAGCACCCGTTTGAGACTTTCCCAGGCCAGTGGCTGCGTCAGAATACGACGGGCGTCGATGATCAGGTAACCACCGTTGGCGCGGTGTATCGAACCTCCGCGGATCAGCGTGAAATCGGTGTACAGGGTACCCTGACGGGCATGATGTTCAATCTGGCCGGTCAGGTGCTGATGGCTCGGCAAGTCTTCGTAAACCACCGGCGCGCCCCGGGTGTCGGCGTTATCCACCAGCAGGTTGATGTCATAGCGGGCCAGCAGGGCCTTGGGGGGGCCATGCTCATTGTCACGGAACAGCTCCGCATGCTCCACCACATCTTCCTGCACCGCATCCAGATAACGAATCACCTCCGGCAGGTGTGACCAGCGCTCCCGCAATTCACCCATAGGGGCGCCGAGGGTCAGCTGCACCATTTCCTCATTGAGGGAACGCACTCGCTCCCGCACTTCCTTCCTTAGTTTGGGGATCTGCTGAATGCTTTGCTGAAGCTTCTTCTCCAGATCCTCGACCTTGCTTTCGATCAGCGTGCGCTCATCGTCGGACAGCTTCTGGTAGTCGTCAGGATCGATCACCTCACCATTACGCCGCATCGGGGCGAAGGTAAAACCGGTCGGCGTGGTGATCATGGCAATGTTGTTGTCGTTGGCTTCCTGCTGGATCGCGCTCAGCCCTTCCTGCTGATGCTGGCTGACTTCTTCCTGCAGTTCCTGCAGACGGGCCTGGTATTCCTCGCTTTCAAAGGTGGCCGGTACCGACGTCCGCAACTCACTCGCCAGATCCGCCATATCCTGCCTGAAGCTGCGCCCCTGTCCTGCAGGGAACGCCAGCACCCGGGGTTTCTCGGCCTGCTGGAAGTTCAGTACGTAACACCAGTCGGAGGGCACCGTCTGCTGCGCCGCGTGACGGGTCAGGAAGCGATTGACCAAGTCATGCTTACCCACCCCGGAAGGCCCCAGCACGAACAGGTTGAAGCCCGCTGCCGACATGCCCGCACCGAACTCCAGTGCCCTCAGTACCCGTTCCTGGCCACAGGGCAGTTCGAGATCGTCAAGGGACTCAGTGGTGGCAAACGACAACACCTCAGGCGGGCAACGATGGTAGACCTGGGCTTCCGTCAGCGGTACGGGGAGTGGCATCCCAACCTCCTGTTATGCAATCCAGCCTGATGCCGTGTGAACGGCCCTACTGGCAAGGATAGACCACATCCGACGGGAGCCCAGAGGCATCACCTTATCGACCGCTTACCCCGAGCCGGTCGAGGTAGTGCTGGAGCTCGACCTCACCGATATCGACGTATTCCAGCACCCGGCCATAGACCATGGCCGAGGGCACCGAACGACCGCCCCGTTCCTGCTGCGCTTCGTTGAGTACATAGAGGATAATACGCTCGATGCGGGTCAGGCCGTCGCGCACATCGGGCAGGTTGTTGAGCGCGGCGAGAGCGTCAGACCGATCCATGGCCATCGTGATCGCCCCGCATCGACTGAATAAACAGCACCTTCATCAACACCATCCCAACCAGCAGCATCACCGCCGACAGTGCCAGCACAGGATCAATCACCTGGGGGTCAATAAACTGACCGTAAAGCAGGAACAAACCGAGCGACATCACCGCCACACCGACCTGATGGAGGTAAAACTGAATACCCGCCAATCGCGATTCGCTGTTGGTGAGCCAGAGCTTATGGCAAAGGCCGTAGATAAAGGACACCACAAACCCGGCCAGCAGGATGTGGGCATGGGTGACGAACTGACCATGATCCTTGGTCTTCGCCATGTAAATACCCAGCATCATGCCGATAATGGCGTAGCCCAAAGCACTCAGTACAAATTTCCGGTCCATACGTTCCCCTGTCATCACATCGTTGTTAAAAGGCGGCTGGCGTTCTGTGCTGTCAGCCCGGCCCAACTCCCAGAGTTTAGCGCTTTACCGGACTTTCGGTACCTGTTCCTGACAAACGACACGCGCATCAGCCATCATGGCGTCACGATCGTCAGCCGTGCTGAAAAATGATATTGATCAACTTCTGACCTGCTTTGTGATCAAGTTCAGCAAGTGACTGCTAGTATTAAAAGCGTGTAGTAAACCTTGCCGTTAAGCCTGCAAAAGGCTTGGGAACATTAAGGATGTGTCCTCTACATGATGGTGAACAGGGACAGACATAGAAAGAGGGCATGACCTTGTCTAGATACCCATTCACCCTGTTCCCATTGGCCACCGCGCTGCTGTATTACCTGGGCGCCTATATCGGTGTCCACTTTGCCGCCCTGGAGAGTGGCATTGTCGTGTTTTGGCCACCCAATGCCATTCTCCTCGCTGCGCTGCTGTGCCGGCCGGTCAAGTCCTGGCCTCCCATTGTGCTGGCGGTAATCGTGGCGGAGGTTGCCGCGGATGTGCCCGCGTTTACCGTCACCGAAGCCGTGCTGTTCGGCATGATCAACGCGACTGAATGCATGCTGGCCGCTGCACTCATACGCTACGCCCGAGGGGGCGCAGTAGACTGGAAAGATCCCGCGGACCTGGGCGTGTTCCTGGTGACCGTATTCTTTATCGCCTCACCGCTTGCCGCTGTAGGTGGCGCATCGGTGTATACCTTCATTCTGGGCAGTGACTCTCCATTCCTGACGTCCTGGCGGCTGTGGTGGATAGGGGATGCGACCGGCCTGATCATCCTGACCCCCTGCATGCATATGATGTTCTCCCTTGCCGAGGCCCGCCCCGGGCTGAACTTGCCTGCATCAAAACAGCTCGAACTTCTGGTTGCCTGGGTGATCGGGCTGACCATCTGCTTTCTGGTATTTTCAGCCAACCTGCAATCGGAAAACTACCTCGCGCTCACCCCGTTGGCTGTACTTCTGGCCCCTGTCTGGATTGGTGTCCGCTTTAGCCCGCTGGCTAGCTCGATCCTCGCCGCGGTTGTTGCCCTTTATGCCGCATTTAGCACGGCTGCAGGCATAGGTCCCTTCATCCGCGACCAGCAGGATCAAAGTGCCTTGTTAACCCAGGAATTTACAGTTCTGTTTACCGTGCTGGTGCTCTACATTGCGGCCTTCGTTCACCAGAACCGCCGTAAATCGACTGAACTGGAACTTGCCTTGTCCGAGTTAAGGCAACTGAATGAAGCGCTTGAAGAGCGGGTACAGATGCGCACCGAAGAGCTGTCGGAGGCCAACCAGCGACTCCAGCAACTCGCCCTCACCGATGAACTGACAGGCATTTATAACCGACGCAAAATCCAGATACTGGGACAAGAGGAAGTGGAGCGCAGCCAACGAACCCAACGACCCTTTTGTATACTCCTGCTGGATCTGGACCACTTCAAACAGATCAATGACCGTTATGGCCACGACATGGGTGACCGCTGCCTGCAGGCGTTTGCCCTGGGCGTGCAGTCCGCCATACGAACCATGGACCGTTTCGGTCGCTGGGGTGGAGAGGAGTTCATTATCATTGTGCCGGAGTCCGACACCGTCGACCTGGCCCGCCTGAGTCAGAAGCTCCTCGACAGAGTCCGGACCATCGCCGTCCCCATTCAGGATGAACAATTGTCGCTCTCGGTATCCATTGGTATTGCCCAGTGGCACCACAACAGCTTCGACAAACTGCTGTCTGAAGCTGACCAGGCGTTATACCGGGCCAAAGAGCAGGGACGGGCACGGGCAGAATTCAGTACAACGGAGACAATTCCGGCACCCGACTGACTTAGCCGGACACTTCCAGCCTGGCCTTCAGATTAGTCAATGCCAGCAGCGACATCTGCCTCATCCGTGGTCGCAGCAACGGGGCCAGGAGCCGGTTCAGGCCGCGGGTTTCATAGGTCAGGGTGCGGGTGAACTCGACACCACCGGCAGACTCGCGAAAGCGGTAGTCGATCTGAAGCCAGCCCCCGGACATCCGCCCTTCGACACACCAGTGGCTGTCCGGGTTGGCGTTAAGGACGGTGTAACGGGTTTCCCGCCGAAGGGTGAACGGCAGTGGCGATAACGGCTGCAGCTCGATCACCTCATCGAAACCATCGCCTACCGACAGTTCGCTGACCGAGGCTTGCGCCGAACGGGAGTTCGGGTGCCATTCATGCCAGAGCCAGGGCTGGGTTACGTAGCGGTAGAGGGTGTTCGGGGTACAACCGATTTCGATGGTATGGCGGATTTGCTCTTGCACAGTCGCTCACTCCCAACAGCGGATCAGGGCCTTTCGCTGCCGGATAACACGCAGCGGAGACCTTGGGTGACACACTGTCTGTTTTAACCGGTTTCGCCACCATAAGCCAGAACGAAAAAACCCGGACCACCTTGCGGAGCCCGGGTTTTTGTCAGCGCGTAACCGCTGTCAGATCATTCAGGCAACAGAGGCGCGAGCCTCGGCCAGAATCCGGTTAAAGGTTTCGCTCGGCTGCATCACGCTGCTCACCAGTGCTTCAGGCGCATGGTAGTAGCCGCCGATGTCGGCCGGGTGCCCCTGGATGACACTCATTTCTTCCAGGATCTTGTCCTTATTGGCCTCAACCTGCTCGGAGATCTTGGCGAAGTAGGCCTTCAGTTCGGCATCTTCGTCCTGTTTGGCCAGCTCTTCCGCCCAGTAGCGTGCCAGGTGGAAGTGACTGCCGCGGTTGTCGAGCTCACCAGTGACACGGGACGGAGACTGGTTATTTTCCAGCAGGCGCTCGGTGGCCTTGTCCAGGGTCTGGCCCAGCAGACGGGCACGGACGTTACTTTCTTTTTCGCCCAGCTCGTCGAGGGAAACCGCGATCGCCAGGAATTCACCCAGGGAATCCCAGCGCAGGTGGTTCTCTTCCAGCAGCTGCTGCACGTGCTTGGGCGCAGATCCGCCCGCACCGGTTTCGTACAGGCCACCACCGGCCAGCAGCGGCACCACAGAGAGCATCTTGGCGCTGGTGCCCAGCTCCAGGATCGGGAACAGATCGGTGAGGTAGTCTCGCAGTACGTTACCGGTCACCGAAATGGTGTCGAGGCCACGAATCAGTCGTTCCATGGTCCAGCGAATGGCGCGTACCGGGCTCTTGATCAGGATATCCAGACCTTCGGTGTCGTGATCCTTGAGGTACAGTTCGACTTTCTTGATCAGCTCGGCGTCGTGGGCACGCTCATCGTCCAGCCAGAACAGCGCCGGCATACCGGAGGCACGGGCACGGTTAACCGCCAGCTTGACCCAGTCGCGGATCGGCAGGTCTTTGGTCTGGCAAGCTCGCCAGATATCGCCCTTCTCAACCTGATGTTCGGTCAGGGTGTTGCCGTCACCATCAACAACGCGCATCACGCCGTCTTCGGTCATCTCGAAGGTCTTGTCGTGGGAACCGTACTCTTCAGCCTTCTGGGCCATCAGGCCGACATTGGGCACGGTGCCCATGGTGGTCGGATCGAAGGCGCCGTGGGTCTTACAGAAGTTAATCACTTCCTGGTAGATGGTGGCGTAGGTGGACTCAGGCATGACCGCCTTGGTGTCCTTCAGCTTGCCATCACGGGCCCACATCTTGCCGGAATTACGAATCATCGCCGGCATGGAGGCGTCAACGATAACGTCGCTCGGCACGTGCAGGTTGGTGATCCCCTTGACGGAGTCCACCATGGCGATTTCCGGACGGTGCTCGTAGCACGCGTGCAGGTCTTCCTGAATCTGCTCCTGCTTGGATTCCGGCAGCAGCTTGATCTTCTCCATTACGCTGGAGAGACCGTTGTTGGGGTTAACGCCAATCTCGTCAAACAGGTCGCCGTACTTGTCGAACAGCTCCTTGTAAAAAATCTTCACCGCGTGGCCGAACACGATCGGATGAGAGATCTTCATCATCGTGGCCTTGACGTGCAGAGAGAACATCACGCCGGTCTTTTCGCAATCTTCGAGGACGTCTTCAAAGAACTTGCACAGCGCCTTCTTGCTCATGTACATGGCGTCCAGCACTTCACCTTCCAGCAGCGGCAGGTCGGCTTTCAGAACGGTTTTCTCACCCTTGGTGTTCTCGAACACGATCTGGGCGTTGGTGGCCTTGTCCAGGGTCAGGGACTGTTCGCTGGAGTAGAAGTCACCATCACGCATGTGCGCGACGTGGGTACGGGACGCCGGACTCCACTCACCCATGGAGTGCGGATGCTTGCGGGCAAAAGCCTTGACCGCGGCCGGGGCGCGACGGTCGGAGTTGCCTTCCCGCAGTACCGGGTTGACCGCGCTGCCGAGAACCTTGGCATAACGGGCCTTGGCTTCTGCTTCTTTCTCGGTTTCCGGGTGTTCCAGGTACTCAGGCAGATCAAAGCCCTGTGACTGCAATTCCTTGATCGCGGCGCGCAACTGCGGGATGGAGGCACTGATGTTCGGAAGCTTGATGATGTTGGCTTCCGGGTTCTTGGTGTATTCACCAAGTTCCGCCAGGGCGTCAGGTACCCGCTGATCCTCACTGAGGTAATCCGGGAAGGTCGCCAGAATCCGGGCCGCCAGCGAAATATCGCTGGTCTCGAACTCGATACCAGCGGGCTTGGCGTAGGTTTCCAGAATAGGAAGCAGCGAGCGCGTGGCTAGGGCGGGGGCCTCATCGGTGAGGGTGTACACGATCTTGGATTTTGATGCGGTCATTTTCGTCCTCTGGCTTAATGTTGGAGTTCAGGACGGTCAGGGCCAGACCGGGAGTCTTGTGAACGCTCGGTCGTGACGAAGACTGAGTACGAACTTTTCGTGGGCGTATAAAGATACCAGTTTTTTCAGTTCAATGAGTAAGATCTTAGTATAAGAACTGAATTAAGTGTCCCAAACGGCCGTGACAATGGTGTGAAATGCCGTTATTTACGGAACTTTCGGAAAAACTACGAAAACTCGGAGAGTTGCCCCGCACCGTTGCGGGGCTCACCGGGATCAGCTGGAAGGCAGCAGTGATGTTGCCGCGAGCGCGTCGCGGATCTGGTCCAGGGCCTGGGGATTGGCCAAGGCATCGCGGTTATCGCTGCGCGCGGCGCCATTGATCAGCCGTGCGACCGCGAGCTCAACCTTCTTGCCACTGCGAGTGTAAGGAATGTCGGGCACCGGGACAATATGTCGGGGCACATGACGGGGACTGGCACCTTCGCGGATACGGCTGCGCAGCCGTGCCACCAGCTCATCATCCATCTCGGCGCCATCGGCAGGCACCACCAGCAACACGACCTCGACATCGCCGTCGATCTGCCGTCCCACCACCAGGCTGTCCTTCACTGCGGGCTCCGTTTCTACCTGCCGGTAGATCTCGGCGGTGCCGATACGCACCCCGCCCGGATTCAGCGTGGCATCGGAGCGACCATAGATGATGGCACCACCGTGCGGCGTAAACTCGATAAAGTCACCGTGGGCCCAGACCGCCGGGTAGGTGTCGAAGTAGGCGTCGTGGTAACGGCTGCCATCGCTGTCATTCCAGAAAGCGACCGGCATCGATGGCAGTGGCTGGCGGCAGACCAGTTCGCCGCGACCTTCGCCCACCGGCTGACCATCCTCACCATAGGCGACGGCATCAACCCCGAGAAAACGACACTGGATCTCGCCCCGGCGCACCGGCAACAGCGGGGTCGCTCCCACGAAACAGCCACAGATGTCGGTACCACCAGCGATAGAGCCCAGCAGTGCCTTTGGGGCACCGTCGCTGTAGATCCAGTCGTAATCTTCCGGCAGCAGAGGCGAACCGGTGGAAAACACCACCCGCAGGGCACTCTGGTCCAGCGTCTTCGCCGGTGCCAGTTCGGCCTTGCGACAGCCCGCAATGAAACGCGCACTGGTGCCGTAGTGGGTAACTTTCTCCTCGGCCACGGTCTGCCACAGGGCGTTCAGATCCGGGTAACCGGGAGAACCGTCCACAGTGATCACCGCGGCACCAGTCAGCAGCGCCGAGGCCTGCCAGTTCCACATCATCCAGCCACAGGTGGTGAAATAAAGGAAACGGTCATCGGGACCGACGTCACCCTGCAGCATCAGTTCCTTGGCGTGATTGACCAGCAGGCCAGCATTGCCATGGACAATGCACTTGGGCTTGCCGGTGGTGCCGGAGGAATAGAGGATGTAGACCGGGTGATCCGGCGGCATCGGGGTAAACGACGGCGCCTGGCCTTCACCGAACGCCAGGGCATCCGCCCACGAGGTAACCAGCCCGCCGCCCAGATGCGGCTGGTCTGGCAACTGCTGCACGCTGATGACGGTTTTCAGGCTCGGCAACCTGGCGGCCAGTGCCTCGAAATCCTGCTGCCGCGGAAACACCTTGCCACCATAGCCGTAGCCATTCACCACGATCAGTGCTGACGGTTCGATCTGGCCAAAACGGTCCTGGATCGCGCCGGTGCCAAAGTCCGGCGAAGCGGAACTCCAGATCGCCCCCAGACTGGTGGCCGCCAGCATCCCCACCAGGGCCTCATAGCCATTGGTGACAATGCCCGCCACCCGGTCCCCGGCGACAATACCCTTGCTGCGCAGGAAGGCTTCCAGAGCCCCGGCGTCCTGCTTCAATTCGTGGTAGCTCCGACGCAATACCGGCCGGGTTTCGCAGTAGGCCACCACGGCTTCCCGATCGGCGTGATCACCTTCCGCCAGCCGCAGCAGGTTAGCCGCGAAATTCAGGCGCATGCCAGGAAACCATTCCGCCCCCGGCATGTCGCGCTTGCCAAGCACCCGCTCAGCGGGGGTATCACAACGCAGGCCACAGAAATCCCAGACCGCCTGCCAGAACGGCTCAAGGTTATCGATCGACCACTGGTGCAGGTCATGGTAATCGGCAAAGGGACCGTGGCCCTGATCTTCCAGCGCACGCATGAAACGGGTCATCTGGCAGTTGGCCAGCACCTCGTCGGTGGGCGTCCACACCACCGGCGACTGTTCGGTATTGCTCATTCCTCTCTCCTGTTACGCGTAGGGCCTACTGCATGTGCCAGCCATGACTGACCACCACCGACTGCCCGGTCAGGGCAGCAGACGGGAACGCGGCCAGGTGGACCGCCAGTTCTGCAACATCTTCAACGGTGGTGAACTGGCCATCCACGGTGTTCTTCAGCATGACCTTACTGATCACTTCCTGCTCGGAAATACCCAGTTCACGGGCCTGTTCCGGGATCTGCTTGTCCACCAGCGGCGTACGGACAAAACCGGGGCAGATGATGTTGCTGCGCACCCCGTGTTCCGCCCCCTCTTTCGCCACCGCCCGGCACAGCCCCAGCATGCCATGTTTGGCAGCGACATAGGGCGCCTTCAACGGCGAGGCTTCCAGCGAATGTACCGACCCCATGTACAGCATGGTGCCACCACCATTGGCGTACATCTGCTGGAGAGCGGCGCGGGTGACCAGAAAAGCCCCCCCCAGGTGCACATCGACGACTTTCTGCCAGTCGGCATAGCTCAACGTGTGGACCGGGTCGATGTGCTGGATGCCCGCATTGGCCAAGGCAATGTCGAGTTTACCCCAGGCCTCGACAATCGCCGCCACCCCCTCATTGACCGCGACTTCATCGGTGACATCCATCGCCAGGGCCATGGCGGTACCACCTTCAGCCTCAATGGCTCGGGCCGTCTCAGCCGCGGCCTGAGCATCTAGATCCGCCACCGCGACCCAGGCTCCTTCACGGGCATAGTATTCAGCAATGGCACGGCCAATGCCTCGTGCACCCCCGGTAATCAGGGCACTCCGGTTTTTCAAACGCATGGTGTTCTCCTTAATCGTACGCCACACCCGGCAGCCAGGTCGCAATTTCCGGAACCAGGAAGACAATCGCCAGGGCAACAAGCTGGATCATGATGTAGGGCATCACGCCGCGATAGATATCGGTAACCTTGATCTCCGGCGGCACCACCCCCTTGATGTAGAACAGGGCAAAGCCCACCGGCGGGGTCAGAAACGACGTCTGCAGGCACATGGCGAACAGGATGGTGAACCACACCAGATCAAATCCCAACTGCTGCACCACCGGTGCCACCAGCGGCAGCACAATGAGGGTAATCTCGACCCAGTCGAGGAAGAAGCCGAGCAGAAAGATCCCGAACAGGATGGTCAACACCACGCCGTAGGGCCCGAACGGCAGACCCAGCAGGGCTCCTTCGATGACCTCATCGCCACCGAGGCCGCGCAGCACCACCGAGAAGGCGGTCGCGCCGAGGAAGATGGCAAAAATGAACGACGCCGTTCGAGTGGTCTGGTACAGCGACGACTTCACCACCTCAAGCTTCAGGTTGCCAGCGGCAAAGGCCAGCACCATGGCACCGAGGGCACCGACACCGGAAGCCTCGGTTGGGGTCGCCACCCCGGCAAAGATCGAACCCAGCACCCCCAGGATCAGTGCCGCCGTCGGAATCACCGCCTTGAACACCTCCAGCAGCGCGCCCAGGTTGACCTTTTCCATGCCCTCCGGCACCGGTGCAATGTGCGGCTGAAACAGCGGTCGCAGCATGGCATAGGCCACATACATGGCGCCGAGCAGCAGCCCCGGCAGGAAGGCACCCATGAACAGGTCACCCACCGAGGCCTCAGGGACCGCCAGCCGGTCGGCCATCAGCACCAGCATGATGGAAGGCGGAATCAGGATGCCCAGGGTGCCAGTGGCGCAGGCAGTGCCTACGGCAAAGCCCTTGTCGTACTTGCTCTCCATCATCGCCGGCAACGACAGCATGCCCAGCAGCACCACAGAAGCACCAATGATGCCGGTGGTGGCCGCCAGCAACACACCGATCACGATCACCGTGACGGCGTAGCCACCTCGCACCGCGCCAAACAGACGTACCATCGCTTTCATCAGCCGCTCGGCAATGCCCGACTGGTCCAGCATGATGCCCATGAAGATGAACATCGGCAGCGCCACCAGGGTTTCGTTATCGACTATCCCCCAGATTCGCTCCGGCGTCAGCGCCATGGACGAGGAATAGTCAAACCACAAATCGGCGCCAAACTGTTCCACCGAGATCACCCCAATCACGGTCCAGATCACGGCGGTGCCCCCGAGAACCCAGGCCACCGGGAAGCCGGTCATCAGCAGGGCTCCAAAGGTCAGGAACATGCCGATTACATACAGGGTTTCCAACTGCATCAGGAGCCCTCCCCGGGCTGGTTATCGGTGTTAACCCGGCGAATCGGACGCGGGAACCCAAACAGCAGGGCGGTCACCCTGAGCAGGCGCGACACCGCCGCCAGGGCGATCAACGAAAAGGCAACGGCCAGAATGGCCTTCAGTACCCAGCGATTGGACAGCCCCGCCGGCGCCGGACTGGTTTCGCCGACCTGATAAGCACTGGCGGCGTAGGGCACCATTTCGTAAATGACGATGCCGAGGAACGGCAACAACAGCAGCAGGATACCCAGGAGCTCGATCCAGCCCTGGGTTCGAAGACTCAGCCGCTCATGGATAACATCAACCCGGACATGGTCATCAACCACCAGGGTGTAGGCAAGGCCCAGCAGCCAGCCTACCCCGGCCAGGTGCCACTGCAGCTCTTCCAGCAGCACCGAGCCCTGGCCAAAGGCATAGCGGCTGACTACCGCCCAGATAATAATCAGCGTTACCACCACCCACAGCCAGGAGGCCAGCTTGCCGATGCCGCTGAGCAGGCCATCGAGGTACAGGCTCAGGCGGGTGTCGGGCAACTCGGTATGGTGGTGGATGAATTCGTCGGTGTCGGACACAGACGCATGCTTGGGCACGGTCATGGAAACAACCCTCTCTCGGCATTCCCGGTTCTGGAATACCTGCAACTACAAGGTACGGATGGCCTGAGCCATCCGCTGTGGTCGGGTCACACCAGCCCAACACCGGTGTGACAGACTTGAGGCCAGGCCTCAGAGATCGCTGGGCAGATACGCGCGGCTATCCCAGACCTGGTAGGTTTCCATGAATTCCTGCTGGCTACGGTAAACCCGGGCGAAGTCGTCGTCGTTCTCCGCTTCAGACTCCAGCACCCGCTCGGTAACGGCTTTCAGCTGTTCCAGTACCTCCCGCGGAATCTGGTCAGCCTGCACACCTTCCTCCTGGAAACCGGCCAGCACAGCACCGTTCAGGTATTCACCTTCCGCCAGGCCACGGGTGGTGGCAGCGGTGCACGAGGCCTCCACCAGTGCCTTCTGGGCAGCGGTGGTTTTTTCCCACTCATCGCCGTTGATCAGCAGATACTGGGCGGTGAACTGCTGGTGCCAACCCGGAAACAGGTTGTACTTGACCACCTGCTGGAACCCGAGAATCTGGTCGATGGCAGGCATGGAGAATTCAGTGGCATCGATGGTGCCCTTCTCCAGCGCCTGATAGAGCTCGCCACCCGGCATCATGGTGACAGACGCACCAAGCTCTTCCAGCACCTTGCCACCGAGACCCGCAAAGCGGATCTTCATGCCGTCATAGTCTTCCAGGGATTCGATCTTGTCGGCATACCAACCGGCGGTTTCTGGCCCGATGATGCCGCACAGCTGGGCGTGGACATTGAAGCCCTTGTTGGCGTAGACATCCTGCAACATGTCATGGCCGCCACCGTAGTAGTACCAGCCGATATAGGCCCAGGGCTTCATACCAAACGGCACCGCAGCAAACAGGGGCACCGCCGGAACCTTGCCCTGGTCGTAGCCGATCCAGGTATACCCCGTGGGCACCTTGCCATCGGAGACCGACTGCAGAATATCGAACGGCGGCACCAGCTCACCCGGTTCATAGACACGAACCTGGATACTGCCGTCAGAGGCGGTGGTCAGGTTTTCGGCAACCCAGGCCGCTGGAGATCCGAGACCCGGCAGGTTAGTGGCGAAAGCAACCGGCATTTTCCAGCGCAGGTTATCGGCGTAGGCAGATCCGGAGGACAGGGCAATTGCTGCAGCAAGCCCGGTAACGACCTTGGCAAGTTTCATCGATAAGTCTCCCAATATGTTGTTCTTGTAGGTTGCCCGGAGGTACAGGGACCGACAGGCCTGGACTGAGTGTAGTCAGTCAGCGGCGGAAACAGACAATGACGGGAGGTATTCGGTCCTGGTTTTGGCGTCGATTGTTGTTTTCGGCTTTATGCTGACGTCCTGCAATACGTCAAATGCAGGCACTGTGCCAGATAAAACAAACCCCTATAAAACAGATACTTAAAAAAATAAGAAGCGGGAATTGCCAAGGCAGGCTGTCTGGCACTCCGGACATCTTTAGACCAGAGTCGTAGAGCTTTGTATGGATATACGGACAGGCGTCCTAAAATCAGGACATTCGCGCCATCTTTTCATACAGGACGGAACGGGAGATGCCGAGCAGTTTCGCCGCCCGGGTACGGTTGCCGCGACTGGCGACCAGCGCGTCTTCGATGGCCTGGGCCTCAGCTTCAGCCAGTATCTGTGCCAACGGACGAACAGGCCTGGGTAAGGCAGAAGGCACCTGACGGGCGCCATTACGGGGTAACACCTTGAAGATCGCATCGGCGTCCAGCAGGCCGTTGTCCTCGCCCATCGTCAGCGCTCGCTCCAACACATTGCGCAACTCGCGGATGTTACCCGGCCAGTCATAGCTGCCAAGCGCCGTGACCGCGGCATCGGTGATCTCACCACGCAACTCAAGACCTTCACAGAGAGCTTCCAGAATGGCTTCACACAGCACGCCGAGATCCGGCAACCGGTCCCGCAGCGGCGGGATAGCGATTTCCAGCACATTGAGGCGGTAGTACAGGTCGGATCGGAACGCCCCTTCCGCCATCATCGCCTCAAGGTTGCGACTGGTGGCGGCAATCACCCGCACATCCACCGACACCACCTTGTTCGAGCCCAGGGGTTCGATCTCGCCTTCCTGCAACGCCCGCAGCAGTTTGGCCTGCAGCGCCAGCGGCATGTCGCCGACCTCGTCCAGGAACAGAGTGCCACCATTGGCAAGCTGGAACTTGCCGTCGCGATTGCGACGGTCAGCACCGGTGTACGCCCCGGGGGTAACGCCAAAGAATTCAGCCTCCAGCAGGTTCTCCGGGATTGCCGCGACATTGACCCCGACAAAGGGTTTGTCGGCGCGGCCGGACAGGGAGTGAATAGCCTGTGCCAGCACTTCCTTGCCGGTTCCTGTTTCCCCCAGCAGCAACACCGCCATATCACGTCCGGCGGCGAGTCGGGCACGGCGTTTGACTTCCAGCGCTGCCGGACTGGCGCCGACAAAATCACCAAGGCAGTAGCGGGTTCCCCGGGTTTTGCGGGCGAGAGCCTTGCGGGCTGCCACCAGATCCTGATGCAACCGGCGGTATTTACTGACCAGCGGGGTCAGCGGCTGCAGATCGTCGTAAAGCACGAAAGCGACCGCCCCCTGGATCTCGCCCTGATCGTCGAAATACGGCAACCGGGTCACCACCAGCTGCTGGCTGTCATGCTCCATGATATCGAGCAGCAGCGGCTGGCCAGTCTCGACCACCTCATGCATGCGTGTCCGCGGAATCACCCCCCGGACGTCCTTGCCGATGGCCGCCTGCGGGTCTTTCAATCCAAGCAAGGCAGCGTAACTGGCGTTGATCCAGGTGATGCGGCTGTCGCTGTCGACGGCAATGGCGCCAGCACTGGCCTGTTCAAACAGCGGAAACAGCGCTTCGATCAGGTCGCGAGTCGGCCCGCTCTTGTTTTTATGGATAAACGGCTTGGGCATGAATGGGCTATGGCCTGGAATGTAATCGGTCATGTTGGTGAACCTGCCGTGCCAGTTGTCCGGAAACACTGACACTTTCCAGAGAGTATATGGGGGATTGGGGGTTGGCAATCGCAACCCACCCCGATTTTGGTGGTAGGGGTGGGTACGATTGCGGACAGAACGGGATCAGAAGGTGTACTGGCCGGCAAACAGGATGCGGTTGGCATCACCCTCATCGCCATTGACGTTTTCACGCTTGAAGAAGCCGTATTCCACGCCCATCATCACGTTCTTCACCGGGCTCCATAGGTAGTTGGCCATCAGGTTCTGGTTGGTTTCACTCTTGTCAGCAACCGCGGCGCCATCAGCCTCGGCATCGTCCCAGTCCACGGTCACCAGACCGTAGCCAACATTGATGCTGCTGCCTGCGCCCAGATCCAGGCCCACGCCAACGGTACCGCCATAACCGGCAATGCTTTCCAGATCACCGCCGCGGATATAGGCATCCTCGGCACCGAAGTTTTCACCGGAACGGTACAGGTAGGAATTAGCGCCATCGGTGTAGGACACGCTGCCCTGGATAGTGAGGCTCTCGCCCAGCGCCATTTTGGCGGCGGCAAAGGCGGCATAACCCACGATACTGTCGTCCACGGTGCCGGTGTCATAACCGACTTCCTGCACCAGCGCGGCGGCAGAGTAGGAGAGGCCGCCCGCAGCTTGCTCGAAACGGGCGGTCAGTGTCGGCAGGCCCTGTTTACCGCCGACCGTCGCGCCAGCACCCTCGAGGAAGTTGGTGATCGGCTCTTCCGCCGATACTGAGAAGGCCCCGGTCGTGTAGCGGGCCTGGGCTACGCGTCCCTGCAGACCGGCATTGCCAGCGAGACCGTCGAAATCCAGCACCTTGGTATTCCCCACAAAACTGTTGAAATTGGACCAGGTCTGACCCAGCAGCACGCCGTTGTATTCACCGTAACCGTGACGCAGGCGCAGGGTTCCCGGGCGAAAATCCCCTTCAAGAACCACCTTCACGCCTTCCGGAGAGGAGGCCCTGACCCCAAGACGGGTCTGCACAGCATCCGCGCTGAAGTAGCCGGTGGCCTCGTTGTCTTCATCGGCACCGGTATTGATCGCGGAGAAGGCCCCGGCACGGGTCGAAATGCCGATATCTTCGTCAATATCGTAACTGGCGTTGAAGCGGGCATAGCCGTAAAGCTCGGCCTGGTAATCCCCGGCATTGAGTTCAAAAGCACCGGCCTGGCCGGCAATCGCCAGAGCCAGCGCGGAAATGGAGTGACGCACGTATCGGTTGTTTTGCATTCGGGTGTTCCCTTGTTGTTAGTGAGGCCGGTGACGCACCGGCCGGTCAGAACGGGTTCCGCCGAAGCCCGTTCGTGGTGCCCGCCCGTATGGCGGTAGGGTGCGGCGGCACCTGTGGCCTCAATCCGGTATGCGAACCTGGTTGTCGCTAAACAGGATGCGATCCTCCGGGGCCGGTTCCTCTGCCACGAGTGGCAGATTGGCCTCACTCAGGGCTGGCGCACCGGCACCCCGGGGCACGGCGCGTACCACCTGGCTTGGCGGCAGTTCGGTGCCATCGTTGAGGCGCGCCCACAGCAGGTCGAGGGCCTGAATGTAGTAGTGGTGCAGGGGCAGGTAGCGCTCGTTGAAACCCGGGAAAGCATTGAAGGCATCCAGGTGGTGGGCGTTGAGCACTTCGTAGTAACGCAGGCCGGAGTCCGCCCCCTCGACCTTGCGGTTGAGGCCGAAATACGGGCGTGACGTGTGGTTGATCGGCAGGATGGCATCGGCGCGACCGGTCACAATCACCGCCGGCCTGCCGCCCAGGTCACCGCTGGAGCGGATGGCCGCTATGCCCGCCGCAATGGCGCTGGCCTGGTCCGCGGCCGTCCCACTCAGAGCGGTATCGGTCAACGGATCCACCCCGGTGGCCAGACCTCGCAGGCACAGCAGCGCGTCGAGGCCAAAGTCCGCCAGGCCGCTGCTGTTGGAGCTTGCCTGCTTGAGGTTGGTTGCACCGCCGCTGGCCTCATCGTAGACCTGATTGACACCCGCGGTGGGCGGAATCCCGTTACTGGCCGAGAACAGCGCCGCTTCCTGGGCATCGGTGAGGGGCATCACCGCCCCGCTGCCATCGGTGGCGGCCAGGCTCAATCCGCACAGCCGGTCTTCGACCGCAAAACCGCCGTAGGCGTTGGCGTAGGTCATGGCAATACTCTGGGCTACCGACACGCCGAAGTGGCTGGGTGCCACCAGGTTCTGTTCTGGCTGCACGGCGAACTCCTCGTTCAGGATCCGCAGCGCATCCGTGGCCTGTTCATCGAGGGTGGCGCCAGTCACCAGCCCCTTGGCAGCCAGCGCCGTGCAGATGTTCTCGTTCACGCTGACATCGTTGAGGACGGCATTGAAGGGCGCATCGTCGCGAATGGCCGGGGCCCGGTTGGCACAGCCCTGGTAAACCGCAAGCGCGGTGGTGTAATCCAGCAGACTGCGACTGTGCGCGCTGATCACCCCCCCGTTGCCCTGACGAATGGTGATTGCGCTGTCCGGCAATGGGTTCACGTTGGGCTCGGAGACCGCCACCCCATCGATCAGCCCGCGCTCGTCCTGTTCCGCGGCCCTGACTGAGGCACCGCCACCGTTGGAAACGCTGGAGGCAATCACCAGGGTGTTGTCCGGATTGATCGTCATAACCCGCTGACCATGGCCGGTTTGCTGACCGAACTGCTCATTGAGCACATAAAACCCGAACTCGATGGACGCCAGCACATGCTGCCCCCAGTCCGCTTCCGGGTTGCTGCCGGAATGGGCATGCTTGAACGCCACACGGTTCGGATAGGCGGCGTTGAAGGCCGCCCGCCCGGCTTCATCGAGGTTGGCACGGAACTGGACATCCACCTCCGGATCGCTACTGAGGCTACCGTCGATGCGCTGCGCCGCGCCGGTTTCCAGGTTAAAGCTGCCGGTGCCGGTGCCCTTGTCGGTATACACCACCGCACAGCCCTTTTTCAGCCCCCATTCCCCGGCCGTGCCAATGGCCCCGTAGACACCGCGGGACCCGGACGAGGGCGCCGTAACCATGCAGGGCTGATCAGGATCAAAGTGATGCGGAATCTGCACCATGACCGTCACCGGAGCCTGGTCATTGCCGGCATCGATAAACGCCAGGAACTCTTCACCGGCAATCAGACCTTCCCCCTCACCACCGACCTGGGGGCCGAAAAAGCTGCCGTAGCCCCCCCCCGGAGAGGTATCCACCAGCGCGCGGTAGTTGTTGTAGATGGCCAGCCGGCGCAGTTCCGCCGGGCTCGGGTTGAGGCTGTCGGCGAAAGTCGGCGCAGTAGCGCTGGCCAGGCCACTGGCACCGAGCCCCGCCGTCAGCAGGTCATTGGTCACGCCATCATAGGCGCGGTAATGGACCTCTCCGATAAGAAAGTCCGGAGTCTGGTTGAGTGCCTTGCCGGGGATATCTTCCAGCTTGCAGCCGGTTAGGGAGAGGGCGACAGCGAGCCCCGCTGGCCCGATGAGCAGTGTGCGAATGGTCATGTTCGTTTCCTTACTGGCGTTATTGTTATTTAAAAGGCGCACCGGAAAAGGAAGACGCGAAAACACCGGGCGCTGCCTGCCCAATGCTCATCTCATGCCAACTATTAATTTCCTTTATATACAGATAGTTAGAAGTCGAATCCGAACACCGGAAACAGGGCCGTCCGGTAATTCGGACACCGGGGCAGGGGTCCGAGGCCGTCCAGAAAGGGTGTACAGGGTGCGGTTCACAAGGGATTAGCGGGAAAAAGGGAGCAGCGTCTGGAAAACCGGACTGTGTCCGAAAGTCCGGACATTGCAGCCCTGGCAGAGGCGGTCGAAGCGTGAAATCGATTTTGCCGATTGATAATAATCAAACAAATGGTTTTTTGCCGTTAACAGAAAATGGCATAGTATTCAGGAATCATCTACCGGGTTGCATGCTATGACAGACGCAATCGACAGCGATTCCGTATCCCTGTCTTCCTCCCCCTGCCTGCTGGGGGAACAGCATCCGCAGGTGGCATCGCTGCCACCGGTCAATCAGACACAAACCGTGATGCACAGTCTGTGCCGGGTATTCGGAATTCGCCCGCCGAATGGCAACCCCAATCCCGACCACCTGTTACTGAACCAGCTCTGCACCCTGTTTCACAAAGAGGTGGTGGATCCGGACAGCGAACTCGAACGCCACCAGCGCCCGTGGTCACAGGTGTATCTGGTCCAGCATGGCGTTCTGCGACTGTTTCGCGAGTCTCCAGGCGGCAAGGTATCAATCCACCATTTCTTTGCGGAAGGCGATATCGCCTGGCCGGTGTTCGGCCGCAGCCGCACGGTACGCAATACCCTGTGCCTGTCCACCGTTACACCCTGCACCCTTTGGCAGGCGGATTTCCACGCCTTTCGTGATGTCTTGCGGAACCATTGCGAAGGCAAGTGGGCGCGGTTTGCCCTGACCCTGACCGAGGAACTGGCGGAACTCGCCACCAAACGGGAGTTCCACCGCCAGACACTGTCCGCCAAGGAACGCTACGATCTTATGGTGGTGGAGTATCCGGAGCTGATGCTTCGGGTCCCGGATTTCCAACTCGCCTCATGGCTGGGGGTCGCTCCAGCCACCTTTTCCCGCCTCAAGAAGGAACGCTGAGCGGAAGCTCCGACGACCGCCGCCACAGGGGATAGGGAATGCCTGCCAGACGGTTGATCACAAAGGCCTGAGCCACCAGCAGGAAGACCCCGGCCATCAATACCGGCAACTGCGCAGGATGGGGCATCAGCCCCAGCGAAACGATCAGTGCCGTGGCTCCCGCAGGTGGATGGGGAACCCGTAACAGCACCATCAGGCATCCGGTCATCCCCAACGACAGTGCCGCTGCGCCCACCCGGGCCAGATCCACCCCTGCGGCCATGGCCGAGGGCGCATTGTGCAGGCCAAACAGATAGAGGCTGAACAGCCCCGTAAGGGCGCCCACCAAATGACCACAGACCGTGTTGCGCGGTGACGCCGGTTCCGCCAGTGGCACATGGAACAGGATGAACGCTGTTGCGCCCAGGGAGGGAAAGATAAACGCCTGCTGGGTAACCAGAGCGACCAGCGAGATCAGGGCGATGCTCAGGCCGCCATTGATCAGGTTGAACCCCGCCAGCACCGTCTTGTGACTGTAGCGCCGGGACAGACGTTCCAGATGTAATGTCCGTAATACCCCACTGGCCTGTTGCCAGCGCAGACGATCGTTGCGGACTCCCATGCCCTGCCACCTGTATGCACCAAAAAAGGGCGATCATGCTAGGGCAAAGCTCCCGGGCGCCGCAACCTTGTGTCAGCATACCGTCTTGATCAAGATCAAGACGGTATGGGCATCGCCCGCTCCGTTCGACGTTATTGGGCTTGGGAGAACACGGATAACTCCTTCACTGGCGGAGACAAGTAGCTCAGCCGTAAACCGTTCACCGGGATTTCCAGATCGAATTCAACCAGCCCCCCCACATTCACCGTAATGGTCTGGGCCTGTTGGTTGTATTGCTCGATGACCTGACGGCCATCCTCCAGAAAACGAACCTCACCCAACAGATCCAGATACAACGGTACACTGTGCTGGTTGTGGGGCAGACTGAGTGGCGTATGCAGATCCGGAGCATCCAGGTACAGGTCAACGTCGGTCTCGAACACGGGGTAACCGTCAGCACCCGTGCGGATCACACCGGGGATCAGACCGTTGCGTTCGCCACTGCCATCATCCGCGTAGCGCATACGGATCACCTGTGGTCCGGTCGGTGTCTCAGCCCAGGTCAGGTCGGACAACACCATGGCGTTGACGGTCAACGAGGTGGTGGTCAGCAGCGTCGGATACAGCAGTACCCGCACCCCGGCGGCGGGATTGTCCGGATCCACCGGACCAATCACCTCGGTGTTCAGGGCTCCGGTCTGGTAGATGAACTTCAGTTCCGGACACTCGGTCAGTAGCCAGGATGAGAAAATGTTCTTCCGATCGCGGTTGCAACCCACCCGTGCGTGGCTTCGGTCCTGGCTGATGACCCGGGTCGCCTGAGGCGGGGTCAGCGGCTCGCCGCCGGCGTCAAAGGCCATATTCGAAGGCTCGACACAGTCACTGGCGTAAGACTGACGCACCACCACGCCATCACCATTGGTTTCCTCCACAATCGCACACTGGATAACACTGTCAGCATTCACATCCCGTACTGGCAGGTTACGCAGGGGCAGAAACACCGTGTCGGTGGCTGCGCTGCCCTTGAAGTAGATCGTCAGATCCGGTCCTCCACGCTGGCTCAATCCCATCAGGGCATTGGTCTCCAGGGCCTGCCCCAGGCTGGAACAGATCGCCTGGCCGCAATCCGGACTGGCCGAGGCCTGGGAAGCCAGGGTATAGCGATAGTAGGCGCCAACCTGCCAGGGCTGGTCAGGGTAAAAACGCAGCCGCTGGTTGTTCAACATCAGACGTCCCGTCACGGGCTCTGCCGCCACCGTTACGTCCTGGCCATTGCCACTGCCCAGATCGGTCACCCGCTCCACCCGGAAGCTCTCACCCAGCCGGATTGACGCCAGATCCATGGACTGGGAGAACGTCACCACTACGGGTCGGTTGGCTGGCAAGGTCTGGAGCGGCATATGCTCGTCGCTCCCATTATGGGGCACACCATTACCATCAAGGGTGCCCTGGCAGCGGCCATGATCATCACTCAGCAGACCCAGCCCGATGGTGACACAGGGGAAACCGGGGTAGGTTGTTACCGCCAGCGGCGACGACGCCGAGGCATCCGCAGCCAGCGGCAGGGCAAACGCCAGTTGCTGTGGCTGGGCGCCATTGCCGGCGAGGTCGGTCAGCAGACTGTCGATGCGGACCTGGTAGCTGGTGCCGTGCTGTAACCCGCCAACAGGCTGCAGGGTCACACTGGTGCCATCCACCGACACATCGCTGGTCACCTCATTGTCACCACTGAACAGGCGGACGCCGGCACGGACCGAGTCCCGATCCAGTGGTTCATCGAAGAACAGGGTGACCGGATCGCCAGGCCGATGAGCACGGATCATCGCCGCGTCGTTACCGGGCATCCAGCTCACCAGCGCTGGCGCGGCAAGGTCGGCCAGCGGTTGCGGGGCATCCTGCTGGGCCCGGTTGGCCGTTTCGGCGCGGATGTTGAAAGCGAGCGAGGCGCGGGCGTTCTCCAGCCCCAGCAGCGCCGGCTCCACCATGCTGAGGGCATCAATTTCCAGAGTACCGTCGTGAATTCTCGCCAACCCGACCAGCTCCAGCCCCGTCAGATCCTGGGACAGCGACGCATTGGGCTGACCTTCCACGGTGTTCATCGACACATCCATGAACAGCCGCACATGGCGCGGAGCTTCGTCACTGTCGCTGTAGGGATTGGGGAACAGATAGCCGATGGCATCGGTGGTCATCACCACCCTGATCTCGCCGGTTTTCTGAACGCCAGTGGCGGTCATCAGCGGCACCACGCCGCCAACATTAACGTCCAGCGAGGTGCTGCTGAGCACCGTGCCGCGGGGAATGCGCAGCGGGGTCATCTCCGGATAATGGGGGCCGTAGGCCAGCTCCGCCCACATCGCGCCGGTCTGCCAGGCATGAGGGGTATTCCCCAGCAGCACCGATTGCAGTGAGATGCCATTGACCGGCTCGCCGTTGAGCTTCGAACGCAGATCCTGGCTGGTGCTGTTGGCGGTTGCGGTCTGGTAGAGCACTTCGGTGGGACCCGACTCTCGCGGCACCAGAGGCAGCGCAAGGTCAAGCATCTGGTCACCATACAGGTTGGGCAACGCCTTCAGGGTCAGGGTGTAAGTCTCACCCGCCGTCAATTCATCACTGTCGCTGCCTTCCGGCGCCAGCGGATCGATCACCAGTTGCCGGCCACGGGCAATCACGTAGGCTGGCACCAGCTCACCGGCACTGTTCTCCAGGCGCACCGAGTCACCGTACACCACGCCATCAGGATGAATATCCTGGGTCAGCGTCAATCGCAGGGTGGAGAAATCCATCACTGGAAAACGCTGGCCGTCGGGGATCATCGTGGCCAGGCCAAAACGGCTGTCGGTCACCGACTCGCTGCGAATGGTCGTGCGGCTGCCGCGGGTGCTGAACACCAGCTCGCCATCGTCAAGTTCGGTGAGGGTGCCGCCGTCCGTAACCAGCGGCTCGGACAGGCTGAGCCGGTACGTCTGAGCCGGGGCCAGCGCCCGCTCCGGGCGGATCAGCCAGCTCTGGCCACCATCCACCGCCTGCAGGGTATGGCCGACAGCAGCGCCGTCGGCATCGACCAGGGCCAGCCGGGGTTCGGCCACGACGGTGGAGAAACGCAGCACCAGATCGGCCTGCGGAGCAACCTCCTGCTGGCCATCCGCCGGATAGCTGTAGATCAGGCCCGGGGGCGCCTCCGCTGACAGCATCACTGCCTGGTCCCCGCCACAGCCCGCGAGCAGGGTCAGGGCAGCGGCAATCAATACCGTGGTGTTGTTTCGAATCATCGGGCGGCCTCCAGGTCACAGCAAGAGAAATGGGGAGCAGACCATAGCCAGCGAGTTCGAAGGCAGAATTGGCAATAAGTACAGCGACCTCTGGCGGAACGGCCGGCTATCGCAATTACACTCTGTAACAATATGTTTCAGAAAGAAAAATTCAGAGATGGCGCGGACACCGGGCAAAACAGGCTCTTTTCTGTTCTGTGACAGGAGTCACACCGTTGAACCGGGAGATGTTCGACCCGAAGCAGAACGGCGCCGGCGGTGGCCAGCGGACGCTCAAATACGAATGAAGGGAATCAGGCTGAGGAACAAGATGGCCACAATGGCCAGGGCAGCCGCCAGCGTGGTGACCGGCTTTTGCCGAATCCGCTGCCAGATTCCCCGGTTCTCCCCCCGCAACAGGTCCTGCTGGTAGCGCTGGCGCTGGGCACTCTGGCGTTGTTGCTGGTAGTCATTGAGCAGGGCGCGGGCCCGCTCGGCCTCATCCTCGTCGTGAACCCAGAATCCGCCCATGCTGATTCCCCAGCGACTGGGCGGGGTTTCATAGTAGGGGACCCCGTGCTGCTCGAACAGTTGGCGGATTTCCTCCGCTTCATCATCCGGGACATAACGCAGGTTCATCAGGTGGTGGGGCATGGTAATTATGGTATCGGCAACGGATATCCCTATATTCTAGAGGAAAACCACCGCCAATGACCGGTTCGAGGAAGGAGAAAGAACACGGCATGTCCGACAAGGCCCTGACGCTGCTACTGGAATTCGACGATCAGGTTCGCCGCGACCACCATCAGTCGCCGGCGTTCCTGCACCGTCGCGACCGCCGCTATGCCCTCGCCGCCGACGGTACGCTGACACCCCGACACTGGCTCGACTACGTCCAGCGCATCGGCAGCCCGCATCACACCAGCGCGCTGCGGCCGTTGCGCCGCTGGCATCGCATCAGCCTTAGCTTTGTGGTGACCGGCGCGCTGTTTGGCATCGTGACCATGCTCGGGCTGCTCTACTACGACGGCAGCGGACGCATCAATATCACCGTGCTGCTGGCCTTCATGCTGCTGCAGCTGGTGCTGGCGGTCGCTACATCGCTGCAGGCCCTGGCGGGATGGCGGCCCTGGGGCTGGCTGATTGAACGCTATCTGCACCCCGGCCAGGAGGCGGCCATGGCCATCAATCGCCTGCAACCGCAATTGATGGCCCGGGCCGCCCACGGCGGTGGCCTGGCGTTCGCGCTGGCAGGGCTGTTAACCCTGGTCACCCTGGTGGTGGTGCGGGATCTGGCGTTTGGCTGGAGCACCACCCTGAGTACGGGCGCCGCCAGCTACCAGCAACTCATGGCGACGCTGGCCTGGCCCTGGCAGGGGCTGTGGCCGGCAGCGGTCCCCGACCTGGACCTGGTCAGCCAGACCCGTTTCTTCCGGATCAGCGAGGGTTCCCCGGTGACGGCTGCCCGCTGGGGTGACTGGTGGCCCTTCGTCACCATGGCCTGGGGCTGTTACGTGATTCTGCCACGGCTGTTGTTGCTGCTGCTCAGCATCTGGCACCTGCGGCGCCGGGCCGGGCAGCTGCTGGCCGCGCACCCGGGCCTGCTGGCCCTGCGCTACCGGATGGAAACCCCGACCGTGGAAAGCGGTCACCAGAACACCGATGTCAACCGCCCCCCGGAGCTTGCGGTGCAAACCGGTCTGCACCCGTTGCCTGACAGCCCGGTGGTGATTCGCTGGGCCGGAGCCGGCAACGGCAGCCTACCCCCGCTATTTCAGGGGACTGATCGGCGCCTGGTGGTGGACGCCGGGGGGGCGGCCAGCCTCGATCAGGACCAGCAGGCGATTGGACAGGCCCGCGAGCACCTGCACGCCGACAGCCGTCATTCGATCACCATCCTCACCCGGGCCTGGGAACCACCCACCGCAGAACTGGAAGATTTTATTGGCGATGCCCGCAACCACTGGCCGGCCAATACCCGCATCACCCTGGTACCTTTGGCCACCGACCCGGAGCAACCGGCGCCGGACCGGCAACTGGCGCCCTGGCTTCGCTTCAGCGAACGGCTCAGCGACAAGCGGCTTCATGTCAGCCGTTATCCGGAGTCCCCCCACCAAACGGCGGGGGCGCAACCATGACCGATCACCGGACACCGGCCCCCACCTTTGCCGTGGTCGGCCACCCCAACAAGGGCAAATCCAGCATCGTGGCCACCCTGTCCCAGAACGACAGCATTGCCATTGCCCTCGAACCCGGTACCACCCGCCACAGCCAGGCCTATGACCTGACCGTGGATGGCGACGTGCTCTATACCCTGGTGGACACCCCCGGGTTCCAACGACCGCGGCAGCTACTGGCCTGGCTGGAAGCCCACAGCCTGTCAGCCTCAGACCGGGCTGAAACCGTCGCCGCCTTTGTCAATCAGCACCGCGACGATCCCCGTTTCCATGACGAATGCGAGCTGCTGACGCCCCTGGTGGAAGGTGCCGGCATTATCTACGTGGTTGACGGTTCGGTGCCCTACAGCGCCGAGAATGAAAGCGAGATGGAAATCCTGCGCTGGACCGGACGCCCCAGCCTGGCACTGATCAACAGTATCGGCGCGGACGATTACAGCGAACACTGGCAGTCCGCCCTCGGCCAGTTCTTTCAGGTGGTGCGCAAATTCGACGCGGTGCGGGCACCGTTTAACCAGCACCTCAGCCTGCTCAAGGCTTTTGGCCAGCTCGAGCCGGCCTGGGAGCAGGTGCTCGATTCCGCAGTACTGCACCTGTCAGGGCAGCGGGCACAGCGCAAGTCCCAGACCGCGCGGCTGATCGCCACCGCCCTGGAAGAGATGATGGCGTGGCAGGAGAAACGTACCCTGACCGCACCTCAAAGTGAGGCGCACGCCCGTGACACCCTGGCCGAGCAACTGCGCCAACGTTGGTACCAGCACCAGCGCAAACGCGAACAGTCGTTGCGGCTGGCCATTGAAGCGCTGTATCAACACCACCGGGTACAACGCCAGGAAGCCGAATTACGCTGGCACAGCGAGCATGATCTGTTTAGTGAGGGCAGCCGCCAGGCCTGGGGTGTCAGCCGCACCTACCTGACCACCGCCGGCTTCGGCGCCGGGGCCATTGGCGGAGCCGGCCTTGATGCCATCACCCTGGGTTCGTCTCTCGGTACCGGGGCGCTGGTTGGGGGGCTCATTGGCGCAGCGGGCAGCTATTTCTACGGCGATCGCCTGACCCTGCCGGTACTGAAGATCGGCGCCCTGCGTCATGGTCTGCAAACCGCGAGTTTCGGGCCGGTGCAGGACAGCCAGTTCGGTTACGTGGTTCTGGGCCGGGCGGTGGATCACTGGTGGCACATTGCCCACCGCAACCACGCCGGCCGCGATCCGCTCGACCTGGAACCCAGTGACAGCCACTGGCTCGACCAGCTCGACAGCCCCCACCGCCAGGTCATTCACCGGGCGCTGACCCGATGCCGAAAGCAGCGTGCCCTGAGCAGCGAACAGCGCCAGCAACTGGCCGAAACCCTCGAGCTTGCCATGGACCTCTACCACCAGTGGCGGACCGCAGGCGGTTGAAACGGACCGCGTCCGGATGTTTATACTGTGCCGCGACTCCCACCAACATGAGGACTATCATGAAGATTGTACGTGTACAGGACATCATCGGAACCGAGCGCGAAGTGGAAGGCCCGGGCTGGACCAGCCGCCGCCTGCTGCTGAAAAAAGATGGTATGGGTTTCTCGTTCCACGAGACCATCATTCCCGCCGGTGCCGAGCTGAACCTGTGGTACAAGAACCATCTCGAAGCGGTCTATTGCGTTGCCGGTAACGGCTCCATCACCGATCTCGCCACCGGGGAAACCCACGAAATCACCGACGGCACCCTGTACGCCCTCGACAAGCACGATCGTCACGTACTTCGTGGCGGCAGTGAGGATATGCGCCTGATCTGCTCTTTCAATCCGCCGGTCACCGGCCGCGAAACCCACGACGAAGACGGCTCCTACAACCTGGCGGAATGATCCCCGGGCGGCATGTGCATGACCACAGCGGTTTCCTCCCCTGTAAGCGGCTGTAACGGTTTGCAAGGTTTGGCGTCCGGGGCTTCCCTCTGGCGTCAGGCTGGTGATATTTTGACCACTCCTGCGTTAGCCATCGCAACAGGCGGCTACCGTGTCCCCTAGTGTCAAACCGGGTCAGCCATCGTGGATATTTCATCACTTGCCAGTTTCAGCACCCAGCTCAACCAGGCCGACGTTCAGCAACAGGCCCAGCTCAGTGTCTTGAAAACGGCCCAGGACATGGCGGCAGCGGGCGCTCTGCAACTGCTCGACGCCATCCCCTCGCCACAGCCGTCGGTCAGCAGCGGCGACGCCCGCATCGGCAGCGTTATTGATGTCCGGGTCTGAACACCCTCAACGCCCCTGTTTTTTGGTGCCCTGCCGCGCTTCTGCGGTAAAGGGATCCTCCGGCCATGGATGCTTGGGGTAGCGCCCCCGCATGTCCTTGCGCACCTCCACATAGCCATTACGCCAGAAACTCGAGAGGTCGCTGGTCACCGCCAGTGGGCGCTGGGCCGGCGACAGCAGGTGGATCACCACCGGCACCTGGCCGTTGGCAACCCTTGGCGTCTCGGTCCAGCCGAACAGCGCCTGTAACTTGGCGGCCAGCACCGGTCCCTGCTCTGCGGTGTAATCAAGACGCACTGACTGGCCGGTAGGAATCGTCAGCGTTGCCGGCGCCAGCTCCGCCAGCCGGGTTTGCAGACGGTAGTCCAGGACGCTGCTCAAAGCCGTCGCCAGGTCGACCTTTTGCAATTCCGCCCAGCGGCTCGCCGATGTCAGAAACGGCCCCAACCATTGCTCCAGTTCTGCCAACAGGGTGTCGTCATCCACCGCCGGCCATTGTTCCGGCCATAGCCTGTGCACTAGCGCCAGCCGGGCGCGCAGCTGACGGGATTCCTCACTCCACGGCAGACTCTGCAAACCTTTCTGGCGCACCGCAGCCAGCAGCCCGGCGAGCACCTGAGCGGCATCAGGGCTGGGCAACGTGGTTTCTTCAAGCACAAGCTGACCCAACCGTTTCTGCCGCCGAACCACCACCCGGCCACGCTGGTCGTCCCAGAGGCACTCGTCGTGGCTGACAATATGGACCGCCAGGTCCTGTTCCAGCCGATCAGGGTTCACCACCGCCGCCAGATAGATTCGCGACTCCCGTGCCTGCCCGTCCAGATCGACCGCCACCAGCCAGGACTCCCGTGCCAGACGGTCCTCCTCCGCCAGTACGGCACCACGGCCATTACTGAGCTGGTAACGAGGTGCCTGGCCAGAGCGCTTGCGGGCGATACGATCCGGGTAGGCCTGGGCCAGCAGACGACCGGCATCCTCACTGCCCGGAATCACGGTATCGTCCACCGTGGCCAGCCGCTGTACGGATCGTTGCAGGGCCTGCAGGCGCTGGCGGTCCACTCTCGGGTCGCGGGTTTCACCCCGCAGCAGCTGCCAGCGCAGGTGGAGATCGGCGCCGGCACGGGGACCGAGCAGGTCCCGTTCCTCCAGCAGGGCGGCCAGTTCGGCGGCGAGCCTGGCGAGCCCCCATGTCCGTCCCCGCAGCACCATGTGAGCCAGACGGGGGTGAATACCCAGTTGCCGGGCGGCCTTGCCATGATCACTGATGCTGCCATCGTCGTTGAGCAGGTCAAGCCACTGCAACAGGTCGGTGGCCTGCTGCCAGTGAGCAACCGGGGGCGGGTCAATCCACTCCAGGTCGTCGGGCTTGCGGGCGCCCCACTGGGCCAGCTCCAGCACCAGCGGTGCCAGGTCGGCCTGTACAATGTCCGGGGCGGTGAAGTCGGCCAGGCCAAACTGCTCCGATTCACTCCACAACCGGTAGCATACGCCCGGCTCTACCCGTCCGGCCCGTCCCCGCCGCTGTTCAGCGGAGGCCTTGGACAGGCGGCCAGTCACCAGACGAGTCATACCGCTGTTGGGGTCAAACACCGCCCGGCGTTGCTGCCCGCTGTCCACCACCACCCGGATGCCTTCGATGGTCAGGCTGGTTTCGGCAATGGCGGTAGCTAGCACCACCTTGCGCTCGCCGTCCGCGGCCGGGGCTATGGCCTGATCCTGTTCGTCGTTGCGCAGGTTGCCATACAGCGGTGCCAACCGAACCCCCGCCGGCAGGGTACCCCGAAGTGCCGATTCGACCCGGCGGATTTCACCAGCGCCCGGCAGGAACACCAGCAGGGAACCGTCCTGCTCAGCGATGGCTTCGTGGATAACCGCAACCACCTGATCCAGCAAACGCGCATCCCGGGACAATGGCCGGTAGAAGGTCTCTACCGGAAAGGAGCGCCCCTCACTGGTCAGCACCGGTACGTCACCGAGTAGCCGGGCGATGGGGGCGGTATCGAGCGTCGCAGACATCACCACCAGACGCAGGTCTTCCCGCAGCGCCTGCTGGCTCTCCCGAACCAGGGCGAGGCCCAGGTCACCCTGCAGCGAGCGTTCGTGAAACTCGTCGAACAGCACCGCAGCGTACCCGGTGAGTTCCGGGTCGTCCTGGATCAAGCGGGTAAGAATGCCTTCGGTGACCACTTCGATCTGGGTGCGGGCGCTGACTTTGGTATCCAGGCGGGTACGATAGCCCACGGTTTGCCCCGCGCGCTCACCGAGTTGGCTGGCCATGTAGCGGGCGGCGGAACGGGCGGCGAGGCGGCGGGGTTCGAGCATAAGAATCTTGCGCTGACGGCGCCAGCTTGCGTCGAGTAAGGCCAGCGGTACGCGGGTGGTTTTTCCGGCGCCCGGTGGTGCCTGCAACAGCACCGTGGTTGTGGATTTGAGGGTTTGTTGCAGGTCAGGGAGGAGAGGGTCGATGGGTAGCATGGTGTTTTTCATCGGTCTCGACCAGGAGTTTTGGTAGGGGAGCGCGAGCGGGGGCTGCTTATCGGGTCGCTACCGGGACTGGCGATGCCAGACTTCCGGTTTGGGGACCAGAAAGACAAACAGCAGTCCCCAGGCCAGGGCAGCGACACCGATCCAGAACGCGCTTTCGAGGGTGCCACCCATGCCCAGCCACTGCTTTGCCAGCCACGGACCGGCCATCTGAGCGAAGCCGTACAGGGCCACCAGCGCAGCAGACAAACGGGGCCCCTGATGAGGATGGAGTGCGCGGCCAATACGCTGAGTCAGCAATACCGCACCCAGGAAGGTGCTGCCGATCAGCACACCACACAGCACAATGCCAGTGGCCCCTGGCAGCAACACCGCTGCCAGAACGCCAAGCAGCTGTATCACGAAGTTCGCGATAATTGCCAGGTGATCACCAATTTTGGCACCTAAATTATTCCAGATCCATGCAGATGGCAGGGTAACAAGGGCCACAATCAGCCAGGAGCCATCAATCAACCAGTGACCTTCGGGCAACTGCAGTTTTGCCAGCAACGGCAGAAAGGTCATCGGCAGGATATAGCCCAGGCCCGCGCCGGCATAGGCGAGGAACAACGGCAGACTGGCCCGGTCCAGCAGCTTGCCCGGCTTGCTGGTGGGTTGCTCTGGCTGTTCGGCGCGCACCGGGACATCCAGTGCCAGCAACCGGGCCGTTCCCCACCAGGCCAGCGGGATCGACAGCACCGCCGCCGGCCACCAGCGGTCGGCACCAGACAGCCAGTCTGCGGCCAGTGTCACCAGCGCGCTGGATACCAGCAGCCCGACACCGACGCCCAGGTACACCAGGCCGCTCTTGGCAGCACGGTTGCGTGACACCAGCCATTCGAGGATCAACGCCGGGGCCTGGACAAACACCACACCATTAGCCACGCCGTTGATCCAGCGCGATACCGAGATCAGCGTCACGGTGTCCAGCTGGGTCTGGGCCAGGCTGGTGAGGATATGCACCGCCATGAAGACCGGCAGCAACACGCGGATTTGGTCAATGCGGTGCCAGCGAATGGCCACCATGGCACCCATCAGGTAGCCGAGATAGTTCCAGGTGGCCACGGCGGCGCCCCCGGCAGCATCAATCTGGCCATCAGCCACCAGATAAGGCAACAGCGGGGTGTAGATGAAACGGCCGAGACCATGAACAACCAGCAGCAGGATGGCACCTGCGGCCAGTACCGAAAACAGTTCCCGGGGCGACGTGCAGTGTTGCTGATTCAAAGGCATGGTGGTTGGGCCAGGCAAATTGGGGGCACAGTCTACGGTGTCGCCGGCGACTTGCAAAGACGACTTTCCGGGAAACTCAGGCGTCTAAAACGCTCTCTGGCGCTACTCAGCGAGCCCGTTCCCGGTTCTCCCGGGCCCACTGGTAGATACGGCCATAGGCTTCGGCAACGGCCTGGGGGGTGTGCGGGGGCTGAATGACCGCCGCCAGTTCGCCATCCGGATTGATCAGTGCCAGGTGGGCACTATGGTCCACCAGCTGGAGATCTCCGTCCTGACGGTGAATGAACACTGCGTTCAGGTTCTTGGCCAGTGCTCTCAAGGTGTCCAGATCGCCGGTCAGGCCCTGAAAACCCTCGCCGAAGAAGGTCAGGTATTCCCTGAGCCGCTCGGGGCTGTCGCGCTCGGGATCGGCGGAGATCAGCAGATAACTTGGCTGGGGCAGCTCCGCAGGGATCAGTGCGCTGGCCCGGCGCAGATTGGACAGCGTCGCCGGACACACATCCGGGCAGAAGGTGTAGCCCACGAAAGCAAACGTCCAGTGACCTTTCAGCGCTTCCTGAGTGGTTACCTCACCCTGCTCGTTCAGCAGCTCGAACTCTGCGATGGGGCGGCCCCGGTCGTAGACAAAGGCGTTGAACTCACTGAGTTCCGGGGCCGGCAGGGGCTCCTGGCCATCGGCCTTGAACACCTGTCGGGCCACGACCAGGGCAAACACCAGCACCACGGCCAAAAGCAGGATGGCAACGGTATTACGAACGGATCGGGCCATGGCTGGTAAGAATCTCCCTGAGAATGCGGTGGCTCAGAAACTCAGGTAGTGATCGACCAGCAACACCACGAACAGAGCCATCAGATAGCTGATGGAATACTTGAAGGTGGCCAGAGCCACACGCCGGTCGTCTCCCCTGAGCAGTCGTACCGCATAGTGCAGGAAACGCAGTCCCAGTACCAGCGCTCCGGCCAGGTAGAGGTACCCGGACATACCGGTGACAAAGGGCAACAAGCTGACCGCCAGCAACATCAGGGTGTACAGCAGAATGTGCAATTCGGTGTAGCGGTTGCCGTGCGTCACCGGCAGCATCGGTATTCCGGCTTCGGCGTATTCTTCCTTGCGATGGATCGCCAGGGCCCAGAAATGGGGGGGCGTCCAGGCGAAGATGATCAGCACCAGCAACAGCGCATGGCCGTCAACCTGGCCCGTCACCGAGGTCCAGCCCAGCAGCGGCGGCATCGCGCCGGCAAGGCCGCCAATGACGATGTTCTGCGGGGTTGCCCGCTTCAGGAACAGGGTGTAGACCCCGGCATAGCCCACCAGGGATGCCAGGGTCAGCCAGGCGGTGAGGGTGTTGACCTGCCACACCAGCACCAGCATGCCGCCAAGGGCCAGGCTGATGGCAAACAGCAGGGCGTCCACCGGAGCAATCCGGCCGGTTGCCACCGGACGTTTGCGGGTACGGGCCATGATGGTGTCGATTTTCTGGTCGACCACATGGTTCACCACCGCCGCCGCACCGGCCAGCAGCGCTATGCCGAGGTTACCGAACAGGAGGACCCGCCAGCCCGGCAGATCGGGAACGGCCAGCAGCATGCCGATCACCGAGGTGAGGATCATCAACGCCACCACCCGGGGCTTGGTCAGTTCGAGGAAATCCCGCCAGCTGACGTTCTCGGATTTGTAGGACAGGGCCTTGGCCTGTTGGCTCATGCAGCAACCTCCCGGTTGATCAGCGTGGAAGAGGATGAAAGGACATAGTGCCGGCAATGATGCAGGCGCCAGATGAGGTGAATGATGGTCAGTAACAGGCCGGCGCCCATGGCGTTATGGGCAACGGCCACCGCCAGCGGCAGATGAAAGGCAACATTCGCCAGACCAAGGGCGATCTGCGCCGCCAGCGCCGCAGCTACCAGAGCCGTGGCTCGCAGCAACAGGGGTGCCGACCTGGCCTGCCGCCACATCAGCGCCAGCAGCACGATCCAGTAGCCCAGCACCACCACGGCACCGACACGATGGCTGACATGGATCGCCACCCGCCCGGTGGCTTCCAGCTGACCGCCGAGATAGTTGGGGCCAACCTGTTGGGTAACGTCAAAGCCGTGCTGGAAATCCATCTCTGGCCACCATTCACCATGGCAGGTGGGCAGATCACTGCAGGCTACTGCTGCGTAGTTGGCTGCGGTCCAGGCACCCAGCGCGATCTGCATCACCACCAGGGCCAGTCCTCCAAACAACCAGGGCCTGAGCCCCGCCAGCTTGCGCTCCGATGCATCGGCGACCGAAACCGGCCGGGTTCGCAAGCGCAGGGTCAACAAGGTAAGCAGGCTCAGCGTGGTGAATCCCCCGAGCAGGTGCAGAGCGACCACCTGGGGCCAAAGCTTGAGGGTCACGGTCCACATGCCAAAGGCGGCCTGCAGCACGATAAATCCGGCAGTAAACAGCGGTAGCCTGACCGGTATGCCCGCCCGGCGGTGGCGGACCGCGGTCATGGCCAGGCCAAACACGATCAGCCCCAAAGTGCCCGCGGCGTAACGATGAATCATCTCCGGCCAGCCCTTGGCGGTGTCCACCGGCGCTTCCGGAAAACGGGCCTCGGCAATGGCGATCTGATCAGCGGATCCGGGTACGGTAAGAAAACCGTAGCAGCCGGGCCAGTCCGGACAGCCAAGGCCCGCGTGCACCAGCCGGGTCCAGGCCCCCAGCATAACCACCACCACCGCCAGCAGGGTGGCAATCAGGGCCCAGCGCCCCATGGTCTTGCGAATCGACGGAGAGTGAGCAGAAGCAGTCATGGCATTACCCCAGCTGGGACAACTTGAGCAAGCGTTTAATATCTTTCAGCATGTCCTCGCCACTGTTGTCCGGGGTGTACTGCATCATCACATGGCCCAGCGGATCCACCAGCAGGATTCGGGGCCCCGCCGCCGGATTGATCGCATCCGGCCAGACCGGGTCGCGGCCACCGCGACGAAGCATTTCCACGGCCTCATATTCAGCCCCCAGGCGTTGCTGCTGGGACAGCGTCAGCTCCGTCAGATAGGCCGCCCGGGCAACCCGGTTGGCGTCCTTGCCGAGCGCCACATTGACCTGACGAGACAGGTACAGCAACGATTCACATGTCTGTGCGCAGCCTTCGGCGGTGGTCAGCATCAACCATTGCCGGTTGGCAGTGGGCGCGGTGAAGCGATCCGCCAGACGCTTGCCATCAGTACCGATCAGGTTCAGCTGACTGACCGGCACCAGCGGTTGAACCAGGGAGCCATAGTTGACATGCCCCGCCGGATTGAGCCAGCCGGTGTAGTACATCACCGTGGCCAGTAGCATCGGCCCGAATCCGATGACAAACAGCAGCAAGGCGACCCGGCGGCCGCGGCGCACCCGTTCCGGGGAGAGGGGTTCGTTGTCGTTATCGGTCATGGAGTTAGCCATTGTCGTTGTCATTATCGGCTCCTGTCTTGCGGTAGCTGGCAATGATGGTCAGAACCAACAACGCCAGTGCGAGTGAAAACCATTGCACGGCATAGCCGTAGTGGGTCTGCGGGCCCATGCGATCCGGCTGCCAGTCAGCGCGGAAAGCGCCGGGCTGATCGCCGCCCGCCAGTCTGATCACCTTGCTGGCCACGGTGTCCGCCTCTGCGGCCACGGCTGACTGGTGCAGTGCCTGCACCCGCCGCGGCCAACCCGGTGTTGGCCCGGCATCCGCCAGCACCGGCGGCACCGGGTAATCCGCCAAGCGGCCCTGGACAATCACTTCCGAGGCCGGCGTGGGAAACACCGGCAGGCGTTCACGACTTGCCGGTGCCCGTAACCAGCCCCGGTTGACCACCACAGAGGGACCTTCCGCCGGCTCGAACAGTGTCAGGATTTCATACCCCGCGACCCCATCCCGGGTCCGGTTATCCAGTAACCAGCTGCGCTCGCCATAGTGCCCGCTCAGGGCCACCGGTTGACCACTGGTCAACCCCAGGCTCACCAGCTCTGGCCAGGTCAGCTCCGTTGCCTGCAGCTGCCACTGCTGTAACAGCACCTCTTTTTCCCCCGCCCGCTGCAGCTGCCACAGACCCAGTGCCAGTAACAGCGGCAGCAAACAACCACTGAACATCATTAAACGGGGATTGAACCGCCAGCGGCGATGGCCAGGATCCTTCCCACCCGCCTTGTCGCACTCTTTAGCAAACCCCATGGCGCTGCTCATGCTCTGCTATAGTGAATCCAGTTGCGCCCAGAGGTGCCGTTCAACCAAGCGGGGTTTGTCATGCTCAAAGTGGTCATTGTCCTGTTGTTGATTGCCGTCGTGATCAGCCTGTTTACCGGCCTGGTGTTTCTGATTCGGGATGGGGGCCGGACCAACAGGGTCGTCAACTCCCTGGCCGTCCGGGTCGGCCTCAGCCTTACCCTCCTTGTGTTGATTCTGGTGGCCCTGTGGCACGGCGACCTGTCAATGAACCCGACGCCGTACCACTGAACCCCGCCCTACAAGATGTAGACGAACACAAACAACCCCAGCCATACCACATCCACAAAGTGCCAGTACCAGCTGGCCGCCTCGAAACCAAAGTGTTTGTCGGCCGAGAAATGCCCCTTGAGGATGCGAATCAGCATGATGGTCAGCATCAGGGTTCCCAGTAAGACGTGGGCACCGTGGAATCCGGTGAGCATGAAGAAGGTGCTGCCATAGATACCGGACTGCAGGGTCAGGTCCAGTTCGGTATAGGCATGAACGTATTCTTCTGCCTGCAGGATCAGGAAGCCCACCGCCAGCACGATGGTGGCCGCCAGCCAGAGCTTGAGCTTGCCGCGATGGTTCTGTTTCAGGCCATGGTGGGCGACGGTAACGGTGAACGAGGAAGTGACCAGCAGGATGGTGTTGATCAGAGGCAAGCCCCAGGGTCCGATGACTTCCTTGGCCGCCGGGAACGCCTCCGGATCCGGATTGTTGATCAGCGGCCAGGTTGCCTGGAAGCCTTCCCACAGCATGTTGCTGCTGCCGCGGTCACCTTCACCACCCAGCCAGGGTACGGCAAACACCCGGGCGTAGAACAGCGCGCCAAAAAACGCGGCAAAGA
>NZ_FNNE01000004.1 GCF_900106945.1 Marinobacter mobilis
GATCCGTTTATTGGCTTATATCACGCCGCGCCACAGGTTCATGCGCCGCTTCGCTCACGGCTTCTGCCGGGCGCCGATCGTCAGCTCCGCCCCGCCGCCAGCGATGCAGCTTCTCCAGCAGCCTGAGGATGGCCTCTGGGGCGTGCGCCCGCTTCCACTCGCCGGCAGCGTACTTAGCGGCCTCGTTCCAGGTCGGGTAGGGGTGAATGGTGCCCAGAATCTTGTTCAGCCCCAGGCCGTGTTTCATCGCCAGGGTAAACTCGGCGAGTATTTCACCACCCCGGCTCCCGACCACCACCGCGCCCAATATCCTGTCCTTGCCCGGAACGGTCAGCACCTTGATAAAGCCATGAGCCTCACTCTCGGCGATGGCACGATCCAGGTCATCGATGCCGTAACGGGTCACTTCGTAGGCCACCCCCCTGGCCCTGGCTTCTTCCTCACTCAGCCCGACCCGGGCCACTTCCGGCGCGGTGAAGGTCACCCACGGCATTACCCGGTAATCGACCCGAAAACGCCTGAATTGCCCGAACAGCCCGTTCACTGCCGCATACCAGGCCTGATGGGCCGCTGCGTGCGTGAACTGATAGGGGCCGGCAACATCGCCACAGGCAAAAATATTGGGGTATCGGACACTCAGGTCCTCCTCCACCGGCACGGTACCGTTTGCCGCAGGCTCAATGCCCAAGGCCTGCAGATTAAGACTGGCGGTATTGCCCTGACGGCCCACCGCGACCAGTACCCGGTCAAAAGTAATACCAACCCGCTCGCCATGGTGGTCGCAATACAACACCCGTTTTCCGCCTTCCTCGACAAATTCTATCGGGGCATGCTCCAGTCTCAGGTCCACCCCTTCGCTGACGAACTGCTGCTGAATCAGCTCGGCCACATCTTGGTCTTCACGGGGCAGCAACCTTGCGCCACGCTGGACCTGAGTCACCGGGATCCCCAGCCGGTTGAAGGCCTGAGTCAGCTCACAGCCGATGGGCCCACCGCCGATAATCAACAACCGCTCAGGCTGCTCATCGAGCTGCCACAGGGTGTCCGAGGTCAGCGGATCCATGGCCTCAAGCCCCGGAATCGCCGGCAACATCGGCTTACCGCCGCTGGCAATAATGATGCTACGCGCGGTCAGTCGCTGACGACGACCGTCAGCCGTCTGCACGTCCACCTCCCAGGGAGATACGAATCGGGCCTCACCCTGGATGCAGTCCACCCCCAATTTTCTGTACCGTTCCGGAGAATCGTGAGGCTCCACTTCAGCGATAATCCGCTTTACACGGGCCATAATATTGGCGAAGGAGCCCTTCACCGGCACCGACGCCAGACCATAGCGATCTGCGTGACGCAGAGTATCCGCAGCCCTGGCACTCCTGATCAGCGCCTTGGATGGCACACAGCCGGTGTTGAGGCAGTCACCGCCCATCTTGTCGCGTTCAATCAATGCCACCTTGGCTTTCACCGCCGCGGCGATGTAGGCGGACACCAGGCCCGCCGAGCCTCCGCCGATCACCAACAGGTTGTAGTCGAACTGCGCAGGCTTCTGGAAGCCACGATAGACCCGGCGGCGACGGACAAAGCCGATCACAACCTTGGCGATCAATGGGAACAGGCCGAGCAGGGCAAAGGCACCCAGCACGTCGGCCGACACGATGTCCCCAAGCGCCTCAATCTGCGCCAGCTGGGTTCCGGCATTCACGTAGACAAAGGTGCCCGGCAGCATGGTCAGCCAGCTCACAACGGCGTAGGTGCGCAGCTTCATCGCGGTCAGACCCATGGCCAGATTGATCAGGAAGAACGGGAACACCGGCACCAGACGCAGGGTGGCCAGGTAAAAGGCGCCATCCTTCTTGATGCCCTGATCCATTCGGCGGATGGTCTCTGCGTAGCGTTCCCGGAGGCTGTCTCGGAACAGGAAGCGGGCCGCCAGAAAGGCCAGCGAGGCACCCACGGTAGACGCCACCGACACTGCCGCCAGGCCGTAGAGGTTGCCGAAGAAGGCACCCCCGGCCAGGGTCAGGATAGCCGCCCCAGGCAGCGACAGGGCGGTCACCGCTATGTAGATCAACACAAAACCGCCTACCGCCAACGCCGTATTGGCGGCAATCCACTGTTGCAGGCTATCCTGATGGCGTTGCAGGTTATCCAGGGTCAGCACGGTGTGGCCGTCAAAGGCGATGAACAGTCCTACCAGAGTGGCGATTACGGCAATCAGTATCAGTTTCTTTCTATTCATGGGGCCATCCGGGACCTTGTCGCTAAGAATTGTGGGGCATAGACACTGCCATATCCTGAATGTTACAGCCCGGTTTTCAAAAATTTATAACGTTTCCCTCAACAAACCGGAACTTTTCACCCATGGCGGCCTCTGAAAGCCCATCAGGGGCAGGAGCAGAAGGAATGCACATCCGTGAGACCCGGGAGCCGGACGCAGGACTGGTTGCCCGGTTGAAAGCCGGGGACCCCGATGCCTATCGGGAGGCGGTCAGGCGCTATACCCCGGGCATGTTGGCGGTGGCCCGCTATTACACTGACCATAGCAGTGCGGAAGATATCGTGCAGGACTGTTGGGCGAAGGTGGTGACCGCCATCCAGGGTTTCGAGGGCCGCTCAGGCCTGAGCACCTGGCTCCATCGCATTGTGGCCAACCGTGCCAAGAACACCCTGCGCCACCGTCAGCGCGAGCTGACGACCGACTTCAGCGAAGCCCTCGACCCGGACCTCGCCAGCCGCTTCAAACCCAACGGCCGCTGGGCCGTGCCTCCCAGGATGACCACCAGTGAGTCCGCCGAAGCGCTGCTGGAAAATGGCGCTCTGAGCGACTGCCTCGACAAGCACCTGTCCCGGTTGCCGGAGGCTCAGCGCTCCGCACTGATGCTGTACGAAGCCCATCAGCGCCACTCCGACGAAGTGTGTAACATTCTCGATGTCAGCGCATCCAACCTGAGGGTCCTGCTGCACCGGGCACGGCAAAAAATCTTCCTCATGGTTGAACACTTTCAGGAGTCCGGCGAATGTTAATGTGTCGAGACCTGGCGACCATTGCCAGCGATTACCTGGATGGCGAACTGGGCGCGACGGACCGGCTGTCCGTCAAGGTACACCTGATGATGTGCCGGAATTGCCGTTCGTTTATCGGTAACCTCCGCAACAGCGCTGCACTGATCCGGGCCCATTCCAGCCAGACCCCGGATCCGGACTATCTGCGCCGGTTGGATGAGAACATCGCCAAGGCCCTGGCCGGCAAAGATCGGGACGACCCCGGCGAGTAATCCCGTCCGCAGCCCAGCCTACGACCTGGCCGTTTCCGCAACTCGCGCAGAGGCCTGCACCGCGAGTGTTTCCAGCAACAACTGGCGCCAGGATTCCAGGTCAATGGGCAGACTCCCGGTGATTTCCAGCCGCCGGTCTTCCAGCACGTCGGCCAGGCTGCCATCGCGGTATGAAGCGATCACCTGATCCCGCTGTTTCAGCAGCGCCTCGATCTGCGGCCGGAAGCAACGGACCATGGCGGTGATCCAACGGTTGACTGGCCAACTCGGTGCCGCATGGTCGATCTCGAACTGATCGAGCAGACCGATCACCTGGTCTGCCGGTAGCCAGCTTTCATCGGTTACCCAGCGATTCACCTCGAACAACTCCGTAGGGTAGCCCCAGGCATCCATGGCAATGGCCACCAGATGGACCACCCGGTCCTCGCCCTTCGGCCCCAGCACCGGTTGGTGGTGATCTCCCATCGCACCGTGGCGGACAAACAGGTGAAAATGCCCGTGTTCATCATGATCCTCGCGGTGGGCATGGTAGTAGTACTGGCTGTGACTGTCCCGGTCATAGACATCATCCTTGGGGTAGTGATCCATCTCATAGAACGCCCCTTGCCCTTTGAGGACTTCGCCAACCACGTTCAGGCCGCCCTTCTTCAGTACCCGATGACATTCCAGGATCTCATCCGCCGCCGCCAGGCAGCGTTCGAGCTGTTGCCTGGGCAAGGTGTGTAGCCGGGGTATCTCCAACGCACTCATCGTCTTGCCTCCTGTCGGCCTGACCGGATTCCTGCCCCGGCCAGGCGACGCATCTCAGGCCACCAGGTCGTGGGCGGCCGTGTCTGTGGGCGCCTTGACGGCACAGGGGTTCTTGCCCGCACAGGGATTGGCCGGTTCACAGGGATTGCATGGGTTGCACGGCTTACAGGCTCCGCATCCCCCTCCCTGCAGGGCACAGGGGTTGGCCGCCACCCGGTTCTGGACGGTCTCCATGTAGGCGGTCAGGGCCGCCAGCGCCTCACCATTCCAATCCAGAGGCTCCGCCGCCATGGGCTGAACCATGCAGATTTGCACCATCTCATCCAGATAGACCGAGTCCAATCCAAAGACATTTTTTGCCATCGCCACCGAGTGGGGATAAGCCACCGCAAAGGTCGCGTTATAGCCTGCATCGCCACTGTGGCAGGACGAACACGACAGCCCATTGCTACTCAGCGAGGTGTCGTTAAACAAGGCCTCCCCTTTGGCCATTAATGCGCAGGGATTGCCCTCATAGGGCTGATAACTGGCCGGACGGGTGACCCGCTTGGCGGCACTGGGGTTCGGTGCAGCACTGCAGCGCCCGGCCGCTGAACAGGGGTTACAACCTGAATTCGCGCAGGGATTACAACGTGTGGCGCACGGATTTTTCGAGGCACACGGGTTACGGCTGGCACACGGATTAGCCGCACAGGGATTGGCCGCGCAACAGCCGGCCTTCGCGGTACAGGGATTACCGCCGGCCCGACACTGCTGGCTGGCACGGCAGCGGCCGCGACAGGGGTTGCACGGCGAACAGGCCGCCAGCGCCACCCCGCCGCTACCCATCACCAGGGCGACCAGGGCGGCGGACCACCAGGTGGTGCGTTGATGGTCATGGGCGGAGCGAATAGCCCGCCCAAGGGGTTGGGTTGTGAACATGAGTCTCTCCTTACAGTGGTTGTCGTGACCGGCACGACATAACCGGCTCACTGAAGAGACACAGCAAGCACCCGGGTATTACAGTGAATTGGAAAATTTATGGCGCTGAGAAGACGGTGGTTTCCGGGTGGAAGGTATACCAGGCAAACCAGAACGCCCGGATCGCCGCCAGCGGCTCACCCTCGGTGGTTGTCAGCACCGCTGACGGTACCGAGTCGTCGTAGTGGATCACCACGGCCAAGCCGCCTATCTCGTCCTCCACCTCGGCACCGGCTTCTGCCAGTTCCGGAAAGGGCCAGGCCCTCGCTTCACCGTTGTGCTGCCACCCCAGCACCCAGGTCTTCGGGTGGAACAGGCGACTGCTGTGGGAAACCGGAAAATAAATGCGCTCCGAGTGGTCGTAGTCGCCATAGGGAGAACGTCGATAATTGCGGGTATGGCCAGTATCAGTGGACAACACCCGGCCCTGATCACCGACCCGCTCGCGCCAGCTCTGCCACCGTTCATGGCGCACCGGCACCGGCACTAACCGGGTGCCGGCCAGGGGGCCGGACACGGCACGACCCTCGAGTTGAGACCACAACGACTCGGTTTGGTGGTCATACATCAGCAGATCGCTGTTATAGAGCAAGCCAGATACCCCGAAGGTCAAATCACGCCCCGCCGACGTCGGATCAAAGCCGATGCCGGTACCGCACAGCGGGCAGAAGGTAATCAGCACCCGTCCGCTGTCAAAACGATGATTGACGATCTCGTGCCAGTTGAGGATACCAATGGGGTAGGCATAGCTGGTGCCGGCGACGTCATAGCTCATCACGATATCGTCAGACCGCCACAGCCGGGCCTCGGCCGCTGGCTCAAAGCGCGGCTGATCAATGGACGGAATACCATCCCGGGGTGGCCCTCCGGAGAGGATCTGATCCACCGGGATCAGAGCGTTGCTGAGGTCAAAGCCATTTTTTTGCTGCGCCGCCGCTGACAGGCTCACCAGCAGCAGAATGGGCAGCAACCAGTGCCCGGACAGTCGCATCATTCGCCACCTCCCGCCAGAGTGTTCCGGCCCTGCGCCGTCTCAAGAACCACCTGACCCATAGACACCGCTGAGGCCGAAAGGTTACATGGGGTTGCCGGGGCTATCCGGCGATTCCGCTTCCTGGTGAACGGTTTGTCGTGCCTTGTCCGCCTCCCGGAGCAGGAACAGGTCCTTGCTTACGCTGGTGTAGGTGGACACCAGATAGGGGACGCAAAAGGTCAGGGTAAGTTTGAGCCAATCGATGGCCCCGTTGCCCGTGACCGCTTCCCACTGGTTGATCAGCACCAGAAGGCTTCCCACCACAGCCGCCAGGCGCGCGGCGCGCCCTGGCGTGCCATTCTGGAGCGCCAACCGGAAAATCATCTGAATACGGGGGGGTATGCGTAATCGGGCCATGGTGTCTCCAGACCGCCTAACGACAACGGCCCTAGGCCGTTGCCCCGAAGGCCGCTTCAATCCGCTGCCTCAGATCCTCCCGCACCGAGCGGAACCGGGCCAGAATCTGCTCATCACTGCCACGGGCGTCCGCCGGATCGGGCACGCTCCAGCGCAGGCGGGTGCTGCCGGGAAAATCCGGACACAGTCCACTGGCGGCGTCACAAACACTGACCACAACATCAATCCCTTCACCGTGGAACTCATCCAGTGACTGAGAGCGCTGACCGGAGATGTCATACCCCCCATCGGCCATGACCCTGATCGCCCAGGGATTCACCGCCACCGGGCGGGTACCGGCACTGACCACGTCATAGCGATCCCCATGGTGGGCACGCAACAGACCCTCGGCCATCTGGGAGCGGCAGGAATTGCCGGTACACAGGAACAGCACCCGTTGTCGGGACTGCATTGGATCAGCCATCAGCAGCAGCCTCCGCCCTCGGCACCGCTATCAGCCACGCCGCTGTCGAATGGCATCGCCGATCCACAGCCTTCAAACAGGCCATAGTGGGTCTTGCCCGCACCGATGAACTCGAAGTGATCACGGAAACGGGTGTCGTAAAGCATGCGCCAGGTATTGCCGCACACCGGGAACACCTTGCCGGTGGCGATGTGGTGGTGCTTGTCCAGCTCAAAGCTGTGGGGATGGTGAGGCACGGTACCGCGGTAGATCACCGCCTGGCCGTAATCTTCACAGGCGGGTTCCAGGCCCTCCAGCTTGAACAGCCGGTAAGTGGCAGAGAAGAAGCGGATTGGCCCGACTTTGGCGGCCTGCTTGGCATTGTTGATGGTGATCGGACTGTCTTCCACCAGCCGCGGGTCATCGAAGCCGGCAGCCTTCGCCAGGTTTTCAAAGTCGTTCCAGTACAGGGCGCCGCTGAGGCATTCACCGTACAACACCGGGTCTGCAGCCAGCGCGTCGGGAATGCGTCGATCGGCGTAGACATCGGAGAAGTAGAGCTCTCCGCCGGGCTTGAGCAGGCGAAAAGCTTCCCGTAATACCGCGGGTTTGTCCGGGCTGAGGTTGATCACACAATTGGAGACAATGATATCAAAGCTGCCCGGCTCCAGATCCAGCTCGTCCAGCTTCTCAATGTAGCCCTTGAGGAAGCGGACGTTGGGCGCTGCGTAGCCAAACGCCTCGGCGTGGTAATCGACGTGGCGGCGGGCTACCTCCAGCTGTTCGTCGGTCATGTCGACCCCAACCACTTCACCGGATTCGCCGACCAGGGCAGACAACGCATAGACATCACGACCGGAGCCACTGCCCAAATCGAGGATACGCATGCCGTCCAGGTGCTGCGGCGCTACCAGGCCACAGCCATAGTAGCGGATCACCACTTCGTCATGGATCTTGCTGACCACCTGCTTTAGGTAGTCCGGCATGTTGGCGTCGGTGCAGCAGGCATTAGTCTGCAGGTCGTCAGATTTCTCCAGCACCTTGCCGTAATAGTCTTGTACCTGATCGTGTATCACGTTGTTCCTCGCATCATAAAAACTGCCGTCACTGACAACCAGAGACGGCAGGGATCGATCAATTCCGTTATCCGTTCAGAGGCTGGACACGGAACCCCGTCGATTGTTACAACCGGGTTCCGCTGGCCGCAGTGACTAGCGCAGATCGGGGTTCAGGGTGTAGGTGCCGGTTACCCGGGCGCTGGCGAGAATATGGCCTTTCATTGCCTCGCGCACCGCCACACCATCAAATTCGCCGCTGAGGCCCAGAGATGCCACATCAAGGGCATAGAGTTCGATATGGTAGTGGTGCAGCAGCTCGTCGTTCCAGGGCGGGCAGGGGCCGTCATAACCCGCATAGATACCCGCCATGTCCGGATTTCCGGCCAGGAACTGGGTGTAATTATTGACCCCACGCAGACCAATCGCACCGGCGCCCGCTGGCTTGCCCTTGGGCATGACGCCATTGGAATCCTCACCTTCGGGAATACGGCGCACATCCGCCGGAATATCCACCAGCAGCCAGTGGAAGAAGTCCACCCGTGGTAAATCCCGAGACACGACCTTGCCTTCCTGGTTAACGTCATCGGCAACGCTCGGCACGTCCGGATCGAACATCACGATGGCAAAACTCCGGGTGCCCTCAGGCACCTTGTCCCACGCCACCTCCGGGTTGCGGTTGGGACCGAAACTCATGTGGTCGTCGGCATTGAACACGCCAAAGGCGAACTTTTCCGGTATGGGTTGCCCCTCGGTAATCCCAGAGACTTCGATCTTCACGGTTTTCTCCTTAATGACCTATGCGCAGGTTGTAACAACAACCGACTGTAGATTAGGTTAGCAGATCCCACCGTCAAATCCGCATCATCACAACGCCATTACAGAGACTTGCAGGGCAATAAGCCGCCCACGGAACCGCCATGGCGCTTAAGTTCAATTGTCTCTTACGGCCATCCCCGTTAGCATACGTGCCCTAAGCCAACCGTGAGTGAAGAAAGCGAAGGGACCTGCCCCGGCAGCACCTTTCGCTGTCTTTACTTTAGGGGAATTGCCCATGGAAAACCTGCACCACATCGTCGTCGTTGGCGGCGGCGCCGGAGGCCTTGAACTCGTCACCCGCCTGGGAAACAAACTCGCTAAAAAGAAGAAAGCGCGTGTCACCCTCATCGACGCGGTGCTGACCCACGTCTGGAAGCCACTGCTGCACGAAGTGGCTGCCGGCTCGCTGGATGCCAGCAGCAACGAAGTCAACTTTCGGGCCCATGCCCGCAAGCACCATTACGAATTCCAGCTCGGGCGGATGAGCGGGCTCGACCGGGGCAGCAAGAAGATCACCCTGGACCCCTTCTACGACGCCGATGGGCACGAAGTGGTGCCAGAACGGGAGGTGTCCTACGACACCCTGGTGATTGCCGTGGGCAGTACCGCCAATGACTTTGGCACGCCCGGCGCTCAGGAACACTGCCTGTTCCTCGACAGCCTGGCCCAGGCACGCAAGTTCCACAATCTGATGCTCAATGCCTTCCTGCGCACCAATCATGCCGCCAAGCAGGATCAGCCAGCGCAATTGCCGATCACCATTATCGGGGCCGGCGCCACCGGCGTTGAGCTGGCCGCGGAGCTGCGCCTGGCGTCGCGGGAACTGCCGGTGTACGGCATGAACGCGCTCAAGTCCGACGACGTCAGCATCTCGGTCATTGAAGCCGCCGATCGCATCCTGCCGGCCTTGCCGGGCCGGCTATCAGCGGCCGCCACACGGGAACTGGAGAATCAGAAGGTCACCGTGTTCACAGGGCAGCCGGTCAGCGAGATCAAGTCAGACCGGGTGGTGATGAAAGACGGTACCGAACTGGCGTCCGCCATGACCATCTGGGCGGCCGGTATCAAGGCGCCGGTATTCCTGACCCAGCTTGATGGCCTGGAAACCAACCGCGGCAACCAGCTGGTGGTCAGCCAGACCCTGCGTACCTCTATGGATCGCGATATCTACGCCTTCGGTGACTGCGCGGCCTGCCCGCAACCGGATTCCGAGCGTCCGGTTCCTCCGCGGGCCCAGGCCGCTCACCAGCAGGCCGACACTCTGTTTGAAACTCTGGTCAACCGACTCGATGGTGGTGATGAGGTGGCTTTTGTGTACAAGGACCACGGCTCGTTGATCAACTTCAGCCACTACACCACCGTCGGCAACCTGATGGGCAACCTGTCCGGCCGCAGTATGTATATTGAAGGCAAGGTGGCGCGACTGTTCTACGTCTCGCTGTACCGCATGCATCAGGTGGCCCTGCACGGGTTCCTGCGTACCGGCATGATCTGGCTGATGGACAAGATCAATCGGGCCATGCACCCGCGCCTCAAACTGCACTGAGCAACCCGGCAGTCAGGGCCCGCGAGTATGCGCGCATCAGGGTGATCCTGCCGAAGGGTTACACCCTGATGATGGCCGCCATCACCTCCGTGTCCCCCACAGGGCCGGTCAGAAACTGTGGACGATCGTCAATCCCCCGGCTCTATCACGGGGAAGGTAGCCAATGGCCTGAGGGTTGTTCTTCACACGTTCGATCAGCTCCTCTACTGCGAGCTGCCGGGGTGGACGTCCACGCCCGGTAAAGACCTGTTTTGCCCGGTAGGCCCGCAACTGGAGCAGAGACATCGACAAAGCGGAACGACAAAAATCACTGCGTACCGCCAGATCATCCAGGTCATACACCGTCAGCTGTCGCCCCTCGTGGTCTGTCGAGCGTTTACCGAGATAAAGATCCGACAGCTCCTCGATACTGAGTCTGGAAATGTCGCTGTCTGGGCCGGCCACCACCACCAATTGCTCCGCAAAAGCCGGGACAGAAGTGGCTAACAGGAGCAGGCTGAGCAACGCGTACGCGGTTTTCATCAGAACGCCCAGTCAACTGAAACGGTAAACATATTAACGTGGCCATGGGGCGCCTGATCAAAGCCCCCTCGATCGCCCGGTTTGACCTGGATATGATCCCACTGTCCCTTGATCGCAACCCCCGCCATCGCATCCCAACGGGCACCGAGGCCAATGGTGGACTGATCACGCGAATTCCGATCCGCGATAAGGCCATTGGCCACGACGCTGGCGCCACCTGTCAGGCCGTTCTCCGCGTTATTGTTCAGGGAGACACGCCTGGAATAGACGGCATAAACCAGGAAGGCCCCGGCATAACGGCCGGCAGTCACAGAATAGGCTTCTATTTCCGGGTAGTAGTAGCTGTCGACCCGATTCTGGATGTATTCAACCATCCCCAACCACTTCAGGTCACTGTACTGCAGCCCCAGATCGTAGTACCAGAGAGTATCATCCAGGTCATAGCGGTGGTCGGCGGTTGGCTGCTGCAACAGGTTTGCCAGACTGTCCAGCGTCCCCCCATGCAGGGAAATCGGAAGCCGGGCAGACATCAGCCGCACATCCAGATGTTGGTACGAAACAGAAAAGGCCACTCCCACGATGGGCGATAGCTCGACATCAATGTCCGCCACCTCATCCTCAAGCCGAGTGACAAACACTTCGATGACGGAGGTGACACGGGTGGTCGGCAGTATCAGTTTTGCCCAGAGGCCATCAGAAACATCAAACTGGTTTTCGTTGCCATACACCTCCAGCGGCGGTCGGGCCCATGGCTGGCTATAACCCACATAACGTTGCTCAGAAATCTGGTAAAGCGGCGTAATGAAGCGCCCCAGGCGCAGGTTCAACCAGGGAGTGGCGTCATAGCTGAGGTAAGCCCATTTGGTCTCCAGTGTATAGCTGCTGGGCCCATCTTTAGTTGCCAACCCCTGCCAGGTGATGGACCATTCATCCGCCACGCGGTAATCAAGTTGAAGCCCCACCCTGCTGTCAAAACTGGCCGAGGGCTGATCATCAATGGTCTGGTTTTGAATATTGGCAAGCACGACATCGTCGTGATCCAGAACAGCCAGCCCCAGGGTGCCATAGGTATTAAAAAATAGCCGGTCCTCTATCAACTCCCAAGCCTGTGCACCCGAGCTCTGGAGCAGCATCAGGAACACCCACCCGATCAGGAATCTACCATGCGTTGTCATGCGGTCACCGGTTGTTCAGGGGTATTGTCGTTGAGGGTTTGAGGGCTCAGGGGCAACTGCAGGATGAACGTGCTCCCCCGGTCAGGTTCCGAGTCTACCGACACCGTCCCCCCCAACACCGAGGTGACCAGGTTATAGACAATATGCAGCCCCAGGCCGCTGCCCCCCTGGCCGAGCCGGGTGGTAAAGAAAGGGTCGAAAATCTTGTTCACAATTGCCTCCGGCATTCCCGTGCCATTGTCCGTAACCCGCAAGGTGACCTGCTCGGCCGTGGCCATACGCGCGGTAATGTCCCAGGTGCCGTCGGTATCACTGGACTCAAACGCATGAACCATGGAATTGTTGAACAGGTTAGACACCACCTGACAGAGCGGGCCCGGAAAGCTGTCCATTTCTATGTCATCCGGAATGTCGACATGGATGGTGACCGGCCGGTGTTTGATGGTAGGCCGCAACGTGGTCAGCAGGTCCTCCATGGTGTCACTGAGGTTAAACCGCCGGCGCTTTGAGCTGGTTTGATCAACAGCGACGTGCTTGAAACTCTCCACCAGATCCGAAGCTCGCGTCAGGTTACGGGTTATCAGTTCCGTTGCCAGAATCGAATCTGACACGTACTTTTCCAAGATCGACTTTTTTAGCCCCTGCGCCAGTGCCCGGCTGAATTCCTGTGCCTTCTGATCGAAGGTCGTGGCCACTGTGAGGGCGTTACCAACCGGGGTATTCAGCTCGTGGGCTACCGCAGCGACAATGCCGCCCAGACTGGCCAGTTTCTCGGATTGCACCAAGTTCACTTGCGACACCCTGAGTTGCTCCAGGGTCTCTACAAGATTGCGGTTGAGCTGCTCCACCTGCAGTCGGCTTTCGTTCGACTCGGCAATCCGGTTCCGGATCGCTTCCCGCATTCGCTCCATCTGATGGCCGAGAACACCGATTTCATCCCGTCTGTTGTCGACAATCGGCACACTATAGTCGCCTTTGGCGATCTTGCGGCTGCGTTGTATCAGGCCTTGAAGCCGGCGGCTGATTCTTAGCAATCCCCAGATGGCCAACGTACTGATCAGGATTACGATCAAGCCGAGACCAAGGAGACTCCGGCCCAGGAATCTCTGAAATACCGACTGGGAGGCCTGGCGAATGCTGTTGAGTGACACGCCGTAATGTAAGAGGCCGACGTTGTCGCCTTCCAGCAGGATGGGAATGGAAACGTGATACTGATCCAGGGACAGCAATTCCGGCGTCATCGGGAGATTCGCGGCGACCGTCGCCAGCACCGGCGTTTCCGGCGTCTTGGCGATGAGCTCACCCTGTTCATCGGTCAGGGCAAGATAATCAATGCCATCGACATCAGACCCGATGAATTCGTTCAAAAACGGAGCAAGCTGCTGCACCGAGTTGCCAATCCCCAGGTGCACAGAAATCCCCAGGTTCAGTGTCTGGGAGTAGGTAGTGACCGACTGCACCAGGTTTTCCACCTGCACCTGTTCAAACACTTGCTTGGTATGAACCACCAACAACCAGAACAGGAGTAACAGAGGCGCCGTCAGCAGCAGCAAGACCTGGGTACGGATCGAACGATACCAGGGCACCGGCATGATTACGCGCGCCCTTGCAGCAATTCGCGGACCTCGGCCATGGGCATTGGACGGGCAAACAGATAGCCCTGGAAGCTGTTGATGCGCAGTTCCCGTAGCAGGCGAGCTTCTGCTTCTTCTTCGATACCCTCGGCCACCACGTCCAACCCCAGCGATGCGCTCAGGTCCAGAATCGATCTCACGATGGCAACGCCAGCGGGTTCCTTGATCTTCTGGATAAACGATCGGTCCAGCTTGAGCTGATCCACCGGCAATCGCGCCAGGTAGGAGAGAGATGAATAGCCGGTACCAAAATCGTCCAGAGAGATGCTGACGCCGGACGCTTTCAATCGGCCGAGCAATTCAATGGCACCTTCGATGCCGCCAACAATCGCCGCCGACTCGGTTATTTCGAAGATCAAACTGGAAACCGGGACACCATAACGCTCCGCACAGGCCGTAAAACGGTCGACAATGGACAGGTCATGCAGTTGCGCACCGGAGATATTGATCGCCACAGGACCGGCCTGGGGAACATGGGCAATCAGGTCTGCATATTCCCGGAGCACCCTCTCCAACACCCACTGAAACAGATCGTTGCCCAAACCGGCGGTTTCAGCCAACGGGACAAATTCCGCCGGGGACACCCAGTGACCATCGGGATGGGGCCAGCGAACCAACGCCTCCATGCCGCAATAGCATTCCCCCGCAAGGTCCCATTTGGGCTGATAATGCATGGTCAGCTGATCATCACGGATCGCAATCACCAGATCCCGCAGTAGTTGGATGTTGCGGCGCCCATTTTCCAGCGCCGCCATCGGGTAGTGCTTGAGCCCGCGACGGTTATGTCGCTTGGCATCTTTCATAAACAGGTGAGCAGCGCCCAATAGCTGGGCGCCATTCAACCCCATCTCATCGAGATCCACGGTGATCGCCGTGGCCATGATGTGCACATTAAACCCGGTGAACGCTACTTCCTGGTTGAGTACCGACTCCACCACCGTTTTATCAACGGCTCCGGGAATCACCGCCGCAAAGGTGTCATCCCCCAGGTGAGCAAAGAACTTACTGATGTCGCGCAGGCTGCCCTGTAGCTTGCTCGCATACTGCCGGATCAGTTTGGCGCATTTGGCCTGGCCCAGTGTTTCCAGAACGCTGTTGAAATAATCGATATTGATCAGCAACAGGCGATGGTCAAACAGCTGCCGTCGCTGGCCATCCAGCCATTGTTCAAAACTATTGCGATTGGGCAGCAGGGTGGTCGGGTCAAAGAACGCCTGCTGATTCAGGCGGTCAATGAGTGTCATATTGTCCGCCATCAGACCAATGTTCTGGCAGAACAGCTGCAACAGGTCTTTCTCCTCAGCCGTCACCGCTTGCCGGCATTCGACATACACCACCAATGAAAAATGCTGACCGCGACAGATCAGTGCCGTGCCTTCGGCGCCGAAATAATGTTGATTGCTTTTGATGACCCGGTCGATCAACTGCCGCTGAAGCAGAGAGGATATTTCCTGTACCGATCGCGCAATCAGTCCCTCAAAGCGCCCGGTCGCCGCTACGATGCTCTGATCATTCAGCTCAAACGGCTCTGCGGCCACCCGGTCACGGGGTATCGACACCACCACGATGCCTTCCGATTCGTTGAGATTCAGGACCCCCCCGATCTGGGTCAGAATACCAAAGGAAAACTGGCGAAAGCCGTCACTGCTGAGAAGGCTCCGGGTTGCCTCAATAATGTGCTGCAGTCCACGATGGCTGGTCTCGAGCCGGAGAATCTGCTGGTAACTTCGCAACGCTGCGGTTAGTGAGGTAATCAACCGAACCTGAGTCAGCTCATTCTTCACCCGGTAGTCGTTGATGTCGTATTCGCTGATGACCTTGAGTTCCGGGGCATAACCAGCCTGTCCGGTACGCAGGATGATCCGGGTTTTCAGCAGTTTGAGGTCTTCCCGAATCCACTTGGCCAACCGCAAGCCCGCATCGGAGGTTTCCATCACCACATCAAGCAGAATAACCGCCGGCTCATCATGAGCTGACAGATACTGGCGCGCATCTTCCGCCGAGAAGGCAGATTGCAGGCTTACCCGCGCCCCGAGAAGCTCAATGTCTGAGAGGGCAAATCGGGTCGACTCGTGCACTTCCGGATCGTCGTCCACCACCAATATTTGCCAGAGGTGTGCCGCGGGCATCTCGGCGACTTTGCTATCCGCATCGTCTTCCGCAACAAATTCCACAATGTCATCGGTCATGCAGAGTTCCTGTTGAATCCTGGGTGTTCCTACTACCGTTCAGTGGAGTCCTGTGAGCTCGGCCAAGGCCCGATACTCCACCAACAAACGGCGATGACAGGCCCCTTTCCCCATAGAGACACCGCAACCCTCAACAGTTTAGTACAAATGTACAACAACCAAAATTTATACGACGATCAGGCTGACGGTGATGAGGCTTTCCGGTAGCGCCCGAGTCGAAGAAACCACCGGTCAGATCTTGGGCGAATCCAGGTTGGACGCTGTTGGTATTGAGAGCGCTGTGAACAGGGGCATGACCAGCTCTACCAGAGCGTGAGCTCCTGGTGTTCAGCAGAAGGAGGGTGCCGGTAACGGCCCGGAATGGAGCGGGTGAAGGGAATCGAACCCTCGTATGCAGCTTGGGAAGCTGCCGTTCTACCATTGAACTACACCCGCTGAACGACACGCACCCGTAGGTGTCGGCAAGACTATAGAGCCCGCCACAGAAACTGGCAAGCGCGTTTTACCGCGCGCGCGAATCCACAATTGTTCACCGGGATTGCCGCCACTAACCTCTGCGGGTGTGCGATACTTTCAGCTGAGTCCCCTTCCGGGGCGCATCGGCCTGTAGCGACGCATGCTGACTCCGGAAATCCGCCCTTGCCCCGGAATACCGGCTGCCCGACCAACCGCTGGAGACTGAATGGATTTCACGCTCATCCTCATTGCTGCCCTGATGCTGGTCATCAGCATCGTACTCAGCCCGCTGTCCAGCCGGCTGGGCATGCCGGTGCTGCTGATTTTCCTGATTGTGGGCATGATGATGGGCGAGGACGGTGCCGGCGGGATCCGCTTCGACAATTTCGAATTGGCCTTCCTGGTCGGCAACCTGGCGCTGGCGGTCATCCTCCTTGACGGCGGTATGCGCACCCGGGCAGACACCTTCCGGGTTGGCCTCAAGCCCGCCCTGATGCTGGCCACGGTGGGGGTATTCATCACCGCCGCCGGGGCGGCCCTGATTGCTCATTGGGTATTCGACCTGCACTGGATGACCGCGTTCCTGCTGGGCGCGATCATTTCCTCCACCGACGCCGCTGCCGTGTTTTCATTGCTGCAGGGGCGCGGGCTGCACCTGAACGAACGGGTCAGCGCCACCCTGGAGATCGAGTCCGGCAGTAACGACCCGATGGCCATTTTCCTCACCATGATGCTGGTGACTATGGTGGAAACCCGTGAAGCCAGTGCCGGTTGGCAGGTGGCCTCGATCCTGGTTCAGCAATTCGGCATCGGCACGCTGATGGGCGTCGCCGGCGGCTACCTGGTGGTCGCGCTGGTCAACCGCATTCCGCTCACGCCGTCGCTGTATCCGTTACTGGTGGTTGCTTCCGGACTGGCCATCTTTGCCGCCACTAACGCCCTTCAGGGCAGCGGCTTTCTCGCGATATACCTGACCGGAGTGATGATCGGCAATCGCCATGTGCGAATGTTGCCGATGATCCTGCAGGTGCATGACGGCCTCGCCTGGTTGGCTCAGCTCTGCCTGTTCCTGATCCTGGGTCTGCTGGTGAACCCTTCCGAGCTGCTGCCGCTGACCGCCGGTGCCCTGTTGCTGGCCTCCACACTGATTTTTGTGATCCGCCCGCTCGCGGTGATCGGCACCCTGTGGCCATTCGGTTTCAACCGGCGCGAGCTCGGGTTCATCAGCTGGGTCGGTCTGCGGGGGGCAGTACCGATCGTGCTGGCCCTGTTCCCGGTGATGGCCAACCTGCCGGAGGCCCGGCTGCTGTTCCATATCGCCTTCTTCATCGTCCTGGTGTCGCTGCTGATCCAGGGCACCACCATGGCGCCACTGGCCCGTAAGCTGAAGCTGGAAGTACCCGCCGGCGATGATCCTTACCGGCGCATGCCACTGGATGTCAGCGCCGCCGGTGATCACGAACTGATGCTGTTTCCGTTGCGGGGAGAGCCCTGGCGCGACAGCCGGCCGCTGCAGCAGCTCAAGTTGCCGCCCAACACCGCCATTGCCGGGGTCTTCCGCGAGCGCTTGTGCCTGCAACCGGTGCCGGAGCTGATGGTCAGCACGGGCGATGTCATTGCCATTTTTGCGGTACCCGATCTGTTACCGGAACTCGGCAAGTCACTCAGTGGCCGGCAGCCGCCACGGCATTTGGCAGAACGGGCCTTTTTCGGGGATTTCGTGCTCAATGGCGATGCCTTGCTCGGGGATGTGGAGCAGGTCTATGGCATCGAGTTTGATGAACTGCCCCCTGAACTGTCACTGGCCGACTGCTTTGCCCGGCGCACCCGGGGCCATCCGGTGGTGGGCGACAAGGTGCTGCTGGGACCGGTCACCCTGGTGGCGAGGGCAACCGATGTTGATCGGGTCACCATGGTGGGCCTGAAAATGACCGATCAAGAAACTTAACATTTTGACGACACGACAATATTCGTTATGACGACTGTCTGTGCTATAAAAAGTTCCACTCCCTGATTAATGATTAGTAAGGATTGGTTTTGCGTCCGTACCACCTGCTGCTGTCTATCGCACTGCCGTTACTGCTGATTCTGGCCCCACAAGGACAGGCCTCGGAACTGGCACTGGCGACCACTACCATGGACGACATGCCGTCCATCAGTGAGGTTCTGGTGCGCAAGCAGGAACGCCGGCTCTACCTGATGGCCGGAGAAGATGTGATCCGCAGCTATCGCATTTCCCTGGGCGACAATCCCGTGGGCCACAAGCTTTACGAAGGCGACGAACGCACCCCGGAAGGCCGCTATACCCTGGACTGGCGCAACGCCAACAGCGACTTCTACAAGTCGATTCACATTTCCTACCCCAACACCCGAGACCGTGAGCTGGCCCGCGCCTGGGGTCTCGACCCCGGTGGCAGCATCATGATCCACGGTCTGCCCAATGAGGCCGGCGACTATGCCTTCGCCTACCGCGGCCTCGACTGGACGAACGGCTGCATTGCGGTCAGCAACGACGAAATGGATGAAATCTGGCAACTGGTCGCCGACGGCACCCCCATCCAGATTGTGCCCTGACGCCTTCAGCTCCTCATGCATTCGTCATTTTTTGACGACTTCGCGGGTTAACATTTTTTAAGTTGTTGTCGAACCGTGAAAACTTTTGTCGATACTTAGTTAACATTATCGCTGATTGTGTTTTAAACTAATTCACGATTCCGGTTGTCGAAGCCACCCGCGCACGAAATAACTGGATGTTGGCTAAAGAAGCTTCTGCTCCACAGGAAGTAAATCGACTCAATAAAGAGGATTTGATATGCGTAAGTTGACCATCGCTGGAATTGCCCTGGCCACTGCTATGACTGCTGGTTGTGCGTCCAACCAGGCTGCTATTGACGAAGCAAGTGCAAACGCTGCTTCCGCTGAGCAGACTGCCGGCAACGCAATGGAAACTGCTAACCAGGCTATCAGCGCTGCACGTTCTGCACAGCAGACCGCTGAAGAAGCACTGGCCGCTGCACAGGCTGCTCAGCGTTCCGCTGACGAAGCCAACGAGCGCGCTCGTCGTATGCTGGAGCAAGCCAGCCAGAAGTAATGAGTCTTCTGACTTATGGAAAACCGGTCTCCGTGACCGGTTTTTTTTCGTCGGTTATTCGGCGTCTTGGCCCGGTTTGCCCCCGGCCTTGCGGAACGCCTCCAGCAGATCCATTGGCAGCGGGAACACAATGGTCGACGTATTGTTGGTGCTCATATCCGCCAGAGTCTGCATGTAGCGAAGCTGCATCGCCCCCGAGTTGGTGGACATGATTTCCGCCGCCTCCACCAGTTTCTTCGACGCCTGCAGCTCCCCCTCTGCGTGGATGACCTTGGCACGCCGTTCCCTTTCCGCCTCAGCCTGACGGGCAATGGCCCGAATCATCGTTTCATTCAGGTCGACGTGCTTGATCTCAACATTGGCCACCTTGATCCCCCATTCCTCGGTCTGGGCGTCAATAATCTCCTGCAGGTCAGAGTTTATCTTGTCCCGCTCCGCCAGCATTTCGTCGAGATCATGCTTGCCCAGCACCGAGCGCAAGGTGGTCTGGGCCAGCTGACTGGTGGCGTTGGTAAAGTTTTCCACCCGAATGATTGCCCGTTCAGGGTCCACCACCCGGAAGTACAGTACCGCGTTGACCCGCACGGTGACGTTATCCCTGGAAATCACATCCTGACTGGGTACATCCATGGTAATGACCCGCAGATCCACCCTCACCAACTGCTGAATGCCAGGGATGATGATGATCAACCCTGGTCCCTTGACCCCCTGGAAGCGGCCAAGGAAGAACACTACGCCACGCTCGTATTCCGGCAGGATCCTGATTGCCGAACCAATGATCAACACCAGCACCACAGTGGGTGCCACATAGGGAATCAGATCACCAATCATATTACCTCCTTCCCTTGCTCGATTTAGTCGTCCCCGTTGTCACCTTGGGGCACCGCACGGACCCGAACGGTGAGACCTTCAACCGCCAGCACTTGCAGCACTTCACCCGCATGAATTGGCGTGGCGCTGACCGCGTTCCAGCGCTCCCCACTGAGCCGGACATGACCACGGTACTCGCCTTCGGAATCATGAAACCGGTCCAGCGCCTCGGCCTTCTCAAACCCCATCTGCTCCCGGCCGCTGACCGGATGATGTCGCCGCAGGCTCATCAGCCGCAGCACGGTCCACAGAATGAAGCCTGCAGCCACCAGCGCAATGCCACCGATGGTCGGTATCGATATATCACTGTGACTGCCGTCCATCAGGATGATCGAGCCGGTCACGAAGGCGATAATGCCGCCGATACCGAGTATGCCAAAGCTGGGCATGAACGCCTCGCCGACAATAAAGGCCAGCCCCAGCAGGATCAGCGCCAGCCCGGCATAGTTGACGGACAGCACCTGGAAGGCGAATAACGCCAGGATCAGACAGATAGCGCCAATCACGCCCGGCACGATGGCGCCGGGGTTGGACAGCTCGAAGATGATGCCGTAGAAACCGATGATCATCAGGAAGTAGGCCACGTTAGGGTCGGTGATCACCGCCAGCAGGCGAGTACGCCAGTCCGCTTCCAGGTGCACCAGTTCCAGGTCTTGGGTCTGCAGCGTGCGGTCCCCGGAGGCCAGACGCACCACATGACCGTCCAGCTGGGCCAGCAGGTTCTGCAGGTTACTTGCCACCAGATCAATGACATTCTGCTCCAGCGCCTGCTCCGCGCCCAGGTTCACCGCCTCCCGCACGGCCTCTTCGGCCCAGTCGGCGTTACGGCCGTGGCGGTCGGCAAGACCGCGGATATAACTGACCGCGTCCTCCAACACCTTGCGCTCCATAGCAGTGCCGCCCCGGCGCTTGCTGTCCTCTGCGGCGGTATCATCGGAGGCGGAATCGGATTCGGCGTCAGGCTCAGGTTCCGGCTCGCTGGACCCTGGCAATCCGCCCATCTGTACCGGTGTCGCCGAGCCCAAATGGGTTGCGGGCGCCATAGCGGCGACGTGACTGCCGTAAAGGATATAGGTGCCGGCACTGGCGGCACGGGCCCCTTCCGGCGCGACATAGGAGATGACAGGAACGTCAGCGGCGAGGATCGCCTTGATGATGGTACGCATGGACTCCATCAGGCCGCCCGGGGTATCGATCTGCAGCACCAGCAGCTCGGCACCCTGCTCTTCAGCGCTGCGAATGCCTCGCACCACGTAGTCCATGGTGGCGGGCCCGATGGCGCCATCGATGGTCAGCACCAGGCCAGAACGGCCCTCAGCCCCGGCATCCCGGATCGTGCTGCCAAAGGCAAGCAGCAGCAGAGCAATGACAGGCAACAGGAGGGCGAAGCCGCGTCGGTAAAGGCGGGAACGGATGGATAGTCTGGGTTCGGTAACCAACATGCCGTCTCCCCGGATCAAGTCCTGGTGAGCCCAGCCGTGGCGTTATGGCGTGGCCCGCTAGAACAGGCGGGCAAGCACGCCCACGGGCAACCGCTTGAGCACAAACCCCAGCGGCGTCCATGGCCAGCCCGGCACGTAGAGCTCAGGCTTTTCAGATTCGATGGCCTTGACCATGGCTGCACAGCCGGTCCGGGCATCGACGATAAACGGTGTGTTCTTCACTTTTTCATTGATCGCAGTACGAATATAGCCCGGATACAGGGTCGTCACCCGTATCGGTGAGCGTTTTTTCGCCAATTCCACCCGCAATCCTTCCGACAGTGCCGCCAGCCCCGCCTTGGTGGCCGCATACGTGGTCACATTGCCCGGCATACCCCGTACCGCGGTCACGGAGGAAACCACCACCAAGTGGCCCTTGTTCTGGGCCCGGAAAATTTCCATGGCGGCTTCCATCTGCGCCAGTGCCGCCACAAAATTGGTTTCTGCGGTCTGCAGGTTAGCCCGGAACTTGCCGGCTCCCAGAGGCTGCCCCTTTCCGATACCTGCGTTCACAATGATGCGGTCCAGCTGGCCAAAGTCGTCACGGAAGGCTTGGAACACCTCAAACACCTGGTCGTGATTGTTGACGTCCAGGGCCCGCACTTTCACGGTAAGACCCGGATGACTGCCCTCAAGTTCCTCACGCAGTTGCTCCAGCCGCTCGGTGCGGCGGGCACACAGCGCCAGATTGCAGCCACGGTTGGCAAATTCCCGTGCCATACCTTCGCCGAGGCCAGAGCTGGCGCCGGTAATAAGAACTGTCTGAGTCATGGGTCTTCCTCGTCTGCGCCCGGATCAGAACCAGAGCTGCAGGAAATGATTGTTTTCGCCGGAGTTGGCACTGGCATCGGCTTCGCCCCCATCGGCGGCGACCTGGGCCAGCTGTTCTCCGATCATGCGCGGAATCCCATCCGCCTGATCAACCGCCAGCTCTACCGCCTGCCGCTGGATCTCCACCCCGGGAAGCTCCTCCCGCAATTGCTCCAGACGGGCCGACACCTGCTGCCACAGGGCATTGCGATCACTGTCGGTATAGTCTTCTTCGGAGCGGTGCACTTCCAGCCAGACTTCACGACCGTTCAGACCCACCTTGACCGGCTGATTGACCACCTGAACCGATGTGCCCTTGGCGACCGAAAACGCCAGCCCGGCAATGTCCTCGTTGTACATACGGAAACAGCCGTGACTGACCTGCATGCCAACCCCAAAGCCCTTGTTGGTGCCATGAATCAGATAACCGGCCTCGCTCAGGGCCAGGGCGTGGGTCCCCAGCGGGTTGTCCGGCCCCGGGGGAATCATCCGGGGCAGGTAGTCACCACTGGCGGCGTATTCGGCGCGGATGCTCGCCGGAGGGTACCAGGCGGGCGATTCCAGGCGCATGGTGACTTTGGCATCGGTCAGCGGCGACGGGTTGTCATCCGTGCCCACCCCCACCGGATAGACCTCAACACCTCCGTCGCGGAAGTAATACAACCGGTATTCCGCCAAGTTGACGACAATGCCCTCGCGCCGGGTTTCCGGCATCACGTAGTGACGGGGCAGGGTGATCAGCGTGCCGTCCCCCGGTAACCAGGGATCGATGCCAGGATTGGCCTTGACCAGTTCCAGGTAGCCCAGACTCAGCCGGCTTCCCAGCTGGGCGAAGGTATCCTCGTAACGGGTATGGAAAACGGACAGGTCACCGGCCAGGTCACCGTTCAGCGGTAACAGCGGAACCCGGGCCCCACGATCGCCTTCCGTTTCCTCCGCGGCCACCGGCGGCAACTCCGGCTCAGCGCCGGCAAAACCCACCATTGATGTCATCAGAAGGGCACTGGCAGCCAGCCAGCGCCAGCCCGTCACCCGGTTGTTCACATTCATCATCATTCATCCAGCGCGCATCGCGCTACTCACTCTTGCAAACCGGGACACACATATCCCCACTCAGGCCGCAGCCCACACAGTCCAAAGGGTCACCACCGCCAAAATCATAAACAAGACACTGGCGCCCACCCTGGCGGTTGCCATGGGCATGCGATCCATCAACCATTTACCCGCCATGATAACCGGCACATTGGCTGCTAGCATACCAACCGTTGTACCGACAATCACCCAGAAGGTATCGCTGAACCGGGCTGCCAGGACCACGGTGGCAATCTGGGTCTTGTCGCCAATTTCCGCCAGGAAGAACAGGATCGTGGTTGCGGCAAACGCTCCCAGCCCCAGAAATCCTGACTCATCGCTGTCATCCTTGTCGGGTATCAGCAACCACAGCCCGATGGCAATAAAGCTGCCCGCCAGCAACCACGGTAGCCAGGCTTCGGGAATCCATGCAGCAATCCACGCACCCAGCCAGGCCGACAGCGCGTGGTTGACCAGGGTCGCCAGCAGAATACCGAGAATAATCGGGGTACGCTGAGTAAAACGGCTGATCAGGAATAGGGATAACAGCTGGGTCTTGTCACCGATCTCGGCGATAAATACGGCAACAGAAGAAGCAAGAAAAGCGTCCATCAAGGGATCTCCGGGGCAGATTTTTGACATGAGACAGTGCCATCCTCCGCCCCTGGGAGATGGTACTGTCCCAGGTCTTGCCAATCTCCGCCATGAGCGGAAGGACGTGATGGCCATGGAGTTGAGCTCCAAGTGTGTTGACCACCACCCATCAGCGAGCGCTGATGGAGGCTACTCCCCCGAGAGTGGCGCCAGTATACTCGCAACCCGCCCGTTTCGACAATCATCGCGGCATTCGCAGAACCGGCACCAGGGCAATCAGAACCAGTCCCGCGACCAGCCACCAGGCCGTATGGAATGCCGACAGTGCCGGTACCGGGCCGACGTGGTCACCATACTCCAGGGTCAACGCAACCAGGTTAATGCCGAAGGCGCCACCCAGCTGGCGGGAAAAGTTAATGATGCTGGACCCTGCACCCAGCTCCTCAACTTCCAGCGGATTGAGGGCGGCGGTGGAGAGCGCCGGCAGCATGAAACCAAGGCCAATGCGGCCGATGACCGCCCAGATCGCGAGCCAGACAAACCCCAGGCTCAGGTCCGATACTGCAAACAGCACCGCAGAAAGGCCAAAGGCTACGATGCCGTATAGCGTCAGCGAACGGGCACTGAACCGGTCTGCCAGGCGCCCGGCAATGGGAAAGGTGATCCCCAGGGCAATCCCCGCCGGGAGCATCAGCAGGCCGGCATCGGAAGCCGAGAACTGCAGGGCGGTCTGGACAAACAGCGGAATCAGGTAGGTGGATCCGTAGAGTGCCAGCCCCAGGGCCAGAGCCCCTAGATTGGCGTAAAGAAAGGACGACCGCCGCATCAGCTGAACTCGCAGCAACGGATGCCGCGCTCGGCGCTGCCGGCGACCAAACAGCGTCACCATGAGGGCCGCGCCGAGAGACTCCACCACAATGGTTAGCCACTGGCCGTCGGCGGCCTGCAGCCGATTGAGCGCGTCCAGCCCAAGCAGCAGCGCCCCCCCCAGATACAGCAGTCCGGGCAGATCAAACGGGTAGGGAGCAGGGCGTTGTACAGGAACAGGCAGAAACTTCCAGGCCATGAAGACCCCCAGCAAGGTTACCGGGGCCGGCGCAAACATAACGTAACGCCAGTCAAAATGATCCACCAAAAAACCGCCCAGCACCGGCCCCAGAGCGGGCGCCAGGATCACTCCCATGCCATAGATGCCCATGGCCTGGCCCCGACGATCACGGGGGAAGATGCGGAAAATCAGGTACATCGCCATCGGCTGCATCAGACCGGCGAGCGCCCCCTGGGCAACCCGGGCGGTGATCAGCGCCTCTGTGCTGGGACTGAACCCACCCAACACCGAAACCCCGCTGAACAGCAGCATGGCGCAGCCCAGCGCCATGCGTACACCAAAATGCTCCAGCAACCAGGTGGATGCCAGCATGGTGGTGGTCATGGCAGCGATATAGCCGGTGGCAAGCCAATGGGCGGTGCCCTGGCGAATATCGAATTCGGCCATGATATCCGGCAGTGCCACGTTGATCACCGTGGCACTCAACACCGTCGCCATGGTCCCAAGCATAACGGTGGTTACCGCCAGCCAGCGCCAGCCGTCACCATACCGTGCCCTGAGTGCCTCAACGGTGTTGTTACTCAAGCTGGCTCCCTGATGCCCTCAGGCGCTGCGGGGTGAGCGGATGAAAGATTACTTCTGGCTGTCGCCGTTGACCATGATCTTCTGGAACACCTTGAGGGCGCAGGCGATTTCGTCATCGCTGATGCCCTCAAGCATCTCCTCTCGCAGCGCCTGGGCGCGGGCGTTGAGATCGTCCATGAAGCGCTCGCCATCTTCAGTCAGGAACAGACGGCGGGCCCGACGATCATTCTGGCAGGGACGACGTTCGATCAGGCTCTGCTCTTCCAGGCTGTCAAGCAGCCGGACCAGCGTCGGATTCTCAATCGCCATCAGGCTGGCGAGTTCGCGCTGGGTCAGCCCTTCGCCACCTTTCTGCAGGTAGACCATGGTGGTCCAGCGCGCCTGAGTGACACCAAGATCCTTCAGACGTTCATCCAACAGTTTGCGCCAGCGGCGGGTGACACGGGCCACAGCAAAAGGAAACTGGTCTCTCATTACTCGTACTCCACAACAACAGGAGCCCCGGGCTCCCATAAAAAAGTAAGCCCAGATAACAGGATGGGCACATCGAGGTTTGGTAATAGCTAATAGTAAGCTAATGACTGATTAGAACCTAGAACTGCATGCACAAACCCTATCAGTGGAAACCGAAAGAGGACAGGGTGTAACGTGCGTCCAGGCCATGGGCTGCAAGCAGTTAACATTGTTTTACATTAAGGTGACGTAACACACCGGCGCAGGGCAAAGCTGCTAACATGGCCGAAAATCCGGAGTATTCCCCGGCCCGATTCGCCAAATCGAAGAGCTGAGCAACATGAAAAAAACGGAGTGGCCCATCCGCTGGGACTTGCTGCTGCGCTATCGCCTGATTGAGATCATTGCGCTTTGGGAAGGCAGGCTGACCACCAATCATATCTGCCACAGTTTCGGGATCGGGCGCCAACAGGCCTCCAAGGACATCAACACTTACCTGCGGGAAGTGGCGCCGGGCAATCTGGTCTATGATCGCCATCTCAAAGGTTATGTTCCCGCCAGCGATTTCAGCCCCTCAGTGACCCAGGGCCATGCCAGCGAATACCTGGAACTGGTCTGCCGTCACCAGAGCCTGAGCCAGACCGTTGAAAACCTCGACATCGAGCTGCCCAACAGCCAGATGCTCCGGCATCCGCTGCCGCTGGCCCGCCCCGAGGTAGTGCGTCCGTTGATTGCAGCCTGCCGCCAGGGTCGCCAGCTGAAAGCGGTGTATCTGTCCATGGACAACCCGCAACCGGAACAATGCCTGCTTGAGCCCCACACCCTGATTTGCAGTGACCGCGGCTGGCATGTCCGGGCCTGGTGCCATAACCAGCAGAACTTCCGCGATTTCCTGGTCAGCCATTTCCGTGCGCCGATCAGCCTGCTGCCTGAACGGGCCAGCCACAGCCAGCTCCAGGATCAGCACTGGAACCGCACAGTCACCGTGATTTTTCAGCCCAACCCCCGCCTAAACAGCCACCAGCGGGCGCTGATTGCCGATGACTACCACATGCGCAACGAACGCCTCGAGCTCAGCGTGCGGGCTGCGCTGATGCCCCACCTGCTGCGGCAGATGGGGCTTGGCCACGAAAACAGCGATCCGCTGGCCCAGCCACTGGCCCTGGTCAGCGACGAGGCTACTCAGGCACTGTCTGGCCAGAGTCCGCAAGCGGCCGCCTGCCTCTGACCGGAAGCACGTCCGTGCTCAGCGTCCCCCGGCACGCCACTGCTCGATCTCTGCCGCCCAGGCCCGGGCACGGTCACCCCGGTTATTGAGAGCCAGTCCTACACGCTGAACCTCGGGGTGATCGAAGGTCAGCACCAGGTTATAACGGTGACGGCTGGCTTCAAGCTCCTGCTCCGTCACCTCAACCCCGGTCAGTGCGGTCGCGTCGACAATGGTGTACCTCTGTGGCCAGACAATCGCCAATTGCCGGCGGCTGTCATCGGCCACCACCAGCACATTGGAGCGCCATTGCCGGGACACCTCAAAGCCCTTCTCGGTCAGCGCCTGCAGAGTTCGGTCGGTGCGGGTTTTCTGGTACCAGATGACCCCCACGGCCATAACCACCACCACAAGCACCACCCATAATCCATGACTCATCGTCTACAATGCTCCTTCACGGTTCCCTCGACACAACCACTGACTGTACCATCATGACTCGCCTCACCAACACCTGGAACATTGGCCTTGTCCTGCTCGCTCTGTCAGTGCCGGCCGCCGCGTGCGATGGTGTGTACCGGTCAATCACCGACATCCAGGGTTCCGGGTCTCAGTCCCCGCAAATCGGCGAGCGGGTGTCTGTCCGCGGTGTGATCACCCTCGACGCCCGCGGTGACCAGGGCCTCGGCGGCTTCTTCCTTCAGCAACCCGAGCATGACACCGACGCCTCCAGCGCGCTGTTCATCTACACCCGTCTGCGCGACGGGGCCGTTGGCGAGGAGGTAGCCGTCACCGGGACCGTGACCGAATACCACGGACTCACCGAGCTGACCGCGGTGGATTCGATCAAGACCTGCGGCCCGGCGTCACTGCCGCCACCGGTATCCGTCCAGTTGCCACTGAATGAGGCACAGCGCGAGTCTCTGGAAGGCATGCGCATTGCCCTCAGCCAGCCGCTGCAGATCATTGATCACCACCAGCTGGCTGACTTCGGCACCCTCACACTGGCCCCGCAACAACAAACCGTCCCGACCCAGCTGCTCCCCCCGGGTGACGAAGCCTGGATACTGGAACAACGGCAACAGCTGCTGCGGCTGATTCTCGATGACGGTCGCAGCCAACGCGGCCCAGTGCCAACGCCCTATCCCGATGGCGGCCTGAGCCGGCAAACCAATTTTCGCACCGGCACTGTGGTCACCGGACTCGACGGCATCCTCGACTACCGCTATCAGCACTGGCGCCTGCAACCTCTGGCAGCCCCCCGTTTCGAGCCCACCAACCCACGACCACAGGCTCCGGCACAAGGTATCAACAGCAACCTGAGGTTGATGACCCTGAATCTGGGTAACTATTTCAATGGCGAGCAGGGGACGTTCACCACCAGCCGCGGCGCCCGTAACCGCCAGCAATGGCTGCGCCAAACCCGCCATCTGGTGGCCGCCATTGAGCAGAGCCAGGCGGACGTACTGGCTGCCAGCGAACTGGAGAACGATGGCTATGGATCGGATAGCGCCATCGCCAGCCTCGCCGAGGCACTTGGTGCACCGTGGCGTTATGTGATTCCTGCCAGCCGTGATCCCGGAGTGGCTATTACCGTGGGCTTTCTGTATCGGGCAGACCGGGTACGCACGGTAGGGCCCGCGTTGCGACCGCCTGCCGAACAATGGCCGGGACTGGGACGGCGGCCATTGCTGCAACAGTTCCAGCCGCTTTCCGGCGGTGAAACCGTGCGGCTGGTGCTGGCCCACTTCAAGTCCAAACACTGCCGCAATGCCCGCGGCGCAGACCGCGATCAGCACGACGGCCAGGGCTGCTTTGCCAACCGTCGTACGGAGCAGGCCGACGCTCTGACACGATGGTTGGCGACCCTGCCCGCACAGGCTATTGCCGGTACCCTGGTAACCGGAGATCTCAACAGCTATGCCCGCGAGTGGCCCATTCAACGTCTGCGCGACAAGGGCTTTCGGGACCTGATCAACGACACCACTGACGCGCCCGCGGCCAGCTACCGCTATCAGGGTCGCCGCGGCACCCTCGATTACAGCCTGGCCGATCGCGCGCTGGCCGACCATATAGTAGCCGCCCGGATCTGGGCCATTAATGCCGACGAACCCCGCGCGCTGGACTTTCGTGCCCCCGCAGCTGTGTCAGCCGAACCCATCGCCCCTTGGCGCAGCTCCGATCACGACCCGTTGATCACCGATCTGCAGCTCTGAGAGCAGAGCACACTTGCCCTCGTAACCTCCATGCCAGGGCGGAACAGCCAAAGCCTACCGCCCGCAGCCCGGTACACTGAAAGCTCAACGTACCGCGAGGCACTCACATGCGCATTCCGACCCCAGACCTTTGGCCCCTGGCCCGCACCAGCCATCGTTGGCTGCAACAGACCCGCCGCCGCGAGGCCGTGGTCGACAACCATCGCCTGGTCTGGCTGGAACGGGGCAGCCCCAGCGCCGGCCGCCCGACGGTCGTTTTGCTGCATGGATTTACCGCAATGAAGGAAAACTGGGGGCTGTGGCTGCCGCTGCTGCCTCGCGACTGGCACCTGCTGGTGCCAGACCTGCCCGGTTTTGGGGAAAGTGAGTACCACGCCAACGCCAGCTATCGCTACGAAATCCAGGCGTCACGGCTGCGTAACTGGCTGAGCAGCCTGAACCTGGACAATGTCCATCTGGTGGGCAGCTCCATGGGTGGAGCCATTGCCTCGATTCTGGCAGGCCGCCTGGAGCCGGAAGCCCGTTCGCTGACCGTACTGAACAGTGCCGGTATTCCCGAACACGCAGATGTCGACATCAATGCTCCGTTCACCTCGGACCGTGACAGTATTTTGGTACCGACCTCGTTACCGGAGGTCCACCGCATGTTTACCTCGGTCGGCAACGGCAGCACCAACCCCGGCGCCCTGGCCATAACCGGCCTCCTCGGCCCCGACCTGATCAGCCGTGAACATGCCCACCGCCACATTTTTTCGGACATGGTTGCGGACGGCCTCGCCCCGGCCCGCTATCTCGACAGCCAGACCATTCCGCTGCAGGTCCAGTGGGGTGCACGGGACGTTATTACCCCGACCTGCTGTGTGGATTATTTCCGCAGAGTGCGGCCAGAGGCCGACATCCACGTGTTCCGCGGGGTAGGTCATCTACCCATGCTGGAGGCACCAAAACGCTCTGCGTCAGCATTGATTCGCTTTGTCCGTGCACAGAGCACATATTGAAAATCTTGTCATGCCCTCAATGCCAATTGGCCTGCAGATCCCTGAACACCGTCAGTGAAGTCATGGGGCGGGGCAGCTGATCAAGTCATAATCAATTGACCCTTAGCGTAACAACACAATAAGAACAGCCCCTATTCAGACGAGGAAACAGACATGCGAGCCTCCGCTTCCCAGGCCCAGGACCTCGGTTTGCCAGCCATCTACTTACATTTGCTGGCCGAATTACTACACAACCTCAATGTTGACGAACACGCTCTGCTACTGAGGGTCGGACTGGATCCGTCGCGCCTGCAATCCACTGAGCTGCGGGTCAGCCAGTCCCAGGCCAGCGAATTCGTCACCCGTGCCATTATCGAAAGCGGTGAGCCCGGCCTAGGCATCATGCTGGCCAGAGAAATGAAACTGCCGCTGCACGGTGCCCTCGGCATTGCCGTAATGAGCAGCGAGAACCTTGGTGAAGCACTCGATCTGGTGAGCCGTTACCTGACCCTGCGTGCCCCCCACATCCGGGTCCATCAGCATCGGGAAGGTGATCGCGTGGTGTTCCGGCTGGTGTGTGATATTGACCTGGGGCCCCTGCAGGGCTTCATTCTTGATGCGATGCTGTTTGGCTGCATCACGATGGGCAATCAGTTGCTGGGAAGCCCAGTCAGGGATGCCGAGATACGTCGCGTGGGGGCAGAGCCGGGTTACTTCCAGCGTTTCCGCCAGCAGATCCCGGTCCCGGTTCGCTATGAAAGCCGCGAGGACGCCTTTGTGTTCCCGGCTGCCATTCTCGACGCGCCGATCCAGTTCAGCGACGAGGCCCTGGCCGCATCCTCCCGTGCCGAGTGTGAAGAATCCCTGCGCCAGCTCACCGAAGACGCCGGCTTTGGCTGCCGGGTGCGCCGTGTCATCGAAACCAGCCACCCGTTTCCGCCCAAGCTGGCCCAGGTCGCCAACACCCTGTTTGTGTCCGAGCGCACCCTGAAACGGCGGCTGCAGGAAGAGGAACGCAGTTTTCAGCATCTGGTGGACGATGTGCGTCTGGAACGCGCCGGTGAACTGCTGGAAAACACCAGCATGAATCTGAGCCAGATCGCCGACGCCCTGGGCTATGCCGATGCCGCCAACTTTACCCGCGCCTTCAAGCGCTGGACCGGTGTCAGCCCCAGCCAGTTCCGCAACGAACGTCGGGAAGCTGCCGCGCAGTCCAACCAGCCGCAGGCGTCGGCAACTGCCTGAGCCCCCGGCCCGCTCAGTCGATACCGACGATCTTGTGCATTTGCAGGGTCAGCCGCCAGCGTGGGTGCTGCAGACAGTAATCCGTCGCCTTGCGGGTATTGCTCTGCTTGACCGGATCCGGCCCATCCTCGGGCAATGACGGTGACGCCATGGGCGACAGGAAGTAGTGGTCAGCCTCGATATCGACAAACCGATCCGGCAACGCCAGCGGCTGCGGATACACCAACTTGAGCTCATTGCAGCGCCGGATGACGACCTCCGCATCGGCCTTGGGGCTGACGCAGAGCCAGTCGATACCCGCGGGTGCAGGCAGAGTCCCATTGGTTTCCACCCCAACCTCAAGCCCCGCCTGATGAAAGGCCGCAATCAGCGGCTCATCCAGCTGCAGGAGCGGCTCGCCCCCGGTGCACACCACATAGGGGCGCCCCTGTTCACCGGGCCAGAGCCGGCGAATATGGGCCGCCAGTGCCTCCGCAGACTCAAAACGACCGCCATTCTGGCCATCGGTGCCCACAAAGTCGGTATCACAAAAATTGCATACCGCCGACGCCCGGTCCTGCTCCCTGCCATTCCACAGGTTACATTTGCTAAAGCGGCAGAACACCGCAGCCCGCCCCGACTGCGCTCCTTCGCCCTGCAGGGTATAGAAGGCTTCCTTGACCCGATACATCAGCGCACACTCTCTTCATAGGGTAAGGGATCACGCAGGCCATTGCTGGCGAACGCTTCCAGCCGCTCCACACAGGATCCGCAGCGACCACAGGCCTTGTTACGACCGTTGTAACAGGTCCAGGTGTGGCTATAGTCGAGTCCCATGGCGAGCCCTTCAGCGAGGATTTCACCCTTGTCGGCGCGAATGTACGGCGCCGCGATCGCCACCGGCTGGTAATTGGCCACTCGACAGACCGCGTCCATTTTTTCCATGAACTCCGGCCGGCAATCCGGGTAGATGGCGTGATCACCACCGTGGGCCCCGAACCAGACCGCCTGAGCTTCAACCGTCACCGCATAGCCCGTGGCCAACGACAACAGGATCATGTTGCGGTTGGGCACCACCGTGGATTTCATGCTGTCTTCTTCATAGTGGCCTTCCGGCACCTCGACCTCCCCGGTCAAGGCCGACCCTGCCATGACCTCGCTGAGGGCACGAATATCAATCACCCGATGGGGAATCCCCAATGACTCACACACCGTGCGGGCGCAGTCGAGTTCACGCACATGACGCTGGCCATAGTTGAACGACAGGGCATGAACCGCATGCCCCTCCGCAAGCGCCTTGTGCAGCAGGGTGAATGAATCCATCCCCCCGGAATAGATGACAACAACGGTTTCTTTCATGAAAGACTCGTAGACAGATCGGTCGGGCGGCCGATGTTTCGGTTAATCGGCATATTGTAACAGTGCTGTGGCAGGATATAAGGAGCCTTTAAAAACCCTTCAAGGATTCGCGTCTGTTTGACAGGACGGTTACACTCTCAGAACGGCTCCACAAATAAAAAAGAACGGAATGAACACCGCAAAAAGCCCGGCATTTATCGATTTTGAAGCGTCCAGTCTGGACCTGATCGCCAGTTACCCGATTGAGGTTGGCTTGTGCCTGCCTGATGGCACTCTCCACAGCTGGCTCATCCACCCGCACGTACTCTGGAAGGACTGGTCTGAAAGCGCAGAGCGCATTCATGGCATCAGCCGGGAAACATTGGAACGGGAAGGGGTACCCGTTAGCGAGGTGGCCCAGCAGCTCAATGACCTGCTGGATGGCCATGTGTTCTGTGATGCCTGGACCTTTGACAGTTTCTGGCTGCACCGACTGTTCCGCGCCGCGAATCTTCAGCCCAGGTTTCAGCTTGAGTCCATTTCGCTGTTGCTGACAGCGGCCGAGGTCAAAGTCTGGTCCGCCACCCGCCAGCAGGTTATTCAACGACTGTCACTGCCCATTCACCGCGCCGCCAACGACGCCCTGATCCTGAGAGAAACCTGGTGTGAACTCGCGACACCCCCGCTGGGTAACAGCAGTGACCCGGGCTGCAGCCAGCTGGCCTAATGGCAGGTCCGGTCGCGGGAGACCAGCAGTTCCAGGCCATCGCTGACTGTCGTCAGGGTCCACCAGCTCAACAGAGCCATCAAACCTGCTCCGATTGCGGTTACCGAGATGTTCTCTCCGACACTCTGGCTGGCCGTCCCTACGAAATAACCCACCATGGCCAGCAATAACACCACCTCGACTAACAGATCTGTCCGGAATTTACGGAATGGGCGAACGGCGCCTCTGTCACTTTCCATTTTCTTCAGTTTCAACCTCGGTGAACGATCAATAAAAATACGGTTCACATTATCACCACCGAGCGTGTGAAAAACTGTAGTAAGTAGCCGCTACGGGGAACCCGAGACAAAAAAAACGCAGCCAGCTGGCTGCGTTAATAAGGAGAGATCCACTCGACGCCTTGCGGGAGGCATCGCGGATTGCACAACGTAAAACACGTGACAGGACGAATTATGGAACCTGGCGCCGGGCCGGTCTGTAGTGGTTTGCCGCTACACTCCATGATCGTCAAATCGTGCGTACAACTGCCCATAGGCAAAGCCCCCAGTAAGCGCTACACTGCCTGTCGAACCGAATACCACAGTCGTCCTATTTCCAACGAGCCGATCAATGCCAATTGTCCCTAGCCATCAAGTCATCGTCACCAGCGAGCGCTGCCCCCAGCGGCAGATTGTTTGCGCCATGGTGTTGGAAAACTAGCGGCTTTCGGTCAATCCCGGGAGCCGTCGAGCAACCGGGTCACGCTTCTCCCTGTTAAGCCCCGGTTGTGAAACGCACGGGGTATTTGCAGCAGCAAACGACAAGGAGAATCCCATGAGAAGACAACCTACCCGGCGCCCCGCCAGCTCATCGTCAAGCCAGCGCGATGCCCCCATCCGTCGTCCCAACAAACTGCCGCTGCTGGACGCCATCTGCAGGAAGCTGAACCAGCGGGTCAACCTGGATGACGAACAACGGGTGCTGGGCCTGTATGAACGGGGCTGGATTTTCAAAGGTGTGCTGAGCAGCCTTGATGGCGACGAGGCCCGCTATGTAAGAGCATTGGCCACCCGCTACAATTCCTGGATTGCCCGCCAGGTTGCCTGACCCGGAGCCCCGGGCCGGAAACCGAGCACTCGCGGAACGCTAGTGCTTCCGGCCCAGGCCTCCACTTGCACCGACCCCGGACGCTTCAGAGCCATGGATCATGGCGTAGTTATTGACGACGTCGTGGATCTTCTCCTGCGAGTAGGGTTTCACCACATAGCCATTGGCTCCGGCACTGATGGCTTTCTGAATGCTTTCAATCGAGTCATCAGCTGTCACCAGCACCACGTGCTGGCCCGGGTTGGCGTCCTTGAATTCCTTCATCAGTTCGTGGCCGTCACCATCCGGCAGCCCCAGATCCAGCATGACGATCTGATAGCTGTCCGCCGCGAACACCGCCCGCGCACCACGGGCATCTTCGCTTTCCACCACCCTGGTGGCCCCGGCGTGATAGAGCATGTCACGGAGCATTTCCCGCATCACCGGTTCATCCTCCACGACCATCACTTTCAAATTATGCATAACTCGCTACCTCTGAATGAATAGGTTACAGACCCTGCCGTTCAGACACCGTCGCCATTGGGTCGGCGCGGGATTGACAGTGGCTCATGGTTAACGACGCTGGCGCTCTTGGCCGAATCCGCGCCCGACTCCCGTGCCCCGCCGGAGTCCCCGGTTTTGGACTGAGTGAGCAGGTTGCTGATGCTGATCGCCGTGGTATAGAGCGAAATCGAAACGATCAACAGGACCGGCTGCAGGAACGCGACAAAACCCGGCACTGCACCGCCGCCCACAATGCTGAGAATCAGGATCATCGCAGGCCCCATGACCACAAACAGGGTCAGCGCGATAAAAAAGACAATGCGTTCCTTATAGCGCCCCAGGTTCCGTTCGGTCACCAGGCCCAGGACGAACTTGCCAATCGCCAACCCGCCCAGAATCGCCGAGGCAATGCTCAGGTCCGGCCGTAACAGCACATCGGCCAGCTCGCCATCCCAAAGTCTCTGCATCACAATGACCAGGAACGGGAACAGCACAAACAGGACATCGGCGTAGGTACCGTACATCATGCTCAGCGAGTGCCCTTCCTGACGTGGATAATTCTCTGTCATAGTCTGCTTTCCTGTGGTCCTGTGTCTGCGGCTCAGGCCTGGGCCGTGCCGCTGTTCACCGCCTGTTCAATCATGCCATTAAGTACCGCCAACTGGCGGGCTACCTGATCCCAATCGACCGGCTCGGCCTTGAGTCCCTGCTCCAGAGCACCGGCCTGGCTGGTCATGGCAGGATAGCCCATGGCACCGGCGGTCCCCTTGATCTGGTGGGATTCCCGCTGCAGGCCCTGCCGGTCCCGGCAGGCCAGCGCAGCGTCCATAGCCACCTTGCGCTCTCCCAGCCCAGCCAGGAACTGGGCCGCCAGTTCACGGATGCCCGCAGCACTGGCTTCCGCATCCGCCACTGGCCGTGGCCCCGTTGGCAGATAACGATCCAGAACGGCCACCAGCCGGCTCTGGTCAATGGGCTTGGTCAGCACCCCTTCGCAACCGGCGCCCACCATGTCGTCAATTTCGCGCTGATCCCCGGCACTGAACGCGATAATCGGACGCCGAAAACCCGCCTGCCGCATCAGCCGGGTCGCTTCGACCCCATCCATACCGGGCATGTGGCGATCCATCAAGACCAGGTCGACCGGCTTCGCCAGCGCGGTTCTGACGGCCTCATCGCCGGCAGGCACCGACATGACATCCAGCCCCAGGCGGGTCAGCAGACGTTCCACCAGGGCACGGTTATCCCGGTTATCCTCCGCCACCAACACCAGCCCCCGGTAACTGCGGTTATGGTGGTTACCATTATCCGGCGCGGTCTTCAGGTATCGTGACAACAGTTCGTAGAACCGCCGTTTGTCGATGGGCTTGGCCAGGTGCTCACTGAACCCGGCCTGCCGGTAATCGTCGATATCTTCAGCCATCACGTTGGCGGTAAGGGCAATCACCGGCGTGTTCAACCCGGCCTCGCGCAACGCCACAGTGGCATCCCGGCCGTTCATCACCGGCATCTGGATATCCATCAGGATCAGGTCGAAAGGCTCGTTCAGTGCGGTTTCCAGCACTTCCGCACCGTTGCCGACATGAACCAGCTCAACCCCGGTCCGTTCAAGCAGCAAACTCACCAGCTTGCGGTTGACCTCGTTATCCTCGGCACACAACACCCGGCCGGACAGTCGTGGTGCCAGAACCAGCGGCAGCTGGCGGCGCTGGGTCAGCTCCGACGAATTGCGAAGGAAATGGACGCCATCCAACGGCCCGGTGGCAATATTGACCTCAAAGTCACTGCCTTCACCGTAGGTGCTGTCAGCGGTAATGGAGCCCCCCAGCAATTCCGCCAGGCGGCGGGAGATGCTCAGACCCAACCCGGTTCCACCATACTGACGGGAGATCGCGGCGCTGCCCTGGGCGAACGGATCGAACAGACGCTGCATCTGCTCTGGCTTCATGCCAATGCCACTGTCCACCACCCGAACGTACAGCCGCTGAGCCTCACGATCGCATCGCACCGTCAGGGAGATAACCCCTTTTTCGGTGAACTTTAACGCATTTCCACACAAATTGATGATGATTTGCCGGAATCGCGTCGGGTCGGTATGGATGGTTTCCGGCAATGGGTATTCGCAGGTAATGTTAAATTCCAGGCCCTTCTCCTGCGCCCGGGGCTCAAAAAATGCCCGTAACTCGTCCAACAGTTCCGCCAGGTTGACGGTGACGACATCCACCGCCAGCTTATTGGCGTCAATCTTGGAATGGTCGAGGATATCGTTGACCAGTTCCAGCAGGTGGTGACCACTGCGTACCACCGTCTCCGCGCTGTTGCGCTTTTCCTGCTCACTCAGGTCCGGGTCCAGAAGAGTTTCCCCATAACCGATGATCGCCGCCAACGGGGTCCGGATTTCGTGGCTCATGTTGGCCAGGAACTGGCTCTTGGCCTCTGCGGAGTTGCGGGCCAGTTCCTTCTCCAGCCGCTCCTGCTCACGCTCTTTTTCAATCTGCTGGCGATGGTGCCGCTCGGTAGCATCGATGCAGGTGCCTTCCAGGTAGGTGGGCTCACCATAGTCGTCGTAAACCGTATGCAGGGAGATCGTGGCCCAGCGTTCTTCGCCCTGGCGAGTAATGTAGCGGGCTTCAACGCCCTTGATGGCACCGGTAGCCTCGAGCTTGCCGACCACCCACTGGCGCACCTCATCATCGACGAAGCAGGTATCCAGCACGTCCGGGTTGGTCGCCAGTAACTGCCCGCTACCGGTGTAGCCAAGCAGTGCCGCCATCGCCGGATTGGCGGTCACGAAACGGCGGGCAACCGACATCTGGAACACCCCTTCCACCGCATTGTCGAATAGTGACCGGTATTGGCGCAGGTTGGCGAGGGCTCGCTGGTTCCAGTTGAGTGCCTCGCCCTGAACCAGCTTGATCCGGTCGGCGAGGGAGAAGGAAAACAGGATAATCTGACCCGCCAGGCCGATCTGGCTGCTATGGGCAGTAAAGATATTGAGTGGCAGGAAGCCCATCACCGTCAGGGCATAGATACAGAAGCCGGTGAGCGCCACTGTCCAGGCATAGAAATAGGATTTCGCCGCCGGGTTGTAGTGGCGCCAGGACAGGAAACTCACCACAATCATCACCACACTGAGCACGATCGATACCAGCACCGCCCACTGCATGCCGGTGTGGTAAGGCACGAAGAAGGACAGGGCGAAGGTGCTCAACACCGAATACAGGCAGATCCGGATCACATGATCCAGATCGGGCGACCGCTTGTGAGTTTCCAGCAGGGCCCGGGCCATCAACAGGCCAAAGAACCAGGTCGTTATGATCTGCTGGTGCAGATACTGTTTGTCGAGGAACCAGGGGCGCTCACCAAACAGCTGGAGACCATGGACCTGCTCGGTCATGATGAAGGCAACGGCGACCAGCAGATAGAGAACGTAATAGATATTGCTGCGCTCGCGGACAGAGACCGCCACGAACAGGTTGTAGGCGAGAATGCCGATGATCGAGCCAAGCAGGATTCCGCGGAAGGCCTCCTCGACCGCCACCTTTTCCAGGTAGCTCGCCGGCTGCCACAGGGTAATGGGCAGGCGGAAGGTATTCGTGTTGACCACCCGCAGGTAGAGGCGGGTTTCGACATCGGGCTCAAGTGTCAGCACAAAGGTGGGATTGGGCACCGCCAGCACCCGCTCCTTCAGGCTCAACGCATAGCCTGCCTGTTGCCGTTCGACGACAACCCCGCCCTGCACGACATAAAGCTGGACCTCATCCACCAGCGGCAGCGCCAGTTCGAGCACCCACTCATCCGTCTCGGTGGTCGTCCCCCGCCGTACGTCGTAGCGCACCCAATAGGCCGACTCGGTGTAGCCAAAATTGAGCAAACTGCCTTCGTGGAGGGTAAACGGGTGACGCTGTTCATCACGGATGTCGCGCAGACTCAGGGACTGGTCCGGATCTTCCAGAAACCAGACACACCGCGCCAGATCATAGGAGGCATCACGATCAGCCAGCATCAGCGGCCGGGAAGAACAGTCTTCACCCGCAGCAGCCGTCGCCACATGGGTGGACAGCAACACCATCAGCCATAAAAGGCCGGCCGGGAAAAACCGATAATGCAAAATGTGATCTCCGCGTGGGAAGACGCCCGCTTTATTCTCTAGGGTTAGCGATCGTAGTGGGCAACGACTTTCGACAATCAACGCGTCACTGCGCCCACATCCACTTTAGCGCGTAATCGGTGCCTTCGCACCTCGGGGATGCCAGGAATGAGAAATCACCAACTGTTTTTGAAACTGTCCGTCCTATGCGCGGTACTTTCCGGCTGCGGAGGTAGCGACAGCGGGGATTCTGCGTTCAACCCGGCCAATGACGTAGACCTGGTTTTTTCCACCTTTGACCTGGAAGACCTCACCGGCAAGCCGGCTAACCTGAAACACACCCGCTTCTACGACGCCTACCTCGGCCTCGAGCCGGCCGATGCCGGTGACACCGCCAGCAAAGCACTGGCCACAGCCTTGCGCAATCATATTGATGCGTTCCTCGGCCACACCCGCAACGACACCGACACCGGTTTTGTCCGGGTGCGCAACCCACTGGATCTGATGAATCAGGTGGTGGCCTCCACCGAGGTTGACAATTTCAACGCTGGCCGCCAGTACATCAGCGGATTGATAGATAATGGCGTGGCCGGCACCTACAACACCCGAGCCAACGGAGCCAGCATCCGCTTTGTTGATCAGGCCGCCACCAGCAGCGGCGCGCCGCTGGCCAATCGCCAATGGATCTTCGACACCCTGTACTGGAACTACACACCACAGGGCGCTGACGGCACCAGCGGATTTGAAAAGGTTTTCCGAGTCATCCAGTACGTAGCCCGCAACGGCGCCGGGGACGACGCAGCGGCCACCCAGCAGCTCACCAGCCTCACCTCCAGCAGCCAGTTCGATGCCATTCAGTTCAGCAGCGAAGGCTACAATGCCGCAGAATTCACCATTGCCAGTTTCGCCAGCCGCTCGCTGGGGGATATGGAGTTACGCCAGGATTTTGTGATGGACAAAACCGACACCCTGTTCCTAAAGAACAGCGGTGTCAGCCTGGGAGCAGAAACACCCGACTGTATCCGAGTGGAACTGGATTATCCGCTGTCACGGGTGTTGATCTATACGTCCGACGGAGAACCCATCAATCATGACGACGATGGTGATCCGCAAACCCCGGAGGTGGATAACCCTGCCTACTGCGGCCACCAGCAACCCGGCGACGAGGCCCACAGCTACAACACCATTACCCTGGCACTGCGCCAATAGTCAGTTGCGGGGGCCGAACCCCCAGCTCTGCATGAAGCCTTTCTTGCGGTCAATCATGCGCTCGTAGGTGGAAATCATGATCGCGGTGTGCGGTGCCTTGGTCAGCCGCAGGGTTTCAATGCGACGTTCAAGCTGGGCCACCTCATCGTTGAGGCGGCGGAGGACATGGGAGCGAACGCTCTCATGCTGGCCGAGCTCGACGGCCCGGGCGCTCTGCTCCTTGTGCGGAGCCTTCTGGTCGTTATTATTCATCGGTCTCATCCATTGAGCAAATCATCAGGTTACGGGAACACCTTTTCCCGGCTGAACCGCGGTCCTGCCATCAGCACCACCGCAGGTCGGTTACCTCAGAGAAGAGTATAGCAGTTGCTGAAAAAGCGGCAGGATCCGGCCAATTCTGCCTGCTTTTCACTACCCCGGCAACAAAATGAACGGCGCCTCATGATTTTACCGAGGCCGCACAGCCACATCTGCTGCTATAGTCCTAGGCAACCGTAAGTCCAAGAAAACCCTGGCAAGCGCGGGCCAAGGATCCTGACCCGCCGCAACCGCTCCTGGAGCCAAGTGAATGAACCAGACCTCCGTCGCCGATACCCTTCGGGAATACCTGTCCCTGCTCGAACTGCTGGACGACGCCTACTGGGAAGCCGGCAGCATTCAGCACAAGGACATGCTGTACGACATCATCAGCATCTTTCATCAGGAAGTGGCTGAGCTCAACAAGCTCAGCATCATGGATCACCACTACCCTTACGAAGTCATCACCGAGGGGATTCGCCGGGTGGTGCCGAAACTGGAACGGCTGGACGATGAACGGGAAGAGGTGATTCAGCGCACTCAGACCCTCACCGACTTTCGCGATGTGGTGTCGTCGGTACTCGGCATCCTCGAGGCACAGCTGACCGACCTTTGAAAGCCCCCGGACAGCGATCGCTGTCCGGGTAGTCCTGCCTGCGCCGGGCTCAGGCCAGAACCAACGGCCGCTCCTGTTCAGGCATCAGCGGGAACTCACGGCAGACGGTCTGGACAAAGCGCATCAGTGCCGGGATGTGATGGGCGACGATGGGCAGTCCGGTATTGAGCATGCTGACCGAGATATCACGGCCGGCATCGGCCCAGCACAGCTTGTTGATCAATCCCAGGTGACCAAAAGCATAACGACTTTGCGGTCCCCAGATACCCACAGGATTTCCACCGAGCATCAACCCGGCGCTGAAGCGCATCGGCACCAGCATGGTCCGATCGATCTGCAGCGAGCCAAACTGCTGGATCGCCCGCCGTACGGTAATCTCCTGGCAGATCCGCTTGCCATTCCAGACCCCACCGTTGAGCATCATCTGGTAGAAACGGCTCATCTCCTCAGCGGTACCGCAGAGGTTGCCGGCCGGAATCACCGCCGCCTGGAAGCGCGGATCGTTGACCACTTCCTCAATGGTTTTGATGTCCCCACCCAGAGCGCGCTTGACCACCCAGGACACGGGAGGCGTCGGGCGAGGGCCGGTGGCATAAGTCAGTGACAGCTGATCCAGGCGCGCAGGATCGATGCCGTAGGTGAACCATTTCATCCCCATCGGCTGGCGCAGGTGGCGATCAAGGAAGTTCTCGATGCTGTCACCCGTGACCTTCTCCAGGACTCTCTGCAGCACAAAACCACCGGTAATGGCATGGTAGGCCACCTTGGCTCCGTCCACTTCGACCGGCTTGGATTCACACAACAGCCGCCAGATCTCGTCCTTGTCCCACAGCACATCAATGGGAGTGTCCTTGGGGATGGCCGGAATGCCGCCCCGGTGAGACAGTATCTGGTGCACGGTGATGGTGCGCTTGCCGCTCTGGGCAAATTCCGGACAGTAATAGGCAACCGGATCCATCAGGTTGACCAGCCCCTGTTCTGCCAGCAGGTGCATGATGAGGGCGGTGACGGCCTTGGACGCCGAGAAGTAGCACACCGGGGTGTCCGTGGTCATGGCCACTCTTGGGGTGTCCGGGCCATCGTCGGGACCATTACCGGTGGCATGGCCGATGGCACGGTGCAACACCTGTTCGCCACGGTGGCGGATCGACACCTGAATACCTGGGTGCACACCACTGCGGTACAACCGTTGCACGCTGCGCCAGATAGTTTCCACCGACTCCGGACTAACGCCCACCAGCGCCGGATTTTCTCCGGCGCTGTCACGGCAGGTCACAGAGTCCAGGTCTTTGGGGATCGCACTGGTATGGAACGCACGACGGGCAAGCTGTTTCATTCGGTTAACCTTTTTGTTACGGCTCTTATTGGTTTGGTTCTGGGCTATCGCTTACCTATCATTGTAGCTGGCGGCCCCGGTTACATTGGCCGAACCGCCTGCCACGGCAACGACAAATAACTCAACTACTGATCTGGGAAGCCCATGCTCGGTTACGGAATTGCGCTCACCGCCATCGTTTTAGCGGCCTTTTACTGGCTGTTTGTACGCCCCCGCCGCCAGCTCGAGCGGCTGGCCCGGATACCAGTGCCAATGGACTGGATCGAGCAGCTACGGGCACAGATGGCCCTGTACCGGCGGCTGCCCCCCATCCGCCGCGCCCGCCTGCACACCCACATGCGGGTGCTGCTGGAGCGGGTCGAATTCTATGGCTGTGCCGGCCTCGAACTGACCGAGCCCATGAAGGTGCTGATTGCGGCCCACGGTGCCTTGTTGATCAATCAGTTGTCGCCGGATTACTACCACAAACTACAGTCAATCCTGGTCTATCCAGGTGCCTACCGCGTCAGCCAGTCACAACAGGACGGCCCGGTGCTGCATTTCGACGACCAGGAACGGCTGGGCGAATCCTGGCAGCAGGGCAAGCTGGTACTGGCCTGGGACACCCTGATACGGGAAGCCGGCGACAACAGCAGCCGCAGTAATGTTGCGCTACACGAGTTTGCCCACCAGCTCGACCAGGTCGACGGAGCCGCCGACGGCGCGCCACCGCTGGCCTCGGGAGAGGTTGCCCAGCACTGGCAGCAGGTGTTTTCCGAAGCCTGGGAACGGCGCCGGCGACACTCTGGAGGCAACAGCATCATCGACGAATACGGCGCCACCTCACCCGCCGAGTTTTTCGCGGTCGCAACCGAGGCGTTCTTCCTTCACCCTGCGCTGCTGGCCAGCCAGGAACCCGAGTTGTACGACTGCATGGCCGGCTTTTACCGCCTTGACCCCCGTGACTGGCACGACGGCGCCGCCACGCGTCCGACACCCTTGACAGCCAATACGTGATACACAATCATGTTTTCCCATAAACCATGCCCATGCAACCCGGAAACACCGGACGGTGCTTACGTAAAAGGGCCATGCTGGAGGGATATCACCTGAGAATACAAATCACACCGGGGCCATGGCTGCTGTCGCTTCTGCTGATCCTGACCGGCTGCTCGCAGGAGCCGGACCGGGCGACTCTGGAACACTATGCCAGCTCCGCCATACCGGAAGATCGCGACCTGGCGGAGATCTATCAGCGTTCCTGCCAGGCGTGCCACAGCCGGCCCGGCTCCGCCGCTCCGTTAACCGGTGATGTCGCAGACTGGCAGCCACGGCTGAACCAGGGCATGGACACCCTGTTAGTGCATGTGATCGAAGGCTACGGCGGCATGCCCCCCTATGGCCTGTGCATGGACTGTTCGGCCCGGGATTTTGAACAGCTGATTGCATTCATGTCGCGCCATCCGGGGGCCCGCCGTGATCCAGCCACACCGTGAGCACCACAGGACCACCAACATGCCCAACCGTCGGGAGTTTCTGAAACGTCTGGTGGCGGTCGCCGCCGCCACTTCGCTGCCGCTCGAGTCGCTCCTGGCGACGACCCGCGAAGCCGGTGCCTCCCGCCGCCTGCCATGGAAGAACTGGTCGGGCAGCCAGACCTGCCACCCCCTCAACCGGCTCGCACCGGCGTCTGTGGCCGAACTGCAGGAGCAGGTTCGCAACGCCTCAGGGGTTATCCGCGCGGTCGGCTCCGGACATTCGTTTTCGCCACTGGTGCCCACTGACGACACCCTGATTGCCCTGCACCGGCTCAGCGGAGTCCTCAGCCATGATGATGACCGGGTGCAGGCCACCATCGCCGCCGGCACCCGTCTGGGACAGCTCGGCCAGCCCCTGGAGGCGCTTAATCAGGCCCTGATCAACATGCCTGATATCGACCAGCAGACCCTCGCCGGCTCGCTCGCCACAGCCACCCACGGCACCGGCGCAGGCCTGACCTGCCTGTCCGCCAATATTGAGGCGCTGTCGCTGGTGACCGCCAGTGGCGAGTTGATGCATTGCAGCCGGGATCACAACCGTGACCTCTTCCAGGCTGCCCGGGTCGGCCTCGGCAGCCTTGGCATTGTCACCGATGTCACCCTGCAGAATACCCGCCCATACCGGCTCAAGCGGGTGTCCGAGTGGCTGCCGATCGAGGACATTCTGGCCAACGCCCAGGAAAACGCCGACCGCTACCGTAACTTCGAGTTTTTCTACATTCCGTTTTCCGGCATGGGGCTGTGTGACACCCATGAACTCACCGACGAGCCGCTGTCCAGTACCGACACCTTTGACCAGAACGATGGCGCCCGTGATCTGCAGACAATCCGTGATTTGTTGGATTGGTCCCCCAGTCTGCGACGAATGGTGCTCAAAGGGATCCTCAACAGCATCGACCGGGAAGTGAAAGTGGCCTCGTCGTGGCAGAACTACACCAGTGACCGCAACGTACGCTTCAATGAGATGGAATATCACCTGCCGCGAGAGGAGGGTCTCAAGGCCCTGGCAGAAATCCGCGACCTGATCGAGCACCGTTTTCCGGAAGTGTTCTTTCCGCTGGAGGTGCGCTTTGTCAGGGGCGATGACATCTGGCTGAGCCCATTCTATAAACGCGACACCCTCTCCATCGCCGTGCATCGCTTTTTTGAGGAAGACTATCAGCCACTGTTCCAGGCGATAGAACCCGTTTTCCGCCGCTACGGCGGCCGCCCTCATTGGGGCAAGCTCAATACCTGCACCGCAACGGATTTTGCTGACCTTTACCCACGCTGGGAGGAATTCAGGGCCCTGCGACAGCAGATGGACCCGCAAGGACGCTTCCTCAACGTCTACCTGCAAGGACTGTTCAACGGATGAGTCAGAACGACAACTTCTCCCCCGGCAGACGCCGGCTGCTTCTGGGGGCCGGCGCCCTGACGCTGGCCGGCACGGCCAGCTGGCTGCGACCGTCCAGCGCCGATGGTGGTCATGGCCCTTATTTTCAGGGGCTCGACGACACCCTCCGTCAACACGGCCCCTACCAGCCGCGTCTGATCATCGACCGGCAGCGGTTGCTGGCCAACATTGACCTGCTCAGCCAACAGTTGGCGGGACAATTCAACTACCGCATTGTCACCAAATCACTGCCGTCACTGCCGCTGCTCAAACTGGTGATGGCGCGCACCGGAACCCGGCGGTTGATGGTGTTTCACCAGCCGTTCCTGAACCAGGTGGCCAGCGCGCTGCCCGACGCCGATGTCCTGCTCGGCAAACCCATGCCAGTAAAGGCCGCACGCCAGTTCTACCACGACCTGCCAGCGGCAAGTCCGGGGGGCTTCGAGCCCGCGCACCAGCTCCAGTGGCTGATCGACAGTCCCGAGCGGCTGGCTCAGTACGACCAGCTGGCCGCCGAGCTGGGCCTGCAGCTGCGCATCAACATCGAGATTGATGTCGGACTGCACCGGGGCGGGATCCGGGCGCCCGCCGAGCTGGTCCCCATGCTCAACCACATTGAACAGTCGCCACGGCTGAGCTTCGCCGGCTTCATGGGCTATGAGCCGCACATCGTAAAGGCACCGGGGTCGGTCACCTGGCGCCGCGACCAGGCTATGGCCCGCTACCAGGGCTTTGTCGATCAGGCTGAACAGACACTGGGCCGCTCCATCCGCAATCTCACGCTGAATACCGGCGGCAGCACCACCTATACACTCTACCGCGACCAGCACGAGCGCTTCGCCGCCAACGAGATCGCCGCCGGCTCTGCGCTGGTCAAACCCACCGACTTCGACCTTCCGACCCTGGCCGACCACCAGCCAGCCGCCTACATTGCCACCCCGGTGCTGAAGGTCGTGGAGCCACCCGAGATCCCCGGCATACCCGGACTCGGCCGCTTGATGGGGTGGTGGAACCCCAACCGTCACAAGGCGGTGTTCATCTATGGCGGAGATTGGAAAGCCGTCGCCGAGTCGCCAGCGGGGCTCAGTCCCAACCCGATCTATGGCCGCTCTACCAACCAGGAAATGCTCAACGGCAGCGCCGCTCTTGCCCTGCAGCCGGACGACTGGGTCTTTCTGCGGCCCAGCCAGAGCGAGCGGGTCTTCCTTGCCTTCGATGGTATCGACAGCTACGACGGCAATGATCGCCGGAGCCACGAACACTGGCCGGTGCTGGGCTAACCACCGCCTGCATTGGCACAACTGGCATTCAGCTTCGCCGCACGATGGTGGTAACCTCTGCACTGGTTTTAACAACGAAAGGGCGGGGCAGTGGCGCTAGCAGTGGCAGAGTGGGCATGTAACCAACGGCAATCAGGGTGGTGCCTGGCACTGGCCTTTGTTTTACCCGGACACGTGATGGCTCAGGGAGCCGAGCCTCCCAGTAAGTCGGTCAGCCCCCCTCCCGTCGCTCCGGTAACCGTTGAAAACTGTGCGCTGATTGAAAACGGCGCCAAGCGCCTGGCCTGCTTCGATACCGCAGTCAACGCCGAGGAACGCGCCATGAACGCGACGCCCGAGCAGCGGCAGCAGGTCGAACAGGCCACCGAACTGCTCGCCCCCAAGCCCGGGGGGGCAGTCGGCGCCAGCGAGGAAAGCAGTTTCACCGGGGCACTGATCAGCCGCCATCTGGCGTCTGAGGAAGCGTTCATGTCGCTCTCGGGTAACTTTCTGCCCTACAAACAGACGTACCTGATGCCGTACTCATACGTCTCATCGCCGAACCAGCAACCCTACAGTCCCAGCCTGGGTTTTACCGATTACGATTACGACGTCAAAGAGCATGAGGTCAAGTTTCAGATCAGCTTTAAGGTGCCGCTGCTACCCGGCCTTTTCGATAAGCGCTCCACGCTCTGGTTTGGCTACACCCAGCTCAGCTTCTGGCAACTCTACAATACCGAAGATTCCGCACCGTTCCGGGAAACCAATTACCAGCCAGAGCTGTTTTATCGCTACGATGCCCGCCTCGATCTGGGGCCCGGGCGACTCGATATGGTGACTCTGGGTCTGAACCACCAGTCCAATGGTCGCACTGAGCCGCAATCCCGCAGCTGGAACCGGATTACCGCCAACCTGGTGTATGGTGTTGATCGCTGGTTGTTCATTGCCAATCCCTGGTATCGCATCCCGGAGAGCAGCAGCGACGACAACAACCCGGATATGACCCGCTACGTGGGCTATGGTGACTACTGGGCGATCTACAAGGTCGATGAGAGCCAGTCGCTGTCACTGCGGTTACGTAACAACTTCCGCAGCCACGACAACAAGACCACCTTTGAACTTGGTTACAGCTTTCCATTGGGCAAAACCACCAAGGGCTACGTGCAGTACTTCAATGGCTACGGGGAAAGCCTGGTGGATTACAACGTGCGGATTCACCGGATCGGTATCGGCATCATGCTCCACGACTGGCTGTGACGAACGCCAGCCTTACCTGAGCAGCTCAACCATGGACTGCCCGGCGTTCACCGCAAGCGCCACCACCAGGCCGCTGAAGACCAGCCCGATCATCGCAATCAACAGGGCCAGCAACCGCGAGCCGCCACGTCTGGGTCGAATGTCGCCGTAACCAACCGTGGTCGCGGTGATACCCGCCCAGTACAAACTGTCCTGCCAGCGCCAGCCTTCACGGCGCCCCACCCACAAGCCCATCAGGGCGATGAGCATCATCAGGAACACCAGAATCGGCCAGGCAATCAGCAGCCGATCCCAAAGCTCGGACAGGAAAACCAGGGAAGGGTGCAGTATGTCTCGAAGCATGGTCGCTCTTTGCCAGATTTCTGAAGAGGTTTGCGCCCATTATAGGCCAGCACCGGACCAGCGAAGTGGCCCTCGTCAATATTCCTGATGGAGTCCGTCACCAGGTTCCGCTTTCACCAATGTGGTGAAAGCGCCATGATTGGGTACTATTATCGGCCCACTATCCGGGAGAAACGCCATGGCCACACCTCCGGCCCCAATCCTGTACCTGCCCCATGGCGGCGGCCCGCTGCCACTGCTGGCGGACCCCGGGCACCGGGCGATGACTGACTTCCTGCAGACCATCCCACAACGACTGGGTACCCCCGAGGCCATAGTGGTCATCAGCGCCCACTGGGAAGCCCCCGTCGTCACTGTGACCAGTGGTGCACAGCCGGCATTGATTTACGACTATTACGGTTTTCCGCCGGAGAGCTACAGCATCGAATACCCGGCACCGGGCGCGCCAGCGCTGGCTGAGACCATCCTCAAGCACCTTGCAGCGGCTGGTATCGATGCGCAGGGCGATCGCGACCGCGGCTTTGACCATGGCCTGTTCATCCCGCTGAAACTGATGTACCCGGACGCCAGCATTCCCTGCCTGCAGATTGCCCTGCAGCAGGAGATGGATCCGGGTCAGCACCTGGCCATCGGTCAGGCTCTGGCGGCGTTGCGTGAGCGCAACATTCTGGTGGTTGGCTCTGGCCTGTCATTCCATAACATGCAGTTATTGCGAAGCGGCGATGACCGTTACCGCGATGACGTCGATGCATTCCACCACTGGCTGATCGACACCTGCTGCCATCCGGAGCTGACCGCAGACACCCGCAATCAGCGGCTGCGCGACTGGGCCCAGGCCCCCGGAGCCCGCTTGTGCCACCCGCGGGAGGAACATCTGCTGCCACTGCACCTGTGTGCCGGAATGGCCGGTAACCAGCCCGCAGAAGTGGTTTTTGATGCACCGGTGATGGGCCATCGCGCCATCGCGCTGCTGTGGTAGAGGATCATCCCCGCTCGCGTTCAAGCAAGGCTCTTTTGCGGGCAATGCCCCAACGATAACCGGAAAGTCCGCCATCACTGCGCACCACCCGGTGGCAGGGAATCGCCACGGCCAGCCGGTTAGCGGCGCAGGCACCGGCCACCGCCCGCACTGCTGCCGGCGATCCGATACGGCGGGCGATATCACTGTAGCTGACGGTCTGTCCCGGAGGTATGGCACGCAGGGCCTGCCATACCCGCTGCTGAAAGGCCGTGCCACGAATATCCAGTGGCAACGTCAGCCCCAATTGCGGCTGCTCCACCAGCCCCACCACGGCCGCAATCTGTTGCTCAAATCCGCGATCCCCGCCGACCAGCTCCGCATTGCGGAACTGACCCTGTAGCTCCTCCACCAGCGCCTGAGGATCTTCGCCCAGGGCGATGGCACAGATACCGCGCTCGCTGCACGCCACCAGGATCGCCCCCAGTGAACACTGGCCCACCGCGAATCGGATGGTGTTGTTGCGCCCATGACGCTGGTAATCCTTCGGATTCATACCCAGTATCTCATTGGCTTCCCGATAAAAATGACTGCTGGAGGCATAACCGGCGGCGTAGGCCGCCTCGGTCACCGACAACGGCTGATGCAGCGTCTGGGCCAGCCGCTGGTGGCGATGGCGGCGGGCATAGGCCGCCGGGCTGATCCCGGTCACGGCTTTGAACACCCGCTGCAAGTGATAACGACTCAGGCCGGCCTGAGCGGCCAGCTCTGCCAGTGTCGGCGCGGATTCCGCCTGCTCAATGCGGCGACAGAGCTCCGCGACCAGGGTCCGGTGACGCTGTTCACTGGTATTTACATCGCTGACCACCACGTGTCACTCCTGATCCTCACGCCTGAACTCACTGTATCGCCATCTTCCGGGCAAAACATCCCCATTGTTGCGCCCCCCGGCAGGACCGGATTCATGGTAAATTGCGGGCTGATTCCGCCGTTGCCATTCCAAGGACAGCCCAATGACCCCAGGCATCAACAGCGCCCGCAAGGCCAAGATTACGCACACCATTCACGAATACAGCCACGACCCCGCCAGTGAGTCCTACGGCACCGAGGCGGCGGAAAAAATGGGGGTGGACCCCAACCGGGTGTTCAAGACCCTGGTGGTAACGGTGGATGGCAGGGAGTTGGCGGTCGGCGTGGTTCCAGTCAGCGCAATGCTGAGTATGAAACGGATTGCCAAGGCCGCGGGCGCCAAAAAAGCGGCCATGGCCGATCCCGCTGAGGTCCAGCGCGCCACCGGTTATGTGCTCGGCGGTGTCAGTCCGCTGGGGCAGAAAAAGCGCTTGAAAACCTTCATCGATCAATCCGCCAGCCACTTCGACACTCTGTTTGTCAGTGCCGGTCGCCGGGGTCTGGAAATTGAACTGACCCCCGCGGACCTGCAAAAGCTCACCGGCGCCACGCTGGTCGCCCTGACTCAGGATGACGGCTGAGCTGGCCGTTGAACACACCCCGTTCGGTATCGTAGGCGAGAATCTCAGGACGGGGAGCCGTTCAGCACCAGATCCATCCGCGCCAGGTAAGCCGCAAACACCGGGTGAGTCTCAGCGTGATGGCGAACCGGCGTCGCCAGCGGCACCCGCAACAGGTTGACCAGAAAGGCGTAGACCGTCGCATCGTATTCGCTGGGCTGCGGCCCCACCGCAAACGGATTGCGCTCCAATGCCCAGGCCAGGGCGTCCAGATCAGCGGCAGCACGGGCATACACTTCCTCCTGCGGGCAGCGTCCCAGCCCTTGTCCCTTCAGGGCCGCCAGCACCCCGCGCCGGGCGACGCGAGGCAACAGGCTCTTCACCCCGGGGGGCAACGTCCGGAAAAACTCAACGCGGGTTTCCGGCCAGAAAGCGTCGTCCATCCAGCGCGAATAGAGCATGGCAAAGTACAGGCTTTGCTCACAGAGCTCACGCAACAGGTGTCCCGTTGCCCGCTGTTCATCACTCAACGGCGCTCCCGGTGGCGTTCCTCCCTTTTTCTCCAGGTGCTGCACAATCTCGCGGCTATCAGCAATGGTGCGACCGTCGTCGACAATGTAGGGCAGTTTGCCCCTGGGCGCCCTGAACGGAGGGGTCGGGCAGATCCGGTAATCAATCCCCGCCAGCCGGCAGTAGGTTTCAACCTTCAGACAGAAGGGACTGGCATTGACCTGCCAGGCATACGGAAACTGGTAGAGACTGATCACGGGTCTGACTCTCTGGCAAACAAGGGGTATTACAGTGTATCAGACCGGCCGGCTTCACGACGCCGGGCTTGCCACTCCTCCCGGGTCTGCGCGGCCTCGTCACCGGGTAACGAAGCAATGATAGTAAAGTATCCGGAACTGTAGGGGTCCGCCATAACGGTCTCGCGGTCGTTGATTCTGACCACATGGACGCTCTGCACATTCTGGTGATCGAACGCCCGCCAGTACTGCTCATCTTTCAACAGACTGTAGCGGTGACCTTCCAGAGCGCGCATGACATCTGCCGTTCTGGTGCTGCCCGCCCGCTCAACCGCATCGCGATATTGGTAAACGATGCTGTAGGCCGAGGCCGCAGCCGAGGATGGGCGCATGTCATAATGCTCGGAGAAGGCGTCGACAAACGCCATCCCCCGGGCGTAGTCATGCTCGTAAGGCAGGTTCCAGACCCAGGGCACCGCGCCGACCACACCTTCAAGAATGGTCGGGCCGACTTCACGAGCCATGCCCAGCGTCAGGTTCGGTACCACCACCTGCATCTGCTGGGTCAGCCCCAGCTCATAGGCAAGATTCACCGCCCGCACCATGTCGTCACCAAACAGCACCAGCACCAGCACCTTGGCATCGCTGGCCTTGGCCTGTTCCAGGGCCGCCTGGAAATCACTGGTCAGAGCTCTGGGGAACGGCGTACGCACGCCCTGATGACGTTCGACATCGGAGGTATTGGAGAATCCCCGCAGCGACTCTTCCACCGACCACCCCCAGGTGTAGTCTGCAGTAATGTAGAAGTATTCCTCATTCGCGTGATTGGCATTGAGGTACTGACTCAGCACCCGCGCCGTCATCCACGCATTGTAGGGCTCACGGAACATGTGACGGTGCCCTTCGCTGCCGGTGGTGGCATTGGAATAGGTTAGGGTGCCAAAGTAGAGCCGATCCCGGTCCCTGGCGGCTTTGCCTGAGGCAATGGCAACCGCACTGGACACGCCGCCGAACACCATCTGTGCACCCTCGTTGTCGATGAGTTCTGCGGTATTCTCGGCGCCCTGGTCAGGCTCACCGCGACTGTTCCGAATCACCAACTCCAACGGACGACCCAGCACGCCGCCGGACCGGTTGATCTCCTCCACCGCCAGAAATGCCCCGAGTCGCTGCTGCAACCCCTGTTCCTTGTAGCGTCCGGATTGGGGATAGTTGAAGCCCAGCCTGAGTGATTCGGCGGCGGCGCCGGTATTGACTAGGGCAAGCAGACAGACAGACAAAAGCAGCGTTCTGAAACTCATGGTGACAGGTCTCCGGTTGGCAACAACGGCAGGCCCACCGTTCCTGCACCCCCTCGGTCGACCAGTGTTGTCTGTTTTATGGTTTTTTTCTTAAGCCGGTTAGTTTCAGCAGCCCTTGCCAAGGCAACAATGGGACTATGGTGGAAGGTTTGGTAACGGATTGTAAGTCCACACAAAGCTCTTGGCCGCGACACGACCTCAATCCCTCGAAGGCACGAGGTCATTCGAGCGGTTCTTTACACCGTGTTCTATAGATTTTGTTTGCCATTCCATGTCAATGAGCACGAATCTCCCCACTTGCGCCTCAACTCGGCTTAAAATGGCCGGCTCACCATCCGACCGGCCGGAGCCATGCGAAAGACTTTTGAACTCACCGTCACCGAACCCCAAACTGCCGCGGAAGCCCTGGCCGAACGCACCGGCCTGCCCAAGGGCAGGATCAAGGATGCCATGACTAAAGGCGCCTGCTGGTGGACTTACAAGGGGAAACAGTTGCGACTCAGAAGGGCAACCAAGGCGTTGCAGCCCGGTACCCGGATTGCCCTCTACTATGATGACAAGGTCCTGGCACTGAAGCCCTTGCCCGCCGAGTGCCTGCTCGACAACAAACGTTACAGCATCTGGTACAAACCCCATGGCATGCTGGCCCAGGGGTCCCAATGGGGGGATCACTGCAGCCTGCTGCGCTGGGCCGAACAGAAAACCGGCCGTGACTGTTTTCTGTTACACCGGCTGGATGCCGATGCCGCCGGCCTGATGGTCATTGCCCACGATCCCAAGGCTGCCGGAGAGCTGTCCCGGCTGTTCCAGGGTCGTACCATTCACAAGGTCTACCAGGCCCGGATCTCAGGACAACTTGTGGCGGACGATCGCCTGATCGACGCGCCTGTCGAGGGCAAAGCGGCGGTGAGCCGCGTCACCACCCTGCACCAGGCTGATGATCAAACCCTGGTTTCAGTCACAATAGAAACCGGGCGGAAACACCAGATCCGCCGCCACCTTGCCGGCATTGGCCACCCCATTGTGGGCGACCGACTGTATGGTCAGGCCGGCCCACAGCCACTGCAGCTGCTTGCCGTTGAACTGGAATTCCAGTGCCCATTAAGAAACCGGCCCGTCCACATAACGCTGCCGGAGCACCTGCAACTGACACCGCAAACCGATCCCTGAGCGGCCGCCTCGGCGGGCGCTCGCCAATTATGTCGACATTTAACAATTTAGCATTTGTATCATTTAGCATGATCCGCTAATTTCGCAGGCTCTTTTCCAGAACTCTGATTGGGCACTGCCGCTCAAGGGGTTCGTATAGCTCAGACGAGGTGGGCAATGGGTGCATTACGTTTGATAGCGGGCGGGTTGGCCATGACCCTGACAGTAGTGGCCAGTGCTGATGAAGTGATCCTTGACGACCTTATTGTCCCGTTCAGCATGTGCGTGGGAAGCGACTGTGTCGACGGCGAAGACTTCGACTTCGACACTCTGCGACTGAAATCACCAACCCCGCAAATTCACTTCTGGGACACCAGCAATACCGCCAGTTTTCCTATAGAAGATTGGAGCATGGGCATCACCGATGGTGGTACCGCATCACGCACGTCGTTCTTTGTTCGCAGTGAAACGGCCAGTCAGGACGTACTGGTTATCTCACCGGACGGTGATGTAGCCCTGGGCGCAGGTGCCGGGCTGGTCGAGGGCGCCGTATCGGTTGGTAATCTTGGCAACGAACGTCGTGTCAGTCACGTGGCCGATGCAATCGACGACACCGACGCCGTTAACCTGCGCCAGTTTGAAGCCTTTCAGGCAACCGCCGAAGCGACAGCACAACAGGATATAGAGGCGCTGAACAATCGCCTGGATGGTTTTGAAGCCCGTATGACAGCGATGCTGGACCGTCTGGATCGTATCGCAGATAAAGTGGCGCAAACACAGGCCATCGATCAGGACGGTGACTCATGGCACTGACACGCCTTCTTGCGGCGGCGGTGGGGCTGGTGCTTGGCGCCACGGTTTCCGCTGACGTGATCAAGACCGACAACCTGGTGGTGCAGGGTAACCAGTGCCTTGGCACCGATTGCGTATCCGGCGAGACCTTCACCGACCACAGCTTCGTTCTCAAGGAAAACAACGATCGCATCCGCTGGCTGGACACCTCCGCCACCACGGAGGCTGTCCGCCGGAACCTGGAAGGTGGTTACCTTGACAGTGAGCTGGGCAATTCCTGGCGCGTTGAAGCCAATGAATCGTCCAACGGTGGTGATAACCGGTTCTATATACAGCTTTATGGCACCGACAAAGCTGCGGTGATCAGCGACGGCACCGCGCCGGACTACGACTGCAGTGACCCGTTTAACCCCGTCGTCAACGGAACCATCCCGGCCGGACAGCCCGCGGAGACCATGAACTGCCAACCCCTTGTCGATTACGCCCGGCTTACCAGCGTCGAACTGTCCAGTTCCGCCAACGGAGGCGTGGCCATAGGTGGTGACAGTGAGCTGACAAATGGTGAGGTCAGCGTCGGCAACGACAGTGCCTTGCGTCGTCTGACTCAGGTCGCCAGTGCCATCGCCCAGACCGATGTGGTCATCAAGTCCCAGATGGAAGCCAGCCTGATCAGCGAGCAACTGGCCAGTGCCGATGACATCGAGGCGATGCTTGATGACATTGAGTCCCAGATCATCGCGCTCGAACTGCAAGTATTTGGCGCACCAAACGGTGGCAACGGCGGCGGTGGCGCCGGCCATTGGCTGCTGTTCGGGTTGCTGTCACTGCTGTGGCTTCGTAGCCGTCGCCGCTAAGCCCTTCCTTCAGGCCGGTGCACCACTGCCTGCGCATGGGCCCAACACCAGGTTTCCACAATCCGATATACTGTTGCGCCCACAGTCCGGAACCCCGGACCGTGGGCCAGTCAACACCGGAGTGACGAACAAACCGGGCAACGGGCCATTCTTCAGGAGCGCGCAATGAGCGATACCATCACCAATACCTTTCTCCATGATCTTCCCAGCGCCGACGGCTACTTTGGCGAATACGGCGGCAGTTTTATTCCAGATCAGCTCAAGGCGGTGATGGATGAAATCACCCAGGCTTACCTCGATATTCGCGAAGACCCGGAGTTTCGCCGCGAGCTGGCAGAACTCTACAGCCATTATGTTGGCCGCCCCAGCCCGGTGTTCCATGCCAGGAACCTCAGTCGCAAATGTGGCGCCGAGATTTTCCTGAAACGGGAAGACCTGAACCATACCGGCGCCCACAAGATCAACCATTGCCTCGGTGAAGCCCTGTTGGCCAAGAAGATGGGCAAGAAGAAGCTCATTGCCGAAACCGGGGCAGGCCAGCACGGCGTAGCTTTAGCGACCGCCGCCGCACTGGTCGGCCTTGAGTGCGATATTTATATGGGCGAAGTGGATATCCGCAAGGAGCACCCGAACGTCGTCCGTATGGCAATCCTTGGCGCCCGGGTGATTCCCGCCACTCATGGCCGTAAGACCCTGAAAGAAGCTGTCGATGCGGCCTTTGAAGCCTATCTCGAGGACCCCATCAACCAGCTCTACGCCATCGGTTCGGTCGTCGGACCACACCCGTTCCCGATGATGGTGCGGGATTTCCAGTCCATTGTCGGCAACGAGGCCCGGGCACAGATGCTGACCCAGACCGGCCAGCTGCCGGACAACGTGGTGGCCTGTGTTGGCGGCGGTTCCAATGCCGTGGGCATCTTCTCCGCGTTCCTTGAAGACCAGGACGTAAAACTCTGGGGCGTTGAACCCGCGGGACGTGATCTTGAGACCGACGGCGAACACGCGGCCACCATGACCAAGGGCGAGCCCGGCATCATGCACGGTTTCAAGTCCTACATGCTGAAGGACGCTGAAGGAGAACCGCAAGAGGTCTATTCCGTGGCCAGTGGCCTGGACTACCCCTCAGTGGGCCCCCAGCACAGTTTCCTCAAGGACAGCGGCCGGGTCACTTACGACACCATCAACGACCAGGAAGCCATCGAAGCGTTCTTTGAACTGTCCCGCTCCGAAGGCATCATCCCGGCCATCGAATCCTCACATGCCGTCGCCTACGCCCTCAAACTGGCCAAGACGCATCCCGGCGAGAGCATCCTGGTAAACCTGTCCGGGCGTGGCGACAAGGACATCGACTTCGTGGTTGAACACTATGGCGACGCCTTCGGTGTGCACCTCGCCAACTAGGCCACGGCTTCACGCAGGGTGCGGGCAGCCGCCACCATGTTCTCCAGGGCCGGCAGCACTTCCGGCCAGCCCCTGGTTTTCAGCCCGCAATCCGGATTGATCCACAGTCGCTCGGCGGGAATCCGCCGGCCGGCCTTGGCCATCAACTCCACGATCTGGTCGTGACTGGGGATGTTCGGCGAATGGATGTCGTACACCCCCGGTCCAATATCATTGGGATAGCGGAAGCGATCAAACGCCGCCAGCAGTTCCATGTCCGACCTGGATGTTTCAATCGTGATGACGTCCGCATCCATTCGGGAAATGGCATCAATAATGTCATTGAACTCCGAATAGCACATGTGGGTGTGGATCTGGGTGGTATCGGCCACCCCATTGGCCGCCAGGCGGAAGGCATCCACCGCCCAGTCCAGATAGTCCGGCCACTGGGACCGTTTTAACGGTAACCCTTCCCGTAAGGCCGCTTCGTCAATCTGGATGATTTCCACACCCGCCTGCTCCAGGTCGAGCACTTCGTCACGGATGGCCAACGCCAGCTGGAAGCAGGTGACCGAACGCGGCTGGTCATCACGCACAAACGACCAGTTGAGCAGAGTGACCGGGCCGGTGAGCATGCCCTTGACCGGTTTGTCGGTCAGCGACTGGGCATAGCGAATCCAGTCCACCGTCATGGCTTTGGGGCGTTGAATATCTCCGTAAAGGATCGGCGGTTTGACGCAGCGGGAGCCGTAGGACTGAACCCAGCCAAACTGGCTGAAGGCGTAGCCGTCGAGCTGTTCGCCAAAGTATTCCACCATGTCATTACGCTCAGCCTCTCCATGAACCAGTACATCCAGGCCCAGCGCTTCCTGTTCGCGAATGCAGCGGGCGATCTCGTGCTGAATACAGGCCCGGTAACGTCGTTCATCCAGTTCATCCTGGCGATAACGGCGGCGCAACTGACGGATTTCACTGGTCTGGGGGAAGGAGCCGATGGTGGTGGTCGGGTAGGCTGGCAGCCTCAGCCGGTCCTGCTGTTGGCGGATGCGTTCCGCAAAGGGGCTCTGACGCTGTCCCCAGCTCGCGTCCAAAGCCTGCAGGCGGGCCTTGACGTCAACCCGGTTGACCCGCTGCGACTCACGTCGGCTGCGCAATGCCTCGGCATTGGCCTGCAACGCCTCCGCCACCGCAGCCCGGCCCTGATTGAGCGCCGTCGCCAGGGTGGTCAACTCGTCCAGTTTCTGGCGGGCGAAGGCCAGCCAGTTGCGCACTTCCGCATCAAGCTGCTGCTCGCTGGTAAGATCCACCGGCACGTGTAACAGCGAACAGCTTGGCGCCAGCCACAAGCGGTCCGCCAGCTGCCGGTGCAGGGGTTCCAGGCGATCCAGCAGGGCATTAAGGTCGCTTTTCCAGATATTACGGCCATTGATCACCCCGAGGGAGAGGATACGATCGTCCGGTAGTCCGGCGGCCAGGCTCTCCAGCTTGTCCTGATTGGCCTGCGCATCCAGATGCAGGCCATCCACCGGCAGGCTCAGGGCCAGCTCAAGATTGTTCGCCAGACGCCCGAAGTAGGTGGTCAGCAGCTTCTTCGGACCACGACCGGCGAGGAACCGGTAGGCCCTCAGATAGGCTTGCTGCCAGGTTTCGGACAGCTCCGTGACCAGTACCGGCTCGTCCACCTGGACCCACTCAACACCGGTACGCCCCAGGGTCTCGAATAACTCGGCGTACACCGGCAGCAAGCCATCCAGCAGGGCCAGCGGATCGCTGCCATCCTTGGCCTTGCCCAGCCAGAGATAGCTAAGCGGGCCCAGGATAACCGGCTTGACCGCCACATTCTGGCCCCGGGCTTCGTCGATCTGCGCCAGTAACCGGCTGGGATCAAGGCTGAAGCGGGTGTCTGTCGAAAACTCCGGCACAATGTAGTGGTAGTTGGTATCGAACCACTTGGTCAGCTCGCCAGCGGCCACCACGCTGTCGCCAGCATCCCCCGGTGCCCGGCCGCGGGCAGTGCGGAAGTAAGCGGTCAGCTCATCGCCCCCCAGGTCACGCACCCGCGCCGGCAGGTTGCCCAGGGTCACACTCATGTCCAGGACCTGGTCGTACAGGGAAAAGTCGCCGACCGGCTGCCAGTCCAGTTCGCCCTGTAGCTGCCAATGATCCTGCCGCAAACCGGCAGCCAGCTCTAACAGCGCTGGCGCCGGCAATTCGCCGCGCCAGTGCTCTTCCAGAGCAAATTTCAGTTCACGCCGCGCCCCGATACGCGGAAATCCAAGGTTGTGTGTGATCGCCATGGTTCACCTCCGTTGTTGAGAATGTGAGCCAGCATAGGAGTTCCAATCGATGAATAATAATGGTAAATAATCATTAATCCATGAGCATAATTCATTACAATCAAGGACGGGCAAATGTTGGAACGATCTCACCTGGCGATCCTGCGGGAAGTGGACCGTTGCGGTACCCTCACGGAAGCTGCGGAACGCCTACACCTGACCCAATCCGCCCTCAGCCACGCCATCAAGAAGCTGGAAACACAACTGGGAACGACGGTGTGGGTGAAAGAGGGTCGGCAGTTGCGATTGACCAGGGCCGGTCAGTACCTGCTGGGGCTCGCCAACCGGCTGCTGCCCCAATTCGAGCATGCTGAGGTGTTGATGCAGCAATACGCCGCTGGTCAGCGCGGTACCCTGCGCATCGGCATGGAATGCCACCCCTGTTACCAGTGGCTGCTGAAAACCGTTTCTCCCTTTCTCGCGGCGTGGCCGAAGGTGGATGTGGACGTCAAGCAGGCCTTTCAGTTTGGCGGTATGGCGGCCCTGTTCGGTTACGATATCGACGTGCTGATCACCCCTGACCCACTGTTCAAGGAGGGCATCGCCTTCACCCCGGTATTTGATTACGAGCAGGTACTGGTCGTGGCGAGCGATCACCCACTGGCCGGCAAAACCCGGGTGCTGCCCGAACAGCTGGGCTCGGAAACCCTGATCAGCTACCCGGTGGAAATCGAGCGACTGGACGTGTTCAGCCAGTTCCTGCTGCCCGCAGGCTGCAGCCCGAAGCAGCACAAGACCCTGGAAACCACCGACATCATCCTGCAGATGGTGGCGGCCGGGCGTGGTGTTGCCGCATTCCCCGACTGGCTGGTAAAGGAATACTGCCACAAGCTGCCAGTCACCTCCTTACGCCTGGGTCCACAGGGTATTCAGAAGCAGATCCACGTAGGCGTCAGGGTCGATGACAACGAACTGGACTTCATCCAGGGCTTCATTGAAATCGCCAACCAGACCAGTGAGATGACGCGTTAAAGGTTCGCATCTGGCCACTAATGACAAGTGCTTTGTCCGCCCATCCCCTCACGCAGTACGTCCGCAAGCGCTACGGTATTCATCAGAGCTATAACAATTTCAAGCCTCAGGAGGCTTTCCATGAATGCTGTTGCTGCCATCTCGCGAGCCACCCGGACCCTGCGCCATAAAGCGGCCACCCCCGCCGGCATGATTCCGCAGATCCGCCGCCCCGAGTTCGACTTCCCCGCCGATATGCCGAAATACTGGTGGGACAACAACCCGGCCAAGACCCTGCTGCTGGCCGCCCTGTCTTCCAGCTTCCCCCCCGGCGAGCGGTTCTTCATCGACTCGGTCCGCTATTACCAGGACCGCATCACCGACCCCGAGTTGCAGCAGGCTATCCGCGGCTTTATCGGTCAGGAAGCCCACCATTCGAAGGAGCACAAGGCCCTGAATGGCCGCCTGCAGGAACAGGGCATTGACCTTGCACGGTTAGAGTCGGAAATCCTGGATTTCATGAACTGGATGCGCAAGCACTTTTCTCCGGAACGGCAGCTGGCCCATACCGTAGCGGTCGAGCACTTCACTGCGTTAATGGCCGAGGAGTTCCTGCTCAAGTACAACGCGCTGGACGAAATGGATCCACGAATTGCCCCGATCTGGGCCTGGCACGCGATTGAGGAATCCGAGCACAAGGCGGTGGCCTTCGACGTCTACAAGAGCATCGGTGGCAGCGAACTGGTGCGACTGTCGGAAATGCTGGTGGTCAGTGTCGTGTTTCCAATCTTCAGCGGTATCCACCTGGTACAACTGATGAAGGAGGACGGCCAGCTCGGCAACCTCAAGGCCTGGGGCAGCCTGGCCAACTTCATGTGGGGCAAACCCGGCGTCCTCCGCAAACTGCTGCCGTCCTACTTCCGCTACTACAGCCCCGCTTTCCATCCCTGGAATCACGATGCCCGCTGGCTGGTGGAAAAGGCCAAACGGAAGTGGCTCAAGCCGAACAGCTGATCCCAGCCTCAGCCGGCGGACACAGTGCCATGCCACACCGGCAGCGCCAGATCCTCCGGCTCTTCGTTGGGGCCACCGGTGCGACTCTTGAAGGCCCCTTCCGCTATCGGAATGCGGAACAGGGCGGTCGCCTTGCGTTCTTTAGCATTAGGGGTGCGAACCTGATCCCAGCGGCCGGGCTCCAGCTGGTTAATCATCGCCGCGAAAGCCGCGTCGAATTCATCCGCGGCCGTTACCGCTTCCGCTTTACCGAACAGCACCAGCGACTGGTAGTTCGCACTGTGGTGAAAGGCCGATTTGCTCATTACCCATTCGTCGGTCACCGCAAAGGACAGGCACAGCGGTATGCCTGCGGCCAGCCGTTTCGACAGTCGCCCCCCGTTGAGCACATGGATATAGAGATTGTCATGCAACCGCCAGGCGGTGATGGGAATGATCCTTGGCTCTCCCTCTTCCACAAACGCCAGATGGGCAGTTTTCAGCCGGTCAATCAGTGCATAGGCGGGCGCACGGTCATAGCTGGCCCGCTTCGGTGCGCGTTTGACCCGGCTTCTCGGGCAGCAGGTGAGGGCAGATTCCAGAGGCGGTAGGGTTTCAGGGGACGACATCAGAAGCTCCTTTTTTCGTCGTTGGGAGCCCTATTAGAATTCGCATCTGATACCATAAAAAGATCCAGATTATAACTTATCATGGGACCAGTTAATCAATGACCCCCGTCATCGACGACCTGTCACTGGACGGCCCGGCCCCCTTGCAACAGCAACTCTACCGGCAACTGTCCCAGCGTATTCTTCAGCAGCGCTACCTTCCCGGCCGCCAGCTGCCATCCAGTCGCCAGCTGGCCGCTGACCTCGGCGTCAGCCGCAATACCGTCAACGCGGTCTACGACCAACTCAAGGCCGAGGGCTTCCTTCGCAGCCAGGCCGGCAAGGGCATCTTCGTGCACGAGGACATTGAGCCCCACCGCCTCGCCTTTGAACGCGGCGCAACTTCCCGGCCGGTCGGCGCCGGACCGGGCATGCTGCCATCACTCCCACGCCCGGTGGGGCCGTTCCGGCGCGGCGATGACGATGCCAATCTGCCGTTCAATCCCGGCCTGCCGGACCTGGACGCGTTCCCCATCCGCAGCTGGAACCGGCTGCTCCATCACCAGGAAAGCCGCACCCAGCTGTTAGGCTACAGTGACCTGCAGGGTTACCCGCCTCTGCGCAAGGCCATTGCCGAGTACGTGCGGGTTTCCCGCGGTGTGCGTTGCCACCACGATCAGGTGATTGTGACCCAGGGAGCCCAACAGGGGCTGGCGCTGATTGGCGACGTGTTTCTGCGCCCGGGGGACCGGGTACTGAGCGAAGACCCGGGCTATCGCGGCGCCCGATATGCGCTGGGCCGGCAGGGACATACCCTGGTGCCGGTGCCGCTCAGGCGTGAGGTGCTGGATATCGACGCCCTGGGTGACATAGGCCCGGCCCGGTTGTTGTACTGCACCCCCACCCACCAGTACCCCATGGGGGGCATTCTCGATATTTCCCAGCGCATGGCCCTGGTGCAATGGGCGCAGCAAAACCAGACCTGGATCATCGAGGACGACTACGACAGCGAGTTCCATTTCTGCAACAAACCCTTCGCCGCCATTCAGGGCCTGTTCGACCAGGCTCCGGTGCTGTATGTCGGCAGCTTCAGCAAGACGCTGCTGCCGGCACTTAGGGTCGGTTATCTGGTGGTTCCCGAACCGCTGGTGGATCATTTCGTCTGGGCCAAACGCATCAGCGGTGGCGAAAGCCCGCTCCTGAGTCAGGCGGTGATTGCCGAGTTCATCGACAGTGGCCAGTTCACCCGTCACCTGCGGCGTATGCGTCAGCTCTACCGCGATAAATGGCAATATTTCCAGGCTCGGGTCAGCGAGACACTGGCCGGGCAGGTCACCCCGGTGGCCGAAAGCGCCGGGATGCACCAGGTGCTGGAGGGATCGTTCAACGATGGCGAGGTAAGCCGGAAACTGCGTCAGCGAGGGTATGGTAGCGCGCCCCTGAGCGACCATTTTATTGGCACCGCCAGACGCCAGGGGCTGGTCATGGGGTTCGCCAGTGCCAGTGAACGTGAAATCGACGGCTGCATTGCCGCCCTGGCACAGTTGCTGCCTGCCGGCTAGAGCACGGCGGTGACCAGCACCGAGACGGCGCTCAAGGTATCACTTTTCAATACCTGACAGCCGGCCAGCTGATACTTTATGCTTGACGGGTTTCAGGCCACCGGATGTGTGCTTGAATGCAACCACCCATTAACACCACCAACCGGTCTCCGCCATCAGGGAAGCAGGCATCATGAGCAGAACACTGAGGAAGCATTACGAAAACGTCGACCTGCAACCCGGCCAGGGCAAGGGCAGTGCAGCCCTGTCTATCGCAATCGGGTTGCTGTCCCTGCTGGGCGCCTTCTGCTTCCTCTGGCCGGAATTGTTCACGACACCGGATTTCCGGGGCTTCTACGACAGCCAGGTTCTGAAAACGATGTTGCAGGCCAGCATCGCAATCGGTTTTGGCTTCGGCTTTTACTCCATCATGAAACACTCGTCGATGGGCTTCGGGCTGACCGGCATGTTGCTGGCCACAGCGGCGGCATTGCTGGGTTCGGGCCAGATCGAGGCGCCCGATATCGATACCCGTAACCTTTATGTGGGGCTGGATTACTTCATTTTGACCCTGGTGATTCTGGCACTGGTGTTCATTCCACTGGAACGCGCGTTCCCCAAGGACCCGCACCAGAAGGTCCTGCGCAAGGGCTGGATCACCGACCTCAAGTATTTCATGGTCAGCCACCTGGGTATTCAGCTGATCAGCTTTTTCACCATTATTCCGATTCAGGTTTACCTTCACCAGGCCTCGACCTGGGATCTACAGCAATGGGTCGCTGCTCAGCCGCTCTGGCTGCAGTTCATCGAAATTCTGCTGGTGGTCGATTTCGGCACCTACTGGATTCACCGCGCCATGCATGAAATACCCGCGCTATGGAAAATTCATGCGGTTCATCACTCCACCGAACAGATGGACTGGCTGGCCTCCTCCCGCCTGCACGTGCTGGAAATTCTCGCCAACCGCTTCGCCGGCTATCTGCCGATCTTCATCCTCGGCTTTGCGCCGTCTGCGGTGTACGCCTATCTGGTGTTTGTTTCGTTCCACGCCATTTTCATTCACGCCAATGTCCGCTTCCGCTTTCCGCTGCTGCGCTGGCTGATCGCTACGCCGGAATTCCATCACTGGCATCACTCCTCGGAAGACGCTGCCGTGGATCGCAACTACGCAGGTTTTCTGCCCATCTACGACGTTCTGTTTGGTACCACCTACATGCCATCGACCCTGGCCAATCGTTACGGCACCCGTTCAAACGATGTCCCGGAGGGGATCGTGGGCCAGTTCCTGTACCCGTTCCGCCACTGGCTGGGAAAAAAACCTGACCCGGCACAGGCGGGGGTTCAGACCCGGGCTCAAGAATAAGCATATCCAAATTAATTACTTTAGGTTCTAGCCCCTTTTGTGTATAAGATCGCGGCATATTTTTGCCAAAAATGAACAGAGGTTCACGATGTTCCAGCGACACCTTCTCGCCTTCGGCCTGCTGGCCCTGACGCCAGTATCCGCACTGGCTACCAACGGCTATTTCCAGCACGGTTACGGCACCATCAGCGCTGGCATGGCCGGCACCGGTACTGCCTTTTCCCAGGACAGCATCGCCGCGGCCACCAACCCGGCCGGTATGGCGTTTGTGGGCAGCCGCATGGATCTTGGTCTGGAGGTGTTTTCGCCACGTCGTGAGTACACCGTCGAGGGCGGCAACCCTGCGCCTCCGGCTGGCACCTTCTATCTGCAACCGGGTACCTACGAGAGTCACCGAAACGGCTTCCTCATTCCCCATTTCGGATACAACCGCCAGGTTTCTGACACCACGTCCCTGGGACTGACCATCTACGCCAACGGCGGCATGAATACGGAATATCCCGACACCAACGGCGGGCCTTTCTATGGCGGCCATACCGGGGTCAATCTGGAGCAGGTGTTCATCGCACCGACCTGGTCATGGAAATTTGCGGACAACCAGGCCATCGGCTTTTCACCGGTCATTGCCTACCAGCGTTTTGAAGCAAAAGGTCTGGGCAATTTTGCCGGTTTCTCTGCCGATCCCTCGGCACTGACCGACCGTGGGGTGGATGACGCCTGGGGCTATGGTTTCCAGATCGGCTGGCAGGGCGAGGTGACCGACACCCTGCGTGCCGGGGTGAGCTGGCGCTCGATCCTGGAAATGGATTCCTTCGACAAATACCAGGGCCTGTTTGCCGAACAGGGTGGTTTTGATATCCCCCAGCTGTTCAATGCCGGTATCGCCTGGTCAGGCCTGGAAAATCAGTGGTGGCTGCTGGAAGCCCAGCACCTTCGCTATGATGAAATCAACAGCATTGGCAATCCGCTGCTGCCAAACCTGATGACCGCACGCCTGGGGGATGAAAATGGTGCCGGCTTTGGCTGGAACGCCTCTACCGTCGTCAAGCTTGGCTGGCAGTGGCAACAGAACGACAGCCAGATCTGGCGGGCCGGTGTCAGTTACGGCGAGCAGCCAATCCCCGATTCGGAAGTGCTGTTCAACATCCTCGCGCCTGGCGTTCAGGAATGGCATTTCACTGGCGGCTTCACCCGTCAGTTCAGCCAGCAGCTGGAAGTTTCCGGCGCCCTGTTCTATTCACCACGCAAGAGCGTCACGGGGCCGAACCCGCTGGGGCCCGGTCAGGACATCGAGATATCCATGTACCAGATCGGCGCCATGGCCTCCCTGGGCTGGTCGTTCTGAGTCCGGTTCCCCCCGCCACCCGTTAACGGTGGCGTCCTCCGGTTACGGGGTCACCGTAACCGGAAGGTTCAGGGCCAGCAGCAATGGCTCGATGCCCGGCTGACAAAACAGTGCCGACTGACGGCTGATGACCAGCTGGGAAGCCCCTTCCTCCCGCAACACCCGAGCCACCGTGGCTGCCCCCATCGACGCCAGCTGACGCAGCCGACAGCCTTTGCCAAATACCGCCGTTGCCGCCTTGAGATCAGCCAGTTTCGAGGCCGTCAGGCCATCACCGGCCGGTACCACCACCGTGACCGGTTGCTGGCGATGCCGGCAAACCGACTGGGCCGCGAGCAGGGCCCGCTCGTTGGCATCGTCATGGTCGTTAAGCAGTACCACCACCCGTTGCACCGGCTTGCGTGTTTCGCACCAGAGCAACACCACTCCGGGCGCCTGATGCATCAGACCGCGGGCGGTCGAGCCCAGACGCATACCAATAGCCTCCGACCAGCCGGAACGCCCCAGCACCAGAAGATCCTGCGGTCGGGCCAGCGCCAATACCTCGTCCACCACATGTCCGCGGATCACGCTGAGGTCACAGGGAAACCCCCGCTGCGCCTCCAGTTCGGTCAGTGCTGACCGCGCCCGTTCTGCCAGCCGACGCAACCGCTGTTCCAGGAGAATCCGGTCCATCGGGCGGCGCTCACCGGAGGTACCGCCAACCTCGCGGGTAAACGGATAGGCCGCGCTGCGCAGCAGATTGTCCTCCTCCACAAAGACTCCCAGCACCTCACGGCCCTCACGGCCGGCAATGTCAGCCGCTGCGGCCAGGGCCGCCCGGCTCAGGCGCGAGCCGTCGAGCAGCACCAGTATCCGCCCGGGCGGCCCCGCCGCGCCGGTCGGGCTAGCCATGGTCGTTTTCTCCGCCTGGCTCCGATGGCTTGGCCTCATCATCCTGCGCCTTGCTGATAGCCACAAACCGTGACAGTCGCTCCGCCACGGCGGCGTTGACACTGCCTTCAGGGAATACTCCGTCCGCATCCGGCGCTCCCGCCGGCAGGTCCGTCAGCAGGGCAATGGCCTGGTCGATATGGCTGATCGGGTAGATCCGGAAGCGGCCATCCGCCACGGCTTCACGTACATCCGCCCTCAACATCAGGTGCTCGACATTACTGGCCGGCAGCAGCACGCCCTGGCCATCAACCACACCGGCTTCACGACAGACATCGAAAAAGCCTTCGATTTTCTCATTGACCCCGCCTACCGCCTGCACATCACCGTGCTGGTTCATTGAACCGGTCACGGCATAGGACTGACGTAACGGAATCCGGGCGATGGCCGACAGCAGCACACAGGTTTCCGCCACGGATGCCGAGTCCCCCTCCACGCCGCCATAGGATTGCTCGAAGGCGACGCTGGCAGACAGCGACAGCTCGCCCTCGCCAGCGTATCGACTGGCCAGAAAGCGCGACAGGATCATCACTGCCTTGCTGTGGATCGGCCCACCCAGCTTGGCCTCGCGCTCGATATCCACCACCTGCCCCTTACCCGGTCGGGCAGTGGCGGAAATGCGGGTTGGCTGGCCAAAGCGCGACGCTCCCAGTTGCAGCACGGAGAGGCCATTAACCAGGGCGATGGCGTGACCTTTGGTGGCGATCATCACAATGCCCCGGGTGATCTGCTCGCGGCTGAGTTCCCGCACCCGGCTGGCGCGATACTCCCGCTCATCAATGGCCCGCTGCACGTGACTGGCATCCATTGTGTGGGCGCCTTCAGTCCCCGCCCAATGGTCGGCCTCACTGAGCAGGTCGCGAATCACCCGATCGTGGGCGGACACCTTACGCTGGTCGTCTGCCATGCGACTGCCGTGTTCGATCAGCCGCGCCACGGCGTCCCGCTGCACCGGCCGGGTGCCGAGGCTGCGGGCAATCGTGGCCACCATTCTGGCGTACAGCAGGTAACCGTCCTCGCGGCGCTCCAGGTCATCCGCGAAATCGGCCTCAACCTTGAACAGTTCCAGAAAATCGGGGTCGTAATGGGACAGCAGGTAATAGAGCATGCGATCCCCCAGCAGCACCACCTTGACCGATACCGGTATAGGCTCCGGCTGCAGGCTCACGGTGCTCATCAGTCCGTACAGCCGCTCCAGGGATTCGATACGGAGTTCGCTGGATAACAGCACCCGTTTGAGACTTTCCCAGGCCAGTGGCTGCGTCAGAATACGACGGGCGTCGATGATCAGGTAACCACCGTTGGCGCGGTGTATCGAACCTCCGCGGATCAGCGTGAAATCGGTGTACAGGGTACCCTGACGGGCATGATGTTCAATCTGGCCGGTCAGGTGCTGATGGCTCGGCAAGTCTTCGTAAACCACCGGCGCGCCCCGGGTGTCGGCGTTATCCACCAGCAGGTTGATGTCATAGCGGGCCAGCAGGGCCTTGGGGGGGCCATGCTCATTGTCACGGAACAGCTCCGCATGCTCCACCACATCTTCCTGCACCGCATCCAGATAACGAATCACCTCCGGCAGGTGTGACCAGCGCTCCCGCAATTCACCCATAGGGGCGCCGAGGGTCAGCTGCACCATTTCCTCATTGAGGGAACGCACTCGCTCCCGCACTTCCTTCCTTAGTTTGGGGATCTGCTGAATGCTTTGCTGAAGCTTCTTCTCCAGATCCTCGACCTTGCTTTCGATCAGCGTGCGCTCATCGTCGGACAGCTTCTGGTAGTCGTCAGGATCGATCACCTCACCATTACGCCGCATCGGGGCGAAGGTAAAACCGGTCGGCGTGGTGATCATGGCAATGTTGTTGTCGTTGGCTTCCTGCTGGATCGCGCTCAGCCCTTCCTGCTGATGCTGGCTGACTTCTTCCTGCAGTTCCTGCAGACGGGCCTGGTATTCCTCGCTTTCAAAGGTGGCCGGTACCGACGTCCGCAACTCACTCGCCAGATCCGCCATATCCTGCCTGAAGCTGCGCCCCTGTCCTGCAGGGAACGCCAGCACCCGGGGTTTCTCGGCCTGCTGGAAGTTCAGTACGTAACACCAGTCGGAGGGCACCGTCTGCTGCGCCGCGTGACGGGTCAGGAAGCGATTGACCAAGTCATGCTTACCCACCCCGGAAGGCCCCAGCACGAACAGGTTGAAGCCCGCTGCCGACATGCCCGCACCGAACTCCAGTGCCCTCAGTACCCGTTCCTGGCCACAGGGCAGTTCGAGATCGTCAAGGGACTCAGTGGTGGCAAACGACAACACCTCAGGCGGGCAACGATGGTAGACCTGGGCTTCCGTCAGCGGTACGGGGAGTGGCATCCCAACCTCCTGTTATGCAATCCAGCCTGATGCCGTGTGAACGGCCCTACTGGCAAGGATAGACCACATCCGACGGGAGCCCAGAGGCATCACCTTATCGACCGCTTACCCCGAGCCGGTCGAGGTAGTGCTGGAGCTCGACCTCACCGATATCGACGTATTCCAGCACCCGGCCATAGACCATGGCCGAGGGCACCGAACGACCGCCCCGTTCCTGCTGCGCTTCGTTGAGTACATAGAGGATAATACGCTCGATGCGGGTCAGGCCGTCGCGCACATCGGGCAGGTTGTTGAGCGCGGCGAGAGCGTCAGACCGATCCATGGCCATCGTGATCGCCCCGCATCGACTGAATAAACAGCACCTTCATCAACACCATCCCAACCAGCAGCATCACCGCCGACAGTGCCAGCACAGGATCAATCACCTGGGGGTCAATAAACTGACCGTAAAGCAGGAACAAACCGAGCGACATCACCGCCACACCGACCTGATGGAGGTAAAACTGAATACCCGCCAATCGCGATTCGCTGTTGGTGAGCCAGAGCTTATGGCAAAGGCCGTAGATAAAGGACACCACAAACCCGGCCAGCAGGATGTGGGCATGGGTGACGAACTGACCATGATCCTTGGTCTTCGCCATGTAAATACCCAGCATCATGCCGATAATGGCGTAGCCCAAAGCACTCAGTACAAATTTCCGGTCCATACGTTCCCCTGTCATCACATCGTTGTTAAAAGGCGGCTGGCGTTCTGTGCTGTCAGCCCGGCCCAACTCCCAGAGTTTAGCGCTTTACCGGACTTTCGGTACCTGTTCCTGACAAACGACACGCGCATCAGCCATCATGGCGTCACGATCGTCAGCCGTGCTGAAAAATGATATTGATCAACTTCTGACCTGCTTTGTGATCAAGTTCAGCAAGTGACTGCTAGTATTAAAAGCGTGTAGTAAACCTTGCCGTTAAGCCTGCAAAAGGCTTGGGAACATTAAGGATGTGTCCTCTACATGATGGTGAACAGGGACAGACATAGAAAGAGGGCATGACCTTGTCTAGATACCCATTCACCCTGTTCCCATTGGCCACCGCGCTGCTGTATTACCTGGGCGCCTATATCGGTGTCCACTTTGCCGCCCTGGAGAGTGGCATTGTCGTGTTTTGGCCACCCAATGCCATTCTCCTCGCTGCGCTGCTGTGCCGGCCGGTCAAGTCCTGGCCTCCCATTGTGCTGGCGGTAATCGTGGCGGAGGTTGCCGCGGATGTGCCCGCGTTTACCGTCACCGAAGCCGTGCTGTTCGGCATGATCAACGCGACTGAATGCATGCTGGCCGCTGCACTCATACGCTACGCCCGAGGGGGCGCAGTAGACTGGAAAGATCCCGCGGACCTGGGCGTGTTCCTGGTGACCGTATTCTTTATCGCCTCACCGCTTGCCGCTGTAGGTGGCGCATCGGTGTATACCTTCATTCTGGGCAGTGACTCTCCATTCCTGACGTCCTGGCGGCTGTGGTGGATAGGGGATGCGACCGGCCTGATCATCCTGACCCCCTGCATGCATATGATGTTCTCCCTTGCCGAGGCCCGCCCCGGGCTGAACTTGCCTGCATCAAAACAGCTCGAACTTCTGGTTGCCTGGGTGATCGGGCTGACCATCTGCTTTCTGGTATTTTCAGCCAACCTGCAATCGGAAAACTACCTCGCGCTCACCCCGTTGGCTGTACTTCTGGCCCCTGTCTGGATTGGTGTCCGCTTTAGCCCGCTGGCTAGCTCGATCCTCGCCGCGGTTGTTGCCCTTTATGCCGCATTTAGCACGGCTGCAGGCATAGGTCCCTTCATCCGCGACCAGCAGGATCAAAGTGCCTTGTTAACCCAGGAATTTACAGTTCTGTTTACCGTGCTGGTGCTCTACATTGCGGCCTTCGTTCACCAGAACCGCCGTAAATCGACTGAACTGGAACTTGCCTTGTCCGAGTTAAGGCAACTGAATGAAGCGCTTGAAGAGCGGGTACAGATGCGCACCGAAGAGCTGTCGGAGGCCAACCAGCGACTCCAGCAACTCGCCCTCACCGATGAACTGACAGGCATTTATAACCGACGCAAAATCCAGATACTGGGACAAGAGGAAGTGGAGCGCAGCCAACGAACCCAACGACCCTTTTGTATACTCCTGCTGGATCTGGACCACTTCAAACAGATCAATGACCGTTATGGCCACGACATGGGTGACCGCTGCCTGCAGGCGTTTGCCCTGGGCGTGCAGTCCGCCATACGAACCATGGACCGTTTCGGTCGCTGGGGTGGAGAGGAGTTCATTATCATTGTGCCGGAGTCCGACACCGTCGACCTGGCCCGCCTGAGTCAGAAGCTCCTCGACAGAGTCCGGACCATCGCCGTCCCCATTCAGGATGAACAATTGTCGCTCTCGGTATCCATTGGTATTGCCCAGTGGCACCACAACAGCTTCGACAAACTGCTGTCTGAAGCTGACCAGGCGTTATACCGGGCCAAAGAGCAGGGACGGGCACGGGCAGAATTCAGTACAACGGAGACAATTCCGGCACCCGACTGACTTAGCCGGACACTTCCAGCCTGGCCTTCAGATTAGTCAATGCCAGCAGCGACATCTGCCTCATCCGTGGTCGCAGCAACGGGGCCAGGAGCCGGTTCAGGCCGCGGGTTTCATAGGTCAGGGTGCGGGTGAACTCGACACCACCGGCAGACTCGCGAAAGCGGTAGTCGATCTGAAGCCAGCCCCCGGACATCCGCCCTTCGACACACCAGTGGCTGTCCGGGTTGGCGTTAAGGACGGTGTAACGGGTTTCCCGCCGAAGGGTGAACGGCAGTGGCGATAACGGCTGCAGCTCGATCACCTCATCGAAACCATCGCCTACCGACAGTTCGCTGACCGAGGCTTGCGCCGAACGGGAGTTCGGGTGCCATTCATGCCAGAGCCAGGGCTGGGTTACGTAGCGGTAGAGGGTGTTCGGGGTACAACCGATTTCGATGGTATGGCGGATTTGCTCTTGCACAGTCGCTCACTCCCAACAGCGGATCAGGGCCTTTCGCTGCCGGATAACACGCAGCGGAGACCTTGGGTGACACACTGTCTGTTTTAACCGGTTTCGCCACCATAAGCCAGAACGAAAAAACCCGGACCACCTTGCGGAGCCCGGGTTTTTGTCAGCGCGTAACCGCTGTCAGATCATTCAGGCAACAGAGGCGCGAGCCTCGGCCAGAATCCGGTTAAAGGTTTCGCTCGGCTGCATCACGCTGCTCACCAGTGCTTCAGGCGCATGGTAGTAGCCGCCGATGTCGGCCGGGTGCCCCTGGATGACACTCATTTCTTCCAGGATCTTGTCCTTATTGGCCTCAACCTGCTCGGAGATCTTGGCGAAGTAGGCCTTCAGTTCGGCATCTTCGTCCTGTTTGGCCAGCTCTTCCGCCCAGTAGCGTGCCAGGTGGAAGTGACTGCCGCGGTTGTCGAGCTCACCAGTGACACGGGACGGAGACTGGTTATTTTCCAGCAGGCGCTCGGTGGCCTTGTCCAGGGTCTGGCCCAGCAGACGGGCACGGACGTTACTTTCTTTTTCGCCCAGCTCGTCGAGGGAAACCGCGATCGCCAGGAATTCACCCAGGGAATCCCAGCGCAGGTGGTTCTCTTCCAGCAGCTGCTGCACGTGCTTGGGCGCAGATCCGCCCGCACCGGTTTCGTACAGGCCACCACCGGCCAGCAGCGGCACCACAGAGAGCATCTTGGCGCTGGTGCCCAGCTCCAGGATCGGGAACAGATCGGTGAGGTAGTCTCGCAGTACGTTACCGGTCACCGAAATGGTGTCGAGGCCACGAATCAGTCGTTCCATGGTCCAGCGAATGGCGCGTACCGGGCTCTTGATCAGGATATCCAGACCTTCGGTGTCGTGATCCTTGAGGTACAGTTCGACTTTCTTGATCAGCTCGGCGTCGTGGGCACGCTCATCGTCCAGCCAGAACAGCGCCGGCATACCGGAGGCACGGGCACGGTTAACCGCCAGCTTGACCCAGTCGCGGATCGGCAGGTCTTTGGTCTGGCAAGCTCGCCAGATATCGCCCTTCTCAACCTGATGTTCGGTCAGGGTGTTGCCGTCACCATCAACAACGCGCATCACGCCGTCTTCGGTCATCTCGAAGGTCTTGTCGTGGGAACCGTACTCTTCAGCCTTCTGGGCCATCAGGCCGACATTGGGCACGGTGCCCATGGTGGTCGGATCGAAGGCGCCGTGGGTCTTACAGAAGTTAATCACTTCCTGGTAGATGGTGGCGTAGGTGGACTCAGGCATGACCGCCTTGGTGTCCTTCAGCTTGCCATCACGGGCCCACATCTTGCCGGAATTACGAATCATCGCCGGCATGGAGGCGTCAACGATAACGTCGCTCGGCACGTGCAGGTTGGTGATCCCCTTGACGGAGTCCACCATGGCGATTTCCGGACGGTGCTCGTAGCACGCGTGCAGGTCTTCCTGAATCTGCTCCTGCTTGGATTCCGGCAGCAGCTTGATCTTCTCCATTACGCTGGAGAGACCGTTGTTGGGGTTAACGCCAATCTCGTCAAACAGGTCGCCGTACTTGTCGAACAGCTCCTTGTAAAAAATCTTCACCGCGTGGCCGAACACGATCGGATGAGAGATCTTCATCATCGTGGCCTTGACGTGCAGAGAGAACATCACGCCGGTCTTTTCGCAATCTTCGAGGACGTCTTCAAAGAACTTGCACAGCGCCTTCTTGCTCATGTACATGGCGTCCAGCACTTCACCTTCCAGCAGCGGCAGGTCGGCTTTCAGAACGGTTTTCTCACCCTTGGTGTTCTCGAACACGATCTGGGCGTTGGTGGCCTTGTCCAGGGTCAGGGACTGTTCGCTGGAGTAGAAGTCACCATCACGCATGTGCGCGACGTGGGTACGGGACGCCGGACTCCACTCACCCATGGAGTGCGGATGCTTGCGGGCAAAAGCCTTGACCGCGGCCGGGGCGCGACGGTCGGAGTTGCCTTCCCGCAGTACCGGGTTGACCGCGCTGCCGAGAACCTTGGCATAACGGGCCTTGGCTTCTGCTTCTTTCTCGGTTTCCGGGTGTTCCAGGTACTCAGGCAGATCAAAGCCCTGTGACTGCAATTCCTTGATCGCGGCGCGCAACTGCGGGATGGAGGCACTGATGTTCGGAAGCTTGATGATGTTGGCTTCCGGGTTCTTGGTGTATTCACCAAGTTCCGCCAGGGCGTCAGGTACCCGCTGATCCTCACTGAGGTAATCCGGGAAGGTCGCCAGAATCCGGGCCGCCAGCGAAATATCGCTGGTCTCGAACTCGATACCAGCGGGCTTGGCGTAGGTTTCCAGAATAGGAAGCAGCGAGCGCGTGGCTAGGGCGGGGGCCTCATCGGTGAGGGTGTACACGATCTTGGATTTTGATGCGGTCATTTTCGTCCTCTGGCTTAATGTTGGAGTTCAGGACGGTCAGGGCCAGACCGGGAGTCTTGTGAACGCTCGGTCGTGACGAAGACTGAGTACGAACTTTTCGTGGGCGTATAAAGATACCAGTTTTTTCAGTTCAATGAGTAAGATCTTAGTATAAGAACTGAATTAAGTGTCCCAAACGGCCGTGACAATGGTGTGAAATGCCGTTATTTACGGAACTTTCGGAAAAACTACGAAAACTCGGAGAGTTGCCCCGCACCGTTGCGGGGCTCACCGGGATCAGCTGGAAGGCAGCAGTGATGTTGCCGCGAGCGCGTCGCGGATCTGGTCCAGGGCCTGGGGATTGGCCAAGGCATCGCGGTTATCGCTGCGCGCGGCGCCATTGATCAGCCGTGCGACCGCGAGCTCAACCTTCTTGCCACTGCGAGTGTAAGGAATGTCGGGCACCGGGACAATATGTCGGGGCACATGACGGGGACTGGCACCTTCGCGGATACGGCTGCGCAGCCGTGCCACCAGCTCATCATCCATCTCGGCGCCATCGGCAGGCACCACCAGCAACACGACCTCGACATCGCCGTCGATCTGCCGTCCCACCACCAGGCTGTCCTTCACTGCGGGCTCCGTTTCTACCTGCCGGTAGATCTCGGCGGTGCCGATACGCACCCCGCCCGGATTCAGCGTGGCATCGGAGCGACCATAGATGATGGCACCACCGTGCGGCGTAAACTCGATAAAGTCACCGTGGGCCCAGACCGCCGGGTAGGTGTCGAAGTAGGCGTCGTGGTAACGGCTGCCATCGCTGTCATTCCAGAAAGCGACCGGCATCGATGGCAGTGGCTGGCGGCAGACCAGTTCGCCGCGACCTTCGCCCACCGGCTGACCATCCTCACCATAGGCGACGGCATCAACCCCGAGAAAACGACACTGGATCTCGCCCCGGCGCACCGGCAACAGCGGGGTCGCTCCCACGAAACAGCCACAGATGTCGGTACCACCAGCGATAGAGCCCAGCAGTGCCTTTGGGGCACCGTCGCTGTAGATCCAGTCGTAATCTTCCGGCAGCAGAGGCGAACCGGTGGAAAACACCACCCGCAGGGCACTCTGGTCCAGCGTCTTCGCCGGTGCCAGTTCGGCCTTGCGACAGCCCGCAATGAAACGCGCACTGGTGCCGTAGTGGGTAACTTTCTCCTCGGCCACGGTCTGCCACAGGGCGTTCAGATCCGGGTAACCGGGAGAACCGTCCACAGTGATCACCGCGGCACCAGTCAGCAGCGCCGAGGCCTGCCAGTTCCACATCATCCAGCCACAGGTGGTGAAATAAAGGAAACGGTCATCGGGACCGACGTCACCCTGCAGCATCAGTTCCTTGGCGTGATTGACCAGCAGGCCAGCATTGCCATGGACAATGCACTTGGGCTTGCCGGTGGTGCCGGAGGAATAGAGGATGTAGACCGGGTGATCCGGCGGCATCGGGGTAAACGACGGCGCCTGGCCTTCACCGAACGCCAGGGCATCCGCCCACGAGGTAACCAGCCCGCCGCCCAGATGCGGCTGGTCTGGCAACTGCTGCACGCTGATGACGGTTTTCAGGCTCGGCAACCTGGCGGCCAGTGCCTCGAAATCCTGCTGCCGCGGAAACACCTTGCCACCATAGCCGTAGCCATTCACCACGATCAGTGCTGACGGTTCGATCTGGCCAAAACGGTCCTGGATCGCGCCGGTGCCAAAGTCCGGCGAAGCGGAACTCCAGATCGCCCCCAGACTGGTGGCCGCCAGCATCCCCACCAGGGCCTCATAGCCATTGGTGACAATGCCCGCCACCCGGTCCCCGGCGACAATACCCTTGCTGCGCAGGAAGGCTTCCAGAGCCCCGGCGTCCTGCTTCAATTCGTGGTAGCTCCGACGCAATACCGGCCGGGTTTCGCAGTAGGCCACCACGGCTTCCCGATCGGCGTGATCACCTTCCGCCAGCCGCAGCAGGTTAGCCGCGAAATTCAGGCGCATGCCAGGAAACCATTCCGCCCCCGGCATGTCGCGCTTGCCAAGCACCCGCTCAGCGGGGGTATCACAACGCAGGCCACAGAAATCCCAGACCGCCTGCCAGAACGGCTCAAGGTTATCGATCGACCACTGGTGCAGGTCATGGTAATCGGCAAAGGGACCGTGGCCCTGATCTTCCAGCGCACGCATGAAACGGGTCATCTGGCAGTTGGCCAGCACCTCGTCGGTGGGCGTCCACACCACCGGCGACTGTTCGGTATTGCTCATTCCTCTCTCCTGTTACGCGTAGGGCCTACTGCATGTGCCAGCCATGACTGACCACCACCGACTGCCCGGTCAGGGCAGCAGACGGGAACGCGGCCAGGTGGACCGCCAGTTCTGCAACATCTTCAACGGTGGTGAACTGGCCATCCACGGTGTTCTTCAGCATGACCTTACTGATCACTTCCTGCTCGGAAATACCCAGTTCACGGGCCTGTTCCGGGATCTGCTTGTCCACCAGCGGCGTACGGACAAAACCGGGGCAGATGATGTTGCTGCGCACCCCGTGTTCCGCCCCCTCTTTCGCCACCGCCCGGCACAGCCCCAGCATGCCATGTTTGGCAGCGACATAGGGCGCCTTCAACGGCGAGGCTTCCAGCGAATGTACCGACCCCATGTACAGCATGGTGCCACCACCATTGGCGTACATCTGCTGGAGAGCGGCGCGGGTGACCAGAAAAGCCCCCCCCAGGTGCACATCGACGACTTTCTGCCAGTCGGCATAGCTCAACGTGTGGACCGGGTCGATGTGCTGGATGCCCGCATTGGCCAAGGCAATGTCGAGTTTACCCCAGGCCTCGACAATCGCCGCCACCCCCTCATTGACCGCGACTTCATCGGTGACATCCATCGCCAGGGCCATGGCGGTACCACCTTCAGCCTCAATGGCTCGGGCCGTCTCAGCCGCGGCCTGAGCATCTAGATCCGCCACCGCGACCCAGGCTCCTTCACGGGCATAGTATTCAGCAATGGCACGGCCAATGCCTCGTGCACCCCCGGTAATCAGGGCACTCCGGTTTTTCAAACGCATGGTGTTCTCCTTAATCGTACGCCACACCCGGCAGCCAGGTCGCAATTTCCGGAACCAGGAAGACAATCGCCAGGGCAACAAGCTGGATCATGATGTAGGGCATCACGCCGCGATAGATATCGGTAACCTTGATCTCCGGCGGCACCACCCCCTTGATGTAGAACAGGGCAAAGCCCACCGGCGGGGTCAGAAACGACGTCTGCAGGCACATGGCGAACAGGATGGTGAACCACACCAGATCAAATCCCAACTGCTGCACCACCGGTGCCACCAGCGGCAGCACAATGAGGGTAATCTCGACCCAGTCGAGGAAGAAGCCGAGCAGAAAGATCCCGAACAGGATGGTCAACACCACGCCGTAGGGCCCGAACGGCAGACCCAGCAGGGCTCCTTCGATGACCTCATCGCCACCGAGGCCGCGCAGCACCACCGAGAAGGCGGTCGCGCCGAGGAAGATGGCAAAAATGAACGACGCCGTTCGAGTGGTCTGGTACAGCGACGACTTCACCACCTCAAGCTTCAGGTTGCCAGCGGCAAAGGCCAGCACCATGGCACCGAGGGCACCGACACCGGAAGCCTCGGTTGGGGTCGCCACCCCGGCAAAGATCGAACCCAGCACCCCCAGGATCAGTGCCGCCGTCGGAATCACCGCCTTGAACACCTCCAGCAGCGCGCCCAGGTTGACCTTTTCCATGCCCTCCGGCACCGGTGCAATGTGCGGCTGAAACAGCGGTCGCAGCATGGCATAGGCCACATACATGGCGCCGAGCAGCAGCCCCGGCAGGAAGGCACCCATGAACAGGTCACCCACCGAGGCCTCAGGGACCGCCAGCCGGTCGGCCATCAGCACCAGCATGATGGAAGGCGGAATCAGGATGCCCAGGGTGCCAGTGGCGCAGGCAGTGCCTACGGCAAAGCCCTTGTCGTACTTGCTCTCCATCATCGCCGGCAACGACAGCATGCCCAGCAGCACCACAGAAGCACCAATGATGCCGGTGGTGGCCGCCAGCAACACACCGATCACGATCACCGTGACGGCGTAGCCACCTCGCACCGCGCCAAACAGACGTACCATCGCTTTCATCAGCCGCTCGGCAATGCCCGACTGGTCCAGCATGATGCCCATGAAGATGAACATCGGCAGCGCCACCAGGGTTTCGTTATCGACTATCCCCCAGATTCGCTCCGGCGTCAGCGCCATGGACGAGGAATAGTCAAACCACAAATCGGCGCCAAACTGTTCCACCGAGATCACCCCAATCACGGTCCAGATCACGGCGGTGCCCCCGAGAACCCAGGCCACCGGGAAGCCGGTCATCAGCAGGGCTCCAAAGGTCAGGAACATGCCGATTACATACAGGGTTTCCAACTGCATCAGGAGCCCTCCCCGGGCTGGTTATCGGTGTTAACCCGGCGAATCGGACGCGGGAACCCAAACAGCAGGGCGGTCACCCTGAGCAGGCGCGACACCGCCGCCAGGGCGATCAACGAAAAGGCAACGGCCAGAATGGCCTTCAGTACCCAGCGATTGGACAGCCCCGCCGGCGCCGGACTGGTTTCGCCGACCTGATAAGCACTGGCGGCGTAGGGCACCATTTCGTAAATGACGATGCCGAGGAACGGCAACAACAGCAGCAGGATACCCAGGAGCTCGATCCAGCCCTGGGTTCGAAGACTCAGCCGCTCATGGATAACATCAACCCGGACATGGTCATCAACCACCAGGGTGTAGGCAAGGCCCAGCAGCCAGCCTACCCCGGCCAGGTGCCACTGCAGCTCTTCCAGCAGCACCGAGCCCTGGCCAAAGGCATAGCGGCTGACTACCGCCCAGATAATAATCAGCGTTACCACCACCCACAGCCAGGAGGCCAGCTTGCCGATGCCGCTGAGCAGGCCATCGAGGTACAGGCTCAGGCGGGTGTCGGGCAACTCGGTATGGTGGTGGATGAATTCGTCGGTGTCGGACACAGACGCATGCTTGGGCACGGTCATGGAAACAACCCTCTCTCGGCATTCCCGGTTCTGGAATACCTGCAACTACAAGGTACGGATGGCCTGAGCCATCCGCTGTGGTCGGGTCACACCAGCCCAACACCGGTGTGACAGACTTGAGGCCAGGCCTCAGAGATCGCTGGGCAGATACGCGCGGCTATCCCAGACCTGGTAGGTTTCCATGAATTCCTGCTGGCTACGGTAAACCCGGGCGAAGTCGTCGTCGTTCTCCGCTTCAGACTCCAGCACCCGCTCGGTAACGGCTTTCAGCTGTTCCAGTACCTCCCGCGGAATCTGGTCAGCCTGCACACCTTCCTCCTGGAAACCGGCCAGCACAGCACCGTTCAGGTATTCACCTTCCGCCAGGCCACGGGTGGTGGCAGCGGTGCACGAGGCCTCCACCAGTGCCTTCTGGGCAGCGGTGGTTTTTTCCCACTCATCGCCGTTGATCAGCAGATACTGGGCGGTGAACTGCTGGTGCCAACCCGGAAACAGGTTGTACTTGACCACCTGCTGGAACCCGAGAATCTGGTCGATGGCAGGCATGGAGAATTCAGTGGCATCGATGGTGCCCTTCTCCAGCGCCTGATAGAGCTCGCCACCCGGCATCATGGTGACAGACGCACCAAGCTCTTCCAGCACCTTGCCACCGAGACCCGCAAAGCGGATCTTCATGCCGTCATAGTCTTCCAGGGATTCGATCTTGTCGGCATACCAACCGGCGGTTTCTGGCCCGATGATGCCGCACAGCTGGGCGTGGACATTGAAGCCCTTGTTGGCGTAGACATCCTGCAACATGTCATGGCCGCCACCGTAGTAGTACCAGCCGATATAGGCCCAGGGCTTCATACCAAACGGCACCGCAGCAAACAGGGGCACCGCCGGAACCTTGCCCTGGTCGTAGCCGATCCAGGTATACCCCGTGGGCACCTTGCCATCGGAGACCGACTGCAGAATATCGAACGGCGGCACCAGCTCACCCGGTTCATAGACACGAACCTGGATACTGCCGTCAGAGGCGGTGGTCAGGTTTTCGGCAACCCAGGCCGCTGGAGATCCGAGACCCGGCAGGTTAGTGGCGAAAGCAACCGGCATTTTCCAGCGCAGGTTATCGGCGTAGGCAGATCCGGAGGACAGGGCAATTGCTGCAGCAAGCCCGGTAACGACCTTGGCAAGTTTCATCGATAAGTCTCCCAATATGTTGTTCTTGTAGGTTGCCCGGAGGTACAGGGACCGACAGGCCTGGACTGAGTGTAGTCAGTCAGCGGCGGAAACAGACAATGACGGGAGGTATTCGGTCCTGGTTTTGGCGTCGATTGTTGTTTTCGGCTTTATGCTGACGTCCTGCAATACGTCAAATGCAGGCACTGTGCCAGATAAAACAAACCCCTATAAAACAGATACTTAAAAAAATAAGAAGCGGGAATTGCCAAGGCAGGCTGTCTGGCACTCCGGACATCTTTAGACCAGAGTCGTAGAGCTTTGTATGGATATACGGACAGGCGTCCTAAAATCAGGACATTCGCGCCATCTTTTCATACAGGACGGAACGGGAGATGCCGAGCAGTTTCGCCGCCCGGGTACGGTTGCCGCGACTGGCGACCAGCGCGTCTTCGATGGCCTGGGCCTCAGCTTCAGCCAGTATCTGTGCCAACGGACGAACAGGCCTGGGTAAGGCAGAAGGCACCTGACGGGCGCCATTACGGGGTAACACCTTGAAGATCGCATCGGCGTCCAGCAGGCCGTTGTCCTCGCCCATCGTCAGCGCTCGCTCCAACACATTGCGCAACTCGCGGATGTTACCCGGCCAGTCATAGCTGCCAAGCGCCGTGACCGCGGCATCGGTGATCTCACCACGCAACTCAAGACCTTCACAGAGAGCTTCCAGAATGGCTTCACACAGCACGCCGAGATCCGGCAACCGGTCCCGCAGCGGCGGGATAGCGATTTCCAGCACATTGAGGCGGTAGTACAGGTCGGATCGGAACGCCCCTTCCGCCATCATCGCCTCAAGGTTGCGACTGGTGGCGGCAATCACCCGCACATCCACCGACACCACCTTGTTCGAGCCCAGGGGTTCGATCTCGCCTTCCTGCAACGCCCGCAGCAGTTTGGCCTGCAGCGCCAGCGGCATGTCGCCGACCTCGTCCAGGAACAGAGTGCCACCATTGGCAAGCTGGAACTTGCCGTCGCGATTGCGACGGTCAGCACCGGTGTACGCCCCGGGGGTAACGCCAAAGAATTCAGCCTCCAGCAGGTTCTCCGGGATTGCCGCGACATTGACCCCGACAAAGGGTTTGTCGGCGCGGCCGGACAGGGAGTGAATAGCCTGTGCCAGCACTTCCTTGCCGGTTCCTGTTTCCCCCAGCAGCAACACCGCCATATCACGTCCGGCGGCGAGTCGGGCACGGCGTTTGACTTCCAGCGCTGCCGGACTGGCGCCGACAAAATCACCAAGGCAGTAGCGGGTTCCCCGGGTTTTGCGGGCGAGAGCCTTGCGGGCTGCCACCAGATCCTGATGCAACCGGCGGTATTTACTGACCAGCGGGGTCAGCGGCTGCAGATCGTCGTAAAGCACGAAAGCGACCGCCCCCTGGATCTCGCCCTGATCGTCGAAATACGGCAACCGGGTCACCACCAGCTGCTGGCTGTCATGCTCCATGATATCGAGCAGCAGCGGCTGGCCAGTCTCGACCACCTCATGCATGCGTGTCCGCGGAATCACCCCCCGGACGTCCTTGCCGATGGCCGCCTGCGGGTCTTTCAATCCAAGCAAGGCAGCGTAACTGGCGTTGATCCAGGTGATGCGGCTGTCGCTGTCGACGGCAATGGCGCCAGCACTGGCCTGTTCAAACAGCGGAAACAGCGCTTCGATCAGGTCGCGAGTCGGCCCGCTCTTGTTTTTATGGATAAACGGCTTGGGCATGAATGGGCTATGGCCTGGAATGTAATCGGTCATGTTGGTGAACCTGCCGTGCCAGTTGTCCGGAAACACTGACACTTTCCAGAGAGTATATGGGGGATTGGGGGTTGGCAATCGCAACCCACCCCGATTTTGGTGGTAGGGGTGGGTACGATTGCGGACAGAACGGGATCAGAAGGTGTACTGGCCGGCAAACAGGATGCGGTTGGCATCACCCTCATCGCCATTGACGTTTTCACGCTTGAAGAAGCCGTATTCCACGCCCATCATCACGTTCTTCACCGGGCTCCATAGGTAGTTGGCCATCAGGTTCTGGTTGGTTTCACTCTTGTCAGCAACCGCGGCGCCATCAGCCTCGGCATCGTCCCAGTCCACGGTCACCAGACCGTAGCCAACATTGATGCTGCTGCCTGCGCCCAGATCCAGGCCCACGCCAACGGTACCGCCATAACCGGCAATGCTTTCCAGATCACCGCCGCGGATATAGGCATCCTCGGCACCGAAGTTTTCACCGGAACGGTACAGGTAGGAATTAGCGCCATCGGTGTAGGACACGCTGCCCTGGATAGTGAGGCTCTCGCCCAGCGCCATTTTGGCGGCGGCAAAGGCGGCATAACCCACGATACTGTCGTCCACGGTGCCGGTGTCATAACCGACTTCCTGCACCAGCGCGGCGGCAGAGTAGGAGAGGCCGCCCGCAGCTTGCTCGAAACGGGCGGTCAGTGTCGGCAGGCCCTGTTTACCGCCGACCGTCGCGCCAGCACCCTCGAGGAAGTTGGTGATCGGCTCTTCCGCCGATACTGAGAAGGCCCCGGTCGTGTAGCGGGCCTGGGCTACGCGTCCCTGCAGACCGGCATTGCCAGCGAGACCGTCGAAATCCAGCACCTTGGTATTCCCCACAAAACTGTTGAAATTGGACCAGGTCTGACCCAGCAGCACGCCGTTGTATTCACCGTAACCGTGACGCAGGCGCAGGGTTCCCGGGCGAAAATCCCCTTCAAGAACCACCTTCACGCCTTCCGGAGAGGAGGCCCTGACCCCAAGACGGGTCTGCACAGCATCCGCGCTGAAGTAGCCGGTGGCCTCGTTGTCTTCATCGGCACCGGTATTGATCGCGGAGAAGGCCCCGGCACGGGTCGAAATGCCGATATCTTCGTCAATATCGTAACTGGCGTTGAAGCGGGCATAGCCGTAAAGCTCGGCCTGGTAATCCCCGGCATTGAGTTCAAAAGCACCGGCCTGGCCGGCAATCGCCAGAGCCAGCGCGGAAATGGAGTGACGCACGTATCGGTTGTTTTGCATTCGGGTGTTCCCTTGTTGTTAGTGAGGCCGGTGACGCACCGGCCGGTCAGAACGGGTTCCGCCGAAGCCCGTTCGTGGTGCCCGCCCGTATGGCGGTAGGGTGCGGCGGCACCTGTGGCCTCAATCCGGTATGCGAACCTGGTTGTCGCTAAACAGGATGCGATCCTCCGGGGCCGGTTCCTCTGCCACGAGTGGCAGATTGGCCTCACTCAGGGCTGGCGCACCGGCACCCCGGGGCACGGCGCGTACCACCTGGCTTGGCGGCAGTTCGGTGCCATCGTTGAGGCGCGCCCACAGCAGGTCGAGGGCCTGAATGTAGTAGTGGTGCAGGGGCAGGTAGCGCTCGTTGAAACCCGGGAAAGCATTGAAGGCATCCAGGTGGTGGGCGTTGAGCACTTCGTAGTAACGCAGGCCGGAGTCCGCCCCCTCGACCTTGCGGTTGAGGCCGAAATACGGGCGTGACGTGTGGTTGATCGGCAGGATGGCATCGGCGCGACCGGTCACAATCACCGCCGGCCTGCCGCCCAGGTCACCGCTGGAGCGGATGGCCGCTATGCCCGCCGCAATGGCGCTGGCCTGGTCCGCGGCCGTCCCACTCAGAGCGGTATCGGTCAACGGATCCACCCCGGTGGCCAGACCTCGCAGGCACAGCAGCGCGTCGAGGCCAAAGTCCGCCAGGCCGCTGCTGTTGGAGCTTGCCTGCTTGAGGTTGGTTGCACCGCCGCTGGCCTCATCGTAGACCTGATTGACACCCGCGGTGGGCGGAATCCCGTTACTGGCCGAGAACAGCGCCGCTTCCTGGGCATCGGTGAGGGGCATCACCGCCCCGCTGCCATCGGTGGCGGCCAGGCTCAATCCGCACAGCCGGTCTTCGACCGCAAAACCGCCGTAGGCGTTGGCGTAGGTCATGGCAATACTCTGGGCTACCGACACGCCGAAGTGGCTGGGTGCCACCAGGTTCTGTTCTGGCTGCACGGCGAACTCCTCGTTCAGGATCCGCAGCGCATCCGTGGCCTGTTCATCGAGGGTGGCGCCAGTCACCAGCCCCTTGGCAGCCAGCGCCGTGCAGATGTTCTCGTTCACGCTGACATCGTTGAGGACGGCATTGAAGGGCGCATCGTCGCGAATGGCCGGGGCCCGGTTGGCACAGCCCTGGTAAACCGCAAGCGCGGTGGTGTAATCCAGCAGACTGCGACTGTGCGCGCTGATCACCCCCCCGTTGCCCTGACGAATGGTGATTGCGCTGTCCGGCAATGGGTTCACGTTGGGCTCGGAGACCGCCACCCCATCGATCAGCCCGCGCTCGTCCTGTTCCGCGGCCCTGACTGAGGCACCGCCACCGTTGGAAACGCTGGAGGCAATCACCAGGGTGTTGTCCGGATTGATCGTCATAACCCGCTGACCATGGCCGGTTTGCTGACCGAACTGCTCATTGAGCACATAAAACCCGAACTCGATGGACGCCAGCACATGCTGCCCCCAGTCCGCTTCCGGGTTGCTGCCGGAATGGGCATGCTTGAACGCCACACGGTTCGGATAGGCGGCGTTGAAGGCCGCCCGCCCGGCTTCATCGAGGTTGGCACGGAACTGGACATCCACCTCCGGATCGCTACTGAGGCTACCGTCGATGCGCTGCGCCGCGCCGGTTTCCAGGTTAAAGCTGCCGGTGCCGGTGCCCTTGTCGGTATACACCACCGCACAGCCCTTTTTCAGCCCCCATTCCCCGGCCGTGCCAATGGCCCCGTAGACACCGCGGGACCCGGACGAGGGCGCCGTAACCATGCAGGGCTGATCAGGATCAAAGTGATGCGGAATCTGCACCATGACCGTCACCGGAGCCTGGTCATTGCCGGCATCGATAAACGCCAGGAACTCTTCACCGGCAATCAGACCTTCCCCCTCACCACCGACCTGGGGGCCGAAAAAGCTGCCGTAGCCCCCCCCCGGAGAGGTATCCACCAGCGCGCGGTAGTTGTTGTAGATGGCCAGCCGGCGCAGTTCCGCCGGGCTCGGGTTGAGGCTGTCGGCGAAAGTCGGCGCAGTAGCGCTGGCCAGGCCACTGGCACCGAGCCCCGCCGTCAGCAGGTCATTGGTCACGCCATCATAGGCGCGGTAATGGACCTCTCCGATAAGAAAGTCCGGAGTCTGGTTGAGTGCCTTGCCGGGGATATCTTCCAGCTTGCAGCCGGTTAGGGAGAGGGCGACAGCGAGCCCCGCTGGCCCGATGAGCAGTGTGCGAATGGTCATGTTCGTTTCCTTACTGGCGTTATTGTTATTTAAAAGGCGCACCGGAAAAGGAAGACGCGAAAACACCGGGCGCTGCCTGCCCAATGCTCATCTCATGCCAACTATTAATTTCCTTTATATACAGATAGTTAGAAGTCGAATCCGAACACCGGAAACAGGGCCGTCCGGTAATTCGGACACCGGGGCAGGGGTCCGAGGCCGTCCAGAAAGGGTGTACAGGGTGCGGTTCACAAGGGATTAGCGGGAAAAAGGGAGCAGCGTCTGGAAAACCGGACTGTGTCCGAAAGTCCGGACATTGCAGCCCTGGCAGAGGCGGTCGAAGCGTGAAATCGATTTTGCCGATTGATAATAATCAAACAAATGGTTTTTTGCCGTTAACAGAAAATGGCATAGTATTCAGGAATCATCTACCGGGTTGCATGCTATGACAGACGCAATCGACAGCGATTCCGTATCCCTGTCTTCCTCCCCCTGCCTGCTGGGGGAACAGCATCCGCAGGTGGCATCGCTGCCACCGGTCAATCAGACACAAACCGTGATGCACAGTCTGTGCCGGGTATTCGGAATTCGCCCGCCGAATGGCAACCCCAATCCCGACCACCTGTTACTGAACCAGCTCTGCACCCTGTTTCACAAAGAGGTGGTGGATCCGGACAGCGAACTCGAACGCCACCAGCGCCCGTGGTCACAGGTGTATCTGGTCCAGCATGGCGTTCTGCGACTGTTTCGCGAGTCTCCAGGCGGCAAGGTATCAATCCACCATTTCTTTGCGGAAGGCGATATCGCCTGGCCGGTGTTCGGCCGCAGCCGCACGGTACGCAATACCCTGTGCCTGTCCACCGTTACACCCTGCACCCTTTGGCAGGCGGATTTCCACGCCTTTCGTGATGTCTTGCGGAACCATTGCGAAGGCAAGTGGGCGCGGTTTGCCCTGACCCTGACCGAGGAACTGGCGGAACTCGCCACCAAACGGGAGTTCCACCGCCAGACACTGTCCGCCAAGGAACGCTACGATCTTATGGTGGTGGAGTATCCGGAGCTGATGCTTCGGGTCCCGGATTTCCAACTCGCCTCATGGCTGGGGGTCGCTCCAGCCACCTTTTCCCGCCTCAAGAAGGAACGCTGAGCGGAAGCTCCGACGACCGCCGCCACAGGGGATAGGGAATGCCTGCCAGACGGTTGATCACAAAGGCCTGAGCCACCAGCAGGAAGACCCCGGCCATCAATACCGGCAACTGCGCAGGATGGGGCATCAGCCCCAGCGAAACGATCAGTGCCGTGGCTCCCGCAGGTGGATGGGGAACCCGTAACAGCACCATCAGGCATCCGGTCATCCCCAACGACAGTGCCGCTGCGCCCACCCGGGCCAGATCCACCCCTGCGGCCATGGCCGAGGGCGCATTGTGCAGGCCAAACAGATAGAGGCTGAACAGCCCCGTAAGGGCGCCCACCAAATGACCACAGACCGTGTTGCGCGGTGACGCCGGTTCCGCCAGTGGCACATGGAACAGGATGAACGCTGTTGCGCCCAGGGAGGGAAAGATAAACGCCTGCTGGGTAACCAGAGCGACCAGCGAGATCAGGGCGATGCTCAGGCCGCCATTGATCAGGTTGAACCCCGCCAGCACCGTCTTGTGACTGTAGCGCCGGGACAGACGTTCCAGATGTAATGTCCGTAATACCCCACTGGCCTGTTGCCAGCGCAGACGATCGTTGCGGACTCCCATGCCCTGCCACCTGTATGCACCAAAAAAGGGCGATCATGCTAGGGCAAAGCTCCCGGGCGCCGCAACCTTGTGTCAGCATACCGTCTTGATCAAGATCAAGACGGTATGGGCATCGCCCGCTCCGTTCGACGTTATTGGGCTTGGGAGAACACGGATAACTCCTTCACTGGCGGAGACAAGTAGCTCAGCCGTAAACCGTTCACCGGGATTTCCAGATCGAATTCAACCAGCCCCCCCACATTCACCGTAATGGTCTGGGCCTGTTGGTTGTATTGCTCGATGACCTGACGGCCATCCTCCAGAAAACGAACCTCACCCAACAGATCCAGATACAACGGTACACTGTGCTGGTTGTGGGGCAGACTGAGTGGCGTATGCAGATCCGGAGCATCCAGGTACAGGTCAACGTCGGTCTCGAACACGGGGTAACCGTCAGCACCCGTGCGGATCACACCGGGGATCAGACCGTTGCGTTCGCCACTGCCATCATCCGCGTAGCGCATACGGATCACCTGTGGTCCGGTCGGTGTCTCAGCCCAGGTCAGGTCGGACAACACCATGGCGTTGACGGTCAACGAGGTGGTGGTCAGCAGCGTCGGATACAGCAGTACCCGCACCCCGGCGGCGGGATTGTCCGGATCCACCGGACCAATCACCTCGGTGTTCAGGGCTCCGGTCTGGTAGATGAACTTCAGTTCCGGACACTCGGTCAGTAGCCAGGATGAGAAAATGTTCTTCCGATCGCGGTTGCAACCCACCCGTGCGTGGCTTCGGTCCTGGCTGATGACCCGGGTCGCCTGAGGCGGGGTCAGCGGCTCGCCGCCGGCGTCAAAGGCCATATTCGAAGGCTCGACACAGTCACTGGCGTAAGACTGACGCACCACCACGCCATCACCATTGGTTTCCTCCACAATCGCACACTGGATAACACTGTCAGCATTCACATCCCGTACTGGCAGGTTACGCAGGGGCAGAAACACCGTGTCGGTGGCTGCGCTGCCCTTGAAGTAGATCGTCAGATCCGGTCCTCCACGCTGGCTCAATCCCATCAGGGCATTGGTCTCCAGGGCCTGCCCCAGGCTGGAACAGATCGCCTGGCCGCAATCCGGACTGGCCGAGGCCTGGGAAGCCAGGGTATAGCGATAGTAGGCGCCAACCTGCCAGGGCTGGTCAGGGTAAAAACGCAGCCGCTGGTTGTTCAACATCAGACGTCCCGTCACGGGCTCTGCCGCCACCGTTACGTCCTGGCCATTGCCACTGCCCAGATCGGTCACCCGCTCCACCCGGAAGCTCTCACCCAGCCGGATTGACGCCAGATCCATGGACTGGGAGAACGTCACCACTACGGGTCGGTTGGCTGGCAAGGTCTGGAGCGGCATATGCTCGTCGCTCCCATTATGGGGCACACCATTACCATCAAGGGTGCCCTGGCAGCGGCCATGATCATCACTCAGCAGACCCAGCCCGATGGTGACACAGGGGAAACCGGGGTAGGTTGTTACCGCCAGCGGCGACGACGCCGAGGCATCCGCAGCCAGCGGCAGGGCAAACGCCAGTTGCTGTGGCTGGGCGCCATTGCCGGCGAGGTCGGTCAGCAGACTGTCGATGCGGACCTGGTAGCTGGTGCCGTGCTGTAACCCGCCAACAGGCTGCAGGGTCACACTGGTGCCATCCACCGACACATCGCTGGTCACCTCATTGTCACCACTGAACAGGCGGACGCCGGCACGGACCGAGTCCCGATCCAGTGGTTCATCGAAGAACAGGGTGACCGGATCGCCAGGCCGATGAGCACGGATCATCGCCGCGTCGTTACCGGGCATCCAGCTCACCAGCGCTGGCGCGGCAAGGTCGGCCAGCGGTTGCGGGGCATCCTGCTGGGCCCGGTTGGCCGTTTCGGCGCGGATGTTGAAAGCGAGCGAGGCGCGGGCGTTCTCCAGCCCCAGCAGCGCCGGCTCCACCATGCTGAGGGCATCAATTTCCAGAGTACCGTCGTGAATTCTCGCCAACCCGACCAGCTCCAGCCCCGTCAGATCCTGGGACAGCGACGCATTGGGCTGACCTTCCACGGTGTTCATCGACACATCCATGAACAGCCGCACATGGCGCGGAGCTTCGTCACTGTCGCTGTAGGGATTGGGGAACAGATAGCCGATGGCATCGGTGGTCATCACCACCCTGATCTCGCCGGTTTTCTGAACGCCAGTGGCGGTCATCAGCGGCACCACGCCGCCAACATTAACGTCCAGCGAGGTGCTGCTGAGCACCGTGCCGCGGGGAATGCGCAGCGGGGTCATCTCCGGATAATGGGGGCCGTAGGCCAGCTCCGCCCACATCGCGCCGGTCTGCCAGGCATGAGGGGTATTCCCCAGCAGCACCGATTGCAGTGAGATGCCATTGACCGGCTCGCCGTTGAGCTTCGAACGCAGATCCTGGCTGGTGCTGTTGGCGGTTGCGGTCTGGTAGAGCACTTCGGTGGGACCCGACTCTCGCGGCACCAGAGGCAGCGCAAGGTCAAGCATCTGGTCACCATACAGGTTGGGCAACGCCTTCAGGGTCAGGGTGTAAGTCTCACCCGCCGTCAATTCATCACTGTCGCTGCCTTCCGGCGCCAGCGGATCGATCACCAGTTGCCGGCCACGGGCAATCACGTAGGCTGGCACCAGCTCACCGGCACTGTTCTCCAGGCGCACCGAGTCACCGTACACCACGCCATCAGGATGAATATCCTGGGTCAGCGTCAATCGCAGGGTGGAGAAATCCATCACTGGAAAACGCTGGCCGTCGGGGATCATCGTGGCCAGGCCAAAACGGCTGTCGGTCACCGACTCGCTGCGAATGGTCGTGCGGCTGCCGCGGGTGCTGAACACCAGCTCGCCATCGTCAAGTTCGGTGAGGGTGCCGCCGTCCGTAACCAGCGGCTCGGACAGGCTGAGCCGGTACGTCTGAGCCGGGGCCAGCGCCCGCTCCGGGCGGATCAGCCAGCTCTGGCCACCATCCACCGCCTGCAGGGTATGGCCGACAGCAGCGCCGTCGGCATCGACCAGGGCCAGCCGGGGTTCGGCCACGACGGTGGAGAAACGCAGCACCAGATCGGCCTGCGGAGCAACCTCCTGCTGGCCATCCGCCGGATAGCTGTAGATCAGGCCCGGGGGCGCCTCCGCTGACAGCATCACTGCCTGGTCCCCGCCACAGCCCGCGAGCAGGGTCAGGGCAGCGGCAATCAATACCGTGGTGTTGTTTCGAATCATCGGGCGGCCTCCAGGTCACAGCAAGAGAAATGGGGAGCAGACCATAGCCAGCGAGTTCGAAGGCAGAATTGGCAATAAGTACAGCGACCTCTGGCGGAACGGCCGGCTATCGCAATTACACTCTGTAACAATATGTTTCAGAAAGAAAAATTCAGAGATGGCGCGGACACCGGGCAAAACAGGCTCTTTTCTGTTCTGTGACAGGAGTCACACCGTTGAACCGGGAGATGTTCGACCCGAAGCAGAACGGCGCCGGCGGTGGCCAGCGGACGCTCAAATACGAATGAAGGGAATCAGGCTGAGGAACAAGATGGCCACAATGGCCAGGGCAGCCGCCAGCGTGGTGACCGGCTTTTGCCGAATCCGCTGCCAGATTCCCCGGTTCTCCCCCCGCAACAGGTCCTGCTGGTAGCGCTGGCGCTGGGCACTCTGGCGTTGTTGCTGGTAGTCATTGAGCAGGGCGCGGGCCCGCTCGGCCTCATCCTCGTCGTGAACCCAGAATCCGCCCATGCTGATTCCCCAGCGACTGGGCGGGGTTTCATAGTAGGGGACCCCGTGCTGCTCGAACAGTTGGCGGATTTCCTCCGCTTCATCATCCGGGACATAACGCAGGTTCATCAGGTGGTGGGGCATGGTAATTATGGTATCGGCAACGGATATCCCTATATTCTAGAGGAAAACCACCGCCAATGACCGGTTCGAGGAAGGAGAAAGAACACGGCATGTCCGACAAGGCCCTGACGCTGCTACTGGAATTCGACGATCAGGTTCGCCGCGACCACCATCAGTCGCCGGCGTTCCTGCACCGTCGCGACCGCCGCTATGCCCTCGCCGCCGACGGTACGCTGACACCCCGACACTGGCTCGACTACGTCCAGCGCATCGGCAGCCCGCATCACACCAGCGCGCTGCGGCCGTTGCGCCGCTGGCATCGCATCAGCCTTAGCTTTGTGGTGACCGGCGCGCTGTTTGGCATCGTGACCATGCTCGGGCTGCTCTACTACGACGGCAGCGGACGCATCAATATCACCGTGCTGCTGGCCTTCATGCTGCTGCAGCTGGTGCTGGCGGTCGCTACATCGCTGCAGGCCCTGGCGGGATGGCGGCCCTGGGGCTGGCTGATTGAACGCTATCTGCACCCCGGCCAGGAGGCGGCCATGGCCATCAATCGCCTGCAACCGCAATTGATGGCCCGGGCCGCCCACGGCGGTGGCCTGGCGTTCGCGCTGGCAGGGCTGTTAACCCTGGTCACCCTGGTGGTGGTGCGGGATCTGGCGTTTGGCTGGAGCACCACCCTGAGTACGGGCGCCGCCAGCTACCAGCAACTCATGGCGACGCTGGCCTGGCCCTGGCAGGGGCTGTGGCCGGCAGCGGTCCCCGACCTGGACCTGGTCAGCCAGACCCGTTTCTTCCGGATCAGCGAGGGTTCCCCGGTGACGGCTGCCCGCTGGGGTGACTGGTGGCCCTTCGTCACCATGGCCTGGGGCTGTTACGTGATTCTGCCACGGCTGTTGTTGCTGCTGCTCAGCATCTGGCACCTGCGGCGCCGGGCCGGGCAGCTGCTGGCCGCGCACCCGGGCCTGCTGGCCCTGCGCTACCGGATGGAAACCCCGACCGTGGAAAGCGGTCACCAGAACACCGATGTCAACCGCCCCCCGGAGCTTGCGGTGCAAACCGGTCTGCACCCGTTGCCTGACAGCCCGGTGGTGATTCGCTGGGCCGGAGCCGGCAACGGCAGCCTACCCCCGCTATTTCAGGGGACTGATCGGCGCCTGGTGGTGGACGCCGGGGGGGCGGCCAGCCTCGATCAGGACCAGCAGGCGATTGGACAGGCCCGCGAGCACCTGCACGCCGACAGCCGTCATTCGATCACCATCCTCACCCGGGCCTGGGAACCACCCACCGCAGAACTGGAAGATTTTATTGGCGATGCCCGCAACCACTGGCCGGCCAATACCCGCATCACCCTGGTACCTTTGGCCACCGACCCGGAGCAACCGGCGCCGGACCGGCAACTGGCGCCCTGGCTTCGCTTCAGCGAACGGCTCAGCGACAAGCGGCTTCATGTCAGCCGTTATCCGGAGTCCCCCCACCAAACGGCGGGGGCGCAACCATGACCGATCACCGGACACCGGCCCCCACCTTTGCCGTGGTCGGCCACCCCAACAAGGGCAAATCCAGCATCGTGGCCACCCTGTCCCAGAACGACAGCATTGCCATTGCCCTCGAACCCGGTACCACCCGCCACAGCCAGGCCTATGACCTGACCGTGGATGGCGACGTGCTCTATACCCTGGTGGACACCCCCGGGTTCCAACGACCGCGGCAGCTACTGGCCTGGCTGGAAGCCCACAGCCTGTCAGCCTCAGACCGGGCTGAAACCGTCGCCGCCTTTGTCAATCAGCACCGCGACGATCCCCGTTTCCATGACGAATGCGAGCTGCTGACGCCCCTGGTGGAAGGTGCCGGCATTATCTACGTGGTTGACGGTTCGGTGCCCTACAGCGCCGAGAATGAAAGCGAGATGGAAATCCTGCGCTGGACCGGACGCCCCAGCCTGGCACTGATCAACAGTATCGGCGCGGACGATTACAGCGAACACTGGCAGTCCGCCCTCGGCCAGTTCTTTCAGGTGGTGCGCAAATTCGACGCGGTGCGGGCACCGTTTAACCAGCACCTCAGCCTGCTCAAGGCTTTTGGCCAGCTCGAGCCGGCCTGGGAGCAGGTGCTCGATTCCGCAGTACTGCACCTGTCAGGGCAGCGGGCACAGCGCAAGTCCCAGACCGCGCGGCTGATCGCCACCGCCCTGGAAGAGATGATGGCGTGGCAGGAGAAACGTACCCTGACCGCACCTCAAAGTGAGGCGCACGCCCGTGACACCCTGGCCGAGCAACTGCGCCAACGTTGGTACCAGCACCAGCGCAAACGCGAACAGTCGTTGCGGCTGGCCATTGAAGCGCTGTATCAACACCACCGGGTACAACGCCAGGAAGCCGAATTACGCTGGCACAGCGAGCATGATCTGTTTAGTGAGGGCAGCCGCCAGGCCTGGGGTGTCAGCCGCACCTACCTGACCACCGCCGGCTTCGGCGCCGGGGCCATTGGCGGAGCCGGCCTTGATGCCATCACCCTGGGTTCGTCTCTCGGTACCGGGGCGCTGGTTGGGGGGCTCATTGGCGCAGCGGGCAGCTATTTCTACGGCGATCGCCTGACCCTGCCGGTACTGAAGATCGGCGCCCTGCGTCATGGTCTGCAAACCGCGAGTTTCGGGCCGGTGCAGGACAGCCAGTTCGGTTACGTGGTTCTGGGCCGGGCGGTGGATCACTGGTGGCACATTGCCCACCGCAACCACGCCGGCCGCGATCCGCTCGACCTGGAACCCAGTGACAGCCACTGGCTCGACCAGCTCGACAGCCCCCACCGCCAGGTCATTCACCGGGCGCTGACCCGATGCCGAAAGCAGCGTGCCCTGAGCAGCGAACAGCGCCAGCAACTGGCCGAAACCCTCGAGCTTGCCATGGACCTCTACCACCAGTGGCGGACCGCAGGCGGTTGAAACGGACCGCGTCCGGATGTTTATACTGTGCCGCGACTCCCACCAACATGAGGACTATCATGAAGATTGTACGTGTACAGGACATCATCGGAACCGAGCGCGAAGTGGAAGGCCCGGGCTGGACCAGCCGCCGCCTGCTGCTGAAAAAAGATGGTATGGGTTTCTCGTTCCACGAGACCATCATTCCCGCCGGTGCCGAGCTGAACCTGTGGTACAAGAACCATCTCGAAGCGGTCTATTGCGTTGCCGGTAACGGCTCCATCACCGATCTCGCCACCGGGGAAACCCACGAAATCACCGACGGCACCCTGTACGCCCTCGACAAGCACGATCGTCACGTACTTCGTGGCGGCAGTGAGGATATGCGCCTGATCTGCTCTTTCAATCCGCCGGTCACCGGCCGCGAAACCCACGACGAAGACGGCTCCTACAACCTGGCGGAATGATCCCCGGGCGGCATGTGCATGACCACAGCGGTTTCCTCCCCTGTAAGCGGCTGTAACGGTTTGCAAGGTTTGGCGTCCGGGGCTTCCCTCTGGCGTCAGGCTGGTGATATTTTGACCACTCCTGCGTTAGCCATCGCAACAGGCGGCTACCGTGTCCCCTAGTGTCAAACCGGGTCAGCCATCGTGGATATTTCATCACTTGCCAGTTTCAGCACCCAGCTCAACCAGGCCGACGTTCAGCAACAGGCCCAGCTCAGTGTCTTGAAAACGGCCCAGGACATGGCGGCAGCGGGCGCTCTGCAACTGCTCGACGCCATCCCCTCGCCACAGCCGTCGGTCAGCAGCGGCGACGCCCGCATCGGCAGCGTTATTGATGTCCGGGTCTGAACACCCTCAACGCCCCTGTTTTTTGGTGCCCTGCCGCGCTTCTGCGGTAAAGGGATCCTCCGGCCATGGATGCTTGGGGTAGCGCCCCCGCATGTCCTTGCGCACCTCCACATAGCCATTACGCCAGAAACTCGAGAGGTCGCTGGTCACCGCCAGTGGGCGCTGGGCCGGCGACAGCAGGTGGATCACCACCGGCACCTGGCCGTTGGCAACCCTTGGCGTCTCGGTCCAGCCGAACAGCGCCTGTAACTTGGCGGCCAGCACCGGTCCCTGCTCTGCGGTGTAATCAAGACGCACTGACTGGCCGGTAGGAATCGTCAGCGTTGCCGGCGCCAGCTCCGCCAGCCGGGTTTGCAGACGGTAGTCCAGGACGCTGCTCAAAGCCGTCGCCAGGTCGACCTTTTGCAATTCCGCCCAGCGGCTCGCCGATGTCAGAAACGGCCCCAACCATTGCTCCAGTTCTGCCAACAGGGTGTCGTCATCCACCGCCGGCCATTGTTCCGGCCATAGCCTGTGCACTAGCGCCAGCCGGGCGCGCAGCTGACGGGATTCCTCACTCCACGGCAGACTCTGCAAACCTTTCTGGCGCACCGCAGCCAGCAGCCCGGCGAGCACCTGAGCGGCATCAGGGCTGGGCAACGTGGTTTCTTCAAGCACAAGCTGACCCAACCGTTTCTGCCGCCGAACCACCACCCGGCCACGCTGGTCGTCCCAGAGGCACTCGTCGTGGCTGACAATATGGACCGCCAGGTCCTGTTCCAGCCGATCAGGGTTCACCACCGCCGCCAGATAGATTCGCGACTCCCGTGCCTGCCCGTCCAGATCGACCGCCACCAGCCAGGACTCCCGTGCCAGACGGTCCTCCTCCGCCAGTACGGCACCACGGCCATTACTGAGCTGGTAACGAGGTGCCTGGCCAGAGCGCTTGCGGGCGATACGATCCGGGTAGGCCTGGGCCAGCAGACGACCGGCATCCTCACTGCCCGGAATCACGGTATCGTCCACCGTGGCCAGCCGCTGTACGGATCGTTGCAGGGCCTGCAGGCGCTGGCGGTCCACTCTCGGGTCGCGGGTTTCACCCCGCAGCAGCTGCCAGCGCAGGTGGAGATCGGCGCCGGCACGGGGACCGAGCAGGTCCCGTTCCTCCAGCAGGGCGGCCAGTTCGGCGGCGAGCCTGGCGAGCCCCCATGTCCGTCCCCGCAGCACCATGTGAGCCAGACGGGGGTGAATACCCAGTTGCCGGGCGGCCTTGCCATGATCACTGATGCTGCCATCGTCGTTGAGCAGGTCAAGCCACTGCAACAGGTCGGTGGCCTGCTGCCAGTGAGCAACCGGGGGCGGGTCAATCCACTCCAGGTCGTCGGGCTTGCGGGCGCCCCACTGGGCCAGCTCCAGCACCAGCGGTGCCAGGTCGGCCTGTACAATGTCCGGGGCGGTGAAGTCGGCCAGGCCAAACTGCTCCGATTCACTCCACAACCGGTAGCATACGCCCGGCTCTACCCGTCCGGCCCGTCCCCGCCGCTGTTCAGCGGAGGCCTTGGACAGGCGGCCAGTCACCAGACGAGTCATACCGCTGTTGGGGTCAAACACCGCCCGGCGTTGCTGCCCGCTGTCCACCACCACCCGGATGCCTTCGATGGTCAGGCTGGTTTCGGCAATGGCGGTAGCTAGCACCACCTTGCGCTCGCCGTCCGCGGCCGGGGCTATGGCCTGATCCTGTTCGTCGTTGCGCAGGTTGCCATACAGCGGTGCCAACCGAACCCCCGCCGGCAGGGTACCCCGAAGTGCCGATTCGACCCGGCGGATTTCACCAGCGCCCGGCAGGAACACCAGCAGGGAACCGTCCTGCTCAGCGATGGCTTCGTGGATAACCGCAACCACCTGATCCAGCAAACGCGCATCCCGGGACAATGGCCGGTAGAAGGTCTCTACCGGAAAGGAGCGCCCCTCACTGGTCAGCACCGGTACGTCACCGAGTAGCCGGGCGATGGGGGCGGTATCGAGCGTCGCAGACATCACCACCAGACGCAGGTCTTCCCGCAGCGCCTGCTGGCTCTCCCGAACCAGGGCGAGGCCCAGGTCACCCTGCAGCGAGCGTTCGTGAAACTCGTCGAACAGCACCGCAGCGTACCCGGTGAGTTCCGGGTCGTCCTGGATCAAGCGGGTAAGAATGCCTTCGGTGACCACTTCGATCTGGGTGCGGGCGCTGACTTTGGTATCCAGGCGGGTACGATAGCCCACGGTTTGCCCCGCGCGCTCACCGAGTTGGCTGGCCATGTAGCGGGCGGCGGAACGGGCGGCGAGGCGGCGGGGTTCGAGCATAAGAATCTTGCGCTGACGGCGCCAGCTTGCGTCGAGTAAGGCCAGCGGTACGCGGGTGGTTTTTCCGGCGCCCGGTGGTGCCTGCAACAGCACCGTGGTTGTGGATTTGAGGGTTTGTTGCAGGTCAGGGAGGAGAGGGTCGATGGGTAGCATGGTGTTTTTCATCGGTCTCGACCAGGAGTTTTGGTAGGGGAGCGCGAGCGGGGGCTGCTTATCGGGTCGCTACCGGGACTGGCGATGCCAGACTTCCGGTTTGGGGACCAGAAAGACAAACAGCAGTCCCCAGGCCAGGGCAGCGACACCGATCCAGAACGCGCTTTCGAGGGTGCCACCCATGCCCAGCCACTGCTTTGCCAGCCACGGACCGGCCATCTGAGCGAAGCCGTACAGGGCCACCAGCGCAGCAGACAAACGGGGCCCCTGATGAGGATGGAGTGCGCGGCCAATACGCTGAGTCAGCAATACCGCACCCAGGAAGGTGCTGCCGATCAGCACACCACACAGCACAATGCCAGTGGCCCCTGGCAGCAACACCGCTGCCAGAACGCCAAGCAGCTGTATCACGAAGTTCGCGATAATTGCCAGGTGATCACCAATTTTGGCACCTAAATTATTCCAGATCCATGCAGATGGCAGGGTAACAAGGGCCACAATCAGCCAGGAGCCATCAATCAACCAGTGACCTTCGGGCAACTGCAGTTTTGCCAGCAACGGCAGAAAGGTCATCGGCAGGATATAGCCCAGGCCCGCGCCGGCATAGGCGAGGAACAACGGCAGACTGGCCCGGTCCAGCAGCTTGCCCGGCTTGCTGGTGGGTTGCTCTGGCTGTTCGGCGCGCACCGGGACATCCAGTGCCAGCAACCGGGCCGTTCCCCACCAGGCCAGCGGGATCGACAGCACCGCCGCCGGCCACCAGCGGTCGGCACCAGACAGCCAGTCTGCGGCCAGTGTCACCAGCGCGCTGGATACCAGCAGCCCGACACCGACGCCCAGGTACACCAGGCCGCTCTTGGCAGCACGGTTGCGTGACACCAGCCATTCGAGGATCAACGCCGGGGCCTGGACAAACACCACACCATTAGCCACGCCGTTGATCCAGCGCGATACCGAGATCAGCGTCACGGTGTCCAGCTGGGTCTGGGCCAGGCTGGTGAGGATATGCACCGCCATGAAGACCGGCAGCAACACGCGGATTTGGTCAATGCGGTGCCAGCGAATGGCCACCATGGCACCCATCAGGTAGCCGAGATAGTTCCAGGTGGCCACGGCGGCGCCCCCGGCAGCATCAATCTGGCCATCAGCCACCAGATAAGGCAACAGCGGGGTGTAGATGAAACGGCCGAGACCATGAACAACCAGCAGCAGGATGGCACCTGCGGCCAGTACCGAAAACAGTTCCCGGGGCGACGTGCAGTGTTGCTGATTCAAAGGCATGGTGGTTGGGCCAGGCAAATTGGGGGCACAGTCTACGGTGTCGCCGGCGACTTGCAAAGACGACTTTCCGGGAAACTCAGGCGTCTAAAACGCTCTCTGGCGCTACTCAGCGAGCCCGTTCCCGGTTCTCCCGGGCCCACTGGTAGATACGGCCATAGGCTTCGGCAACGGCCTGGGGGGTGTGCGGGGGCTGAATGACCGCCGCCAGTTCGCCATCCGGATTGATCAGTGCCAGGTGGGCACTATGGTCCACCAGCTGGAGATCTCCGTCCTGACGGTGAATGAACACTGCGTTCAGGTTCTTGGCCAGTGCTCTCAAGGTGTCCAGATCGCCGGTCAGGCCCTGAAAACCCTCGCCGAAGAAGGTCAGGTATTCCCTGAGCCGCTCGGGGCTGTCGCGCTCGGGATCGGCGGAGATCAGCAGATAACTTGGCTGGGGCAGCTCCGCAGGGATCAGTGCGCTGGCCCGGCGCAGATTGGACAGCGTCGCCGGACACACATCCGGGCAGAAGGTGTAGCCCACGAAAGCAAACGTCCAGTGACCTTTCAGCGCTTCCTGAGTGGTTACCTCACCCTGCTCGTTCAGCAGCTCGAACTCTGCGATGGGGCGGCCCCGGTCGTAGACAAAGGCGTTGAACTCACTGAGTTCCGGGGCCGGCAGGGGCTCCTGGCCATCGGCCTTGAACACCTGTCGGGCCACGACCAGGGCAAACACCAGCACCACGGCCAAAAGCAGGATGGCAACGGTATTACGAACGGATCGGGCCATGGCTGGTAAGAATCTCCCTGAGAATGCGGTGGCTCAGAAACTCAGGTAGTGATCGACCAGCAACACCACGAACAGAGCCATCAGATAGCTGATGGAATACTTGAAGGTGGCCAGAGCCACACGCCGGTCGTCTCCCCTGAGCAGTCGTACCGCATAGTGCAGGAAACGCAGTCCCAGTACCAGCGCTCCGGCCAGGTAGAGGTACCCGGACATACCGGTGACAAAGGGCAACAAGCTGACCGCCAGCAACATCAGGGTGTACAGCAGAATGTGCAATTCGGTGTAGCGGTTGCCGTGCGTCACCGGCAGCATCGGTATTCCGGCTTCGGCGTATTCTTCCTTGCGATGGATCGCCAGGGCCCAGAAATGGGGGGGCGTCCAGGCGAAGATGATCAGCACCAGCAACAGCGCATGGCCGTCAACCTGGCCCGTCACCGAGGTCCAGCCCAGCAGCGGCGGCATCGCGCCGGCAAGGCCGCCAATGACGATGTTCTGCGGGGTTGCCCGCTTCAGGAACAGGGTGTAGACCCCGGCATAGCCCACCAGGGATGCCAGGGTCAGCCAGGCGGTGAGGGTGTTGACCTGCCACACCAGCACCAGCATGCCGCCAAGGGCCAGGCTGATGGCAAACAGCAGGGCGTCCACCGGAGCAATCCGGCCGGTTGCCACCGGACGTTTGCGGGTACGGGCCATGATGGTGTCGATTTTCTGGTCGACCACATGGTTCACCACCGCCGCCGCACCGGCCAGCAGCGCTATGCCGAGGTTACCGAACAGGAGGACCCGCCAGCCCGGCAGATCGGGAACGGCCAGCAGCATGCCGATCACCGAGGTGAGGATCATCAACGCCACCACCCGGGGCTTGGTCAGTTCGAGGAAATCCCGCCAGCTGACGTTCTCGGATTTGTAGGACAGGGCCTTGGCCTGTTGGCTCATGCAGCAACCTCCCGGTTGATCAGCGTGGAAGAGGATGAAAGGACATAGTGCCGGCAATGATGCAGGCGCCAGATGAGGTGAATGATGGTCAGTAACAGGCCGGCGCCCATGGCGTTATGGGCAACGGCCACCGCCAGCGGCAGATGAAAGGCAACATTCGCCAGACCAAGGGCGATCTGCGCCGCCAGCGCCGCAGCTACCAGAGCCGTGGCTCGCAGCAACAGGGGTGCCGACCTGGCCTGCCGCCACATCAGCGCCAGCAGCACGATCCAGTAGCCCAGCACCACCACGGCACCGACACGATGGCTGACATGGATCGCCACCCGCCCGGTGGCTTCCAGCTGACCGCCGAGATAGTTGGGGCCAACCTGTTGGGTAACGTCAAAGCCGTGCTGGAAATCCATCTCTGGCCACCATTCACCATGGCAGGTGGGCAGATCACTGCAGGCTACTGCTGCGTAGTTGGCTGCGGTCCAGGCACCCAGCGCGATCTGCATCACCACCAGGGCCAGTCCTCCAAACAACCAGGGCCTGAGCCCCGCCAGCTTGCGCTCCGATGCATCGGCGACCGAAACCGGCCGGGTTCGCAAGCGCAGGGTCAACAAGGTAAGCAGGCTCAGCGTGGTGAATCCCCCGAGCAGGTGCAGAGCGACCACCTGGGGCCAAAGCTTGAGGGTCACGGTCCACATGCCAAAGGCGGCCTGCAGCACGATAAATCCGGCAGTAAACAGCGGTAGCCTGACCGGTATGCCCGCCCGGCGGTGGCGGACCGCGGTCATGGCCAGGCCAAACACGATCAGCCCCAAAGTGCCCGCGGCGTAACGATGAATCATCTCCGGCCAGCCCTTGGCGGTGTCCACCGGCGCTTCCGGAAAACGGGCCTCGGCAATGGCGATCTGATCAGCGGATCCGGGTACGGTAAGAAAACCGTAGCAGCCGGGCCAGTCCGGACAGCCAAGGCCCGCGTGCACCAGCCGGGTCCAGGCCCCCAGCATAACCACCACCACCGCCAGCAGGGTGGCAATCAGGGCCCAGCGCCCCATGGTCTTGCGAATCGACGGAGAGTGAGCAGAAGCAGTCATGGCATTACCCCAGCTGGGACAACTTGAGCAAGCGTTTAATATCTTTCAGCATGTCCTCGCCACTGTTGTCCGGGGTGTACTGCATCATCACATGGCCCAGCGGATCCACCAGCAGGATTCGGGGCCCCGCCGCCGGATTGATCGCATCCGGCCAGACCGGGTCGCGGCCACCGCGACGAAGCATTTCCACGGCCTCATATTCAGCCCCCAGGCGTTGCTGCTGGGACAGCGTCAGCTCCGTCAGATAGGCCGCCCGGGCAACCCGGTTGGCGTCCTTGCCGAGCGCCACATTGACCTGACGAGACAGGTACAGCAACGATTCACATGTCTGTGCGCAGCCTTCGGCGGTGGTCAGCATCAACCATTGCCGGTTGGCAGTGGGCGCGGTGAAGCGATCCGCCAGACGCTTGCCATCAGTACCGATCAGGTTCAGCTGACTGACCGGCACCAGCGGTTGAACCAGGGAGCCATAGTTGACATGCCCCGCCGGATTGAGCCAGCCGGTGTAGTACATCACCGTGGCCAGTAGCATCGGCCCGAATCCGATGACAAACAGCAGCAAGGCGACCCGGCGGCCGCGGCGCACCCGTTCCGGGGAGAGGGGTTCGTTGTCGTTATCGGTCATGGAGTTAGCCATTGTCGTTGTCATTATCGGCTCCTGTCTTGCGGTAGCTGGCAATGATGGTCAGAACCAACAACGCCAGTGCGAGTGAAAACCATTGCACGGCATAGCCGTAGTGGGTCTGCGGGCCCATGCGATCCGGCTGCCAGTCAGCGCGGAAAGCGCCGGGCTGATCGCCGCCCGCCAGTCTGATCACCTTGCTGGCCACGGTGTCCGCCTCTGCGGCCACGGCTGACTGGTGCAGTGCCTGCACCCGCCGCGGCCAACCCGGTGTTGGCCCGGCATCCGCCAGCACCGGCGGCACCGGGTAATCCGCCAAGCGGCCCTGGACAATCACTTCCGAGGCCGGCGTGGGAAACACCGGCAGGCGTTCACGACTTGCCGGTGCCCGTAACCAGCCCCGGTTGACCACCACAGAGGGACCTTCCGCCGGCTCGAACAGTGTCAGGATTTCATACCCCGCGACCCCATCCCGGGTCCGGTTATCCAGTAACCAGCTGCGCTCGCCATAGTGCCCGCTCAGGGCCACCGGTTGACCACTGGTCAACCCCAGGCTCACCAGCTCTGGCCAGGTCAGCTCCGTTGCCTGCAGCTGCCACTGCTGTAACAGCACCTCTTTTTCCCCCGCCCGCTGCAGCTGCCACAGACCCAGTGCCAGTAACAGCGGCAGCAAACAACCACTGAACATCATTAAACGGGGATTGAACCGCCAGCGGCGATGGCCAGGATCCTTCCCACCCGCCTTGTCGCACTCTTTAGCAAACCCCATGGCGCTGCTCATGCTCTGCTATAGTGAATCCAGTTGCGCCCAGAGGTGCCGTTCAACCAAGCGGGGTTTGTCATGCTCAAAGTGGTCATTGTCCTGTTGTTGATTGCCGTCGTGATCAGCCTGTTTACCGGCCTGGTGTTTCTGATTCGGGATGGGGGCCGGACCAACAGGGTCGTCAACTCCCTGGCCGTCCGGGTCGGCCTCAGCCTTACCCTCCTTGTGTTGATTCTGGTGGCCCTGTGGCACGGCGACCTGTCAATGAACCCGACGCCGTACCACTGAACCCCGCCCTACAAGATGTAGACGAACACAAACAACCCCAGCCATACCACATCCACAAAGTGCCAGTACCAGCTGGCCGCCTCGAAACCAAAGTGTTTGTCGGCCGAGAAATGCCCCTTGAGGATGCGAATCAGCATGATGGTCAGCATCAGGGTTCCCAGTAAGACGTGGGCACCGTGGAATCCGGTGAGCATGAAGAAGGTGCTGCCATAGATACCGGACTGCAGGGTCAGGTCCAGTTCGGTATAGGCATGAACGTATTCTTCTGCCTGCAGGATCAGGAAGCCCACCGCCAGCACGATGGTGGCCGCCAGCCAGAGCTTGAGCTTGCCGCGATGGTTCTGTTTCAGGCCATGGTGGGCGACGGTAACGGTGAACGAGGAAGTGACCAGCAGGATGGTGTTGATCAGAGGCAAGCCCCAGGGTCCGATGACTTCCTTGGCCGCCGGGAACGCCTCCGGATCCGGATTGTTGATCAGCGGCCAGGTTGCCTGGAAGCCTTCCCACAGCATGTTGCTGCTGCCGCGGTCACCTTCACCACCCAGCCAGGGTACGGCAAACACCCGGGCGTAGAACAGCGCGCCAAAAAACGCGGCAAAGAACACGACCACCGAGAAAATGAACCAGCTCATGCCCCAGCGGAACGAGCGGTCCATCTGTGGACTGTAAAGCCCCGCCCGACTCTCGCTGATGACGTTGCCAAACCAGCCAAACAGCATGTAAGCCATGATCAGGGCGCCAATGAAAAACAACGTCCAGGCCCCTCCGGTATCGTCACCCTGAGAGCCGTTCACCATGATTGATGCCACACCATACAAGGTGGTGCCCAGCCCTACCGTGGCAATGATCGGCCACTTGCTTTGTGCCGGAACGTAGTACGTCTGCTCTGTCGCCATGCCAGCCTCCGACGGTTATCCGTTATCGATTATTGTTGTTACCACTGGATCGCTATTCCTGCCGGAGAGGACCGGCGCTTCGCCCTGATCGTACAAGGTGTAGGACAGGGTCAGTTTGGTGATGTGTTCGGGCAAGGCCGAATCCACGATAAACACCAGCGGCATTTCGGTGACTTCACCGGCCGCCAGGGTTTGCTGGTTGAAACAGAAACACTCAGTCTTGTGGAAATACAGTGCGCCTTCCGCCGGTGCCAGGCTCGGCACCGCCTGCCCAATCATCCCGACCGCAGTGGGATTCTCGGCATAGAAGGCAACCTGTGTCGGCTCACCGGGATGAACTCTGACACTGTGTACCACCGGTCGGAACACCCAGGGCATATCAGGGCCGTTCTGGGCAATGAATTGCACCTCCACGGTGCGACTCCGGTCGCTGAGCAGCTCTGAAGTGGCCTCGTAACGGCCAGCGGTCTTGCCATTGATGCCGGTAATTTCACAGAACACGTCGTACAGCGGCACCAGGGCAAAACCAAAGCCGAACATCGCCACCACCCCGGCCAGGCACCAGCCGACCACGCGGGCATTGGAACGGGGCGCCTGGTGAGGGCCCCCGCCGTTACCGGTTTCCGGTGTTTCCGCCATGGTTCTGTCCTTTTTACTTCACTTCCGGTGGCGTCGTGAAGGTGTGGTAGGGCGCGGGTGACGGCAGTGTCCACTCCAGCCCTTCGGCACCGTCCCACGGTTTCGCAGGGGCCTTCTCACCCCCTCGCGCGCACTTCACCACAATGAACAGGAACAATAGCTGGGTGGCGCCGAACATGAAGGCACCAATGCTGGAGACCATGTTGAAGTCGGCGAACTGCAAGGCGTAATCGGGAATCCGTCGCGGCATACCCGCCAACCCGAGAAAATGCATCGGGAAGAACGCCAGGTTCATGCCGACAAACGATAGCCAGAAATGGGTCTTGGCCAGGGTCTCGTCGTACATGTTGCCGGTCCACTTGGGCAGCCAGAAATAGGCCGAGGCAAAGATGCCGAAGATCGCACCCGGTACCAGCACATAGTGGAAATGGGCCACCACAAAATAGGTATCGTGGTACTGGAAATCCGCCGGTGCAATCGCCAGCATCAGTCCGGAGAAGCCACCGATGGTAAACAGAATGACGAAAGCCACGGCAAACAGCATGGGCGCCTCGAAGGTCATCGCCCCCCGGAACATGGTGGCAACCCAGTTGAACACCTTCACCCCCGTGGGCACTGCAATCAGCATGGTGGCGTACATGAAGAACAGCTCACCGGCCAGGGGTACCCCCACCGTAAACATGTGATGGGCCCAGACCACGAACGACAGCAGGGCGATAGCGCCGACCGCGTACACCATGGAGGCATAGCCGAACAGTGGCTTGCGGGCAAACGCCGGAATGATGTGGGACACCGCGCCGAAGGCCGGCAGGATCATGATGTACACCTCGGGATGACCGAAGAACCAGAACACGTGCTGGAACAGCACCGGGTCACCACCTCCGGCGGCATTGAAGAAGCTGGTGCCGAAGTTGATATCCATCAGCATCATGGTCACCACACCGGCCAGCACCGGCATCACGGCGATCAGCAGGAACGCGGTGATCAGCCAGGTCCACACGAACAGCGGCATCTTCATCAGCGTCATGCCTGGCGCCCTCAGGTTGAGGATGGTCGCAATCACGTTGATTGCGCCCATGATCGACGACACCCCCATGATATGGACGGCAAAGATGAAGAAGGTGGTACTGGGCGGTCCATAGGTGGTGGACAGCGGTGCATAGAAGGTCCAGCCGAAGTTGGGCGCACCGCCGGACATGAACAGGGTGGACACCAGAATCAGGAAGGCACAGGGCAACAGCCAGAAACTCCAGTTGTTCATCCGCGGCAGTGCCATGTCGGGCGCCCCGATCATCATTGGCAGCATCCAGTTGGCGAGTCCGACAAAGGCCGGCATCACCGCCCCGAACACCATGATCAGACCATGCATGGTGGTCATCTGGTTGAAGAATTCCGGCTCCACGATCTGCAGGCCGGGCTGGAACAGTTCGGCACGGATGACCATCGCCATGGTGCCGCCCAGCAGGAACATGGCGAAACTGAACACCAGGTACATGGTGCCAATGTCTTTATGGTTGGTGGTGTACAGCCACCGGGTAATGCCCTTGGCGGGACCGTGATGGTGATCCTGGGCGTGGGTATCAATAACCGCACTCATTGCTAACCCCCTTAAGCCGCCGGCCCCTGGCCGGCAGCACGATCAGACGTCGGATTACTGCTGGCTCTTGTATTCAAAGACCTGCATCGGTGTCACCATCTCTCCGGTGTTGTTACCCCAGGCGTTACGCTCGTAGGTAATGACAGCGGCGAGATCGACTTCACTGAGCTGCGGGCCAAAGGCCTGCATGGCGGTACCGGAGACACCGTTGACCACCCGGTCCAGATGGGCAGGAATATCCTCGGTCACAATGGCACTGCCCTTGAGTGCCGGGAAGGCGGGAGGCGCTCCGGAACCATCGGGCTGGTGACAGGCAGCGCAGGCCGTGTTGTAGACCTGCTCGCCCCGCGCCATCAACTCGTCGAGGGTCCAGTCTTTCTGGGTCAGCTGACGCTCAGTCTCGGCCGCGGCCACCTGTTCAACCACCCAGGCATCGTATTCTTCCTGGGGCACCACCTTGACCACCACCGGCATGAAGCCATGGTTACGACCACAAAGCTCGGTGCACTGGCCCCGATAGATGCCGGGCTCGTCCACCCGGGTCCAGGTTTCGTTGATAAAGCCGGGGATGGCATCTTTCTTGACACCAAATTCCGGCACCCACCAGGAGTGAATGACATCATTGGCGGTCAGCAGCAGCCGCACCTTCTTGCCAGCGGGTATCACCAGCGGATTATCCACCTCAAGCAGGTAGTTCTCGCCCTTGTCGTCGCGGTTATAGATCTCATCGAGCGGCGTGGCCATGTTGGAGAAGTAGCCGAAATCATCGTTGATGTAATCGTAGCGCCACTTCCATTGATAGCCGGTGACGCGGATGTCGAGGTCCGACTCTTCCGTGTCGTACATGTCGATCAGGGTAGCGGTGGCCGGAATCGCCATGACCACCAGAATAATGAAGGGAATGATGGTCCAGAGAATCTCGACCGTGGTGTTTTCGTGGAAGTGAGCCGGTTCGTGTCCCTCCGATTTCCGGTGAGCCAGAATCGACCAGAACATCACTCCGAACACCACGATGCCGATGACAACGCAGATCCAGAGAATGGTCATGTGAAGACTGAAGATTTCCTGGCTGGTGTCGGTTACGCCCTGGGGCATGTTCAAAGCCCAGTCAGCCATCGACCAGACAGGAAACAATAACCCACCGGCAAGGACACCCGCCCTTATCGTGTGCACGCCCATAGTGTGTCTCCGCAGAGTATTATTCTTGTTGAACTTGCTACTGCTTCCTTTGCCTGGCATGACGGTCGCACCCATCAACCCCGGACAAAGTGAAAGTCTGCTCACGGATTAACCACTTAAGAGTATAGACAGGGGTTAGCGAATTGCTAAAAATTGGGTAAACGATAAACAACTATGAACACCGATTTTTTATAACTTTATATTCTATATCGGCATCACCACCACAGAGATACCCCCACCATGCCCACAGCCGGTCTGTCCAAACCTTCACTGACCGTGATCGACCGTCGCCTCTGGGCCCTGGCCTGGCCGCTGATGCTCACCAACCTCACCGTGCCTTTGCTCGGCCTGGTGGATACCGCCGTGCTGGGTCATCTGCAGCACCCGGAGTACCTCGGCGCCGTGGCCATCGGTGCCAACCTCTTTACGCTGCTGTACTGGACCTTCGGCTTTATGCGCATGGGTACCACCGGGCTCGCGGCCCAGGCTTTTGGCCGCCGCGATGCCGTTGGCCAGACCGCGTTGCTGCTCCGTTCACTGTTGTTGGCGGTGGTGATTGGCCTGGTGCTGATCCTCGTCCACCAGCCCCTGATCGGCTTGGGGCTGACCCTGATGGAACCCAGCCCCGAGGTGGCAAAGCTGGCGGAGGAATACGCCCGCATCCGTATCTGGAGCGCCCCGGCCGTGTTATGTCAGTACACCCTTGTGGGCTGGTTGATTGGCACCCAGTTTCCCCGCGGCCCCATGCTGATGCTGATTGTCGCCAACGGCCTCAACATCCTGCTGGACGTGCTGTTTGTCAGCGTGCTGGGCTGGAACAGCCGCGGCGTTGCCCTGGCCACGGTGATCGCGGAATACTCGGCCACCACTCTGGGGCTGTGGCTGGTGCTTGGCCGCATCCCGGCCGGCCAGCGGCTGAGCCGGAACCTGCTGGGTACCCTGGCGGACTATCGCCGCATTTTATCGGTCAACCGTTTCCTGCTGGTGCGCACTGTTACCCTGTTGCTGGTACTGGCGTTTTTCACCGCTCAGGGCGCCCGTCAGGGGGATGTCGTGCTGGCCGCCAATGCGGTACTCATTACGTTTCTGATGATTATCTCCAATGGCCTCGACGGCTTCGCCAATGCCGCCGAGGCCATGGTGGGGGAAGCGGTGGGACAGGGCGACCGAGGCTATTTTCGCGGGGTCTGCCGGTCCGCCCTGCGCTGGTCGGTTTGGGGAGCACTGTTGTTTACCGCGATGTTCGTGCTGGCCGGCGCCGAACTGATCGCCCTGCTGACCAGCATCGACGAGGTCAGGCATACCGCCTGGCTTTACCTGCCCTGGCTGTGGCTGCTCCCCCTCGCCGCCAGCGGAGGCTTTCTGCTCGATGGCATTTTTATCGGCGCCACCCGCACCCGCGACATGCAAAATACCATGCTGCTTTCCGCCTTATTCGTGTTCCTGCCGCTGTGGTGGCTCACCACCGGCTGGGGCAACCACGGCCTGTGGGTTTCACTGATAGGGCTAATGCTGGCGCGGGCTGCGACCATGACCTGGCTGTTTGTAAAACATTCTAAAATTGACTCTTGGTTCACGTAACCGGGCCACAATAAGCACGTTGGCAAAACTAAACTACACTTCTTCTCAAGAGCCGCTGAAGTTCGTACCTCAGCCCTCTGAACATCCTTCCCCGGCACCGGAGGCATCTTGGGACCATTTTCAGTTCAACGAGCGGCACCCCCTGATATGACACCAGCAGTCGTGCTTAACATTATTGACCAGGCGCGCCGGCAGGAAGCCCGTTCCGGAGCCTTTCTCCGGCAAATGCAGGAGCGTGCGGCCAGCCTGCCCGCCAGCATTACGGTCGATGGCTATCAACCGGCCACCAGCCTGTTCCAGTTTGCCGTCGAGTACATCGAAATGGCACCACGGCTGATCGAATGTGTCGACGCCTGCGCCCAAGAAGCCGACTGCGCCACCCTGTTCGCCCCGTTTATCGATGCCGCTACCCGCTACTTTACCCAGCCGTCAGTGCTTCTGGCCCGGTACGAAGGTCTGGACGGCATCCTCAACCGGGCGTACATGTGTCACCGGCTGATGGAGGAGATGTACGAGAACAACCGCTCGATCCGCACCGCACAATTGGTGGATCTGGAAGCGACCTGTTCCAACCTGCTGGTGCACCAGCTCATCGGCGAACCGTTTTCCAATGAGCTGGATGAGGCTGTGTGCCTCAACGTCATGCAGATTGCCGGCACCCCGGACTTTTACGAGCTCGACCTCAATCCCTTTGTCCTGCAGGCCAAGCACGCCGCCTGGGGCTGGATGCGGGACTACTGGGAAAACCTGCTGGTTCGTAACCACATCCACTTCACGCTCAATACCCGTCTATAATCCCCTCATTGACGACACTGTGACAGCTGGCGCGTTCGCGCTAAGCTACGCAGCCGCATACAGAAACAGGAGAAACCCATGCTCGACAACGCTGATCTTGGAAAACTGATCATCCGTCTCACCCTTGGCGGGCTGATGCTGTTCCATGGTATTTCCAAACTGATCAACGGCATCGGTTTCATCGAGGGCCAGCTGGCCAGCCACGGCATTCCCGCGTTCTTTGCCTACGGCGTGTATATCGGCGAAGTGATCGCTCCGCTGATGGTGCTGCTCGGTTACCAGACCCGCATTGGCGCCATCATCATTGTCTTCAACATGCTGGTCGCCATCGCCCTGGTCCATAGCCATCAGTTGCTGACCCTTGGCGGCAACGGCGGCTGGGCTTTGGAACTGCAAGGTTTCTTCCTGTTCATCGCCCTGGCCCTGGTGTTCCTCGGCCCCGGCAAATACAAACTCAAGAACTGATCACCCGGGCAGGACACCATGAACAAAACTCTGGCCACAGGCCGCTACCGTCATTACAAAGGCAGGGACTACGAAGTCATTGGCCTTGCCCGGCACAGCGAAACCGAGGAGCCGCTGGTGGTTTACCGCTGCCTTTATGGCGATCACAGTCTCTGGGTCCGGCCGCTGGCGATGTTCACCGAAACCGTGGAAGTCGCTGGTGAGCAGGTGCCCCGGTTCGCTTATGTGGGAGAGCAGGGCACTGCCGGCTAGACAGCGCTTGTCTAGGTACATTCCCCCTTTGACGGTAACCAGGCGCTGCGGCACAGTGGCGCCTTTTTTTGTCTGATCCATGCATAACCGGAGTTAGCCATGAATGCCGTCGTTGCCGCGGTCGCCATCATGCTCGTACTGAGCCTGTGCCGCATTCACGTTGTTGTTGCCCTGATTGTCGGAGCCATCGCCGGTGGCCTGATCAGCGGACTGTCACTGGAAGCCACCATCAATGCCTTCAACAGTGGCCTCGGCGGTGGGGCTACCGTTGCGCTGTCCTATGCAGTACTGGGGGCATTCGCGGTGGCGATCGGAAAATCCGGTCTGGCCCATGCCCTGGCTGACAAGGCCCTGGCCATGGTTGGCCGTCAGGACGATGGCAAGGCCGCCGGCGGCATCCGCCTGCTGATTATCGGCCTGCTGATCGCCATCGCCATGTCCTCCCAGAATATTCTGCCGATCCACATTGCCTTTATCCCACTGGTGGTCCCGCCACTGCTGTACGTCATGGCAAAGCTGAACATGGATCGCCGCCTGGTAGCCTGCGTACTGACCTTCGGCCTGATCACACCGTACATGTTCCTGCCCGTTGGCTTCGGTGGCATTTACCTCAATGAAATCCTGCTGGCCAATGTGGAAAGCAACGGCATCACCACCGAAGGCCTGAACGTCATGTCCGCCATGGCGCTGCCAGCCCTCGGCATGCTGGTCGGCCTGCTGGTGGCGGTGTTTATCAGCTACCGCGGCGACCGCAGCTATAACATGGATGCCATTGCCCGAACCGAACGGGTCAGCGTCAGCTACAGTGGCGGCACCCTGGTGATGGCGCTGGTCGCCATTGCCGCCGCGTTTGTGGTGCAACTGTGGCTGGACTCCATGATCCTCGGCGCACTCACCGGCTTTGTCCTGTTCAACCTGTCCGGGGTCGTAAAATGGAAAGAAGCCGACGACCTCTTCACCGAAGGCATGAAGATGCTGGCGATGATCGGCTTTATCATGATCGCAGCGTCCGGCTTTGCCGAAGTCATGCGCGAAACCGGTGAGATCCAGTCCCTGGTGCAGGGTTCGGTGGCGGCGATCGGGGACAACAAGGCACTGGCCGCCTTGCTGATGCTCGTGGTTGGGCTGCTGATCACCATGGGCATCGGCTCGTCCTTTTCTACCATCCCCATCATTGCCGCACTGTATGTGCCCCTGGCACTGGAAATGGGCTTCAGCCCACTGGCTATTGTGGCCCTGGTCGGCACCGCCGGTGCCCTGGGTGACGCGGGTTCACCGGCCTCCGATTCCACCCTCGGCCCCACATCCGGCCTCAACGTCGACGGCCAGCACAACCACATCTGGGATACCGTGGTACCAACGTTCCTGCATTACAACCTGCCCTTGCTGGGCTTTGGCTGGGTAGCGGCCATGGTGCTTTAACCGCTCGTTCTGGTTGGCGCATCTGCTGATTGGGAGCGGGGTTGTGGGGGTGGTCGAGCGATTCAAGTGGCCCTGATGCGCCAAGATTCTTAAAAAATAAAAACTCAGAAGTACAAAAAGGGAGTGGGGACACCTTCCAAAACAATCAGAGAAACAACGTTTCTCGTTTTGGATGCTGTCCCCACTCCCTGTCTACTCCGCCATAGAGCCAAACGGTCCCAGAACAAAACCAGCTATTCGTCCGAGCCCGCCTTAAAGAACACCACCTGCTTTACCGTGTGGTCATCCTCGTTCTTCTTGCTGTTCACCCGGGTATCCAGCTCAGCCACCTCGGACTCGGCGTCACCCTGCCGCTCCTTATAGCCACAGGCCACACACTCACGAAACTGGCCTTCATCGGTGGCATACATCACGATCTTGTCCATCTCCGCACAACGGGGGCAGACAGCACCGGCGATAAAACGTTTGGGACTCGCCATCATTACACTCTCATCATTCATACGCTGTTGGATTAACCGACCCGGCCAGCGTCGACCGGGCCTGCAATCAGGGCTATCAGGCCGCGTGATCTGTGATACCGGACTGCCTCAGCAGGGCATCCACTTCCGGTTCACGACCACGGAATGCCTTGAACAGTTCCATCGGCTCCTGGGACCCGCCTTTCTCCAGAATGTTCGCCAGGAACGACTTCCCGGTCTCCGGATCGAAGATGCCTTGTTCCTCGAACAGGGAGAACGCATCCGCCGCCAGAACCTCTGCCCACTTATAGCTGTAATAGCCCGCCGCATAACCACCGGCAAAGATATGGGAGAAACTGTTGGGAAAACGGTTGAACGCCGGCGCCCGCACCACCGCAATCTCCTCGCGGACCTGACGATGAACCTCCAGCGGATCCAGTGGGGCTTCGGGGTTGTACTCCGCATGCATCCGGAAATCAAACAGCGAGAACTCCAGCTGCCGCACCATCTGCATACCGGACTGGAAATTCTTCGCCGCCAGCAGCTTGTCGAGCAAATCCTCCGGCAGGGGCTCCCCGGTCTCGTGGTGAGCCGCAATCAGCGCCAGGGATTCCTTGTGCCAGCACCAGTTCTCCAGGAACTGACTTGGCAGTTCCACCGCGTCCCAGGCGACGCCATTGATGCCGGATACATCCGCCACCTCGACCTGAGTCAGCATGTGGTGCAGACCATGACCGAATTCGTGGAACAGAGTAGTGACTTCATCATGGGTCAGCAGCGACGGCTTGCCATTCACCGGCGGCGTGAAGTTACAGGTCAGGAACGCCACCGGCAACTGTAACTGGCCTTCAAGATTCCGCCAGCGTACCCGGCAGTCCGCCATCCAGGCGCCGCCCCGCTTGCCCTGACGGGCAAACAGATCCAGGTAGAACCACGCAATGGTGTTGCCATCACGGCTGATCCGGTAGGCCCGGGCGTCATCCTGCCAGGTCTCCACCTGCGGCTGTTCCTCAATCTGGATGCCGAACAGTTTTTCTGCCACCGCGAACAATCCCGGCACCACTCGGTCAGCCGGGAACCAGGGCCGCAGCGTTTCCGGGGAAATGTCATATCGTTGCTGGCGCAGCTTTTCGCTGTAATAGCCAATGTCCCAGGCTTCCAGCGCCTCAACGCCATGGGATTCCCGGGCAAACGCCTGCAGTTCTGCCACATCCTGCTGCGCCACCGGCCTGGATTTCGCGGCCAGTTCGTTGAGGAAATGCATGACATCCTCCACCCCGGGTGCCATTTTCGTGGCCAGAGAGCGTTCGGCGTAGTTGGCGAAACCAAGCAGGCGGGCGAGGGCGTGGCGGCGGGCAAGGATGTCACTCATGACCGTTGTGTTGTCCCACTGGCCGGCATCGGGTCCCATGTCAGACGCCCGCGTCACGAAGGCCTCGTAGACGTCCCGTCGCAAGTCGCGGTTATCGCAGTAAGTCATGACCGGATAGAAACTGGGGAAGTCGAGGGTAATGACAAAACCGTCCAGCTCCCGTTGCTGCGCCGCATGACGGGCGCCGTCGAGGGCGCTTTCCGGCAGCCCGGACAGTTCTTCGACATCCGTTACATGGCGGAACCAGTGTTGGGTTGCATCCAGTACGTTATCGCTGAATTTGCTCGATAGCTCGGCCAGCTCCCGCGACAGTTCGGCGTAGTGCTGCTTCTGCTCCGCTGGCAGATCGACACCGCCAAGGTGGAAATCACGCAAGGTATTGCTCACCGACTTGCGCTGCGCCTCGCTGAGGCGGGCAAAATCATCACGCGCCGCCAGCTTCTTATAGGCGCCACAGAGTTCAGCGTTCTGACTGACCTCGGTACTGTATTCCGTGAGCTTTTCCAGACAGCGTTTGTAGACACTCCGAAGCTCGTCGTTATTCATCACCCCATTGAGATGGGAAATCACCGACCAGGCGCTGTTAAGCCTGTCATCCAGCGCTTGCATCGGCTGAGCCAGGGAATCCCAGGTCGGATCCTGCTGGCGTGCCAGTTGCTCGATCTGCGCCCGGTTATCGCCGAGAATCTGGTCAATCGCCGGCTCCATGTGTTCGGTGCGGATCTGACCAAAGGCGGGCAGCAGGTCGTCGGTCAACAGCGGGTTAGTCATAGGTCCCCTTCTCAGTGCGTGTCATGTCCGGTAAGTTGAGACAAACCTTTCCCCAGGTTGCGGGGACAGCAGACTCAATCACGTTTCGTATGAGGTATATGTAATGGCGAATGTCCGTTCTCACAAGGGTACCACGCCACAATTCGGCGAGCGTACCTGGGTTGATCCCAGTGCCGTCGTGATCGGAGATGTGGAGCTGGGCAACGATTGTTCGGTATGGCCAATGACCGTAATCCGCGGTGACATGCACCGTATTCGCATCGGCGACCGCTGCAGCATTCAGGACGGTTCGGTCTTGCACATCACCCACGCCAGTGACTTCAATCCTGGCGGCTGGCCGTTGATCCTTGGCGACGACGTGACCGTGGGCCACAAGGCGCTGCTTCACGGCTGCACCATTGGCAGCCGGGTCCTGGTGGGCATGGGGGCGACGGTGATGGACGGTGCGGTGGTAGAAGACGAAGTTATCATTGGGGCCGGATGCCTGGTGCCGCCGGGCAAGACCCTTGAGTCCGGTCACCTGTATGTGGGCTCACCCTGCAAGCAGGCGCGGCCATTGAGTGACAAGGAACGGACCTTCTTCAAGTACACCGCCGGCAACTATGTGAAGCTGAAGGACGAATATCTGGCGGAACAAGCTGGCGAACCTCAAATAACCCAACCTTGACCCTGATCAAAAAACGACCGTTGAAAAACTCCCTGGCCGCTCCTATAAACCGGAATAGAGGCAGTTCACGGATAACCGTCCAGTAGGCGCCACTGTGATGGGGCTGTTCCGGGAACGAAGCTGATGTCTGACACAACCACGGATGCAGCAATGCATCCCACGATTTCAGGTTCGTAGGAGGAGTTTCATTATGGGTAATCTGACGCGCAGGAACCCCATGGGGGAGTTTGAGGACATGGTCGACCGCTACAACCGGCTCTTCGGTCTGAACCGTAATGCCGGTGAACGGGAAGGGCTGCTGACCCGCAGCGACTGGACCCCGGCGGTGGACATCAAGGAAACCGATTCGGCCTTCACCATTGAAGCCGAGCTGCCCGGTATGAACAAGGAAGACGTCAAGGTCACCGTCCACGACGGCGTACTGACCATTCAGGGCGAACGTCACAAGGAAGAGGAATCCGGTGACAAGAAGCACCACCGGATTGAACGCTTCTATGGCCGTTTTACCCGCCGTTTTACGCTGCCGGATAACGTTGATGAAGCCAGCATTGCCGCCGGCTTCAAAGATGGCCTGCTGACCCTGACGTTAACCAAGCAGGAACCCAGGGAGCCCAAGGCCATAGAGGTCGAGGTGAACTGACCTGCGTCCGGCCCCGGGAGACTCCCGGGGCCGCCTTACTGGCCGGCTTCCGCGGCTTTGCGGGCGCCAGCCCGGGCCAGACAATCGGCATACTCACCACTGCGGCCATGTTCAGACACATGGTCGAGAATGGTCTGACCGTCGCCGTTGACCGCATTCAGATCCCGCCCTGCGGCAACAAAAAAGCCGACAAACCGTTCGAAATCACCGGCCCGCAGCGATTGATAGGCGCGGATCAGTACAAAGTAGTCAGCATTCTCATTGGCATCATAAGGCTGGAGTTTCAGAAAGTCGCTGATGCGCTCGTCGTTCAGTTCCTCGCCAATGACTTTCGGCTTTTCAGGTCCGCTCATGGTCTCTCTCAACTGTTGAAATCGGGTTCTAGGAAGGGCGACAGTATAACGAGCTGATCCGTCAGTGCTTATATAAATTGCATCTGAGCTACTGTCCGTCTGTCATAAGCAGTTAAAAACACAGTTAAAAACTGTCCGGATGTCGGCTTCAGGGCAGAATTTCCACCGGCAGTTCAGCCGTGGGCATGGCCGCCAGGCATTGGGGATCGCGGATCGAGATTTCCACCCGCCGGTTGCGGGCCCGGTTCACCGCAGAGTCGTTCGGGGCCAACGGGTGGGTTTCAGCACGGCCGGCCGCCGTCACCCGTTCCGCGGGCAACTTCCGGTTCATCACCAGTTCGTGGACCACGGATACCGCGCGGGCCGCCGACAGGTCCCAGTTGGAGCGATAACGGCCACTGACAATGGGGCGGTCGTCGGTATAACCCGCCACCAGCACGTCACCACTGCAGGCAGCCAGCACCTCCACCACCCGGTCAATGATGGGCACCATGCCCGGCTTGAGCGCTGCTTCACCGGAGCGGAAGGTGGCTTCCTCGGAGAAGCGGATCACCACCTGCTCGGTATCGTAACTGACGTTCAATGCTTCAGAGCGCACCTGCGGCTCCAGCTCCTCAATCAGGCGCGACGCCAGATCAATCACGCCCCCCGGTACCTGGGTGGGTGCCTGCCCTGCAGCGCGTTCGTCGATCAGCTCCGGGGTTTCAGCTTCGGTGGGTTCCGGCAATGACACCGTGTCCGATTCGATCATCGTCAGCGGCGACCCGCCCACTCCGTCCGCCAGTACATTACTGCTGCCAAATGCCACCGCCATCGACTGCGCCATCATGCGGTACTTGGCCGCGTCCAGTTCGGCAAACGACAGCAGCAGGATAAAGAAGGTCAGCAGCAACGTGGCCAGATCGGCAAAGGTCACAATCCATGCAGGGGAGCCGTTGGTCTTCGGCTTTCTGGCGACGGGCTTCGGCAGGGGCACCGGGCTCAGGCCTCCCGTTCAGCCACCAATCCCTTACGGTGCTCGGGATTCACGAACGAAGACAACAGTTCCGCCATCACCCGGGGATTTTCACCCCGCATGATGTTGCGGATACTGGTGGCGATCAGTAACTGGTTGCGCTGCTCGTCTTCGGCCTTGAGCTGCAACTTGTCCGCCAACGGCAAGGCAATCAGCTGGGCGATGAAGGCACCGTAGAGAGTGGTCAGCAGCGCAATGGCCATGGCCGGGCCAATGGAGGAAGGATCATCCAGTGTGTTGAGCATCTGCACCAGCCCCACCAGGGTACCGAGCATGCCAATGGCCGGTGCCGAGTCACCAATGCCGCGGAACACCCGCTCCGACACCTCGTAGCGTTCGGTGGTCTGCTGGATCTCCTGGGCCAGGGCCTCCTCCACCAGTTCCGGTGCGTGGCCATCGACACACAGATTCACAGCCTTGCGCAGAAACGGGTTGTCGGTTTCATGGCTTTCCAGCCCGAGGATACCTTCCTTGCGCACCAGCCGGGCCAACTCACTGACTTCCCGCACCAGATCGGTGGGCCGTTCCACCCGGTCGGTAAAGGTAGCCGAAAATGCGAGCCGGAAAGCACTCATTACCGAACTCAGACGGAACTTGATCAGGGTTACGGCAAACGTCCCCCCTACGACAATGGCCAGTCCCGGCAGATTGAAGAACGTCAGTAGCGTGGCATTGGCCAGCATCGCCAGGATGACGATGAGAATGCCTGCAATCAGACCTACAAGGGTGAGAATGTCCATCGGGTGCCTTTTGCCAAAACTGTCACGCGGAACAACAGGTTATCCGTCAAGCATAGTCCAGATTGACGCGTCTGACAGCTCACTCCCGCAAGCGGTCGATAACGGCAGCCGTCGCCGGGGAAACCCCGCGCCAGACCTTGAAGGACTCAGCCGCCTGCTCCACCAGCATGCCCAGACCATCGATCGCCTGGCAGGCCCCCTGATCCAGCGCCCACTGGTTGAAGGTGGTCGTGGTTGCAGCGTACATCATGTCGTAGACCACCGTCCGGGCACTGATCACAGCCGGGGCCAGTGGTGGCAGATCGCCCTGAAGACTGGCACTGGTGCCGTTGATGATCAGGTCGAACGGCTCCGCGGGCTGCTCAAAGCCGCAAGCCGACAGCTCGGTGGTGCCGGCCTCATCGGCGAACAGGGCCACCAGGGCTTCGGCCCGGGCCAGGGTGCGGTTGGCGATCACCAGCCGTGCCGGTCCCTGGGCCAGAATCGGTCCCAGAACGCCGCGCACAGCCCCACCCGCACCGAGCACCAGAATGTGCTTGCCCGCCAGTGACAGGCCATGGTTATCGGTCAGGTCGCTGACCAGACCCTGGCCATCGGTGTTGTCGGCCACCAGTTTGCCGCCCTCGTCCTGGTAGAGGGTGTTGGCAGCACCGGCCTTTTCCGCCCGCGCTGTCCGCCGGTCGGCCAGGCCCCAGGCCTGTTCCTTGAACGGCACCGTCACATTAAGCCCCTTGCCACCCCGGGCGAAGAACTCGGCTACGGTCTCGCTGAAGCCATCCAGCGGAGCCTGAATAGCAGTATAGTCCACCGCCTCGCCGGTCTGGCTGGCAAACAGGCTGTGGATTTTCGGGGATTTGCTGTGGCTGATGGGGTTACCCACCACCGCGTACAGGTCATCACTCATGGTTCAGCTCCAGCCAGTCCCGTCCGGTGAGGAAATAGTCGGTCAGCCGCGCTTCTTCGGTACCGGGCTCAGCCTCCCGGCTGTAATCCCAGCGCACCAGTGGCGGCAGCGACATCAGGATGGATTCGGTACGGCCGCCGGATTGCAGGCCGAACAGGGTGCCGCGGTCATACACCAGGTTGAACTCAACATAGCGACCCCGGCGATACAGCTGAAAGTCCCGCTCGCGCTCACCAAACGGCGTGTCCTTGCGGCGCTGGACAATCGGTGTGTACGCCTCCAGATAGCTGTTGCCCACCGCCTGCATCAGCGCGAAATCACGACGGAAATCCCCACTGTTGTGGTCGTCAAAGAACAGCCCGCCAATGCCGCGGGGTTCGTTGCGATGCTTGAGGAAGAAGTACTCGTCGCACCAGTGCTTGTAGTCACTGTAGACCCGATCGCCGAAGGGATCACAGGCAGCCTTGGCGACACGGTGCCAGTGAACGCAGTCTTCATCGAAGCCGTAATAGGGGGTCAGGTCGTAGCCACCACCAAACCAGTACACCGGGTCGCCATCTTTCGGGGTTGCCACAAACACACGGACGTTGGCATGGGAGGTGGGCACGTAGGGATTGTTGGGGTGGATGACCAGCGACACCCCCATGGCCTGCCACGGCGCCCCAGCCAGGTGAGGACGGTGGGCGGTGGCAGAAGGCGGCATGGTATCGCCCATGACATGGGAGAAATTAACCCCGCCTTTCTCGAACACCGCGCCATCGGTGATCACCCGACTCATGCCTCCGCCACCTTCCGGCCGGTCCCAGGTGTCGGTGATAAACGTTGCCTGGCCATCAACCTCAGCGAGGGTCTCGCAGATCCGCTGCTGCAGTTCCAGCAAGTACTCACGGACGGCGGTAATATCGGGAAGGGCTGTTTGCGACATGATTGTCTCCTAACGAAGTCGGCGACCGCTGGCCAGGTCAAGGATGCGGCTGGGCTGTCGCGCGCCGCCCAGGGCGCCCGGTACCAGCCAGTCGATACCGCCACCAAAATAGCGACGCGCCTGCAGGGCAGAGCGGGCAGGCTGATGTCCCGCCGGATTACAGGATGTGGACACCAGCGGTTTGTTCACCGCCTGACACAGGGATTGCACCACCGGATGGGCACTGACACGCACCGCCACGGTGTCATGCTCACCCCGAACCCAGCGGGGAATCTGGCCATGGAGGTCGGGAATCAGGCAGGTCACCGGCCCTGGCCAGTGACTGAGCGCCTGTTGCTGTAGCGACTGCGGCAGCGGTTCCAGCAAAAACCGGATCTGCTCGGCCGATGCCGCCACCAGAATCAGGCCCTTGTGTTCCGGCCGCTTCTTCAGCTCGAGAATCTGTTCCACCGCCGCCTGGTTCCAGGGATCACAGCCCAGGCCCCAGACCGCTTCAGTGGGATAGGCAATTACGCCGCCATGGCGGACGGTATGGCTCGCCATGCGGCACTGCCAGGTATTCAGGGACATCGTTTGCTCGTATCTCACATGGACCCTTGAGAGGGTCGGTCTCAGGGTAGCCGCACATAACCACCGGGGACATCGCCAACCAGGCCCTGTATCTCCAACAACAGCAAGGATTGCAGCAACTGGTCCGCGGCCAGACCGGTGTTCTGGCACAGCTCATCGGTTGACTGCGGATCATACCCTAAAGCCTCCAGTACCGCGATTTCCCGAGGCTCCAGTCCACCCGGGGCGACGGGAGCAGCGCCGCCTGTTGCAGGCTCAGGTACCGGCGCGTGCCGGCCTGGTTTGATGGCTGGCGTCGGCACCGACCACCAGGCTCCCAGCTCTTCCTCGATATCGTCCACCGTCTCGACCAGCCGCGCGCCCTGGCGAATCAGAGCATGACAGCCGCGAACCTGCGGATTGTGGACAGACCCGGGAATGGCGAACACCTCGCGGCCCTGTTCCAGCGCCAGACGGGCCGTGATCAGCGAGCCACTGCGCAGGCCGGCCTCGACCACCAGCACCCCGCGACTCAGGCCACTGATGATACGGTTCCGCTGGGGGAAGTGGGCCGCCCGGGGCTGACTGCCCGGCGGCAGCTCCGAGACCAGCAGGCCCTGCTCGATGATCCGCCCGGTCAGGGCCCGGTGCTGCCGGGGATAGACGACATCGACCCCGGTACCAATCACCGCCACCGTCGCACCACCCGCATCCAGTGCCCCGGCATGGGCACTGCCATCCACCCCCAACGCCAGGCCACTGGTCACCAGATAACCCCTGTCGCTGAGCGTGCGGGCAAATTGGCGGGCATGATCCAGCCCCGCCGGGCTGGCATTGCGGCTACCGATAATGGCAATCTGTTCCCGCGCCAGCAAGGCCCGGTTGCCACGCAGGTACAGCAGCAATGGGGCATCATGAATATGGCGCAGGGGCTCGGGATAGTCACTATCAGCCCAGGTCATCAGCTCAATTCCCAGGGCTTGGCAGCGGTCGATGTCATTTGCCAGCCGCTGCAGGTGAGGGTGGCTCAGGTCTTGCTGCTGCCAAGCCAGGATCACCGCCCGTGCAGTCGGTGGTATGCCAAGCTGTTTCAGCGTGGCCGGCGAAGCCCGCAGCAGGGTCAGTGGATCGTCGTTATGTTCCAGGACCGCCAGCCGGCGTTTCGGCCCCAGGCCCGGGAGGTGGGCCAGTACCAGCCAGGGGCCGGCCTTATCGCTGAACAGGGCATGGCCGCTGATGGGCCTTTCGGAGTATGTGGTCATTGGGTTTCCTTTCCCGGAACGGTCGCCATCCTGGCGCACCGGCACTGTGCCAAACCGGTTACTGACCGGCCTCAAGACAAAAAAAGAGCCGGGGATTACCCGGCTCTATCACGCTTTTGTTGAGCGGCGGTCAGCCTCCCAACGGGATCAGGGGTTCTGTACCCGGTCACCCAGAGCCAGCGGACGCAGCGCCTGCAGCACAACCCCGTAGCTCATCTTCTCGTAAGTCTGGAACACCATCAGCAGGCCAGCGCGTTCGTCCGGCAACTTGATGGTTTCATTGGTCACCGGATCACGAACCACGTTGCCGGCCTTGTAGACCGCGAGCACGTTGCCTGCTTCCAGGCCCTCACGCTCACCGCGATTGATCGCAACCACATTGTACTGACCAATGTTGTTGACCCCGCCTTCCACGGAAATCATCTCACCATTGATGTCGCCATCCGGAGAGCTGGGTATGAAGGTGGTGTTGATGCGACGGTCCTCACTGACCAGCAGACGGTCAGCAATGCGCACTTCCTCGTTGGAGTTGGTCAGTTCAACGGTCAGTACCTCGCCGTTCTCTGCACTCACCGCTCCCCGGGCAATGGCGCGCGCTTCAAGACCAAGGAACTCACCGGTATCCGGATCTACAAAGCTCTTGCTGCGACGGAAGACGCCAACATGTTCCGCCGGCTTCTCACCGCGGGCGTAAATCCGGTCACCAGCGCCGGTGATGATGCGACCACCTTCGCCTTCAAGGACATAAGGGGCGCCTTCCAGCTCTTCCACCGACACAATACGGGTGTCAGAGAGGAAGCTGCCGATCACATCGAGCGGAATGGCAGGAATCGGAGAATCAATCGGCTCGGACCGGATGCTCGGGGATAACCGCACCACATCGTTGCTGCCGACCTTGGTGACCCGGGCCTGACCATCAATGTAAACCAGAGCCAGCAGATCACCGGGATAAATCAGGTGCGGGTTGGCAACCTGCGGGTTAACGTGCCAGATTTCCGGCCAGTACCAGGGGTTGTTCAGGAAACGGGAAGAGATGTCCCACAGCGTATCCCCTTTCACAACGGTGTAACGCTCGGGGTGATCGGTTCTCAGGTCAGGCCCTGCGGCCTGTGCCCAGGAAGTTAGCAGCAGCAGTGACGCTGCCAGAGCGTACAGCAGTTTCCTCATTGTGTAAGTCCTTGATCGCGTGCCTTAATCGATGGTTGTTATCGCAGGTCTTCCGACCGACAGGTAGTTGCGTATTCCAATACTATAGAAGAACTCTCGCAAATTGTGATGTTATCTTTTGTTCTTCCAGTGAATTCTATTTGCCAATGGCGGCGAAATCACCACGTTTCGCTCTCTCCCGATGTCGCTGGTCAGTTTGTACTCAGCAACGAACTTGGGGGATAATAACGCGGTCCAACCCCCGTGTTCACTTGATTCCTGCACGGGCATACCCAGATCATAATAGACGGGGCAACGTCGATGCGCAGTACACGGTCGCATTTCTGGCATCCAGGCAGCAACCGGATGACCCGCGACGACGCATCGCAGATGATTATTTCGCATGTAAACGGCAGACGAAACCACAGACCATGATTTTAGAGATTCTTGAGTACCCGGACCCGCGACTGCGAACCATCGCCAAGCCAGTCACCGAGGTCACAGACCAGACCCGCAAGCTCATCGACGACATGTTCGAGACCATGTACGATGCGCCCGGCATTGGCCTGGCCGCCACCCAGGTGGACGTCCACCAGCAGATCATTGTGATGGATCTGTCGGAAGACCATAACGAACCGCTGGTGTTTATCAATCCGGAAGTGGAAGTACTCGAGGGCGACTACGAGAAGATGCAGGAAGGCTGCCTCTCCGTACCCGGTTTCTACGAGGACGTCGAGCGCATCGAGCACGTCCGGATCAAGGCCCTGGATCGTAACGGTGAGCCCTATGAACTGGAGGCCACAGGTCTGCTGGCCGTGTGTATCCAGCACGAGATGGACCACCTCAACGGCAAGCTGTTCGTTGATTACCTGAGTTCGCTCAAGCGTAACCGGATTCGCAAGAAGCTGGAGAAACAGCACAAGATCCGCGCCTGACCGGCCAGGTGGCGCCACAACAGATTTCCAAGACCGGGTTACACACCCGGTCTTTTCGTATTCACCGACTCAGAGATCATTCATCCGTGCGCATTGTATTTGCAGGAACCCCCGATTTTGCCGCTGTTGCCCTCAAGGCCCTGTTACAGGCCGGGCACCAGGTCGTGGGGGTCTACTCCCAGCCCGACCGGCCGGCTGGTCGCGGACGCAGGCTGACTCCGAGCCCCGTCAAACAGGTCGCCCTCGACGCCGGGATTCCGGTGTTCCAGCCGCTCAATTTCAAGGACGACCAGTCCCGGGAAGAACTCGCAGCACTCGCTCCCGACGTCATGATCGTCGCTGCCTACGGCCTGATTCTTCCCAAAGCCGTGCTCGAAACACCGCGCCTTGGCTGCCTCAACATCCACGCCTCGCTGTTGCCTCGCTGGCGCGGGGCCGCGCCCATCCAGCGCGCCATTGCGGCTGGCGATGAGGAAACCGGCATTACCATCATGCAGATGGACGTCGGCCTGGATACCGGCGACATGCTGCTGAAAACCAGCACCGCCATCACGCCCGCTGACACCGGCGGCAGTCTCCATGACCGGCTGGCCGACATGGGCGGTGAGGCCATCGTCAAGGCACTGACGCAACTGGCGGCAGGCACACTGGTCGCGGAACCCCAGGACGACAACCTCGCCAATTACGCCCATAAGCTGAGCAAGGACGAAGGCCACATCGACTGGTCCCGAGCGGCCACCGCCATCGACCGCCAGATCCGCGCATTTAACCCCTGGCCCGGCAGCTACACCGACACCGCCGATGGCCAGCGTGTCCGCATCCATCAGGTCGAGGTACTCGCCAGCAACCCCCAGGCGACTCCCGGCACGATCATTGGTCGCGAGCGCGAAGGTATCGACGTCCGTTGCGGCGATGGCGGCCTGCGTATCCACCAGCTGCAGCTGCCCGGCAGCCGGGCGCAATCAGTGAATGATCTGATCAATGGCGGCAAACCGCTGCTGCTGGTCGGCGAGGAGCTGCACTGAATGGCCGCCCCGATGCTGTCACTCAGGGCCGTTGCCGCCCAGGTTCTGCTCGCCGTTGAACAGGGCCAGTCCCTGTCCCAGGCGTTACCACCGGCCCTGTATCAGGTCGATGACCACGAACGGTCCGAGCTGCAGGCTCTGTGCTATGGCACCTGCCGCTGGTTTCACCGGCTCGACGCCGAATTGCAGCAACGGCTGAAAAAGCCCCTGCGCAAGCAGGATCGGGTCATCCACCAGCTTATGCTGGTAGCGCTGTTCCAACTTCGGTTCAGCCAGCAGGCCAGCTATGCCGTGCTCAACGAAGCGGTTGAGGCCTGTCGCGACCTCGGTAAGCCCCACCTGACCGGACTGGTCAACGGAGTGCTGCGCGGCGCCGAACGGGACGGCAGTCCTGAGCTGACGGATCCCGCCGCCGTGCTGAGTCATCCTCTGTGGATGGTCGAGAAACTACGCCATAACTGGCCCGATGACTGGGAAGCGGTGCTCGCCGCCAATAATATCCAGGCCCCCATGACGCTGCGGGTAAACCAGCGCCAGGGTAGCCGCGAGGACTATCTCGAGCGCCTCGCCGAGGCCGGCATCGAGGGCAGGCCCACCCGCTTTGCCCGTAACGGTATCCAACTGGTCAAACCCCAGCCCGTCGATCGCCTGCCAGGCTTTGCCGACGGGGCGGTCAGCGTTCAGGATGAAGCCGCACAACTGTGTACGTCGCTCCTTGATCTGGCGCCGGGGCAGCGGGTACTCGATGCCTGTGCCGCCCCCGGTGGCAAGACCTGCGCCATCCTCGAGAGCTGCGACCAGCTCGACGAAGTGGTGGCCATAGACCAGTCAGAGGAGCGCCTGCCACGGGTCCAGGAAAACCTGGACCGGCTGGCGCTGCAGGCAACCCTCAAAGCAGCCGATGCCGCGGCGACGGAACAATGGTGGGACGGCCAGCCCTTCGATCGCATCCTGCTCGACGTTCCCTGCAGCGCCAGCGGCGTGATTCGCCGTCATCCGGACATAAAGCTGTTGCGGCGGGAAGGGGATATCGTCCCGCTGGCCGCTATCCAGACCGGACTGCTGGCGGCTATGTGGCGTATCCTCAAACCGGGCGGGCGTCTGGTCTACGCCACCTGTTCGGTGTTCCCGCAGGAAAATCACCGTATAATCCAGCGCTTCCTCAAGCAGCAAACCGACGCCCGGCTGGTGGAGCCCACGGTTAGCTGGGGACGGGACATGGGGGCTGGCCGGCAGCTGTTGCCGGATCCGGACAGCCACGATGGCTTTTTCTATGCGGTACTGACGAAACCCGAGTCGTGAACAGCGGGCCCCAGAGCGCCCTGAACAGGAAACCGATCCATGAAAATCATCATTCTCGGCGCCGGACAGGTCGGCGGTACCCTGGCGGAACACCTGGCGAATGAAGCCAACGACATCACCGTGATCGACTCCGACAGCGTACGGTTGCGAGAACTGCAGGATCGCCTCGATATCCGTACCGTCCAGGGCCGCGGCTCCTACCCCACCATCCTGCGTCAGGCCGGCGCCGACGACGCTGAGATGCTGATTGCGGTAACCAACAGCGACGAGGTCAACATGGTGGCCTGCCAGGTTGCCAGCGTGCTGTTCAAGACGCCCACCAAAATCAGCCGTGTTCGCGCCAATGCCTATCTGGCCCGCAAGGAACTGTTTTCCGAACAGGGCTTTCCGATTGACGTGCTGATCAGCCCAGAGCATCTGGTCACCCGCCACATTACCCGGCTGATTGAATACCCGGGCGCGCTGCAGGTACTGGAGTTTTCCAAGGGGCTGGTGCGACTGGTGGCACTGCGGGCCACCAAGGGCGGGCCGCTGGTGGGTCACGAGTTGTCCCACCTGCGTACCCACATGCCGCGGATCGACACCCGGGTGGCGGCGATCTTCCGCCGTGACCGGCCGATTATCCCCCAGGGCGATACCGTGATCGAAGACGGTGACGAGGTGTTCTTCATTGCCGGTACCGACCATATCCGCTCGGTCATGAGCGAATTGCAGCCATTATCCAAGCCCTACAAACGCATCTTCATTTGCGGCGGCGGGAACATCGGCCAGCGCCTGGCCCATACTCTCGAAGGCCGCTATCAGGTCAAACTGCTGGAGCGGGACCGCGAGCGCTGTGTGATGCTGTCGGAGAACCTGCGCAAGACTGTGGTGCTGGAAGGTAATGCCGCCAACAAAGACATCCTGCTGGAAGAGAACATCGAGAATACCGATGTCTTCTGCGCGGTCACCAACGACGATGAAGCCAATATCATGGCGTCGCTGCTGGCCAAGCGCCTGGGCGCCCGCAAGGTCCTGACCCTGATCAACAACCCGGATTACGTCGACCTGATCCAGGGCGGGGACATCGACGTCGCCATCTCGCCCCAGCAAACCACCATTGGCAGCCTGCTGACCCACGTTCGCCGAGGTGATGTAGTGAATGTTCACTCACTCCGCAGAGGCGCTGCAGAGGCGATTGAGGCCATCGCCCACGGAGACCACCGGTCGTCCAAGGTCGTCGGCAAGCGGCTCGATGAGATCCACCTGCCGGAAGGGACCACCATCGGCGCCATCGTTCGTCACAACGAGGTGCTCATCGCCCACGACCACCTGCGAGTGCAACCGGACGATCATGTGATCCTGTTCCTGGTGGACAAATCCCGCATCCGCGACGTCGAGCGGCTGTTCCAGGTCGGACTCACCTTTTTCTGACTACGGTCCCATTTTCATTAAAGGTTATCCACAGGTTACATACCTGACTTAGAAAACATCGCTACGGCAGCGTATAATGCCCCTCTTTTATTTCGATGCGCGCCGGTTCCTGACCGGCAGCGCGACACTTATACCGATTAGCAGGCAATCGTCGTGACAGACAAGGCAACTCTCAATGCACCCCAGGACGTCAAGACCTTCCAGGGGCTGATCCTGGCACTGCAGAACTTCTGGGCGCAGCACGGCTGTGTCGTCCTCCAGCCACTGGACATGGAAGTGGGCGCCGGTACCTTTCACCCGGCCACCTTCCTCCGGGCCATCGGGCCGGAAACCTGGAACGCCGCCTATGTGCAGCCCAGCCGCCGTCCCACCGATGGCCGTTACGGCGAAAACCCCAACCGCCTGCAGCATTACTATCAGTTCCAGGTGGTGCTCAAGCCGTCACCGGACAACATTCAGGAACTGTACCTCGAGTCCCTCAAGGCACTGGGACTGGATCCGCTGGTCCACGATATCCGTTTCGTTGAGGACAACTGGGAATCCCCGACGCTGGGAGCCTGGGGTCTGGGTTGGGAAATCTGGCTCAATGGCATGGAAGTCACCCAGTTCACCTACTTCCAGCAGGTGGGTGGCCTTGAGTGCTATCCGGTGACCGGCGAGCTGACCTACGGTCTTGAGCGTATCGCCATGTACCTGCAGGGGGTCGACAGTGTCTACGATCTGGTCTGGACCGAAGGCCCTGATGGCGTGGTCACCTACGGCGACGTGTTCCACCAGAACGAGGTGGAGATGTCGACCTACAACTTCGAGCAGGCCGATACCGAGTTCCTGTTTCACAGCTTTGACGTCCATGAGCGCGAGAGCAAGCGGCTGATCGAAGCCGGCCTGGCACTGCCCGCCTACGAGCAGGTCCTCAAGGCCTCCCATACCTTCAACCTGCTGGACGCCCGTCATGCCATCTCGGTAACCGAGCGTCAACGTTTCATCCTTCGGGTCCGTACCTTGGCCCGGGCCGTCGCCCAGGCCTATTTCGACAGCCGCAAGGCCCTCGGCTTCCCGATGGCGCCAGACGCCCTGCGCCAGGAACTGCTGGCCGATGCAGACGAACAAGCGACTGACTCAGGTAAAGGGAACGCATAATCATGGCTACACAGGATTTTCTGGTCGAACTGGGTACCGAAGAGCTGCCGCCAAAGGCACTGAAAACCCTTTCCAATGCGTTTACCCAGGGCATCACCAAGGGTCTGGCGGACGCAGGCATTCAACACGGTGCGGTAGAAGCGTTCGCCGCTCCCCGTCGTCTGGCCGTGCGCATTCGTGATCTCGCCGATGCCCAGCCGGACAAATCAGTCGAAAAGCGCGGCCCTGCCGTCAAGGCCGCCTTCGACGACGGCGGTAACCCGACCCGGGCACTGACCGGCTTCGCGACGTCGTTGGGGGTAACTCCGGACCAGCTCGACACCCTGGAAACCGACAAGGGTGCCTGGCTGGTGTACCGCACGGTGGAGCAGGGCAAGCCGACCATCGAACTGCTGCCGCAGCTGATCGAGCAGTCCCTCGCGGCCCTGCCGATTCCCAAGCGGATGCGCTGGGGCGCCTATCGCACCGAATTTGTCCGCCCGGTTCACTGGCTGGTACTGCTGTTCGGCAACAAGGTCATTGATGATACGGTCATGGGCCTCAAGGCCGGTAACCAGACCCGTGGTCACCGCTTCCACTGCCCGATGGAACTGATCGTTCCGACGCCAGCGGATTACGAAGTGGTACTGCGGGAAGAAGGCCATGTCATTGCCAACTTTGAAGAGCGCCGCGACGTCATTCGCGCCGGCGTCACCGCGATCGCCCTGAGTGAAGGCAACGGCCAGGCCGTGATCGACGACGACCTGCTGGACGAAGTCACCGCACTGAACGAGTGGCCCGTGCCGCTGCTGGGCCGATTCGAGGATCGTTTCCTTGATGTTCCCGCGGAGGCCCTGATCTCCTCCATGAAGGAGCACCAGAAGTACTTCCACGTGGTGGACGGCACTGGTCAGATGCTGCCGCTGTTCATTACCGTTGCCAACCTGGAAAGCCGCGATCCGGCCCAGGTTATTGCCGGGAACGAAAAGGTTATCCGTCCGCGCCTGTCGGACGCTGCCTTCTTCTACGACACCGACCGTAAAGCACGCCTGGAAGACCGTATTGAACGGCTCAAGCCGATTGTGTTCCAGGAAAAGCTCGGCAGTATCTACGACAAATCGGTCCGGGTTGCCGCCCTCGCCAGCAAGATTGCCGCAGCGATCGGCAGTGATCCGGCGCTGGCGGAACGCGCTGCAATGCTGGCCAAAACAGACCTTGTCACTGAGATGGTGCTCGAATTCACCGACCTTCAGGGCATCATGGGTCAGTACTACGCCGCCAACGACGGTGAGCCCGCGGATGTCGCCAGCGCGCTGAACGAGCAGTACATGCCCCGTTTCGCCGGCGATGATCTGCCCACCACCCTGACGGGCTGCGCTGTCGCTATTGCCGACCGCCTCGACTCCCTGGTCGGGCTGTTCGGAATCAAGCAGCCGCCTTCCGGTACCCGCGATCCGTTCGGTCTGCGCCGGGCGTCACTGGGGGTATTGCGAATCATCATCGAGCGCGAACTGCCGCTGGATTTGCAGACCTGCTGTGAATGGGCCGCCGCCAACTTCGACAACCTCAGTGAGCAGGACACCGCCACCACCGTTGTCGATTACATGCTGGAGCGTTTCCGGGCCCACTATGACGAGCAGGGCATTGGCGCCGAAGTCTATCTTGCCGTGCATGCTCGCCGCCCGACCCGTCCCCTCGATTTCGATCGCCGGGTCAAGGCGGTGGAAGCCTTCCGCCAGATGCCAGAGGCCCAGGCGCTCGCCGCTGCCAACAAGCGGGTCTCCAACATTCTCACCAAACAGGGAGGTGACAGCATCGGTGAAGCCGTAGATTCCGCGCTGCTGCAGGATGCCGCGGAAAAGGCGCTCGCTGAGCAGGTTGCCGGCCAGGCAGACAAGGTGGTGCCGCTGTTCGAGCAGGGGGATTACGGGTCTGCCCTCAGTTCCCTCGCCAGCCTGCGTGAGCCTGTGGATAACTTCTTCGATCAGGTCATGGTCATGGCCGACGACGAGGCCATCCGCAACAACCGACTGGCACTGCTGAACCGTCTGCGTAACCTGTTCCTGCGGGTCGCGGACATTTCGCTGCTGCCTACCGCCAGCTAACCGGCAAGCGACGTGATGCTGGTCATCCTCGACCGGGATGGGGTTATCAATGAGTACGACGGCAGTTATATCTGCTCGCCGGCTCAATGGCACCCCCTTCCCGGTAGTCTGGAAGCCATTGGCCAGCTTTGTGGCGCCGGTTTCCGGATTGCCATTGCCACCAACCAGTCCGGTATTGCCCGTGGCTATTATGATCTCGATACCCTCGAGGCGATGCACGACAAACTGCGACAGTTGCTGAAAGCCCACGGTGGCACCGTCGATTTCATCGCTTACTGTCCTCACCATCCCGATGAACACTGCCAGTGTCGCAAGCCTGCAACCGGACTGTTCGGACAGATCCGTGAGCATTACGGTCTTGGCTCGCTGACCGGCGCAGTCATGGTGGGGGATAGCCGCAAGGATCTGGAAGCCGGGCTCGCCGTTGGTTGCGACACTTATCTGGTACGGACCGGCAATGGCCTTGAGACCGAGCAACACCTGCTTGAGCGCCCTCTGGAAGGCGTTCAGGTCTTCGATAACCTGGCCGCCGTGGTGGATCATCTGCTGGCCGGCAAATCCCGCTAATTTTCCGCTCCTGGCTACTGGAATTCGTCGTCCGATTCCGTATAATACCTGCCTTGATTCGGCGTGTGGCGCAGCCTGGTAGCGCACTTCGTTCGGGACGAAGGGGTCGGAGGTTCGAATCCTCTCACGCCGACCAATCTCCCCGCTCAGTTAGTCTCCAATTCTCGTATCCGTTTTATTCGTTCTCATTCAGTCATCCGTTCAGTTCCTTATTTATTGTCCCAGTGAGCTTTTTCTTATACTGACGCAAAGCTGTCTTTCGGCACCGTTGCCTCTGCAAGCCCCGCTGCTTACAACAGTTCCCACAAGCCTTCCAAAGCACGTTAGACTAGCCATCTGTTTCGATTAACTTCAACGTTTCCAATGTCCACAGCAGACTTGATAAGGAATTCATCATGCGCTTTGTTCGGCCATTTTCCACCATTGCCGTCAGCCTCCTGATTGTCACTGGGTGCAGTCATATGCAACAACTGACCCGCGGCACGGACGACGTGTGCGGCAGCCTCCAGCAGCTGATCGACGACTATGACAATGGCTTTGCAGGTTTCCGCGGCAAGGGCACCCAGATGCCGTTAAGCACGGTGTATGACGCCAAGGTCGAGCTGGTAGAGGGGCATTGTCAGATCTGGAACTGGGGTCAGGGTGACTCAGCCTATCTGTGTTCAGCCAGCAATCGCGATCTTGAGACTGCCCGACAACGCCACGAGCGCTCCCTTGCCGCAGTACGCGGCTGTCTCGGTTCGCCCTGGCAGGAAGAAGGCGACTGGCGTGAACGTAATGGCGAGACCGATGGTTACGCCTCCCGCTTTCGCTCCCCGGAGACCCATGCCGTGGTTTCGGTACAGACCACTCTACAGACCGGAGGTCCCGGGCGCCGTTATACGAATTTCCTCTTCATTGGAGGAGAAGCCCGATCCAACTCGATGACCGGCACAAACTGATCCTAATGGCTGCATATCCATTTCGGTGGCTGCAGCGTCCATCGTATACTGATCCGAGCCCATCTCCGGCACCGGCCGGCAGGGTACAGACTGACTTGCTACAGGCCGTTATATGAACCAAGCGTCGCAAACATCACGACCCACCCATAAACCCCGTCCCTGGGTTGATCTGCTGGTCAGCATCGTCATCCCGTCGCTGATTCTGATGAAGCTCAGCGGTGATGAATACCTTGGTAATACCTGGGCTCTCGTTATCGGTCTGGCATTCCCCCTTGGCTGGGGGCTGTTTGAACTGATCCGCTACCGCAAGTACAACTTTATTGCGGTACTTGGCGTGATCAGTGTCGGTCTCACCGGCGGCATCGGACTGATGGAACTGGGTCCCCAATGGCTGGCAATCAAAGAAGCCGCTGTCCCACTGTTGATAGGTCTGGCGGTGTTGGTGTCGACCCGCACGTCTTACCCGCTGGTACGTACACTGCTCTACAACCCATCCGTGCTCGATGTGGACAAGATTCAGCAAGCCCTTGTGGAACATCAGGCGGTCGCAGAGTTCGAGCAACGGCTGCTCAACGCCAGCTACCTGTTCAGTGGTACGTTCTTCTTCTCGTCGGCTATGAACTACATTCTGGCGAAATGGATCGTCACCAGCCCTGCGGGCACTCAGGCGTTCAATGAAGAACTGGGCCAGATGACACTGGTGAGCTACCCGATGATCGCGATTCCGTCGATGATCATGATGATTGGCATCTTCTATTACCTGTGGCGAACCATCCGTCGCCTTACCGGCTACACCCTGGAAGAAGTGATGTCGCCCCATCTGCACCAGCACCATGACCAGAGCAACGGTGACCAGCCCTCGTCAAAATAAAGCTGAGGCAGCATAAAAAAAGCGACCCGAATGGGTCGCTTTTTTTATGCCAACGGGTAGGGGAAGCCCTGACCTATACGTCCAGGTTGGTCACTTCCAGGGCATTGGTCTGAATAAACGCCCGGCGGGGTTCAACATCATCACCCATCAGGGTGGTGAAGATCTGGTCTGCCGCAATGGCGTCCTCGATAGTGACCTTCATCATGCGGCGGGTTTCCGGATCCATTGTGGTTTCCCACAGTTGTTCCGGGTTCATTTCACCCAGTCCCTTATAGCGCTGGATATTGAGACCGCGCTGGGCTTCCTTCATCAGCCAGGCCAGTGCGCCCTCAAAGGACAATACCGCCTGCTTGCGCTCACCACGCTGGATAAAGGCCCCGTCCTCAATCAGACCGGTCAGGGTCTCGCCCATACGGGCGATCGCTGCGTAGGAGGCCGATTCGAAGAACTCGTGACCAAACACATGGTCATGGGGAATGCCGTGAACGTAGACCACCACCTTGGGAAGGAACAGGTTCCGCTCATTATCCTTGGTGACCGAGAAGGTGAATTTGGTGCCGGTACGGGCATCCAGACTCAGGCCTTCGCCCAGAACCTCTACCCAACGGGTAACCGCAGCTTCATCCTTCAAGTCCTCAACAGTGAGGGTTGCTGCCTGCAGCATCTGTTCGAGCACTTTCGCCGGGTAAGCCCGGGACAGACGATCAATCATCGCCATCACAGCCTGGTAGTCCTTAACCATGGATTCCAATGCCGAGTCCTTGATGGCAGGCGCCTCCGGATTGACGAACAACTGAGCACCTTCGAGGGCCGTCTGAGTCAGGTAGGCTTCCTTGGCCTTCTCATCTTTCAGATACTGTTCCTGCTTGCCTCGCTTGACCTTGTACAGCGGTGGCATTGCAATGAACACGTGACCCCGCTCGATGATTTCGCGCATCTGGCGGAACAGGAACGTCAGCAGCAGCGTGCGGATGTGGGATCCGTCGACGTCAGCATCGGTCATGATGATGATGGAGTGATAGCGCAGCTTGTCCGGGTTGAACTCCTCCCGGCCAATGCCACAGCCCAGCGCCGTGATCAGGGTACCGACTTCGGCCGAAGAGAGCATCTTGTCAAAACGTGCTTTCTCAACGTTGAGGATCTTACCCTTCAGGGGAAGAATCGCCTGAGTACGACGTTCCCGACCCTGCTTGGCACTGCCACCCGCAGAATCACCCTCCACAATAAACAGTTCAGACAGGGCGGGGTCCTTTTCCTGGCAGTCCGCCAGTTTTCCGGGCAACCCGGCAATGTCCAGAGCACCTTTACGGCGGGTCATGTCCCGCGCCTTTCGGGCGGCTTCCCGGGCCCGGGCAGCTTCAATCATCTTGTTGACGATGAGTTTGGCTTCGTTCGGCTGCTCCTGCAGGAAGTCTGCAAACGACTGGTACATCTCCTGTTCGACGGCTGTTTTCACTTCCGACGACACCAGTTTGTCCTTGGTCTGCGACGAGAACTTCGGGTCCGGCACCTTGACGCTGATAATTGCCGTCAGCCCCTCTCGGGCGTCATCCCCGGAGGTGGACACCTTGGACTTCTTGCCCAGGCCTTCATGCTCGATGTAGGTATTCAGAGAGCGGGTGAGGGCAGAGCGGAACCCGGCCAGGTGCGTGCCACCATCCCTCTGGGGAATGTTGTTGGTGAAACAGTAGAGATTTTCCTGGAAACCGTCGTTCCACTGCATCGACACCTCGACCGAAATCCCATCCTCCCGCTCACGGCAGAAGTGGAAGACCCGGTTGATCGGGGTCTTATTGGTATTGAGGTGCTCAACAAAGGCCTTCAACCCGCCTTCATACTCAAAGACTTCTTCCTTGCCACTGCGTTCATCCTGCAGGCGAATACGCACGCCGGAATTAAGGAAGGCCAGCTCACGCAAGCGCTTGGCCAGCATGTCGTAATGAAACTTGATGTTAGTGAAGGTTTCCGGGGAAGGAATGAAGTGAACCTCGGTACCGCTACGATCGGTATCCCCCACCACGCTTAGCGGTGCATCCGGCACACCGTGGGTGTAGGTCTGCTCATGCACCTTGTTGTTACGGCGAATGGTCAGCTTGAGGTTCGAGGACAGGGCGTTAACCACCGACACCCCAACCCCGTGCAGGCCACCGGAGACCTTGTAGGTGTTGTCATCGAACTTACCGCCAGCGTGCAGTACGGTCATAATGACCTCAGCCGCGGAAACCCCTTCCTCTTCATGCAGATCCACAGGAATGCCACGGCCGTTGTCCCGCACCGTCACAGACTCGTCCGGATGGATCACCACACCAATTTCCGAGCAATAACCGGCCAGCGCTTCATCGATGGAGTTGTCCACGATCTCGAAGACCATATGGTGCAAACCGGTTCCGTCATCGGTGTCACCGATGTACATTCCCGGCCGCTTACGGACCGCATCCAGTCCTTTCAGGACCTTGATACTGGAGGAGTTGTAATTCGATTCACTCATTAGACGCTCCCTAAAGCGCGGGTCTTATTCTTCCGACAACCGACCATGTTCCACGTGGAACATCCGGAAGTCGGGTATGGTGTCCCGCCATAACAGTTCTGGCTGGGGCCGCTCGATGGAGGTTACAAACACCTGACATCGCAGCTCATAAAGTTTCTGCGCCAGCATGGCGCGGTGCTCAGCATCCAGTTCCGCGTTGATGTCATCGAGCAGAAAAGTGACCTGCTTGCCCAGGTTGGCTAACACCATCCCCTGGGCAATCTTCATCAGGATCACCAGAGTCTTTTGCTGTCCGCGGGAAAAGGTCTCAGCCACCGGCCGGCCCTGATACCGAAGCCTGAGATCCGCGCGATTGGGCCCGTAGAGGGTGTGCCCCATCCGCACTTCCTGATCCCGATGACTGGCCAGCACCTCCAGCAGGGACAGCTTGCGGTCCCAGCCGGGGTAAAAGTCCATCTTGAGCCCGTCGACCCAGGGGGTCTCGATCTCATCCAGCAGGGATTGAAAGGCCTGCTGGAACAGGGCTACCACTGACTGCCTTGCCTCCGTAATCCGCTCCGCCAACAACGCAAACTGGCCGTCCCAGACACGGAGTAAATGCTCGTCTAGTCTACCATTTCTCAGCGTTTGATTCCGCTGTGATGTCACTCTTTGACACTGCTGCCAGAGCGACGCAAATGAAGGTTCCACGTGGAACACTGACCAATCGAGAAACTGACGTCGCTGGCCTGGTCCACCCGCTACGATCTCAAACACACCGGGGTCAATCACCGACACCGGTAACAGTCGGGCCAACGCCGACAAACCACGAACGGTCTCACCATCGACCCGAAGCAAGGTCTCTTTGTCCTGAATGTTGCGAGCGAAGCCAAGGCGGTGATGATCACCTGCATGACTATGCTCGGGCGCAGGACCGTCAACGACCGGTTGCACCACGCCAAACACGGTGAACCGGTTTTGGCCGTGACGACACACGGCCTGATGCCGGCTGATCCGGAACGAACGCCCAAGACCGAGATAGCCAATGGCTTCCAGCACGCTGCTCTTACCGCTGCCATTCTCGCCATACAGCAAATTAAACGAAGGCGAGAACGTCACCGGGTCAGCCGACAGATTGCGGAACTGATCAGTCTGGAGTTTGAGCAGAGCCATAAAGTCCTGGGTAAGGGAAATGAAAGAAACCGGGAGCGGGATACGATTACCCGCAAAAGCACGCGGGCTGCCCTAGTGTACAAAAGCCAGGGCAGCAAGGCGATGGGCGCCGTATGGCGAGACAAAGAACAAACCGCTGATCACCAACAGACGGGGCAAAAAAAACGGCCAGCGGATGTCTCCGCTGGCCGTCATCGTGTTGCAGGCACTCGCGTGCGCTAATTGCTGAGATCCGCCGGATCAGTGCAGCATGTTGAGGCGTTCGTCCATGAACACATCCATTTCGGGCGCCAGGATATGCACGTAGCGATCGAAATAGAGGAACTGCTTCAGCAACAGGGCAAACTCACGCGGGAAATGAAGGCCATGACTTTCGCCAATCTTCACCATATCCATAAGGATATTGTTAACGTCGTCCTCAGCCTGATCCGCCTGATAGGGGACTTCGTCAGGGACCATACGGTCCATCTGCTGATAAAGTTTACGCAGGTCATTTGCCAGATTCGCGACAACAACGGTTTCATGGGTGATACCGATCCGGATCATGGCATCGGCAACCCCTTCAAAGTTGCCCACCATCACCGCCGAAATAAAGTCCGACACCGCTTGCCAGGTGTCCGGCCGAATTCGACCGACAATCCCGAAATCGATAAACCCGATACGACCGTCCTTAAGTACCATCAGATTACCGGCGTGCACATCCGCGTGGAAGAACTCGCACTGGGTCAGACTGGCAAACCAGGTGTTCATCGCAGTAATCAGGGTACGCTCAGGATCACGGGCATAACCACGGATGCTGTCGAGGTCAGTGAGCGGAACCCCGTAAAACCGCTCCATGGTGAGGATCCGGCGGGTACTGCAATGTTCGTACACCCGCGGCACCGTCGCATCTTCATTGTGGGTGTTATGGAGAAACTCGCGGAACACCTTGAGGTTATTCGCTTCCTTGATGAAATCACACTCTTCCATCATGGTTCGCTGAATTTCCTCAACGATACCGGACAGCGAGGTCCACGACAGTTTCGGCGCCAGCGTTTCCAGAACCCGGGCAGACAGATAGAGGAAGTTGAGATCCGTGAGCAGAATGTTTTCCACACCGGGCTTCTGCACCTTGATCACCACTTCTTCACCGGTAAGCAGACGTGCAGCGTGTACCTGGGCAATCGAAGCCGATGCCAACGCTACGGGCTCAATCTCGGCGAACACCTGATCGATCGGCTGATCTAGCTCTTCGGCAATAATCCGGCGAATGACTGAAAACGGCAGGACCGGTGTCTGATCCAGACAGTACTGAAATTCTTCCACGTACGCCTTGGGGAAAAACGTAGGGGAGCTGGCAATAAACTGTCCCAGCTTGATGTAAGTCGCGCCGAGTGATTCGAAGGTCTGTCGCAGCAGACGGGGGGCAGGGGGACGTTCACCCCGCAGCCAGTTGACGCCGGTGCGGCCAAGAACCGACAGGGTCTGGCCAATACGCAACGCGCCCTTGAAAGTATTCGTCACAGCTGTCATGAGAGCCTTCCTTTTAAACATAGTGTCCTCGATGACGCGGGGCTGACGCAGGTATTACCGCCTTCAGCCCACACGGTGAGAGCCGTCCATGGCGCCCGGCATCAAAGGCGCATGGGCATGACCACGTACAGGCTACGGTTGTCATTCTGTGCTTCGAGCAAGGCACTGCTGTTGGGGTTGGCCAGCGTTATCTTGACCAGCTCCTCGTCCAGCACGTTGAGCACATCTACCAGGTAGCCTACATTAAAGCCAATCTGCAGTGATTCGCCCTGGTACTCGACCGCCAACGCATCTTCGGCCTGTTCCTGATCCGGGTTATTGGCGAACACCTGCAACTGGTTGGACGACAGGTTTAGCCGCACACCGCGGATATTTTCGTGGGACAGAATACCAGCCCGCTGCAGCGTGCTCTTGAGCGTGGCACGGTCCGCAAGCACGATCTTGTCGCCCCCACGGGGAATAACCCGGTTGTAGTCCGGGAACTTGCCTTCGATCAGCTTGGAGGTAAACGTGTACGAACCGATCGTTGCGCGCAGGTGATTGTCGCCGATAACCAGGGTCACCGGGGTTTCAACATCGTCGAGCAGACGGGCCAGTTCGAGCACGCCCTTGCGGGGTACGATGACCTGGCGCAGTTCCGGGCAACCTGTGGCCATGTTTTCGTGTGCCATGGCCAGACGATGGCCGTCAGTAGCGACGGTGCGGACATGATCCTGGTCCACTTCCAACAGCAAACCATTGAGGTAATAACGCACGTCCTGCTGAGCCATGGCAAAGGCTGTCGCGTCCAGCATCCGCCCAAGCTCGTTCTGGGGCAACTCAAGGCGGAAGCTCTCGGGCTCGTCTTCAACGTTGGGGAAGTGCTCTGCGGGCAGTGTCGACAGCGTGAAATGGCTGGCGCCGCTGCGCAGGTGCAGGCGATCGCCTTCCAGCGCCAGTTCAATGGGCGATTCGTCGCCCAGCGCACGGCAGATATCCGCCAGCTTGCGGGCCGGTACGGTAATGCGCCCGGGCTGATCGATATGCACCGGGGCGACCCGACCGACCAGCTCCACTTCCATATTGGTACCCGTCAGGGTCAGGGTATTGCCATCGGCCTCCAACAGAACGTTGGACAGCACCGGCATGGTCTGTTTCTTTTCCACCACCCCGGCAATAGAGAGCAGGGGCGTAAGCAGGGACTCGCGGCTGATCGTCAGTCTCATGGCACTCGGCTTTGTTGTCAGTGGTTGAAATTAGCGTTGGGTCAAACAGGTACTCACAGTATCCGGCTATCGAGGATCAAGTCGTCAACAGCCGCATGAAATTCTGGTAGTCCTCACGGATGTTGGGGTCGGTTTCCTGCAACTCGATAATTTTCTTGCAGGCGTGCAACACCGTCGTGTGGTCTCGGCCGCCAAAGGCGTCGCCAATTTCCGGCAAGGAATGATTGGTCAGTTCCTTCGACAAAGACATCGCAACCTGCCGGGGTCGGGTAACCGCACGGGTCCGGCGTTTCGACAACAGGTCAGCGACCTTGATCTTGTAGTACTCCGCGACCGTGCGTTGGATGTTGTCGATACTCACCTGCTTTTCATGAAGGGCCAGCAGGTCCTTGAGGCTTTCCCTTATAAAGGGAGGCGTAATCTCGGATCCGGTGAAGTGGGCATTGGCAATGACCAGTCGCAACGCACCTTCCAGTTCACGTACGTTGGAACGGATTTTCTGGGCAATAAAGAAGGCAGCTTCACTGCTGAGGCGAACGTTGGCCTGCTCAGCCTTCTTCATAAGAATCGCCACCCGCGTTTCGAGCTCCGGCGGCTCAACCATAACCGTGAGACCCCAACCGAAACGGGATTTCAGACGCTCTTCCATATCCACAATTTCTTTCGGGAAGCGGTCACAGGTCACGATGACCTGCTGGCCCCCTTCGAGCAGTGCGTTGAAGGTATGGAAGAACTCCTCCTGAGAGCGCTCTTTGCGGGCAAAGAACTGAATATCATCAATGAGCAGCGCATCCACCGACCGGTAGTACCGCTTGAATTCGTTAATCGCGTTGAGCTGCAGAGCTTTGACCATATCGGCAACAAAGCGTTCCGAACGCAGGTAGGCCACCTTAGCCCCCGGGTTACGACGAACGATTTCATTACCAATGGCGTGCATCAGGTGCGTTTTGCCCAGACCAACCCCGCCATAAAGAAACAGAGGGTTATAGGCACCGCCCGGGTTTTCCGCCACCTGCATCGAGGCTGCCCTGGCCAACTGGTTCGATTTACCCTCAACGAAGGTTTCAAACGTAAAACCTTCATTCAGGAAGCTCTGATGCTTGATATCCCCTTCCACCTGCACCGAGCGGCGGTCGTCAGTCTTGGGTCTGACCTGGGGCTCGGGCACGGTCGCTGCAACACCACGTTCTTCATCGGTAACCGTCACCGACTCCTCATTGACCGTCTGCCGTCGGGGGGTTGCCTTTCTGACCACCTCTATAGGCGCAGCATTGCCGTCACCGGGCTTGGGTGCCGATCCGACCTTCATATTGACACGGGGCGCCTGGCCCCCCTGAAGATCCTTGAGTACTTCCTCTATACGCCGTAGGTATTTTTCATTCACCCAGTCCATGACAAAACGGTTCGGGGCAAACAGCATGAGCTGCCCTTCGCGATGATCAGACTGTAACGGCCTCAGCCAGGTATTGAACTGCTGAGCGGGAAACTCATCCCGGAGTACTTCTAGACATTGATGCCAAATCGTCTGCGGCACGACGCCTGCCTCCGATGCTGAACGTAATCCCGCCACCCCTGACAACTGACAACTGACAAGGGTGGTGGAGCGTGTAAAAGGTAATCCCGGATTCTACCTCGCAGGGCCCTCCAGTGAAAGGGCAAAACCAGATTAACTCACAGCCTGTGGAAATTTATTCCTTTTATTAACAATAATGTACAGACTTACCTACAGGCTTGTGTACAGAAATTATTTCTCGTTAAGTTACCCACAGGACCTTGTTGACACCCCGGTCTGAACCCTGTGTCCAGACCCGCTAACAAACCGTGGATAACCCGGATGTTTTTCGCAAACCCGACTTATCCCCATTTCCTGCGTTCGTTACCCACAGCCCTCAGGACGCTTCTTCAACCTCTTTGTCATTGAATCAGCCCTCTGATAAATCAAGTTTTTTTAGACCTTTCCACAGAAACAGAGGTGCCTAATAACAGTAATAAATAATCTTTAAAGAAAATTTCAAAAGAACCTTATTTAACTTATTAGTCAGTGAATGATCCGGAACCTCACCGATCCAGACTGACAAGTTACAATCTCCTTTCTCACAAGCATTGAATTACGTCGCCACATTGACTAGAATGCCGCTCCTGTTTTGGCTGTTCATTTTGCAGCCAGCAACTGAATATCCAATTTCTGTAATGTGAGAACATCACCATGAAAAGAACGTTTCAACCGAGCGTACTGAAGCGTAAGCGCACCCACGGTTTCCGTGCACGTATGGCTACCGCTAATGGTCGTAAGATTCTGGCTCGTCGTCGTGCCAAAGGTCGTGCGCGTCTGTCCGCCTGATCTGATTTAAACTGCTGCCATGAAGGCCCTGTCCTTTCCCAAGAATGCACGACTGCTGCGTCCGCGGGATTACGCCGGGGTCTTTGATAACGTTCAGGTTCGGGTACCGCACCGTCACTTTTTGTTACTGGCAACGTCCAACGATCTCGGACATGCCAGAATCGGACTGGTGTTTTCCAAGAAGAACCTGAAACATGCGGTACAGCGTAATCGCGTCAAACGCCTGGTACGGGAAACCTTCAGGCAGCAGACTGACCTGCCGTCCCTGGACATTGTTGTGCTCGGACGGCAAGGCCTTGCCAGCGTCGAGAATCCCAAGCTGCACAGCTTCCTCGATGATCTTTGGCGTCGCCTTAAACGAAAGGCACAGCCGGCACCCGCTCACCCGGATCCGGTAGAAACCAAGAGCCACCACGCCCAGACTGACAAGCCATCTCCTGGTGACGGATAAAGGAACGGGTCCATGCGGAAATTGCTGCTCCTGCCCATTCGCTTTTACCAGTATGCGATCAGTCCGCTGATGGCGAGTCATTGCCGCCATTACCCCACCTGTTCTACTTACGCCATTGAAGCTATTGAACACCACGGTCCGTTAAAAGGCCTGTTTCTGGCAACAAAACGGCTGTTAAGGTGTCACCCTTGGGCCGAAGGCGGTTATGATCCAGTTCCGGGAACCTGCCAGCACCATGCTGAGTCCAGGCCCGCTGCCCATTCAACCGAAGCGACTCACGCCAACCAGACGACACAGTAGGTTTATGGATATCAAACGCTTAGTACTTTTCGCCGGCCTTGCCATTGTCAGCTACATGATGGTTCTGGCCTGGAACGAGGACTACAACCAGCCCCAACAGCTGGCCGCTGCCAACCAGACCTCTGGTCAACCCCCGCAGCTGGTGTCCGACACAACCGGGACTGGAACCTATGCCTCCGGCGATGAGGAGTTTTCCACACCGGAAACCGTCTCCTCCGGCACGGGCCTGAGCGAAGCGGGCGACAGCACAGCGATCAGCGATCAGCTGATTACCGTGACCACCGACGTCATGATCCTGAAGATTGACCGTGTTGGCGGTAACCTGGTGGAAACCTCCTTGCTTGCCTACGATGACAAGCTCAACAGCGGTCAGCCCCTGAAGCTTCTGGAAAACTCTGGCGGACGCACCTATGTCCTTGAAAGCGGACTGATTGGCAAAAACGGCTATGACAGCCGTCGTAATGGCCCCACGCCGGTCTACCAGGCCAGTGCCAGCAGCTTTGAACTCGAAGAAGGTGCGGATGAACTCGTTATCGACCTGACATTCACTGCGGATAGCGGTGTAAAGATCACCAAACGATACAGTCTGGCCCGAGACAGCTATAAGATCGATGTCCGTTACCTCATCGATAACCAGTCTGCCAGCATCTGGGAAGGCAACTTCTCCGGCAAGATCGTCCGTGACCAGAGCCCCGATCCTACCGCTCAGAACAGCCTCGGTATCCAGGCGTTCCTCGGTGCCGTGGTCAGCACCCCTGAAGATCCCTATGAGAAGTTCACATTTGATGACCTGCAGGAAACCCCGATCAATCAGCCTGTAACCAACGGCTGGATGGCGTTCCTGCAGCACTACTTCCTGACTGCCTGGCTGCCGGAGCGTGACCTCCAGCAACAGTTCCAGAGCACCGCCCGCGGCAGCCTGAATGTGATTGGTTTTGTCAGCCCGGCCACGGTGGTTGCCCCAGGTGAGCAGGGTGAAATCGGTGCCACCGCTTACGTCGGTCCAAAGATCATCGACCGTCTGGAGCAGATCGCCCCCAACCTCGATCGTACCGTCGATTTCGGATTCCTGTTCTTCATCGCGCTGCCGTTGTTCCTGATTCTGGAATGGTTCCACAGCCTCGTTGGTAACTGGGGGGTGGCCATTATTCTGTTGACGGTTCTGGTGAAGGCGGTCTTCTTCCACCTCTCCGCCACCAGTTACCGCTCCATGGCGCGGATGCGTGCGGTTGCGCCGCAGCTGACCCGACTCAAAGAGCTCTATGGCGATGATCGCCAGCGCATGTCCCAGGAAATGATGGCCTTGTACAAGCGCGAGAAGATCAACCCGCTGGGTGGCTGCCTGCCGATCCTGGTCCAGATGCCGGTGTTCATTTCCCTGTACTGGTGTCTTTTCGAAAGTGTGCAGCTGCGTCACGCACCATTCATGCTGTGGATTCAGGATCTGTCGGTCATGGACCCGTACTTCATCCTGCCAATTCTGATGGGCGCGAGTATGTTCCTGCAGATGAGCCTGAACCCATCGCCACCTGATCCGATGCAGGCCAAGATCATGAAGATGATGCCGCTCATCTTTACGGTGTTCTTCCTGTGGTTCCCGTCGGGTCTGGTACTGTACTGGCTGGTGAACAACATTCTGTCGATCAGTCAGCAGTGGTACATTACTCGTCAGATCGAGGCCCAGGCCGCCACCAAGAAACACTGACGGTTTTACGACGTCAGACATGTTATCCACAGGGGCCCCGTTTGGGGCCCCTGTTGGTTCTGTAACCGGAGTACAACATGCAAGCATCAACCGATACCATTGCCGCGATTGCCACTGCCCCCGGCCAGGCGGGTGTCGGAATAGTACGGGTGTCCGGACCCGAGGCTGCCGCCATCGCCGCACGTCTGCTCGGTTTTGAGCCGCGGCCAAGGTTTGCTCACTACGGGCCCTTTCTGGGGAACGATGGTACGGTCATCGATGAAGGTATCGGGTTGTTCTTCCCCAACCCCAACTCCTTTACCGGTGAGGATGTGTTCGAGTTACAGGGCCACGGTGGCACCGTAATCCTCGACCTGCTGTTGCGTGAGGTTTGCCAGTTGGGAGCACGGCTGGCACGACCGGGTGAGTTTTCCGAACGCGCGTTTCTGAACGATAAGCTGGACCTGACTCAGGCTGAAGCCATTGCCGATCTCATAGAGAGCAGCTCGGAACAGGCGGCACGCTGTGCCGTGCGGTCCCTGCAGGGCGAGTTTTCCCGACGTATCAATACCCTGGTCGCATCACTGACTCAGTTGCGAATCTATGTGGAAGCGGCCATCGATTTTCCCGAGGAGGAGATCGATTTTCTGGCCGATGGCAAAGTGGCCGACGACCTGCAGGCAGTTATGGCCGAGCTTGCCGGTATCCTGTCCGAAGCCCAACAGGGCACAATCCTGCGGGATGGCATGCGGGTGGTGATTGCCGGTCGTCCCAATGCGGGTAAATCGAGTCTGCTCAATGCGCTGGCAGGTCGGGAAGCGGCGATTGTTACGGCGATCGAAGGCACCACCCGCGATGTTCTGCGTGAACATATCCACATCGACGGTATGCCGTTGCACATCATTGATACTGCCGGCTTGCGAGACAGTCCGGATGAGGTGGAGCGAATCGGCATTGCCCGCGCCTGGGAAGAGATCCGTCAGGCCGACCGGATCCTGCTGATGGTGGATGCCACCACCACACCGGAAACCGAGCCCCATGAAATCTGGCCGGACTTTATCGACCAGCTGCCCTCCGAAGCGCCGGTGACGGTGATTCGTAACAAAGTGGACCTGTCCGGCGAAGCCATCGGGCTTGTGGATAACTTGGCCGCACCGGTCATTCGCCTGGCAGCCAAGTCCAGCGAAGGGCTGGAAGTTCTGCGCAATCACCTGAAACAGTGCATGGGTTTTGTCAGCACCACCGAGGGTGGTTTCCTGGCTCGCCGCCGCCACCTTGATGCCTTGCTACGGGCCCGGGATTCCCTTATTCAGGGTCAGGGGCAACTTGCGGGGTACGGTGCCGGGGAACTGCTGGCTGAAGATCTGCGAGCGGCCCAGGACGCCCTTGGCGAAATTACCGGTACCGTCACCCCCGACGATTTGCTGGGCAAGATTTTCAGCAGTTTCTGTATCGGCAAGTAATCAGAGCGCTCGCCCCCCCGTCGCTTAACAAAACCTCTTTAGTCTCTTTGAGCTCCGCGCCACCTGTGTTCGTGGTGCGGGGCTTGCTGTCGTCGCGAAAAACGAGTGTCTAGTCCGGTTGCCCCGGTCACCCTGTGACCGACGTTCGGGTTTTCGAGCGCGGTGAGTTATGATAATGCCATTAACATACTATTATCATTAACCCCAACTTGCCGAGGTTCTATGCTGGCGTTCCTGGAAGCCCATAAGGCTGGTCTGTTCGCACGCGAGCACTGGCTAAGAAACATCGTATCGGGGGTGATTGTCGGGGTGGTGGCCCTGCCACTGGCGATGGCGTTTGCGATTGCCTCAGGCGCTGAGCCTGAGCAGGGGCTGTACACCGCCATCGTGGCCGGGTTTATCGTGTCGGTGTTTGGCGGCAGCCGCCTGCAGATTGCCGGTCCGACCGGGGCCTTTATTGTCATTCTTGCGGGTATCACCGCCGAATACGGCATTGAGGGGCTGCAGATTGCCACCCTGATGGCTGGGCTGATGCTACTGCTGCTGGGCCTGGCCAAAATGGGGTCGATCATCAAGTTCATTCCTGACCCGGTTATTGTCGGCTTTACCGCGGGGATCGCGGTGATTATCTGGGTTGGTCAGTGGCCATCCTTTTTCGGTCTGCCGGATGCCAGCGGCGAGCATTTTCACAACACGCTATGGCAACTGTTCCAGGTGTTCCCGGAGCTGCACTGGACGACCACGGCTTTGGCCCTGTTGTCCCTGCTGTTGGTGATCTATGGCCCGCGGTTTCCGGGATTGACCCGGGTGCCGGGGCCGCTGATAGCCCTGGTGGTGGCGACGGTCTTGCACGTTGTGTTCAATTTCGACGGGGTTGCCACCATTGGCAGCGCTTTTGGCGGTATTCCCCAGGGCCTTCCGGAATTCCAGCTGCCAGACATTACCTGGAACAAAGTTATTGAGCTGATCGGCCCGGCCTTCACCATCGCCATGCTGGGCGCCATTGAATCCCTGTTGTCGGCGGTGGTGGCCGACGGGATGGCTGGCACCCGGCACGATTCCAATCAGGAGCTGGTGGGTCAGGGGTTGGCCAATGTATTGACGCCGTTGTTCGGTGGGTTTGCCGCGACCGGGGCGATCGCCCGTACGGCCACCAATATCCGTAACGGTGGCACTGGTCCACTGTCCGGTATCGTCCATGCCATCACCCTGGTACTGATGCTGCTGTTCCTGGCACCACTGGCGACGAATGTACCGCTGGCAGCTCTGGCGGCGATTCTGTTTGTGGTGGCGTGGAACATGAGCGAGGTCAAACATTTCACCAAGATGGTCCGGCGGGCACCGCGGGCGGATGTGGTGATTCTGCTGGTGACCTTCGGGCTGACTGTGTTTGCTGATCTGGTGGTGGCCGTCAACATCGGGGTGATCCTGGCGACCCTGCATTTTCTACGGCGAATGGCGACCAGTGTCGAAGTACGCCAGGCCACCGAGGATGAGCTGACTCGGGAGTTTGCCCATGTCAGCCACTGGCAGTTACCGCCGGACGTGCTGGTCTACACCGTCGAGGGCCCGTTTTTCTTCGGTGCGGTGGAAAACTTTGAACGGGCCCTGGCCGGCACTCACAGCGATCCGAAGGTGTTGATCATCCGCATGAAGTGGGTACCGTTCATCGACATTACCGGGCTTCAGACCCTGGAAGAGGTGATCCAGGATCTCCAGCGTCGTGATGTCCGGGTGATGCTGTCCGGCGCCAACCCGCGGGTTGCGGCAAAACTGCGCAAAGCGGGGATCGTTCGTCTGGTGGGCGAGGAGGGCGTGTTCGATGACTTTGAAGAGGCGGTGGCGGCCTGCCGGGGGATCAGGATCTGACCTGGGGATTCCTGGCTGGGTAGTCGTCGCCATAACCCACGTCGTGCTTTTCCAGATAGTCACGAATCAACTGGCGAACAACCTGTGACGGCGTCAGGTCCTGGGAGGCGCAGAGCTGCTCGAATGCACGCTTCTTGTTGGGATCGATAAGGACAGTAAGGCGGGCGCTTTTGGTTTCCATGGCTGGGTCTGCTGTGCTGTTGTGGTGGGATTGAGCTATGTGAATTTAATTATAATTGAATTCACATAACGGGCCCAGCAGGCTTGGCCCGTCGTCAATTCTTCGGCGAGCGTAACTTTTACGGGGATCATAAAAAAACAGGGGCCAATTGGCCCCTGTCTGTGTCCTGATGCCGTCGATCAGCTGGTGAAGGCCATCGCCTCGGCGTCGAGCTGCATCAGGTTGCTGGTCGGCGAGAGCATGCTGGTGGCATGGCTCTGTGCCCGTGGCAGCAGGCGCTCGTAGTAGAACTCTGCCGTTGCCAGCTTGGCGTTGTAGAATTCTTCGGATTCGCTACCTTCGCCACTTGCCAGACTGCTGGCGGCAACCGAAGCCTGACGGGCCCACATGTAGGCCATGGTGACGTAGCCGCTGTACATCAGGAAGTCATAGGCGGCGGCACTGATGGCATCACGATCCTTACGGGCGGCCAGCATCAGGCGCACGGTCAGTACGTTCCATTGCGCAGTCAGTTTCAGCAGTTCCAGGGCAAACGGACGGGTGCGCTTGTTGGTGAGCTGCTTGCGGGCGAAGTTGGCAACGGTCAGGGTGAACTCCCGTACCGCACCGCCCTGGGTCATCAGGAGGACCTTGCGACCCAGCAGGTCGAGGGCCTGGATACCGGTCGTACCTTCGTACAGAACGGCGATCTTGGTGTCACGGATGATCTGTTCCATACCGTGCTCACGAATGTAGCCGTGGCCACCAAACACCTGGGCACCATGGTTGGCTGCTTCAAAACCCATCTCGGTCAGGAAGCCCTTGAGGATCGGCGTCAGGAAGCCCAGCTTGTCGTCGTAAGACTCGGCCTTTTTGGTGTCACCCTGTTCGTGGCCTTCGACCATATGGTCAGCCAGACGGGCTGCGTAATACAGCATGGCGCGACCGCCTTCGGCGATGGCTTTCTGGGTCAGCAGCATACGGCGGACGTCGGCATGGTGGATCAGGCTGTCAGCGATCTGGTCCGGTTCCTTCTTGCCGGACAGCGCGCGCATGGAGCGACGATCCTTGGCATATTCCAGTGCGCCCTGGTAGGACAGTTCCGCAGCGCCCACACCCTGAATGGAGGTGCCGATACGGGCGGTGTTCATGAAAGTGAACATGCACTCCAGGCCCTGGTTTTCCGGGCCGATCAGGAAACCGGTGGCGTCATCAAAGTTCATCACGCAGGTAGCGGATGCCTTGATGCCCATTTTCTTTTCCAGACTGCCGCAGCTAACGCCGTTGCGCTCACCAACGCCACCGTTGGCATCAGGCAGGAACTTCGGCACGATGAACAGCGAAATACCACGGGTACCCTTAGGGGCATCCGGCAGACGGGCGAGAACAATGTGGACGATGTTCTCGGTCAGGTCGTGCTCACCGGAAGAGATGAAGATCTTGGTGCCGGTGATCTTGTAGCTGCCGTCAGCCTGGGGCTCGGCCTTGGTCTTGACCTGACCCAGGTCGGTACCGCACTGGGGCTCGGTCAGGCACATGGTGCCGCCCCAGGTACCTTCCGTCAGCGGCACCAGGTAGGTTTGCTTCTGCTCTTCGCTGCCGTGCAGGTAGATGGTATTCATCGCACCCAGGGACAGACCCGGGTACATGGAGAAGGACCAGTTGGCGGTGCCCATCATTTCCTGCTTGAGCAGGCCCATGGACGCAGGCAGGCCCTGACCACCGAATGCTTCCGGCGCTGACAGTCCCTGCCAGCCACCCATGACGAACTGGTTATAGGCTTCCTTGAACCCTTTCGGGGTGGTGACTTCGCCGTTATCAAACTTACAGCCTTCCTCGTCACCGACCTGGTTCAATGGGCCCACAACTTCTTCACAGAACTTGCCGCACTCGGTCAGGATGGCGTCAACAATGTCGGGAGTGGCGTTTTCGCCACAGGCCAGGGACGCATAATGCTTCGGATAATCGAACACTTCGTTGAGCAGGAACTTCATGTCGCGCAGGGGCGCCTTGTATACCGGCATGGTAAACAACCTCTGTAATGTCTGTTCAAGGGCGGGAATGGCGCTGCAATGGCCATTCATTGACGGCAGTTTTACGGTATACCCCGCGTAACAGGCATTGACCCAATCGCTTTTGCTCTTGTCAGTAAAGACAATGGGCGAAAGCAGGCGTCCCCGTCAGCTCTGGTAAATTTCATGTAAAAACAGCGGAAAGCCTGCAATGGCCGTGGCAGGATGGGGCTCTGGCCGGTGCCAGTGAACTATTCTGCCGGGCTCAGGTCACTTCTGATCTCTGGCCTGAAATGCCAATAACAGACAATGAATCTTCGACAAGGGGTATTCGGTGAAGCAAGGTCTGATCGCACTGGCGATTCTGATGATGGCGGTGGTGGCGGCACTGGGGTATCAGTGGATGGTACCGGTAGAGGGGGGCGGTGCCGGGCGTGCCCGGCCCGCGAGTCTGGTTAACACGGTGCTGCCGGTACAGGAAACGGTGGCCGATGCCCTGTCTGCGGTAGGGTCGCTGAAATCGCGCCAGGCGGTGGCCGTGACTGCAGAAGTGAGCGGGCGGGTCGTGGAGCTCAATATCCAGTCCGGCAGGGCGGTGGCTCGAGGGCAGCTGCTGGTTCGCCTCGATGACCGTCAGGCCCACGCCGATCTGCAGGTAGCCGAGGCCCGGTTTGCCGATGCCCAGCGCCAGTACGACCGCGCCAGCCGTTTGGTGGCCAACAACAGCATCGCCCAGTCGCAACTGGATGAACTTCGGACCGCCCTCGATGTGGCAAGGGCCGAGCGGCTCGCGGCAAAGATCCGCCTCGACAATCACCGTATTGAAGCCCCGTTCGACGGCCTTGTCGGCCTGACCGACATTTCCCTTGGCAGCTATGTGAGCGAGGGGGAGACGATTACCACCCTGGATGACACCGCTCAGATGGAGCTGAATTTCTCGGTACCGGAGCGCTATCTTGGCCAGCTGCAGCTGGGCCAGCCGGTGCAGGGTGAATCGCCGGCTTACCTGGACGAGGTGTTCAGCGGAACCCTGGTGGAACTGGGGGCCCGAGTCAGCGAGCTGAGCCGGACCCTGCCAGTGCGGGCGCTGGTGGAGAACCGTGATGGCCGGTTGCGTCCGGGGCAGTTTATGTCGGTCACCCTGACTCTGGGCCAGCGCGAGGCGCTGGTGATTCCGGAACAGGCCATTTTGATGCGGGGCGCAGACAGCTTCGTGTTTGTGGTTGACGGCGACGTTGCCCGCCGGGTGCGGGTCACCCTGGGTAGCCGTAAACCCGGCCAGGTGGAAATCCGCAGTGGACTGACCGCGGGTGATGCCGTGGTGGTGACCGGCCAGGACCGTCTCAGCAACGGTGAAACGGTGCGGGTCGAGCCAGGCGATGGCGCCTTACAGGATCATCGCCTGGCCGAGACCAAGGCCGTCGCCAGTGATGGAACGACACCATGATCCTGTCGGACGTTTCCATCAAGCGGCCGGTCTTTGCCACGGTTCTCAGTCTGCTGATCCTGGTGTTCGGTATGGCCGCGCTGCTCGGGTTGCCGGTGCGCGAGTACCCCGATATAGATCCGCCCGTGGTGTCCATTGCCACCGATTACAAGGGGGCCGCAGCGGAAGTCGTGGATACCCAGATCACTCAGGTGATCGAGGGGGCCATCAGCGGTATCGAAGGCATCCGCAGCATTGAATCCAGTACCGAACAGGGCGAATCCCGCACCTCCATCGAATTCAACACCTCCCGCGATATCGACGTCGCGGCCAACGATGTTCGTGATGCGGTGTCGAGGGTACGCAACCAGCTGCCGGATGCGGCCGATGCGCCGGTGGTGAGCAAGGCCAATTCCGATGCCCGGCCGATGATGTGGGTGACCCTGCGCAGTGACGTCTGGGACAGCGCCGAACTCAGTGACTACGCCGACCGGGTGCTGGCAGACCGGTTGTCGGTGCTGGACGGGGTGGCGGATGTGCTGATTGGCGGTGAGCGCCGGTATGCCATTCGGGTCTGGCTCGACCGCCAGCGTCTGGCGGCCCGGGATATTACCGTGGCGGAAGTGGAGCGGGCGCTGCAGGCCAACAATGTCGAGTTCCCGGCGGGATCGGTGGAATCCGCCACTCGCGATTTCACCGTGCGGGCTGAGGGACGGCTGTCGTCGGTGGAGGAGTTCCGGAACCTGATCATCCGCCGCGATGGCAACGACCTGTTACGGCTGGGGGACGTCGCCAATGTCCAGATGGGGGTGGAATCCGATGTCAGCCGACTGCGGGCGAACGGCCTGACGGCGGTCGGTATGGGCATTATCCGCCAGTCCAAGGCCAACACCGTGGCGGTGTCCAACCGGGTGCAGGAAGAGCTGGCGAAAATCCGCGAAACCCTGCCGGCGGAAGTCACCATCGCCGAGAGCTACGACGAATCCATTTTTATCCGTGCCTCGATCCGTGAGGTGATGATTACCCTGGCGATGGCGGTCAGCCTGGTCATCCTGGTGATCTTCGTGTTCCTGCGTTCCTGGCGGGCCACGCTGATTCCGGCGGTGACCATCCCGGTATCGGTGGTGGGGGCGTTCATCGGCCTGGGTGCCCTGGGCTTTTCGGTCAACGTGCTGACCCTGCTGGCGATGATCCTGGCCATTGGCCTGGTGGTGGACGATGCCATTGTCATGCTGGAGAACATCCAGCGCCGTATCGACGACGGTGAGCCGCCACTGCTGGCGGCTTTTCGCGGCGCCAAACAGGTCGCGTTTGCGGTGATTGCCACCACCCTGACTTTGGTGGCGGTGTTTGTGCCGATCTCTTTTATGGGCGGCAACATCGGCCGGCTGTTTGCGGAGTTTGGCTTTACCCTGGCAGCGGCGGTGGTGGTGTCGAGCCTGGTGGCGCTGACCCTGGCGCCGATGCTGTGTTCCAAATGGTTACGGCACAGTCCGGAAAGCGCGGAAGGTCATCGCCTGTGGATGGCCACCGAACGCCTGCTGTCCGGACTCAACCGGGGTTATGAACGCCTGCTGCGGGCCTCGCTGGCCCAACCGGGGCTGGTGCTCGGACTGGGACTGGCTGGGCTGGTGCTGGCCGCGGCGGTGTTTCCGCGGCTACCCCAGGAGCTGGCTCCCACCGAGGACCGGGGCGTGATCATCATGCCGGTAAGTGCACCGCGGGGCGCCACGGTCGATTACACCGATTACCATGTGCGCAAGATCGAAGCCCAGCTGTTGCCGTACCTGGAATCCGGTAATGTGGACCGACAGCTGTCTATCGTCGGCTTTCGCGACGAGCAGGACCGGGGGTTCATGATCCTTGGGCTGACGCCCTGGGATCAGCGGGCCACCAAACAGCAGGCCATCACCGGCCAGCTGTGGCCGATTCTGGCCGGTGTACCGGGGGTGCGCGGGGCGGCCATCAATCCGCCCGGACTTGGCCAGCGTGGCTTCAATCAACCGTTGCAGCTGGTGGTTGGCGGGCCGGACTATGCCACCGTGCAGGCCTGGAGTGAGGAATTGATCGCCCACGCCCGGGAAAACCCCAACCTGCTGAACCTGGAAACGGATTTTGAACTGACCCGGCCGGAGCTGAGGGTCACCATCGATCGTGACCGGGCGGCCGACCTCGACATCACCATTGAGGATGTGGGGGCGACCCTGCAGACCATGCTGGCCTCGCGGAAGGTGACCACCTATCTGGACCGGGGCCGGGAATACGATGTGATTGTGCAGGCCGCGGATCAGGATCGGGCGACCCCGGAGGATCTGGGGCGGGTGTTCCTGCGGGCCCGCAGCGGCGGTGAACTGATCCCGTTGCAGGCGCTGGTGGATGTGAAGGAGCAGGGCGCCAACCCCGATCTGCGGCGGGTCGACCGGTTGCCGGCGGTGGTGATCAGCGGCTCGCTGGCGGAGGGCTATGACCTGGGAACGGCCATGGCTTACCTCAACCAGCTGGCGCTGGATACCCTGCCACCGGAAGCACGGATCAGTTACAAGGGCCTGAGCCGGGAGTTCGACGAGTCCTCGGCGGCCATTTACGTGACCTTCGCGCTGGCGTTTGTGATTGTTTTCCTGGTGCTGGCCGCGCAGTTTGAAAGCTGGATCCATCCGCTGATCATCATGCTGTCGGTTCCGCTGGCGGTAACCGGGGCATTGCTGGCGTTGTGGTGGAGTGGCATCAGCCTCAACATCTACAGTCAGATCGGCATCATCATGCTGCTCGGTCTGATGGCGAAAAACGGCATCCTGGTGGTCGAGTTCGCCAACCAGCTGCGGGATCGCGGTTACGAGATCCACGACGCCATTCTTGAGGGGGCGATCCTGCGTTTCCGGCCGGTACTGATGACCACGGTCTCGACGGTGTTCGGGGCGGTACCACTGGTGCTGGCTACCGGCGCCGGCGCTGAAAGCCGGGCGGCCATCGGCGTGGTGATTCTGGGCGGGCTGCTGTTCGCCACCACCCTGACGCTGTTCATTATTCCGGTGCTGTATCAGCTGCTGGCCCGCTTCGCCAAGTCCAGCAATGCGGTGGAGCGGGAACTGGAACGTCTCGCCCTGCGCCAGGCCGGCGGCAGCGGCGCGGCGGGTGCCCCTCAGGGGCCGCGGCCAGAAGATTTCTAGCACAGCCTCGACGTACGCCAGGACGGACTGACAATTCCTGTTGCTCCGGCCTGGAGTTTGTCGCATGGTTGCTCTTTCCATCAGATCAATACGTTGCGAAGGGCGCCAGCAAGGAGGAGTTATTTGTCATGGCCGATCACAGTCAGTTCCGGTTACTGCGGGAGCGTCGTTTCCTGCCATTTTTCCTGACCCAGTTTTCCGGTGCCTTCAACGACAACCTGTACAAGAACGCTCTGCTATTACTGGTCACCTACACCACTGGCAGCCTGCTGGGGTTGTCCACGGATGTGGTGGTCAATCTGGCGGCTTTCCTGTTTATTCTGCCGTTCTTCCTGTTTTCTGCCATCGCTGGCCAGATCGCCGACAAGTACGAGAAGTCGATGGTGATCCGTCGGGTCAAGTTGCTGGAAATCGCCATCATGGCGGTGGCAGCAGCCGGGCTCTGGATGGGCTGGTATGAGGTGCTGCTGTTGCTGTTGTTCCTGATGGGGACCCAATCTGCGTTCTTTGGACCGGTCAAGTACGCCATTCTGCCAGAGGTGCTCAAAGACGATGAGCTGGTGGGTGGCAATGCGCTGGTGGAAATGGGGACCTTTGTGGCCATCCTGCTGGGCACCCTGGCCGCAGGTCTGATCATGGCGGGCGGTGAGCCGCAGCGGGTTGCGGCCGTGGGTGTGGTGGTGATGGCAGTCGTTGGCTACCTGGTGGCACGCAAGGTGCCCACGACCCCGATCGGCGACGCCGGCCTCAAGGTCCGTTTCAATCCGCTGCGGGAAACCTGGCGGTTAATGGGCATGGCGCGGGAAAACCACTCGGTGCTGCTCAGCATCATGGCGATCTCCTGGTTCTGGTTTCTTGGCGCGGCCTATCTCACCCAGTTTCCCAACTTCGCCCAGAAGGAGCTGCTGGGGGACGAGTCGGTGGTGACCCTGCTGCTGGCGATTTTCACCGTTGGTATCGCCCTTGGCTCCACCTTGTGTGAACGCCTGTCCGGCCACCGGGTTGAACTGGGGATCGTGCCGATTGGCTCGCTGGGGCTGAGTCTGTTTGGTGTGGATATCTACCTGAACATGCCCGAAGCCAGCGTACCTGTTGACTGGTGGGCGTTGCTGTCGGACTGGGATTACCTGCGCATCGCCCTCGACCTGCTGGGGATCGGACTCTTCGGTGGCCTGTTCATCGTGCCGTTGTATGCCTTTGTCCAGCAGGAAACCCCGGAACCCAAGCGGGCCCGGGTGATTGCTGCGCTCAATGTGTTCAATGCCCTGTTCATGGTCGTCAGCGCCCTGTTGGGGGTGGTCATGCTGGGGCTGATCGGTCTGTCGATCCCGGAATTCTTCCTGGTCCTGTCGATCATGAATCTGATCGTCGCTGGTTTTGTCTATCAGCAGGTACCGGAGTTTGCCCTGCGTTTCGTGATCTGGCTGCTGTCTCACACCGTCTATCGGGTCCGTCATCAGGGCCTGCATAATATCCCGGAGGAAGGCCCGGTGTTGCTGGTATGTAATCACGTCTCCTACATGGACGCCCTGGTCATCGCCGGGGCGGTACGGCGGCCGGTGCGGTTTGTGATGGACTACCGGATCTTCAAAACGCCGGTGCTGGGCGCTTTTTTCCGCCTGGCCAAGACCATTCCCATTGGTTCCCGTAACCGGGTACCGGATATCTACAATCAGGCCTTTGAGCGGATCGACGAGGAACTCGATGCCGGCCATGTTGTGTGCATCTTCCCCGAAGGCAAGCTGACCCAGGATGGTGATATCGACACCTTCCGCAGCGGCGTCGAGGTTATCCTGCAACGGCGCCCGGTACCGGTGGTCCCGATGGCGCTACGGGGCTTGTGGGGGAGTTTCTTCAGCCACTGTGGTGGCCCGGCCTTCTCCCACTGGCCGCGACGGTTCTGGTCGCGGATCGAATTGCGGGCGTCGGCACCGGTGGCACCGCAACAGGCCAGTGCCGACGCGCTGTACCAGCAGGTCTCGGAATTGCGGGGGGATCGGGCCTGAGGATAACCCGGCTCTGGTGTGGATAACTTTAGGGATAAACGCCGGATAAACCGTGGGTTATTCCAATAGATATATTATTTATCAATAACTTGAATTGTTTTTTGGGGGCTTTTGAGAGTCCCTGTCTTGTGGATAAGTATTTTGAAAACTTTTCTCAAGTCATGATTCCAAGCTACTGAATTGGTGAGTGATTTTTGATCAAACGGTCGCCGGTTCTCCGCTGGAAGCCGTGACCCGATCCGACAAATTTCCAGTGTCGACCCGATCTGGTTAAAATTTGCACATTAAGCCTGCATTTTCATGGCCGAGGCGTTATACTCCCCGGCCAATTTTTTCTCCTGAGTTCCGAGGTGACGTGTGGACTTTCCGACCCGTTTCGATGTCATTGTCATTGGTGGTGGCCATGCCGGTACAGAAGCCGCTCTGGCCGCGGCCCGCATGGGCTGTGCGACCCTGCTGCTGACCCACAACATTGAAACCCTGGGCCAGATGTCCTGCAACCCGGCGATCGGTGGTATCGGGAAGAGCCATCTGGTCAAGGAAATCGACGCCATGGGCGGCGCCATGGCCCGGGCCACCGATCGCGGTGGCATCCAGTTCCGTGTACTGAACTCCCGCAAGGGGCCGGCAGTGCGGGCCACCCGTGCCCAGGCTGATCGGGTGCTGTACAAGGCCGCGATCCGTGAAATGCTGGAAAACCAGCCCAACCTGACCCTGTTCCAGCAGGCGGCTGACGATCTCATCGTTGAAGGCGAGCGGGTCACCGGAGTGGTTACCCAGACCGGTATCCGGTTTTCGGCGCAGTCAGTGGTGCTGACCACCGGCACTTTCCTCGGTGGCGTTATCCACATTGGTATGCAGAACCATGCTGGCGGTCGCGCGGGTGATCCCCCGTCGATTGCCCTGGCCCGACGCTTGCGGGAACTGCCGTTCAACATCGGCCGCCTCAAAACCGGGACGCCGCCGCGCATCGATGCCCGCAGCGTCGATTTCTCGGTGATGCAGCAGCAGTGGGGCGATGACCCCACTCCGGTGATGTCCTTCATCGGTTCCCGTGACGAGCACCCGCAACAGGTGTGCTGCTACGTCACCCGCACCACCGAGCAGACCCACGACATCATCCGCAGCGGCTTTGACCGCTCGCCGATGTTTGCCGGTGTCATCGAAGGGGTTGGGCCGCGCTACTGCCCGTCCATTGAGGACAAGGTCAACCGCTTTGCCGACAAGGATTCCCACCAGATCTTTGTCGAGCCGGAAGGCCTGACCACCAACGAGCTTTATCCGAATGGCATCTCCACCAGCTTGCCGTTTGATATCCAGCTGGCGGCCGTGCGCTCGATCCCCGGGTTTGAGAATGCCCACATCACCCGGCCCGGCTACGCCATCGAGTACGACTACCTCAATCCCCAGGATCTGCGCCATACCCTGGAGACCAAGTACATGGCCGGACTGTTCTTTGCCGGTCAGATCAACGGCACCACCGGTTACGAAGAGGCTGGTGCCCAGGGTATGCTGGCGGGCATCAATGCCGCGCTGCGGGCCCAGGACAAGGAACCGTGGTATCCGCGCCGGGATGAGGCCTATCTGGGGGTGTTGGTGGACGACCTGATCACCATGGGTACCTCCGAGCCTTACCGTATGTTCACCAGCCGTGCCGAATACCGGCTGATCCTGCGGGAAGACAACGCCGACCTGCGGCTGACCGAAACCGGTCGCAAGCTGGGTCTGGTGGACGATCACCGCTGGGACCTGTTCAACCGCAAGCGTGACGCGATTGCCGCTGAACGCCATCGTCTGGAAACCACCCGCATCCACCCGGGCACGGCCCAGGGCGAGGTCGCTGACGGCCATCTCAACCAGCCGATGACCCGTGACCAGTCACTGGCGGAGCTGTTGCGGCGGCCGGAAATGGGCTATCAGCACATTGCCGACATCGGCGAGGTTCAGGCCGAAGATGCGCAAGTGGCGGAGCAGGTCGAGATCGAGATCAAGTACGAAGGCTATATTTCCCGTCAGGCGGACGAGATCGAGCGCCTGCGCCGTAACGAGAACACCCGTCTGCCGGATGACCTCGACTACGATGTGGTCGGCGGCCTGTCCAACGAGATCAAGCAGAAGCTCAAGACCGTACGGCCGGAAACCATCGCCCAGGCTTCCCGGATTCAGGGCGTTACCCCGGCTGCGGTGTCCCAGTTACTGGTTCACCTGAAGAAGCGTGACCTGTTGAGGAAGCAATCTGCCTGATGCCGGACGTCAATCACCCACTCTGGGCCCGTCAGCTCCAGGATGGCCTTGCCGCCATGGATGTGGAGCTGTCACCGCAGGTGCAGGAGCAGCTGCTGGCGTTTCTCGGCCTGCTGAACAAATGGAATCGCGCCTATAATCTCACCGCTGTGCGGGATCCGCGGGACATGGTGTCGCGCCAGTTGCTGGACAGTCTCAGCATCCTGCCCTTCATCCGCGCCGAACGGATTCTGGATGTTGGCTCTGGCGGCGGCCTGCCGGGGATACCGCTGGCCATTGTTTTTCCACAGCGTCGCTTTACCCTGTTGGATAGTAATGGCAAGAAGACCCGTTTTCTCAACCAGTGTGTGCTGGAACTGGGCCTGACCAACGTCGAGGTGATCCACGGCCGTGCCGAAGACTGCCAGCCGGACCAGCCCTTCAGTCAGATTACCAGCCGCGCCTTTACAGCACTGGCCAACCTGGTGGACTGGTGTGGTTCACTGCTGCAGGAAGACGGCGAGTTCCTTGCCATGAAAGGTCAGTTTCCGGATGATGAGGTGGCGGCATTACCATCAGGCTGGCAGCTGGGTTCGCACCAGCCGCTGGTGGTGCCCGGCTGCAGCGGCGAGCGCCACATGCTGATTCTGACGCGGGTACGGTCCAGCACAGACTGACCCCGGTTTTTATCCGATTTCAAAGACGTTCAAACACGATCCCTGCACAGGAGGCAAACCATGGCGCGTGTGATTGCGGTCACCAACCAGAAAGGTGGGGTGGGTAAAACCACAACCTGCGTCAACCTTGCTGCCTCTCTTGCGGCCACCAAGCGCAGGGTACTGTTGGTGGATATGGACCCCCAGGGTAACGCGACCATGGGCAGCGGTGTCGACAAGAATAGCCTGCAATTGTCCGGCTATGACCTGCTGACCAAGCGGGCCACGGCAGCGGAAGTCATTGTCCATGTCGAGTCCGCCGGTTTTGACCTGCTGGGCACCAATGGCGACCTGACCGCCGCGGAAGTCGAACTGATGAACGAGATCGGCCGCGAACACCGTCTGCGACTCGCATTGAATACCGTGCGCGACAACTATGATTACATCCTCATCGACTGCCCGCCGTCCCTTAACCTGCTGACCGTCAATGCGTTGTCAGCATCGGATTCGGTACTGATTCCGATGCAGTGCGAATACTATGCGCTGGAAGGGCTGGCGGCGCTGATGAATACCGTCGAGCAAATCAAGGAGACGGTCAATCCGAACCTCCAGGTGGAAGGCATTCTGCGGACCATGTACGACCCTCGCAATAGCCTGACTCTGGATGTCTCCGGCCAGCTCAACGAGTACTTCGGCGACAAAGTCTACCGCGCGGTGATCCCGCGCAATGTACGGCTGGCGGAAGCGCCTTCCTATGGCCTGCCGGCGCTGAAATATGACCGTGCCTCCAAGGGGGCCATTGCCTACCTTGCCCTGGCCGGGGAGATGGTGCGTCGGCATGGCGCGACCAGGAAAGCGGCCGCGGCGGCTGTGTAACCTGGCGATCCGTATCACTGACTGATTATTATTCGGAAGAATGACAAAGACCATGGCGGCGAAAAAACGAGGATTGGGAGAGCGCGGGCTCGGGGCATTGCTGGCAGGTTCCAAGGTGAACCTGGAACAGGACAGCCGGGACCGGGATGGTGAACTGCGGGAATTGCCGGTTGATCTGATCCAGCGTGGCCGCTATCAGCCTCGCCGCGATATGGATCCGGCGGCACTGCAGGAGCTGGCTGATTCCATTCGTCAGCAGGGAGTGATGCAACCGGTGGTGGTCCGTTCCATCGGCGAAGGCCGCTATGAACTGATTGCCGGCGAGCGCCGCTGGCGGGCTACCCAGATGGCCGAGCTGGACCGCATTCCGGCCATCATCCGCGAGGTCCCTGACGAAGCCGCCATCGCCATGGCGCTGATCGAAAACATTCAGCGTGAAAATCTCAACCCCATCGAAGAAGCCTTTGCTCTGCAGCGGCTGCAGGAAGAATTCGGGCTGACCCAGGCCCAGGTTGCCGAAGCGGTCGGAAAGTCACGAACCACCATCACCAACCTGTTGCGACTGATCGGCCTGACCGAAGACGTCCGCCTGATGCTGGAGCACGGTGATCTCGAGATGGGCCACGGCCGTGCCATGCTGACCCTGCCTCCGGAGCAGCAGCTTCAGGTGGCGCGGACCGTCGTTTCCAAGTCGCTCTCGGTCCGTCAGACCGAAGCCCTGGTGCGGCGTATCCAGCAGCAGAACGAGAACGCCACGACCACGGAACCGGGCGCCATTGATCCCAACATTCGCGCGTTGCAGGACGATCTCTCCGAACGTCTGGGTGCCCGGGTGTCGATTGCCCATGGTCAGCGCGGCAAGGGCAAGCTGGTGATCGAATACAGTTCCCTCGACGAACTGGATGGCATTCTGGGCCATATCAAATAGCGAACAGGGGTCTGTTTCATATTTGTGCCATTTTAGTGCTGTATGACTGGGACTTCAGTAGGACGACAAAATAGCCATCAGGAACCACAACCACTACATGTAGTGGTTAAAAAAGAAACAGATGCCCATTTGTGTCCAATCCTTCGCTAGCCTAGCTTTTTCGCGCAGTTACGGGGTCGCTGGGCCCTGCCGGTTATGTTGATTCGTGCAGATCGAACACATATAATCTGCCGCGCTTAATTGCGGTGTGATTGTGCGCACTTTTTCGCCACCACCGCGAGGCGGACAATTTTGGGGCATAGATAACGATGGCACATACGAACGGCATACGCCGTCCGCCCATTGGACAATGGTTTCTGATCCAGGGCGTGGTGCTGGTTCTCGTTGGTCTGGCGTTTTGGCTGAAGAGCGCTGTTGCCTGTTATTCCGCCTTTCTGGGAGGCCTGGTTTTTCTGCTTCCCCACGGTTATTTCGCGTTCAAGGCCTTCCGCTACTCCGGCGCGCGGGCGGCCAAGCAGATCATGAGTTCTTTTTATCAGGGTGAGGCCGGCAAGCTCATCCTCTGCGCCATCCTTTTTACGATGGTGTTCAAATGGATTCAGCCGCTCGATGTAGCGGCACTTTTTCTAACCTTTGCGATCATGCTGGTCACCAATCTGGTGACCCCGTTCCTGGCGAACGGCAGAGCGCAGCGAAATTAACTGGACCTGAGAGAACGTTATGGCAGGCAGTGCATCTGAATATATCCAGCATCACCTCCAGAACCTGACGTATGGACAACTGCCGGCGGGCTATGAGCGCGCCGACGGTACCGTGCTGCAGGACGCTACCTGGACTTTAGCCCAGACCGGCGCCGAAGCTGGCGACATGGGGTTCTGGGCTATCCACGTCGATTCCATGGGCTGGGCCATTGGCCTGGGTATCCTGTTCCTGTTCCTGTTCCGCATGGCCGCCAAGCGTGCCACCAGCGGCATCCCCGGTGGACTGCAGAACTTCGTCGAAGTGATGATCGAGTTCGTCGACACCAGCGTCAAGGAAACCTTCCACGGCAAGAACAAGGTCATTGCCCCGCTGGCCCTGACCATCTTCTGCTGGGTCTTCCTGATGAACCTGATGGACCTGGTGCCGGTCGACTTCCTGCCGCAGCTGTTCCACATGGCTGGTCTGGATTACATGAAAGTGGTTCCGACCACCGACGTTAACGTCACGCTGGGCATGTCCCTGTCGGTCTTCGCACTGATTATCTACTACAGCCTGAAAGTCAAAGGCGTGGGCGGCTTCATGGGTGAACTGACCCTGCATCCGTTCTCTTCTGACAACCTGTTCCTGAAGATCCTGCTGATTCCGGTGAACTTCCTGCTGGAAGGTGTGAGCCTGATCGCCAAGCCGATCTCTCTCGCGCTGCGTCTGTTCGGTAACCTTTACGCCGGTGAGCTGATCTTTATCCTGATTGCCCTGCTGCCGCTGTGGGCCCAGTGGACCCTGTCCGTACCCTGGGCGATCTTCCACATTCTGGTTATCACCCTGCAGGCCTTCATCTTCATGATGCTGACCATCGTGTACCTGAGCATGGCGCACGAAGACAGTCACTGAGTACTGGCCGTAGAAACAGAGTTGTCGCAATAACCGTTTTGAATTGAAGAAAACCTTAACCATTAACTGAAAACTTAACTGAAAACTAGGAGTTAACATGGAAACTGTAGTTGGAATGACCGCGATTGCCGTTGCACTGCTGATCGGCCTGGGTGCCCTGGGTACTGCTATCGGCTTTGGTATCCTCGGTGGTAAGTTCCTGGAAGGCGCTGCCCGTCAGCCGGAAATGACCCCGATGCTGCAGGTTAAAATGTTCATCGTTGCTGGTCTGCTTGACGCCGTAACCATGATCGGTGTTGGTATCGCCCTGTTCTTCACCTTCGCCAACCCGTTTGTTGCCCAGGTAGCTGGCTAATCGAGTCGCCATTCCGGGGCGAGCCCCGGTTTGTTGATTCACTAAACAACAGGCGAGAGGTGAAGACGTGAACATTAATTTGACGATTATCGGTCAAGCCATCGCGTTCTTTATCTTTGTTGTCTTCTGCATGAAGTACGTTTGGCCGCCGATCATGGCTGCCCTGCAGGAGCGTCAAAAGAAGATCGCGGACGGACTGGCTGCCTCTGATCGTGCCGCGCGTGACCTGGAACTGGCTCAAGAGAAGTCTGCCCAGGAACTGCGTGAAGCGAAGCAGCAGGCTGCTACCCTGATCGAACAGGCCAACAAGCGTGCCGCCCAGATTGTGGAAGCATCGAAAGATGACGCCCGCAAGGAAGGCGAGAAGCTGATTGAGCAAGCCAAGGCCGAAATTGAACAGGAGCGCAATCAGGCTCGTGACGCGCTGCGTGCAGAAATTGCCGCTATCGCGATTGCCGGTGCTGAGAAGATCCTGGAAACCTCTGTCGATGCCTCCAAACACAGCGAGATGCTGGATAAGCTGGCAGCAGAACTGTAAACGACGAGGTTCATCATGGCAGAACTGAGAACGCTGGCTCGCCCGTACGCCAAAGCGGCTTTTCAGGCCGCTCAGGACCAGCAGCAGCTGGCTGAATGGTCTGAAGCGCTGACGGTAGCAGGGCAAATCACAGCGAACGAAGTAATTCGACAGCTTCTCGCTAATCCGGGAATGGACGAGCAGAAGAAGGCAGACCTGATTCTGGAAACCGCCGAAGTGAAGGTTTCCGACGGGGTGCGCAACTTCTTCACGATTCTTGCTGAGAATCGTCGTCTTGCTCTGCTTCCCGAGATTGCAGCGCTCTTCAACACGTACCGCGCTGATCTGGAGCGCACTGTTGATATCGACGTTACCACAGCATTTGAGCTGTCGGACGAACAGCAGCAGAAGCTCGCCCAGGCACTGTCGACCAAGCTTGAGCGTCAAGTGTCACTCGCAGCATCAATGGACAAGTCTCTGATCGGTGGTGTGATTGTACGCACCGGCGATCTGGTTATTGATGCATCTGTCCGCGGAAAGCTGAAAAAGCTGGCCGAGACTCTGGGCTCCTGACTTCAGCACAAGGTTTGAGGATAAAGGCATGCAGCAACTGAATCCATCCGAGATCAGTGACATCATCAAGAAGAGAATCGAGAAGCTCGACATCTCTTCCGAAGCAAAGAACGAAGGTACGATCCTGTCTGTTTCTGACGGTATCGTGCTGATCCACGGTCTCGCCGACGTTATGTACGGTGAGATGATTGAATTTGCCAACGGCACTTTCGGCATGGCTCTGAACCTGGAGCGTGATTCCGTAGGTGCGGTTGTGCTGGGTGACTACGACGACCTGGCCGAAGGCCAGAAAGTTCGTTGCACCGGTCGTATCCTGGAAGTACCGGTTGGTCCGGAACTGCTGGGCCGTGTTGTAGACGGTCTGGGTAACGCGATCGACGGCAAGGGCGAGCTGGGTACCGACCTGACTTCTCCGGTCGAGAAGGTTGCTCCGGGCGTAATCGCTCGTCAGTCCGTTGACGAGCCGGTTCAGACTGGTCTGAAAGCCATCGATACCATGGTTCCCATCGGTCGCGGCCAGCGTGAGCTGATCATCGGTGACCGTCAGATCGGTAAGACCGCTGTCGCCATCGACGCGATCATCAACCAGAAGAACACCGGCATCAAGTGTATCTACGTTGCCGTTGGTCAGAAGCAGTCTTCCATTGCCGCTGTTGTGCGCAAGCTGGAAGAGCACGGCGCCATGGACCACACCATCGTGGTTGCTGCCGGTGCGGCTGATCCTGCAGCGATGCAGTTCCTGGCTCCGTACGCGGGTACTGCCATGGGCGAATACTTCCGCGACCGCGGTGAGGATGCCCTGATTGTATACGATGACCTGTCCAAGCAGGCCGTTGCCTACCGTCAGATCTCCCTGCTGCTGCGTCGTCCGCCGGGCCGTGAAGCTTACCCGGGTGACGTTTTCTACCTGCACTCCCGTCTGCTTGAGCGCGCATCCCGCGTAAACGCTGACTACGTAGAAAAGTTCACCAACGGTGAAGTGAAAGGCAAGACCGGTTCCCTGACCGCTCTGCCGATCATCGAGACCCAGGCCGGTGACGTATCTGCGTTCGTACCGACCAACGTGATCTCCATTACCGACGGTCAGATCTTCCTGGAAACCAACCTGTTCAACTCTGGTATCCGTCCGGCTATGAACGCCGGTATCTCGGTATCCCGTGTTGGTGGTGCGGCCCAGACCAAGATCATGAAGAAGCTCGGCGGTAACATCCGTCTGGCTCTGGCCCAGTACCGTGAACTGGCTGCCTTCGCACAGTTCGCTTCCGATCTCGACGAAGCGACACGTAAGCAGCTCGAGCACGGTCAGCGTGTTACCGAACTCATGAAGCAGAACCAGTACAGCCCGCAGTCCGTGGCTGAAATGGGTACTGTTCTGTTCGCAGCCAACGAAGGCTTCCTGGACGACGTTGACGTAGAGAAGGTTGTGTCTTTCGAAGCACAGCTTCTGGACTGGATGCGCGCGGAGCAATCCGAGCTTCTGGCCAAGATCAACGAGAAAGGCGATTTCAACGATGACATCGCTGCCGGCCTGAAAGCTGCACTTGAGACATTCAAGACCACTCAGAGCTGGTAACAGGCTTCGGCCTGCGAGTCATCGCAGGCCGGCTTTGTGTCAGCGAGTGTCTAACTTGAGAAGGCAGTGAGTTATGGCCGTCGGAAAAGAAATACGTAACCAGATTTCCAGCATCAAGAGCACGCAGAAGATCACCAGCGCCATGGAAATGGTGGCGGCGAGCAAAATGCGTAAGGCTCAGGATCGTATGCAGGCGACTCGCCCGTATGCGCAGAAGATGCTTCAGGTTATCGGACACATTGCGAAGGCAAATGCTCAGTATCGTCACCCGTTTATGGTCGAGCGCGAGGTCAAGCGCGTGGGCTATATCGTGGTATCGACGGACCGGGGCCTTTGCGGTGGTCTGAACGTCAACCTGTTTAAAGCGCTTGTCCGTGAAATGAGAGCGTGGAAAGAGAAAGGTGTGGACGCTGATCTGTGCGCGATTGGCCAGAAAGGCAGCTCCTTTTTCCAGAACTACGGCGGAAACGTCGTTGCGGCGCTGACCCATCTGGGTGACAGCCCGAGTTCTGACCAACTCATCGGCAACGTCAAGGTCATGCTGGATGCCTATAACGAAGGCAAGATCGACCGTTTGTACGTCGTACACAACGAGTTCGTGAACACCATGACCCAGAGCCCGAAGGTAGAGCAGCTTCTGCCCCTGCCGGAAGGTGAAAAGGACGAAGAAGAGATCAAGAGCCAGTGGGATTATCTCTACGAGCCCGATGCCAGGCAGATCCTCGAAGGTCTTCTGCCACGTTACATTGAATCCCAGGTATACCAGGGTGTGGTAGAAAATCTGGCATGTGAACAGGCCGCCCGAATGATCGCCATGAAGAGCGCAACTGATAACGCCGGTGGCATCATCGACGAGCTGCAGTTGGCTTATAACAAGGCGCGTCAGGCAGCTATTACCCAAGAGATATCGGAGATTGTGAGCGGCGCGGCTTCGGTCTGATCCCGCCCACAGTCCAACTGGTTTTATTGACTACTTAAGATAACGAGGAACCGAGCATGAGTAGCGGACAAATCGTTCAGATCATTGGCGCGGTTATCGACGTGGAATTCCCACGTGACTCCGTACCCAAAGTGTATGACGCACTGCTGCTTGAAGGTGGCGATACAACTCTGGAAGTCCAGCAGCAGCTGGGTGACGGAATTGTTCGTACCATCGCCATGGGCAGCACCGAAGGCCTCAAGCGTGGCCTGACCGCAACCAACACCAACGCACCGATTTCCGTCCCGGTCGGCACCCAGACTCTGGGCCGTATCATGGACGTTCTGGGTCGTCCTATCGACGAAGCCGGCGACATCGGTGAAGAAGAGCGTTGGGCGATTCACCGTAAAGCACCTGGCTATGCAGATCAGTCTGCCTCTGCCGACCTGCTGGAAACCGGCATCAAGGTTATCGACCTGATCTGCCCGTTCGCCAAGGGTGGTAAGGTTGGCCTGTTCGGTGGTGCCGGTGTAGGTAAAACCGTAAACATGATGGAACTGATCAACAACATCGCGAAAGAGCACTCCGGTCTCTCCGTATTCGCAGGTGTTGGTGAGCGGACCCGGGAAGGTAACGACTTCTATTACGAAATGAAGGAGTCCAACGTTCTCGATAAGGTTGCCATGGTTTACGGCCAGATGAACGAGCCCCCAGGAAACCGTCTGCGTGTGGCCCTGACCGGTCTCACCATGGCTGAGAAGTTCCGTGACGAAGGTCGTGACGTACTGTTGTTCGTTGACAACATCTACCGTTACACCCTGGCCGGTACCGAGGTATCTGCACTGCTGGGCCGTATGCCTTCCGCGGTAGGTTACCAGCCGACTCTGGCCCAGGAAATGGGTGAGCTGCAGGAGCGTATTACCTCCACCAAGAACGGCTCCATCACGTCCATCCAGGCGGTCTACGTACCGGCGGATGACTTGACTGACCCGTCTCCGGCCACCACCTTCTCGCACCTTGATGCGACCGTGGTACTGAGCCGTGATATCGCTTCCAAGGGTATTTACCCGGCGATCGATCCGCTGGATTCCACCTCTCGTCAGCTGGATCCGCTGATCATCGGTCAGGAGCACTATGAAGTTGCCCGTGGCGTGCAGACCAACCTGCAGCGTTACAAGGAACTGAAGGACATCATCGCGATCCTCGGTATGGACGAACTGTCAGAAGAAGACAAGCTGACCGTAGCCCGTGCCCGTAAGATCGAGCGTTTCCTGTCCCAGCCGTTCCACGTAGCGGAAGTATTCACCGGTTCTCCCGGTAAGTACGTGTCGCTGAAGGAAACCATCAGCAGCTTCAAGGGCATCCTCAACGGCGACTACGATGATATGCCTGAACAGGCGTTCTACATGGTAGGCTCCATGGAGGAAGCGGTCGAGAAAGCGAAGGAAATGAAGGCCAAGGGTTAATTCCACTAAGCCATTGTTTCCGGATCGACCAAAGAGGCAACTGACATGGGTATAACCGTGCATTGTGACGTGGTAAGTGCCGAAGAGAAGATCTTTTCCGGACTGATTGAAATGCTGATCGCCGCCGGTTCAGAGGGTGACCTGGGTATTGCCCCGGGTCACACCCCTCTGCTGACCGCGCTGAAACCGGGCCCTGTCCGGGTGATCAAGCAAGGCGGTGAGGAAGAGATTCTTTATGTCTCTGGCGGCTACCTCGAGGTTCAGCCGAACCTCGTCACGCTGTTGGCTGATACTGCAGTTCGTGCAAAGGATGTGGACGAAGCTGCAGCTGTTGAAGCCCAGCGCGAAGCCGAGAAGGCAATTGCCAGCAAGACCGGTGAATTCGAATATTCCCGTGCCGCTGCAGAACTGGCCGAGGCTGTTGCTCAGCTTCGGACCATTCAGCAGCTGCGCCGTAAGATGAAGTAAACGCTTACGGTCGGGAATTGCTGATCGCCAAAGCCGCATCCTGAACGGGCGGGTGTCGTCTCCGACGGCACTGCCCCCAGGGCTGCGGCTTTTTTATTTCTACAAACGGATTCTGCAACGCTATCCAGCCGTGCGCCGAGGCGCCACAACAGGAGATCCCTTCCGCCATGACACCGCTCCACGTCATCATCCTGGCCGCTGGTCAGGGCTCGCGTATGAAATCCTCGTTACCCAAGGTGCTGCACTGTGTGGCCGGTAAGCCGATGCTGCATCATGTCGCCGATACCGCCCGTACGCTTGGCGCCGCCGGAATCCACGGGGTGATTGGCCATGGCGCCGATCAGGTCCGCGCGATCACGCCGGCCGACGATATCCAGTGGGCGTTGCAGGAAGAACAGCTGGGTACAGGGCACGCGGTGGCTCAGGCCCTGCCGAATGTGCCGGATGATGCCAATGTCCTGGTGCTGTATGGGGATGTGCCACTGACCAGTGCGAAAACCCTGGAGCGTTTGATTGGACAGGTCGGTGAGCGTTCACTGGCATTGTTAACCGTGACCCTGGAAGATCCCCACGGTTACGGCCGGATCATCCGTGATCAGGGCGACAAGGTACTGGCGATTGTCGAGCAGAAAGACGCCAGCGAGCACCAGCATCGTATCACCGAGGTCAATACCGGCATCCTGGCCGTGCCCGCGCGGCTGTTGAAGGACTGGTTGCCCAAGCTGTCCAATAACAATGCCCAGGGCGAATATTACCTGACCGACATTATTGCCATGGCGGTGACCAACGGCGTTGCCGTCAACGTGGCCCAGCCGGACAACGAGTTTGAGGTACAGGGCGTCAATAATCGACTGCAACTGGCGGAACTTGAGCGTTGGTACCAGCGCCGTCAGGCCGACCGACTGATGACCGAGGGCGCTACCCTGGCGGATCCGGCGCGGGTGGATGTGCGCGGCAACCTGCAGATCGGCAATGACATTCTGATCGACGTGAATGTGGTGTTTGAAGGGGACGTCACCCTTGGCAACAACGTCAGTATCGGTCCCGGCTGTGTGATCCGGAATACCGTGATTGGTGACGGCGCGGTGATTGAGGCCCATTCACTGATCGACGGAGCCGAAGTCGGTAACAACGCCAAGATCGGGCCTTTTGCCCGCCTGCGTCCCGGCACCCGTCTGGCCGCTGACACCAAAATCGGCAACTTTGTTGAGACGAAAAAGGCAGTGGTTGGTGAAGGCAGCAAGATCAACCATCTGAGTTATGTCGGCGACGCCACCCTGGGGCGTCACGTCAATGTTGGCGCCGGCACCATCACCTGTAACTACGATGGCGTCAACAAGCACCAGACGGTCATTGGTGATGAAGTTTTTGTAGGGTCCAACACCTCACTGGTGGCACCTGTTACAGTGGACAGCAACGCCACCATCGGGGCGGGGTCTACCATCACCAGGCCGATTGAGGCCGGGGAACTCGCGGTTGCCCGTGGTCGTCAGCGTAATGTCCAGAACTGGCAGCGGCCCGAAAAGAAAGCGTGATAGCATCGTATCCATCAAGACTGGTTTATTGAAAGGCAGGTAACACCCCATGTGTGGCATTGTAGGCGCGGTATCGGAAAGGGACGTTCACGGCATTCTGCTGGAGGGCCTGCGACGGCTCGAATACCGGGGGTATGACTCCGCGGGCATGGCGGTGCGCCAGAGTAATGGCGAGATCAACCGGGCCCGCGAGGTGGGCAAGGTCTCGGCACTGGCCGATTACGTCGAGCAGAACCCCTGCAAGGGACCGCTGGGTATCGCCCACACCCGCTGGGCGACCCACGGCGAGCCTTCACAGCTCAATGCCCATCCGCACATGTCCGGTGACCGTCTGGCCATCGTCCACAATGGCATCATCGAGAACTATCAGGAGCTGCGCCAGGCCCTGATCGCCGAAGGCTACGAGTTCACCTCCCAGACCGACACCGAAGTCGTTGCCCACCTGATCGAGAAAGAGTACCGGGTTGCCGGTAATGTCCTGCAGGCGGTGCGTGCCGCCATTGCCCAGCTCCGTGGTGCCTATGCCCTGGCGGTGCTGCACGCGGATGAGCCCGACCATCTGGTGGTGTGCAGGGAAGGCAGCCCGCTGGTGATCGGTGTTGGCATCGGTGAACACTTCATTGCATCGGACCAGCTCGCACTGCTGCCGGTGACGGACCGGTTCATGTTCCTCGAGGAAGGCGACCTGGCGGATATCCGCCGCGACGGCGTGTCGATCTGGGATCGCTCCGGGGCGCCGGTCGAACGGGGGGTTACCCGTTTCGAACACGGTATGGATTCGGCCGACAAGGGCGAATTCCGCCACTACATGCTCAAGGAAATCTACGAGCAACCAAAAGTCATCAAGGCCACCATGGAAGGCCGGGTCACCGATAGCCGGGTGCTGGAACAGGCACTGGGTACCGGCGCCGCCGATCTGCTGGCCAATGTCCGCCACGTCCAGATCATTGCCTGCGGTACCAGTTACCACGCCGGCATGGTGGCACGCTACTGGATCGAAGAGCTGGCCGGCATCGCCTGTTCGGTGGAAGTGGCCTCCGAGTACCGTTACCGCAAACACGTGATCCAGCCAGACACCCTGTTCCTGTGTATTTCCCAGTCTGGTGAGACTGCCGATACCCTGGCGGCCCTGCGCCAGGCCAAGCAGGCCGGCTTCCGTGCCGCCCTGGCGATCTGTAACGTGCCCGGCAGTTCGCTGGTGCGCGAATCCGACCTGGTGATCATGACCCACGCCGGCCCCGAGATCGGGGTGGCCTCCACCAAGGCCTTCACCACCCAGCTGGTGTCCCTGCTGATCTTTACCCTGGCCCTGGCCCGTCACAATGGCCTGAGTGAAGCACGCGAAGCCGACATCGTCGCCGCCCTACGCCAGTTGCCGGGTCAGATCGACGATGCGCTGGCCCTCGATGGCAAGATCGCCGAGTTGAGCAAGGCGTTCATGGACAAGAACCACAGCCTGTTCCTCGGTCGTGGCGCGATGTACCCGGTGGCGATGGAAGGGGCGCTGAAGCTCAAGGAAATCTCCTACATCCACGCCGAAGCCTACCCGGCCGGTGAGCTCAAGCATGGCCCGCTGGCGCTGGTGGACAGCGAAATGCCGGTGGTCACCGTCGCGCCCAATAACGAGCTGCTGGAAAAACTGAAGTCCAACCTGGAAGAAGTGCGGGCCCGTGGTGGCGAGCTGTTCGTGTTCGCCGACGGCGACGCCGAGCTGCAGGAGCAGCCCGGTATCCATGTATTGCAGATTCCGGCCGTCCACGCGATTACTGCGCCGATTGTTTACACCCTGCCATTGCAGTTGCTGTCCTACCACGTCGCCGTGCTCAAGGGCACCGACGTCGACCAGCCGCGCAACCTGGCGAAAAGCGTAACCGTGGAATAAGCCTTCTGGCCGCCCCCGGCCGCATCAGGTGAAACACCCCATCTCATCATCCAGCCAACCTTGATCACGCCCTGAGCGGCGCCGTCAAGGTTGGCTTTTTTGTGTCGGTAGCAGCCACATAGGTCGCTCACACAACTTTTTACATATTTCATATTGTGATTAATATAGATTACATGGTTACATGGACGTAGTATCCGCTGAGCATCCAGCACCCCATTACCCATCCAGCAGCTCTCTTTCTATGTTGAAACATTCCTTTCGCTTCATTGTCATCGCGTTGGTGACGTTAACGGCCTGGCGGCTTGGGTTGGCTGTCTGGCAATTCGACCGGATTGGCGATTCCAGCTCATTCCTCCAGGTCATGCTGGGTGGGTTACGCATCGACCTCAGTATCATCGCAATGATTTCCGCAATCCCGCTCTTGTTGGCACCCTGGCTGGGCCACCGGCCACTCTGTGCGAACTTGACCGCCTGGTGGTACCGGTTCTGGTGGGTACTGCTGCTGTTTATGGAGCTGGCAACCCCGCAGTTCATCGCGGAATACGACGCCCGTCCCCACCGCCTGTTTTTCGAGTACCTGGTCAACCCGAAAGAAGTCAGTGCCATGCTGTTTGAGGGCTATAAGCTTGCCGTGTCTTCGGTTCTGGGGGTATTGCTGGTCGCGGTATGGGGAGTAAAACGTCTGCTGCCAACGCAACCGGACAAGCCGCTGCGGTGGTGGAAACGCCCGGTCTATAGTGTCGCAGCGCTCCTGCTGTGTTTCCTTGCCGCCAGGGGCACCCTGGACCACCGGCCAATCAATCCGGCACTGGTTGCCTTCAGCGACGATAACCTGGTCAACTCACTGGCGCTGAATTCGTTCTATAGCACGGCCTACGCGGCCTACCAGCTCAAGCACGAGAGTAATGCCTCCGAGCAATACGGTGACATGCCCGATCAGGAGGTGATCAGCCTGGTTCGCAACGCGGCTGGCGTGTCGGCGTCCTCGGCCGATCCCGGTCAGCCCAGTTACCACTTCCAGCAGGCAGCCTTCCATCCGGACCGCCCCCTTAACCTGGTGATCATTGTCGAAGAGTCCCTCGGTGCCCAGTATGTGGGAGCGCTGGCTGGCGAAGGCCTCACACCGGAACTCGACAAGCTGGCTACCCAGGGCTGGCTGTTTTCCCAGGCGTATGCCACCGGCACCCGCTCGATCCGGGGCCTGGAAGCGCTGACCACCGGTTTCTTCCCAACGCCGGCGCGGGCGGTGCTGAAACTGCCGCGGGCGCAGCATGGCTTCTTCACCCTGGCCTCCTACCTGGGCAGCCAGGGGTATCACAGCCGCTTTGTCTATGGAGGGGAATCGCACTTCGACAACATGAAAGGATTCTTCCTGGGCAATGGCTTCGATGAGGTTCACGACTTGCCGGATTTCACGGATCCGGCCTTCGTGGGTTCCTGGGGCGCGAGCGATGAAGACATGTTCAACGAACTCCATCGCCTGCTCAGCCAGGATACCAGCCCGACCCTCACCGTCGCCTTCTCGGTCAGCAACCACAGCCCCTGGGAATACCCCGAGGGGCGGATCCAGCCCGTTGGTGAACCGGCGTGCGTAGAAAATGCTATCCGTTACGCCGATTGGGCGCTGGGCCAGTTTTTTGCCAAGGCAAAAGCGTCTTCCTATTGGCAAAACACCCTGTTCCTGGTGGTCGCGGACCACGACTCACGGGTCTATGGGGCATCGGCGGTCCCGGTGGAGCATTTCAGAATTCCCGCACTGATCCTCGGGCCAGGGGTGCAGCCACGGCTGGATGATCGTCTGGTGAGCCAGGTGGACCTGCCGCCAACCCTGTTGTCACTGATGGGCATCAGCGGTAGCCATCCGATGCTGGGTCAGGACCTGAACGTCCGCAGCCCCAACCGGGCGCTGATGCAGTACGGCAATACCTTTGGCTATCGTCAGGGGGATCAGATGCTGGCACTGAGACCAGGAGAACAGCCGGAGCAGTTCCAGGTGACCAGCGCCGGGCTATTACCGCTGGCGGTCCAGCAGCCACTGCTGGATCAGGCCCTGGCGCACGCGCTCTGGCCAAGCCTGGCGTATCGCCATGACTGGTACAGTACAGCGGGTATGACGAATTAACGACAGGATGGACGACATCATGCAAAGAGTCGGGCGGTTTCAGAGACCGGGCAACCGGCTCATTGGTGCCTGCGTCAGGCCTGTAGCCCTGGCGCCTGGTTGCTTCTGGGCGTAAAGCATTCGTCCAACCACTGCTCGGCAGGTATCGGCTTGCTGAAGTAGTAACCCTGGATCACGGTGTTAGGGAAGTGCTGTAAGTACTGTAACTGTGTTGAGGTTTCCACACCCTCGACCACTGTCCTCAGGCCCAGTTCGGCGGCCATGTTGTGAATCATGGATACGATGGAGCGGCCACTGCGATCGCCGTTGATGGTCTGGGTGAACGAGCGATCAATCTTGAGTTCCTGAATGGGCAGTTGCTGGAGGTAACTCAAACTGGAATAACCGGTGCCGAAATCGTCGATTGACACTTCAATGCCCAGCCCCGCGAGCGCATGGAGCTTGCTGACCACCGCTGTGAGCTCCTGGATCATCAGACTTTCGGTCAGCTCCAGAGTGAGATGATGGCCACCAATGCGGTGCTTGCGAAGGCTGCTGATGATGTGGCTGATGAAATCATCCCGGGCAAAGTGGCTGGGGCTGATGTTGATGGCCAGCCGCAGTGAGCCCAGCTGCTTCTGGTGGTTTCTGATGATCATCAAAACCTGGTCCAGAACCCAGCGGTCGAGCTCACTGATGTTGCCTTCGGATTCCGCCAGGGGGATGAACGCGGCGGGTGAGACCATACCAAGTTCGGGGTGCTGCCAGCGCAACAGGGCTTCGGCGCCAACGACCTGGCCGTTGATATCATGCTGGGACTGCAGGTAGACCGTCAGCTCCTGCCGAGGAATGGCGTTGTGCAGGGCCTGGCTGAGACGAAACTGTTCCATGGCCTCGTGGCCCATGCGCTCGTTGAAAAAAACGATATCCCCCATTTTTTCCCGCTTGGCCTTGGCGTGAGCCATTTCAGCATTTCTGAGGACATCCTTGGCGCTTTCCGGAAGGGTGCCTGGAATCAGGGTTACCCCCTGGGTAACGCTCAGGTTCAGTATTTGATCGGCGATGACCATCGGCTCGCACAGTTGCTCCTGTATCCGGGTGGACAGTGCCAGGGCGCGGTTTGCCTTGAGCTGGTCGTCGCAGCGCCGCGGCGCCAACAGGATGGCAAATTTGTCGCCGGCGATTCGGGCGATGGTTTCATTGTTGGACATGCCGTTCGCCAGTCGATTGGACACTTCCGTTAATACCTGGTCCCCGGCTTCCAGGCCCAGAGACTCATTGATGGCTTTGAAACGGTCGATATCGACAATAATGGCGGCTGCCACCGCTTCGCCTTCAGCGCACAGCTGTACGGTGGCTTCCAGCCGTTGCAGAAACAGCATCCGGTTGGGCAGGGAGGTCAGGGAATCGTACCAGGTCAGGAAATCGATGGTGCTCTGGTTTTGCTTGTTGGTGGAAATATCACTGAACACCGAGACGTAGTGCGATATTCGGCCTTCGCTATCAGACACGGCTCGAATGGTCCGCAGCTCGGGGTAGGTTTCGCCGCCCTTGCGCTGGTTGATCAGCTCGCCTTGCCAATACCCGGTTTTCTGGATGCGCTTCCAGATCTCCGTCGATAGCTCGGCCCGCTTCAGGGTGTTGCGAAGCTCGGCCTGGTTTCGGTTGACGACTTCTTCGGCCCTGTAACCGGTTATGCGGGTGAAGGCAGGGTTGACCGCCTTGATGATGCCGGCGGCATCGGTCACGGTGATGCCCTCCATCGACTGGCTGAAGACCGCGTCGAGTAGCATGCCCTGAGGGCTGAAGATAGGCCCGTCGGCGCCGTCCCGTCCGGTCTGTACCTCAGTAGCAATCGAGGCATCCAGCTTCGAGGCGGTATGGGACAGGCGGTCCATCATGCCGTGTACCGACAGGTGGGAGCGGATTCGGGCCATCACCACGGAGCGGTTGAATGGCTTGTGGATATAATCCACGGCGCCGAGACGGAACCCCTTTTCCTCGGACTCGCTGTCGGTGGCGGCCGTCACGAAGATGATCGGGATGTGCCGGAACTGCGGATTTTTTTTCAGGGTCCCGCACACCTCATATCCGTCCATGCCGGGCATCATGACATCCAGCAGGATCAGGTCCGGTATCGAGTCACTCTCAACGAACTGAAGGGCCCGGGCACCGCTGGTGGCAACGGCCAGTTCAAAGTCGAAGCGTAATGTATCGGAAAGAATACGAAGATTGTTGGGCTCGTCATCAACCAACAGGATCAGCGGTTTATCGGGAAATTTGGATCCGTCCATGGGAAACCTCACAAGGTGTACAAGTGTACAACCATCACGGCGGCGGTCATGGCAATGATCGGCAGGTCACGATAGGAGTAGCGTTTGCGAAGCTGGTGACAGGCTTCGAACCCGTCCATGTCTGGCATATGCAGATCCATCAGGATCAGGTCGTAGTCCTGTTGCTGCACCAGTTTCAGGGCTTCTTCGCCATTAGCGGCGGTGTCTGCCGACAGGCTCAGCTTGGCCAGCAGGTACAGTGCCTGGGTGAGCTGCTCTCGTTTGCGTTGCGGGTCTGGCTCATTGATCGCGGCTTGCAGCAACGGTGATCTGGCGACACCTGACAGTTCCAGAAGCGGAACGGAAAGGGCATCCTGCAGGTGAGCCCGGCTCTCGGCCAGCAGGCGAGAGGCGGTATGGTTTGCCTCCAGCTCCGATTGTTGTCGGGACTGCTGGTAAACCTGCCAGGTAATTAAAAGTATCAGTATCAGTACCGGAATACACAGCAGCAGTATTTGTGGCAAGGTCTGCTGATTCACCCCCTTTAACATCGCAAAGCCTCCTTGCGTGAGTCCAGGGTCAATCCATTGTCGGCATGCGGCCAGGTTCGTCCGTAAGCATGGTCGCTATTGGGCGTTTTGCAACAGTTGGTAGGAATGAAAACTATTTAAATGGGGAATGGCTCGGCTTTGGGGGGCGCTGACTGCTTATTGGGGGCACCGCCCGGGCCCTGACTGCGGTCATAACCCAGGCGGTGAGGTGCGACGCCGTTCAGGCGGTCCGCAGGTCTTTTCTCAGAATCTTGCCCACGTTGGACTTGGGCAGCTCATCCAGAATGATCACGTCTTTGGGGACCTTGTACGCGGCCAGGTTGTCGCGGCAGTAGGCCTGTACCGCCTCGGTGGTCAGTTCGCCCTTGCCGGACGGGGCCACGAACAGGCGGATACGCTCGCCGGTCTTTTCATCGGGGGCGCCAACACAGGCCGCCTCGGCGACGGTGTCGAGTTCGCAGGCCACGGCCTCGACCTCGTTGGGGTAGACGTTGAAGCCGGAGACGATGAGCATGTCTTTCTTGCGGTCGACAATCTCAAACATGCCGTTGGCGTGCATCACGGCGATATCGCCGGTACGGAAGTAGCCATCGTCGGTGAAGGCCTCGGCGGTGGCGTCGGGACGGTTCCAGTAGCCCTGCATCACCTGCGGGCCTTTGGCGCAGAGCTCGCCAGGCTGATCAACGCCCAGTGGCTGGTTGTCGTCACCGAGAATCTTGATGTCGGTGGACGGCACCGGGAAGCCGACGGTGCTGGAGAAGCTGTCCTGGCCCAAGGGGTTGAGGGTGAGGATGGGCGCGGTTTCCGACAGCCCGAAGCCCTCCAGAATGTGGGAACCGGTGACGTCTTTCCAGCGCTCCGAGGTGCTGGGGAAGATCTTGGCGCCGCCGCCGAAGGCAACCTTGTAGTTGGAGAAATCCACCTCCTTGAACAGCGGATGCATGGTCATGCCGGCGTACAGGGTGTTGACGCCGCCAATCACCGAGAACTTCGAGTCCTTGATGGCGTTGAGGTAGGCTTCCATATCCCGCGGGTTGGGGATGAGGATGGCCTTGGCGCCAATGGCAGCATAGGCAATGTAAATCATCAGGCCGAAGATGTGGTACATCGGCAGCGACACCACCAGGATTTCCTTGCCCTCTTCGTTGGCGCTGGGCACGAAGGCGCGGAACTGCTCGGAGTTGGCAATCAGGTTGCGGTTGGTCAGGGTGGCGCCTTTGGATGGACCCGTGGTACCGCCGGTGTACTGCAGGAACAGTACGTCGTCGCCGGCTATGGCGACAGCGTCCGGCTGGCTGCCGTCGTGGTTCTTCAGCAGGTCCGCAAGGCTGGCATGGTCACCCAGGGTGTCGGCGATCGGGCCGGCCGGGATCGGTGCGTCGGTACCATCACCCGGAGCCACGGTGACCACCTGACGGATACCGGTTTTACTGCGAACTTCGGCCAGTGCCGGGGTAGAGCCGTTATAGGCGAAAATCACCGAAGCGCCGGAATCGTTGAGTTGGTGCTCCAGTTCCCGCGCCGTATACAGCGGGTTGACGTTCACCTGTACCGCGCCAACCTTGAGGATGGCGGCCATCACGATTGGATAGGCGAACAGGTTGGGCAGCATCACCGCAACGCGATCACCCTTGCGGATACCAAACTCCTGCTGCAGGGCGTTGGCGAGAGCGTCGGACAGACGGTCGAGATCACGGTAGCTCAGGGTGAGACCAAAGCACTCCAGGGCCGTGTGATCCGGAAACTTGCGATAGGCCTGCTGGAACAGTTCAGCCACGGATGAAAACGCATCCGGATTGATGGTGTGAGGAATCGCTTCCGGGTAGTGGGTGAGCCACGGTTTTGTCATTGTTGGAACTCGCTGATGGTTGAGTGTGTCTGCCGGAGACAGGGTTACGGTAGCGTCCGAGTCTAATCAGCGAAAATCCGAAATACTGTCAATGAGATGACAATTGCCAAAGCGCGCGGTGTGGCTCATACAACGGGGCTGCCCGAACCCGTTCAACGGGTAGGCAGCAGCTCGATGGCCCGGGCAAAGTCCATCTTTGCCATGGCCTCATCCAGTGTCCTGAAGCGGTCCGCCGGCAACTGCTGACGTAACGAAGGTGCCAGTTGCTGGTAGAGTTCCACCGCTGCAAACCGGTTCCGCTCAAGGGCTTCACGCAGCTCCGCCAACGTTTCCCGCGCCAGGGGCGGAACCTCTCTGGCAGAACCTTGCGGTTCCTCCTCGTATTGCTGTAATACCGGAGTGATGGCTTGCTGCAGCCTGCGGTAATGTTCCGCAAGTTCAGCCAGTTGCCCGGGCATATGCTCAAGCCGGTTGTCGCACAGATCCATTTCGATGTTCCTGGCAAGCCTGCGGGCGGCATCGGCACCAATCACCCCGGCACTACCGACAAACTTGTGGATCCGCGCCCGCAGGTCGTCACGCGCCTGCTCATTGGAAGGCATGGAAGCGGGTTGCTCAAGATCCCGGTTGTTGTTGATGAAGTGCCGAAGCAGTCGCATGAACATGGCAACGTCATTGCCTGCTTGAGCGCGGGCCTGGTTGACATCAATTCCCTCAAGCGACGGCCAGGTCCTGGCCGGATCCTGACGGTTTGTCTTGGTAACAACCGGTACCGGCTTGCCCCTGCTGGCTTCGACATAGCGGCGGACGGCGTGAACCAGGCGATCCCGCTCGACCGGTTTGGTGAGGTAGTCGTTCATACCGGCACGGAGAGCCTTCTGATGTTCACTGGCCATGGCCGAGGCAGTCAACGCGACCACCGGCAACTGTTTCAGGGCGTCGATGCGACGGATTTCGCGAACCGCCGCAGTGCCATCCATCACTGGCATCTGGATGTCCATCAGCACGAGATCCACATGGTGCCCCGCTGTTTGCAGCCAGGCCAATGCCTCGGCACCATTCTCACAGGTGCTGACGGTAGCCCCCTCGTTGGTCAGCATTTGGGTGACGACATAGAGGTTCATGGGGCTGTCGTCCACCACCAGAACCCGCACTCCGTGCAGCCAGTCCAGCTGATCCTGGTTTATTTCAGAACTGCTGAGCAGGTAGTTGACGTCGTTGAAGTGGTTCTGGAACGCCGCGTTGACCTGGTTGAACAGCTCCGACATGTCGATGGGCTTGGTCAGAATGGCATCTGGAAGGTTTGACAGGGGCGAGCGTTGGAGTCGTTCCACTTCGTGCCCGGTAATCATCAACGAGCCCGGGAGTTGTTCGGGGGCGTGAGTCTGGTGGAGCCGCTGAAGGGCTTTCAGGCCATCGAGCTCGGGCATCATCCAGTCAATAATCAGACAATCTACAGGCTGGCCCGCCTGCTCCAGTTCGTTATAGCGTGCCAGCAGCTCCTTGCCACCCCCGACGCTGTCCACCTGCCAGCCCAGGCTTTGGCACATCGCGACCAGTACTTCCCGGTCGGCGGGGTTGTCGTCGGCCAGCAGGACCCGCAGCCGTTGTCTGCCGAAGCCCGCTTCCTGCATGTCGTGGTCGCTGACAATGCGTAGAGGAAGCTCGACGGTAAAGCGGCTGCCTTTACCCGGTGTGCTTGCCACCGTAACACTGCCCCCCATTTCTTCGCACAGCTGCCTGACAATGACCAGGCCGAGGCCCGTGCCACCGAAGTTCCGGGTGACCGAATTGTCGGCCTGCTGGAATGGCCGGAACAGTCTCGGCAGGACATCTGGCGGAATGCCGATGCCGGTGTCTTCAACCACAAACCTCAGGCGTTGTTGCTGCTGACCGTCGTCGCTGGCTGTAGCCTTTTCGGCCAGCTCGACGGTCAGTGTGACGTGGCCACTGCGGGTAAACTTGATGGCATTACTGATCAGGTTGAGGAACACCTGTTGCAACCGGGTTGAATCACCGATCACATGGCCGCTGGCTTCAGCGGGAAGTCCACTGAATGTCAGTTCGAGGCCTTTCTGCTCGGCGATTGGCCTCATCAGTGACTCAATATCAGCGAGCACCGCCTCGAGCTGTACCGGGGCCATTTCAAGGTTGATCTCGCCGGCTTCGATCTTGCTGTAATCCAGAACATCGTTGATGAGCGCGAGCAGCAGTTTGCCGGCGACTTTGATCCGGCCGATTTCCTGACATACCTCGTCATTGATATCCTTCCGACGTTCGAGCATGTCGGTGAGGCCGATCACACTGTTCAGCGGGGTGCGGATTTCGTGGCTGATATTGGCGATGAAATCTGTTTTTGCCTGGTTGGCCGCCTCCGCGCTGTTTCGGGCCTCCTGCTGAAGACGGGCGACTTCCTGGCGCTCGGAGATATCCCGGAACCAGCCGTAGGCAAAATTCCTGCCGTTGGCGTCCGTGTAATGGTTGACCGATACCTCAACAGGCACAATGTTTCCGTTTGCCAGGCGGTGGGTACTCTCGAGCAGCATGTGGTCGGCACCCTTGATCTGTTCAATCAGGGGATGAACACTCTGCTCATTGCAGTTGGGGGCCCAGTCGGGCAGATGCCAGCCGGTCATGGTTTCCCGGGATGCGCCGAAGTGTGACCGGGTTGCTTCGTTGAAATCGATCAGGCGTATGCCATCGTCCAGGTCCACATGGTAGAAGCAGTCGTTGGATTTCTCGATCATGTTGAGGGCGAGCTGGCGCTGCTCTTCGGCAGATTTGCGCCGGGTAACATCAAGAATGCTGCAGATCACCAGATTGCCGTGTTTCCCGGCGGCTGGGCTGAGACTGATGTTGACCGGAAACTCTGAACCGTCCTTGCGTTGCCCACACAGGTCGCTGCGCATGGACATTTCCCGGTTATCGGGGTGGCGCATGTAGCTTGCCCTGGCACCGACATGGGCATGACGATTCTTCTGGGGTACCAGGATATCGACGGACTGGCCGAGCAGTTCGTCACGCTGGTAGCCAAACATTTGGCAGGTTCGGGCGTTGGCCGTGACAATAAGGCCTGTTTCATCGACACAGATAATGCCTGCCGGGGTCATATCGAAAAGGGCCTTGACCATCTGGCCCGACGAAATCATCTCATCCCTGCGCTGCTTGAAGGCTGTCCAGAGCAGGCTGATGTAGGCAAGTGCCAGCAGGTAGATTCCGCCTATCAGCCAGTTGTACCTGCCATACAGAATGGACGCATGCAACAGCCTGGTGTCAGTAACCAGGCGCACCGCATACCAATGGGTCGGGTCAGGGGTATCGTCGCCATCCGGTGAAGTGACAGAGGGCAGGGAGACTGGCACCGGCAGGGGTTTGATGAGGAACAGGCCGTGCCGGGTGCTGACCGTGGTTTCGTTGTTCTGGATGGCCTGCCAGACCGCCGGATAGTCGAGGCTGAAGCGGTCCTGTTCACGGTTGAACATGAACGCAAACTCCCGCTCAGTACTGGCCGGTGACTTGAGGTAATAGCCCTGGTAATCAAGCAGAAAACTGACGTTATCGCTGACGGCGCCTTGCCCCGTGTCCTGGCGGGGAAACAACTGGTCCAGGGTGTGCCGGGCCCGGTAGTTCGAGACCACGACCGCTTGGAGCGTACCCGTCGGGTCAATCACCGGCATTGCAAAACGGATCACGGGTTTGTGGGGGACCTCGACTTTGCCCTGCTCGACATTGAGGTCCAGCGGAGAAACAAAAACCTCACCGGCCGCGAGAGTCAGGCTTTCCTTAAAATAGTACCGGTCAGACTTGTTTTGCAGCTCGGCCCTGCTCACCTCCCGGCATTGCCCTTCGTCATAGTCGACCCGGATCAGCTCCTGCCCGTCGGGGCCAATAATCCGCAGCTGGTCGTACTGGCCATAGGCTGTGCAGAATGCCTTCAATACCGAGGCGGATTCGGCGCGTGCGCTTTCGTTGCCGTCATTGAGAAAGCGGCGGATCGTTGGCGACTCAGCCAGCAGGCGAATATCGCCGAGACGCTCCTGGAACAGCGAGTTAACCAGCTGCTCGGCCCGAATAAGCGTGCCGCTTTCCTGCTCCTTGATGGCGAGCAGGCGTTCGTCTTCATACTGCAGTATTAAGGGTAGTATCAGGGCAGTGACAACAGCCAGGGTCAGGCTGAACCAGGTCAGCCAGCTGCGCAGGAACTTCGGCGACAGTTCATTCATCATGGCTGGGGCTCGTTTGTCCGGTTTGACATACACGTGGTTAGAGGTGGGGCGGCCACCGTCTGGCTCTCACTGTTCAAGCAGGTAAGCCACCCGGTTCCGGCCGGTATTCTTGGCACGGTACAGGCTGGCATCCGCCTGTTGCAAGAGCTCCTGTCGGCGACCTTCACAGTTGTGGGTGCTGGCAATACCGATACTGATCGTGACGGTGTCGGATACCTGCGACATCTGGTGGGGAATGGCCAGTGCCACCACGGCCGCACGGATTTTCTCGGCCACTACCCTGGCACTGTCACTGTCGGCTTCTGGCAGCAGGCAGGCGAACTCCTCGCCGCCATACCGTGCCACCAGGTCACGGCCCCGCTGCAACTGCTTGCTGATGGTATCGGCCACCGCTTGCAGGCAGTTATCGCCCTTCTGGTGGCCATAGCTATCGTTGTAGTGTTTGAAATAGTCGATATCGATCATCATCACCGAGAGCGGCTTGTGGGCTCGCAGGCAGGCCCGGCATTCCCGCTCAAAGCGGTCGTCAAATTCACGGCGGTTAAACAATCCGGTCAGGCTGTCACGAATTGCCAGGTAATTCAGGGTATCGGCCTGTTTTTTCAAACGCACATGGGTATCGACCCGGGCCCGGAGAACAACCGGTGAGAAGGGTTTGGTGATGAAATCGACGCCGCCCACTTCAAAACTGCGAACCTCGTCGTCCTGGTTGTCCTTTGAAGTCAGGAAGATGACGGGAATGTCCCTGGTGTCCTCATTTTGCCGCAAGCGCCGGCAGGTCTCGAAGCCATTCAGGCCGGGCATTATGATGTCCAGGAGAATCAGGCTCGGGTGCAATTCTTTCGCCAGCTTCAGGCCGGCCTCGCCCGAGGTGGCGACATGAACGTCGTAGGTAGTCTCCAGGGTTGCGCCGATCGACAAGAGCAGCTCCGGGCTGTCATCGATTACCAGGATAGTACCGCTCACCAAACTTTCTGCCTCATTTCTAACCTCACTCGTAATACCCATACCGGAAGGTGCTCAGGGTTCAATTTATCGAAATTTTGCACTGTATTGCCAACTTTTTACAAAGTCGTGGTGGTTGCTGGCCCGGAAAGCCCGTTGACCAATATCAATGCAGTATCCCGGCCATGCGCTACCCTGAGCGCGGAAGTTCCACTACGAAAGTGGAAGTTGTTAGTTCTTTTGGCGTGACTTGACGTGAGATGGCGACAAAATGCACAGCGAATCTGCTACCATGCCCGCGCCTTCGGGCTCCCTACGATCTCATTGTTCAAGTGACCTAGCCATGCCATCGACTGTCATGGGCGGCTTCGCCCACAACTTCATGGGCAACGCGCCCGTCTGGTACAAGCAGATTATTATCCTGTTCCTGATTGCCAACCCGCTGGTGGTCTGGACCTTCGGCCCCGGCGTTGCCGGCTGGCTGCTGGTGGCGGAATTCATCTTCACCCTCGCCATGGCCCTGAAATGTTACCCGCTGCTGCCGGGCGGTCTGCTGGCGGTGGAAGCGCTGCTGATCGGCATGACCTCGCCGGACGCGGTGTACCACGAGGTGCTCAACAATTTTCCGGTGATCCTGCTGCTGATGTTCATGGTGGCGGGCATCTACTTCATGAAAGACCTGCTGCTGGTCACCTTTACCCAGATTCTGGTAGGAGTTAAGTCCAAGAGCGCACTGTCGCTGCTGTTCAGTGTGGCTGCGGCGCTGCTATCCGCCTTCCTCGATGCGCTGACGGTCACCGCGGTGATCATCAGTGTGGCGGTGGGTTTCTACTCGGTCTACCACAAGGTGGCGTCCGGCAAGGGTTACCATCACGCGGATCACAACGCCCAGAGTGATGATCACGTGATTGAGCTGCACCGGGAAGATCTGGAAGACTTTCGCGCCTTCCTGCGCAGCCTGCTGATGCACGGTGCCATCGGCACCGCCCTCGGCGGCGTGGCCACCATGGTGGGTGAGCCCCAGAACCTGCTGGTCGCCAAGGTCGTCGGCTGGGATTTTGCCAGCTTCTTCCAGGCCATGGCGCCGGTCAGCCTGCCGGTGCTGGCGGCCGGGCTGGCCACCTGCTGGCTGCTGGAGAAACTGCGCTGGTTTGGCTATGGCACCCGCCTGCCCAAACCGGTCCGTCAGGTGCTGGAAGAGTTCGCCGACAATGAACGGGCCAAACGCACCAAGGCCGATCAGGCCGCACTGTGGATCCAGGCGCTGGCAGCGGTGATCCTGGTGGTCGGGCTGGCGTTCCACCTGGCTGAAGTGGGGCTGATCGGCCTGCTGGTGATCATCCTCATCACCTCCTTTGCCGGGGTGACCGATGAGCACCAGATCGGCAAGGCCTTCCAGGAATCACTACCGTTTACCTCGCTGCTGGTGGTGTTCTTTGCCATCGTGGCCATTATTCACGAGCAGCACCTGTTCAAACCGATCATCGAGGCGGTGCTGAGCCTGCCCCAGGAGTCGCAGCCGGGCTGGTTCTTCATCGCCAACGGGGTGTTGTCGATGATCAGCGACAACGTCTTCGTGGCCACGGTGTACATCAGTGAAGTGAAGGCGGCGCTGGATGCCGGCGAAATCAGCGCAGACCACTTCCGCACCCTGGCGGTGGCCATCAACACCGGCACCAACCTGCCCAGTGTGGCCACCCCCAATGGCCAGGCCGCCTTCCTGTTCCTGCTGACCTCCGCCGTCGCGCCGCTGGTGCGGTTGTCCTACGGCCGCATGGTCATCATGGCGCTGCCTTATACCGTGGTAATGGGATCGGTTGGCCTGTTTAGTGTGCTCCAGTTGAGTTAAAATCCCGCCCTCTGAATGCCCGCCACTGGTTAAACTATGACCACTGGTGGGCATTGTTCGTTGTGTCCCCCAGAAATTCCCGGAACTGGTTATGCTGAAAACCCTTAAAAACGAGTGGTTCTCCAATATTCGTGGTGACCTGCTCTCAGGCATTGTGGTGGCCCTGGCGCTGATTCCCGAAGCCATTGCCTTCTCCACCATTGCCGGTGTCGACCCCAAGGTGGGCCTGTACGCCTCGTTTTGTATCGCGGTGATCATCGCGTTTGTCGGCGGTCGTCCGGGCATGATCTCCGCCGCCACCGCTGCCATGGCCCTGCTGATGGTGACGCTGGTGAAAGATCACGGCCTGCAGTATCTGCTGGCGGCAACCGTGCTTACCGGGGTGTTGCAGATCATCGCCGGGTACCTGCGACTGGGGGAGTTGATGCGCTTTGTGTCACGCTCGGTGGTGACCGGTTTCGTCAACGCCCTCGCGATCCTGATTTTCATGGCCCAGTTGCCGGAGCTGACTGACGTCACCTGGCATGTCTACGCCATGACCGCTGCCGGCCTGGGCATCATCTACCTGTTCCCGCTGTTGCCGGGGGTGGGCAAGGTGCTGCCGTCGCCGCTGGTGTGCATCATCGTGCTGACCGTGTTTGCCTATCTGACCAACCTGGACATCCGTACCGTGGGTGATCTGGGTGAGCTGCCGACCACCCTGCCGGTGTTCCTGTGGCCAGACGTACCGATGACCCTGGACACCCTGTGGATCATCCTGCCTTACTCCGCCTCCATGGCGGTGGTGGGCCTGCTGGAATCGCTGATGACCGCCACCATCGTGGACGATCTCACCGACACCACCAGCAATCGTAACCGTGAGTGTCGTGGCCAGGGCATTGCCAACATCGGCGCCGGGCTGATCGGTGGCATGGCCGGCTGTGCGATGATCGGCCAGTCCATCATCAACGTGAAATCCGGTGGCCGGGTGCGGCTGTCCACCCTGACCGCCGGGGTGGTACTGCTGATCATGGTGCTGGTGCTGGATGAGGTGTTGGTGCAGATTCCCATGGCGGCGCTGGTGGCGGTGATGATCATGGTGTCCATCGGTACCTTCAGCTGGGAGTCGTTCGTCAACCTGCGCAAGCACCCGCTGTCCACCAACATCGTGATGATCGTCACCGTGGTGGTCGTGGTGGCCACCCACAACCTGGCCTTCGGGGTCTTCGCCGGGGTGTTGCTGGCGGCGATGTTCTTCGCCAACAAGGTGGGCCACTTCATGCTGATCAACTCCGAGCTGGATGAAGGGACCCGCACCCGGACCTATCGGGTGGTGGGGCAGGTGTTTTTCAGCTCCTCAGAAAAATTCACTGCGTCTTTTGACTTCAAGGAAGCGCTGGATCGTGTTGTCATAGACCTGAGCCGGGCTCACTTCTGGGACATCACGGCGGTGGGTGCGCTGGATAAGGCGGTGCTCAAATTCCGCCGCGAGGGCGCCGACGTTGAGGTTATCGGCCTGAACGAAGCCAGTGCCACCATCGTTGACCGTTTCGGGGTACACGACAAGCCCGAAGGCGTGGACCAGCTGATGGGGCACTGACAAGCGGCCGGTAATCGATAACAATAAACGGACAAGCCAGGTAACGAGGTTTCCATGAGACAAGTGGTTGGATGCATTGACGGATCACGGGCTGCCACCGCCGTGTGCGACTACGCAGCGTGGGCCTGCCAGCGGCTGGAGACACCGCTGACACTGTTCCACGTGCTGGATCAGGAGCGTTATCCGGCAGAGACCGACCTCGCTGGCAGCATCGGTCTGGGCAGCCGCGAACACCTGTTGCAGGAACTGGCGGAGCTGGACCAGCGCCGCAGCCGGGTGGCCATGGAGCAGGGCCGTCACATGCTCGAAGCCGCCGAACAGCGGGTGCGGGAGCAGGGCGTGAGCGATGTCCACCTGCGCCAGCGCCACGGCGATCTCACGGATTCCCTGCTGGCGATTGAGGACAGCACCCGCCTGCTGGTGATGGGGCTGCACGGCGAAAGCAGCAGCGACCGCGACATTCACATCGGCAGCCAGCTCGAAACCGTTATTCGCAGTGTGCACCGGCCGGTGATGCTGGTGCCGGATGAATTCACCGAACCGCGCAGCGCACTGTTCGCTTTTGACGGCAGCCCGACCACCCTCAAGGCGCTGGAGATGCTGGCCCAGAGCCCCATCCTGAAAGGCCTTCCGGTACATGTAGTGATGATTGGCGCCGACACCGGCGATCGTCATGAACAGCTCAAGGAGGCCGAACGGGCGCTGGCGGCGCTGGATTCGGACATCCATCTGGAGATCTGCGCCGGCGATGTCGAAACGGCCCTGCACCGATATCAGCAGGAGCAGGGCATCGACCTGCTGATCATGGGGGCCTATGGCCATTCCCGCATCCGCCAGTTCCTGGTGGGCAGCACCACCACCCACATGCTCAAGACGTCGGCGACGCCACTGATCATCCTGCGCTGACAGCGGGTAGACGCGGTGTGCCTTTGTGCGCCAAACATGACCTGGTTGGATGCTTTGCAGACCTGATCTGTTACTCTTTCCTCATTGCACCATAACAATGATAAACGGGGTAATGCGTGATCTTCAGGATGAACGAAGCCCGGGAAAAAGGACGTTGGCAGCACAGGCCCGGCCGTCAGAGCCCATGGGCGCGAGACGAGAACTCGGGTGGCAGGCTCTGGACGCAGCTTCTTGTGCTGTGCACCCTTCTGGCGATTCTCAGCCCGGGCCAGGCTGCGCCGGGGAGCGGCTTGTCGATGGTGGCATCGCCCCGCCCGGAGCTGACCGTGGCCTACGTCGAATTCCCTCCGCTGGAGTACATGGACGATGCGGGCCAGCCCGCGGGTGAGTTTGTTGATCTGACCCGCAAAGTGGCCGAGGAAGCCGGCCTCGACCTGAAGTTTATCTACCTGCCGATCAGCCGAACCTACTTCTATCTGCGCAGTGGTGTGGTGGACATGTGGATGGGACTGACGGGAATTCCCGCCCTCGAAGGCTATGTGCTGGAAAGCGAGGTCAGCCCGCTTGCTGCCACGCTGTCGGTCTGGTCGATGCCTGACACGTCCCCGGTCACCCGCTACGAGAGCTTTCAGGACCGCATCCTGATCCTGATCTCCGGGTACACCTACGGCGGCCTGCTATACCAGCTTGAAGCACTCGACAATGTCAGCCTGACCTTCGCCCCCAACCATCTCGCCGCACTCAGGATGCTGGAGCGCAACCGGGGCCATTACCTGCTGGATTACCAGTTCCCGGTACGTGAAACCCTCAGACAGGAAGCCTTTGACGAGGTTCGGGAACAACCGGTCCGCACCCGTTATACCTCCTGGCTGTTTACCCGCCAGAACCCCAACAGCAGCGCCCTGCGAGATGCCTTTGACCAGGCTTACCGGCGGCTGGTGGCGAGGGGCGACGTGGCCGCCGAACAGGACCGCAGCCAGCATTATGTGCTGCCGGGACTGCCGCTGGATCACTGAACCGCGGCAGGGGACAGCAGTTCGATATCACCGTACCAGGCGGTGGCGGCTTCGCCGGTGTTGTCGGCATCCGACATGATGCCGATCCCGACAATCGCGGGGGGAGCCTGGCCAAAGGCGCGCCGGTAATCGGCGACAATATCCCGTTCCACCGTCATCCACAGGCCCGCCATGTCGGCGCCGCTGTTGACCGCGACCATCACCGTTTCCTCGGCGTAGGGGTTGGCCACAAATTCACCCTCTGGCAGCTGGTTGGCCCAGATATAGTTGAGCGCATTGCCCGGCAGTTCCTCGCCAAACAGCGCTTTCACCGTGCCCCGCTTGAGGCGCTCGAAGAAACCGGCTTGCTCCTCCTCAAATTCAAAGGCGACGTAGATTCGCGCCGGGTAGTCATCGCCGGCTTTCTCGCGGGCGTTCCCACCCTCATACACATTCGACACTTTCCAGCGCCAGCGCAGTAACAGCTGTTCCCCCGGGGTGACTGACAGACGGGCAATCAGCCCGGAAGCACTGTTGTCTGCCTGTGCCATGACCACCTGGGTATCGTCTTCAGTGACCAGACGGTACTCACTGTGGCGGTCGATCTTGGGAAACTCCAGGGGTTCCCAGCCGTCATTCAGGCTGGTCAGCGCGGAAAATGGCTTGGGCGCCAGGCTGTCAGCAACGCCAGTGAGCGCAAAAGCTGCCAGTGCTGCCGTCAGCGCACAGGAATACCGGAAACGTTTTGATGTCATACACCCTCCTTGATGGGGATAGAGACCGCCGGTCGTTAAAAAAGTGCCTTGTTGATGCTCTCTTCGGTGTATATAGTGTCGAAAACCTTGGTTATATACCAGATGTAGTGATCGCAGGGTGATCAATGTGGCGAACAATTCGCCACAATCACCGCCGGTTGCTGCGGTATCGGGAATCCGGTGAGACTCCGGAACTGACGCGCAGCGGTATTGGGGAACGAGCGAGGCACGGTGCCAGGCACCAGACACTGACCGGACACGGTTGGGAAGTCGCCAAGCGAGGTGGTTCTGAAAACGAACCGAACCCCTGAGTCCGAAGACCTGCCAAGGCTATTTAACTGCACCTTCGCGTTACAGGTGAGCAGGACAGGATTCAGCAGGGGGTTGCGCCTTGGGGGACAGATCTGGCATCTGTCCCCAGCACGGTGGCTGCCCCCGCCACCGTTTCTGCTTCTCGCCTGTTTACGCGATGGTCTTGATCACTTACGCGTATTCAGGAGACACCACATGTCCACCGCTGCTCTGGCCGAACCTCAATCTCCGGCTTCATCCCTGCAGGTCATCAAACGCAACGGCACCCTGGTCAGTTTTGACCCGGCCAAGATCACCGTCGCCGTTACCAAGGCTTTTCTTGCTGTCGAAGGGGATCAGGTTTCCGGCTCCGCCCGCATTCACGACAGCGTGGCACGGGTAACAGAGCAAGTGGTGCAGGCCATCAGCCGGCGCCTCAAGGCGGGGGGCAAGGTGCATATCGAAGACATCCAGGATCAGGTGGAACTGGCGTTGATGCGGGCCGAAGAACAGAAGGTCGCGCGGGCCTACGTACTGTACCGGGAAGCCCACGCTCAGGAGCGGGCCAGCCGCGCCGCGCCGGTGGAAGCCCACCCCAGCTTGACGGTGAAACAGCGTAACGGTCAGGTGGCCCCGCTGGATCTGGGGCTGATGAAGTTCCAGGTGGAACAGGCCTGCGGAGGTGTGGACGGTGTTGACGCCGCCGCGGTGGTGAACGAAGCCCTGAAAGGGCTCTACGACGGCATCCCTGAGGCTGATGTTCTGTCTGCGCTGGTGATGACCGCCCGTGGCCGCATCGAGCAGGAGCCGGGTTACAGCCAGGTCACCGCCCGCTTGCTGCTGGAGCAGTTACGGATGGAGGCCGCCGGGGCACTGGCACTGCCGCTGCAGGCATCCCTGCCCAGCGTTTATCCCCAGGCCCTGACCGCGTTCGTTCACGCCGGTATTCGCTACGAACTGCTGGATGAGGCGCTGGCGGCCTTTGATCTTGAACGCCTGGGCGCTGCCCTGAAACCGGAGCGTGACGGCCAGTTTGGCTTCCTCGGCCTGCAGACCCTGTACGACCGTTACTTCCTGCACTGGCAGGGTGCGCGCCTCGAACTGCCCCAGGTTTTCTTCATGCGCGTCGCCATGGGCCTGGCCCTGCGGGAAGACGACCCCAACGCCCGTGCCATCGAGTTCTACAACCTGCTGTCGTCGTTCGACTACATGGCATCGACGCCGACCCTGTTCAACAGCGGCACCCGCCACTCCCAGCTGTCGTCCTGCTACCTCACCACCGTGGGCGACGACCTGGAAGAGATCTACGGCGCGATCCGCGACAACGCCCTGCTGTCGAAATGGGCGGGGGGCCTGGGTAACGACTGGACCCCGGTGCGGGCACTGGGTTCCCACATCAAGGGCACCAACGGCAACAGTCAGGGCGTGGTGCCGTTCCTCAAGGTCGTTAACGACACCGCGGTCGCCGTCAACCAGGGGGGCAAGCGTAAGGGCGCGGTGTGCGCCTACCTGGAAAGCTGGCACCTGGACATTGAGGAATTCCTCGAACTGCGCAAGAACACCGGCGATGAGCGCCGCCGCACCCACGACATGAACACCGCGAACTGGGTGCCTGACCTGCTGATCGAGCGCATGCGCCGGGACCAGGACTGGACCCTGTTTTCCCCCAGCGACGTACCCGACCTGCACGACCTGTACGGCAACGACTTCCGCACCCGCTACGAGGAATACGAGGCCAGGGCCGCCCGTGGCGAGCTGCCGCTGCACAAGACCGTCCCTGCCAAGCAGCTGTGGCGCAAGATGCTGACCGTGCTGTTCGAGACCGGCCATCCCTGGATTACCTTCAAGGACCCCTGCAATCTGCGCTCGCCCCAGCAGCACGTGGGTGTGGTGCATTCCTCCAACCTCTGCACAGAGATCACCCTCAACACCAGCGCTGAGGAAATCGCCGTCTGTAACCTGGGTTCGGTGAACCTGGCTGCCCACATCAACGGCGGTGAACTCGATGTACAGCGGCTGGAGCGCACCGTGAACACGGCGGTGCGCATGCTCGATAACGTCATCGACATCAACTTCTACGCCGTTCCCCAGGCCCGCGAATCCAACCTGCGCCATCGCCCGGTCGGCATGGGCCTGATGGGTTTCCAGGATGCCCTGTACCAGCTCAAACTGGCCTACTCCAGCCCGGAAGCGGTGGAATTTGCCGACCTCGCCATGGAGCAGATCAGCTACTTCGCCATTCGCGCCTCCGCCGAGCTGGCGGCTGAGCGCGGTGCCTACCCGACGTACGAAGGCTCGCTGTGGGATCAGGGCATCCTGCCCATCGACTCCATCCAGCTCCTGGCGGACGCCCGCCAGGACGGTGACCTCAGCGTCAACACCGAGGCCAGGCTGGACTGGACCCCGGTGCGGGAGCTGGTGGCGAAGCACGGCATGCGTAACTCCAACGTCATGGCCATCGCCCCCACGGCCACCATCTCCAACATTGTCGGCGTGTCTCAGTCGATTGAGCCGGCGTACCAGAACCTGTTTGTGAAATCGAACCTCTCCGGTGAGTTCACGGTGGTTAACCCGTCGCTGGTGGCGGAACTGAAAGCCGAAGGGCTGTGGGACAACGTCATGGTCAACGACCTCAAATACTTCGACGGTTCCGTGCAGCAGATCGAACGGATTCCCGCCGAGATCAAGGCCCGCTACGCCACCGCCTTTGAGATGGATGCCCGCTGGCTGGTAGAGGCTGGGGCCCGTCGCCAGAAGTGGCTCGATCAGGCCCAGAGCCTCAACCTGTACATGGCCGAACCCTCCGGCAAGAAGCTGGATGCCCTCTACCAGCTGGCCTGGGAGCGCGGCCTGAAAACCACCTACTACCTGCGCTCCCTGGGCGCTACCGGTGCCGAAAAGAGTGCCCCGGTACAGGCCGCCCCGGCGCCGCAGGTGTGCTCCATCGACAATCCGGACTGTGAGGCGTGCCAGTAAGGCCCGGCCTGATTGGGGACAGAATGCAAGTCTGTCCCCTTACGCAAGATTCCGGGGACAGGTTGAAACCTGTCCCCAACTCCGTATTCACCAGGGGACAGATGTGACATCTGTCCCCGCCACGAGCCGAGGACACCACCATGCTCGATTGGGACGACGACGCCACCCCCAAACAACCCCAAACCAGCAATCCGGAAGGCCCGCGACCGGTCAACGTTGACGACAAGCGCGTGATCAACGGGGAAACCGACATCAACCAGCTGGCACCGTTCAAGTACCCCTGGGCCTGGGAGTACTTCATGAACGCCAACAAGAACCACTGGACCCCCCTGGACATCAACATGGCCCAGGACGTCCACGACTATCACCACCGGCTGACCCCGTCGGAGAAGCACGTTTACGAGAACGTGCTGGCCTACCTCACCACCTCCGATATCCTCGCCATGCGTAACATCGGCCTGGCGGTGATGGAGAAAATGAGTGCGCCGGAACTGCAGATCTACCAGGCCCGCCAGGTGTACGAGGAAGCCCTGCACACCTGGACCTACCAGCACTGCATCGAGACCCTCAACCTTGACCAGAGCGAAATCTACAACCGCTACCGCGTGGTGCCCCAGATCAACCAGAAAATCCAGGTGGCCAATCGCCGCCTCGACGCCGCCATGCGGTCCGACATGAACCTGCGCAACCCAGACGACCTGCAGGAGTTCATCATGTCCTACCTGTTCTTCGCGGCGGTGTTTGAAGGCTGCTGGTTCTACAACGGTTTCAGCCCCATCTTCGCCCTGCAGCGGCGGGGCCTGATGCGGGGCACCGGTGAGCAGTTGCAGTACATCCTGCGGGACGAAGCGATGCACTTCTCGTTTGGGCTGAAGGTGGTGAACCAGATCCTGGAAGAGGAAAACATCACGCTCGACCCGAACGCCGTGCGCGAGATGTGGGACGAATCCGAAGCCGCCGAGCAGGCCTACGCCGACTATATCCTGCGTGATCCGATCCTCGGTTACTCCGCCGAGTACCACAGCGAGCAGTTCCGCTTCGTCGCCAACCGCCGCGCCCGCACCGTCGGCCTGGAAGAACCGTTCCCCGGCGCCAGGAACGTCTCACCCTGGCTGGACGAGCAGGCCACCATGCGCAAGGAGAAGAACTTCTTCGAGACCCGGGTGATCGAGTACCAGACCGGGGCGTCGCTGGAGTGGTAAGCGCTTACTGACCGTCAACTCAAGGGGCTGCGCACTCCGGCGAAACCCTGGCCCAACACATGGGTGTAGATCTGGGTGGTGCGCAGATCGGCGTGGCCAAGTAACTCCTGTACCGGTTGACGGGAAAAACCGCTCGAAACTGATCCCGTAAGCGCGGTTGCTGTACCTGATGGCCGTCCATGTTGGCTCTCCAAGATTGGCTGTATTTATATACAGTAGTATTGGGTGCGTAAAATGTGGAAGTCAAGCGATTACATAGTGGTCCGCCGAATATTGGGCTAAGCTGTTGTTTAATCGGAAACTTAAGCCTGTGCCGGGATGTGTGAAATGCGGAGTTATCTAGAATCGGCTTTTTCGCAATATCGCGGAACGCGGTCTAATTGCTGTTAGGTCATTTAAATGAGAAAAATTTCTTTACCCGCCACTAATACCGTTTCTATATCTATTCCGTTGGATGGTAGTACAGAGGCCGATGAAAATGGAGAGGTTCATTTGGGGGCAATAGGCTCCGATGAAATCTCTATGCTTGATAGTGCAAGAGAGAACGGAATGCATATCATCTGGTCTACGGTTTGCCTAGAAAAAAAGCTCGAAGATACGATTACGGACTTCTTTTTTGGAAAAACGAACTATCCGACAAGTCGCCGAAATGTGTTTGTAAATGAAGTATTGCAATCCTCATCTTTTCAGTTTTCGTTTAAAAAGAGCCTTATTAGCACGATCATCAAAGAAACCGGGGTATTAAAAGGTAAAGAGTCGAGCAAGCTTCAGGGTTTCCTCAAAAAAATCATGACTTGGCGAAATGCTTTCGCCCATGGAACTCTGAAATTCGATACAAAAGGTGGCGTTTTACTCAGCTATTTCTCGGGTGGCCACCAGAAAATAGTCTTGAATGAAGAATTTTGGGATGAAGTTGAAAACGTGTTCAAAAAATGCACCGATTATGTGGATAAAATTGATTCTACGCTTTGAGACTTAACCAGGCGCGCAAGGCGGACGGCTTTCAGCCGCCGCTTCGCTTAGCGTTAGAGCTATTTATGACCATTGAGCTAAGTTTAAATACTGAAAATCAGGACCATCGGCGTTTACTTTCCTCGTTGGTAGAGAGTTCTGAGGAATCAATTCTCTGTTCTGGCTGGTTGAAGGTTGAGGGTGTGAGGCATCTGGAGCCTTCTATACGAAAGGCCGTTAACAAGAATTTCTCAGTATCAATTATTTCCAATGCTGCTCACACACATAAACGTGCCGCAAATCTGATCAAAAAGTGGCCATGCGTCCGGCACTTTATGACGAAGAAAGATGCCAGAACATTACACTCAAAAGTCTACTATTTCCGTACCGGAAAGAGGTTCATTGCTATCGTCGGATCAGCGAACATCACGGAGGGCGGCCTGGTGTCTAGTGACGAAGCTAGCCTTAAGATATCAGGCACGGTCGAACATGATTTTCATGAAGAGATTAAGAGTTACCTCGATGATTTGGTGAGCCAACTACAATAAGGCTCTAACCAATCACGCAAGGCGGACGCGCGGGGCGCGCCGCTTCGTTTTGGTGTTACAGCGGGAAATCCGAGTCGTGGCACCTGATACCCATCCGTGTCAAAATTGGGCGATACGTGAACGAGAGGTTTTGTCCATGAATCTCCAGAAAATTGAAGATGAGGCGCTCCATCTGCCCAAAGAAGAGCGAGCGCAATTGATCCAGCGACTGGTTCTGAGCCTGGAGTCTCCGTCAGAAGAGGAGCTCAAATCCGATTGGTTGCTTGAGGCCCGACGTAGAGGCGAAGAGCTCGACAATGGCACTGTTCAGGCTGTGTCTGGTGAAGATGTCATGAGGAAGGCCAGAGCACTGATCAAATGAACTATTTTTTTCACCCGGCAGCGGAAGCCGAGTTCCTGGAGTCAGTTGGTTATTACGAATCAGAAGTTCCGGGATTGGGTGGTGCCTTCATAGAGGAATTTGAGGCCCTGGCCAATTTAGTTGGCGAGTCACCAAAAGCCTGGCAAGTCGAATTGCCTCCTGATATTCGTAGAGCGTCCCTTCACAGATTTCCCCTATCTATCGTTTATCGAGAGAGGCCTGATGGCTTCCAGATTCTGGCTGTTGCCCATGAACGGCGGCGTCCGCACTATTGGCTGGGCAGGCTTTAACAATCGGCTGCTCAGCGACCGATTTTCCGCCACTTCGCGGCTTCAAACCGGCGCGTGAGCCGGGCGTTAGCTGTGATTGCCTCACCCGCAAAGTGATACTATAGTATCACTATCAATTTGGATCAGGGTGAGCCCATGAAAGTTGAGCTTGTTACAAACCTTAAGCGCCAAGCCACAAAAATCTTGGCAGATCTGCACGTGTCTAAAGAGCCGGTACTGATTACGGAACATGGCCAGCCATCGGCTTATCTTGTTGATGTGCAGGATTACGAGTTTATGCAGCGCCGACTTGAGCTGCTTGAGGGGCTCTCACGAGGAGAGCGAGCTGTACTTGAGGGAAGAACGTACAGCCAAAGTGAGGCCAGGGAGAAAATGAGTAAATGGCTGAAGTAATCTGGACAGAGCCCGCCCTTCAAGAACTGGATGCCATCGCTGAGTACATTGCTCTAGACAATCCTGCTGCCGCAAGCGATCTGGTCCAACAGGTTTTCGATAAGACCGAGCGCTTGGAAAACTTTCCTCAATCCGGGCGGATTCCTCCCGAACTCCCCAATTCGGTATACAGGGAGGTAGTGGTTCCACCGTGTCGTATTTTTTATCGTGAGGATGAGAAGCGGGTTCTCATCCTCTATGTCATGCGAGAGGAGCGGCAGCTTCGAGCGTACATGCTTGGAAGCAGCTAACCAGGCGCGTTTGTACCCGGAAGATGACGTTTATGAGCTTGAGCCTGCCCTTTCAGTGCAGCACTATGAGGTCATCGAGCATCAGTTTTCACCAGAGCCGCGGGGGTAACCGGGGGCTCTTGCTTTGTAACCAGTCAATCAAGTTCGTTCCGGTCTGCGGCCTCCACCGGACGCCCCTGTCGGGCTGCCGCTTTTTTAAGCGTTAGGGAGTGAGGAAACACCATGGATCAGGCAGAGTATTGGTACGCGGTAGCTTCAGTGCTGCTGTTCTTCAAAATGTTTGCTATCTCCCTCTATCAGGGGTTCCATCGAATCGGAAAGGGCACCTTCAAGACTCCTGAGGATGCTGCCTTCGTCGGGCGCGAGCCCGCCAAGGAGGAGTTACCCCAGGTTCAGAGAGCGGCTCGCGCTTGGTTGAATGACCTTGAGAACATTCCCATTTTTCTCGCGCTGGGAATTGCCTACGTTTGGGTCGGTGCAGCCTCAGGTATGGCAGTTTGGCTTTTCCTCGTCTTCACGGCAGCACGCTATCTCCATACTTTCTTTTATCTGTGCGGGATTCAGCCGTGGCGAACAGTGGCGTATGCCGTTGGGGTAGTTTGCATGTTCGTCATGACCATTCAGATTCTCGCGGCACTTCCCTAACAAATAGTTGCAGTGCGTTCCGGCCTTCGTCCCACACCGGACGCCCTTGGCAGGGCGCGCCTAAACCAAAGCGCTATACGGAAAGAAGATCGATCGAGAATACGGCACTTCCCGTTAGAATCGAGCACCGGGAAACGCAAGGAAGCAGACAATTTGAGCATCATAGATTCGATTGACCACATCGTTCTGACGGTCGCTGACATAGACGTGAGTTGTGCCTTTTATTCCAAGATATTGGGCATGAAAATCGTCACATTTGGTGGTGGCCGAAAGGCACTGGAGTTCGGTGCTCAAAAGATAAACCTGCATCACTATGGTCAGGAGTTTGAGCCGCACGCGAAGATTCCCGTACCTGGTTCAAGTGATTTGTGTTTCGTGGCATCAGTTCCCATTCGGGATGTGCTTCAACACCTCAAGCAATTAGATGTAAACGTATTGGAGGGGCCTGTTTCACGAACAGGGGCCAAAGGCCCAATTACCTCCATCTACTTCAGGGACCCCGACGGGAACCTGTTGGAAATTTCCAACTATGATGAAACCGTATAACCATAACCAGTAGCGTAAGCGGACCGCTTTCCCGCGCGGTTGCGCCTCGAAACCGGCCGCTTCGCATGGCGTTATGCATAAACAAGGAGAAGTTATGACGTCACCAGTTATCATCGCTGCCATTGGAGCCGTTCTCTCCACGATTGCATACTTTCTGAGCGGTCGAATTAAGAATAAATACTGGCGAGGTTCAGCACAGATCGGTTCGATCGTATTTGGTCTTTTGATTGCCAGTTCGCTCTCCGGTGATACCAAGGTCGCTGCGGCTTCCGGGCAATACTATTTTTTCATAATGATTGCAGTCGCCGCATTAGCCAAAATTTTCGGTAAAAAACAGAGTAACGAGGTGGGTTAACAAGCCGCTCAGCTCAGCGCTAGGCATAAAACAAAAAAGGCAGGTGTCAGCCATGTTGGAGGATGGAATTCTCGATCAAGACGAATCCGTTGAACTGCTAAGCAACTAAACAAGATTCGTGGCGAATCATCAGAAATTGGAGAGCTGGCAAAAACGTCAACGTTGCCTGTTGATGAACCCGCTCCCGAACTAGAGTTGCGAAGGCAATTCGTTCCTATTCACATGGCACATGTGCCTTTGGCACCAGAAAGGCGTGTTTTCAGGCAACTGAAGCTCTCGGTGGTATTGCGGTTACGGGCGCAAAATCGCAAAAAGCCGTGGAGTATAGAGACAAGGGTATCCCTCTCACTATCGTAACCGAGGAGCATTGGGCTAGGTGCGGGAAACTTGGGTGAGTACCACCCACAAAGAACCTGGGCTGGACTCATTTAACTCGCCGCTGCGCAAAGCGTTGAAAGTGACAGGAAACGGATTCCAGGGGGAGAAGTATGAAGTGGTTTCTAATCTATACAGCGATGTTATTTGGCTTGTGGCATGCGATTGATTTGGAGGGGGATACCGTCTTACAAAGCGCTGTTGCTCCCCTGGCCTTTGCTTTCGTGCTGATAGCATGTCTGGTGTGGCTCGCTGGCAAAATCATTAAGCACCCCTCTTCGTCATCCGGTGACGCCGGTGGCGTCGGCACCGGTGGTTTTTTTGGTGGTGGTGACTCCTGTGGCGGCGGGGGCGGCGGGGGCGACGGGGGTGGAGGCTGCTAGCCTTTCAACAAGTCACGGAGGCGGACGCGTGAGACGCGCCGTTTGGTTTTTGCGTTATGCGTAGGATACGACGTTGATTAAGAAACTGTTCACAGAAAAGCTCTACGTGAAGATCACGCGCAACCGGTTTGAGATCATGAAGGTTTCAGGTGATCTTGCTGTTGAAGTTGTTTCACCTGCAGAACCCTTCAGTACATCAAGGCTTCTGATAGGGGAGTTTCGCTTAGCTGAACGCCATTTATCCGATGGCATTAAGAAAGTGTTGCCGAAGCAGTTTTTAAAGAAGAGCCCAGAAATACTTATGCATCCCCTTGAGATGATCGAGGGTGGCTTATCTGAGGTGGAAGAAAAAATTCTACGGGAAATCGCTCTTGGCACGGGTGCTCATAAAGTTGAGATCTGGCTGGGGAAGGAGCTGACACCCCAGGAAGCGGCCGAAAAGCTGGAAAATGCATAAAAGGCGCATCCGTACGTGGGCTGCGGCCGCCGCACGGCTGCTTAGCTTGGCGTTATGTGTAAGAAGCCAGGGGCAACTGAATGTCCAAATATTGGGTTGAATACGTACAGGAATATTGCCCCAGCCCGGTAAGTGTTGTGGTCCACCGACCGTTGGATTGTGAGTATTGGTCTGGCGCGACTCAGTTTGACCCTCCTCTCCCGGCGCCTGACATCGGAAAGGGTTATCGTGTCTATAAGGTTGAGGTCAAAGGGTATGAGCTCTCCTTTTCAAGCACGGCGGAGCTGGAGCACTGCATCGATGTTCTGTCCCAAAGACATTTACCAACAACCCGTTCCTTAACGGAACGATCCTGGCTGGGAAAAGGCCGTCAGCATCTTCATTGGTTGTCGAAGTTGCCCGGTGCGCTCAAGCCATATAAAGAACGGCAAGAAATTGTGAGATTACTGGGTTATCTGAACTCAGATAGCCAGTGAATCAAGCCGACTGATTTCCCGCTGCCGCCCCAGATCGGCGGCTTTCCATGCCCTTCGTTACTAACGGCGTATTACTGGCCGCGGCGTTCTGTCGGTGCCGAATGATCAGTTCTTAAGAGAAAAGCCGGAAGTGATAAAAAATCCGAAAATGACATAAAACCCGAAAGTGATAAAAAGCTCTTGTAGTCATTTGTGCACTGCTGACTTAGGCTGGCGTGCTTACTGACTGACACCACAAGATCAATTACACAGGAAAGTTGGGATATGAATTACGTATCGAAAGCAGGGATGGCTTCATTGATTGCCATATTTGGGCTGACGGCGGTGGGCTGTGACGGCGATGATGGACAGGATGGTGCGCACACGCGCGTCCTTGATCTGGCGCCGGGGCCGGTCTGCGCCAACGGTGGTGTTGAGTTCGGGATGGGCTTTGATTCCAATGGGGATGGCGAGCTCTCCGATGATGAAATCACCGAAACCAAGGTTGTCTGTAATGGTGAGGACGGTGCGAATGGCACCAACGCCCTGGTCAATCTGACGGCGGAGCTGGCCGGAGGCAATTGCGAGGCTGGCGGCTACCGCGTGGATACCGGTCTGGATAATGGTGATGGCGGCGGCACTGCGGGTAATAGTCTGCTCGAGGCTGGCGAAGTCGATACGACGAGCTATGTGTGTCACGGTGTTGATGGCTTTACAGTACTCACCACATTAACTGCAGCAGCACCGGCAAGCTGCCCGGACGGCGGCCAGCGTCTGGATATTGGTCTGGATAACGGCGACAACTCCGGTACTGCCCGTGATGGCACCCTGCAAACCGGGGAAATCGATTCCACGGGTTATATCTGCAGTGGCACGGACGGTGCCAGCGGTTCTGATGGCCAGACCACCTTGGTCAAGCAGGATACACCATCCATAACCGACTGCCCGTATGGCGGTGTGACCGTTACCTCTGGTCTGGATAACGGTGACGGTGGCGGTACCGCCAGCAACGCCGTGCTGGAGAGCGGTGAGGTGGATTACACCCATCATGTGTGTAACGGCGATCAGGGGGGCGGCGGATCCCAGTTGGTGGACAGTAACGGTGCGGTGCTCGGTTCCGTGTTGGGCGCGACCCTGACTGAGATCACTCTGCGTACGCCGGATCCTTACAATTATCTGCTCAACATTGCTTGGGATGGAAGCTTCCTGGACAAGTTCACCGTTTACTCTGCCGCTGGTTGTACGGGCGACGCCCATATCTATATTGATGGTACTCCCAATGTAAGTATTCCTGCGAAGAGTGCGTTTTGGGCGGGAAAGGAAGGGCAGTTCATGGTGCCCAATGGCACAGGCTCGATTGCCAATCAGTCTCTCAGTTATGAAAGCTTCTGGGAGGCGGGGAATTGTACTGAACTAACCGGTTCAGAAGATATGTGGGCTGCTACTCTTATGTCTGCCACCTCTATCGGTTTGCCGGCAACCATAACGCCGCCACTGTCGCTTCAGTAACCCGCATGGCGGGATGTCAAAAGCCCCGCGATTGCGGGGCTTTTTTATGTGGAAAACCGGGACTGATTTATTTAAAGGATGAGATCTACCAGGAGCGGTGGTTCGTCGATACTGGGCCGTGGAAGGGGGCACTAGTATTGGCTGAGTAAAAAGAAGAATCCGAGATATTACATGGAGCGATTGCTTCGGGTAGGCTAACCTACTGTTTATCGGGGACTTACCGATTTTCTGGAGTCGCTTTGATCCGGAGTTATCTGGAATCGGCTTTTTCGCAATATCGCGGAACGCGGTCTAATTGCTGTTAGGCAATAAGGCAATTTAAACTATGGAGTTTCAAACTGGAAGAATTCGATGGTTAGCAATTGGGTTAGCACTATTCATTTTTCCCTTAGTTTTTCTCGCAGCCAAAGATGGTGAAATTATGATAGCTCTGATACTTACATTAATATTTGGGCTACCAGTACTTTACCTATATTTATTCTGCGCCAAAATTAAAATGTCTAATCAATGTTTGGTTGCTAAATATCCATTTGGTGAATATAAAATGGAGTGGTCCGAAATAGAGAAGCTAGCAATTGGAGGTGGAAACTTAAAGGTAATTTCTTCATCTAAAACAATTACAATTCCTAGCTTCGAGTTTTGGTCTGGTCAAAATAGGCAAGAGGCCATTATATTGTTCAATAATTTAATTAGTAAAAATAATGTAAAAATGGCTGGCGCTTATCTAGCGCTAATTCCTACATTCAGAGCAAGCAAAAATGCCTAACAAGGCAATCAAGCGGACCTCCGCAAACTGTCACTTTTTTTGCGGGGCAAAAAAACCGCCACTTTGCTCCGGCAGCTTATTGCGGCGTTAACTAGCAAGCAATCACAGATGTACGCTCGGCTCAAACGTATCATGAGCCCGGATCTGGACTACGGGTCGTCACCGGACGATCCTGAGAAAGGCCATGTCCTGACCGAAGCGGGAATGGGGTCATCCATGACCGTTATACCCTGACGTTCAAGCTTCGGGCCGTTGGACTGGCGAATCACCGGCAGTGATTCGTGCCTTTATCGAGAAGAACCGGCCTGACTCCAGCGCCCTGGAATGGCCTTGCCGCCCGACCCTAAACGTTAGCTCTGTGGTTTGATCAGGAACTTCTCTCCGGTCGCCTGTTTACCGTAAACCGAGATCGCATCCAGTTGTAACGCACCGGCCAGGGATACTTCGTGAGTGTAGTGACTGGCGAACGTGGTCTTGATCTCGGCGGCTATGCGTTGGCGCATGGCGTGGTGGGTTTCCTTGCCCAGTTTTCCTAATACATTAAACAATAAAAAGCCGCTCACACCCCAGGCAAACCCAAACGTGCGGTTCAGCGTGATTGGGCCGCGATCAAGGCCGCCATAGATATACACCTGCTTGTAGATGTCGGATCCATACACGCTGTATTCCGTCATGTTGCGAGAGACCGCGACTTCCATGCAGGTGAGAATATCACTGGCCAATCTGCCGCCACCGATAGGGTCGAAGGCGATGGTAGCGCCGGTTTCAATAAGGGCTTCGGTCAGGTCTGCCATAAAGCTGTCGCTACTGGAGTTGACCACATATTTGGCGCCCATATCACGCAGCAATGTTTCCTGTTCCGGCTTGCGGACGATATTGACCAGGTCGATGCCGTCGGCGATGCAGATGCGGTTGAGCATTTGTCCGAGGTTAGAGGCGGCGGCCGCGTGAACGATAGCTTTGTGGCCTTCTGCTCGCATGGTTTCTACCATGGCCAATGCCGTCAGCGGATTAACAAAGCTTGAAGCGCCTTCGGCGGCCGTCGTACCTGGCTCCAGTTCCAGACAGCTTTGAACATTGGCGCAGAGATATTTGCGGTAGCTACCACCGCCAACGACCGCAACGGTTTTGCCCATCAGGCTTTGCGCGGCGGCTGATGAGCCAGCAGCAACGACTGTTCCGGCGCCTTCGTTGCCGACGGGTACAGGCTTGCCAACCCGCTTCTTAACAGCGCTCATGAACCTGGCCGGGACATCGGCACTGATGACCGGACGATCGGCACTACCGGATTGGCTGGCAGTCGTCATATCGGCCGCGCTGAACATCACGCCCAGGTCAGACGGGTTGATTGGGGCGGCTTCGATGCGGATGACCACTTGGTTTTCGCCCGGCTGCGGGATCTCGATCTCGTGCAGTGCAAGCTCAAGCCTGTTGTCTTCGCTAATGGTTGAAGTAAGCTCGATGTTGGTATCTGACACTTTTTTCTCCTGCGAAAGTTAAGTGGTCTGGTACGTTGCTAACCGGTGTTACCACATGAAAGGCGGGGCAAGCCCGTAGCGCCTGTGTGATCCGTGTCGGTGTGCTGTCTGATCGTGGTGATCACTGGGTTTAGAGTAGCTGACTTATCCGGTCAGTGCCCCTGAGAACGGCAGGCCATCGTCCGCGAAACCGCCTAACCCTTCCATCAAGAGGACGTCGCCCGGCAGGTCGTCGCCTCACAGGTCAAAGCATAGATTCAGGGGCCTCCAATCTCAGAAAGCGCCCCGAATTTTTGACGGTCATTCTTCAGTAGGCACCCTGGCTGTATATCAACTCGTAGCTGTGGCTATAGATTTCTAAGATGTTCCCAAACGGATCTTCCATATAAATCATGCGGTAAGGCTTCTCGCCCGGATAGTAGTAGCGCGGCTTCTCCATACGCTTTTTACCACCAGCAGCCACAATGCGTTCTGCCAGCTCCTCGACGTTCGGGTCTTGCACGCAGAAGTGAAAAACGCCGGTTTTCCAATACTCGAAATTGTCCTCGGGGCTAGTCTGGTTTGTGAACTGAAAAAGCTCCACGCCAATTCGATCTCCGGTTGATAGGTGAGCGATACGGAAGCTTCCCCAGCCTGCGCCGAATACATCTGTGCACATCTCCCCGATGGCGCTGTCGTCCTCTTCGATCTTGGTTGGTTTCATAATCAGATACCAACCCAAGACGTCTGTATAGAATTTAACGGCGCGCTCAAGGTCCGTTACGGATAGGCCAATGTGTGAAAAATTTCTTGGGTAAACGTTGCTCATTGCTTGTCCTCCTCCAATAAAGTGAGAAAAGGTTACATAGCGCTTATGATTACGTAAAATTATGGTTTGGAATTCAATAAAACACGGTTTGTAATGATAAATACGACCTGGTTACGCAGCTTTTGCACACTGGTTGAAGTTGGCCATTTCACGCGTACGGCTGAGCGGCTCCATATGACGCAGTCGGGGGTTAGTCAGCACGTGCGAAAGCTAGAGGAGCAGCTCGGCGCCGAGCTGCTTGTGCGGCAGGGCAAAAAATTTTCGCTCTCGGATACCGGCGAAAAGCTTTATGCCAGCGCGCAGGACATTCTGCTGGCGTTGTCGAATCTGGAGCAGAGCGTCGGGGAGGACTCACCCTATGAGGGGGCTGTGCGGCTGATGTCTCCGGGAAGTGTTGGGCTTAAACTTTATTCGCATTTGCTGGCGTTGCAGAGCGAGCACCCGAAGCTCATTATCGATTTTCGGTTTGCGCCAAATACTGACGTGGAAAATGCAATCGCTGAGTCTGCCGTTGATATCGGGTTCATGACGTCGAAATCCACCCTGGCCGACGTAAGTTGCACGCCGGTCGCGCAAGAGTCGCTGCTATTGGTAACGCCTGCTTCAGTCGAAGAGCCGGAGTGGGACACGTTGATGACGCTGGGCTTTATCGACCACCCCGACGGAAGTCATCATGCCAACCTGCTTCTCGGTGCCAATTACCCTGAATTCCAGCACAGTAACCTGTTTCCCAGGAAGGGATTCTCCAATCAGATCGGCTTGATTTTGGAGCCCGTAAGCATGGGGTTGGGGTTTACCGTCTTACCGGCACATGCGGTTGAAGCCTTCCAAAGGCCTGAGCAGATAAAAGCACACCGACTTGCTCGCCCGGTCAGCGAGACGCTATATCTTTGCGCCCTGCGGAAGAAGGCGTTTCAGAGGAGAATCGAAACGGTCATTGCCGAAGCCAGGCGATGGCTCTAAGCTGGACTGAAATTTACTAAAACGCGTCACTCGGACGCACTAAAGTGCGCCGCTGCTTTTGGCTTTCTACACAAGGAGTAGTCACAGACTATGGCAAGGAATCGCGGCCAGGGCGGGCCAATTGAATCAAGGTTGATCGGCCTCTTTGCTTCGCTGTTTTTCTCCATTCCCACCGCAGTTTTCATCTGGCTTGGGGTCAACAAAGAACTGGCATATTGGGGCGGGTTTCTCGGCAGCACCTATCTGGCCACCACTATCATCGTCTTTGCAGTATTGGCGTTGCTGCTCCCACAGTTATTTCCATCGATTCTTGGGGGCATCTGGCGTGGCATTCTCAAGATCGAGCGTTGGTGGGGCTGGTAGCCTTGTGTATAGCCAGTCAATCAAGTTCGATTCGGACAGGATGGCCCTGCACCGGGCAGCCTTGTCGCCGCGTTGCTCTGTCAAGGCTGTTGCTTATTTTCGGCGTTAGGTGGTTATGAAACAACCGATCTCGGGGTTCCACAAAGATGAATTCGACGATTGGGTTGCAGAATTAGCTTGCGGCCATTTTCAACACGTAAGGCACGACCCTCCCTGGCAGAATCGGCCTTGGGTAGAGACGCTGGAAACACGACATGAGATGCTCGGATATCGACTAAACTGCATGAAGTGCAAGGAAGGCGCTCCACCTGATGAGAGAGGTTAGATCATCCCGCAACGTGTCATGCCCACCTGACAAGTCGCTTACGTGCGTTCGCGGCCTGGCGGCCTTTTCTGGACGGCTTTCAGCCGCCGTTCAGCTCGGCAAATGAACCTTGTTGTTAAGTGTACAGAAGGAGATCCCCTGTGGGACTGAAGGGAAGCTGTTTGTGTGGCGAGATAAGTTACGAAATAGCGAGAATTCCCGTTGGCTCAGTGGCATGAGTTCTATCGCTACGTTCGAATCATCCCCTGGAAAATTGCGCCATTTTTGCAAACGCTGCGGTTCTCATTTGGTCGCGGAGAGACCTGTGCAGCCGCACGTCATTGTTCGGGCAGCCACGTTGGACGATGATCCGGGTTTACGACCAGAGGCTCATATTTGGGCGTCGCACGACGTGCCATGGCTTGAGTACGATACCGTCTGTAAGCATCGAGAATGGCGAGAAGACATTTAATTTTGGCGTTATCGCGCAATCAATTCAGGGACGTGAGTGTGAAAAAGATTCTTCTTCTGGCTGTGGTAGGTTTCGGTGCGTGGCACTACTACACAAATAACCTAAATTCTGCGGCTAGCCCTACGATCCGCTGGTCTGGGGAGGCTGAGGTTCCCAACGAAGCGCCTATTGATCATTCCCAACCTCATTTCAGCTGTGACGGGCGCCAGCATTGCAGTCAAATGACGTCCAGAGCCGAAGCTGAGTTTTTCACCAGAAACTGTCCAAACACAAAAATGGATGGTGATCGCGACGGGATCCCTTGTGAAAACGACTCCCGGTTCTAATAGCGACAGGTATACCAAGTCACGGCACTCGTACGGCCATAAAATGACCGCCGGACGCTCGTTAACTCGCGCCGCCGTGCTCTGCGTTATGTGTAGATGAAATCATGAGGCAAATTAAGATCAAAATCTTGTCCGGCGTGGGTAGCCCAGCCGGAAAGTGGGAGATCGTAAATTTTGACGAATTTCTCGTACATTATTCGCCACGTCTGGCAACGTCTGTCTCACTCATTAAACAATTCCCCCCTTTCCATATTTTGAACGAGGAGCTGCTTTCAGGCGGCACGGATCAGGGAATGAGTGGTGGTTGTTACTGGAAGCCTTTCGAGATTACAGAAGAAGAGTACAACGATATCAGAGACGAGATGCTCACATCACCTTCACATGATCTTGAGTATGACCCTGGTCTCGAGGATCGCAAAACCATTAATAAATGGTGTGGCGCAGTGATATCTCATCACAATCCAAGGCACCGAAGTGCCACATAACCAGACGGTCAGCCGAATCCCAAAAGCGTGGCGCTTTGGGGTCCCTCCGCTGGCGCTCCGGCGTCGGTTACCTCAGCGTTATGTGTGCAAGACAGAAAGGAGGAACTGATGAAGTCCATTAAGACCTCGCTCATGTTTGTCGGGGAACAGGCTGGAAAAGCCGAGGAGGCGATCAAGCTTTATACCTCTCTATTCCCTGGTTCAGAGATTATTGATCTTCAGCGCTACGAAGCGGGCGAGCATGAACCGGAAGGCTCTATCAAGATGGCCAGGTTTACGATAAACGGCACCGAGTTTATGGCGCTGGACAGCCATCTTGACCACCGATTTACCTTTACACCTTCGATGTCATTGTACGTTGAGTGTGAATCAATGAGCGAAATAGAGAGGGCATTTCGGGCCCTCGCCGACGGTGGCTCAGAGCTGATGCCTTTGGATGACTACGGTTTTAGCCAAAAATTTGGATGGTTGAATGATCGGTATGGCGTTTCCTGGCAGCTCAATCTGTCGAACCCGGGTGTTGGCAGCATCAACACATAACCACGCGCAACACGACGCAGCCTCCGGCTGCCGGACGCTCGTAAACTCAAGTCGCTGTGAGAGGGATTAAGGCGCATGGGAATTTCTTGGCTTCGCTCAAAAGGGGGTGCGCTCCTTGCAGCACTGCTGATGTACTCCGCATCTGCACACGCGACGAGTCAGTGCCCGCTGGATTTCGGCCAGAAGGAGCCTCTCACCGAGGTGCTGGGTTGGCTTGTTGTCGCAACAGGTATCATCGTTGGCATTCTGCTTTTCGCTTACATCATCCGACGTTCGCGCGGCAAACCTTGGGTCTCTCGATCTATCGTTATCACCATCGGATTTGCTGGGATGGTACTCGTGTGGCTCGGCGGATTCGCTCTAGGGTTTGTGAATTTTTTCTTCAGGTGCTGAGACTGCGCTTTAACCATTCATTCAAGCCGCCGCTATGCCCTGCGTTAGCCGTCAAAAATAATCGACTTGCGAGGTTTGGACCTTATGAAGATCAAGAAACTAAAGCTGTATCATTTTCCAGCCACTCGCAGTGCACGGGTTCGATGGGCCTTGCACGAAACGGTTGGCGATGATTTTGAGGTTCAGACTGTGCAGCTGTATAGCGGGGAGCAATATCGCGATGATTATTTGCTGAAAAACCCGAATCACAACGTGCCGTTGCTTGAAATCAGTATGGAAGATGGTTCTGTCCATCGAATGCTGGAAAGCGTTGCGATGGTGGAATGGCTTATCGACGCCTTTCCCGAACAGCGTCTTTCGCCACCCACCGGGCTGTCGCTTGAGCGAGCCGATTATCTCCAAATGCTGCATTTCGGAGGTACTTGGATGGATATGATGCTGTGGCAGATTCGGATACACGAACACGTTTTGCCTTCAGCACAGGCTGACTCGCGCACCATCGAACGATACCGACAAAAATTCGTTGAAGAAGTAGAGCCGCAGCTCAAGGAAAGGCTGGATCGGAACGCCTTCATCTGTGGGGAGGAATTTTCCGGCGCGGATATCGTCATTGGCCATAATGTAACTTGGGCGCGGGGCTACAAACTGTGCCAGGATGACATTTTTCGCGGGTACCTGTCCCGGCTTTCGAAACGTCCGGCCTTTCTGAAGGCGTTTGAAGATGCCCGTGACTTCTCGCCTGAAGTCCCAAACAAAGACCGAATGAAGAAATTTTCGGGTTGAAGTGACACTGACCGGTCTGGAAAAATCGGCGGTTAACAGCAGGTTGCAAATGCACCTGAACGTGGCCGTTGTTTTTTCCAGCTGAAGCCTTGGCGCAACCGATGAATAAGCTCACTAAAACCGGTCTGATCGGCAGCGTTGTAACCGCACTATGTTGCTTTACGCCCGTGCTTGTATGGCTGTTTGCTGCTCTTGGCCTGTCGGCTATGGTCGGCTATCTGGATGTTGTCCTATTCCCGATGCTCGGGGTTTTTGTCTTGCTGCTGCTCATCGGCATCGTAAAAAGTGCGAGAGAAAACAAAGAATAACAAAGCGATCAACGTTCAGCCCCTGCCGACTTTTGGCTCGTCGAACTGTCGGCAGGTGTTGCCACTTACTCAACCAGACGCCTGGGGAAGTGACCATGATTGCTTCGCCGATTGACCACTCCAAACCGGCGCATGTACCAGTCGTTATACCTAGCCACAGAGAGAATCGCTAAATGTCAGAATCCGTCTTTAAGTCGATATTGGTTGTCGCTGCTCTTTTCTTTACGGGCTTCTTTGCTGCGATTGTCTTACCTCCGCTGATTGAGAACCCCGATGTATGGGGCGCATTCACCGCAGGGTTTGTAAACCCATATTCCAGCGGCTATTCGATGGACGTCCTTGTTTGCTGGGCCATTCTTGCGGTCTGGGTGGTTTACGAAGCGAAGGCGTACTCAGTCCGCAAGGGGTGGGTGTGTCTGCTGCTTGGCATTGTCCCGGGCGTTGCAGTCGGGTTGGCTCTGTATTTGCTGCTGCGCGCAAAACAAATCAGGGTGGTCAGGCGTGATGGCTAACGATCGGGGGATCTGAATGAAGGCACGGCTGTGAGAGACGAGCTAAAAAGGCAACTGGATGACCGCTGTGCCGGGCAGAACGCATTAAAAGTCGCTTTTGGGTCAGTCTCAGTTGCCATCCTCGTGCTGTGTTTTGCGCCCCTCCGCGCTTAGGCCGTCATTCTCGCAACGGCTTTCCTGACCAGCGGGGCCACAATGGCAACGGTAGGAAACGCCACCGGCCACGTTGTTAGACAGCTTGTGACCCACTGTCTCGCGAATCCTGGATGAATCCCCTGTGAGATGGCAAGAACGAAGGCGGATACGATGCAGACCATGATGGCCGAAAGCAGGGCGCTGAACAGTATTGGGGCAAAACGGGCGGGAATACGCATTTTATTCTCCTGAGTGTAGTGCTCTGAGAGCAACGTTTAGATTGAGAGTGCACGTGTGGCGACCAGGGCGGATGCATATAAACCGAGCCCAAACACCGCATGCGTGATGAGGCTCTGCAGTCGAGCTGAGCCTGGTTTGGGTGTTCGGGAGGCGGCAATACCAGCACCCATGCCGGGCTGCATCAACAGGAAGGGTGCTGCAACGGTACCGATGCCAACAGCCAGCGCAGGACCAACGGTTGGGCTCTGAATCCAGGCGGTGCCCCAGATACCGACGAGTAAGGCGGCAAAGGTCATACCTGTCAGGTAGTGGGTCACCCAACCGATCATGTGCTCTCCCCGCACCGGGGCAGAAGCTGCAATGGAGTCATGACGAAACTTTCCTCGCGTCATGTAAGCGATCCAACGCCCGACCATTCCATAATTTGGGCGGGGAAGACCAAGCAGTGGTTTTCTCAAGATGCACCATAAGTCCATGGCCAGCGTTGCTCCAATACCCGTGAACACGATAAACAAAAGATCGTTCATGACTCTCTCCGTAGCTTGTTTCGATGTCGAACTGACGCTACGGTACAACTTCAAGTCAACTTTAAGTCAAGGGAAAGTATGGATATCGGTGAGGTGGCCAAGCGCTCTGGAGTTCCCGCCTCCACGTTGCGATTTTATGAGGAAAAAGGTCTGATCCGCTCAGTGGGCAGGCAGGGGTTACGCCGGGTTTTTGGGGGCGATATTTTAGAAAGGCTCGCCTTGATTGCTCTGGGGCGTGTTGCCGGGTTCTCTCTGGATGAAATAGCCCATATGCTGGGGTCTGACGGAAAACCCAATATTGATAGAGCGTTGCTGGAAAAGAAGGCGGATGAACTGGATAAGACCATTCAAACGCTGATGGCAATGCGTGAGGGCCTTCGCCATGCAGCGGTTTGTTCTGCACCCAACCACATGGAGTGCCCAACGTTTCGTCGTCTGCTCGGCTTAGCCGCCGCTGGAGCGATCAAGGGCGAAGGCTCCGGTAAACGACCAAGACGGAGGTGATCGGTCAGATTGCCTGTTTCCAGCCAGAGGAGGCGGCTGTGCATAAAAAGGCTTTTCTGGTTGGTGGCGGAGTTGGCGGCCTGGCGGGTGGCATACTCGGCTTTCTTTTCGGCTTCGGTGAGGAAGGCGTCGCGGTCGGCCTTGTGGTCGGCGGGGCTACTGGAGAGATTCTGGGGTGGGCCGTATCTGGCTAGCAGCTTGTTAGTGCTGACGCAGAATACGCAAAACAGACTGATATGATAGGGTTTTTGAGAACCTGTGGAAGGATGAGAATGATGCGGAAGGCGATTGGCGAAAACGTTTCCCTGGCTGGCCTGATCAACATAAATGACCAACCTGTCAGTATTCCGCAGGATGGGAAGTACACACATCTGCAGTTTCGCCGCTTTGCAGGCTGCCCGGTATGTAACCTTCACCTGCAATCGTTTTTTAGGCGTGAAGATGAGCTGAAAGCAAACAATGTCCATGAAGTCATTGTGTTCCATGCGAGCAAACGGAGCATGCTTGAAAGCGTGATCGATGTTCCTTTCGATCTGATTGCTGACCCGTCCAGGACGCTTTATAAAAATTTCGGCGTAGAAAGTTCCTGGAAAGCACTGTTCAGTTGTGATGTCGTCAAAAAAGCGATCAAAGGGATACGAAAGTTTGGCGTAAAACCCCCGCAAAGCTTAGAGGCGGAGCTTGGTTTGCCCGCTGATTTCTTGCTGGACGAGACAGGCAACATTCTGGCCGTTAACTATGGAACTCATGCCGATGATCAATGGTCGGTTGACGATGTTCTTGGTCTGTTGCCAGCCCGGAAAAGTTTGTAGGAAAGGCGCCGCCTGAAAGGCATTCACTCTTACGATCAATAAGCTGGTCAGTGAGCCGGCGTTAGCTGTAGACACAGGGAGCGTAGATACACAATGAACGAGATAACCCGAATCAATCATCTGGGGCTGAGGGTCAAAAATCTGGATACATCCAGAGCATTTTACGAGAAACTTGGGTTTGTCTTTATTAAGGGACCCGTCGGGCCTGAGCCAGTGGCCATCATGGAACATCCGTCAGGCGTTAATATCAATTTCATTCTGAATGCGGACCCAGGCTGCTCGTCAAATATACTCATGGATGTCGACGTAAAACATACCGGATACACCCATGTTGCCTTAGAGGTGACGAGCGCTGAATCTGCCTTAAGGTCAGTAAAAGCCTTGGGCATTGAAATTACCGGTGAGGTTGAGTTTGAAGGGGCAAAGTTCTTCTTCATACGAGACCCCGATAGAAATGTCATCGAATTCCATCAGCCAGCGGCCAGTTAGGGCCAGGTCTTTACCGTCTTATCACAGAGGGCTCGTCATTATGGAGAAAGTGCTAACCGGCCTGCTCATTCTGGTGGGCATCATCCACCTGCTGCCGATTTCGGGATTGCTGGGTGTCGAACGCCTGGCTGCCCTGTATGGCGTTTCAGTCAGTGAACCGAATCTTGAAATCCTGATGCGGCACCGGGCGGTGCTGTTTGGACTTCTGGGGCTTTTCCTGGTGTATGCCGCGTTCACGCCGTCGCTGCAAGCACTGGCGATCATTGCCGGCTTCGTCAGCGTGGTCTCCTTCATCGCCCTTGCCTGGTCGGTTGGCGGCTACAACGGTGCTATCCGCAAGGTGGTGGTTGTCGATGTTGTTGCGATAGTGGCCCTGAGTGCCGCAGCGGCCATCCATCTTATCGGCCGCAACCAGAGTTAGCCTGTCTGTAGGTGAACTCCCCGGGCGACATCGGGCCGCCCGGGGTCATTCGTGGTTAGGGCCCTGCGGGACCGTTGCAGTAGAGCACATCATTGGCGTCTTCACAGGTCCATTGGAATATCCACAGCCCGGTGTTGCGGTCGGTGCCCAGAATGTACTGTTCACCGTTCACGTCCGTGACATGGACGCCCCAGAAATTCGAGCCTTCTGCGTCGCCGTAATCCTCGCCGGCAATAAAGCGTCCGACTTCATGCATGTTCCAGGACACCACGCCTTCCCCCTTGCTGTTGTCGTGCAGGTGCCCTTCGCGCCACTCCACCGCACGCATGCCCAGGGAATACCAGCTGATGAAGGTCCGGTTAGGATTGGTCGGGTCGATTTCCAGATTGTGCATGGTCAGATCCCCGGCACCGGTGGCCAGGGCCGGATCGGTGGTTTCGGCCGGGGCGTAGTAACCCATCTCCCCCAGGTAATCCACGGTGACGCTCTGGGCATCTGGGCCCATGCCCCGTTGTACCGTGACCTGACTTGCGGTGTTGTTGAGGGCGTGGAGATAGCCCCAGCCATCGAACACGGCCCCCAGCGTAGCCACCAGCCCCAGTGAGGCTGGCGCGGGCAGGGCAGGGTTTGAGCCCTCACCATCGGGGCACAGGGCCGGGTCGTAGCCATCAATACCCAGAATCGCAAAGCCTGAGGAGCGCGGCACGAACAACATGGGAATACCGGCTTCCACCAGCATCGAAACCGAGGCTTCGCAGTTACCCGGAACCGCAGAGTTAAACACAATGCCTGCGCTGTAGCCGGCGGCTTCGACGGTTTGGGCTTTCAGGGTGAACGGGCAGCCGCCACGCTCAATCAGGGCAATACCGGCGCCGACATCGGCGGCGGGGGCTAGGTTGTCGCCGCAGGCCTGGCCGACAAAGGCGGTCTGGCCCACCACTTCCGGTATATCGGCACCCGGACCGATCTGTGGGACGTCACTGCCCTGGCTGGCGGGATAGCGTTCACCCCCGGCAGTGACGGCGGAGAAGAGTGAGTCGAAGTCCTCGTCGCCGCCATAGATCTTGTCGAAGCCGGGGCCGGCAAAGACCGCCGCATGGGCATTGCCTTCAGGCGTTGACAGGCCATGGACCGGATCGGGTTCCGGGTAGGTGGAATCGCCCAGCAGGATCGGGTTGTACGGGTCGTTGATGTCGAGGGTGATAAACCCGGCATCCCAGTACGACAGCACGGCCTGCCAGTTTTCGCCGGGTCCCGGGTCCATGTCGTTGACCCAGATATCGTGCAGCAACGGCGCGGCAAAACTGCCCATGAACAGCTGGCCGTCGCTGGCGATTTCCGGGTTGGTTGCAAGCCAGGACTCAATGCCGGTGGTGGTGATCAGTTTGGGGGATTGTGGCTTGGTGATATCGGCGATTTTCAGGTCGTTGAGGGCGACGTCGTCAACGATCAGCAGATAGGTCTGGCCGCCGGCCGTGGTCCAGGCAAAGGTGTTGTGAACCGGGAAATCGAGAAAATTCTGCTTTAACGCCTGGGGCTTGGCGGGGTCGCTGACATCCCACAGGGAGATCCCGAGCTGCCCCTGTTGGTGGCCACCATTGCCGCCACCCCGTGCCAGGCCATTACCGACCAGCGGTCCGCAGGGTTCAAGCGAATGGATCAGCACATCCCGGTCGCCGATCCGGGTGACCTTGACGTCATTGATCCGGGTTTGCGGGGGCGACTTGATCATGCCGATGGTGACCGGGTTGGCCGGGTCATGGATGTCTGAAATGTAGACGCCGGAGCGGGTACAGTCCGGTTCCTGGAAGGTGCCGATATAGGCGTAGCCATCATGCGCCCACACATCGGTGTACAGGCCGCTGGAAATGCCGCCGAGGGTATCGCGGCCGACGACATTGAAGCCGTAGTTCACATTGGCTGGCACATGTCCGTCCGGAAGAGGGGTATCGTGCAGCAGGTGTTTGTTGTCGGCTTTCGCGCCGTCTGATTCAAATTCCTGATCAGCCAGGGTGTGGGTCGTCAGTGTGGTGGATAAGGCGATCACTGCCAGTGAACGCCAAGCGTGAAATAAGGCCATGATGCAATCCTTGTTCTTGGAAGTGTCATCCCTGATTTGACACGGCTTCTGGTTTTATCAGTGCAATGACCGTCCTGTTGTCGTTGGTATTCGCTGCATCCGGTATGACAGCGAACAGCCATACCCGTGAAAAACATAGCAGGGTTTGCCAATGTGCCTTAGTTCATTTGGTTGCTTCTGAATTCCGGTCATACTTGTTTGGTATAAATCCATCGTTTGGAACAGTCGACTACCGGAGGCCCGTCCCATGACAACCCGAGGTTCCTGCCTGTGTGGCCAGGTTCGTTTTGAAATCGACGGCGATTTCGAGAGTTTCTATCTCTGCCATTGCACCCATTGCCGCAAGGACACCGGCTCGGCACACGCTGCCAACCTGTTCTCGGGCACGGCAAGCCTGCGTTGGTTGGCGGGGGCTGACACGGTGCGCCGTTACCAGTTGCCTGCCACCCGCCATGTGAAAAGTTTCTGTTCGGTGTGTGGCTCGGCGGTACCCACGGAGCAGCCTGAACTCAAGGTTCTTGTGGTGCCGGCTGGCTGTCTCGATGACGACATCCGTCTGCGCCCGACGGCACATTTGTTCGTTGCCAGCAAGGCCGGCTGGGACGAAGACCTGGAGCAGGTGCCGGCCTTTGACGGGTTGCCGCGCTCCTGAGAGCGCGTCTGGCGCGACTTGATGAACGGCCGGGCTCTGAGCCGGGTGCCGCCGCTGGCGGTGGCAGCCTGAACCTACCCGCTGGCGGAGGACAGCGTCCTGACCCGCTCAAAGTCCTCCGTGCTGAACACGCCGTTGACCCCGGAGATGGCGGCCAGCTTCATGCCGTGTTTCAGGCCCAGCTTGTAGATCTCCCGTACCTTCTCCCACTCGATGTTGCGGCCCAGGGTGAAGTTCTCGAAGCGGCCCTCCAGCGCCAGCACAATGGTTTCTGCCAGGCAGGCGTAGGCGATGCCGGTGGGCAGGCCAATGTCCTTCATGCGGGCTTCTCCGGGTAGCTGGATTTCGCCGGATTCGATCACCAGTACATCCGGGCGTTTGGCGACATCGTCGGCTGGGATGTCGAGGGGGCGGGCGACGTCGGTGATGACACAGCCGGGCTTCACTTTGGTGATGTCGAGGATGCGTTTGCCGGCACCGGAGGTGGCGGTGACGATCATGTCCATGGCGGCGACATCGCGGTCGGCGGAGCCGGCAATATGGACGATGGCCCCCGGGGTTTCGAGCTCGATGCTTTCCTTCAGCGCCAGCAGCTTGGCGGGTTCCGGTGCCGCCAGATAGATTTCCTCGACGGCCTTGGCCAACAGCCGTGCGCAGACCGAGCCAATGGCCCCGGTGGCGCCCACGACCATGGCCTTGCCAGTCATCTTGCCACGGCTGCCGATCTGTACCCGGCCTATCTTCTGTACCGCATCGTGAGCGGCCCACAAGGCACCGGACGCACTGTAACTGTTACCGGTGGTGATGGGCAGCGGCGACCGTTTGGCCACCGTGATGCCCGCATCCCCCACCACCTTGGTGAAGGCGCCCAGCCCCATGATCTGGGCGCCGAGCTTTTTTGCCAGCTTTGCCGCGGCCAGCAGCCGGCTGTAGGTGAACTCGGGGCCATGGGCCATGATTTCCCGCGGGGTGCCGCCAACGGTAATCAGCCAGCCTTCGACCTCGTCGCCGGTGGGGGAGCGGATGCCGGAGACCTTCGAATAGACAAAGGGCGGGGTATAGGCCACCGCCTTCTCCACCAGGTTCATCACCGCCGGTGGTGACACCTGAGCAATCCAGTCCAGCGGTGGCGTCTTGGTCAGGTACTGTTGCGACAGCGGATGGATCACAAAGGCAAAGCGGTTCACCCGCCGGTATCCGTTGGGATAGAGCACCCGTGGTTCGATACCAAGACGCTCGATCACTGTCAGGTAATCGTCCGGGCTCAGCTGCTCCGGGTTGCGGGAGAGGCTGGCGCTGATCATTGCCTCCAGCACGTTCACACCCAGGGGGCGGCCTTCAAACCAGGGGCTGTAATCCACCACCATGGCAACCCGGCGTTCGGCCAACGAGGCCAGCGCGGCCTCGGTCACCCGGGTGGTGATGACGGTCTTGCCATCCAGTTCGTGCTGGCTAAACGGTTCCAGATCTTCGATCGAACCAACAATGACGTGGGAGTCCGCCACCGAATGATGGAGCGACCCCTTGACCAGACCTTCGCCCAGCCGATACAGCGGGCTGTGCAGCACCGAATCGATAACCCGGCTGGCCAGCGGCTGAACGGTAATGGGGGCGGTCAGGCTGGTGTAGCTGTCGAGCTGTTTCAGCGAGGTCAGCAGGCGGGGGATACCAAAATCGGTATAGGGGTCGGCAAAGTAGAGGTTGTCTGTGTGCTCGCTGAGGGCCCGGGCAATGCGGTAGCCGGCCTGGCCGTTGAGGAACAGCACCCGGGCATTGTCGAAGAAGTGGCCGAGGGTAGCCTGGATATGGCGCACGGCCCACTCCTGCAGGATCCCCCTCAGGGTGGTGCCGGTGGTGACCGGGATGTCCGGAACCGAGGCCTTGAGGCGGATGGTATCGGGGTGTTCGCGCTGCTCTGGTCCCACCCGGTAGTGATCATGGCTAAGACTCAGGCCAATGGCGTTTGCCTGGGCACGCACCGACTGCAGCAGGGACTCGGCCTGGTTGAGGTCACCATTGACGCCAATGCGGATGATCCGCAGGCTCTGATCAAGAAAGTCTGTCTCAAATCGGTAATCGTCGTCGCTGGCCCCGAGGCTGATACTGAAGACCGTTTTCATCTGTCGTCCCCATGATCGCAGTTACTCTTGTTATCAGAGTAAGATAAGACTTGCCCGCCCGCCTTATTTCAGGTCAATTTCTGACCTGCTTGAGCGGGCCCTGGGGCCGCTGACCCGGCCCGAGCTCTATCCGCCAATCCTGCAGGAAGCTGAAATGCCCGATCTGATTCTGTATCACTATCCAATGTCGCCATTCTCCGAAAAAATCCGCGCCATGCTCGGCTATGCGGGCCTCGACTGGTACTCCGTGCTGACCCGGGAAATGCCGCCCAGGCCCGAGCTGGAACAGCTGGCCGGGGGTTACCGCAAGATTCCTGTGGCCCAGATCGGCGCCGATGTGTTTTGCGATACCCGCACCATTGCCGCAGAAATTGCGGCGCTGTCGGGCAAACCGGAGCTGGATCTGGCCCAGTGCGATGAGGAGGTCCAGGCCTATGTTGACGATGTTGACCGGGAGCTGTTCGTCTGCTGCCTGCTGGCCAGCGGGTCCTGGAAACTGGGCCGCAAGGTGCTGGCGTCGATGTCGCTGACGGATGTGGCCCGGTTGCTGTGGGACCGGATCAACATGGGGCGCAAGGCCCGGGTGAAAGTGCGCGGTATTGGTCATGCCCGGGCCAGGGTACGGGAGCACCTGCGGGCCACCGACGAGCGCCTGCAGCATCAGGATTTCCTGTTCGGGGATCGCCCTTGCCACGCGGATTTCTCCACCTATCACTCACTTTGGTTCATGCGGGACCTGGCAGAGTCCCGTCAGCTTGAGGGGTTCAAACACCTGCAGGCCTGGATGGCCCGCATCCGTGAGTTCGGTCATGGTCGCGAGCAGCCGCTGACCTCCGGGCAGGCGCTGGCGATGGCAACGGACGCGGAGCCGCGGCCGATTCCCCACGACTGGCGCCACGGCCGCCTGGTCGGCCGGGAGGTCAGTATTGCGCCCAGCGATTATGGTCAGGCGCCCACCGGCGGAGTACTGGTCGGCCATGGCCCGGAGTGCTGGGTGCTGGAGCGGCAAGAAGCGATGCTTGGCCGCCTGCATGTGCACCTGCCCACCGCGGGCTACACCCTGGCGGAGCTCTGGCCAGATGAGCATCCGTCATCATGAAGGCGTTGTGGCGGAGTACGTTGCTGGTCTTGGGGCTGTTGCTGTTGAATGGCTGCGATGGCCAGGCCCCGGAAGCCGGGCTGACGCTCACGGCTGACCAGCAGGATTGGGTGGGGCAGCAGATTTTCCGCAATGAGTGCAGTGGCCGCGTGGAATGCCTGGTGCACTGGAACGAGGGGGAGGCCTTTCCGTCCCTCGGTATCGGCCATTTCATCTGGTACCCCAGCGGTGTCGAGGGGCGCTTTGTGGAAAGTTTTCCGGCGCTGGTCGCGTTCATGGAGAGCCGTTCGGTGGCACTGCCGGAGTGGCTGGCGAGCCTTGAGTCCCTGGACGCCCCGTGGCCGGACCGGGCGACGTTTATGACCGAGCAGGGCAGCGACGAGGTGACTTCGCTGCGGCAGTTTCTCAATCGTACCCGGGGTGAGCAGGTGGCGTTTATCTACCAGCGCGCCGAGGGCTCGCTGGCGGACGTCGTCGCAGCGGCACCGGACGCCCGTCGCGCTGATGTCCGCGACGCCCTGGCCGCCTTGTCGGCCACCCCTGGTGGGGTCTACGCACTGATGGACTACGTTAATTTCAAGGGCGAAGGACTGTCCCCGGATGAAGCCTATCAGGGCGAGGGCTGGGGGTTGTTGCAGGTGTTGCTGGCAATGTCGACAGAACCACAGATACCGGCCCTGGACCGCTTCCGTGACGCCGCCGCCGAGGTCCTGACACGGCGGGCCCACAATGCCGCCAGGCCGATTGAGCGCGAGCGTTGGCTGCCGGGCTGGCTGGCCCGGCTGGACACTTATGCGGAGCCCGACTCATGACCGTTACCCGGGAAATCCTGCTGGTCTATGATCGCGAATGCCCGGCCTGTGACAACTACTGCCGTATGGTGCGTATCCGCCGTGATCTCGGTGAACTGAAGCTGGTGGATGCCCGTGAGCACAGTGAGGTGATGGCGGAGATCACCGGCCAGGGCCTCGACATCGACCAGGGCATGGTGCTGAAGCTGGATGGTCAGCTCTATTACGGCGCTGATGCCATTCATGCCCTGGCGCTGATCAGCAGCCGCTCCGGTTTTTTCAACCGGCTGAACTTCTGGCTGTTCCGCTCCCGGCGCCTGTCGGCGGTGAGCTATCCGCTGCTGCGGTGGTGCCGCAACCTGTTGCTGAAATGGCTGGGTAAAACCCGGATCAACAATCTGGAGGTGCCGGGGCGGGAGCGGTTCTGACGCCAGAAAAACGTAATAACCCGTCAGATTGATGGAACTTTGATCAGGGTTTGTGCGTGTGGGTAAGGGAAAACAACAACAAGATGGATACTTACCCATGACATCTCATGATCGTATGTCCTGGCTGGCCCGCGCCGGTCAGTTATCTGCCGTACTGCTGATTTCGGGCACCCTGGTTGCGTGTGGCAGTGATTCTGCCTCGGAACAGTCAGCGGTGGCCGGAGATTCCGCCTCTCGTGACCAGGCGCAAGCCTGTGACGATACCTCCGGCAACCCCGGTGGCGGCCAGGGCGCCGAGTGTCGCGACGACAGCGTACCGGAGCCGACCATCCCTCAGCCACAGGCCTCCTGCTCCGAGGACCAGGCTCTGGAAGGGGGGCGCAATTACCCGGTCTACCTGACGTCTGCCAGTGACGAAACCATCGCTTTCCAGGTGTTCGAGCCCAGCGGGGGCATTGACTGTAATCAGGGCCATCCGCTGGTGCTCCATGGTCACGGTTTCGGGGGATCCCGTTCGCTGTCCGGCTTCGATGATTACCTGGAGGCAGGCTTCACGGTGATCTCCATTGATCAGCGTGGCTTTGGCGAAAGTACCGGCACCGTGCGGGTGATGGACCCGGAATTTGAAGGTGAGGATCTGGTACAGATTCTCGACTGGGCCGAGGACAATCTCGATTACCTGAGAAAACAGCAGGACCCGGCCCTGCCGCCGGAGCTCAACCCGAACCTGGTGGTGGGCGCGATCGGGGGCAGTTATGGTGGCGGTTATCAGATCTTGTTGCACGGCCTGGATCCGAAGCAGCGTATGGACGCGATGGTGCCGGACATCACCTGGCATGATCTGCGTTACAGCCTGAACCCGGGCGATGTCATCAAGTCCGGCTGGGACCTGGTGCTGGTTGCTGGCGGGGAATCGGGTTCGATGACTAACCAGAACGACGGTCTCGATCCGATCATCCGTGAGATCCTGTTGCAGGGGTTGAGTCTCAACCAGTTCCCGGCGGAAGGTCTGGATTTCATCTACTACCACAGCCCGCTTTACCGCTGCGCCGGCGTGCCCATTGAGCCTCGCGAAGACATCAGCCTGATCACCTACCAGATCAATCCACCGGCCTACGACGTGCCGCCGGAGGCATTCAAACCCGTGGATGTGCTGCTGACCCAGGGCATGAAAGACACCCTGTTCAACTTCAACGAAGCCTGGCGTAACTACCAGTGCCTGAGTGCTCTGGGCGGTGATGTGCGGCTGATGACCCATCAGAGCGGTCACATCCTGCCAGTGGCGGCCCCGGATGAGCTGCAACCAGCCAATTACGTAGACCCCACGGCGCAGATTCTGCAGATTCCATCGTTCCAGGAAGCCGCCGGCGCCTTTGCTTGCGGCGAGGTCTCCATTGCCCGAGCTACCCTCGACTGGTTGCGTCATAAACTGCTGGGTGACGCGTTGCCGGGGTATTTCGATGGCAGCGAAGATCAGGTCTGCCTGTCGCTGGCGGATGGCCAGTCGGTTCAGGTGCCGATGGATGGATTCCCCGCTCCGGCCACCACGGGTGAGCTGCTGACCGGACCGTTCATGGTCGAGCGGTCAGTTGCCAACGGGCTGCCCATTACCTCGGGTGCTCTGGCCGCGGCAACGCCTGCTGCGCCGCCTGCGGTCTTGCCTCTGGGCACGGTGGGTGCCGAGGGTGCGGTGATTGGGGGTATTCCAAGTGCCCGTCTGAGTGTCACGGATGCCATAAACCCGCTGAATACCTGTGTCGACGCGTTGCCGTATAGCCCTGGCTGTGACCCGATTATCTTTGTCGGTATCGGCAAACGTGGCGAGGGTGAGAGCCTGTGGTCGCTGGTCGACGACCAGATCACCCCGGTGCGGGGCGTGAAGCAGGACGCCAATGTTGAACTGGTGGGCATTGCCGAGCAGCTCAATGCCGGGGACGAGGTGGCCTTGCTGGTGTATGGCTTCCACCCCCAGTATCCGGAAAGCTGGTCCCGGGATGCCGCGATCCCCTCGGTCAATGTGACCGGTACCGTTCAGTTGCCGGTGCTCTCGGGCACCCTGAGTGAGCCTGCCCTGTAACAGGGTCAATCGCCCCGTCCTCTGGACGGGGCGTGCTTCCTTGCGTTGCAGAGTTACAAAGCGACACCGGTTCCGGTATTTTTAGGGCCCATTTCCTGTAAACCGGCGCCCGATGAACATAATTCCCTTCCAACACCTGTGCTGTCCCCTCGATGGCCTTCCGCTTGCCCTTGCTGACCGAAGCTGGCGCTGCAGTGCCGGCCACTGTTACGACTCGGCCCGCCAGGGCTACACCCACCTGTTGCCGGTTCAGAACAAGCGCTCAAAAGACCCGGGCGACAGCAAGGACATGGTGGCGGCGCGGCAACGCTTCCTGAACGGCGGCTATTACCGCCCCATTGCCGAGGCGGTCAGCCGTCAGGTGTTGGCGGATGATCCGCAGGACCTGCCGCTGGCCTGTCTCGATGCCGGCAGTGGCGAGGGCTACTACCTGCGGCAGCTGGCGGAGACAGAAGGTGACGGCACCCTGGCATTGATGGGGCTGGATATCTCCAAATGGGCGGTGCTGGCGGCGGCGAAACAGGATCGCCGCGTCTGCTGGGTGGTGGGCAGCAACGCCAACCTGCCGGTGGCCAGCGACTCTCTGGACCGGCTGCTGTGCCTGTTTGGTTTTCCGGTCTATGACGAGTTCGCGCGGGTGCTGAAACCCGGCGGTAAGCTGATTCAGGTGGATGCGGGTGCGGATCATTTGCGGCAACTGAGGGAAATTGTCTATCCGTCCCTGAAGCCCCGGGATCAGGGCCAGAAGCCGGTACCTCCGGGCTTTGAGCGTCTGACCAGTGAGACGGTGAGGTTTGAGCTGGCCCTGCAGGAGCCGGAGGCAATCGCTGACCTGCTGGCAATGACGCCACATCTGTACCGGGCGAGCGCGGAGGGACGGACACGGGCCGCCGGGCTGAAGACGCTGACGGTCACGGTTGAGGTTGTTGTGCAGAGTTTTGGCCGGATCACCGGGAGCCACTGACGTAACTGCGGGTGCAACCTGAGCGTCATCTGGAAAGGGTAGAAAAGCTATGGTGGAATGGGGGCCGTGTCGGTAGAGTCGGAAGGGCTGTAACGGAATCTGGGGAGGCCGGTGATGATCCTGCAGACGCTATGCGGGTGTTTGGTGCCATTGGTGCTTGCGGGGTGTGTCTCTGCGGAGGTCGCCAGCCTCGCTGACGAACAGCGGAGATACCAGTGTCGCTTCCAGACCGATCCCCAGGCTTATGTGCAGTGCCTCAAGTACGGTCCGGATTCCTGGCCGGACGAATCGCCCTAGCTGGCCTTCAAGCTATCGGGTAGTATCAGGCGATTGGTTGCGGCTATTGGTTTTCAGTGATGATCTGGTTGGGCGCTTCCTTTTCCGGGGTCTCCAATAGAACCATCCTATTGCTAGTCTTAAAACAATCAATTTGAGCATTTTTATCGTATCGCCTACCTTAGGCGTTCAAATTCATTCTCTGGAGCTATTCAAATGGGAATTGTAAACAGCGAAATCAAACCGTTTAACGCCACTGCTTTCAAACAGGGCGAGTTTGTTGAAATCTCTGAAGCCGATGTTAAAGGCAAGTGGTCAGTATTCTTCTTCTACCCGGCCGACTTCACCTTCGTTTGCCCGACCGAGCTGGGCGACGTGGCTGACAAGTACGAAGAGCTGCAGAAGCTGGGCGTTGAAGTGTTCGCTGTGTCCACCGACACCCACTTCACTCACAAGGCGTGGCACGACACTTCCGAGACCATCGGCAAGATCAACTACTTCATGGTTGGCGACCAGACCGGCACCATCACCAACAACTTCGGTGTGATGCGTGAAGGCCTGGGCCTGGCCGATCGTGCCACTTTCCTGATCGATCCGGACGGCATCATCCAGGCGGTTGAAATCACTGCGGAAGGCATTGGCCGTGACGCTGACGACCTGCTGCGCAAGGTAAAAGCGGCCCAGTACGTTCGCAACAACCCAGGTGAAGTTTGCCCGGCCAAGTGGAAGGAAGGTGAGGCAACTCTGGCTCCGTCCCTGGATCTGGTTGGCAAGATCTAAGTTTTGCCTCATGGCAAACCCTGATCGAAAGGCCCGCTCTGCGGGCCTTTTTTGTCTGTGCCCGATACACTTTCAGTTAATAGCTAGTAGCTATAGTTAGTTTAATATCAATCAATTTGAGCTTTTGCCGGTTGCCACTTATCGTAGACAGCAATTAACAGAGATTCCTTGTTACGGAAGAATCTAAAGACACGCTTTTATTTAAGGGAACAGAGTATGTTGGACGCCAATCTCAAGCAGCAGCTGAAAGCCTACCTCGAAAACGTCAAGCAGCCGATCGAACTGGTGGCAGCGCTGGACGACACTGCGAAGGCCCGTGAGTTACACGACTTGCTGACCGAAATCGCAGGGCTGTCTGAGCAGATCAGCCTGCGTGAAGAGGGCGAATCCGATGTGCGCCGTCCCTCCTTTGCCATCAACCGGGTGGGCAGCGATATCGGTGTCCGTTTTGCCGGTATCCCTATGGGGCATGAGTTCACCTCACTGGTATTGGCGCTGCTGCAGGTTGGTGGTCATCCCTCCAAGGCCGCTCAGGAGGTGATTGATCAGATTCAGAGCCTGGACGGCGACTTCGAGTTTGAGACCTATTTTTCCCTGTCCTGTCAGAACTGTCCGGACGTGGTTCAGGCGTTGAACCTGATGAGCGTGCTCAACCCGAACATCAAACACACCGCCATCGACGGTGCACTGTTCCAGGACGAAGTTGAGCGGCGGGAAGTGATGGCGGTGCCGAGTGTTTACCTTAATGGTGAGCCCTGGGGTTCCGGCCGCATGACCCTGGAAGAAATCGTGGCCAAGATTGACACCAACGCCGGAGCCCGCGACGCGGAGAAAATCAACCAGAAAGCCCCGTTTGAGGTGCTGGTGATCGGTGGTGGCCCTGCAGGTTCAGCGGCCGCGATCTACGCCGCCCGCAAGGGCATCGCCACCGGCATCGCCGCCGAGCGTTTTGGCGGTCAGGTGAGCGACACCATGGGGATCGAGAACCTGATTTCGGTGCCGTACACCGAAGGCCCCAAACTGGTGGCGGCGATGGAACAGCACGTCGGCGAGTATGAGGTCGATGTGATGAACCTGCAGCGCGCCGAGAAGCTGATTCCGGCTGCCGAGGCCGGCGGCTACCACGAAATCCGTCTGGCCAACGGGGCCTCACTCAAGGCCCGCAGCGTGATCCTGTCCACCGGTGCCCGCTGGCGCCAGCTGGGGGTGCCCGGTGAAGCCGAGTACCGTAACAAAGGTGTGGCTTACTGCCCGCATTGTGATGGTCCGCTGTTCAAGGGCAAGCGCGTGGCGGTGATCGGTGGCGGTAACTCCGGCGTTGAAGCGGCCATCGACCTGGCCGGTATTGTCGGCCATGTCACCCTGATTGAGTTCGGTGACCAGATGCGGGCCGATGACGTACTGCAGAAGAAGCTGCGCAGCCTGCCGAACGTGGATATCCGGGTCTCGGCCCAGACCACCGAAGTGCTGGGGGCCGACGGCAAGGTCAGCGGCCTGACCTACACCGACCGCATCAGTGGTGAGAGCCATCAGCTCGATCTGGAAGGGGTGTTTGTGCAGATCGGACTGGTGCCCAACACCGAATGGCTGAAGGGAGACCTGGAACTGAGCCAGCACGGCGAGATCATCATCAATGATCGTGGTGAGACCTCGGTGCCCGGAGTGTTCGCTGCCGGTGATGCCACCACGGTGCCCTACAAGCAGATTGTGATTTCCATGGGCGAAGGCGCCAAGGCGGCCCTCAGTGCCTTTGACTACCTGATCCGCAACTCTGTACCGGCGTAACCGGGCAGTAAAAAGGGTGGTCCGGTGTCATCGCCGGACCACCAGGATGACGCTAACGTCTTGGAGATATCGTGCTAGCGTCAGGGGGCAAGTGTTTCTGGGTTACTCGGGTTGCTGTTCGCGAATGGCGTCGTGGGCTCGCTTAACGATGTAGCTGCGGACCTGTTCGATGTCAGCCTCGGTCAGCAGGCTGTCGAACGGGGGCATGTAGGTGCCAGGACGGCCATGGTGTACGGTGGTTTCAAAGCCGGCATGGAGCAGCGGGCTGTGGCGCAGGTCGGGTATATCGTCCATCAGCCCGGCAATGGCACCCTCACCGTGACAGCGCATGCAATAGCGGTTGTAGAGGGCACGGCCGGCATCCACAGCGGCTGGCGTTGCGGCCAGTGCCGGCGGGCTCAACGGTGGTTGTGGCCGGCGTTCCGGTACCGGCGGGTTGGTGGCCGTGCCGCCCAGCCGGAAGGTGTAGACCCGATTGCTGTGGCGGGCCTGGTAAGCCGCGGCAAAGGGCCCGGCGATGCGGGACAGAGCGCCGCCAACCCCGGTCAGCACACTCACATATTCCTCGCCGTCAATAGCATAGACCGCCGGTGCCGCTACGATGCCGATACCGACGTCATAGCTCCAGACTCGTTCCCCGCTGTCTGCCCGGTAGGCGTATAGCTGTCCCGAGGGGGTGCCCTGGAACACCAGGTTACCCGCGGTGGTGACGGTACCGCCATTCCAGATGGTGGGGTATTCCACTTCCCAGGCTTTCTGCTGGGTTACCGGGTCCCACGCGATCAGGCTGCCCTTGATCAATGGCAGCACCTGCGCCAGTACCGAGGGATCTTCCGGAAAGTCCGGCCATTTCAGTCCCAGGTTGAACACGTTTCCGGGTTTGGCTTGGTAATCCTCTTCCTCGTTGTACACCCAGGGTACTTGCTGGTGGGGGATGTACACCAACCCGGTCTGCGGGTTGTAGCTCATCGGGTGCCAGTTATGGGCGCCGAACGGCGATGGGAAAGCCAGCTGCGGGCCGTCCTCATAGCGGGCGTTCTCTGTTTCCACCGGTCGTCCGGTGGTCATGTCGATGTGAGAGGCCCAGGTGACCTTGGTGAAATTGTTGGCCGACAGCAACTCCCCGGTGTGGCGGTCGAGGACATAGAAGAAGCCGTTCTTGGGCGCCTGCATAATGACGTCGCGGGGCTTGCCCGCCAATTCCAGGGTGGCCAGCATCAAAGGTTGGGTGGCGGTGTAATCCCAGGCCTCCCCGGGGGTGGTCTGGTAGTGCCAGAGATACTCGCCGGAGCGGGCGTTGACCGCTACGATGGACGAGAGATAGAGGTTGTCACCGCCTTCGGGGCTGCGGATGCGGCGGTTCCAGGGCGAACCGTTCCCGGTGCCGATATAGAGTACGTCGGCGGTGGGGTCATAGATCATGGAATCCCAGACCGTACCGCCGCCCCCCTGGGCCCACCAGTCGCCACTCCAGGTCTCGGCGGCATCTGCCATGGCCTGGTTCTCGAAGCCCCGCTCCGGGTTACCGGGTACGGTGTAGAATCGCCAAAGCTTTTTGCCGGTATCGGCGTCATAGGCACTGACGTAACCACGTACCCCAAACTCGGCACCACCATGGCCAATGATCACCCGCCCATTGGCCACCCGCGGCGCGCCGGTGATTGTGCGCCGGTCGTTGTTGTCCTCGTTGGTGTTCACCTCCCAGGCCACCGCGCCGGTTCGGGCGTCGAGGGCGACCAGGCGGGCATCATAGACGCCGACGTACACCTTGCCCTGATACACCGCCAGACCACGGTTGGTTACGCCGCAACAGCCGCGGGCTCCGGCCTCCGGGTTTACCCGGGGGTTGTAGGTCCAAAGCTGTTTGCCGGTGAGCGCGTCAAGGGCATAGACCTTGCCCCAGGGGCCGGTGATATACATTACCCCGTCTACGACCACCGGGGTGGCCGAGCCTCCCTGTTTTGAGCCCATGTCGTAGACCCAGGCCAGTCCCAGGTTTGCCACGTTATCAGCGCTGATTTGTGTGAGTGGGCTGAAACGCTGTTCCTCATAAGTGCGGCCGACCCCCAGCCAGCTTTGTGGTTCTTGGTCCGCCCGCCGCCAACGGTCGTCGGTGACGGCACCGGGGGAGACGGCATCAGGGTTCTCCGTGGTGGCGGTATCCTGTTCGGTGATCGGCGTACAGCCCGCTGCGAGAGTGAGCGAAAGCAGGCCGGCGACCGGCCACAGTAGTGCTGTTCTTGTCATTGTTTTTGCCTCGTGATTGACCGGAGCTGGCGTCAGTTGCCGGCGGCCTCTGTTCGTTTGGTATTGATCACCCTCAGGGTGGTGTATTCCTCAAGCCCCTGCTGGCCCCACTCAACCCCGATGCCGGAGGCGCGGGTAGTGGGCATGGGTATGTGAGGCCCAAAGGCACAATGCTGATTGATCCATACGGTGCCGGTATCCAGTCGATTGGCCACCGACTCGGCTCGGGCCAGGTTGGATGACCAGACCGAGCCGCCAAGACCATAGGGGGAGCGATTGAGGCCGGCAATTACCTGATCAAGATCGGTGTAGCGTACGATCGGAAGGATTGGGCCAAAGGCTTCCTCGTCCACCACGGGATTGCCATCTTTGAGATCCCTGACCACCGTCAGCGGAATCAGGAAGCCTGGCTGGTCGGGCACATCGCCACCGGCAATGATGGTGCCGTGCTGCTTGGCCTCGTGCAGGTAGCCGCAGACCTTGTCGAACTGGGCGCGATTCTGCACCGGCCCGTACTGGCTGGCCGAGTCCATGCCGTCTCCGACTATGGCTGAAGCCGCGAGGGTGGCAATCGCGTCGCACATCCGGTCGTAAATTCGGTCAGGGACATAGACTCGCTTGATCGCGACACAAACCTGACCGCTGTTGATGAAGGCTGCGTTGAAAATATCCTGGGCTACGTCGTCCACATTGACGTCATCCAGCACCAGGGCGGCATCGTTGCCTCCCAGCTCCAGGGTGAGCCGTTTGAGTGTAGCGGCGGCACTCGACATAACCGCCTTGCCGGTCTGGGTGGACCCGGTAAAGGAGACCTTCTGGATATCCGGGTGTTGGGTGAGTAACGGGCCGAGATCGTTGTTGTCGGTGATGATGTTCACCACACCCGGTGGAAAGATATTCAGGATCGCTTCACCCAGTTTCAGGGTGGCCAAAGGGGTTGTTGGGGCGGGTTTCAATACCAGGGTATTTCCCGCGAGCAGGGCTGGGGCAATCTTGTAGCAGGCAATGAGTAGCGGGAAATTCCAGGGTGTGATGGCGGCGACTACCCCCAGTGGCCGGCGTTGTAGCTGTACATGCTGCTGCTCATTGTCGATCAGCCACTGGTTGTCCAGCCGCATGTCGGCAATGGTTTGGCAAAATGCCTGGGCGTAATCCACCTCTGCCCGGGCCTGGCTCAGGGGTTTGCCCTGCTCGGCGGTTAACAGCAGGGCCAGTTCCTGCTTGTGAATTTGGAGGGCGTTGGCCATCAGCATCAGCTGTATCCGTCGCTCTGACATGGGGGTCTGGCTCCAGCTTGGGAAGGCCTGCTTTGCCGCCTGGACGGCCTGTTCCAGCTGCGCAATTGACGCTTTGGGGCACTGGGCCAGAACCTTTTCATCGGCGGGATTGATCACGTCGATGGTTTCCCGGGCAGGCTCCAGCCGGCCGTTTATCAGCAACCTGAAATTTTGCATCGTGTGTTCTCCAGAAGGCCTTGGCCGGCCTTATAAACCGAACAGGTGAAGGAAGCGGAGCTGGAATGCTTCCAGCTCAGGACCGTACTGACTGACATCCAGATCCCTCAGGTACTGGGCCTGGAGCTGCAGCTTTCCGGGTAACAACCAGTGATTGATGCCAACGGTGATGGTGGAGGAGTCCACTTCATTGCCCATGGCGACACCATCAAGGTGGGTTTCGTCACCTTTGCGCCAGCTGTAGCGGAGGCTCGGGTAGGTGGTTGGGGTAAGGTCATAGGACAGCATGGCCTGGACCTGGTAGGCCTCGTCCTGTTTCAGTCGGTCACCGCTCTGAGGGTCGGAGTTGGTGCCATACCACTGCACATCGGCGACAAGGTCCAAGGCAAGTTTTTCGGTGAGCCGGGTCATGTAGCCCGCCTGCAGGATATAGCTCCAGCGATTGGTGCCCAGATTTACCGGCTTGTCGGCGTCGTACTCACCGGTGGGGGCGATCACATAGGGAGTGATCCCGAAGTAACTCTGCTTTTCCGGATCTTCATGGAGCCAGACCGTTGCCGCAAAGATGGCATCGCCCATGCCGGAACTGGAATCGTCCAGCAGGCCTATTTCCTGGGTGCCGAAAGGTAGCAGTACCTGTGGATCGACGGTCAGATCCATCACCTTGGTAAAGTGAACGAAGCGATAGATACCGATCGTGGCGTCGAGGTCCAGGTCATCGGTTACGGCCTGGCCGTCGACATTCAGGTCATCGGCGGAAAGCTGGCGGGCATAGAGGACGTTCAGGTTGGCGCCTTCCGGCAGGGCGGTATAGTCCCTGGGATCAACATCGATCGCCAGACTCACCGCGGGGGTTAGCAGGGACAGCGCCGTCATGGCGCAGCAAAGGTTACGGACAGATTGGTTCATTATTGTTCACCGTTGTTGTTATTGGGGGGCCAGAATCACCGATTCCGGCGGACTGCCCCAAAACGTTAACAGTGGCAATGGCAGAGGGCTTGCTGGTGACGGACACCGGACTTGTGTCAAAACGACACGACCGATGTCGCGGCCGTCAGCGTCCGGTCAGATGCTGGGCCCGGTACTGGGATGGCGGAAGACCATAGTGGTCTTTGAAGACCCGGCTGAAGTGGGCACAGTCCTTGAAACCCCAGTAAAAAGCCACTGAAGTTACGTCGATGTGGGCCAGCCTTGGGTCGGCAAGATCGCTGGCGCAGGCGCACAGACGATGCTCACGAAGGAGTTTGTTGAACGAGGTGCCGAGGGTCTTGAAGATCCGCTGCAGGTGGCGGGGTGAGATGCCCAGGTGGTCGGCCACCATTTGGCCGGTGATGGCCTCGTTGCGGAGGTTGTGTTCGATGAAGGCCATCGCTTTCTGCAGGTAGATGGAATGGTATTCCTTGGCCCGGTCCCGAGTCTGGGTGAACAGTGGCTGCATCAGACTGAGCACAGCATTGAGCAGGCAGTCTTCGCTGGCGCCCGTGGGATCAGTCCGCCCGACAACGGCGGTTTTTTGCAGCAGAGGGGTCACCAGTGCGGCCAGGTCGCTCTTTGCCGAAACTTTTTCTGCCGTGAGAACCCGGGTATGACGCCAGTTGCGCAGGGCCATTTCTCGGGGAATGTGGAAACAGTACTGGTATCCATGCTCGCCATACTCAATGGAGAACGGCTGGTTTGAATCCAGCAGCACCAGGTCGCCCCGCTGCATAGTGGCGTGGCTGTGGCGTTGCTGAACCCGGGCGGAACCGTCGCGCTGATAGATCAGATAGAAGTACTGGTTGTCGCGGTTGTCCGCGTCGTGCCGTTTCCGCTGAAGGGTCAGCCCGCTGGCCTGGAGCTTGGTGAATTCCATGCCGTAGGAGCAAAACCTGCGGATCTGTCCGGCAAAGTGCTCGCGGCTCCCGACCTGGGTGCAGAGCCCTCCCACCGCCTGGTCAACGGACTGCTTCCAGGTCGCGACACGCTGATCAATGGCACTGACGTTTGTTGTTTTTATCATCGACGCCCTCGTTGGTTAACGATGGTACCTCGGGTAATCACCCACCTCCGCAGATGAAGGTAGCCCTTCTGGACGGAGGTTGCAGATGCAAAGTATTTCCTCATAGTAATCGGGGTGGCGGAGCCTGTCACCCCGCCCCAGGCCAATGTCGCAGGCAGTCAACCGGGATGTCGGTTACAGACAAGCCACCGTTCGGTGGCGTCCTAGTTTGCCGGCTGGTGCAGCTGGTCGAGGAACGCCTTGAACCCGCTTTCCATTTCGGCCACCCGCTGTTGCCATTCGGCCTTGTAGCCGGCGAATTCATTGCCGAGGCGGTTAAGGTCCAGCTGGGTTTGCGCCGCAACCTGGGTGCCCTCAGCCACGGATTGCAGGTCGGGCTCATCCAGCTGCTGTTTCTGCTCGTCCAGGCGGATGACCGCCTGATTCAGCGTACGCCGGTCTTCGGGTGCGGCGGAGGGGTTTTCCTTCAGCGCTTCTTCAATGGAGCGTGAGAGTTCGTCAAGCTGTTGCTCCAGCCGCTGGCCGTATTCCTCCATCAGGATCGAAAAGCGTTCGTTGGCCAGCTGGGCCTGCTGCTCCAGTTCCTGGGTCATACGCTCGATTTCCAGCGCCATCTCGTTGGACTGCCGTGACCAGCGGGCCTGCAGCTCCTGTCCAAGCTGCTCGAGCTTGCCGAGCACATTGCCAAACAGTGGCTGCTGTTCCAGGGCATCGCCGGTGCGGTAGTAGTCCACCAGCCACTGGTCATTCTTCTTCACCAGGTAGGTGGTGGTTTCGAGGGGGGGGCGGGCGTCTTCAAGGCCAGCGAGCAGGGTTTCGACGGTGGCTTCGTTGCCGTCGATCACCACCCGGCCCCACTGAATATCAACCCCCTGCCAATCCCGCTCGAAGCTGTCAAAGGCGGCATCGCTGATCAGGGTGGAATAGCTGTTGGCATCGGCGGCATCTCCTTCGACCATCGATTGCCAGAAAGCCTCACTGACTTCCTGAGGGGTATCGGGTCCGCTGCAGGCACTCAGCAGGGACGTGGCAAACAGGGCAGGGAGGAGAAACTGCTTTTTCATCGAACCTATTCTCTGTGGTGGACATCACTTCCAGATCCTACCTGAATTTGACCGATGTCGTCGCGACGATCCCTCCCATAAATTTTTGGAGGCGGTGTCGATTGGCGCTCGTCTGACGCGACTCTGTCTTGGAAGCCAAATCAAAATCTGGAGGGACGACAATGAAATTTATGCTGATTCGCAAAGCCGACGAACGGACCGAGAAGGGCGTTATGCCATCAGAATGCCTGTTGCAGGCCATGGCCGACTACAATGAGCGGTTGATGCAGGCTGGCGTCTTTGTGACTGGCGATGGGCTGAAACCGAGTTCTGAAGGGTATCGCATCGAATTCAGTGACGGCCAGGTCCGGCTGGAACTGCGCCGTTACTTTGAACTGGCGGATTTTGCCCCCAGCGCGGCCATCGAAAAACACCGGGCGCTCGGTGACAAGCTGGCCCGGCTACCGGTGGGCGTAAGCACTCATCTGGTGTTCGCCGGTCACTGCCGGGAAGCCCTGGAATTCTACGCCGATCTGATGGGCGGCCAGGTACGTGCCATGCTGCCTTACGGCGACACGCCAATGGCCGAACAGGTTCCGGCGTCGTTCCGCGATCGTATCTGCCATGCTGAACTGGTCCTGGGCGCTCATACGATTATGGGGGCCGATAGGCTGCCGGAGTGCTATCAGGCGCCAGCGGGCAACGAGATTGCCCTGCAATACGATGACATTGCCTTGGGTGAGGAGGTATTTCGCGCCCTGGCGGAGAACGGCAGCGTCCGCATGCCGTTTGCGGAAACCTTCTGGGCTCAGCGCTTCGGCATGGTCGTCGATCGGTTTGGTATCGGCTGGATGGTGAATTGTGGCATCCGGGAGGACGGCTGATCTATGGCGGGTTTGACATGCTTCTTGATGAATGACTGAGTACTGATGCCAGTCTTGCCTGCATTGAGACCGGCCACCGGATCCTGGCGGCCGGTCGTTTGGGGTGGTTGGTGTCAGAATGTATAGGCTGCGCCGACCGAGAAGTAATCAATGTCGACGTTATCCAGATCAAACAGTTCATACTCTGCCCGCACCTGGAAGGACATCAGCTGGAATCTGGCCCCAATGCCGTAGAGCGGATCGGTGCCGTCGTCGGAACCGCTGCCGAAACTGCCGTCGAGATCGCCGTCCCAGTCAATGGCACCGACCTTCGCGAACAGGCCGACCGGGCCGAGTTTGGCCCCAGCCAGTCCCGCGAGGGTCCAGCCGGTGACTTCTAGGTCATTGCCGCCAACGTTGTTGATCGTTCCGCTGAACTGACCGAAATCCACATAGGCACCCTCAACCGCCAGATCTACAAGGGGAACAAGGCCTATGTTGAAACCGGCGAATACCTTGTAGCCGGCGTCGTCATCGTCGAAATCGACCTGACCGAAATCCGGGTCATTGTCGCTGTAGTCGAGTTGTGAGGAACCTACCGATGCACCAACGTACAGGCCGCTGTCGCTGCCTGCAAATACCGCACCGGGCAAAAGGAGAAGGGTTACAGCCATGAAGGTATAAACGGTTCGTGCCATGATCTTAGCCTCCAATGCCAAGTGTGACCCTTAACTTCTAGTCCGCACGGGTAGCTTTGTCCATTCGGGGATTTGATCTGGGTCGGGCCGAACGTGGCTGTTACTGCTAAGTTAAGGGGCAAATCAGACTTGTAACAGGGTGCTTTTATGTCCCAGGATGCGTCCGACGACCAGACACCAGCGGCAGCCGTCAGCCGTATCTCTGCCAGCCACCTGCTGGCGCTGGTGATGGGGCCTGTGCTGATGTTCGTGGTACTGGTCTTGCCGGCGCCGGAGGCGTTGTCTCCGGAGGCCTGGCGGCTGGTGGCGCTGGCGGCCTGGATGGTGATCTGGTGGATGACCGAAGCCGTGCCGGTGCCGGTTACTGCCTTGTTGCCCATTACCCTGATGCCGATGCTGGGCATTGCCGACCAGAAAGCGGTCGGTGCCAGTTATGGTAACCCGCTGGTTTTCCTGTTTCTGGGTGGCTTCCTGATTGCCGCGGCGATGCAGCGCTGGGGGCTGCACCGGCGGATTGCCCTGCGTATCGTCAAGGTGGTGGGCACGAGCCCCTCAGGCATCATCGCCGGTTTCATGCTGGCGACGGCGTTCCTGTCGATGTGGATCTCCAACACCGCCACCACGGTGATGATGTACGCGGTGGCGATGTCCATCGTCGAATTTGTCTCCAGCCGCACCAGCGACCGGGTCATGGCCCGTCGTTTTGGCATCGCCCTGTTACTCGGGGTCGCCTACAGCGCCTCGATCGGCGGCGTGGGGACCCTGATTGGCACTCCACCGAACACCCTGCTCGCCAGTTTTCTCAGCGACAGCTATGGCATCCGTATCGATTTTGGTACCTGGATGCTGGTCGGAATTCCGCTGGTGGCGATCATGCTGCCGCTGACCTGGCTGCTGTTGTGCCGGCTGGTGTTTCCGGTCAAAGGGCTGGACCTGGGGGGGGCCGGCAAACTGATCGATCAGGAACTGAGCGAACTGGGTCCGATGTCGAGGGGTGAAAAGATTGTGATGGTGGTGTTCCTGTGCACGGCGGGGTTGTGGATTTTCCGCAGCCTGCTGGTTCAGTTCACCGGTCTGGCTGTCAGCGATACCTCGATTGCCCTGCTGGCTGCCACGATTCTGTTCGTGTTGCCGGCGTCGGTTGAGAAAGGTCAGTTCACGGTGGAGTGGTCGGCGGCAAAAATGGTGCCCTGGGGGGTGTTGCTGCTCTTCGGGGGCGGCCTGGCGCTGGCCGGTGCCTTCAAGTCCACCGGATTGGCGGAAGCGATCGGCCAGGGGGTAGGCGGGTTGTCCGGCGTATCCATCGGGTGGATCATTCTGGCGACCATTGCGGCGATTATCTTTCTCACTGAAATTACGTCCAATACCGCCACTACCGCGACCTTCCTGCCGATCCTGGGGGCTGTCGCGGTGGGGTTGGGCCAGAGCCCGTTAATGCTGGCGATCCCGGTCGCACTGTCGGCGTCCATGGCGTTCATGATGCCGGTGGCCACGCCGCCCAATGCCATTGTGTTTTCCTACGAAGATCTGCAGATCGCCGACATGATGAAGGCCGGGATATGGCTTAATCTGCTCACCGTTGCGCTGGTTTACCTGGCTATGTGGTCGCTGGTGCCGCTGGTGTTTGATCTTTCGTCCTAGCCCGTTGCCCCGGGGCTCTGGCCAGGAAACGTACAAACTCTTACAAAAAGACGGCAAATCGCTGGTACATCTGCGACCCATCCGTTCTTAAACTTTGACTATTCCCTCCTGTTGAAGTTGGCGGAACTGTGGCTATCACGTTGCTGTTGTCCTTGTTACCCAGTCTGCACCGGTTGTTTCCGGCGGCGGGCACTTGTGGGTGGGCCAAATGAGCCTGACCATTGCCGCCCTTAGCCATATCGGTCGCTGTGCCACCAGTAACGGGGACACGGTGGGCTGGTGCCGGTCCAGTGACGGTCACAGGTTGCTGGGTATCATCGCGGATGGCATACGTGGGGATGACGGCGGCGAAATCGCCAGCCGGATTGCCGTGGACACCCTGCTGGCGGTGCTCAAACCGGCGGTGGAACGGGGCGTGGCGGATGATGCCATTGCTGACCGGATCCAGGCGGTGCTGAACCTGGCCAATGAACGTATCGGCCATGCCCGCCGTGATCGCCCGGAACTGGATAACCTGGGGACCAGTGTGGTGGTGGCCTGGCTCCAGCGCGGACGGGCCTGGATTGCCCATATTGGGGATGCCCGCTGCTACTGGATGCAGGGTGAGCAACTGCAGCTGCAGACCCGCGACGATACGGTGGCCCAGCACATGATCGACGAGGGCTCGATCACCGAAGCCGAGCGCCAGCGGCTGCCGTTCCGCAAGGTTCTGAGTCGCGCTCTCGGGGTCTCACGGGACGCCGGCGCCAGCTATGTCGAGTTGACGCTGGAACCGGGTGAACGTCTGGTGTTGTGCTCAGCCGGACTGTTCGGGGCGGTGCCGGATCAGCACTGGCCAGAGCTGCTGACGTCACCTGGCTCCCTCGAAGAGCAGAGCCAGCGACTGCTTGACGCCAGCCTGGCGACTGCTGCCAGCGACAATGTATCGGTGATGATGATCCAGTTCTGCTGATTCGCCAGGCGGGTTTCCAAATAAAATCGCGGGGCGGAAGACGCATCCCACCCCGCACCCCTGAACAGCCAGAGGTCAGAACTTCGCGCCCAGGGTCAGCCAGAGCTTGTTGGTATCGACCTTGCCAGCCGCATCGTCACCGGCCATGTAGGCTGCATACTTTATGCCCCCGTAATAGGTCTGGCCAAAGCCACGGTTGTAGGCCACATCCACTTCGCTCCCCAGGTCATCAACCCCGGCGCTGTCGTCATCGGCGCTGAAGTCGTGATAGGCCAGAACCCATTTACCACCGGCAAGTGCGCCACTGGCGCTGACCATGAGGTCCTGCAGGCCGCTGTCTGGCGTGGCCAGGAACTGGTCGGCCCAGCCATTGAAGGCATGCAGCGTGGCCAGCGGGGTGGAGAAACCGTAGCTGCCATCATCGGAGCCCAGCACTTCGTAGGCCAGAGACAGGGTAATACCCCGGACATTCACCCCGGCGAGGGCCTTGTAGTAATCGGCCTCGGCCTCGCTGCCGCCGCTGTCAGCCTCTTGGCTGGCGTATTCCAGTTCGTAGAGCACGCCGATACTGTCCAGATCGGTCTGGCCGGCAAACCTCAGGCCGTAGGTATCGAGGCCGTTATCGGTGTTGTTGTCCAGCTCCAGCAGGTAGGCGTAGCCGGTGACCGTGCCAAACGGCAAGGCGTAGCTGGCGTGCACCAGGTTGTCCTTCGCGGTCTGGTCTTTGGCCTCGGCGAAGATTCGGTTGTGCTGGCTGATGTAGGCGTAGTCGATGCTCAGGTCGCCGAGTGCATAGCCCAGACGGCCACCATCGAAGGTCTGGCGGTCCTGGCGCCAGCCGACAGCACCAATGAAGCGCTGATTGTCGAAGGCGATGACCTGGCGTCCGCCTCTGGCGGTGAATCCGTCGCGGCTGTAGTTCAGGAATGCCTGGTCGACTTCCGTGGTTTCCGGGTCTGCAATGACCGAGTGCCCGGTGTTGTTCCCCAGGGTGTCGTTGTAGCTGTCGACCCCGGCGACCACCCGCGAATCTTCAAACTCCAGTACCCCACTCAGGCCATGGTAACTGCCGGTCTTGTAGCCAAGCCGCGAGCGCAGCGTCAGCCCGTCGGCATCCCTGAGGGGGTTGTCCTGGTCAACCTGCTCATACCGCAGCCGGAAATCACCATAGGTGCTGCCATCGGTGAAGGCCTGGGTGAACTCACTGGTTTGCGCATGGGCCCCGGCGCCCAGCAAGGTGGTGCTGAGTAACAGGCCGGTCTGTCTGAGGGTGAAACGTGTCATACGGTATCTCCTGAATCTCAATGGTTTGTCGTCGCACAAGTTCGTTAGCGTTCAAGAGCAGGGTGGTGCGTGCTTTCCGCCGGCTGTTGTCGTTATTCGAGGCAAAAAAAAACGCCTACCGCGCCAGGACTAGCTGGCTTGATAAGCGTCTTTGCTCTTGTTGACCGTTGCACCGGCGCAGGGAGTTGCCGTAACCCCGGTACGCTGGCGGAATGAGACTACGCACGGAGCGTGCCAAAACTGCGTAGGTTTTCTAACTGTTTGTAAGATAAGAAAATATTTAACAAGCACCAGTTTGGCGCAGGGGGCGGATGATCGATTATGTTGCAAATCAGTTGGTTGCACGCCTTGAAAGTGAGCAGGCCGAAACCCTGATTTGAGTATGCAGTATGCCTGAGGGTCGGCTAGGCTAAGTTTCAGGGCCCGGCTCTGGCGGTACCGGTACCCATGAGACAGCAGGGAACCTGCGAGCAACGTCAGGGCAAGTTAGGGAAAAGGTACGTCAAATGAACATTCAACCGGTTCGGATCTGCCTCTTTGTGTCTGCGCTACTTCTTGTCACCGCCTGTGGCGGTGGTGGCTCGTCAGGGACTGTGGTCACCAGTACCAGCCCGCCTGCGGACGCCACGGGTGTGGCCCGGTCAGCGGTCGTGAGCGCAACCTTCAACAGGGACGTGCTGACTGCCAGCGTCGACGACGCCAGTTTCACTGTGGCGACCCCCGGGGGGGCGGTGGCTGGCACGGTCAGTTTTGATGGGAATACCAACGTGGCCACGTTCACCCCGCAGGCGGCATTACCGATGATGGCAAGGCACACGGCGACCTTGGCCCGGACCATTGCTGATCTGGATGGCAATACCTTGTCAGAGGCGTACAGCTGGTCGTTCACGACCGTGGATGGTCAGTGGCAGGGTGAAACGGTCATCGAGTCGTCCAATGAGGACGCTGGGTTTCCCCAGGTGGCGCTGGACGCTGCCGGGAATGCCCTGGCTGTCTGGGTTCAGGACGATGGCGTGCGCACCAACCTCTGGGCGAACTATTACGACGTCGAGTTTGGCTGGGGCACGCCGGTCAAACTCGAGAATCTGGATGCGGGCAATGCCAGCAAGCCCCATGTGGCCATGGATGGCCAGGGTAATGGGCTGGCGGTGTGGGTGCAGAATGATGGCACCTGGAACAATATCCGCGCCAGCCGATTTGAACTCATGACGCAAACCTGGGACGCCCCGACGTTGCTGGAAGTCAGCAATGTTGCCAATGCCCATTCGCCACAGGTTGCGATGGACCGCAGTGGCAACGGGATTGCCGTGTGGTACCAGGACAATGGCATTCGCAACAACGTGTATGCGAGCTATTTCCAGGCCGGGAGCGGATGGGGCAGTGCCGAGGTTATTGATGCCAACATCGCCGGCACCCTGAATCCCCGTCTGGCCATGAACCAGCAAGGGGATGCGGTGGTGGTCTGGAAACAGTTCAATGCGGGCTTCACTCGCTATGACATCTGGTCGAATCGTTATGATGTGGGCAGCGGATGGCAGGTCGCTGAGCAGATCGAGTTCAGCAATATGGACGCCGGGGGCGCTGACGTGGCCCTGTCTGATAACGGGTTTGCCGTTGCCGCCTGGGCCCAGGACGACGGCACCCGAAACAATATCTGGGCCAGCCGCTACGACCCGGATTCGGGGTGGGGCAGCGCAAGCCTGCTTGAAAATGAGAATTTCGGCGGTGCAGGGAGCCCGCAGGCAACCATGGATGCCGCTGGCAACGCTCTGGTGGTGTGGTTCCAGATGGATGCCAGCCGCCAGAATGTCTGGGCGAACCGCTACAGTGCCGGGGCTGGATGGGGCAGTGCAGACATCATCGAAACCAACAGCACGGGCAATGCGCTCGATGCCCGGGTGGCCCTGGATACCAATGGCAACGGTATGGCGGTGTGGTACCAGGACGACGGTGGTCTGAACAACGTCTGGGCCAACCGCTTTCTGGCCGGCACCGGCTGGTCCGGGCCGGAACGGATCGAATCCAGTGACCTTGGCCATGCCAGTCTGGTGGATGTGGCGACAGGCCTCAACAGCAGTGTGCTGGCCATCTGGCAACAGAACGATGGGTTGCGCAACAGTATCCTCGTCAACCGGTTTGAATAACGGATCCGGATTCGCCGGAATGCGCACTCCGGTGCGTTTCCTGGTCTCAGGATCTGTCTGAACTCGGCCGGCCATGTGCCGGGCGGCGGGCACTTCTGCTCCCGCTGACCTAGACTGGCCATTAGAGGTTGTTTGAATCAGCGAGCCCGGTGGTTCCGTGATGTACGAGTCATGAAAAAAGTATTACTGGCCGGTATCTGGATGTGCTCAATGCTGTCGCTGGCAGGGTTGCCGGTGATAGCCAGAGGCGAATCCGTAACGCTGCAGCTGCGCTGGTTGCACCAGTTCCAGTTTGCCGGCTACTACATGGCGCAGGAAAAGGGCTTCTACAGCGATGCGGGGCTGGAGGTTTCGTTGCTGGAAGGCGGGCCGCAGGCGCAAAGGCCCATTGATGATGTACTCAGCGGCCAGGTGGATTTTGCGGTCACCGGATCCGGGGTGGTAATCGAGCGGATGGCCGGTCAGCCGGTGGTGGCACTGGCGGCGATCATGCAAACCTCGCCCATAGTCTGGATTACCCGGGCGGATGCTGGCATCCGGTCACCTCGTGACCTGCTGGGGCGCAGGGTCATGGTGCTGCCGCCGCCTGAAAGTGCGGAACTGCTGACGGTGTTCCTGCGAGAGGGCTTGCCGCTGGATGCCCTGGAGCTGGTGCCCACCAGTTATCAGCTTGATGACCTGATTGAAGGCAGGGTTGACGCCTTCGATGGCTACATTTCGAACGAACCCTACGCCCTGGAGCAGCAGGGTGTCGACTATTTCCTGATCGACCCCCGTGATTACGGCATCAACTTCTACAACGACGTACTGGTGACCAGCGAAGCGTTGACTGAACGCAATCCCGGCCTGGTGCAACGGTTTACCGATGCCAGCCTGCGGGGCTGGGAGTATGCATTATCCCATCAGGAAGAAACCATCGCCCTGATCCAGCAGCAATACGCACCGGAGAAGAGCCTGGAGCATCTGCGTTACGAGGCCGACATCATCCATCAACTGGTCATGCCAGAGCTGATTCAGGTCGGTCACATGAACCCCCATCGCTGGCAGTTTATTGCTGACAGCTACCGGGAGCTGGGGATGACTGAGGGTGACGGGACACTTGAAGGCTTCCTGTTTGAACCGTTGCAGCGTGTCGATTACCGGATTGCCGTGCTGGTGGCGCTGGCCAGCCTGTGCCTGTTGGTGGTGGGGGGATTTTTCCTGGTCCGTTTCAAGCAATTATCCTCGGCCCTGCAGGACAGTAATAAACGGCTGGAAGTCCTCGCCACGACCGACATGCTGACCGCGGTCAGTAATCGCCACGGTTTCTTCACCCAGGCCCGCCAGGCGCTGAGCCAAGCCCGCCGCTCCGGAGAGCCGGTTTCCCTGCTGATGCTGGACATCGACCTGTTCAAAAACATCAATGACCAGTACGGTCACGCCGCTGGTGACTCGGCCCTGCGGGCCTTCGGTGAACAACTGACTGAACTCGGACGCGAGCACGATGTGGTTGGCCGTCTCGGTGGCGAAGAGTTCGCCATGCTATTGGTGGATTGTGACGGCCAACGGGCGCGGCAGGTGGCCGAACGACTGTTGCAGAAAGTGGGGAGCCTTTCCATTGAGGTGCCGGACCGGGATCATCGCTTTGGCTTTACCACCAGCGTTGGCCTGGTTGAGGTGGATGACTCGCTGGAGGTTGAAGGCGCCCTGGAAGCTGCGCAATCGCTGGCCGACCGGGCTCTGTATCAGGCCAAGCATCTCGGCCGGAACCGGGTCGAAATCGCCGCAACGGGAATCGGTATGCCGTGAGCCAGCGCCCCTGAAAGTGGCAAACGGGTCTATGCTTTATCTATGGGCGAACACCTGTCGCGACTACCTGAAGAGCGAACCTCGGGGAGGGCATCATGTTGCTGGCTGAACATTCCACCGGCCATCTGGTCGAAATTCTGGATCTGGGCGCACTGTTCAATCCGTTCGAGAGCCGGGTCACCGGCTGCCTGCACTTTGGCGAGGAAGCCCAGGACCCGGAGCCCTACGAAAAGGAAAAACTGATGTTCCCCTCCGGCGAAGCGCTGCCCCGATGCTGGGTGGACGCCGATTACCGCACCTCGAGGGGGGCGTGAGAAAGGGGAGTGAAGCGTGAAAGGCTCCGGTCAGCGGGCTCTACATGCCGGCGGCCGTGCTCGCACTGCCCTTGCTGTCCGTACTCTCAAAAATCTTGTCTGCGGAGGCGGCCACAAAGCCGCCGTACAGCTCGCCATTCGCCGTCGGATAACGCTTGGCAAACTCGTAGAAACAGCTGGGGATGACCGCGGTGCGATCACTGAACACCACCTCGGCCCGGTCTGCCATGGTTGAGGACTGCTCCAGCAGGTCTTCAGGGGAGCCCTTGATGTCTCCCCCCGCACTGTTCACCGCAAACCCTTCTGCCTTCAGCACCGCATTAATGGCCGCCACCGAATCAAACCCGGTCAGGCGGTTGATGTTGACCGTGAAGTGGTTGGCCCGGTAACCCCAGGCTGCGACCCAGGCCGCGTATTCACTTTCTTTCAGCAGCTGTTGGTAGGTGGCGTAATCCACTTGCCAGTGAGTGCCTGAGTACAGAAAATCGCTGGCGCTGACCGCCTCTGCGGGGACCTGATCCACCAGACCCCGGACGATGGTCTGCAGTTGCGGGGAACACTGATCAACCAGCAATTCCGAGATGAACACCTTCGGGGCCGTCGGGTCCGGGTGTTCGTAGTGGCGGGCGTAAAGTTTCTTGGCCTCGAAGTGGTATTCACCGCCTTCGTGGTAGCCCAGGGCGAGAAAGTGGGCCGCCAGTCGCCCGAGGCCGACTTTGTCCAGATTGAAGGTGCGCAGGGCAATATGATCGTTGACGATGTCCCCGTCCTGGCGGGCTCCCAGAATCTGGTGAATCCGGTCAGCCGACGGGGTGACCGCACGGTAGTTGTCCCACAGGTGCTGGAACAGGGCCTGACGGTCGGAGTGGGTATCGGGGTGAATATCAGGATGCCTGTCAGAGTGCATAGCGGAACTCCTGCCGGGGCTGGCGGGTCTGCCCCGGGCCGGTACGGGTATGGGATTGACGGCCGATGGCGGCGGGTGCCAGGCGGACAAACCGGGCCTGGGCGCTATCGTCCAGATTCAGGGACCGGGCGAGGGCGGCGGGTACCTGCAGCACATCGTGCTCGGGCAGATACACGGCCTGTCGGGTAAGGGTGGCCCGAAAGCCCTCGCAACGGGTATTGGCAATCGCCAGCAGGTCGCCCTGGGCGCTGGCCGGGGCGCGATTCAGCACGGCGGTGTCGCGGGCGATGGCCTGAATGCGGCACGGTACCGAGCCGGCGATGCTGTGGATCTGGTCTCGTTCGGCCTCCACCGTGGGGCCGCCATCAAACAGGTCGACGTAGCCTTTGTGGCGGAAGCCTTCGGCTTCGAGCATGGCCAGCGCCGGGCGGGTGTCGGGGTGAACCTGACCAATGACTGCCCGGGCGGGCTCACTCAACAGGTTGGTGTAGAGCGGGTATTTTGGCATCAGCTCTGCGATAAAGCCTTTGTTACCGGCGCCGGACAGTTGCGTGACGGTGGCGAAATCAAGATCGACGAAGTGTGCCTGCAGCCAGTTCCAGAACGGTGACTCACCGGCCCCATCGGATACCCCTCGCATCTCGGCAATCACCGTATCGGCAAACCGTTGCGGGTGCTGGGCCATAAACAGGAAACGCACTTTCGACAACAGCTTGCCGGCGTGGGCACGGCGAAAGCGCGGGCGCAGGTACAGGGTGCAGATTTCGGTGCAACCGGTGTAGTGGTTGCACATGTTCAGCACCTCGACACTGTTGAACAGGTCCAGTTCGCGGGAATGATGGACTACCCGGCTGCGGTGGTAATGGTACAGCGGGCTGCTCAGCCCGACGGAGGCCTCGATCCCGGTGGTGCCCATGATCTCCCCACTGGCTTCGTCCTCCAGTACGAACAGGTAACTCTGCTGGCCAGGGCTCTGGACCGGGCAGGCGAAGCTGTCGATGGAATGCTGGATCCTGTTGACCAGGAACTCGTGGTCATCGATCAGTGAGGTAAACCCGGGGCCGGATTCAATGGCGATCGCCTGCAAGGCAGGCAGATCCTGATGGGCAATCGGGCGGATGATCATGGGCTTGGCTCCGTGTCTGGGACCGCTGGTCAGGCGATGGGACGACCGAAGAGTCGGCCTGGGTATCACATAGGGCTATTATGGAATCGGTAATGATCAGATTGCAGTTGCGAATTGATCGATATGTGGTATTGATTAATCAAATTGACCATTAAGGTTATCAATATGATCAATAGCCAGGACCAGCGCCTGATTACACTGCTGCGTCAGAACGCCCGTACCAGCATCTCTGATCTGGCCCGGGCCCTGCACCTGTCCCGCTCCACGGTGCAGAACCGCATTGCCCGGCTGGAGGCCAGCGGTATCATCAAGGGCTATTCGCTGGAGCTTGGTGGTGAGTACAACGCCAATCAGGTTGAAGCTCATGTCTCTATCAAGGTTCACCAGAAACTAACCGCCCGCACCAACACCGCACTGGAGCAGATACCCAATGTCGCCCAGCTGTACGCCGTCAGCGGGGAATATGATCTGCTGGCAATTGTCCAGGCCCAGTCGCTGGAGGCGCTGAGCCTGGTGCTGGACGAAATCGGTAATCTCGAGGGGGTGGAACGCACCAACTCGGCGGTGGTTTTGGAGACAAAGTTTCGGCGTTAGCCATTCAGCGCTATGCTGGTGACAGGCGCTACAGGCAGGGCAAAGGCGGGAAGACGGACGCAAGGTTTGGTGATGCTACAGACAAAAACACAATGGCTGCCGGGACCTCTGGCGGGTGCCCTGACCGGGTGCGCACTGGCACTCCTGTCGGGCTGTGCCAGCCAGCCCCAGTCGCCACCACTGACTCAGGACGAAGCCCGGGAAGTGACTTCGGAAGACGCCTGGGCTGCGACTCCGGAAGCCGCCCCGGAGATCGCTGCACTACCCTTCGCCCAGACAGATGCCCTGACCCGGCTGGTATTGTTGCAGCAGGTGTTTGAGCGTTACCAGGGGGTGCCCTACCGCTATGGCGGTATGTCCGCCAGAGGCTTTGATTGTTCAGGGTTTATCAAGACGGCCTACCGGGAGGCCTTTGGTCACCTCCTGCCGCGCACCACCGGGCAAATGGTGGTGGTGGGACAGGCGGTGGCGCGAGACCAGTTGCAGCCCGGCGACCTGGTGTTCTTTGACAGCAATGGCAATGATGGCCATGCCGGTATTTTCATGGGTGATGACCGGTTTATCCATGCGTCGACGTCCAGCGGGGTGCGTGAATCCTCCCTCAACAGCCCCTACTGGCGCCCCCGTTATTCCCAGGCCCGACGTCTATTCGTCCCGGCCCAGGTAGCGGCTGACAATCCGTGACCAATCCCCGGATTCGGTGACCGCCAGAACCTGTTCCGATACCGGCCCCCGCAGTTCGCTGCCCTGAGGCAGGGCAAGCCCGTAGAGCTGATTGTCGAAGACCCCGGGCAGAATGCTCAACCGCTGCCCGGGCAGCTGCAGGTTGCGGTACTGCATCAGCGCCCGGTCGTAGACAATGGCGTCGGTTTCGCCATCGACCACGGATTGCATGGCGGTGGTCAGGTCCGGGTAGCTCAGGTACTGAATACGCTGTTCGCTGAGGTAGGCCTCACTGGCGGTGTTGGCGATGGTGGCGACGGTATTGCCGGGCAGGTCCTGGGGCCCCTGAATCTGGTGCTGCAGGTTGCTGACGGTGAGTGCCGAGGTAATGGCGGCGGTAAAACTGGCTACCATGATCAGGCCGGCGAACATCCAGATCAGGCCAACGAGCCGGCCGAGCAGGGAGACCGGAGCCTTGTCGCCGTAACCCACGGTGGTCATGGTGACCGCTGCCCACCAGAAGCCTGAGCCGACACCCTCGGCGGTGGAGCCGCCAAACTGCTCAGGGTTGTGCTTGCGCTCAAACAGCCACAGGATCACCCCCACCAGCAGCAGTACCCCGGCCAGCGCGGCCACCACGCTGAAGAATTGCCAGCTCAGCAGCGATTTCAGGCTGGTCAGCACGCTTTGGTCGGGGGCGTTGGGCACACCAATGGAGAGTCCGGTCTGATAGAAGGGGTGGCTGAAGTCAAAGCGGGTTTCCCGCTCTGCCGTCATGGTCAGGGCGCCCACCGCCACATCAATCTGGCCGGATTCGACCTGCGCCAGCAGCTGCTGGAAGGGCAAAGCGACCACCTCGTATTCCAGACCCAGTTCGTCGCTGATGCTGCTCCACAGGTCCATGCTGATGCCCTGCCATTGGCCATCGTCTGTCTGCATGACAAACGGCGGTACTTCCGTCACCCCAACCCGGACCGGCGTGGCGGCCTGGAGCAGGCCAGGTATCAGAAACAACAGGGTGGCAATCAGGCGGGGTAAGGCAGACATCGGGTTCTCCAGTAGCGGTCATGGTTGGCATGTTGCGGCTATTGGTTCCCGACTGTAACGGGTCTGGCTGGCAAAGTTAAGGTGAGCGGGGCGGTTGGCCAGAAAAAGGCCGCGGCGGGTGCCGCGGCAAAGGTTGGCGTCAGCGGGTAAGAAAGTCCGTAACCGGCTCCACCGCATCCGGGTGCCACAACAGGCGGTGATGACCGAGGCCGGCGGTACGCAGCAGACCGGCATCGGGCCAGTGATGATAGACCCGTGCACTCTCGGCCTCGTTGATTTCGCGATCGTCGCTGTCGATGACCACCAGGCCCTGCGGCATCAGCTGGGGGGCCAACTGTTCCAGCGACAGCCGGCTCCAGACGTCGGCCCCGAATCGGGCTTCCATGCGTCGGCGATGCCCGGACAGGGCGCTGGCGCTGAGGCCGAGCTGTTTGCCCAGGCCGTCGACCACGTCGGACAGATTTGCCGGCGGTGCCAGCAGCACCAGCTTGCGGGCGGCCAGCCCATCCACCAGCGCCCGCCCGGCGATGAGGGCGCCGACCGAGTGGGCGATGATGCCGTGCAGCGGACCGACGTGGTGGGCCACTCGCGTCAGCACCTCGGCCATCTCATACAGGTCAGTACGCTCGCCCTGGGCGCGGCCATGGGCGGGCGCGTCATACAACACGACCCGGTAGCCAGCCTCGACCAGCGGCTCGATATAGGCACCAAACTGGATGCCCGCGCCAGACCAGCCGTGAACGCCGAGGATGGTCGGGCCATCGCCCCAGCTGTAGACCGGCAGGGTATGGGCGCCATGGTGTAGCTGGGTATGGCTGTCGGCCTGATCGAGCAGGTATTCGTAGCGCGAGGGCATCGGTAACCGTTGCGGTGTGAACGCGAGGCGGTCGATCAGCCGTGCGGCGCCGTCGGCGGACAGTCGGGAGTAGAGTTCCAGGCCCAGGCGGAGAGCCTCCTGCCGGACCTTGTGCGGTTGCGACGAGGGCGATGCGGTGGTTGCGGTGGTCAGGTTTCTCATGTGGATGGTCATGGGCGTATGCCTCCCTGGTTCGGCCTCCGTGGCCGTAATGGATGACCGTTTCAGATTAGGGCTTGTGGCTGCCAGCGAGGAGTGTCATATTTGACATAGTAAATGCGAAAAAGGACATTGCTATGATCAAGGTTGCTGTGGTCGCTCTGCCTAACTGCCACGCTTCGGGTGTGTATGGGGTGATGGATTTCTTCGCGACCGCCAATTATTGCGCCCGTCTGCCGGGCCAGCGGGGGAAGCTGATGTTCGACTGCCAGCTGGTAACCCTGGATAACCAGCCGGTGCGCGGTTACAGCGGCGCCCTGGTCACGCCGACCTGTGAACGGGAGTCATTGCAGCCGGACCTGGTGGTGGTGGGATCCGGAGCGGAGGCGGTGGCGTCGCCGGCTCACCTTGAGCGCAGCATGCGCGAGCTTGCCCCGCTCTTTCCCTGGCTGCGGGCTGCCTTCGACGACGGTGCATTGGTGGCCAGCGTTTGTACCGGCAGTTTTGTCCTGGCCGAGGCCGGTCTGCTGGAAGGCCAGGTGGCCACCACTCATTGGCGCGCGGCGCCGATGTTCCGCCTGCGCTACCCGCAGCTGCGGCTGGACGATCATCAGTTGCTGGTGGACAACGGTCAGGTGATCTGTGCCGGTGGCGCGACCGCTTACACCGACCTGTGTCTGTATCTGGTCGAGCGGCTGGCCTCGCCAGCGCTGGCGTTGGCCTGCAGCAAGCTGCTGGTGCTCGATAACCGCCGTTCGGAGCAGACTCCCTACATGACGTTCTTCGGCCACAAGGCCCATAACGATCTGGCGGTGCAGAAAGCCCAGGCCTGGCTGGAGCAGCATTACTCCGGGCCGGTGGCGATTGACGAGGTGGCGGCCGTTGCCGGGTTGGGTAACCGGACCTTCAAACGTCGGTTCAAGGAGGCCACCGGCGAAACCCCACTGTCTTATTTGCAGCAGCTGAGGGTGGAAGCGGCCAAGCACTTGCTGGAGTCGAGCCGGGAGCAGACCAGCCAGATCATCTGGCAGGTGGGCTATGAGGATGCCAGTTCCTTTCGCCGGTTGTTCAAACGCACGGTGGGTTGCACCATGGAGCAGTACCGGAGCCGTTTCAGCTATGTGTCACCGGCTGTGTCCGCCAGCGCGCAGGCATTGGCGCATTGACAGAAATTCGCCATAGATCGCGAGTTTGTATACCTTTGGTCGATAATGAACGGAAGGGAGAGTCCTGTGAAACGCATGTTTGGCCTGGGTCTGGCGCTAATGTTGTTGGCGGGTTGTGTGCCCATGGTGACCGATATGTGGCTGGTGCAGCCGGTGTCCGGTCAGGTCTTTGATGCCGAAGACGGGGCGCCGGTGGTTGGCGCGGAAGTCCGCAACCTGGACCAGCCTGAGCTGACCACCGCGACCGGCACCGTCGGTGAGTTCGCCATCGAAGGCCAATCGGAACGGCAGTTTTACATGGCAATGCCGGCCAGCTACCTGAACCGCGAGATCTGGGTGGTGCGCCATCCCGACTACGCCGATGCGGTGTTTGTGACCCGTACGTTGGCCCCGCCGCGGTCAAGACAGCCAAGCCTGGCCGAGGTGCCGATGTTTGCCGGTCTGGAACAAGGCCCTGATGAGTGCCCCTTCGGCCACTACCGCCTGCGTCTGGCCGAGGATCTCCGTGCGCAGGAATCCCTGGACGATCTTACATTGCGAAACCTGACCGAACTGGACGGCGTACTGTGCCGCGATCCGGCCCTGAACGATCAGTGGCAGGATGCGTTGGAAGCGCTGTTCCGGGAGCGCGCTGAGGGAGGCAACCGCTGAACCATGCTCTATCCGGTCTCAACGTTGTTGTTGTTGCCCTTTCTGCTGCTTCAGGGCCGTCGTGTCCGCCGCGATACGCCGCGGCTGCCGGAGCCGGAGGGCCCGCGCAGCGGCCATGTGGGTGAAGGCGAACCGCTGCGCCTGTTGATCGTGGGTGATTCTGCTGCCGCCGGCGTCGGCGTTAGTCATCAGCACGAGGCGTTGTCCGGATGCCTGGTCCAGGCCCTGGCGAAACATCGCCGGGTCAGCTGGACGCTGTTGGCCGAGACCGGCCGCACAAGTGCGGATGTCCGGGCTGCCGTGAGTACCCATCCCACCGGGCATTATGATGTCGCGTTGGTGTCGGTGGGAGTCAATGATGTTACCGGTCGCACCGGGCGGCGCGACTGGCAAGCGAATCTCCGTGCCCTGAGCGCCGACCTGTGTGGCCGTTTTGGTGTGCGCTATATTCTGTTTACCGCGGTTCCCCCCATGGGGCGTTTTCCGGCCTTGCCACAGCCCCTGCGTTGGTACCTGGGGTTGCGGGCCGGGCAGCTGGATGGGGATATGCGCTCGTTGTGCGAGTCTGAAGCAGGCTGTGAGTACCTGGCCGTACCTTTTCCCCTGGATCACAACCTGATGGCCAGCGACGGGTTTCATCCGGGCCGCGATGCTTACGCTCTGTGGGGGGCGCATGGTGCGGAGCGTATTGTGGCCTGGCAGCAGGCCGGGGAGGCAGACACTTGACCGAGACATCCCGCACCGTGGCCCACAGGCTGGACCAGACCAGCCGCTATGGCCTGATAATCCTGGCCCTGATCCAGGGCTTTGCGCTGTATTTTCTTCATTTAGCGGCCGACAACGAGGTCTGGCCCGCGACCGATCCGCGCTGGATGTTCATGAGCTATGCCCTGGCGCTGGGGGTGCCGTTGTTCTACTACCTCGGGCTGGAGCGGGTGACAGACCGCCGCAATGGCTGGGGGCTGTTGCCGCTGATGGGGTTGCTGGGGGGATTGGGCTGGCACCTGGGCTGGTTAAGCTGGGCGGCCGAATTGGCGGTGCCCAGTCACGGTCACTTCGTTTTTGCGTTATCCACAAGTGTCGCTGTGGCGTTGTTTATCCTGGCGTTGTTCTTCCGGGTCTGGTGCATTAACCAGAGTCCCCGGTTCCACTATCGCCAGCTGCTGGAGTTGTCCTGGCAGAATGCCCTGACCCTGGCCCAGCTGGGGTTGTTTATCGGGGTATTCTGGGGCCTGTTGTTCCTGTGGGGCGGGCTGTTCAACGTGATCGGCATTGATTTCTTCGAGGAACTGTTCGAAGAACCCCTGTTTATCTATCCGGTGACGGCACTGGTTGGTGGCTGGGGGCTGGTACTGATCCGTGAGCGGATTCGCCTGATTGCCACGGTTCAGGCCATGTGTGAAGCCCTGATCAAGGCGTTGTTGCCCCTGGCGGCGTTGATTATGGTGTTGTTTCTGGGCGCCTTGCCGTTCACCGGGCTGGACAGAATCTGGGAGACCGGTCATGCCGCGCTGCTGATGATGTGGCTGGCGCTGATTCTGTTGTTCTTTTTCAATTCGGCGCTGAGTGAGAACCCGGATCAGCCGCCGTACCCGGTCTGGTTGCGCACCCTGGTGTACCTGGCAGTGGCGCTGCTGCCGCTGAACTCGCTGCTGGCTGCCTGGGCGCTGGGGTTGCGTATTGAACAGTATGGTCTGACGGTGGACCGCCTGTGGGCAGGGACCCTCCAGCTGCTGATTGCCGGTTTTACGGTCAGCTATTCGGTACTGGTGGTCTGGAAGCGTAGTCGCGCGTTGCCGGCGATTCAGGGCGCCAACAAAGTGCTGGCACTGGTGGTGGCTGCGGTGTTGTTGCTGGTCAACTCTCCGCTGGCGGACTTGCGAGCCTGGGCGGCGGCCAGTCAGGCCAGCCGTCTGGAAACGGGAAAAACCGCCATCGACGAATTTGACTACGCTTACCTGCGTTTTGATCTTGGTGCCTACGGCGTGCGTGAGTTGCAGCGTTTGCGGGACAGTGAGTTTGCGACCGCGAATCCGGAGGTGGTGGCAAGCATCGACGCAATTCTGCAACAGCAGAGCCGGTGGCAGAACACGGTGGTGGTGGACGTCGGGGATCCCGTTGCGGTGGCGGATATGTTTGCCCGGGTTCCGCCGGAGGTTGTTATCCCGGATGCCCTGTTGAGCGTGTTGAGCCGGGACCAGACGTCCTGTCTCAGCATGCCCCGAAAGTGTACGGTGATTCGTGCGCAACCGGATCCTGAGCGGGTGTACTGGCTGGTGGCCCGAATCCCGTTGAGAAATTACATCCATGGCAGCGTCTATGTGCAGTCAGCGAACCAGGTGCTTGAGATGGGCTCGTTCCAGGCGGCCGGCTGTGCCGACAACTGGCCGATGGAACTGGACAGAGAGGTGGAGCTGCAACCGCTGGTACCGCACACTGACGTCTTTACTGACGGTAAGTGTTTCTTCCAGGTTCGGCCGGACAGCGGTTACCTTGAATCGCTTCAGGGCCGCGCCCCGGCTGGGGCCGCCATCACCGAGGGCAGTGCACAATGAAAGTAGCCGTATTCTGTGGCTCCAGCTTTGGCCATGACGCCCGTTACCGGGACATCGCCGAGGCCTTGGGCCGTCATCTTGCCAGCGAGGGCATAGACCTGGTGTTCGGCGGCGGTAACGTTGGCCTGATGGGGGTTGTCGCCGACGCGGTACTGGCCGCCGGGGGAAAGGTGTATGGAGTGATCCCGGAGTCGTTGCGGGAACGGGAGTTGGCTCACGCCGGGTTGACCCAGCTGGAGGTGGTGGCAGACATGCACCAGCGCAAGGCCCGGATGAGTGAACTGGCGGATGCGTTCGTGGCCTTACCCGGGGGTCCCGGTACCATGGACGAGCTGTTTGAGGCCTGGACCTGGGGTCAGCTGGGTTATCACCGCAAGCCCTGCGCGGTGCTCAACGCCCATGGCTACTACGACCAGTTGCTGGCCTTTGTCAGGCACATGGCGGGAGAGGGCTTCCTCAAGCCGCAATACGCCGACATGCTGATTGTCGAGCAACAGCCGGAGGCCCTGATCAGGGCCATCCGCGGCTATCAGCCGCCGGCCAGCAAGTGGGCGGATCCGGCCCGCTAGCCCCTTGGATGAGAACATTCAGCCCTGGGGCCAGACCAGCAGTGCCAGACCCGCGGCAATGGCTATGGCGCCCAGCAGCCGGGATGGACTCCGGCCCCAGGGCAGCACTTTCTCCAGCAGCACCAGCACCGCAATCAGCGCAATGACCGTCAGGTTCATCACCCCGCCCACGAACAGCAACGCCATCAGCAGCAGGCAGCATCCGAGGCAGTAGGCGCCGTGATGCAGGCCCATGGTCAGGGCGCCCCTGAGCCCCGGGCGCCAGTGCTGCATGACAAACGTAAAAGGGCCGTGACAATGGCGCAGGCAGGCGTCTTTCCAGGGTGACCACTGGTACACCCCGGCGAGGATCAGGATGGCCGCACTGAATACCACGCTGTTGCTGGCCATCATCGGGGACAGCAGTGCGGCCTGTTCCAGCTGCCATTGCAAGGTGGTGGCAGCCAGGCTGAACAGTGTCCAGACGGCAACGTAGGCCACGACGAACAGGGCCGTGCCAAGGGCGGGGTGGGGCACCCGGCTATGGCGGGCCACCTGGCGATACAACAGGATCATCGGGATGGCACTGGGCACCATCATCGCCACCATCATGACCGCCCACATCAGGAACATCATCAGGAAATAGCTGGCCGTCCAGGGGCGGAACGTCATCATGTCCGCCATGGGCATCGCCGCCATGTCGGTGGCCAGCTCAATCAGATACCACCAGCACAGCGACACCACCACCGCCAGTGCCAGCAGGGTGGTGATGGCATCGCCTGACAGCCTGAACGTGCGGGCGTCGGCGTTGGTTGTCATGGCCGGACCTTAGCGATAGACGCCCTGTGGGCCGATATCGAGATGGGTCAGGTGGCTGTGGGTGCCCGCCAGATCCAGAGGCATGGCGCCCCGGGCCCGGGTGGTGCCGCTGGCCACTTCCGCCACCGCAAACTCGAAACCCTGGGGCAGATCAATCCGCGCCCGGTGTTCCAGTCCGGACACCGGATTGATGATCGGCGTCCCGGAAGACTCAATCACGTCACCGACAGTCACGGACGCGGTGCGGGCCTCGACATCTCCGGAAATGGAAACGGGGCAGAACACCGGGTCGTTCATCTTGGTCATCGTGCTGGCGAATACGTTGAAAAACGTGGCGCCGGGCTCTGAGGTGTCTCCTGAGAGGATGGCAAGGATGCCTTCACGCTGGGCCTCGCTGGCATTCTCATCGATGAACGCCTGGGCTTCACCATTGCCCTCGTGGATGGCGCCGGGCCATTTCAGGGTCATCACGAAAGACAGCCCATCCAGCCGGGTGTCGCCAAAATAGCCCTTGTCGATCCTTACCGCGCCCATGGCCTGACAATTGTCGTGGGTAGGGCGGGCACTGAACTGGCAGGGGCAGCCATAGTCACAGTTGCAGTTTACGAACTCCAGTCCTTCGATACGCCAGTCAGCCTTAGTCATGGCTCTTCTCCCTTGGCAGTCTGATGATCTTTAAGTATAGGTTCCGGGGGAGGGAGCATGGGCCCGGCCGGGCCCATCTTTAGACGGATGTGGCGTAAAAAGCTGCTGATTATTGCGAAACAATGCGCTTCAGACGCAGGGCGTGTTCCGGGTGTTGGACGGCGATTCTCCAAACAGAGTCTTGTAGTCCTTGGCAAACTGGCTGAGATGCCAGAACCCCCAGTAGCTGGCGATGTCTGCAACGGTCTGACGGGCGTTGGCCCGACGCAGGGCCCGGCGGACCTGGTTCAGCCGGGTCGCCCGCAGATACTGCAACGGGCTGATGCCGAGAATGCTGTCGAAACTGTACTGCAGGGTACGGCGGCTGACATTGGTCAGTTCACACAGGTCAATCATGGTCAGTGGCGCATCCTGGTGGCTGGCAACGTATTGCTTGACCTGATCCACCACCCACTTGCGGTGGCGGTAACCGGGCGGAACTTCATCGTTGGGGGATTCCTGCTGCAACAGTTCCAGCAGCGCCATCAGTACCAGGTCTTTCTGCAGATGAGGCGCGGTCAGTCGCCGGTCGCCATCCAGCAGGCGCGAGATGATGTAGCGCATGGCGTCGAGGGTTCGGGCGGGCACGCTCAGCCGTGGATGATGGAGCAGGGCGCCGTCTTCCAGCTCCAGCCCCTGTACCCGAGCGACCCGGTTTAGTTCGTCGCGGTCGATCACGACCCCGAAGATATCGAAGGCTTCCGGAGTCACCAGCTCGAAATCACAATGTCCCGGACGGCACATCACATCGCGATCGGCGACCACCTGGCCGTTGATGCGGCAGTCATCCGCCACCGCCGGAATCCCGATCCATACCGAGTTTGGCCAGACATTGCACTGCTGCCGCAAGGCCTTGCTGGTGTGCTCGCGGAACACCTGCAGCCGGGGAAGCGGAAGTTCGTCGATACGGCCATAGAAGCCGCCACCGCTGATCTGGTCGTACTGTTGCTGCCAGTTGGTCAGGTTGTGAGCGTGTTCATCAGCATCGCGGGCCTCGGTTGTGCGCATTTTGGGTGCATTTTTGTTGTTTGTGAGGTGCATAGTCATCTGTCCGGAGCTTGAGTAATTGCGGCCTGTCGTTCTCCTTGCCTTTTATCACTTTGATTTTTAACAAAAATATAGTTTTGCCAAAACTTGATAACGGGCGCGGGGAATTACCGATAGGGTGAATAAATGCAAGTTACATTCCGCTGCAGTGGCCCGAAATCACTCAACGATCGGTCATCAGAATAGGCATGGGATGAAGCGTCTGTATAGCTGTACCTTAGAACTAAAAACGTAGGAGGCAGGTGACGGCCACTGGGAGAACGGGCTGCTTGTGGCGTGCTCCTGATTCGTCCGATGCCGAACTTGATTAATGGGCAATTCCGGCTATTTTGAAGTCTTGGTTTACCTTTACGTAAAGTGCGTATCGTGATAAGCCTTGATCGCAAGGTATCAACGATAACAACAACAGGAGCTGAACATGAGCCTTCCGGAATACGCCAACATCTACAACCGTTTCGATCCTGCCGCGTTGGAAGCGGAGATCCTGGAGGGCCGCCTGGACAGCGGCCTGAATGTCTGTCACGAAATCTGCGACAAGTGGGCGAGCGATCCCCGCAAAGTCGCCCTGCATTACGAAACGGAGGGCGGCGCTGATGGCTCGCTGACCTTTGCCGAGCTGCGGGAGGGCTCGGCCCGTTTTGCCAATTACCTGGCCTCCCAGGGGATCGGCAAGGGCGACCGGGTGGCGGGTCTGCTGCCCCGTACGCCGGAGTTGCTGATCGTTATCGCCGGTACTCTGCGGGCCGGGGCTGTCTATCAGCCGCTGTTTACCGCGTTCGGCTCCGGTGCCATCGAATACCGGCTGGAGCGGGCCGGGACCCGCCTGGTGGTGACCGACCCGGCCAACTACCCCAAGCTGGCCGACGTTAAGGAATGTGCCCCGGTACTGGCGGTGAACGCCAGCGAAACCGGGGCCGCCATTGCCGACTTCTACGACACCCTCAAGGCCCAGTCCGCTGATTTCGAGCCGGTCCGGATCAGCGGTTCCGAGCCGTTCCTGCAGATGTTTACCTCCGGCACCGTGGGCAAGGCCAAGGGCGTTGCCGTGCCCGCCCGGGCCCTGCTGGCGTTCTACGTCTACATGAAGTACGCCATCGATCTGCGCGAGGATGATCGCTACTGGAACGTCGCCGATCCCGGCTGGGCCTACGGTCTCTACTACGCCGTCATCGGGCCCCTGCTGATGGGGCACGCCACCCACTTCAACCCGGGGGCGTTCACGCCGGAATCCACCTACGACATGATCCGCAAGTACAAGATCACCAACCTGGCAGCGGCGCCGACCGCGTACCGGCTGCTCAAGGCCAACGACCATGTGCTGCCGACGGGTGAGAACCTCGGGTTGCGGGTGGCCAGCAGTGCCGGGGAACCACTGAGCCCGGAGGTCGTCAACTGGATCCGGGATCGCCACTTCTGTCCGGTCAAGGATCACTATGGCCAGACCGAAACCGGGATGACCTGTTGCAACTTCCATGGTCTTGAGCACCTCCAGCGCCCGGGTGCCACTCCCCTGGGCACCGGGTGGTTGCCCTCAATGAGAAGAACGAGGAAGTGGGTGAAGGTGACATCGGCCAGCTGGCCGTGGATGTTGAGGCGTCGCCGCTGTTCCATTTTGATGGCTACACCTGGGGCGAAAAGGACCCGTTCGTCAACGGTTACTACCTCACCGGCGACATGGTGATTTGTCACGGTGACGGCAGCTACTCGTTCAGCGGCCGGGATGACGACATCATCACCACCGCGGGTTATCGCGTTGGCCCGGCGGATGTTGAGAGTACGTTGCTGGAACATGCGGCGGTGGCTGAATCCGGCGTTGTCGCCAAGCCGGATGAGAAGCGCGGCGCCATCATCAAGGCCTACGTGGTGATCAAGGCTGCGCACGCGGCGGCCGACACCGAGGCGCTGAAAGATGAGCTCCAGGAGCTGGTGCGTCGCCGGCTGTCGACCCACGCCTTTCCGCGGGAAATCGAATTCGTTGATGAACTGCCCAAGACCCCCAGCGGCAAGATCCAGCGCTTCGTGCTGCGCAACCGGGCGAAGGACGAAGTCGGGGCATGATCCTTGGCTTTGACGAGCGGTAAACCTGCCTACAGCGACGGTTTCTGCAGGGCGCGGCCTACGGCACCCTGCAGAAACCGGGCCCCGGTGTCCCTCGCTGATCCTCCCGGGTGATGGCGACGAGGACGGCGTTCCGGACCCGGTGATCGATCTGATCTACGACTTATTGCTGAGTCAGATCGGCGAAAAAGTCGTCAATTTGAATTGACGTTTACGTGTACGTCAATCTAACCTGAGTTACTTGATAGATACAACAATAACAAAGGTAGACTGGCTCATGACCGAACCCTACGTTCTGGAGACCCGCAACCTTGTCAAAGAGTTCAAGGGCTTTGTCGCGGTCAACGACGTCAATCTGAAGATTCAGAAAGGCCATATCCACGCCTTGATCGGCCCGAACGGTGCCGGTAAGACCACTGTGTTCAACCTGCTCACCAAGTTCCTGATTCCCACCCGTGGGCAGATCCTCTACAGGGGTGAGGACATCACGCCGCTGAAATCCGCCGCCATCGCCCGCAAGGGCATGGTCCGCTCATTCCAGATTTCGGCGGTGTTTCCCCACATGACCGCGCTGGAGAACATCCGCGTGGCGCTGCAGACCTTCGAGGGCAATTCCTTCAGCTTCTGGAAGTCCGGCAACTGCCTGAACAAGCTTAACGAACGCTGCATGGAACTGCTCGCCGCCGTGGGGCTGGCCGAGTTTGCCAACACCACGACGGTGGAGCTGGCCTACGGCCGCAAGCGGGCATTGGAGCTGGCTACCACTCTGGCCATGGAACCTGAAATCCTGCTGCTTGACGAGCCCACCCAGGGCATGGGGTCGGAAGACGTCGACCGGGTCGTGGAGCTGGTACAGACGGCCGCCCAGGGCCGCACGGTCCTGATGGTGGAGCACACCTGAGCGTCGTCAGCAAACTCTGTGACCGCATTACCGTGCTCGCCCAGGGGGCCGTGCTGACCGAGGGGGATTACGCCACCGTGTCTGCCGATCCCCAGGTGCGGGAGGTGTACATGGGCACGGACGGCAGCGGTGAGCGGGGTGCTGCGAATGACAACGAGCAAACGGAGGCGGCCCAATGAGCGCGAACCCGGATCGGGAGTACGAACAGTTACGGGTTTCCGGACTGCATGCCTTCTACGGTGAATCCCACATCCTGCATGGCATCGACCTGGTGGTGAACCGGGGTGAACTGGTTACCCTGCTGGGCCGTAACGGCGCGGGTCGCAGTACCACCCTCAAGGCGATCATGAACATGGTGGGACGCCGCACCGGATCGATCATGATCAACGGCGAGGAAAGCATGTCCTGCGCGCCCCATCACATCGCCCGGCTGGGGGTCGGGTACTGTCCCGAACATCGCGGCATCTTCTCCTCCCTCAGTGTCCAGGAGAACCTCACCCTGCCTCCCGTAGTCCGCAGCGGTGGCTTGAGCCTGGAAGAGATCTACACCATGTTTCCCAACCTCTACGAGCGTCGCTTCAGCCAGGGCACCAAGCTCTCCGGCGGCGAGCAGCAAATGCTGGCCATGGCGCGCATCCTGCGTACCGGCGCCACGATGCTGTTGCTGGATGAAATCACCGAGGGGCTGGCGCCGGTGATCGTGGAGAAACTGGGGGAGGTGCTGGTTGCCCTGAAAGAAAAGGGGTTAACCATCGTTCTGGTGGAACAGAATTTTCACTTTGCCGCGCCCCTGGCCGATCGTCACTACGTGGTTGAGCACGGCCAGATCGTGGAAGAAATCGGCGCCCATGAACTGACGGAAAAACAGTCGGTGCTGAACGGCTATCTGGGCGTATGACCTGAGCAGCAATGAAGACCTGAGCAACAACAACCTGAACCAACGCAAGACAGTAGCGGAGATACAACAATGACAATGATGAAGAAGCTTCTGACCTCAGCCGTTGCATCAACCCTGATGGTGGGCGGTGCCCAGGCGGAAATATCCGGGGACACGGTGAAGATTGGCTACCTGGCGGACATGTCCGGCACTTACCGCGACCTCGCGGGCCCCAACGGTCTGGCCGCCCTGAACATGGCCATCAAGGACTTCGGCGGCACGGTCAATGGCGCCAAAATCGAAGTCGTCAGCGCCGATGACCGCAACAGCCCGGATACCTCGTCCAGCACGGTTCGCCGCTGGGTTGAGAACGACAACGTGGATTTGGTGGCGGGGATGGTGGCATCGTCGGTGTCCATCGCCGTGAGCAAGATCCTGGAGGAGAATGACCGTTTGGGCATCATCTCCGGCTCGGCCGCCTCCAGTATCACCAATGAGCACTGCACGCCGAACCACATCCACTACGTCTACGACACCTATCCGCTGGCCAATGGTACTGCCAGTGCGGTGGTCCAGGAAGGCGGTAAGAGCTGGTACATGCTGACCGCGGACTACGCCTTTGGCCACGCGCTCGAGGGCGACGTTACCCGGGTGGTGGAAGCCAGTGGTGGTGAAGTCATCGGGACCGTGCGTCACCCGTTCCCGACTCAGGACTTCTCCTCCTTTATCCTCCAGGCCCAGGCTTCCGGTGCTGATGTGGTGGGTCTGGCCAACGCCGGCGCCGATACAACCAACGCCATCACCACTGCCAGTGAGTTCGGACTGACCCAGTCAGGCCAGACCCTGGCTGCGTTGCTGCTGTTCCTGACCGACGTTCATGCCCTGGGCGCCGAAACCGCGCAGGGCATTCAGCTGACCACTGGCTGGTACTGGGACATGAACGACGAGGCCCGTGAGTGGTCCGACCGCTTCATGGCGGAGACCGGTGTCCGGCCCACCATGGTCCATGCCGGTATTTACTCCAGCACCATCCAGTACCTGAATGCCGTTGCCGCCACCGGCTCCGACGATGCCCAGACCGTTCGCCAGCAGATGATGGATACCCCCATCAACGACATGTTTGCCAAGAACGGCCGGATCCGTGTCGACGGCCGCATGGTCCATGACATGTACCTGGCAGAGGTGAAGACCCCGGAGGCGTCCGAGAACGAGTGGGATCTGTATCAGATCCTGCGGACCATTCCGGCGGACGAAGCCTATCGCCCGCTCTCTGAGAGCAAGTGCAAGCTGGTCAATAACTGAACCAGGCGCGGCCGTGGCACGTCCTGACCGCAACCGGGACGTGGCCGGCCTCCTGACGGGGTGATCCCCACTCTTACGTCTGCGCTGTTTCTGGAGTTAGCAACATGACCATGATATTTGGCGTCCCCCTCGCTGTGCTGTCCGGCCAGCTGCTGATCGGGATTATTAACGGCGCCTTCTACGCCCTGCTCAGCCTGGGGCTGGCGGTAATCTTCGGCCTGCTGAAGATCATCAATTTCGCCCACGGTGCCATGTACATGCTCGGCGCCATGGTGACTGTCCTGATGTTCGATACCCTGGGCATCAGCTATTGGGTGGCGCTGTTCCTTGCGCCCCTGGTGGTGGGGACCTTTGGCGTCCTGATCGAATACTTCCTGTTGCGCCGGATTGCGGGCCAGGATCACATCTACAGTCTGCTGCTCACCTTCGGGGCCGCGCTCATCATTCAGGGGGTGCTGGTCAATATCTTCGGCGTCTCCGGTCTGCGTTACGCCATGCCGGACATGTTCAAGGGCGGCATGAACCTGGGCTTCATGTTCCTGCCGTATTACCGCGCCTGGGTGATTGTGGCTGCGCTGCTGGTGTGCTTTGGCACCTGGTTTGTGATCGAGAAGACCAAACTCGGCGCCTACCTGCGTGCCGGCACTGAAGACTCGCAACTGATGCAGGGTTTCGGCATCAACGTGCCGTTGCTGATCAGCCTGACCTACGGCTTCGGGGTGGCCCTCGCGGCTTTTGCCGGTGTGCTGGCGGCTCCGATCTACTCGGTTACGCCGGTCATGGGCTCAAGCATCCTGATTGTGGTGTTTGCGGTGGTGGTGATCGGCGGCATGGGCTCCATTGGTGGCGCCATCATTACCGGCATCCTGATGGGGGTGATCGAAGGCCTGACCAAGACCTTCTACCCGCCGGCATCGTCCGCGGTCATCTTCCTGGTCATGGTGCTGGTGTTGATGTTCCGGCCCAGTGGTTTGTTCGGTAAGGAGGCATAACCATGAATCAATCCGTCAATTCCGCCGACATCCACAAGGCCATCGTCGAGCAGCAGGCGCTGCAGGATCGCCGCAAGATGATGCTCAATGGCGCCTTGCTGCTCCTGCTGCTGGCGGCGCCGTTCGTACTGTATCCGGTCTTCCTGATGAAGATCCTCTGCTTTGCCTTGTTCGCAGTGGCCTTCAACCTGCTGTTCGGCTTCACCGGGCTGCTGTCCTTCGGCCATGCCGCCTTCCTCGCCACCGGCAGTTACACCACCGGGTTTCTGCTCAGCAATTACTCGGGGCTGACCACCGAGGTCGGCATCCTCGCGGGTACCCTGGCATCTACGCTGCTGGGTATGGCCTTCGCGCTGCTGTCGATACGCCGTCAGGGGATCTACTTTGCAATGGTGACCCTCGCCCTGGCGCAACTGGTGTTTTTCTTCTTCGTGCAGTCCGAGTTCACCGGTGGTGAGGATGGTATGCACGGCATTCCCCGGGGCGAGCTGTTCGGGCTGATCAATCTCGAAGACAACCTGAATATGTATTACTTCGTGCTGGCGGTGTTTATTGGCTGTTACCTGTTGGTGCAGCGCGTCGTCAGCAGTCCCTATGGCCAGGTGCTGAAGTCCATCAAGCAGAACGAGGCGAGGGCGGTGTCGCTGGGGTACAACGTGGATCGCTACAAGGTGCTGGCTTTCGTGATCTCTGCAGCCCTGGCAGGGCTGGCGGGGTCGATGAAATCCGTGGTGTTCCAGCTGGCGTCACTGAACGATGCCCACTGGCATATGTCAGGCGAGGTCATTCTGATGACCCTGGTCGGCGGCATGGGCACCCTGCTAGGGCCGGTGGTGGGTGCTACTTTTGTGGTAAACGTGGAGTACCAGCTTTCCCAGGGACCTTTGCGAGACTGGGTGGATCCGATCCTCGGTGGCATTTTCGTGCTCACCGTACTGGCCTTCCGCAGTGGTATCGTGGGAGAGGTTCAAAAGTTCGTGAAGAAGAACCTGGGCTGAACCGGCGCCGGCCAGCCGCTGGCGGGTCGGGATATCCGGAAACAAAAAAGGCCACCCGCTTGGGTGGCCTTTTTATTGAAGGGTTACTTGAGTCCCAGCTCTGCGATGGAAATTTCCCGCATCTTGAACTTCTGGATCTTCCCGGTGACGGTCATCGGGAAGGCATCCACGAACTTGTAGTTACGCGGGATCTTGAAGTGGGCGATCTTGCCCTTGCAGAAGGCCTGCAGGTCGTCGGCGGTGACCTGTTCCGCCCCCGGGCGCAGCTTCACCCAGGCAATCAGTTCTTCGCCATACTTCTCATCCGGGATGCCGGTGACCTGAACGTCCTCGATGGACGGATGGGTATACAGGAATTCCTCGATTTCCTTCGGGTAGATGTTCTCACCACCGCGAATAACCATGTCCTTGATTCGGCCAACGATCTGGATATACCCCTCCTCGTCCATGGTGGCCAGGTCGCCGGTGTGCATCCAGCCGGCATCGTCGATGGCTTCGCGGGTCTTTTCCTCGTTGTTCCAGTACTTCAGCATCACGCTGTAGCCACGGGTACACAGTTCGCCGATCTCACCACGGGGCACCACGTTGCCGCTGCCCGGATCGACGATCTTGGTCTCCAGGTGGGGTTGGGTACGACCGACCGTGGTGACCTGCTTTTCGAACGGGTCGAGGGAACTGGTCTGGGTGGATACCGGGCTGGTCTCGGTCATGCCGTAGGCGATCTGCACTTCCTTCATGTTCATCTTGCCGTTGACCTGCTTCATCACCTCTGCCGGGCAGATCGAGCCGGCCATAATGCCGGTGCGCAGCGACGAGAGGTCATAGCTGTCGAACTCCGGATCGGCCAGTTCGGCAATGAACATGGTGGGTACGCCGTAGAGGGCGGTGGCTTTTTCCTGATGGACCGCACGAAGCACCGATGTCGGTTCAAAGCCCTCGTCGGCGTAGATCATGGTGGCGCCGTGGGTGATGCAGCCCAGGTTGCCCATCACCATGCCGAAACAGTGGTACAGCGGCACCGGAATGACCAGCCGGTCTTTCTCGGTGTAGCGCTGGCTCTCGGCCACGAAGTAACCGTTGTTGAGGATGTTGTGGTGGGTGAGGGTGGCACCCTTGGGGTTGCCGGTGGTGCCGGAGGTGAACTGGATATTGATCGGGTCGTCGAACTGCAGTGAGTCCTGGCGGCTGGCCAGTTCTTCGGCAGTTACCTCGCTGGCAAAGCCGACAAAGGCCTGCCAGGTCCACATGCCGTCGTGGCTGTCCTGGTGGACGTTGATCACTGCGCGCAGATCGGCCACGTTCTCGGCCTTGAGCTTGCCGGGGGCACTGTGTTTCAGCTCCGGCGCCAGTTCGTAGAGCATCTCCCGGTAATTGGAAGCCTTGAAGCTGTCCGCCGTCACCAGCACGCTGATACCGGCCAGGTTCATGGCGTACTTGAGCTCGTGCACGCCGTAGGCGGGGTTGATGTTGACCAGGATGGCACCCACCTTCGCGGTGGCAAACTGGGTGACCGTCCACTCGTAACGGTTCGGCGCCCAGATGCCGACGCGGTCGCCGCGTTTTACGCCGATCGCCATGAACGCCCGTGCGGCTTCATCGACCTTTTCCACGAATTCACGGTAGGTCCAGCGGATATCCTGGTGCAGACACACCAGGGCTTCAGTATCGGGGTACTTCTCTGCCGTACGGTCCAGCATTTCGCCAATGGTCATACCCAGAAGGGGGACGTCAGCGGTTCCGCTGGTGTAGCTTGGGAGAGTCTTGCTCATGTCTCTGCCTCCGTTGTTTTTGTATTCGAGGGCAAGCAAGTGTGAGTACTTGCTAGCGACTCTGGCTGTGATACTCGGGGTTGGGTTGCATGTCGCTGGCGATCGCCACGCGATTGGACATATTGTAGAAACCGACCAGGTTACTCAGGTCCCATATGGCCCGGTCGCTCAGGCCCGCGTCCCGGAGTGTCTGGATGGTGTCTTCGGTGACGGTGGCCGGGGATCGGGTCAGGTGCGACGCGAAATCGAGCATGGCACGCTGACGGGTATCGAGTTTGGCGCTGCGATAGTTCATGACCAGGTGTTCGCCCAGTTGCGGGTCGCCGCTCAACACTCGCACCGCTGCGCCATGGGCGACCAGACAGTAAAAGCACTTGTTCTCGGAGGAGACCACCACGGCGACCATCTCGCGTTCGAGCTTTGACAGTTCGCCATCGCCCAGCATCAGTTCGTTGTAGAGTCTGGAGAAGCCGTCGAGTTGCTGGAGGTTCTGGCTGTAGGCGGTGAGTACGTTAGGGATCATGCCGAGCTTGTCCTGGCAGATCTGGAAGTACTTCTGGATGTCTTCTGGCAGGTCGCTGATCTCCGGGATGGGGAGATCCAGGGCCACTACGTTTTGGTGGGTCATTCTATGGTTCCTTCCCTTCAATTTTGGTGGGTTGGCGGAAGTCCGCTCCCGCCCGCCATCACTGGCATGGTCCGCCCAGTGCCTGGCCGACTTTAGAACCGTTGCGCCGGTTCAACTGGCCGCTGATCCAGTCGCCAGTGGCGACGAGCTTTTCAAGATCCACGCCGGTTTCGATGCCCAGGCCGTTCAACAGGTACAGAACATCTTCCGTGGCCACGTTGCCGGACGCGCCTTTCGCGTACGGGCAGCCGCCGAGACCTGCAACCGAAGCATCGATAACGGCGATGCCTTCTTCCAAAACCGCGTAGAGGTTGGCGAGGGCCTGCCCGTAGGTGTCGTGGAAGTGGGCCGCCAGGTGCGCCATCGGGATGTCTCTGGAGACGGCTTCCAGCATGCGTTTGGCCTTCAGCGGCGTGCCCACACCGATGGTGTCGCCGAGGGAGATTTCGTAGCAGCCCAGGTCGTAGAGGGCCTTGGCGACGGTCGCCACCTGCTCAGGCTGGATCTCACCTTCGTAGGGGCAGCCCAGCACCGTGGAGACGTAACCCCGGACCGGGATGCCATGCTTGCGGGCTTCCTCGACCACCGGCGCAAATCGCTCCAGGCTCTCGGCAATCGTGCAGTTGATGTTCTTGCGGGTAAAGGATTCTGAGGCGGCACCGAACACGGCCACTTCGTCTACCCCGGCGGCCAGGGCGCTCTCAAATCCCTTCAAATTGGGCGTGAGGGCAGAATAGCGGACGCCGGCCTTGCGGCCGATCGCGGCCATCACCTCGGCGGCATCACCCATCTGCGGCACCCATTTGGGGGACACAAAGCTGGCGGCCTCGATATGGCGGAGGCCGCAATCGGCGAGACGGTCGATGAGTCCGGTTTTGATGGTGGTGGCGATGACCGGGCCGGGCTCGTTCTGGAGCCCGTCCCGGGGGCTCATCTCCACCAGCCGAACCTGCTTGGGAAAGGCCATTACTCTGCCTCCCCGGTGTCGATGGCGATGAGCTCGGCGCCTTCGGATACCTGATCGCCCTCGGCGAAGAAGATGTCGCTGACCACGCCGTCGGCGGGGGCCTTGATCGCATGCTCCATCTTCATGGCTTCCATAATCACCAGGGTCTGGCCGGTGCTCACCTGATCACCCACCTTGGCCTGAATGGCGACCACCGCACCGTTCATCGGCGCGGCCAGGCTGCCTTCACCGGCCAATTCCTCGGCGCCGTAGGTTTCCCGGTAGACGGTGCATTTGAAGGTGTCGCCCTCGTAGAACAGCACCAGTTCATCGTCGTGCAGGTTGCCGTGAACGCTGATGCGATGGCCGTTGATCACCGCCTGCAGGTAATCCTCGTCGAGCCGGGCATTGAGGTGGTAAACGCTGTCGCCGACGAAGACCTGATAGCGATCGTCCCGTTCCAGGATCTTGAGCTCGTGGATGTCATCACCCACCTGCAGCGCCAGTGGCTGGGCGTATTCGGAGTTCATCCGCCAGCTGTTCCTGCGGCCATAGGGCGACCAGGGGTCGGCAGTGACCGGTTCGATCGACTTGCGCTGTTCCAGCACGAAGCCGGCCGCCAGCACCAGGGCCTTGTCCAGGTCGAGTCGGGATTTCGGGAACAGCAGTGCGTCGTGACGGTTGATGAAGTCGGTGGTCAGGTCGGCTTCGCGGAATGGCTGGCTGTCCACCGTGGCATGCAGGAACCGGATGTTGGTTTTCAGGCCGGCGATGCGGTACTGCTCCAATGCCTGCACCATGCGGTTGACGGCCTGTTCGCGGCTGTCGTCCCAGACGATCAGCTTGGCGATCATCGGATCGTAGTGGATGCTGATCTCGTCGCCCTCGGTGACCCCGGTGTCCACCCGCACGTGGGCGGATTCGTCCGGGGTGCTGAGGTAGCGCAGGGTGCCGGTGGCCGGCAGGAAGTCCTGATCCGGGTCTTCGGCGTAGATCCGTGCCTCCACCGCGTGGCCGCGGGTGCGGACCTGATCCTGGCGCAGCGGCAGGGCTTCACCCCAGGCCACCTTGAGCTGCCACTCCACCAGGTCCTGGCCGGTCACCATCTCGGTGACCGGGTGCTCAACCTGCAGGCGGGTGTTCATCTCCATGAAGAAGAAGGAACCGTCCACGTCATAGAGGAACTCGACGGTGCCCGCTCCCACATAATGGATGGCCTGGGCGGCGCGAACGGCGGCCTCGCCCATGGCCTTGCGGGTGTCGTCACTGAGACCGGGCGCCGGGGCCTCTTCCAGCACCTTCTGGTGGCGGCGCTGCACGGAGCAGTCCCGCTCGGCCAGGTAGATGCCGTTGCCCTGCTGGTCGCAGAACACCTGGATTTCCACATGCCGGGGCTGGGTCAGGTAACGTTCGATCAGCATGTCGGGGTTGCCGAAGGCGTTTCTGGCCTCCCGCTGTGCGGCCGCGAGGGCCTCGTCAAACTCGGCCATGCTTTCCACCACGCGCATGCCCTTGCCGCCGCCACCGGCGACAGCTTTCAGCAGCAGAGGGAAGCCACATGTCTCGGCCTCGGACCGCAGCAGGTCGGGGGACTGGTCGGCGCCGTGGTAGCCCGGCACCAGGGGCACGCCGGCCTTTTCCATAATGGCTTTGGCGGCGGATTTGGAGCCCATGGCCGCGATGGCGGAAGACGGTGGGCCGATGAACACCAGGCCGTTGGCCTCACAGGCCTCGGCAAAGTCGGTGTTCTCGGAGAGGAAGCCGTAGCCCGGGTGAATGGCCTGGGCGCCGCTTTGGCGGGCAATCTCGATGATCTTGTCGCTGCGCAGGTAGCTTTCCGAGCTGGCTGCGGGGCCGATGTGGAAGGCTTCGTCCGCCATGGCAACGTGGCGGGCGTTGGCATCGGCGTCCGAATAGACGGCCACGCAGCGAATGCCCATGCGGCGGGCGGTCTGGATGATCCGGCAGGCGATTTCGCCCCGGTTGGCAATCAGTATCTTGTTAAACATTATTGGTTATCTCCCGGAATCCAGTTGGCCTTGCGCTTGTTGAGGAAGGCGCCAAGGCCTTCCTGGCCTTCCTCGCCAACGCGGATGTCGGCAATTCGGTGCGCGGTGTCGTCAATTACCTCGGTGCTGATGGGCTTATGGCTGACGGCAAAGATCAGATCCTTGGCAGCGGTCATGGCTTCGGGGCCATTGTTGGCGAGCTGGGCGAGCAGTTCGTTGCAGCGCTGCTCCATGGCCTCGAGGTCGTCACACACCAGATGCACCAGACCGTATTCCTGGGCCTCGCGGGCGCTGAACACCTCGGCGGAGATGAAGTAGCGTCGGGCCTGGCGTTCGCCGATGGCGCGCACCACGTAAGGGCTGATCACCGCCGGGATGAGGCCCAGTTTGACCTCGCTCAGGCAGAAACTGGCTTTCTCGGTGGCCAGTACGATGTCGCAGCAGGCGGCCAGCCCGACGGCGCCGCCGAACGCTGCACCCTGAACCAAGCCGATGACCGGTTTGGACAGATGGTTCAGTACGTTCATCAGCCGCGCCAGTTGCCGCGAGTCGTCGAGGTTGTCCTGGCGGCTGTTGTCGGCCATCCGCCGCATCCAGCCCAGATCCGCCCCGGCGGAGAAGTGTTTGCCTTCGGAACGCAGGATCACCACCCGGGTGTCCTGGTCCGCGTCGACCTGCGCCAGCGCCTGGATCAGCTGCTGGATGATTACATCGTCAAAGGCGTTGCGTTTGTCCGGACGGTTCAGCACCACCTCGGTGACGCCACCAGCGCGACGCTTGAGCAGAACCGCGGTTTCCTGTTCTGACATGGTTTGGCTCCCCCGGTTACATGCGGAACACGCCGAAGCGCGTGGGCTTCGCGGGTCTGTTCAGGGTGGCAGACAGGCTGAGGGCGACCACTTCCCGGGTCTGGGCCGGATCGATCACGCCGTCGTCCCACAGCCGCGCACTGGCGTAGTAGGGGTGGCCCTGGTGTTCATAGGTATCGGCGATGGGTTTCTTGAACGCGGCCTCGTCCTCGGCGCTCCAGCTTTCGCCCTTGCGTTCGAGGCCTTCGCGGCGAACCTGGGCCAACACGCCGGCCGCCTGCTCGCCGCCCATCACCGAGATGCGGGCATTGGGCCACATCCACAGGAAATCGGGACTGTAGGCGCGGCCACACATGCCGTAATTGCCGGCGCCGTAGCTGCCGCCGATGAGCACGGTAATCTTCGGTACTTCGGCGCAGGCCACCGCCATCACCATTTTGGCACCGTGCTTGGCGATGCCTTCGGCTTCGTACTTCTGGCCAACCATGAAGCCGGTGATGTTCTGCAGGAACAACAGCGGGATGTTGCGCTGGCAGCACAGTTCAATGAAATGAGCGCCTTTCTGGGCCGACTCGCTGAACAGGATGCCGTTGTTGGCGATGATGCCAACCGGATAGCCGTGAATATGGGCAAAGCCGGTCACCAGGGTCTGGCCGTAGTAGCGTTTGAATTCGTCGAATTCGGAGCCGTCGACGATGCGGGCGATGACGTCCCGGACGTCGAACTGCTTGCGGAGGTCGGTGCCGACGATGCCGTAGATTTCCTCTTCGTCGTACAGCGGTGCGCGGGGCTTCTGCACTTCCACCGGCACCGGTTTGCGGCGGTTGAGGTTGGCGACGCTGCGGCGGGCGATTTCCAGGGCGTGGGCGTCGTTCTCGGCGTAGTGGTCAGCCACGCCAGAGATCTTGCAGTGCACATCGGCACCGCCGAGGTCTTCGGCACTGACCACTTCACCGGTGGCCGCTTTCACCAGCGGTGGGCCAGCGAGGAAAATGGTGCCCTGGTTGCGCACGATGATGGATTCATCGGCCATGGCCGGTACGTAGGCGCCACCGGCGGTGCACAGGCCCATCACCACGGCGATCTGGGGGATGTCGTCGGCGGACATACGGGCCTGGTTGTAGAAGATGCGGCCGAAGTGGTCACGGTCCGGGAAGACTTCGTCCTGTCTGGGCAGGTTGGCACCGCCGGAGTCAACGAGGTAGATGCAGGGCAGACGGTTGGCCAGGGCGATTTCCTGGGCCCGCAGGTGCTTCTTGACGGTCAGCGGGTAGTAGCTGCCGCCCTTTACGGTGGCATCGTTGGCAATGATCATGCATTCGGTGCCGGAGACCCGGCCGACGCCGGCGACCACGCCCGCGGCGGGTACTTCTTCATCGTAGACGTTGTAGGCGGCGAACTGGCCGATTTCCAGGAAGGGCGAGCCGTCATCGAGGAGGCGGTTGATGCGCTCCCGGGGCAGCAGTTTACCGCGGGCGACGTGGCGTTCCTGGTAGGACGGGCCACCGCCCTGCTGGATGGTGGCGACTTTGTCGCGCAGGTCGGCGACGGCTTCGGCCATGGAGGCTTTGTTGGCCTGAAATTCGTCGGACCTGGGGTTTATTTTGCTCTGCAGTACGGTCATTTTCCCAGCCTTCTTTAACGGGGCAACCGGGGGTGGCGGGCGGTTCCCGTGAGGACCGCCCGCCACCCCCTCGAATAAATGTGGGAGTAGTCGCTTGGACCGGCGTGATTATTTGTTCAGGAACAATTCACGGCCGATCAGCATCCGCCGGATTTCCGACGTGCCGGCGCCGATTTCATACAGCTTGGCATCCCGCAGCAGGCGACCGGTGGGGTAGTCGTTGATGTAGCCGTTGCCGCCGAGCAGCTGGATGGCGTCCAGCGCCAGCTTGGTGGCCATTTCGGCGGAGTAGAGGATGGCACCGGCGGCGTCCTTACGGGTGGTCTCGCCGCGGTCGGCGGACTGGGCCACCATGTAGACGTAGGATTTGGCGGTGTTCATGAAGGTGTACATGTCCGCCACCTTGCCCTGAACCAGTTCGAATTCGCCGATGGCCTGGCCGAACTGCTTGCGCTCGCGGATGTAGGGCACGGTGACGTCCATGGCCGCCTGCATGATCCCCAGCGGGCCGCCGGAGAGCACCAGGCGTTCGTAGTCCAGGCCGCTCATCAGCACTTTGGCGCCGTTGCCCTCGCCGCCGAGGACGTTTTCCTTGGGCACCTTGCAGTCTTCGAACACCAGTTCGCAGGTGTTGGAACCGCGCATGCCCAGTTTGTCGAGCTTCTGGTGGCGGCTGAAGCCCGGGTAGTCGCGCTCCACGATAAAGGCGGTGACGCCTTTGGAGCCGCCTCTGGGATCGGTCTTGGCGTAGATGACATAGGTGTTGGCATCCGGCCCGTTGGTGATCCACATCTTGTTGCCGTTCAGCACATAGTGGTCGCCTTCGTCGCGGGCGTGCAGTTTCATGGAGATGACGTCGGAACCGGCGTTGGGTTCAGACATCGCCAGGGCACCAATGTGTTCGCCACTGATCAGTTTCGGCAGGTACTTCTGCTTCTGTTCTTCGGTGCCGTTGCGGTGAATCTGGTTCACGCACAGGTTGGAGTGGGCACCGTAGGAGAGGCCAACGGAGGCGGACGCGCGGCTGATCTCCTCCATGGCGATGACGTGCGCCAGATAGCCCATGTCGGAGCCGCCGTATTCTTCCTTCACGGTAATCCCCAGCAACCCCATGTCGCCCATTTTCCGCCACAGATCCATGGGGAATTCGTTGTTGCGATCGATTTCTTCAGCGCGTGGGGCAATTTCGGCGGCAGCAAACCCGTTGACCTGCTCCCGTAGCATATCGAGGGTTTCGCCGAGGCCGAAATTGAGTTCTGAGTACTGTGATTTCATCGTTGGCTACCTACTTTATCGGACTCTTGTTGTTTGAGGGCTGCCACTGCGTTTTGGCAGCTCGCTAGGATTTGTCTTTCACCAGCTCTGGTGTTTGTTTCTTCCGCAGTTCAGCCAGAGCATCCCGGCACCGCGCTTCGGCGGTGTCCATTTCCATCTCTGCCTGGGCAATGTCGTTCTTTTGCTGTTCCAGGTGCGCGCGTCGGGCTTCGAGGATGTCCAGCAGCTTGAGCAACTGCTTCTCGTTGCCGGTCTCGGTTTCGTCCCAGAGGTCAAACAGCTCTTTGGTTTCCGCCAGGGTGAAGCCCATGCGTTTGCCCCGAAGAATGAGCTTCAGACGTACCCGGTCCTTGGTACTGAAGATTCGGGTCTGCCCACGTCGGGAGGGTTTCAACAGCCCCTGATCCTCGTAGAAACGAATGCTCCGGGTGGTGACGTCGAACTCCTGGGAGAGTTCACTGATGCTGAATGTTCTTTTTTCGACCATGGCGGCGTTCCTGTTTTAGACCAAGGTTAGAAGAAGTTTACGTAAACGTAAAGTGGTTTGAAAGGCCGAATGCCGAAAATTGGGTCGTTCCGCTGGGCGAGCCAGGACCCTTTTTGGGGCATTTTGATTGTGCGTAAGGTGCATCATCCTCTGTTCGGCGCTTGAATTATCGCAGTTTGCTGTTCTTTTTAACTTTTATCACTTTGATTATTAATAGAAAAATAACGTTTGCCGAATCTTGATAACGGGCATGGGGAATTACCGATAGGGTGAATAAAAGCCAGTTTCATTCCGCTGCAGTGGCCCGAATTCACTCAGCGATCGGTCATCAGAATAGGCATCACATGAAAAACAAGTATGACTATACGTTAGGGGTAAGAACGTATCAGTTTGAAAACCTTGCCGATTTAATGGCCAAGGCAACACCGGCCCGCTCCGGAGACCGGTTGGCCGGGGTGATTGCCCAGTCGGCAGAGGAGCGGGTCGTTGCCCAGATGGCACTGGCCGAACTACCGCTGAAGACGTTCCTGAACGAAGCCCTGGTGCCCTACGAAACCGACGAGGTCACCCGGCTGATCATGGATGAGCATGACGCCGGGGCATTTAGCACGATTTCTCACCTGACTGTCGGCGACTTCCGTAACTGGCTGCTCAGTGACAGCACCACGCCGCAGGTACTGCGTGCAGTCCGCGCGGGCATAACGCCTGAGATGGCCGCGGCGGTAAGCAAGCTGATGCGCAATCAGGATCTGATCCTGGCCGCCAAGAAGTGCCACGTCAGCACCGCCTTTCGCAACACCATCGGGCTGCCCGGTCACCTTTCCACCCGCCTGCAACCGAACCATCCGACCGATGATGTTACCGGTATCGCCGCCAGTATTCTGGACGGGCTGCTGTATGGCAATGGCGATGCGGTGATCGGTATCAACCCGGCGACGGACAACGTGGCGCAAGCGGTCAAGCTGATGAAGCTGATGGACGAGGTGATCCAGAAATACCAGATCCCGACCCAGTCCTGTGTGCTGACCCATGTGACCAATACCCTGGAGGCGATCGAACAGGGGGCACCGGTGGACCTGGTGTTCCAGTCGATCGGCGGGACTGAAGCGACCAACAGCAGCTTTGGTTTTAACCTCAAGGTACTGGCCGAGGCGGAGGCCGCGGCCCAGTCTCTCAATCGCGGCACGGTGGGCAACAACGTCATGTACTTCGAGACCGGGCAGGGCAGTGCCCTGTCGGCCAACGCCCATCACGGACTTGATCAGCAAACCTGTGAGGTGCGGGCGTACGCCGTGGCCCGAAAGTTCCGGCCGCTGCTGGTGAATACCGTGGTGGGGTTCATCGGTCCGGAATACCTGTTTGATGGCAAGGAGATTATCCGCGCCGGTCTGGAAGACCATTTCTGCGGCAAGCTGCTGGGCCTGCCCATGGGTTGTGATGTCTGCTACACCAACCATGCCGAAGCCGACCAGAACGACATGGACAACCTGCTGACCCTGCTGGGCGTGGCCGGCTGTACCTTTGTCATGGGCATTCCCGGATCTGACGACATCATGCTCAACTACCAGACCACCTCGTTCCACGATGCGCTCTATGCCCGTCGGGTGCTGGGCTCCCGTGCGGCGCCGGAGTTTGAGCGCTGGCTGGCGCAGATGGAAATTTTCCGCGATGTCGACAACCACCTGCTGCACGACACCCTGCCGCCGTCCTTCGCCCATACCCTGAGCCACCTGCCGGAGGACAAGCACCATGACTGACCGAGCCAAGTCATCAGACCCGCGCCAGCCAGCGTCGGGGGACCGCGGCGGCGTCACTGACAATCCCTGGAACCGGTTGCGGGCCTTTACCGATGCCCGTATCGGGCTGGGGCGTGCCGGCGTCAGCCTGCCGACCCATGAACTGCTGGCGTTCCAGCTGGCCCATGCCCAGGCCCAGGATGCCGTGCACCTGCCCCTTGATACCGACGCGCTGGCTCAGGGTATCTCTGCAGCGACTGTGTTGCCCTTTGCCGATCCCCTGGTGCTGCACAGCCGGGCAGGCGATCGCCAGGTCTATCTGCAGCGACCGGATCTGGGGCGGCGGCTGGATGACCCCTCGCGGGCACTGCTGAGCCAACAGAACGAATCGGCCGCTGAGCCGTTTGATCTGGCGGTGGTGGTGGTCGACGGGCTGTCGTCCCGGGCGATTCAGGACAACACGGTGGCGTTTCTCAGCGCCCTGATTCCCCAGCTGCAGGAAGACGGTGAACAGCCCTGGCGGCTGGCGCCCCTGACACTGGTTCGCCAGGGCCGGGTGGCCGTGGGGGATGAGGTGGGAGAGCTGCTCAATGCCAGCGCGGTACTGGTGCTGGTGGGCGAACGTCCGGGATTGAGTTCGCCGGACAGCCTTGGCCTGTACCTGACCTGGGCGCCGAAGGCCGGGCTCACCGACGCCTTCCGCAACTGCATTTCCAACGTCCGCCCTGCGGGCCTGACACCCACCGACGCCGCGCGTCGAATGCTGTACCTGTTACGCGAGTCCCGTCGACAGAAGCTGTCGGGGGTTCGCCTCAAAGACCGCACCGAAGATAACGTCATCGAGCATCAACAAGAAACGACGAACTTTCTCCTTAACTGACGGCTTTTTACTGACTACAGAGGAATATCCATGTCCAAGAACGCAATTGATCAGGATTACCTGGCCAAGCGCCAGCTGAAGCGGGGAACCGCTGGCTGGGTGCTGCTGGCCGGGCTGGGGGTGTCGTATGTCATTTCCGGGGACTTTGCCGGCTGGAACTTCGGCATCGGCGAGGCCGGCTGGGGCGGTTTTGCCATCGCTGCGGCACTGATGGCGGTGATGTACTTCGCGCTGGTGCTGTCGCTGGCAGAAATGTCGGCGGCGATTCCGGCGGCCGGTGGCGGCTACAGCTTCGCCCGCCAGGCCATAGGGCCAGCGGCGATTGTCATCTTTATTGGCGCTGCGGTGGAGGAGTTGCTGGGGATTAACGGCCCCTGGGTGTATGCGGTGTTCTACCTGGTCTTCGTGGGCATCCACCTGGCCGGCGTGGGGGAAGCGCTCAAGGTAATGATGGTGATCAGTGGTCTGGCGGTGTTTGCCATCCTGGCCACGGCGGCGGCGCTGATTGGTGACTTCGACAGCAGCCGGTTGTTCGACATTGCGGTGACCGACGCTGCCGGTGCCAGTGAGTTCATGCCGCTGGGCTGGTACGGGGTGTGGGCGGCGCTGCCGTTCGGCATGTGGCTGTTCCTGGCGGTGGAAGGTGTTCCTCTGGCGGCCGAGGAAGCCAAGAATCCGGCGCGGGACGTGCCCAAGGGCATCATCGGCGCCATGGTCTTCCTGCTGTTTACTGCGGTACTGGTGGTGTTCCTGCTGGCCGGAGCGGCCGGAGCGGAAGCGGTGGGCAGCAGTGCTGTGCCGCTGGTGGATGCGCTCAAGGTCAGCGGTAACCACACCCTGGCCACGGTGGTGAATGTATTGGGGCTGGCCGGTCTGATCGCCTCGTTTTTCTCCATCATCTACGGTTACAGCCGCCTGGTGTTTGCCCTGTCCCGGGCCGGCTATCTGCCCCGCTTCCTGTCCCTGACCAGCGAGCGCAAGGCGCCGACCTGGGCATTGGTGGTGCCTGGTGTGTTCGGTTTTCTGGTGTCACTGACCGGAGAAGGCGACCTGATTCTGGGCATGGCGGTGGTGGGTGCGACGCTGTCTTACGCGCTGATGGCGCTGAGTCACATCCTGCTGCGTATCCGCCAGCCGGACCTGCCGCGGCCCTACCGGACTCCGGGTGGAGTGTTCACCTCCGCCGTGGCTCTGGTGCTGTCGCTGGTTGCCCTGACCGGTGTCTACGCCTTTGATCCCCGGGCCTTCAACTACACTCTCTTGCTGTTCGTAGTGGGTGCGGCCTACTACTTTGGCTACAGCAAACACCGCCTGGTGGCCAAGACGGCTGAGGAAGAGTTTGCCCTGCTGGCCCAGGCCGAGCACGATCTGGACGACGAACCGGTAGCGGTGCCCGGCGCCGCCTGAACTGTGTTGTGAGCGAAGAACCCAGGGAGGCACCACAGCTGCCTTCCTGGTTTTTTGTCCTGCCAACACCGCCTTTTCCGCCAATGTCCACGGCCAGGTGGATTGTCATTTCCGAATTCCGGGCAGGGCGGATATGCTACCCTGATGCCAGTTTGCTCCGACCCCACCCTACCCAGGCCGTGTAAGACGACAATTTATGTTTAATGCCTCATCAACCCGTTTGAACAAATACATAAGCGACAGTGGCATCTGCTCCAGACGGGAGGCGGACCGCTTCATTGAACAGGGCAATGTGTACATAAACGGCAAGCGGGCGACCATCGGCGACCGGGTGAACGCCGGGGATACGGTGAGGGTTAACGGTCAGCTGATTGAGCCGCAGGATGAGGCGCATTTTGTCTTTCTGGCACTGAACAAACCGGTTGGCATTGTCAGCACAACCGAAAGCAGCGAAAAGGACAATATCGTTGATTTCGTGAAGCACAGTACCCGGATTTTTCCGATCGGCCGGCTGGACAAGGATTCCCAGGGACTTATTTTCCTGACCAACAACGGTGATCTGGTCAACAAGGTGTTGCGGGCAGGCAACAACCATGAAAAGGAATACCTGGTGACCGTCAACAAGCCCATTACTGACGACTTTATTGAGGGCATGGGTCAGGGTGTGCCGATTCTTGGTGTGGTCACCAAAAAATGCAAGGTCAGCAAGGAATCCCCTCAGGTGTTCAGGATCACCCTGGTTCAGGGCCTGAATCGCCAGATTCGCCGCATGTGTGAATACTTTGGCTATGAAGTCACCAAACTCGAACGTATCCGGATTATGAACGTCGGTCTGAAGGGCCTGCCTGTCGGCGAATGGCGGGACCTGACCGAAAAGGAACTCTCGGTGTTGCTCAAAGCCGTGGAGCATTCCTCTTCGGAGGCCCCGGCGACGCCAAGAAAGGCGAAGAAACCGGCGGCTAAATCCGGATCAAAAAGGCCGGGCAAGTCCTTGCCAGCCGGTGGTGCGCGGCCACCCCGCAAGCCGTCGGCTTCCACTGGGGCTAACAAGTCCCGAAAACCCGCAACATCGGGGAAACCCCGGAAGGCGCGGAAAACCTCCATCAAGCGCAGCCGAGCCAGCTGACCGCACCACGGGCGGTGACTGCCCTGTGGAGATCCGGAATTTTCGGTCAGCGCGCCTGCCACCAAGGTCGTTTTGCCTGCTGTGCGTGATCATGCTCTGATAACCGCTACTGACACCCGGTTTGCGGGCTTTTTCACCAAAACAACACAGAGTTTTTCGCCATGTTCCAGTGCCATATTGATCCCCGCTTCAACGATACCGATGCCCTCGGTCACATCAGCAATACCGCCTACCCGGTCTGGTTTGAACAGGGCCGGGCGCCGGTGTTTGAGTTGTTCCACCCGTCCCTGGACCTCAAGACCTGGCCGCTGATTCTCGCTCGCATTGAGGTAGACCTGAAAGCCCAGAGTTACTGGGGCAAGCCCATCGATATTCGCACCCACATCGGCAAGGTGGGTACCTCGTCCTGCCAGGTGATTCAGGAAGCCTGGCAGGATGGCAAGCAAGTCGCTGCCGGTTTGGCGGTGCTGATCTACTTCGATTACCAAACCGAGAAATCGATGCCGATTCCGGACGACATTCGTGCCCGGCTGGCTGAGCATCAATTGCCCGAGTGACACTCGCTGAAACAAACAACGGGAAGCGTTACGCTTCCCGTTTCTGTTTCAGCCTGAAAGGCCGGTGATCAGGCTTTGCTCAGCGCGCGGTCAACGGACGCTCGACCGCCGCCGGTGACGGCCAGCGACACCGCTATTGCCAGCAGGGCGAGGCCGAATTCATAGCCGTTGTTGCTCATGAACAGACCATTACTGACGTGCACGCTCAGGATCGCCACGGCCATCGTGACCGCCAGTACGGCGGCAGCCGGGCGCACCAGCAGACCGATCAGCAGGGCCAGGCCACCAAAGAACTCGGCGCTGCCGGCACCGAGGGCCATCAGGTAGCCTGGCTCCAGTCCGATGGATGCCATCCACTGGCCGGTGCCTTCGAGGCCGTAGCCGCCAAACCAGCCAAACAGTTTCTGGGCGCCGTGGGCCATGAAGATAATGCCGGCAGGAATCCGCAGGGCCAGGGCGCCAAGGCTGGCGTTGGTAGACAGCATGTGTTGGATGAAAGTGGTGTTCATGTCGTGTTCTCCGTGAGTACGTGATTGGATTGAGTACAGATTACATCGATTAAATTGTTCAAAAGGTGCAAAAGTAAGGGGATAATGATCTAAATATCAGATGGATTGTGAGCGTTATGACGGTTCTGCCTCGAACGTCCCTGGAACAGTGGGCTGTGCTGGCTGCGGTGGTTGATGAAGGCAGTTTTGCCCGTGCCGCGGAGGCCCTGAACAAGAGCCAGTCCTCGGTCAGTTACACCCTCAAGTGCCTCCAGGAGCAGTTGCCGGTTGATGTTCTGGTTATTCGGGGCCGCCGGGCGGAGTTGAGTGAGGCTGGCGAGGTCTTGCTGCGGCGGGCCCGCAGCCTGATCGAAGACCTGCGCAGCCTGGAACGGCTGGCGACCAATCTGGCCCAGGACTGGGAGCCGGAGGTGCGGTTGGCGGTGGATGTAATTTTTCCGCCACCGCTGCTCAGCGAAGCCATGGCGCAGTTTGTGCCTGAGAGCCGTTCAACCCGGGTTCAGATCATCGAGTCTGTGCTGTCTGGCGGCCAGGAGGCCCTGCTCAGTGGCTATGCCGACCTCGCCATTACTCATCGTCCGCCCCCGGGGTTTCTGGGCAACGAACTGATCCGTCAGGAATTTGTAGCGGTCGCCCACTGTGACCACCCGCTGGCGCAGAGCTCTGAGCGGTTGACGCTGAGGGACTTGCGTCACCACCGCCAGTTCGTGGTTCGGGATTCCGGACTCAAGCGCAAACAGGATGCGGGCTGGCTGGGGGCCGAGCAGCGTTGGACCGTGACGCACCTGAAGACCTCGATTCAGTTCGTCAAGCAGGGGTTGGGTTATGCCTGGTTGCCACGGTTACATATCGCTGAGGAGTTGGGATCCGGTGAACTGGTGCCCCTGGCGTTGGAGGAAGGTGGCAGTCGCCAGGAAGTGCTGAGCCTGGTTTTTGCCGATCGCGACAGTGCCGGTCCGGCGACCCGGGCCCTGGCCAGGGCCCTGCAGTCGGTCTGTCAGCGGACGGGCCCCTAGCCATCTCTGAGCGTATCGCGGGGTGCTGGGAATGAGCGACAAAATCCGTTAGTTTCGATGCCTCTAACAACATCAACATAGAGCGCCAGATATGTCCGTTTCAACCCCGATTCTTGCCCCCGTTGTTGCCCTGGTGGCCTGGTCCCTGGTCATGTGGCTGTGGATGTACGCCACTCGTTTGCCGGCGATGAAGCAGGCCGGTATGGTGCTTGATCCTTCTGCGCCGCAGGGGCAGCAGATGAGTGAGTTGCCATCGCGGGTGCGTTGGAAGGCCGACAATTACAACCACCTGATGGAACAGCCGACCCTCTTCTACGCCATTACGCTGACCCTGGCGTTACTGGGAGAGGGCAACGGGATGAACCTGACCCTGGCCTGGGCTTACGTCGGTTTGCGGGTGGTGCACAGTCTGGTGCAGGCGCTGATCAACCGGATCGAGGTGCGCTTTGTGGTGTTTGCGTTGTCATCGCTGGTGCTGGTGGCGTTGACGGTACGGGCGGCGCTGGCACTGTAACCTGACGCCGGTCTCCCGGCGGGACAATGTGATTCCGGTCTCCGCTCGCGTATCATTCGGGCCAGACTTTTACTATTCAGGAGAATCCGATGATCTGGACGGTTTACCTTTCCGGCGAAATCCACACTGACTGGCGTGAGCAGATCCAGGCCGGAGCCGAGGCTGCGGGCCTGCCGGTGGAATTCACTTCCCCGGTCACCGACCACGATGCCAGTGACGCCGCCGGTGACATGCTGGGTGTGCCGGAGAGTTCTTTCTGGCGTGACCACCAGTCATCCAAGGTCAACGCCATTCGCACCAAGACCCTGATCGAATCCTGCGACGTTGCCATCATCCGTTTTGGCGACAAGTACAAACAGTGGAACGCGGCCTTTGATGCCGGCTTCTGCGCGGCTCTGGGGACGCCTTACATTACCCTGCACGGAGAAGACATTGTGCATCCGCTGAAGGAAGTGGATGCCTCGGCCATGGCCTGGGCTCAGACACCGGAACAGGTCGTCGAGATACTTAAATACGTCATTACTGCCTGAAGCAGTCGAGGAGTGAAACCATGAAAAAACTGAGTATGTTGTTTGTTGCCGGATTGTTTGCTTCCCTGCTGGCCGGTTGTTCACCGGAAGTGGGCAGTGAAGCCTGGTGTGAAAACATGGACGAAACACCGAAAGGTGAGTGGAGCGCCAACGACGCCGGTGATTACGCCAAGCACTGCGTCTTTCGTTAATCGGAGCCGACAGGGCTGAGTATGGATAACCGGGCGTTCACTGAGGCTGATCAGCACCTGCTCACGGAGATCATGCTCCACCGGCGGGATGTGCGCGGCAACAACTTCCTTCCGGACCCCGTGCCGGAGGAGGTGGTAACGCAGATTCTGCGGGCCGCCACGCTGGCACCCTCGGTCGGGTATTCCCAGCCCTGGGAATTCGTCATGGTTGAGAACCCCGACATCCGGCGCCGGGTGGTGGCGGACTTCGAGGCCCAGAACGGCAAGGCCGAAGAGCTGTTCAGCGGTGATCGTCGCGACCTGTATGCCCGCCTCAAGCTGGAGGGTATCCTGGAAGCACCGGTGAACATCGCGGTGTTCTACAAACCCGCCGACGGTCCGGTGCTGGGTCAGACCTCGATGGTGGAGGTCGGCGAATACAGCGTGGTCTGTGCCATCCAGAACATGTGGCTGATGGCCCGGGCGCTCAATGTGGGCATGGGCTGGGTTAGCATCCTCAACCCTGACACCGTCAAGGACCTGTTGAATGCACCGGCGGACAACAAGCTGGTCGGGTATCTGTGCCTGGGTTACGTCAGGCAGTTCTTTGATACTCCGGAACTGGAACGGCTGGAGTGGGACCGTCGCAAGCCGCTGGATGCGGTGATCTACGTGGACGGCTACGACTGAGCCGGAGAGGGGCAAGATGCTGCAGATTTCCAACGCCGTTAGCCTTGCCGACTGGGAAATCGAGATCCATGCGATCCGGGCCCAGGGTGCTGGTGGGCAGAACGTCAACAAGGTGTCTTCTGCGGTTCACCTGCGTTTCGATATTCGCCGTTCCAGTTTGCCCGCGTTCTACAAGGAACGCCTGCTGGCGCTGTCTGATCAGCGCATCAGCAAAGACGGGGTGATTGTGATCAAAGCCCAGAGTCATCGCACCCAGGACAAAAACCGGGACGATGCCCTGGAGCGGTTACGGGAGTTGATCCTGTCGGCGGTCCGGACAGATAAGGCCCGCCGTCCCACCAAACCGTCGCGGGCTGCCCGCCAGCGCCGCATGGACAGCAAGACCAAACGGGCACAGACCAAGTCTCTGCGGGGGCGGGTGGTCTAATCCGGGCCAGTATTGCGCATTTTTCATCCACGTCCAGGGGAGCAGCGCTGGCTATTGCTTGATCACTCTGGTAGTGTGGCGCCATCCTGCCTCGAAGGACTCCGCAGTATCCGGCTGATACGCCGCTGCGACCCATCCGAAACGACCTGTCAGAGGACGGCACCCCACACACGTGGTGAGTGACCGTAGTCGTCCAGTACGCCCAATACTTTTTTCGGGCGCCCCCGGCAATGTCCGGGCATTATTTCATGAGTTGAAACCTATGAGTTTTTCTTCCCTCGGCCTGTCCGAGCAGCTGGTTCGTGCGACCAGCGATCAGGGCTATGATCGCCCATCCCCTATTCAGTCCCAGGCCATTCCCGCGGTGCTTTCCGGCCGTGATGTCATGGCTGCGGCGCAGACCGGTACCGGCAAGACCGCCGGTTTTACCCTGCCGCTGTTACAACGCCTGTCCCAGAGCGAACGCCGGGGCAAGGGCATTCGTGCGCTGATCCTGACACCGACCCGTGAACTGGCGGCTCAGGTGGGCGACAGTGTTGCCCTGTACAGCAAGTACATGCCGACCTCTTCCGCCGTGGTGTTTGGCGGCGTAAAGATCAATCCCCAGATCCGTCGCCTGCGTCAGGGCGTGGATGTGCTGGTGGCGACCCCGGGCCGTTTGCTCGACCTGCACCAGCAGGGTGTGGTGGACTTCGCCGCCCTCGATATCCTGGTGCTGGACGAAGCCGACCGTATGCTCGACATGGGCTTTATCCGCGATATTCGCAAGATTCTTGCCCTGCTGCCCCAGCAGCGCCAGAACCTGCTGTTCTCGGCCACGTTCTCCGGTGATATCCGCAAGCTGGCCCAGGGCCTGCTGAACAGCCCGGTGCAGGTTGAAGTGTCTCCCCGTAATACCACGGCGCAGACCATCAAACAGACCGTTTACCCGGTGGATCCCAGCCGTAAGTCGGCCCTGCTGAGTCAGCTGGTGCATGACCAGAACTGGCAGCAGGTGCTGGTGTTTACCCGCACCAAGCACGGCGCCAACCGGCTGACCCAGAAACTGGAGCGTGATGGCATCACCGCCGCGGCGATTCACGGCAACAAGTCACAGGGAGCCCGTACCCGTGCTCTGGCTGACTTCAAGCAGGGTGAAATCCGGGTGCTGGTGGCGACCGATATTGCCGCCCGGGGCCTGGACATCAAGCAGCTGCCACAGGTGGTGAATTTCGAATTGCCCAACGTGCCTGAGGACTATGTGCACCGCATCGGGCGTACTGGCCGTGCCGGTGAGCGGGGCCACGCCGTTTCCCTGGTCTGTGCTGATGAGGGCAAATTGCTGGCAGGCATCGAAAAACTGATCAGTCAGCAGATTCCGCGGGAAGTGGTCGACGGCTTTGAGCCGCTCAATAACCTGCCGCTGAAGCCAAAGGCCAAGGCCGATCCGTCGAAAGCCCGGAGTCGTCCCGGTGGTGCCCGTTCTGGCGGGGCCCGTTCCGGCGAAGGCCGGCCGGGTGCCGGTCGCTCTGGTGCCGGCCGCAGTGGTCAGCCGAGAAGTCAGCAGCGTACCGCTGGAAATTCCGCTGGCCGGACAAAAAAAGGGCCCGCTTCAAGCGGACCCAAACCACAGCGTACACGATAGATAAGGGACGGATGTCCTAGAAGGCGTAGGTCAGGCCAACCATGTACACCATCGGGTCGATGTCCACATCGACCTCGGCGGTGCCCAGGGTCTGGCCATTCTGGACCGCGTCGATCTTGGCGGTGGTGTCGATATCGGCCCACCACAGGGCGGCGTTGATCCCGAGCTGATCCGTCAGCTGGACGTCCAGACCGAGCTCAAGTGCCAGTCCGAAGCTGTCATCCAGCCGCAGGTTGGTGTCGTCAATGACGCCACCGCCGAGGGCTGCATCCACCGCGCCAGTCAGGGTTGCGGTGGTATCCTCCTCAAAGAAATTGGTGTAGTTGATACCCGCGCCGACGTACGGCTGGTACCGGGAGTTGCGGTCCAGTGGAAAGTACTGAACGGTCAGGGTTGGTGGCAGCTGCTTGGTTTCCCCCAGCTTGCCCGCACCGGCAATAGATCCGGCAGCGTTGATGTCATGCTTGAACGGCGTGGCACCAAGAACGCCGATCCCGATGCTGTCCGTCAGCATGTAGGTAGCCGTGATGCCCAGTTGGGTATCGGAATCGACATCCACCTGCCAGTTACCATCGCCAACACCGGCGCCACCGAGCGTGACATTACCGCTGGAGGCGTGAGGATCGGCATACACCACCCCGACCCGCAGCAGGAAGTCACCCGCTTCGTGAGCTTGTGCCGCACTGGCTATCAGCAGACAGCCGGCGAGCGCGCCGGTTTTGATCACTCTGGACATGACAATTTCCTCGTTCGACAGGCAATAAAAATTGGATGTGCCGAAGATTACCGTGCTCGCGGCGTAAGAAATTGACCTGCGACAATTATGGTTTGGTCAGTACCGGCGGGGCGGGACGAATTTGATCTGGCTCAAAAGCCGGCGTGTCAGCCGGCCTGTTCTTCATCGAGATCAGGAAGGAAAACGTCGCGCAGGGCCAATGGCTTGCCGTCGGCATCCTGCACCTGCATTGGGCTGATCGGTCGACCACTGGCGCGGTCCCGGAGATCGAGGGCGGCCTGGTCCGGCGCCGGGTTCCATTTGTCTCCCCACTGGCGCAGGGCGATCACCACCGGGAACAGGTCGCGGCCTTTATCGGTCAGGCGATACTCATAGCGGGAGCCATGCTCGCCGACATCGACCTTGGCCAGCACGTCGTTTTCCACCAGGCGGCTGAGGCGGTCACAAAGAATGTTCTTGGCGATACCCAGCTGTTGCTGGAAATCCACATAGCGGCGGGTGCCGTACATTGCCTGCAGCACGATCAGCAGCGACCACCAGTCGCCTACCTCATTGAGGGCGCGAGCGACGGAACAATTGGAATCATCAAAACGTTTTCTGGCCATGTCCGTAAGTCTACCTAAAAGGGTTGCAAACTAAAACCAGATTCAATAGGGTTGCATTATGAAACCGAATTGAAGGGCGGCGGCCATCGGCTGTTGCCTCTTTAACCCCTGTCGCTGGAATGCGTGGAGACAAAGAGCATGACTATGAATCTGGGCCCAATGTTCGAGCCGTTTGAACTGAAATCCCTGACCCTGGCCAATCGCGTGGCAATGGCCCCGATGACCCGCAACTTCTCGCCCGACAATGTACCTGGCGACAACGTGGTGGAGTATTACCGCCGCCGCGCGGAAGGTGGCGTGGGCCTGCTGATTACCGAAGGCACCACGGTGAACCACGCGGCCGCCAACGGTTACCCCAACGTACCGGCCTTCCACGGTGCGGAGGCCCTGGCGGGTTGGAAGAAGGTGGTGGATGCTGTCCACGAAGCCGGTGGCAAGATCTTCCCGCAGCTGTGGCACGTCGGTTCTGTCCGCAAGGAAGGTGTCGAGCCGGATCCGGCGGTGCCGGGCTACAGTCCTTCCGGTCTGTTTGCCCCGGGCAAGCACAATGGCAAGGCGATGAGCAAGGCTGATATCCAGGACGTGGTCACGGCGTTTGCCGATGCCGCCCAGGATGCCAAGGCCATCGGCTTTGACGGTGTCGAGATCCACGGCGCCCACGGCTACCTGATCGACCAGTTCTTCTGGGAAGGCACGAATCAGCGTGACGACGAGTACGGTGGCTCGCTGGCTAACCGCTCCCGGTTCGCCATCGAGATCATTGAGGCGGTGCGTGAGCGGGTCGGCCCGGATTTTCCGATCATGCTGCGGTTCTCCCAATGGAAACAGCAGGACTACGATGCCCGTCTGGTGGCGTCTCCGGAAGAGCTGGAAGCCTTTCTGAAGCCGCTGGCGGACGCCGGTGTTGATATCTTTCACGCCTCCACCCGCCGTTTCTGGGAACCGGAATTCGAGGGATCGGATCTGAACCTGGCCGGCTGGACCCAGAAGCTGACCGGCGTGCCGACCATGTCGGTAGGCAGCGTTGGCCTGACTGAGGATTTCATCAGCGGCACGTTTGCCAGCCAGCAGGAATCGGTGGAACAGTCCGGTATCGACGAACTGGTTGAACGGATGAACAATCACGAGTTTGAGTTGATTGCGGTGGGCCGCGCCCTGCTGCAAGACCCGGAATGGCTGGTCAAGGTGAAGGAGGGGCGGCTGGATGAAGTCGAGCCGTTCGCCCGCAAGTCCCTGACCCAACTGTATTGATCAGGCGGTATTGATCACTCCGTTTGTGTTTATCGAAGAGTAGACGCCCCTTGCCCCGCCTTTTGGCGGGGTTTTTTATTGACAGCCTTCGTCAAACCCCGGCATTCTGCGGGTTCGTCAGTTACCGTGTTCAATCCGTAACCGGAAGTCCGATGTTCGCTCCAATGTCCGCAATCAAGTCCGTAAAACGCCCGCTGGTCCTGGTGGCCAAATGGCGCCGTATGGCTGTGGCTGCGGTTTTGGGAGTAGGTTACTGACGAATTAACCGTATTCCCGAAAGGCCGCAGCGCGTTAAGCCCTGCGGCCTTTTTTATGGCGCGGGGCCAGTGGTCCGGAAGGAACCCATCTATCAAGGAGAAGGAGTCTCATGTCTGTCCCGGCAGCGTATCTGACGGTGGTCCTGGTCTGGGCCACCACCCCCATTGGCATCGCCCTGAGCGGCGCCACCCTCCACCCCATGCTGGCGGCAGGCCTGCGCATGTTGATCGCAGCGGCGTTGGGTCTGGTTCTGGTGCAGGTGCTGCGAATTCCCATGCGCTGGCGCGGTGTTGAACTGAAAAGCTATGCCTGGGCGCTGGTGGGTATCTTCGGTGCGCTCGGGCTCAGCTACATGGCGGCCCAGCGGGTACCCTCCGGACTGATTTCCGTGTTTTTCGGGCTGTCTCCTATGCTCTCGGCAGTGCTGGCGCAGTGGTTGTTGGCAGAGCCGGCCATGCCCTTGTACAAGTGGGGTGCCTGCCTGCTGGCGGTGGCTGGTCTGCTGGTGTTGTTCCGGGATGACGTGTTGCTGACGGCAGACATGGTGGGCGGGTTTGTAATGTTGCTGGTGGCGGTACTGCTGTTCAGCGTCAGTGCGGTGATGGTCAAGCGAACCGATGCCAGGCTTCATCCGCTGGCCCAGACCGTGGGTTCGCTGACCCTCAGTCTGCCGCTGTTCGCGTTGGCCTGGTGGCTGCTGGATGGCCAGATGCCGACACTTGACTGGGCCAGTCCGTCACCTTGGGCGGTGCTGTATTTGGCCCTGTTTGGCTCGCTGCTGGGGTTTGTCAGCTACTACCACGTATTGCAGCATCTGACACCGACCACGGTGGCGCTGATCACCCTGATTACCCCGGCCTTTGCCCTCTACCTCGGGTTTTGGCTGAACGATGAGGTACTGTCGCCGGCCCTGCTGCAGGGCAGTGGCCTGATCATGATGGGCCTGGCGGTGTTCTTCTTCGGAGGCTACCTGCGGGGGCGCCGCCGGGTGGTGGCGCCGTTGTGAGGTCCTGCCGGTCCGCTTCGACAGGGGCCGGCTAACCGTTCTGTTCGAGGGCTGCGGTGAGCGCCTCGAATTCTTCATTGCTGAGCTGATCTAGCGTGGCACCGCGGAACTGGCGGTTAATGAAACGTTCGGTTTCTGCGCGGATGGCGTCACGCTGGTCGGGCTTTTCGATGTAGTCCATGGCCCGGAACAGGATGTAGCGGATGGTCATGTGGGAAATCTCCCGCACCGTCTGTTCCGGCAGACGCCGCGGAATCAGGCCCTGTTGCATCAGATCTTCTGCCATCTCCCGGGCACTGGTATCGAGCTGGTTGGCCAGCGCCCGTCGCAACAGCGGTGACGAACCGTACAGTTCACGCACGGCCACCGTGGTAGCGGCGGGGTTCTCCAGAAAGTAGTTGTAGACAAACGTGACCGTGGTGGTCGCGGCCTGTTCCGATGACTCGGCCACCATGCGCAACTGCCGGACCCCGGTTTTCATTTCGGCAGCGATATAGCCCAGTACCTGTAGGCCGAGGTCGTCCAGATTCTTGAAATGGCGATAGAAGGTATTGGGGTTCAGCCCGGCCTCTCGTGCCAGCTCCCTCAACCCCAGCGAAGTCAGACTGCGGGTCTCTGTGGCCAGCTTCAGCGCTGCCTGCACCAGTTTTAGCTTTCCGCCGGTCATGACGTTCATTGGGACACCTTGTTGTCAGTTTGGGTCATTTACCCATGGTTTGCGTTTCCGAAGTATACAGCTGTCTACTTTCGGGTGTATACAGTTGTCTACGCGTCAGGTATACGGTTGTATACCTTAATGGGAGGTCGGGCAACGGACTCCCAGGCACCATAACAAAAGTCAGGCGCTGCGGTAGCGGTCGCCAACGCAGATAACGAGGCTGATTATGAACAAGCGCACCCGGATTGCCATTATCGGTACCGGCTTTTCAGGCCTGGGCATGGCCATCAAGCTGAAGCAGGCCGGTTACAACGATTTTGTGATTCTCGAGCAGAGCGACGACATCGGCGGTACCTGGCACGAAAACCATTACCCGGGCTGTGCCTGTGATGTGCAATCGGCGCTGTATTCGTTCTCCTTTGAGCAGAACCCGAACTGGACACGAATGTACGCCCAGCAGCAAGAGATCAAGGCCTACCTCAAGCATTGTGCCGAGAAGTACGGTCTGAGCGGACATATCCGTCTCAACACCCACGTTGCCGGCGCCCGTTTTGATGAGCGCCGTCAGGGCTGGACCCTGGAGACCTGCGACAGCCCGGCGCTGTGGCAGTACATGCAGGACAAGGGAGTAAAGCCGGGCGATACCCTCAACCGCAAGGACAAGGCGCTGCCGGCGTTTGAAACCCTGGAAGCCCAGGTGGTGGTGTCCGGTATGGGCGGGCTGAGCACCCCGGCGTACCCGGAGATCAAGGGCATCGACACCTTTACCGGCAAGAGTTTCCACTCTCAGGACTGGGATCACGATTACGATTTCAAGGGCAAGCGGGTGGCGGTCATCGGCACCGGCGCGAGTGCCATCCAGTTCGTGCCAGAAGTGGCCAAAGAGGCCGGCCAGCTCGACCTGTACCAGCGTACCCCGCCCTGGATCATGCCTAAGCCGGACCGTGAGATCAGTGCTGTCGAGCGGTTGGCGTTCCGTAAGGTGCCGCAGACCCTCAATGCCCTGCGCAACTCCATATACTGGTACCTGGAAGCCCGGGTGTTGGGTTTTGTCGGCAACCCGCGCATTCTCAAGCTGGGTGAGCTGCAGGCCCGCCGGTACATTCGCAGCCAGATCAAGGATCCGGTTCTGCGTCGCAAGGTCACCCCGGATTTCCACTTTGGCTGCAAGCGGGTGTTGATCTCCAACAACTACTACCCGGCCCTGGCCCAGGACAATGTCGATGTGCTCACCGATGGCATTCGCGAAGTGCGTGGCAACGTCATTGTGGATAACAACGGGGTGGAGCGGGAAGTGGACTGTATTATCTACGGCACCGGCTTCAAGGCTCAGGATCCAGTGCCCCGCGGCATGATCTCCGGCCGTGGCGGCCAGGACCTGCTGGCGGCCTGGCAGGGTGGGGCGGAAGCCTACAAAGGCACCACCATTGCCGGTTTCCCCAACCTGTTCATGCTGATGGGCCCCAACACCGGTCTGGGCCACAGCTCCATGGTGTATATGATTGAATCGCAGATCCAGTATGTGCTCGACGCCCTCAAGCGGATGGATCACAAGGGCTGGCAGAGCGTGGAAGTGAAGGCCGGGGCCCAAGCGGCGTATAACGCCTCGCTGCAGTCGAAACTGGGGGATTCGGTCTGGCAGACCGGCTGCAAGAGCTGGTACGTCAATGAAAATGGCAAGAACACCACCCTGTGGCCGGGCTTCACCTGGCAGTTCCGTCAGCAGACCCGTCGTTTCGATGCGAGTCAGTATGACTGTGTTCGTGACGTGAGTTATGCCCCTGAAGCGGTATCTGCAACCGCCTGATCAGAGTGCCAGGCCGATGGCCTGTTGCAGCGCTTGCCGGGGTTCGCCCCGGCTTTTTTTTTGCCTGCTGGAAAGTTCCGAACGACGCTTGGCAGGCGCCCTTGGCGCTGTTTATGATGCGACCGTGCCCCTCACTTTGCCAGGAATTGTCCATGTCCTTTGACACCACGGAACACAACCGCCAGCGTTTCTGCTTCGACGGCGTCGAGTCGGTGTGGTTGTTTGGCTACGGTTCGCTGATTTACAAGGTGGATTTTCCATTCCTCGAGCAGCGTCCGGCGATGATTCACGGCTGGGTACGACGGTTCTGGCAGGGTTCCCATGATCATCGCGGTACTCCGGATGCCCCGGGCCGGGTGGTGACGCTGATCGAACAACCGGGCGCCCGCTGCCGGGGCGTGGCTTACCGGATTGCGCCCGACGTGTTCGAGCAGCTGGATGAGCGCGAGAAGAACGGGTACCTGCGCTTTACCACTACCCTGAGTTTTGACGATGGCCGTTGCGACGAGGGGCTGGTGTACATCGCCGACGAGCACAATGCGGCGTTTCTCGGCCCTGCCCACGAAGCGGACATTGCCCGCCAGATAGCCGTCTCCAGCGGCCCCAGCGGTCACAACGACGAGTACCTGCTCAAGCTGGCGGATGCCCTGCGTCACCTGGGGGACGACGATCCCCACGTCTTCGCCATCGAAGGTTACCTGCGTTAACCGCGGATGCCCGCCTGCTCCCGATAGGCCGTCGGGGTAAGGCCATAGCGCTTGCGGAAAGCCCGGCTGAACTGGCTGGAGTCATTGAAACCACAGGCGAGCGCGATGGCCGTGATCTTGTTGGCGGGATGGCGTAACTGGGCTTTGGCCCGGATCAGCCGCTGTTCCTGAACATACTGATACGGTGCACAGCCAAAGGTGGCACGGAACAGGCGGGCAAAGTGGTAGGGGCTGAGATTGACCCAGGCGGCCATACCCGCCAGCGTCAGCGGCTGGTCCAGGTGCCCGTCGATGCGTTCCTCCAGCAGGCGCCGGTAACGACGGGACAGCTGGCCGGTCACCTCGGGCGCGGCCTGCTGCACGGTGGAATGCTGGCTGACGATCTGTACCAGCAGCCACTGGCTAAGGTGGTCCATGGCCAGGGTTTGCCCGGCGGCCTGCCAGTCGCTCTGCGCAAGCAGCTGGCCGCTCTGGGCCAGTATCGGATCGTTACCATGGTAGAGCTCGTTCAGCCGTACCTGCTCCGGTTCGCAGTCCCAGGTCTCGGCCGCGCAGCGGGCAATATCCCGGTCGCTGAAATACAGGTGGAAAAATTCGAAGGGGCCGTCAATCAGCCAGCTGGAACGGCTACCGGCAGGGAACAGGCAGGCGGCGCCGGGAAAGCCATGGCTGACGGCCTGGCCGTTGACGAGTCGGGAAGCCTTGTCGCCGCGCTGGGTGTAGATACTGAGGGCGTGGTGGCTGGGACGTTCGTAATGAATCAGGCCCTTACGGTTCTGCCAATGGGCCAGGGCCCGGCCCTGGCCAAGCTCCAGTACCCGTCTGGGGGCAACGCCGGCCGCTCGCAGGGTGTCTGCAATATCGTGACGCTGGGATTCAGGCTGTGGTGATCTGGCATTGGTTGTCATCGGAGGCCTCCGCAAGAATGATCCACCCTTGCGCAGGATCTGACAAGTGCTCATGACGGTGAGCGGGTAGAGTGAGGGTCTTGCCAGAACTGACGCAAAGGAGTGATGACCATGCCGGTGAGCGTGCACTATGCGGTGACTGTCCTGATCTGGGGGCTGACCTGGACAGCGATTCGGCTGCAGGTCGAAAGCGCAGCGGTGGATCTGGCGGTGTTTTATCGCTTCGTCATGGCGTCCGCCGTGGCCCTGGGCCTGCTGGCGTTGTTACGCCGCCTGCCGCGGCTGAACCTGGCCCAGCATGGCTGGCTGCTGTTGCAGGGACTGACCCTGTACAGCGTGAATTTCCTGCTGATTTACCGGGCGGCTGAAAATATGACCAGCGGTCTGCTGGCGGTCATTTTCTCGCTGGCGGCGCTGTTTAATGCCATCAATGGCTGGCTGTGGATGCGTCAGCGGCCGCACGTACGCCTGTATCCGGCAATGGTACTGGGCGTAAGCGGGGTGGCTTTGCTGTTCTGGCATGACCTCCGTTTGGGCAACGCCTCGCTGGCGAGCATTCTGTTTGCGGTCGCGGGCACCTTCTGGTTTTCCATGGGTAACCTGATCAGTGTCAGGGTGCGTGAGGCAGGAATCCCCCTGCTCGTGGCCAACGCCTGGGCCATGGTCTACGGAGCGGTGATCCTGGGCATCTGGTGCCTGATTCAGGGCGTAACCTGGACCCTGCCGGACTCTGCGGTGTTCTGGGGGGCAACCCTGTTCCTGGCCGTGCCGGGATCGATTGTGGCGTTCTATTGCTACCTCACGGTGATTCAGACCCTGGGGGCTGATCGTGCGGGCTACGCGACCGTACTGTTCCCGGTGGTGGCGCTGTCGGTGTCGACCTGGCTGGAAGGCTTCGACTGGACCCTGACGGCCATCGCCGGTGCGGGACTGGCGCTGTTGGGCAATCTGGTATTGTTTGGCCGGCGGCCACAGTGGCTGGCCCGCAGGGCACCGGCGCAGGTTTCAGGTACCGGCCCTGACATAGGTTAAGGTGCGTACGGACAGGTTCGGCAGGTCGGAGTAGCATCCCGTTTTGCCTTTTGAGAGTGCCGAAACCCGCCATGATGTCCGAATTTCTCCCCACCTACCTGAGCAGTGCCGTTCGCTTTCTTTTCCTGTTGGCGCCTTTCTTTGTGGTCACCATGTTCCTGGCGCTGACCCGGGGCCAGCCGGCGTCCGAGAAGAATTCCATCATTCGCCGTGCCAGCTTTTCTGCGCTGGTGCTGGGGCTGGTGCTGTTCTTCGCCGGCCCGCTGTTGTTTGAGGCCATCGGTATTACCCTGAACTCGTTTCGCATTGGTGCCGGGTCGTTGCTGTTTCTCACGGCGATCAGCCTGGTCAACAGCGGCACTCGTAACCATGCCACCTGCCTGCCTCAGGAAGACCGTGACGACATCGCCGTGGTGCCGATGGCGATTCCGGTCATCATCGGACCTGCCACCATTGGTGCCATCCTGGTCTACGGTGCGGAACTGAAATCGGTGCCGGAGATTGCCGGCGGTGTTCTGGGGATGATCACCGCGTTGCTGGTGCTGACTGTATTGCTGTTCCTGTCCGGTTATCTGGAGCGGGCGTTGGGCAAGACCGGGCTGAACATCCTCTCCAAGGTCAGCGGCCTGATCCTGTCGGCGATGGCAGCGGAGATTGTACTGACCGGGATCAGCGGCTTCATTCAGGCGGCCGGGCTGGCCTCCACTTTTCCTGCTTAACGAGGTAGACCCCGCCCATCCCCAAGCTAAGATGTCGTAGCAAGTTGAGGACTATGTTTGGGTCGGCTCTGTATCGATGCTGCAAATCCAAAACAGAATGGGCGTCCCCCTGGCCCTGAGGCAACGGAGGTATGTACCCGAAACACTCGGTGTACCAAGGACTCTGTAATCACTTCTCCGGGGCTGCCTATCATTCTAAGTTGGCCGTCGGCCAGGACAGCGATCCGGTCAGCAAATTGGGCGGCTTGGTTAAGATCGTGTAGTGACATGACCACTGTAAGTCCGTGCTGGCGATTCAGCGTGGATAGCAACTCCAGTACTTCCAGCTGGTATCCCCAATCGAGGAATGTGGTGGGTTCGTCGAGTAGAAGAATGTCCGTTTCCTGGGCCAGGGCCATGGCGATCCATACCCGCTGTTGTTGTCCTCCTGAAAGCGCTTCCACCGGTTGTTCCGCGAGGTCTGAAACGCCCGTCATTGCCATGGCGTCGAGGGTCACTTTTTCGTCGACGGTGAGGTTCCGTTGCCACCATTTACGGTGTGGGAAACGACCTAGCGCCACTAGGTCCCGAACCCGGATGCCCTCGGGCACAACGGGCTTTTGGGGCAGCATGGCGAGCCTGAGGGCCAGCTTGCCTCGGTCCCATTGCTCAACCGGCCGGTCGTCCAGGTAGACCTGACCGGACCGGGCTGGTAACAGGCCCGCAAAACTTTTCAATAAGGTACTTTTGCCTGATCCATTGGGGCCCAACAGGCAGGTGATCCCACCTTCGGGAATGGTCAGCGAGACGTTGTCGACAACTGGTTTGTCGCCGTAGTCAAGTGAGAGCTGCTCGGTTCGTAACATGTCGGATCCCGACCTTAGAGTTGACGCGATAACAGATAAAGAAAAAATGGAACGCCAAGGACGGCCGAAACCACGCCCACGGGGACTTCGTAGGGTGTAAACAGCATCCGGCCGAGTAAATCCGCCAGTACCGCCAACACCGCTCCCAACAGCACACATAACACCAACTGGACAGGAAGATTGGCACCTGCCAGCCGACGGCTGATGTGGGGGATGAGCAGACCTATGAAACCAACGGGCCCCACCGCTCCGACGGCACTGGCCGCCAGCAGGGTGGCGATCAGCAGCGCAAAGGCACGCCAGCGGTTCAGGCCCAGGCCAAGAGTGAGTGAGTGTTGGTCGTCGAGTTGCATCACACTAAGCGGGCGCATGAGCAAAATCACACCGATTACTCCGATGATCGTCCAGGGCAACAGCGTATGAAGGTGTTGCCAGTCGGCGCCGTACAGCGAGCCCGCAAGCCATTGGGCAACCAGTTCAGTATGGGCGTGGCCCCAGAACGCCAGGGCACCGATGGTCAGGGCGTGCAACATGCCGGCAATAACCGCCCCGGTTAGGGTCATTTTAACCGGCGACAGATGGCCATGCCGCATGCCAAGGAAGTAAACCGCCAGCGCCGTTAAAAGTCCGCCTGCCATCGCAAAAAGGGGTAAATATTCAAGGGCAAACGAGGTGTTGCTGTAGGGATTTTCGCTCGAAACCAGCCAGTCACCGACGACGAAAGCAATGACTGCGACAAGACTGGCGCCGGCGGAAATGCCGAGAATGCCCGCTTCGGCCAGGGGGTTGCGGCTCAGCAGTTGTAGGAGCCAACCTGACAGCGCAAAGTGAATACCGATCAGAGCTCCGGTCAGGGTACGGGGCAACCGTATTTCGAAGACCACTTGCTGCACATGTTGTGAGGTGTCACCGGTGAGCCCCGCCCACACCTGGGACCAGGCGAGGTCTACGGCCCCCAGCTGAACGCCCGCGACGATGACAACAACCACGCTGAGCCCGCCAGCTAAAAGCAGCCTGGCGATAGGGCCGATAGCTGGGGCCGGGATACTGTGGCGGTCTGCTCGGTGTGGTGTCGTAGCCGGACTGGTCAAGTTATGCGCTCCGGTGTGAGGTTTGCGAATTGATCAGATAAATCAGCCAGGGAGCCCCGATAAGGGCCGTCAGCATACCCACGGGTAACTCCTGAGGAAAAGCCAGCTGGCGTGCAAGGATGTCGGCTGCCAACAACAGTAACCCCCCAAACAGAGCACTAAGAGGCAACCAATGCTGGATCTGATCGCCGACCAGACGCCGGGCAATGTGTGGTGCTACGAGGCCAATGAACACAATCGGACCGGTGAAGGCGACCAACGCTGCTGCCAATAACAAGGCCAACAGCAGAAACGTCAGGCGCCAGCGACCAACAGCTAGCCCCATGGCAAGCGCAAGATCGTCCTCCAGCTGCAATAAACGGAAGGGCCGCTGCATCACAAACAGGGCGCCAAGTGGAAGCAACAGCCAAGGCAGCACCATCTGGAGCTGGAGCCAGCCCCGCCCCATCAAGCTGCCTGCCAGCCAGTAGTAGAGTTCCGCCGCCTCCGCCCCGGACACCAGTAAAAGGCCTGTGGTCACTGCCGTCGCTAGTGACGTGACCGCTATTCCAGCAAGCACCACACGCTCGGGCTGAAGTTGCCGTCGGCCGGCAATGACAAAGGTGAGCGAGCCACCCAGCAGGCCTCCGCCGAGAGCCATCGCGGGCAACCATAGTGCACTCGGTGAGCTCAAAGTCTGGAGCGACACCACCGCCAGGGCAGCAGATGCGATCACGCCAGTCAGACCAGGAGATGCCAGGGAGTTCCGGGTAACGCTCTGCATGACGGCTCCAGCAACTCCAAGCGCAGCACCGCCGAGAAAACCCAGCAGATTACGCGGCAGTCGGAGTTCCAGCACGGTGATCCGGGTCAGCAGGTCGCTGTTACCGCCAATGGCTGACAGCAACTGGGTCGGCGATACCCATCGGGAACCTGCCATCAGCCCGATGAGGAACAACAGCACCAGGAACAGCAGCGTTGCTCCATAGAGGGTGACAGGGCGCGTGGCTGAATTGGAAACCGTCATTCGTCGGTTTCCGCAGGCAGTAACAGGCGTTGAATGTCGTCCAGGATTCGCTCCCGGGCAATTGGACCGGCGCCTTCTTTCCAATAGTATGGTACTTCGTAGACTTGGCCCGTGCGCACTGCCGTGAGATACGGCCAGATGGGATTCATCGTGAACGCGCGCTGACGACTGGTGGGCAATACGAGGATGGTATCCGGATTGAGTTTCAGCAGGGCCTCAAGGCTGATTCTGTAGCCCAGCGGAATGCCGCTGTCAGTATTGGGTGTCTCGCCACCGACGTTATTAAAGCCGAGTTGCTCCAGGAGTGCTGTCGGCAAAAAGTGGTCATAGTAAACAAAAGGCGTTTCGCTGCCGCTGGTCAGCAATGCCACGGTTTCCGTGACCTTTCCCTTATTGCGCTCTTTTAGCAATTGAATGCGGTCTAGAAAGCGATCGTTGAGTTCCGTAGCTTTTGTTGGCTGACCGAGAGCCTGTCCCACCAACTCTACGGCTCGCAGGCTGTCCTGAACCGTGATCAGATCCAGGGCCAGCAGCGGCGCAATGGATTCAATCTGGTCAGCGTCTTTCGCGGTATAACGGCGAATGGCGATCACGAGATCTGGCCCGACCGACGACAGCACCTCCAGATTAGGCTGATGTCGGGGACCAAGGCCCCGAACACCGTTTAACTGCGACGCCAGATAATCGGGTACTCCCTGGATACCGTAGTCGGTGACCGCGACCGGCACAGTACCTAACGCCAGTGCGACGTCGGCCCCGAAGGTCGAAATCGCCGCAGGTCGGGTCGCCGGTGCGGATAACTGCAGGGTTTCCCCTCGGTCATCCGCCAGCCGGATATCGAGGTTGTCAGCCCACCCTGTAGCAGGCGAAATCAGGACCACCAGCAGGAGCTTTACGATCTGGTTCTGTAGACAGGCCATCAGAAATCGAGTTGCGCCTCAAGGATAAAGCTTCGGCCCGGCTGAGGCACACGACCGACCGGACTAACGTCCACGCCCCGGAAGTAATAGTCCTCATCCAGCAGGTTGTTGACGGCCAAGCCCAGATTCAGCACACGATCACCGCCAACCGGAAAGTCACGACCGACCCTGGTTGTAACCAGGTGATAGTCTGGCAACTTGCCAGCGCTGCCATTACTGGTTTCTTCTTTGGTGTTGTCCGCATCGCTGTAGCTGGAGCTGACATAAACCCAGGTCAAGCTGGCATCCCACGCCTGGTAGCTGTAAAACGCGTCTGCACTGATTTTGTGGGTTGGCGCGTTGGGCAGCTCATTGCCCTTGTTGTCACCGGTCAGCTGTTCGGTATCCAGGAAGGTATAGCCTAGGCCCAGTTCCCAATGACTGTTGAGGTTCCAGCGATTCGCAAGTTCGATACCTTGGTGACGGGTTTTTCCGAGGTTCTCGAAACGACTGGTTGAGCGATTGAATTGAATCTGGTCCTCATAATCAATGCGGAACAGCGTGGCGGATGACCGCAGGTCCGGGGTCATCTGAAGACGTGCGCCAAGCTCATGGTTCCAGGCAGTTTCATTGGCAACCGCGCCTTCACGGGTGGTCTGGGCAATCTGAACCGGCACGAGAGAACGCTGGCTGTTGGCGAAGACAAATAGGTCATCGGAAGCTTGGTAGCCGACGGTCAGGCCTGGCAACAATTCGTCGGCATTGTTTTCCTCGGTATTGCCGCTGAGATTGTCGCGGAAATCCATATCAACACCTTCATAACGCAAGCCCGGTGTCACCGTCAGGCGGTCCTCTTGGAACGACAGGGTGTCACTTACATAGAATGCGACAGCCTGGGTGTCCAGGTGCCAATCGCGCGCTATGGAACGGTTACCCGACGAAAACTCCAGACGATTCACGTCAAATTCCACATCTTCGCTGACAAACCTTGCTCCCAGCGTAATATCGTGACGGCCGTGGCGAATGGCAATCCGTGGTTCGGTGCCGTAGACGGTGAACAATCTTGGAGAATCTGCCACGTGGGTGGAATCGAGCCCCGGATCCGCCCAGTGGCCGTTGCCGCTCAGGTTCTGGCCGAAGAAGAAGGTGCGGTCAGCATCGTGAACAAAGTTGCGCCATTGGAATTCCACGTTGTCGGCCGGCGTGTACGTCCAGGTAAATGTGGCGCGCGTCATGTCGGCTTCGTATCCGTCGTATGGGCGCTGGCTCTGGGTGCGATCCTGCTCATAGGCTTCCGGTGTCAGGGCGCCGGGAAGTTCCGCTTCGACGCGATAATATTGCAACTGTGAAGCCAGTTCATGCTGGTCGTTCAGGTAATAACTGGCATCCAGGATCAGGTTATCTACTTCCGTATCGGAGTGGTCACGAAAGCCGTCACCGCGCTGGACGTTGGCCTGGAACTGCAAGACAAGCTTTTCAGTTGCCCGGCCGCCGACCCGGTAATAGGTATCGGTAAAGACATTGCCGGTCTCTTCCGCAATGGTTACCCGCTCACGAAGGGTCTGGGAGGTTTGCGCCGGAATCGGTTTGGTGATGAAATTCACCACACCGCCCACGTTATTGGGTCCGTAATGCACGGAGGCTCCTCCGCGGACAATATCCACGACTTCCAGGCTAGGAAGCGTGACCGGGAACAGCGAGACGCCGACATTACTGTAGGGGCCGATCGCAATCGGGTACCCATCGAGAAGAATCTGGAGCCGTTCGCTGCGCAGAGGGTTCAGACCACGCATGCCGATATTGGGTAGGATGCCCGTCCCCGTTTCATCAAGCACTGTGACACCGGGTACCGGGCGCAAGGCGTCTTCCAGGTTGAGGGCTCCGGCATTTTGGAGTTCTTCATTTTCGACGACAGTACGGGCTCCGGTGTAAGTCTTTTCAGAGTCTTCCGTTGGTGGCCCCAGCCAGTCGGCCGTGACATTCAGGCCGGGTAGCAGGTCGGGCGCATCAGACTGATCCTCGGCAAGGACCGGTGCCGTACCAATTACCATAAGCGACACTGGCAGCATGGCTATGGCAACAGCCAATCGGTGGCGGCGCAGCGGCGTTGAGACTTCGGACTTCGACATTGGGTTCTCCAGCACGTGTCATAATATTTGAGTGCGCATTTTAATGATAATGATTCGCACTTCAATTAAATTATTTTCCTGGCTGGCTACCGGACCACGGGAAAGGGTCAAAATTAATGACCTCCCCCAGTATCTAATCCAACTGCTTCCTGGAAATGCCCGTTACCTGACCCTCTGACCCCGTATTAAGGCCAGCGAGATGGGACAGGTCATCCCTTCGCATCGTTATTGGCCGAGGCTTCAACCATTCACCGGTTGGGCCCGGAGCACCCGGTCGCTCCGCTGACGCGAACGCACCCCCACCATAATCAGAGGCACCACTATCATGGCACTGCCCACTGCGAACCAAAGGTCGGGCGTCTCATTGAAGCCTATCCAGCCAATCAGTACTGCCCATATCAGCCCGGTGTACTCCGCACTGGTGACCAGGTTGGCCTCCACCTGGCGATAGGCCAGCAACACGGTCACGTTGTAGCCCAGGATGAACAGGGAGGAGCCCAGGGCACTGACGAGAATCGCCGGGTCCAGGGGGGCGCCTTCCACCACCATAAAGACGGCGCTGGTGGGCAGAATCATCACGTACGTCAGCGCCAGTTTGTGCACAGTGGACTGCCGCCGCGGCAGCTGGCGCACCATCACGGCGTTGATCGCCAGTGCCGCGGCCGAGCCCAGGGCGGCAACTGCCCCCCAGTTGAAATCAACGGGCCGCAGAATCATCAGAATGCCCACGAAACCGCTCATTACTGCGAAGACACTCAATGGGCGGAGTTTCTCCCCAAACAGCAGGGCGGACAGTGCCATGACCAGAATGGGGGCCGCGTAAAACACCGCGTTGGCAGTTGCCAGCGGCAGTGCGCCAAGGGCGATCACCATGCATAGCATGCCGCCCAGGTGAATGTGGGCGCGGATGAAATGAACCTTCCCGCCCTGGAACAGCCGCCGTGGGTTGACCTGTTTCCATAGCGGCAGCAACAGCAGCAAGGTAATCAGGCAACGCAGGAAGGCAAACTGGAACACCGGTGCGCCGGGTTCCAGCAGTTTGATAAAGACATCGGAGATCAGTGCCAGGGCGTTACCGATCACCAATAGCAGGATAGCGCTGTTTACGGTCTTGCCAGACATGGTTTATTCCGGGGGCTAAGGGACAGGGTGGCCAGTGTAGGTCGCTCAAGCTATCGTATAAAATGATGCTTAATTTTAACCGATTAGAAAATTAGATAATGAAGCTGCCCCCGCTGAAATCCTTGCCCGTTTTTGAAGCCGTCGCCCGCCTCAACAGTTTTTCCCTGGCGGCGGAGGAGCTGTTGGTGACCCAGAGTGCTGTCAGTCACCAGATCAAGCAACTGGAAAGTTATCTGGGGGAGAGCCTGTTCCTGCGCACCGGACGGACTCTGGCGCTGACCGATGAAGGCCGGCAATATCTGGAGTCGGTGACCACCGCGCTGTTACAGATTGAGCGGGCCAGCGAACAGTTGTTGGGTGAGGAAACCTCGCGGCTGCGCCTGGCCTGTTTCAGCTCCTTCGCAGTGCGCTGGCTGGTGCCCCGGTTGCCCGAGCTGCAGCGACGCTATCCCCAGCTCGACCTGTCCCTGGAAATGACGACGGAGAACCCGGTGTTGTCAGACCGGGTGGCCGATGCGTTCATTTGCATCAACCAGCCGTCCCAGGCCTTCAGCTATGAACTGTTGTACCGGGAACGGATGTTTCCGGTGTGCAGCAGTGACTATTGGGAAAAAATTTGTCGTGAACTGGCGTTGAACCGCCAGGAAGGGGATGACCGGATTACCCTGAGCCCGGAGCAGCTTGCGCGTTTTCCCCTGCTGTCCACCTACAGCATCTATGACCGCAAGGTGGGCGACTGGCACAATTGGTTTTCCGCAGTGGGCCAATCCCTCCCGGTCACGGCCCGGGTCCAGCACTTCAGTCATATGCTGCTGGCACTGGAGGCGGCCCGTTACCACCAGGGCATCGTACTCACCAACGATTACATGCTCAGCAACCGGGACGACGCTGACGATTTTGTTCGCCTGCCCTGCCATCCGCTGGCCACGGGCTACCAGTTCCATTTCGCCTGGAAAACCAGTCGGCGTCGCGAACGGGGCATTCAGATATTGCGACGCTGGTTGGTGGAAGAAGCCATCGCGGACGGCTTGCGGGCCGATAGCGAGTCTGACTGAGTCGTCCGTTCCTGAACAAGTGGTAACGGGTAACCTCCGGATGTCCATGGTAGCTTGGGTCTATAGCGTCAAGATGAGGTAACAGGTATGAAAAAGGCTCTCTCCGCAGGCATGCTCGGCCTGCTGCTGGCACTGGGATCGGTGTCGGCTGTGGCGAACCCGCCCGGGCTGGAAGGCCTGCCCCCTGGCCTGCAAAAGAAGGTCGCCCAGGGCGAGCCGCTGCCGCCGGGCTGGCAGCGTCGTCTGGGCATTGAACGTGGCGACCATCTTCCGGATTACCTCTATCGGGATGGCCGTATCTACGACATCGACGACCGTCGCCAGCGGGTCGAAGTGGAGGACCGGGTTTACACCATCATTCGTGGTACCCGGGAAATCCTCGATATCCTCGACCATTACTGATCGAAACTGGCCGGGGTCTGGTGCCCCGGCCCGTCATCACGAGCGCTGCAGCTCGGATCCCTTCCTCAGTCTTCTTCCTTGGGCGGACGTTCCACCACCTGTCGTTTACCCTTGGCACAGCGGGCCAGCTTCTTGATGCCTTCGGCATCGAATGCATCCACCCGGATCACGTCATACAGAGCTTCCAACGCTTCCAGCAACGGACCGCACTCGTCGTCACTGATGATCTGCTGTTCACGGGCCCAGTCCACCAGTTCCTGGCGTTGATGGCCCATCAGCAGGGCAATGGCATCGAGTTCATCTTCGTTGCGGCTGCGGATGGCGGTATGCAGACGTTCGCGCATGTCGTGGGTTTCGTGGGCCAGCCGATAGGCGTTCAGCACCCGCCCGAGGGGGTCATCCGGATTGTGGTTGACGTAACAGCCACGGCTGATGCGGGCACGCACCGGGGTATCGCGGACAATGGTTTCCGCCACCTGGGTACCGAGGCGGTCATCGGGGCCGTTGAGGCCGCTGGCGCCGAGCGGGAAGACCAGTAGCCGCAGTGGCCAGCGCAGGGCCGCTACCGGGAAATTGATGATCAGCTCGCGCATGTGCTGCTGCAGGTCGCGCAGGCAGGTCTTGAGCCCCCATTCCACCAGTGGACGCTGATCTGGCGGGTAGCCTTCCTCGTGCCACTGCTTGATCACTGCCGAGGCGTAGTAGAGCTGAACCAGGCAGTCGGCCATGCGCCCGGACAGGCGCTGTCGTGCCTTCAGGCCGCCACCGACGCTGAGCAGGGTGACGTCGGTCATCAGGGCAAACGCGGCGCTGAAGCGGGACAGCTGCTGATAGCAGGGGCGAATATCCCCCAGCCGCGGGGCGGTTTCCAGTCGTCCGAAGGTGAGTCCGCCGACAAAGGCGCGCAGGGCGTTGCGACCGGTGTGGGCAAGATGGCGATAGAACACACCATCAAAACGGTCGACGGCAGCGGCTTTGTCTTCCATACCCGCGGCTTCAATTTCCTCAACAATAAACGGATGGCAGCGGATGGCGCCCTGGCCGAAGATCATCAGGCTGCGGGTGAGGATATTGGCGCCTTCCACGGTGATGCCGATGGGTACCGCCTGATAGGCCCGGGCGAGGAAGTTGCGCGGACCGGTAATGACCCCGCGACCGGCGACCACATCCATGGCGTGGTTGATGACCTCCCGCATCAGGTCGGTGTTGCGGTATTTCAGCACCGCGGACGGTACCGAGGGCCGCACCCCGCGATCGAGCATGGCGGCAGTGAGCAGGCGGGCCGAGTCCATCATGTAGGTGTAGCCGGCAATGGGCTCGAGGGCCTCCTGCACCCCTTCAAACTGACTGATGGAGCGACCGAACTGTTCGCGTACCAGCGCGTAGGACCCGGTGGCCAGGCTGGCGACCTTGCCCGCACCGGTGCCGAGGGCGGGCAGGGAAATGGAGCGGCCGATGGAGAGGCACTCCAGCAGCATCGTCCAGCCCTTGCCAAGCATGTCCTGGCCACCAATGATCTGTGCCATCGGGATGAACACCTCGGTGCCCCAGGTTGGCCCGTTCATGAACACGGTGTTCATCGGCAAGTGGCGGGCGCCGGCATTGACCCCTTCCAGATCCCGTGGCACCAGCACACAGGTCACGCCGATTTCGTCGTCACCGCCCAGCAGCCGGTCGGGGTCATACACTTTGATGGCAAGGCCAATCAGGGTCGCAACCGGTGCCAGGGTAATGTAACGCTTGTTCCAGGTGACTTTCAGCCCCAGCACTTGCTCGCCGTTCCACTCGCCCATGCTGACAATGCCCTTGTCGGGAATGGCACCGGCATCAGAGCCGGCCACCGGGGAGGTGAGCGCGAAGCAGGGAATGTCCTTACCGGCGGCGAGCCGGGGCAGATAATGCTGTTTCTGCTCGTCGGTACCGTACTCCATCAGCAGCTCGCCGGGGCCAAGGGAGTTTGGCACCATGACGGTGACGGCGGCTGACACGCTGCGGGTGGAGATCTTCATCACGATCTCTGAATGTGCGGTGTGAGAGAAGCCCTTGCCGCCCATATCCGTGGAAATCATCAAACCAAAGAATCCGTTATCGCGGATGAACTTCCACACCGGTGCGGGCAGGTCATAGTGTTCATGGGTGATGGCCCAGTCGTCGAGCATGGCGCACAGGTGTTCCACCGGGCCATCGATGAAGGCCTGCTCTTCGCTGCTCAGATGACTGGGGGCGGAATCCAGCAGGCGCTGCCAGTCCGGCTGGCCGGAAAACAGTTCGCCGTCCCAATCGACGGTACCGGATTTCAGTGCTTCCGCTTCGGTGTCGGAGAGTTTGGGGAGTTTGCTGCGCACCCAGCACAGCAACGGGCCGCTGAATCGTTGTTTGCGGAGGTCACCGCCGAATAACAGGATCAGACTCAGGGCCAGCAGGCCGCCGCCAAGAACCAGGCTGAGCAGATGCCAGTGGTCGTAAAACAGGCCAATCAGGGTGGCAAGGCAGAGCACGGTGGCGGCGGTAGTGCCGCCGGTGCCCAGGTAAATCAGCACCAGGATGCTGAGCAGCAACAGCAGAACACTCATTCAGGACCTCCTTCTTCCATCGTCAAGATGTTCGCCAGACCCGGTCGCCGTTTCTGAAACCGGCGTCACTGAACGGTCGGCGTGCAGGTTCCTCTACACTATAGCAGTGGCTAAAGCAGTGACGATGAGAAGATCAGACCGAGTGTGACCGGCATGACCACCAGGCTGCCAAGGTTACCGATCAGCACCAGCGAGGCAACCCGGTGGGGCTCCTGGCGGTATTGCTCCGCGACCATATAGTTGAGAACCGCCGGTGGCAGCGCCGCGAAGACCCACAGCGTAGCCAGTTGCAGACCGGGCAGATCGATCAGGCCGACCAGTGGCCAGGCCAGCAACAGGCCGCTGGCGGGGCAGGCGATGGCCCCGAGCAGGCCCAGTTTCCAGTCGGAGAAATCCACATCCAGCATCCGCACCCCCAGGGTAAACAGCATCAATGGAATGCACACGCCGCCGAGCATGTTGAGGGATTCGAGCAGCCACCCCGGTAACGCGATACCACCCAGATTCAGACTCAGCCCGGCGATACTGGCCAGCACCACCGGAATCTTCAGCAGCTTGCGCAGTGGCTCGTGGGGGTTGAGCATGTGCAGGCCAACGGTGAAATGGAGCATCATTTCGACAATGAACAGCACCACCGCCGCCGGCAGCGCGGCTTCGCCGAAGGCCAGTACGATCACCGGGATGCCCATGTTGCCGGAGTTGTTGAACATCATCGGCGGCAGGAAGGTCTTGGGGTTGATCTTGGCGATGCGTGCCAGCGGCCACAGCAACAGCCCGGAACCGAGCACCACAATGCTGCCCGCCAGGGCGAGCCAGGCGTATTCCTGCAACGGCGCCTTCTGGTCCGCCAGCACCGCGAACACCAGCATGGGCACGAACAGCTCCATGTTGAGGGCATTGATGCCCTTAATGTCCGGACTGCGATAGCGGCCATACAGGGCGCCGCAGGAGGCGATCAGAAAGACCGGCAACAGGGTGGCAAGAATCTGGGTCAGCATGACTTGGCTGGGTCCTTGTGGAAGAGGCCTGAACTTGGCAGTTTAGAGTGATTGTGATCAACCTCGCCAGTGGGGTCACTGAGACCTAAGGCGCAGGGAATGGAGGGGTTACTGGTATGCTGGGGAGTCATAAGATGAGTAACCGACAAACAGGAGGCGTTGGCTGGTGACGGTGAATTTTGACCAGATCGTTGGGCGGGAGCAGACCGGGGCGGTGAAATTCGATGCCCGGGGTGCGGTATTCGGTAGCCATGAGGTGATTCCTCTGTGGGTGGCGGACATGGACTTCCCGGCGCCGGAGGCCGTCACCCGGGCGCTGGTGGAACGGGCACAGCATCCGGTTTACGGCTACACCCTGTTTCGCGACAGTCTCTATGAGTCGATCATCAGCTGGTTCCGTGAGCGCCATGGTTGGACCATCGAGCGCGACTGGCTGATGCTGGTGCCCGGGGTAGTGCCGTCTCTGCACGCGGCGGCATTGGCGTTTGCCGCCGAGGGCGAGGGCATCATTATCCAGCCCCCGGTCTATCCGCCCTTCTACAGTGCCATTCGCAAGACCGGGCGGCGAGTGGTGGAGAACCCCTTACGACTGCGGGATGGCGTCTATGAGATGGATCTGGAGCACCTTGAACGTTGTGCTGACGATGGCGCCAGGCTGCTGTTTCTGTGTTCTCCCCACAACCCGGTAGGCCGGGTCTGGCGCCGGGATGAACTGGAGGCGGTGCTGGCCATTGCCCGCCGTTATAACCTGGTGGTGCTGGCTGATGAGATTCATGCCGACCTGGTCTACCCGGACCGCGAGCCCCATACCGTCATGGCGTCGCTGGCGACAGCGCAGGACCCGCTGATTACCGCGGTGGCCCCGAGCAAGAGTTTCAACGTACCCGGCATGGGCTTGTCAGTGCTGGTGGCACCTGACCCCGCCCATCGTGCGGCCCTGGCCGCGCCGTTCGAGCAGTTGCATGTGCTGTCGTGCAATCCGTTCAGTGCGGCCGCGCTGGAGGCTGGCTATCGCCATGGAGGGGCCTGGCTGGATCAGCTGCTGGTGTACCTGGCAGGTAATCGCGACTTTGTCTGTGATTACCTGGCTGAGCATATCCCGCAACTGACCGTGACACCGGCTCAGGGCACCTATCTGCTGTGGATCGACTGCCGGGCGCTGGGCATGACTGACGGTGAACTGAAACGCTTTTTTGTCAGTCAGGCGGGGGTGGGACTCAGCCCGGGGGCCTCCTTTGGGGAAGGCGGGTCTGGTTTCATGCGCCTTAACCTGGGCACCTCGCGAGCCGTATTGGAGCAGGCCCTGACCCAGATACGCAAGGCTATCGCTGAGCTGGGAACGTCCTGAATGACCGGGGCGCCTGAGCACAATGGCCGGTCGCCCCAGGGAGTCAGTCCTCGACCTGCTCGTCCTCTTGCGCCGGTACGTCGGTCACTGCGCCGATGTGGTAGGCGGCAAAACCGGCCATCACCACCTGATCGACGGCCATGCCGATGATCCGGCCATTGGCCAGCGCTTTAATCGGATGACGGGCATTGGTGATCGGGTCGCTGACGAAACCCAGTACATCGCCCTCACGGACCCGGTCCCCCAACTCCACATCGCTGAACAGGATGCCGCCATGTTCGGCGCGGATCCAGTAGGAGTTGTAGTAGATCGGCTCCGGTTCACCCCAGACGAACATCCGCGAAATCATCCCCTGTTTTTCCATCAGGCTGTTGAGACTGTTCACGCCGGCCTTGATCTGGTGCTCCTGAATGCGCAGGGATTCCCCCGCTTCCAGGGTAACCGAGGTAATGCCCGCCGCCACCGCCGCAGTCCGCAACATGCCGACGGTCCCGGAACTGTGAACGACGGCCATGCGGTCGAAGCCGCGGGTAAAGGCGGCCACCTCAGGGTTGTTCATGTTCGCACGCAACTGAGGCAGGTTGGTGCGTCGTTGGGAACCGGTGTGAATGTCCACCAGCATGTCACAGTGACGAATCACCTTGTTGAACAGCGAATAGGCAATGCGATCGGCCAGGCTGCCGTAGCGGTTGCCGGGAAAATGCCGGTTGAGGTCGCGACGGTCCGGGAGATAGCGGCTGGCCCGCTCGAAGCCGGGCAGGTTAACGATGGGAATACCAATGACGCGCCCGGCCAGCTCTTCCGGGTCGAGGTCGTAGACCGTGCGGCGGACAATCTCGATGCCGTTGAGCTCATCACCATGGATGGCCCCGGTCAGACACAGGGTTGGGCCGGGGCGGGCGCCATTGACCACCAGCACCGGTGTCGGCTGCGATAGTCCGGCCATCTGGATGCCCGGGGCCCATGCCAGCCGGGTTGCGGTGCCGGGAAGAATCTCGGAATTGAGCAGGGTCAGGCTGGTGGCGACAGGTTCGGGTTCGGACTCCGGTTCCGCAGCAGGAATTACGGTACCCGGGGCCTGCTCACGTTCGTTGCCCTCGATCGCGGCGGCGGGCTCTTCACCCATGGTCACGGGTTCCGATGGCTGCTCCGGATGAGGTTGCTGGCGTGGGGCCTGCTCCCGCTCCAGTGCCGGTGCCCGTCGTTGGGGCTGTGCGGGCGGTTCTGGCTCCGGTTGGAGCTCCGGCGGGGGCGCCACGTCCTTGAGGTCGATGTTGGGAGCAACCTTGGCCGCCGTACTTTCCTCGTCCGCTGAGCTGACCGCGGCGTCCGGGGTCGCTGCTGGCAGGGCGGCGACTGGCTGCAGGGTGGGCGCATCGCGACGGGGTTCTGAGGCATCGATATCGCTGACGTTCTCGTCCTCGGCGATGTCTTCGACGTCGTCGCTCTCATCGGGTTGTTGCGCCCAGGCCACTGGCAAGCCTGCGGCACTGAGCCAGAGCGCTGCGGTTATCGTTTTCAGCCAGTTGCGACAAAAGGGTGATGTAGGCATGGATCCTCGTTCGAGCCGTTAGTCAGTCCGGGCCAAGGATAATCGGCCCGGTGGTGACAGGGTACGGTTGTGACAAAGGTTTAATGCCGCGGCCAGCTACTGCCTCACTGCGGGATGGGCGCGCTCCATCGCCAGTGTTGACCATCCTGCCGGGCTTTGCCATCGGTCCGCAGTTTTTCCAGATGGGCCAGCAGGGAGCGGGTCGCCAGCGGATGGAGGGCGGCGGGCACATCGTCGTAGGCGTGCGGAGTCAGCGCCTCGGCGCTGGCCGGACCATGGCTGCGCAAGGCGCGGGCAACCTTGTGTTCCCGGGCCAGGCGGTGGGTGGTGAGAAAATCCACGACGGAGTGCGGGTGGCCAATCAGGAAGCCGTGCCCCGGGGCAATGTAGCGGAGATCCTCCAGCAGCAGTTTTTGTAATGAACCGAGGTAGTCACTCATGTTGCCGTCCGGTGGATTGATGACCACCGTTGAGCCCTGCATGATGTGATCCCCGGAAAACAGCATTTGTTCACCGGTCAGCAGGAAACACAGGTGGTTGGAGGCGTGGCCGGGGGTGTGGATCACCTTGAGGTCGCCGGCCCCGGTGGCGATGAGCTCGCCGTCAGCGGGTTGGTGGTCGGGCACAAAGGTCTGATCCTGGGTGGCCTCTGCCGGTGGGGCCAGCCCGATGAGCCGGGCGCCGGTTTGCTGTTTCAGCACCCGCGCGGCGGGTGAGTGGTCACGGTGGGTGTGGGTGACGAGGACCTGGCGGATGTTTCCGCCGGTCAGTGTCAGTAGCTGTTCCAGGTGGGCATCGGTGGCCGGGCCGGGGTCGATCACCGTGAAATCACCCGGCTGACCCAATACATAGCTATTGGTGCCGGGACCGGTCATCAGACCGGCATTGTCGGCGGTCACCCGCAGCACCCCGGGGGCCAGGGAGACCGGTTGCGCCGCCACAATGGCCGCGCTGGTGCGGCCGGATCGCTCGGGGTCGAGCTTGCGGGCCTCGGCGTAGGCCGGCGAACCGGACTCCAGCTCGATCGACTTGTCGCCCTTTCTGGCCGGCCAGGGGGGAGCCGCTTCCGCACCCGGCGGATTGGCGTGGGCGTAGGCCAGCACCGCCTCACTGCTGTCAAAGTCCTGCAACAGGCGCAGGGTACGCAGGGTTGGTGGGCCAAACAGGCGCCGTCCGTTCTGGTGATCGTCCAGTGCCTGCCGGGGGGTCAGCCAGACATGATCGATGGTTTCGCTGCCATCATGACAGGCCTGCTGGCCATCCGGAGCAGCGCAAACAAAGAACCGGGTGTCGAAGCGGCGGGGCGCACCGACAGGGGTGACCCAGTGGCTCAGATAGGCCAGCTGGTCCAGGGGCAGGTCGAGGTCCTGTTGCTGGCACAACTGGTCGAGGCTCAGGCTGCCCTCGAACAGGGCCTTGCGCTGTTCGAGTATGGCGGCGAGGGCCTGCGGTCTGAGGGGGCTGCCATCCTTGTGGCGGGCCAGCACCAGCCCGGCTTCCTCCAGGCACTCGCGAATGGCGGCGACCATGTAGTCGGCACCGCCTTCATCGAGACTCATGGTGCGGCTGACGGTCTGGTCATCGGTGCCTCCCAGATGGCGAAGGCAGTCGCGATCTGCGGCGTCCACGGCTCCGCCGGGAAAGACGTAGAAGCCCGGCAGGAAGGCCGCCTTCCAGGTGCGCTGCAACAGCAGCACTTCCAGGCCGTTGGCAGTGTTTCGGGTCAGGGCAAGGGTGGCAGCGGGGCGAATATCCATGTCGGGGTCGTGTCGTTGTTTGGATTGAACATTATTGTTAGCTGCCAATCTTTCTATCACAGTTAGCGCTGGAAAGCGCTGATTTCGGGTGAAGCTGCCGCCCGGGGCAGGTATGATGGCGGCCCCGGCTATGCCTGAACCAGCCCCGATTCAAACCCGACCTGAGATGACTGCCCGTGGCCCGAGTTGCTTTGTCCTTCCCCGATGACGTATTTACCTTCGTAACCGAAATGCCGGTACGGATCACCGACATCAACGGCGCCCGTCACCTTGGGAATGACGCGCTGATCTCGATGCTGTCCGAAGCCCGGGCCCAGTTCCTGGTCAGCCATGGGGTGGAAGAAGCCGATGAACAGGGCGTTGGGATCATCGTCACCGATCTGGCGACCATGTATCAGTCGGAATCGTTCTTTCCGGAGTTGCTGCGCTTTGAGGTGGGGATGACCGATTTCAACACCTACGGTGGCGACATCGTGTTCCGTGTCAGCAAGGCAGAAAATGGCCAGGCGGTGGCGCTGGCGAAGTACGGTTTTGTGTTCTTCAACTATCAGAGCAAGCAGGTGACTGCGATGCCAGAAAGTTTCCGCTCACGCTTCGGCTGAGCGCAGCGTCAGCGCCTGCATGCCCTGACGGTAGAAACTGTAGGCCATCACACCGGCGCAAAGGTTGCCGAGCAGGGCGCCAATCATCAGGCCGTTCATACCGGCCCACTGGCCGCCGAGCCAGAGTAGCGGCAGGAAGCAGAGAAACAGCCGCAGAGTCGATACCAGCAACGCGCGCATGGCCAGGCCGAGCGCGTTGCAGACCGACACCATCAGCATGCACACCCCGAGCCCGCTGTAACCCAGCGGCACCCGCACCAGGTAGCTTTCGAGCACGTCCCGCACGGTGGCGTCGGCACTGAACAGCTGCGACACCAGCCCCGAGGCCAGCAACCACAACAGGCCGATGGCCAGCTGCCAGAACATCACGAATCGCACCGACAGGCGGACCAGCTGACGAATCTGCTCAAGGTCTCCGGCGCCCAGCAGGCGGCCGATCATGGGGGGCAGAGACATGGTCAGCGCCAGCACCACCACGATCGAGAAAAAATCCAGTCGGGTTCCAAGTCCCCAGGCGGCCACCGCCGCCGAACCGAAACCGGCGACCAGAGCGGTGGCCAGCATCGCCGATAGCGCTGGCATCAGCTGGCTGACCATGGCCGGGGCCATGATGCTGCCCAGTTGCTTCAAGGCGGTCGCAAGGTGCAGTTGCAGAAGATCGAAACGCAGCCATTGCCAGCCCAGCAGTTTGGGGTAGATCACCAGACAGCCGATGCCGAACGCGGTAATGGAGGCAAGTGCCGCACCGGGCAGGCCCCAGCCGAACACGAAAATGTACAGCGGATCGAGGCCGATGTTGAGCAGGCTGCTCACCACCATCATGTAGCCGGGCAGGCGGGTATTGCCATGGGAGCGGCAGACACTGTAGCCGAAATAGAGCATGGCGCCGAGCCAGGCAGAGACCAGCCACGGCATCCAGTAACTCTGGATCAGCGGCAGCAGGCTGGCGTCGGCGCCGAGCAGGGTCATGACCGGTGCGCGCAGCAGCCATAACAGCAGGCACAGTACCAGAATCAGGATGGCGCCAACCGCCACCACAAGACCGCCGAGGCGCTCGGCCCGCAGCGAATCGCCGGCACCGAGGGTGCGTGAAATGATCGCTGTGGTCGCAATACCGAGCCCGACCTGCAAGCCGATGACCAGCTGGTACATGGGCAGGGTGAAGCCGAGAGCGGCCAGCGGGTCGCGCCCGAGCTGGCCCACAAAGGCACTGTCTGCCAACTGGAAGGTCATCAGCGACAGGACACCGAACAGCATCGGCCAGGTCATGGTAAACAGTTGTCTGGACAGGCTGGGCTGGCTGGCTGTGTCGGTCACAGGTGGGTGCGGCTCTGGGTAGAGTAAGGGCGCTTGATTCTAGCAGGGCGCAGGTGAAGACAGTAGCCCCGGGAGCGTGGGCCGCAGGCCGGTGACCGCTGAGGGTGCTCTGCGGGAGAGCACCCTTGGGCAAGTCCGGGGTTGCTCGTTAAAGCGCGCCGAGAGCCGCGTCGTAGTCAGGTTCCTGCTTGATTTCACTGACCAGCTCGCTGTGGATGACCGAGTTGTTTTCATCCAGCACCACCACGGCCCTGGCGCACAGTCCGGCCAGAGGGCCATTCTGGATGGCCACGCCATAGTTGTTCAGGAAGTCCGGGTGGCGGAACGTGGACAGGGTCACCACATTATCCAGTCCCTCGGCACCGCAGAACCGGCCTGCGGCAAAGGGCAGGTCGGCGGACACCACCAGCACCACAGTATTGTCGAGGCTGCTGGCCTTTTCATTGAATTTGCGGGTGGACGCCGCGCAAACACCGGTATCCAGGCTGGGGACAATGTTAAGGATCTTGCGGCGGCTGCCGTAGCTGTCGAGGCTGACGTCTTCCAGGCTCTGGGTGGTCAGGGTAAAGCTGGGGGCTGTGTCGCCAGCTGCGGGAAATTGGCCGCCGATTTCCAGCGGGCTGCCGGCCAGTGTGACTTTGCTCATGGGTATCTCCGGGTTGTGGTGTTGGGACGTGATGGAACCCACTACTGTGTAGTCCATTCTCCCGGATTCGTCACGCTCCGGGGTCAGCGACCGGGCTCGGCGGCTGGCTCAAAGCCTGTGGCCGGATGACGTTGCACCAGCAACAGGTAGGCAGCAAGGGCCGCGACGGCACTGGCTGCAATGATGACCGCCATCACCAGGGAGGTGCCATCGTGCAGATAGCCTACCATGGCTCCGATCGTGGCGGCGACTGCCATCTGCACGAAGCCGAACAGCGCCGAGGCGGAACCCGCCATACGTGGGAAATTGGCGAGAGCGCCCGCCATGGTTTGGGGTAACACCATGCCGACGCCGATCATGACAATGGCCTGAGGCACCACCACGGCCCAGACGTTGAAGACCTCCATCATTGCCAGGGCTGCCATCAGGCTGCCACCTGCCACCGAAATCACCAGCCCGCGCAGCAGGATCTGGTCAGGCATCAGATTCTTGCTGAGCCGGACCGACGTAAGGTTGCCGGAAATATAGCCCAACACCATGAAGCCGAAATAGAGACCGAACAGTTCAGGTGCCACTCCCAGGAATTCGATCAACACAAACGAGGAGCCGGACAGGAAGGCAAACAGCCCGGAGAACGTCAGTGCGTTGGTGAGGGTGTAGCCGATAAAACTGATATCCGAGCCAATCGTACGGTAGTTGGCGATCAGGCTGCACAACTTCAGCGGCTGACGGTTTTCCGGGGCCATGGGCTCGGGGATACCAATCGCGACGATCAGCGTCATCACCATGGCGTAGCCGGCCAGGGCAATAAAGATCGAGGGCCAGCCCAGCTGGTTGAGCATCAAGCCGCCCAGGGTGGGGGCCAATGCCGGTGCCAGCGCCATGATGCTGGCCAACAGTGCCATGATCCGGGCCGCTTCCCGCGGAGTGTAGATGTCACGGATGGCGGCACGGCCCAGGACCGGGCCGGCCGAACCGCCAATGGCCTGGAGGAACCGGCACAGGATCAGGGTCTCGATATTGCTGGCCAGGGCACAGCCGACGCTGGCGATGGCAAACAGGACAAAGCCGGCGATCATCACTGGCTTGCGGCCGAAACGGTCGGCCAGCGGGCCGCAGAGCAGCTGGGCGAGCGCGAAACCGGCCATGTAGATGCTCAGGGTCAGCTGGACCTGGTCCGTGCCGGCGGCCATCGCCACGCCCATGGAGGGCAGGGCTGGCAGGTACATGTCGGTTGCCAGCGGGCCGAGGGCGACGGCGGCAGCGAGCAGTACGGTGGTCCAGACACTGGTCAGGGCGAGCATGGGAGTTCCGGGTATAGGCTGAGTGGGAAACTCAGTGTACGCCCCTGAACGGTGCAAAATAACAGTCACACCGGTCATACCACCTATGAATAAAATCGATGAATAGCCACGATCATTTTTTCCGTTGTTGTGCCACGTCGATCAGTTGCTGGCGCAGCCAGCGATGCGCCGGGTCGCCGTGGTTGCGCTGGTGCCACAGCATCAGCAACGAGAAGGGTTTGAAATCGAAGGGCAGAGGTGTCGAGGCAAAACCCTTGAGTAAGTGTTCACTCATCCGGCGGGGTGCGGTTGCCAGAAGCTGGGATCCTCGCAGGAAGCCGGGCAGGCCGGAGAAATTGGATACCGTGACCGTCACTTTGCGCTCCAGCCCCTGAGCGCTGAGGGAGCCTTCCAGGGCCATGCGTTCGCCGGTGCCGAACAGAATGGCAATATGGTTCGCCTGCAGATACTCCGCCAGGGTCGTGGGGGCGGATCGTTGCGTGGGGTCATAGAAGATCACCATCTGATCGTCCAGCAGCCGGCGCTGAAGGACATCGCTGGCTGCCGGCGGGTGTGGAGAAATGATCAGGTCGCAGACTTCCTTGCGCAGCATGTCGGCGCTGGGGATGCCGGAGGGAATCACCTGGAGGGCAATGCCGGGCGCCTGCCGGCGCAGGGTCTGCATCAGTGGGGGCAGCAGCAGGTCTCGCTGGTAATCGTTGGCTGCGACGGTAAAAGTGAATTCGGCGTCACGGGGATCAAACGGCGGGCCGGCGGACAGCGAGCGCAGGTCATCAAGGATCTGGCGCACATGGGGGCCGATGCGCAGGGTGTAGTTGGTGGGCACGATTCCGCGGCCGGACTTGACGAACAAGGGGTCGCCGAGGACCTGACGCAGCCGGTCCAGGGTGTGGCTGACTGCAGACTGGCTGAGCCCAAGCTTGACGGCGGCACCGGACACGGTGCCGTCGTCGAGTACGGCCAGCAGCACCCGCAGGGCGCGGGCATCAAGGTTGAATGTATCGATGGGATTCATGGATCCCAGTGTAGGGTAAAATCAGTCGGAACGCTCGGCCAGCCAGTCCGCCAGTTCCAGCCAGCTGGCATGGGGGGCCTTGCTGCCGGCGAGTATCCCCATGTGACCGCCGGGGATAACCCGGAAGGTCTTGTCGCTGGAGCTGACATGATCCATGACCCGACGGGCTGCGTCCGGAGTGGCGAGGGTGTCGCTGTCACCGGCCACCGCCATCAGGTTGGCGTTGACGTTCTGTAGCCGGGCCACGTCGTCACCGATCTGGATCTCTCCCTCGGACAACTGGTTGTCGATCCACAGGCGCACCACGGCGTCCTGAATGATACCGCCGGGGTAAGCCACCATGCGGTCGAGGAAGGCTGAGGTGGTGGCATGGGTCCGGACGAACTCGCGGTCGCCCAGGCGCACAACCAGCTCCCAGTAACCCATGACGCTGCCGATCGGGTTGGTTAGCTTGAAACCGATGGTGTTGGCCCAGCCGGGTGTATGGAACCAGTGGGGCTGCAGGTCATGAATCCGGAAACCGGTGCGGGTCCGGACTACTTCGGCCACTTCCGATATGCGCTGGTACATCATCCCCATCAGGCCGGAGGCATGGCTGTCGATGGGTGAGCCGAGCACAATGGCGTTGCGGATGTGCTGATCCTTGCTCAGCGCCGAATAGAACAGGGTAAACATGCCGCCCATGCTCCAGCCGTGCAGCGACAGCTCCTGTTCACCACTGTGCTGGCGGACCCGGTTGAGGTAGGCCGGCAACAGTTCGGCAACGTAGGTGTGCATGTTGTAGTGGGTGTGCTTGCGGGTGGGCATGCCCCAGTCGATCAGGTAGACCTCAAAGCCCTTGGCCCGCAGGAACCGCACCAGACTGCGCTGGGGGAACAGATCGTAGATCAGCATGTTGACGGCCAGCGGCGGTACGATCACCACCGGGGTCTTGTGAGGTCGGCGTTCGACCGGAATATCCAGACCTTCCAGTTCGATGACGTCTTCGGCCAGCGGTGGGTAGTACCGCAGGCTGACCAGACCATCCGTGTGCAGGGTTTCAAACGGAGTCTGGCCGGCCTGAATCAGGCTGGCGGAGCGAAAGACCCGGTCAAAGGCATTGTTGGCGTAATGTCGGGTCCGGCGTGAAAGACCGGAGGCTTTGGCAAACGCCGACCTGGCGAAGTTGGGCATGGCACCGTCCATAGAGTTCTCGGAAAGCGGGATGAATCGTAGGCAAGAATAGCCCCGGAGTGCCAGCGGGAGCTATGGCAATACCGTCCAGGTCAATTGGCAAATTGGTCACTTTGGGCCTCTGCCCTTCGTGGGTTGGGGTTGCTATCATGCGGCCCTTCGATACTAAGACAATAATGGATAATCACATGCTCAGTTTTCTTCCTGCTCCGTTCATCGGGGTGCTGAATGCCCTGCTGCTGGCGGTCAATACCCTGTTCTGGTGTCTGCTGCTTTATCCCTGGGCGCTGTTGAAACTGATCATTCCGATTCAGGGCTTCAGGGTGTTCTGCACCCGTTTGATGATCTGGATCTCGGAATCCTGGGTGGCCTGCAATACGGGCTGGATGAAGCTAACCCACAAAACCGACTGGCAGGTCTCCGGCGTCGACCAGTTGCAGCGCCAGGGTTGGTATCTGGTGATGAGCAACCACCAGAGCTGGGTCGATATTCTGGCGATGCAGCGGGTTTTCAACCGCAAGGCGCCATTTCTCAAGTTCTTCCTGAAGAAGGAGCTGATCTGGGTGCCGGTGATTGGTCTGGCCTGGTGGGGGCTGGATTTTCCGTTCATGAAGCGTCATTCCCGGGAGTACCTGATCAAGCATCCGGAAAAGCGCGGTGAAGATCTGCAGGCAACCCGCAAGGCCTGCGAGAAGTTCCGTTATACCCCGGTAAGTGTGATGAACTTTGTCGAGGGGACCCGCTTCACACCGGCCAAGCACAAGCGCCAGAAATCCCCGTACAAACACCTGCTGACCCCGAAAGCCGGTGGCGTCGGCTTCGTGCTGGATGCCATGGGTGATTCCATCCAGACCCTGGTGGACGTGACCATTGCCTTTCCCGGTGGAGCCCCGACGTTCTGGGATTTTCTCTGTGGCCGCATGCCTGTGGTCAAGCTGCACGTGGACACGATTGTCATCCCGGAGGAGCTCAAAGGCAGGGACTACAGTGCCGATGGTGAGCACCGGCGGCGGATCAAGGACTGGCTGACCGCACTGTGGCGTGCCAAAGACCAGCGCCTGGAGTCCATGCTGGACTGATGGGCGCTGGCCTGGTGCCCGGCAGCAGCCTCAGGCGTCTGCCGGGGCCGGGCTTTCTTCTGTTGTTCGCCCGTCTTCTTCGATCAATGTGAAATTGATCTGTTTGCGTTCCCGGTCAACGTCCGCCAGGGTGACCGTCACGGCCTGATCCAGCTGGAATATACGACCGTTCTTGTTGTGTACCAGACGCAGGGTGACCGGGTCGAAACTGAACTTCCCTTCCAGTGTCTTGCAGCTGACAAATCCCTCGAGGCCATTGCTGTCCAGCCGTACGAAGAATCCGGCCGGCACCGTGCGGGTGATGACGCCGGGCTGCGGTGCGCTGCCCAGTGACGGGGCAAACTCGCACTTGAGCCAGCTTTCCAGACTGTTGGCCGCCTGTCGTGCCTTGATCTGGGTGCTCTGAAGGGTTTCAAGCTGGGCTTCAGTCAGCGCCTGCAGGGGCTGCTGCCACAGCGCGGCCTTGATCACCCGGTGGACATAAAAGTCACTGAACTTGCGCAGCGGTGAGGTAAACGTGGTGTAGGCTGCCAGCCCCATGCCCTGGTGCGGGGCGGGAGCGAAGGCCAGCTCCACCCGGGCCAGCTGACGGGACACGATGGCTTTAAGCGGAACGTCGCAGGTCACGCTGTCGGCCTGCTGCATCAGCTGGCGGAAGCCGTCGGCACTGGCCGGATCCAGCTCGCCCAGTTCGGGGGCGTAGGTGGTCAGCAGGGTGCGGATGTTGTCGGCACGGTCGGCGCGCAGGCCGGGGTGGGTAATGAACAGGCCGTGATCGCGCTGGCCGAGGAAATCGGCGGCGCACCGGTTGGCGGCGACCATGCATTCCTCCACCAGGCGGTGGGCTTCATTCTGGCTGGCTGGCTCGATCTGGCGGATGTGCTTGTTCTCGTCCAGGCGCAGGCGGAATTCCGGGCGCTCGGTGCCTAGCAGGGCATTGGCTTCACGCCAGCGTCGCAGGGCCGTCGCGGCCTGGTGGAGCTGATCCAGACTGGCGTTAATGACGTCGCTCAGCTCGCGGGTGTCGTCACCTTCACGGCCTTCGATGACATGGGCAACCTGCTCGTAGCTGAGCTTGCCCTGGGAGCGGATGATCCCCTGGTGAAAGCTGTAGTCGCCAAGGCTGCCATCGTTATTGACCTGCATGTCGCAGATCAGTGCCAGCCGTGGGGTATCCGGCAGCAGTGAGCACAGTCGGGTGCTGATGGCATCCGGGAACATCGGTCGCGGCTCACCGGGGAAATAAATCGCAGTGGCCCGGGCCAGGGCTTCCTGCTCCGCCGGGCTACCGCCGGGGATCAGTGCAGTGGGGTCGGCGATGGCAACGGAAATCTTCCAGCCGGTGGCATTCGGTTCGGCCAGCAGGGCGTCGTCCATGTCCTGGGTGCCCGGGCTGTCGATGGTTACGTAGGGCTGTTCACGGCGATCCTCGCGCTCGGCGGCCAGCGCTTCGATGGCGGCTTCGTCGAGCTGCTCAGCCTGCTGGGCCACGGCTTCGGGCCAATCGTCGTTGATGTCGAACGACGCCAGCGTAAAGGCCCGTTCGATACCGGGCGCGCCTGCTTTGCCGATGATTTTCAGAACCTTGGCCTGGCCCTTGCCATCCCGGATCGGGTGGCGGTGAATGCTGCAGTAGATGAAGTCATCGGGTTCGGCGCCATGCCGCTCTTTGGGCGGAATAAAGATCCAGCGGTTGATGCCCGGGGTTTCCGGCACCACGAAGTGCCCCTTGCCCTTAACCAGATAACGGCCGACAAAGGTGCTTACACCGGTTTCCAGCAGCTCATCCACGACCCCCTGGCTCTTGCCCTTGTCATCCTGCTGTTCGGTAATATTGACGCGGTCGCCAGGCAGTACCTTCTGCATCTCTTCCGGTGGCAGGAAGACATCACGGCCTTCGTCCAGGGCCACGAAGCCAAAACGGCCGTTGGTTGCCTTTACGGTGCCGGACAACACCACCTTGTTTTCTTTGATATCGGATTTGAGCTGGCGCAACTGACTGAGCGCGTCGGCATTTAGCATGCAAAGGAACCTGACTGGCGGGATCGTTAAATTGGAACCGCAGTATACCGGTTTTCAGTGCTAACGTCAGAGTGCGGGGGCAGTGGCAGGAAAGCGTGCCATGGACGATAGTAAGTAACGGCTGATGGTTACGGGAGTGAGAACATGAACGGCACTGCAAGGGTGGGCATCCCGTTGCTGCTGGCCTTCGTCATTACGGGTTGTGCCGGTTATGGCGGGGTGTCAGACGGGACTGAAAGCGAGGCCCTGGCGGGCGTCGGCAAGGCGCAGTTTGACTGTGCCAACCGCAATGGCAGTGAATACATTGAAAGTGCGGAGTTGGTGTTCCTGGTCCAGTGTGGTGCCCGCGAAGGCCAGCCCTGCGGCAATATTCCCGAAGACCGCGCCGAAGCGGCGTCATCCCGGGAAGTGTTCCGTCAGGGCCGGCGGCTGCTCGAGATCATGGATCTCAACCTGGACAGCCGCATCAGTAAGCTGGAGTTCCGTGCCTTCTGCAACCAGGCCCTTTAATGGCCGGGCGCGGGTTACGGATGCTGGGCGAAGGGCTGGGTCTGGCCGGCCTCGTTGAACAGCATCACGGTGTAAGGATCCTGACGGTCACCCATTTCCATACCGGGGGAGCCTGCCGGCATTCCCGGCACCGAGAGCCCTCTGGCCGCCGGCGCTTCGGCCAGCAGGCGGCGGATATCTGAGGCCGGGACGTGGCCTTCAATGATGTAATCCCCCACGAAGGCGGTGTGGCAACTGGCCAGCCCCTGGGGTACACCGGCATCGGCCTTGATCTGGTTGATCTGCTGGGTGTTGATGGCGTTGACCTCAAAGCCATTGTCTTCCATGTGCCGGACCCAGTCGCTGCAACAGCCGCAAGTGGGGGACTTGTAGACGGTCACGGTTTCTTCGGCCTGGGCCGTGGCCAGGGGGGAGAGTCCCAGGGCGAGGCTGAAAGCCAGTGAGAGTTTCTTCATGGTGTTTTCCTTCAGTGATGATGACTATCTGAGGGTTTGCGGCGGTCGCTGGCGAGCCAGAACCACCAGACGATACCGGCCATGAGCAGCAGTCCTGCGCTATTGATCAGCCAGGCGTTCATTGGTTCCTCCTTTTTTCACTGGTCTGGAACAGGCGTAAGCGGTTGGCGTTGGTGACCACGGTCACCGATGACAGCGACATCGCCGCCCCAGCCAGAATCGGGTTCATCAGGATGCCCCAGAGCGGATACAGCAGTCCGGCGGCGACGGGAATCCCGAGGCTGTTGTAGATAAAGGCGCCAAACAGGTTCTGATGGATATTACGTACCGTGGCGCGGGATATTTCGATGGCATCGACAACGCCGTGCAGTGAGCCCCGCATCAGGGTGATGGACGCGCTCTCGATGGCAACGTCGGTGCCGGTGCCAATGGCAAAACCGACATCGGCGGCCGCCAGTGCCGGGGCATCATTGATGCCGTCACCAACCATCGCCACACGGAAACCCCGCTGATGCATGTCGCTGACAATGCTGGCTTTGTTTTCAGGCAGGACTTCTGACCGCACGTCATCGATACCGACCTGATTGGCGATCGCCGCAGCGGTCGCTTCCACGTCTCCGGTTACCATCATCACCCGGATGCCAGCATCATGCAGGCGCTGAATCGCGGCTGCTGAATCCGCCTTGATGGCATCAGCGACGCCGAGGACACCAAGCGCCTCCTGGTCGCGGGCCAGGAACAGCGGAGTTCCGGCATTGTTGCTGATCCGGTTGGCCGCGGATTCCAGCGGCGACAGGTCGACCCCGTGCTGCTCCAGCCAGCGGCGATTGCCGAGTCGCAGGGTACTGTCGCCGAAACGTGCGGATACACCCTTGCCATTGCTGGCGTCAAAGCCGGTGACGGTCACCGGTTCAATGTTGTCAGCACTGGCGCGGGTAACGATGGCTTCGGCCAGAGGGTGCTCGGAATGACGTTCCAGGCCTGCAGCGAGGGCGAGCAGCTGGCGGGTGTCACCATCGCGGGCTTCCAGGTCGGTCAGCGTGGGGTGGCCTTCGGTGATGGTGCCCGTTTTATCGAGGATCACCAGGTCGAGTTTGCCGGCGTTTTGCAGGGCATCGCCCTGGCGGATCAGAACGCCATATTCCGCGGCCTTGCCAACGCCGACCATCACCGACATCGGGGTTGCCAGTCCAAGTGCGCAGGGGCAGGCAATGATCAGCACGGTAGTGGCCGCCACCATCATGTGAACCACCGCCGGTTGCGGTCCAAAGTTGTACCAGACCAGTGCGGAGAACACCGCAATCAGCATCACGGTAGGCACGAACACCGCAGAGATCTGATCGGCAAGCCGGCCGATGGCCGGCTTGGACGCCTGGGCCCGTTTCACCAGAGCAATGATCTGTGCCAGCGCGGTGTCACTGCCGACCTGTGTGGCTTTATAAACAATGGCCCCACGACCGTTCATGGTGCCGGCAGACACCCGGTCACCCACGGCCTTGGCCACGGGCATGGGCTCGCCGGTCAGCATGCTCTCGTCGATCCGGGTCTCGCCCTCGGTGATCTCACCGTCAACGGGGAGTTGTTCGCCGGGCCGCACCCGTAACCGGTCGCCAACCATAACCTGGGCCACCGGCAGCTCAATCTCCTGGTCGTCGCGGATCACCCGGGCGGTTTTGGGGCGCAGATCGAGCAAGCGCCGGACCGCCTGGGAGGTCTTGCCTTTGGCCCGAAGTTCCAGGGCCTGGCCCAGGTTGATCAGGCCAATGATCATGGCGGAGGCTTCAAAATAGACATGCCGGGCCATCTCGGGCACCAGGGCCGGCACGCTGGCGACCACAATGGAATACAGCCAGGCAGTACCGGTACCCAGCGCGATCAGGGTGTCCATGTTGGCGTTGTGATGGAGGAAGGCCTTCCAGGCACCAGTGAAGTAATGGCCGCCGGTCGCCAGCATGACCACCAGGGTCAGCCCGCCCAGGGCCAGCCAGGTGCTCTGGTTGCTGGCCGTCACCATCATGTCGCCGAAACCCATGCCCCAAATCATCAGGCCGAGACCGAGCCCCAGGCTGATGGCCATTTTGATCAGCAGTTCGCGGTAATGGCGCTGGTCTTCCTGTTGTTTGCGTTCATCGATGGTGTCCGGGTCTTCAATCTCCCGGGCGCCGTAGCCGGCGCTTTCGACCGCGGCAATCAGGGCCGGGGTGTCGGCGTTGCCAAAGACAGTTGCGGTGTTGTCCGCCAGGTTCATATGCGCGCCCTGACTGCCGGGCACTGACATCAGCGCGCCTTCAATGGTCCGTACACAGGAGGCGCAGGTTGCACCGGTTACCGCCAGCTGAACCTGGGGGCCGCTGGCGCTGGTGCTGGCGATCGGGGCAGCCGGGGCGGGGCCGTTGGCGGGCAGCGGGCAGCTGTCGGCAGCCATGACCTCGGCCGGATAACCGGCCTCGGAGACCCGGCGCGCTGCTTCGTCGGCATCGGTGTCTGGGGGCAGGGTCACCGTCTGCTGGTCCAGATCGATGTCGATTGCGTCTTCATTGCCGGCCAGCTCAGCCAGCGCCGCGCGGATCTTGCGGGCGCAGCCCTGGCAGGAGGCGCCGCTGATACTGAGGCGGACCGGAGTTGGGGCGAGTTCAGTCATGGCAGACGTCTCCTTGGCTGGCGCTGATGTTGTCCGGATCGTCCCAGTGCTCAATAAGGCGGCAGATGGTGTGACCGTCCGGGGTTCCGTCGGGCATGGTTTGCCAGGCTTGCAGGGCGGACTGCATCCGCGCCCGCAGTTGGGTCAGTTCCGCAATCTGTTGTTCCACGTTGTACAGACGCTGTTCAAACACCTCCCGGACCAGGGGGCAGGGGGAGTGGTGATCATCGGCCTGTTCAAGGATGGCCTTGATTTCGGGCAGCGAGAAGCCCAGAGTCCGGGCCTTGCGGGCGAACCTGAGCCGGTGCAGGTCATCGGCGCTGTACTGCTGGTAGTTGTTGTCCGGGTTGCGGGTCGGACAAAGCAGTCCCTCGCGGGTATAGAAACGGACTGTATCGCCGCTGGTTCCGGCAGCTCTGGCAAGTTCTTTGACCTTCATTCACCGTCCTCCATTCACCATACGGTTGCCACCCGCTAGCGGGGGCGATGGTCGATCATGAGGCCAGTTTAAAACCTATGAGCCACTCAAAGGTCAAGGGTTGTCCCGGCTGCTCAGGAAAATGCCACACTGGGGACACTGGTCCGGCGCCAGCAGCTTGGCCTGCCAGCCAATTTTTTTATGGCAGGCAGGGCAGCGGAGGCGGAGCTGCAAGACGATGATCGGGCTGACAAGGACCACCAGGATCAGCCCCAGGGGACCCCAGCTGTCACCGCTGGATAACCCCAGTTGGCTGCTGAACACCAGAATCAGCAACAGGGCGAAGAACGCGAAAATGAAATAGCCACGGTTCCAGGCTTCCCAGCGGCGGATTTTTCGGTCTTGTTCGGGTGTCAGGTATCGGGCTTGCATCGGGTTCAGCCTTGGTTGGTGGTTGCAGTTACGGGTTACTGGCCATGACGAAACGCGGGTTGTCTCGCAGCAGGATCTCCAGCTGCGTCGCCTCCACCGGGCGGCTGATCAGGTAGCCCTGAACCACGTCGCAGTTGAGGTTCTTGAGGAACTCAAGCTGTTCTTCGGTTTCCACGCCTTCCGCCACCACTTTGACGCCGAGGTTGTGGGCCAGATTGGTGACCGCCCGGGTAATAATGGCATCGTCAGGGCATTCGGTGATGTTGGTGATGAATGACCGGTCGATTTTCAGCAGGTCGACGGGGAAGTCCCGCAGATAGGCCAGTGAGGAATAGCCGACGCCGAAATCGTCGATGGCCAGGAGAACGCCCAGATCGTGAAGTCGCTTCAGCTGATTGCGGTTGCGTTCGATATTCTGGATAAAGATTTCTTCGGTTAGCTCGACTTCCAGCCGGCTGGCATCGACCTGAAAGAGCGTCAGCGCCCGCTGGATGTGATCGACCAGATCTTCGTTGTCGAGTTCGCGCCCGGACAAGTTGATGGCAATCTTCATCCGGCTCAGTGGTCCATCCCGCCAAGCCGCGAGCTGACGGCAGGCGGCCATCACCACCCAGCGTCCAATGTCGGTAATGCGGCCGCTTTCCTCCGCCAACGGAATAAACTCGAACGGCGGAATCAGGCCTCGTTGGGGGTGCTGCCAGCGGATCAGCGCTTCGGCACTGTTGACCTCCATGGTGTTCAGGTCAAGCTGGGGCTGCAGGTGGAGTACGAACTGGTCCTGTTCCAGTGCTGTTGCCAGGTCCTTGTCCAGCTCAAGTCGCCGTACCTCCCGATCCTGCATGCCTTCGGTGTAGAACTGGTAGGAGTTGCGGCCGTTCTCCTTGGCCCGGTGCAGGGCGATATCGGCGCTGCGCAGCAGCACATCGGCGTCCACGCCACTCTGTGGATAGATGGCAATGCCCATGGTGGCCGTGATGGCGTAGGTGTGACCCTGGATGGCGTAGGGTTCAGTGAAACATTTCTGGATCTGCCCCAGCAGATGGATGACGTCATCGATGTTTTCGACGTGCTGCTGGCATACCATGAATTCATCGCCTCCGGCGTAGGCGATCATCACCCGTTCATCACCGAGGGCATTGAGACGCTCGGCAACCCGGATCAGCAGTTCGTCACCAAACTGATGGCCGAGGGAATCGTTAAGCATCTGGAAGCGGTCGAGATCAATCATCACCAGGGCGGCCTGGCGCCGATGGCGGTCCGCAAGTATCAGGGTGTGGGCCAGGTCCTCCATGAAAAAGCGGCGGTTCGCCAGCCCGGTCAGACTGTCGGTGGATTCCAGGCGTGCCAGGTTGCGTTGGGCGATCTGCCGTTGCTGGATTTCCTGCTCCAGGTCGTAACGGGTTTTCAGCAGATCCTGGTGACGTTTCAGGACCAGCTGGATCAGCAGCCCGGCCAGACTGACCAATACGCCCATCAGCGCCAGGGTGTACAGGGTTACCCAGGGCAGCGAACTCTGGTGTTTCTGTACCCAGTGTTCGGTTGGGATGAGGGTCAGTTGCCAGGTGCTGCTGAGCAGGTCTGCCTGCACGGAATCGCTGTATGCCGTGCTGACGTCGTTCGCCGGTGCCAGCTGGTAAATTTGCTTGCCGTTCTCGGCAATGGTGATCAGGAAGTCCGAACGCAGGCTGCTGCTGAGCAGGGTGTCGGCCAGATTCTCGAGCAGAAATACGCCCGCGATAAAGCCGTTGTTGTCGTCTCCGGAGCCCACGGGGGCGTATATGACCAGCCCGGTGCCGCCCTGTTTCAGGGTGATGACGCCGGACGAATCCAGAGTGTCATTGGCGGCCGCCTCGGCCAGAGCCCGACGCCGCTGGTCGGAAAACGCAATGTTGAAGCCGACGACGCTCTCATTACCGTTGATGGGCTCGATCCAGCGTATGAAGTAGTCACGGTCGATCCATTCGATGGCCTGGTAGATACCAAAGTTGCTGAGGTAGTTGCGGGCATCCATCCGCCAGGTGGCTTCGGTCATGTCCGGGCTGACCCGCAACCGTTGGGCCATACGATAGATCGCCTGCTGGTGGGCCTGGAAACGCTCCGTCAGTTCCCTCGACAGGTTGTCGGCTTCCTGGCCGATAGCGGCCTGGATCTGTTGGTCCTGCTGGCGCACCATGCTGTGTTGCAGGCCCAGAGCCACGGCCAGAAAGGTCAGCATGACCAGAGCCGGCAGAAGTGGGCTGAGCAAAGCGTTCAGGAATTGTTTATGCATGGAGGTTGCCAATCAGTGTATGGCTTGCTGGCCTGAGCCATCAGTTGGTGAGTATCGTCATTATTCCTGAACATATCAATGACCTACACTGTACAAACGTGCCGCTTAACTGATGCTGTTGGCGGGTTTGCGCGGTGAAATGCCAAGGCGGGGGATTTCCTGCTTGGGACAGTGATCCATGACCACGGTGAGGCCCTGGGCTTCGGCGCGGGCCGCCCCGGCCTCGTTGATCACGCCGATTTGCAGCCACAGTGCACCGATGCCGAGACGGATGGCTTCATCAATCACCGGGTCGGTAAAGCGGGGCGCAAGAAACAGCTCCGCCATGTCGACGGCTTCGGGAATCGCTGTCAGGTCAGGGTATACGGTCTCACCGAGCAGGGTCTGGCCTGCCAGCCGGGGATTGACCGGAATCACCCGGTAGCCCTGGCGCTGCAGAAAGACCATGACGTCATGGCTGGGCCGGTTGGGCTTGTCACTGGCTCCGACCAGGGCAATGGTGTTGACCGCGTTGAGCAGCGCGCGGATCTGTTCCGGCTGATTGCTGGGCATGGTTCAGAGCTCCCGTTCGGCTTCCAGCGAGATAGACACCGATTCGGCATAACGCAGGGCGTGGGGCTTGTCGATTTCGACCCTGGCCCAGCGTACCGGGGCATGGTCCATCACGATGGCCAGTACCTCATGGGTCATGCGTTCGAGCAGGGCAAAGCGGTTGCCTTCAACGTGTCCGATGATCTGCTTGGTGATGGTGCGATAGTTCAGGGCCGAATCGATATCGTTGTTGCTGATGGCCGCTGAGGCGTCGTAGCTCAGGCAGACATTGATCCGGACATCCTGCTGGTTGTTGATTTCTTCTTCTTTGATGCCAATGTAGGTGCGCAGAATCAGGTCTTTGATGCGTACCGTGGCCTGATGGCTGACGTCGGAAGCGGGCATGGTGTCTCCTGGAATTAACGTTTCTGGATCAGGGTAAGAAATTCGGTGCGGGTGGCCTGGGAGTTGCGGAAGGAGCCCAGCATCATTGAGGTCTTCATCAATGAGTTCTGCTTTTCAACGCCGCGCATCATCATGCACATGTGTTGGGCTTCAATAACAACGGCGACACCGCTGGCATCGGTCACCTGTTCGATGGCTTCGGCAATTTCCCGGGTCAGGTTCTCCTGGATCTGCAGGCGCCGGGCGTACATGTCGACAATGCGGGCGAACTTCGACAGCCCGAGGACCTTGCCCTGGGGGATATAGGCGATGTGGCATTTGCCGATAAACGGCAGCAGATGGTGTTCGCAGAGGCTGTAGAGCTCGATGTCCTGAACCACCACCATTTCATCCATGGCCGACTCGAAAACGGCGCCGTTGACCAGCTCCTCAAGGGATTGCTGATAACCCCGGGTGAGGAACTGCATCGCCTTGGCTGCACGTTCGGGAGTATCCAGCAGGCCCTCCCGTTGGGGGTTCTCGCCCAGGTGTTGGATGATGTGCCGGTAGTGACCGGTCAGGGTGTTCAGGGTGTCAGCCATGGCGTGGTGCCCATCGGTTCGTTGTTGTTAATCCGGCCCGCAGCCGTTCAGCCCTACAGCTTATGATAAAGCGCGCTACGACGCACCCTGAATGGGTAGTTGCAGGCATCACCGAGAGGTGAATCGCAAATTGCGACCAAAGGATGACGTAAGTGCTACCTTTGAACTACAGTTGCCATTTACACCTTTTCAGACGAGGGAAACCGATGGAACAGGAGAGTCCCGTTGCGCTAGACAAACCGACGGTATTGTCGCGGGAAATCACCCTGGAGGCTTGGCAACAGAAGGGGCAATGGTTCAACTACGATGGTCATGCCATATTCAGTCGCATGGAGGGGCAGGGTGAGGCGCTGGTCCTGATTCATGGCTACCCCACCGCCAGCTGGGACTGGAGCCGGCTTTGGCCATACCTGACGCCGCACTACCGGGTGATGGCGCTGGACATGCTGGGCTTCGGGTTTTCCGACAAACCGGCCAATCGCCGGTACAGCATTGATGACCAGGCTGATCTGCACCAGGGCTGGCTGGAAGGGCTGGGGCTGAAACGGGTCCACCTGATGGTCCACGATTACGGCTGCAGTGTGGCTCAGGAACTGCTGGCTCGCCAGCAGGAGGGGCGGCTTGGGTTTACCATTGCCAGCGTCTGTTTCCTGAACGGCGCGCTGTTTCCGGAAGTTCACCGGCCCTTGCTGGTACAACGCCTGTTAAGTGGTCCCATCGGCGGGCTGGTGAGTCGGGGCATGTCCCGGCGGACCTTCGATGTCCAGTTCCGGCGTCTGTTCGGTGGCTGTCACTGGCCGTCCCAGGCCGAACTCGACAACTTCTGGTATTTGCTGACCTACAACAACGGCCGCGGCATTCTCCATCGCCTGATCCGTTTCATGGAAGAGCGCCGCTGCCACCGCAACCGCTGGGTCGGAGCCTTGCTCCGGGCAGAGATGCCCACGGCGGTCATTTTTGGCCGGACTGATCCCATTTCCGGCGTGGCCATGGCCCGTCGTTACCAGGAGCTGGTGAGTAACGCCGACGCTTGTGGATTGCCGCGGGTCGGGCACTACCCTCACTATGAGGCTCCGCAACAGGTGTTCACCGCGTACCAGGCCTTTCGCAGCCATCATTAACCGGGGATCAGGATAAACCGGGTGCGGCAGCTTTCCGCCCGGGGTCGCTATCCTGGCCACTGACCAAACAGTTGCGGCCCCGGTTTTTGGCCAGGTACAGGGCCTGGTCGGCACGGTTCAGCCAGGCAGACCAGGTATCGCCCTTTTTTACCTCGGTCACGCCGGCACTGGCGGTCATCCTGATGTCGTCCTCGAAGGGCGCAGTGGCGATGTTAACGAGTAATTGCTGGGTTAGTTGCTCGGCATCCCGCTGACGGGTTTCCGGCAGCACCAGCATGAACTCTTCGCCGCCGATGCGGAACATCTGGTCGCTTTCCCGCAGCCGCGCCTGTACCCGTTTCGTCGCTTCTCTGAGTACCCGGTCACCGGTGACGTGGCCCCAGCGGTCGTTGATATTCTTGAAGTGATCAAGATCCAGCAGCACGACGCTGGATACCCGCTCGTATCGTTCGCGCATCTGGATCTGGTTGTTGAGTATGTCCGCCAGCTGGGACCGGTTGAGGCAGCCGGTCAGCGGGTCGGTGGTGGCGATCTGGACCAGTTCTTTCTTGAGACGCCCCACCAGCCAGGCAAAGACCATCGAAAACACGCAGGTGAGTCCCAGCGAAAAGGTGATGCGCCAAAAGTCGGCTTCCGGAAAGCGCCGGAAGGAAATCGCCGACATGGTGGTCACGAACAGGACGTTGCAGACCGTCGCAGGCCGCAGCGGCAACAGGAAGAAAACCGCCGCCGCCGCCGGGTATGCCCAGTAAAGGCCTGCGTGCCCATTAATGTGGGTCGAGTAGGTCGAGGACAGGATGGCCAGCAGCACAAACGGCCAGCCGTTCAGAAAATAGATTTTCCACCAGCGCAGACACGCGATGACCAGCACGGCATTGAGGCAGAACAATGAGAGAATCACGGACAGCAGGTAATGGCCCTGATTCCATTGCACCAGGACAAGCGGTGACACCGCTACCAGCGCCCAGAAATGCAGGTGGTAGACAATCTGATGGCGAAAACCGAGCACAACCAGGCTGGGGTTGGTCGCTACGGCTTTCGGTGCGTTCGGTTCCGGTGTCACGATAAGTCCTGCCAATCCTTGGTTTATTATAGTTTTATATCCACTTCTGCTCAGTCTAGCATGTTGCAGGAAGGTCGCTGCATCTCCTTGCCATGACCCTGAAATTGGCCACTTTTTCTGACCGGGCAGGGCGGCCTCAAATGACAAGGGAAAGTGGTAGTGGTCCGGCCGGTTGGTTACACTCGCCACTTGTCACGGAGGAAGTCAGATGACAGCGATACACACCCGCCCCCCGGCGTTAACCGTTCTCGCGGGCCGCAGGGCTTTGCAGCGCCTGCAGCAAAAGCCGTTGGTGCCGGAAGATGTCCACGTGGTGCCCGGTGCCGCCGGTGGCCCCAAGGCGCTGGGACTGACCGGCCTGGATCAGGCCATTTTCGGAGACTGGCTGTTGCGTGCTCCCCAGGAGCGGGCACTGATTGGTGCTTCGATCGGCAGCTGGCGATTTGCCGCCATCGCCTCCGGGGAGGATCCCAAAGAGCAGCTGGCGCGGCTGGCGGAACTTTACACCAGCCAGCGTTTCGCCAAGGGCAGCAGCATCGCGGATATCACCCGTAAAAGCGTGGCATTTCTCGAACAGCTGTTGGCAGGGCGAGAAGAATACCTGCTCAATCACCCCTACTATCGCCTGAATATTGTCGTGGTACGCAGTCGCGGATTGTTACAGCACGACAGTCGTGGCCGTCTGGCTCTCGGGCTGATGACGGCGATCAGTGCCAATATGGTCAGCCGTCGTCACCTGGGCCGATTCATGGAGCGAGGCATCATCCACGACCGACGTCTGGCTACCCCGGTGGCCAAACTGGTGGACTTTCCCAGTCACCAGGTCGAGCTGACCCGTGACAACCTGATTCCGGCCTTGCTGGCCTCGGCCTCAATTCCCATGGTGATGTCTGGCGTTAGCCACATTCCCGGTGCCCCGGAAGGGGTGTACCGTGACGGTGGGCTGCTGGACTACCACCTGGACCTGCCTTATGAGCAGCCTGGCATCGTGTTGTACCCCCACTTTACCGACAAGGTCATTCCCGGCTGGTTTGACAAATCGCTGCCCTGGCGGCGGGGCGATGCCACCCGCCTGCAGGATGTGCTGCTGGTAGCCCCCTCGAAGGCTTATCTGGAGTCGTTGCCTGATCGTAAATTGCCGGACCGTAAGGATTTTGAACGTTACATGGATGACGATGCCGGTCGTGAGAAAGCCTGGCGGGCGGCGGTGACGGAAAGTCAGCGGCTTGGAGATGAGTTTCTGGAACTGGTGGAAAGTGGCCGTCTGAAGGACGTTGTGCGTCCGCTGGACGGCAAGCATTGATGACCCCGGCATGGCCGCTTAGGCCGTGCCGCTATACTGTGCAGACCCAGCAGGAGATCACGATGACAGAGTCAACAGAAGCCCGGATTGCAAGAACGACACCCTGCGCGGTGAAGGTTGAGGCTGGCAAGGACTATTTCTGGTGTGCCTGTGGCCGCAGTGAATCCCAGCCGTTCTGTGACGGTTCCCACCGTGGTACTTCGTTCCGTCCGGTCCGGTTTCGCGCTGAGAAAGAAGAATGGCTGTGGTTTTGCGGCTGCAAGCAGACGGCAACGCCACCGTTTTGCGATGGTAGCCACAAGCCGTTGAGCTGAGCGCCCCGTTACTGCCTGGGGATCACACTCAGGCGGAATCCGGTGCAGCCATGTACCGGATCGGTGACGGTCTTCACCCGCAGGGTAACGGGCAGACAGTGGTTGTCCTCGCTGAGGAGGTTCAGGTCGGCCCGTTCAACGGCCCGGGATTCGCGGGCGGCGGCCAGGGTGGAGTGAAAGGATTCCAGACTGTCGGGCGCGACCCGGGCTTCAAAAGGCTGATCGACCAGTAACGAAGGGGGTATGCCCAATACCTCGCTGATCTGCTCAGAAACAAAACCGGTTTGCCCCTTCTCATCCAGTTCGGCGATGAGCCCTCCCGCCAGGGCGATCAGGTCTCGGGTTCGGTGTCCCGAGTCCTCCAGCGCCTGACGCAGAATGGATTTTTCCACTTCCAGATTCTTCCGGCGGGTATCGAGTCGCGCCTGTTGATCGTTGGACAGTGCCAGCCGCCGCTGGTAAAACCGTCGCGCCAGCAGCGTCATGGCCAGTAATGAGCTGGCGGCAACGGCAAAGCCGGCCCCGGCCAGCCACAACTGCCTCACGGTGCGGGCATTCGCCTGCTGGTACAGTTCCCTGGTGGGAAAGGTGGTGATCATCCAGTGGCGGTTTCCTGCGGCGACTTCCGAGCGAAGGGCCCGCTCGGCGACGACGGCCCCCTCCGCTGGTGACACGTACAACGGTATCTTGTTGTGCTGGTTGAGATCGTGCACGGTAAAACGTATCCGTGGATCCTGATAGGCACCGAACAGACCACCCAGCCAGTGTGATGGGGCCATGGCAATGCTGACGACGTCTTCACGGTTGATGGGCACGAAGATGCGCAGGCTGTGGCCGTTGACCCCACCGCTCTCCACGGTGGACAGCGGCGTTGTGGTCACCATTTGCTGGACCAACGCGTTCTCCAGTTCGCGAGGCCACTGCGGTACCGAGGTGGCCAGTAAGCCCGGGCCAATACCACTGCCGCTGTCTTCCATATCGCTGCGGGCCGTGCTCCAGCGGACCACCAGATAGTCGTCCCTGGCTTCGATGGGGCTGCCTGTCATCAGTTGTTGCCATTGGCGGAACTGCATCGGCTGGCCGAGTTCCTCGGAGATCCGCTGTTCGACCTGAAGACGTTGGGATCCGGGAACCCGGCGAATCAGCTCGACCCCCAACAGATCCGGGTGCTGGCTGAGAAAGGCGTTGGCCTGTTGGCGAAACTGCATGGGGGTGTCGATACGGCTGGCGGCCATGCGCCTGGCGCTTTCAACGAGCAGCGAGAAGTGGGCTTCGAAACGGGCTGCATGGCCCAGCTGGCGGGTGGTCAGCAGCTGGGTGGTCAGACTACGGCCCTCGGTACTGGCGGTCTGGGCCAGCCACGCTGTAGCGATCACGATGACCACCAACACCAGCAGTGGCAAGCCCGGGAGGAGGAGCAGGCGACGCAGGGAACGGGATCCTTGTTGGAGCGCGCGGGGCATGGTGATCTCCGGCTGGCTGGAAGCGAAGGCCTGTCCGGCCTCAGCTTCACTTTAGTCCACGTCGGCGAATCAGGGAAGGTGGATCGCCGCGGCCGCTTCAGCTGCGGGGTTGCCGGACCAGACTGTAGGTCAGCAGGAACATGGTGAAGGCGGCTACGACCACCGATGGCCCGGCGGGGCTGTCAGCAAACCAGGACAGGCCAAGACCGCCGGATATCGCGACCATGCCAATGCCCATGGCCAGCAGCACCATCCGTTCCGGGGTGGTGGCCAGCCTTCTGGCCGTGGCGGCGGGAATGATCAGCAGTGCGGTGATCAGCAGCACGCCGACGATTTTCATGGCCACGGCGATGACCAGGGAGAACATCAGCATCAGTACCAGGCGTAGCCGTTCGACCGGGAATCCTTCCACCCGTGCCAGCTCCTCGTGGATCGTGGCCATCAGCAGGCCGCGCCAGAGCCGCTGTAACAGCACCAGGATGACTGCCGCGCCGCCATAGATCCAGGCCAGATCATCACGGCTGATCGCCAGCAGGTCGCCGAAGAGGTAGCCACTGAGGTCGATGCGGACCTCAGGCATGAAGCTCAGGGTGACCAGACCGATGGCGAGGGCGCTGTGGGCAAGAATACCGAGCAGGGTATCGGTGGCCAGGGTGCGGCTGCGGGCCAGCATCACCAATACGACGGCAAGGCTGACACAGGTGCCGGCAATGGCGAGGTTGAGGGGCAGCTGGAACAGGAAGCCCAGGGCAATGCCGAGCAGCGCGGAGTGGGCCAGGGTATCCCCGAAATAGGCCATACGCCGCCAGACCACGAAACAGCCCAGCGGCCCGGCCACCAGAGCGACCCCAAGGCCGCCGATCAGTGCGCGCCAGAAAAAATCATCGAGAATTGAATCAATGAGCGCCATGGCCACTGCATCCCTCATGCTGGCGGTGGTCAGCATCGCCGGCGACGACGTCGCCATGAAGGTTGTGCTGATGATTGTGGTGATGGTGATAGACCGCCAGACTCTCGGCGACCTGCTGACCGAAGGTTTCGATAAAGGCAGGGTCGGCCGAGATGTCTTCCGGGCGGCCGCTACAGCAAACATGTTGGTTGAGGCAGATGACCTGATCAGTGGCGGCCATGACCAGATGCAAATCATGGGAAATCATGATGACGCCGCAGTGGAGCTCGTCGCGAAGGCTGCGGATCAGCTCGTAGAGGGCCGCCTGACCATTGATATCCACGCCCTGGGCGGGCTCATCCAGCACCAGCAGTTCCGGGTTACGGGCCAGCGCCCGGGCGATCAGTACCCGTTGCTTCTCGCCACCGGAGAGGTGGTGAATCGAAGCATCGACGAGGTGACCGACACCGGTACGGGTGAGGGCCTGCTGGCAGCGGTCCCCGGCCTCTCCGGTCAACATCATGAAGCGGCGCACGCTCAGTGGCAGGGTTGGCTGCAGTACCAAATGCTGAGGTACGTAACCGATCCGCACGCCGGGCTTGAGCCAGATGTTGCCACTGGAGACCCGTTGCAGCCCCAATACGGATTTGATCAACGTAGTCTTGCCGGCGCCGTTGGGGCCAATGATGGTAACAATGTCGCCACGATTGACCGTCAGGTTGATGCCATCGATCACCGGTGGGCCGTCGAAGCGGACACTCACGTTGTTAAGGGTAACCAAGCGTTCAGGCATGTTCTGCCGCCTTGCAGGTAGGGCACTCTCCGGCGATTTCTATGGTCGTTTCCCGGGGCGTGAACCCTTCGGCCGCGGCCGCTTGCTGTACTGCCTGCTCCACCGCAGGGGCCGCCAGCTCAAGGGCATTGCGGCACTGGCGGCAGATCAGAAACACACTGGTGTGATGGTGACCGGCGTGGGTGCAGCCGATAAAGGCATTGAGCGAGGCGATTCGGTGAACCAGGCCATACTGCAGCAGGAAATCGAGGGCCCGGTAGACTGTGGGGGGCGCCGCGTTGTGGCCGTCTTCAGCCAGCGCTGCCAGCAGATCGTAGGCGCCCAGTGGCTTGTGGGATTGCCAGATCAGCTCCAGTACCCGCTCCCGGGTCGGGGTCAGGCGCGCCCGTTGGTTCTGGCAAATGTCACGGGCATCGGCCAGCGCCTGCTGGACGCAGACGGAGTGATTGTGCGGACGGTAAGGCAGGGCGCTGTCGGACATGGCAGGGAGAATCCGGAAAATAATGCAACATTATAACATTCGCTTCCGTCGCCGTCACCGGGCCCGTTGTCAGCCCCGGTGAGCCTGCAGGGCAAGGGATTCCAGGTATTCAAGGTTGGGGATGCGGGCACTTTCGCCATCGACCTCGACCAGCATGAGATCCGCCGGGCCGGTCTCGCCTTCCCGCTCCTGCACCTGTTCGCTGGCTACCCGGGCCTGGCTGGGAATACCTTGGGTGACGATTGCCAGGAACGGCAGCGTGTTGTGGTGCTCGCCGATGGTATTGAGCACGGCCACCCGACCGCGACTGCCGGCCGGAACACCGGCCTTGATGCCATTGGCCGCATCGTAGGAGATGACCGGAAGGGTCAGTCCGCGCCACTGAATATCCCCCAGCAACCACTGGGGCGCGTCGCTCCGTGGCTCCACACTGGCGTAATCGATGATTTCGGCAATGGATACGTTTGGCAGCAGCAGCTGCTGTCCGGTCATCGGGATCATTACGCAGGGGAGGATCTGGCTGGTTTCGCTCATGGTTCTGTTCCTCAGGCGGAATCCCGTTGCTGCTTGCGCTTGAGCAGGCAGGATTCCTCAATGGTTTTGACAAGTTCTCTGGCCAGCTGCTCAGGCGTTCCGATAAAACTGGTGCAACCGGTGGCGGCGATCGAATCCGGCATCGAGCTGTTGGCGCAGCTGGCGCTGTCCTGTACCCAGATGCGACTGCCGTGGGCTTTCAGCAGCGGGGCGGCAATGGCGCCGTCACTGCCCATGCCCGAAAACAGGATTGCGTTGCAGCGGGCACCATAATGATCGCCGACGTTGAGCAGCACCTGATCGATGGAGGGCCCATACAGCCCGGGCCACGGGGTATCCTTACGGGCAAGGCGGCCATCGCTGGCGATGTACCATTCGTGCTCAACCGGCAGCAAAACCACGTCGCCGTTGTTGACCGTGATACCTTCGCTGGCGTGTTTGAGCTGGTAATGGGCGTGGCGACCAAGCACCCGGGTCAGCACGTCGGTAAAGTTGCCATCAATGTGCTGGGCGTAGATGAACCCCACCGGCAGCCCGGCAGGGAGGTGATCCAGAAAGGCCTTGACCGCAGCCGGACCGCCCAGGGAGGCGCCCAGTATCCAGATATCCTGTGCCGGCTGGTCGGCAGCGGCCGGGCTCACCCACCGGGGCAGCTCGGGGGCTTCCGATGCCTCGGTGGCGGCCAGTTGTTCGAGGCTGTCGGCAGAATCGAGCTGCTCCAGGGTGCCAAGATTCTGTTCCAGCTTGTCCTGAAGCCGCCGTTCCCAGCGGAAGTAGTCGGTGGTGCCGGGCTTGGGGGCCGGAGCGACCCCGAACAGCACCGGTACGTTGGTGTGTTCGAGCAGGAATTCGAACAGGTCGGGGTGGTCGGCCTCATCCTCGAGGGTCACCAGCCAGATTTCCGCCTCCGGTACCTGGGGGTAGCCCTCCAGGCGTTCCGGGTCGCCGCTGAAGCTGGCATTCAGGCCGAAGCGGGACACCGCCTCCTGGAGCCGGTGTCGTTGCAGGACATCGTCAGAAACGATGCCGACCGCCGGCCGGCCAGCGCTTCCGGCCATCAGTTGTCACCGGTCAGCCGTTCAATGGTTGCCAGCAGCTCGGCTTCCTGGAACGGCTTGCCAAGATACTCGTTCACGCCAATGGACAAGGCGCGGTCGCGGTGCTTCTGACCGGTCCGGGAGGTGATCATACAGATCGGTGTATCCCGCAGGGTCTCGTCGTGACGGACAAAGCTGGCGACTTCGAAACCGTCCATTCGCGGCATTTCGATATCCAGCAGAATGATGTCCGGACGGTGATCCTGCAGCTGGGCCACGGCATCGAGGCCATCTTTGGCGGTGACCACTTCCATACCGTTGCGTTCCAGCAGGCGTGAGGTGACCTTGCGCACCGTCACCGAGTCATCCACCACCATGACAATGGTTGCCCGCTCTTCCCGGCGTACCGAGTCCTGGGCGCCCTGCAGTCTGGCCTGGCGCTGACGCTCGGACAGAATGTCGGAACGGATCATGGCCGGAAGATCGAGGATCACCACCACATTACCGTCACCGAGAATGGTAGCTCCGGAAACCCCGCGCACGGAGCTGAACTGGGGACCGAGGGATTTCACCACGATTTCCCGGCTGCCCAGCAGACTGTCCACTTGCAGGGCCATGGGCTGCTCGGCACCGCGCACCAGAATCACCGGCAGCGGCAGCGCCTGACCCTGCAGTTTGGGCTGGTGTTCACTGTGCAACAGGCTGCCAAGATACTGCAGGCGGTACTGCTGGCCAGCGTACTCGTACAGCGGTGCATCCGGCTTGTAGTATTCCTCGAGTTCGTAAGTGCTGACCCGAACGATACCCTCGATGGTATTGAGCGGAATGGCGTAGAAATCTTCGCCGGTGGTCACCATCAACGCACGGTTGACGGATACGGTGAACGGCAGGCGGACGGTGAACGTCGTGCCCTGGCCGAGGGCGGAGTCGATATCGAGCGCGCCACCGAGCTGTTTGATTTCGCTGGCCACCACGTCCATACCTACGCCACGGCCAGAGATCTGGGTCACCTTCTGGGCGGTCGAGAAGCCTGGCTGGAGGATGAACTGCAGCACCTCACGGTCGGTCAGGTCTTCATCTTCCCGCAGCATGCCCTGACGGATGGCCTTGTCGCGGATGACCGGGATCGGGATGCCCTTGCCATCGTCGATCATCCGCAGCACCACATCACCGCCTTCGCGGGTCAGCGAGAGCGTAATCTCCCCGGCTTCCGGCTTGCCTGCGGCCTTGCGCTCATCCGGCATTTCGATGCCATGGTCAAGGGCATTACGCAGCATGTGCTCAAGCGGGGCAATCATGCGCTCGAGAATGTTACGGTCCATTTCCCCTTCCGGGTTACGGACATCGAATTCCACCTTCTTGCCCAGCTCGCCGCTGATCTGTCGCACGATCCGCCGCAGGCGCGGCACCATGGATGCGAACGGGATCATGCGGGTCTTCATCAGACCTTCCTGCAGCTCGGTATTGATCCGCGACTGCTGTACCAGCAGGGTTTCGGTATCACGGATCCGGTCTGACAGGGTTTCCCGCAAGTCGGCAAGGTCAGACGAGGACTCGCTGAGGGCCCGGGACAGCTGCTGAATGGACGAATAGCGGTCCATTTCCAGGGGATCGAAGTCTTCCCCGTAATCCGGGCCATGTTCACGCTCGGTACGGAACAGAATCTGCGCCTCGGTTTCGATGTCCATGCGCCGCAACTGCTCTCGCAGTCGCTCAATGGTCGCGGCCATTTCGTCGAGGGTATAGCTGAAGTCGCTGGTCTGTTGTTCCAGGCGGCCACGGGTAATACTGGTCTCACCGGCCAGGTTGACGAGTTCGTCCAACAGCGGCGCCGAGACCCGGATGGATTCCTGGGTACCCGTGCGGGTGCTGGCCGCGGCTTTCTTGACGGGCTGGCGTGCCGGTTTGGGCTGCTGTACCGGCGCTTCAGCAGGCTCGGCCGCCGCGGGGAGTGGTGCGGCTTGCTCCGGCGCGGGTGCTGGCGTGATCGGTGCCGACGGCCGCGGAGTTTCCAGCGTGTTTTCGGGCTTTGCCGGTTCGGCTGGCTGAGCCGGAGTCAGGCCGGTCTCGAACTGACCCTTGACCTCGGCAAGTTGCGCGACGATGCCGTCGTAATCGGCGGTAATGGCCTGCCAGGCATCGGCGTTCGGCAAATTGCCACCGAGGTCGATCAGCCGGGTCTCCAGACCATGGGAGCGATCCCCCAGGGATTTCAGCTGGGCCAGGCGGGCACCACCCTTGAGGGTATGCAGAACACGCTGGGCTTCCTGATTGAAATGATGACTGCCAGGATCTTTCTGCCAGTCGGCCAGCAGGTGTTCGAGTTGATCCACCAGCTCGGCGGCTTCCTCAAGGAAGATCTCGATCACTTCCTGGTCCACCGGCTCGGCAGACGCTGACGTATCGGCTTCGCTGGCAGCTCTTTCCGCGCTCGCTTCGGCGGCTTTGATGTCAGCCAGCAGTGTCGGATCGACGACAGGCTTCTCGCCCTCTTCAACGCCGTTGAGCATTTTCTGCAAGGCATCGTTTGCGCGTTCGCTCAGGGCCAGAACCGTGGTTTGGTTGCCACTGCCCCGAACCAGAGAATCGAGCAGGCTTTCCCAGTGCTCTGCCAGTTCGGCAAAGACATCGGCATCGGCGAGACGGGCGCCACCTTTGAGGGTGTGCAGTTCCTGTTGCAGCTGGGTTATGCCAGTAAGCTCGTCGGGCGCGGCTTTCCACTGCGACAGACACTCGTCGATGGCGGCATGGATCTCCAGGCCTTCATCGAGGAATACGCCGACCAGGTCATCACTGCTATCGGTGCTTTCGGCTGCCATGGCGGGCACATCGACATCTTCGATTGCGACGGCCGACGCCTGTGGCCCGGCGGGCGTTCCGCTGAGGATGGCCTTGACCTCTGCCTCCAGCTCATGGGCAGGGGGACAGGGTTTCTGGGTCGCAACCTGTTCCACCATCTGGGCAAGGCGGTCGTGGCAGGCAAACAGCAGCTCGACCATCTGTGGCGTTGCGGCTATCTGACCTTCGGCGATTTTCTCGAACAGGTCTTCCAGTACGTGCGTGAGGTCGCCAATGGCCGCAACGCCGGCCATGCGGGCACCCCCCTTGAGGGTATGCACATCCCGCTGCAGCTCCGCAGCAATGTCGCGGCTGGCCGGATCTTCGCTCCAGGCATGGAGCGCACTGCCGGTGGAGTTGATCAGGTCATAGGCTTCTTCGAGGAAAATGCCAACCAGCTCAGGATCCTGCTCGGCCAACAGGTTTGCTGGTGTGTCGGCGTTCTCCTCAGACTCCGTCAGTATGTCGTCCTGACCAGGCGTCAGCATCTCGCTGATGCCCTGTTCCAGTTCGCTCAGGTCGAGGCTGTCTGCCTCGGGCTCCGGAATGGCGGCCTCTTCGATCGTGGCCTCGGGCTCGGGAACGACGGTCTCATCGACGTCGGGCTCGGTGACCGCCATTTGCGGTTCGGTTTCCGTGGTTTCCGCCTGACCGTCACTGCAGGCCGCATGCAGTTCCTGAACCAGACCGGGCACCGAGGGGCAGTGGCCGCTGTCGGCAATCGCTTCAACCAGTGCCGCGAGCTGATCATGGGCACGCAGCGCCAGTTCAGTACGCGCATCGGTGGCAGCGATACGGCCGTCGGCAATACGTTCAAACAGGGTTTCCATTTCATGGGCGATATCGGCGATGGCGTTGATATCGGCCATGCGGGCACCCCCTTTGAGGGTGTGCAGTTCCCGCTGCAGCTCTTTAACCAGCTCGGGCTGTTCAGGGTTGTTTTGCCACTGGTGCAGCTGCTCGCTGGTGGTGTCGATGATTTCCCCGGCCTCTTCGAGGAAGATCTCAGCCAGTTCCGGATCCAGATCGGCCATGGAACTTTCTTCGCCGAAGTCAGGTGCCTGAGCTACCGAGTCCTCGGCAATTTCGCCGGCGCCGGAGTCAGCCTCGGATTCGTCCGGCTCAACGCCCAGATCCGGTTCTGCTATCTCGGCGGCTTCGTCAACGAATGCCTCGGTGATGGTCGGAAGTTCGATGTCCTCTTCCGGTACCTCGGCGGCGGTGACTGCTTCCTGATCACCCTCGATGTAGGCGTGAATCTCGGCGATCAAATCGGGTGCTGGACGTGGAGGCTGTTTCTGCTCAAGTGCGTCGACCATGCTCGTGAGTCGGTCATGGCTGCGGAACAGCAGGTCCGAAAGGCGGTCGTTAACGGCCAGGCGTTCGTCGGTCAGGCCTTCAAACAGGGTCTCAAGCTCGTGAGCGAGATCTCCGATGGCGGGGATGTCGGACAGTCGGGCTCCGCCCTTGAGCGTGTGCAAGTCCCGCTGTAATGACTGCAGCAGCGCCGGGGTGTCTGGGTTCTCACTCCACTGGTGGAGGGTTTCTGCGGTGTTGTCGACCAGTTCGCGGGCCTCTTCCAGGAAAATCTCCGCCAGTTCCTGATCGTCTTCCTCGTCGACCTCCATCCGCTGTGGCGGTTCCGCCGGTTCGGCTTCCATCTCGTCAAGTTCAAGCTCAAAGCCGCGGTCAATGGCCTCGAGTTCCCCGCCGAATGTCTCACCGAACGCGTCTTCTGCGGCGGTCGCTTCGGGCGCAAGGGGCGCCTCGAGCAGCGCCTGCAGTGCCTCGTTCAAGGCATTGTCAGGTTTGGCCGCCAGACCTGCAGCAATCTGATCCATCATATTGATCAGTTGTTCATGGCCTGCCCGAAGGGTGTCGATGAGCTGCAGGTCGCCTGCAACGGCGACGTCCTTCATTGCTGCGTACAATTCGGCCAGCAGCCGGGCGAGATCGGATACATCGTTAAGCCCGGCCTGGTCTCCACCAGAAGCCAGTTGCTGAAGCTCATGGCCAAGCATGTCCAGCGGCTGGTTCTCTGTTGGGGTCTCAATCCACTGGTCGAGGATGCGGTCGGCATCCAGCAGGGTGTCGAGCCCTTCACTGAGGAACAGCTGCACCAGGTGCGGGTTGGGTAGGGCTTCGCTTGTTTTGGTCTCGGCGTCGTCGCGACGTCCCAGGGAGCGCGCAGCGACGTCGTTCAGGCGTTGCAGGTACTCTTCCGTCCCCGCGAGGGTGGCCTGTGGATCCTCACGCAGCTGGGCCAGACCCTGGTTGAGAAACCGGCAGGCGTCGGCCATCAGGGCGAGGACGTCCCGGTCCGCCTTCAGTCCGGCGGCGCGGGCATCCTTGACGTACCGCTCCAGCGGCGTGATGACGTTGGCAATCGGGGCAATGGAGGCGGTGTGAGCACTGCCTTTAAGCGTGTGCAGGGCACGTGACACATCGTCAGTGTAGGCTGCGCTGGCCTTGTCACCGGCGTTGTCGAGGAACGCGCGCAGGGTCTGCAGGTGTGTCTCTGTCTCGCTTTCAAAAATATCCAGCAGGACAGAATCGACGTTGTCATCACTGTCATCGATATCCAGATCGCTGCCGACGTCGATATCAATGATGTATTCGGGTTCTTCCTGTTCCGGCATCGCCCGGGTGTCGGGGATGTCGCCACTGGCGATGGCATTGGCCCGGGCTTCCAGGGGCGCCGGGTCAAGAGAGGCTGGCTGTCGTTGCTCGAAGTCCCTGACAAGGTCAGGCAACACTGCTGTCACGTCCTGAAGCAGCGTGCCTATGGTTTCGTTCATCAGGATGGAGCCATCAATCACCCGGTTGAGCATGTTCTCGATCGACCAGGACAGTTCGCCAACCACCAGGGCGCCGACCATCCGGCCACTGCCCTTGAGGGTATGAAAGGCGCGGCGGACTTCCGCCAGGGCACTGCGGTCATCGAACTGGCGAACCAGCATCGGCAGGTACTGGCGGATGGTGTCGAGCACCTCGCCTGCTTCCTCGACAAAAATCTCGAGGATCTCATCATCGATCAGATCGTCGTCGGCCTCCGGCTCTTCCCGGGTGGTTACCGTCGGCAGCGGCTCAGGTTCGAGGTTTGCCTCTTCGCCGGTCACTTCCAGAACCGGCAGCTCTTCGGTGTCCGGCTGGCTGAGAGCGTCAGCGGAATCGGTGATTTCTGGCGCTGGTTCGGGCTCAGGCTCAGGCTCGTTGAAGGTGCTCACTTTGCTGGTCGTGGCCAGGGCTTCTGCGCGGGCGATCAGGTCACTGACGTCGCCATCAGCCTTGCCATGGCGGAATTCTTCGATCAGCTGCGGAATGCGGTCATTCACGTTGCTGACCAGCGAGAACAGGTCGTCGTTCGGTTTGACGGTCTGCTCGATCACCCGGTTCAGCAGATTCTCAACGGCCCAGGCCAGTTCGCCCAGACTCTTGGCATTGACCATCCGGCCACTGCCCTTGAGGGTGTGGAACGCCCGCCGAACTTCGGTCAGCGCTTCACGGTCGTCGTGATCCTGATACAGGCGAGGGAAGTATTCGTGGATGGTTTCCAGGACCTCGGAAGCTTCTTCGACGAAAATCTCGAGAATTTCATCGTCCAGCAGTTCGTCATCGGACGCTTTTTCCGTGTCGGCAACAGGCTCGGGGCTTTCGAGCGGAGCAGTGGGCGCCTCCGCGGCGGTTTGCGGATGTTGCCAGGTGGGCTCGGCGCCTGCCGGGAAACCCAGCACTTCAAGACTGCGTTCCGCCACATCCAGGATGGAATCGCTGGTGACACCGTCGGCGACCTGCTCCAGATAGTATTCGATACTGGTGATGGTATCGGCCAGCGGCTCCATCTGGTTCCATTCCGGCGCATGTTCGGCACTCAGCAGCACCTGACTGATATAACGTTCGGCCGCGTCCAGAATATCGGCAACCCGGTTCAGGGGGATCAGTCGCAGGCCACCGCAAATGCTGTGCAGGAGTCCGGGTACGTGTTCAATTTCACGCTGGTCCCACTGGGAGGCAAGGAAGTTGACGACGGCGGTCTTGACCTGCTCCAGGGTGTTTCGGGATTCCCGCAGCAGGGCATTGCTGGCATCGCTGAGTTCCTGGATGCCAAGGCGAGGCTTGCCATCTTCCTGGGGTTCTTCTGGCTCGACGGGGTGGTCGCTGTCGAGCCCGGCCAGGCTTGCTTCGATGTAGAGCAGGGCGCCGGCAATATCCATCAGGGTGCCATCGTCCACCGCCTCGGTCTGGTTAACCAGCTGGGCAATAGTGTCGATCTGCTCGCTCACGACCTGTCGCGGAATACCCAGACCGAGGACTGCGAGGGTATTGGCAACCTGACGCAGGCCCGGTTGCAGGTCTTCGAGCTCCTGATTGCTGCGGTATTCGGCACGTACGAACAGGTCGAGCTGGTCCTTGAGCTTGGCGAGTTCTTCGTTGAGCGCACTGACCACCGAATGAATCGCTTCGCGGCCGGGGCCGGCCACACGGCTGCGGGCGGCACTGACGTCGTCGTCGGAGGGCAGTGCTTCGTCGAGTTTATAGTCAGCACGCAACCGGCTGGCGTAGGGGGTGTTCAGATCCCGGGCCCGTGCGACGTAGTAGAGCAAGTGCTTGAACAGAGCCTGAGGAACCGGCTGCTGGAGTATGTCGATGTGCTCATCGATCAGGCGCTTGAGTTCGCTGTCGAGGGTACGGAGGATCGATTTGACCGCCGTGTTGACCGGGTTGTCGCCGCTCTGAATCGATTCGATAAAGGCGCCGGCGGCAATCCACAGCTGTTCCCGGGGACTGTTCAGGCACAGTTTGATCAACCGCTGAATGACCTTCTGCAGGTAATCTAAATGGGCGTGCAGGTCTTCTTCGCGAACAATACCGGCCAGCGCGAACTGGTACATCTGGCGCAGCTTGCGGATGTGGCCCAGCACCTTCGGGTCCTGCAGCCGTTGTGACGCATTGGCCGGGGCCCGTTTCTGGGCGGGGCTCAGGTCCGGTTTGAACAGCGAGGTGTCTGACAGCAGCGATTCGCCGCGGGCGGCGCGCAGGTCATTGAGCAATGGCAGCAGCACCAGCGGGAAGTCATCCTTGCTGCTGGCCAGGTGTTCGAGGTACTGGGGAAGCTGAAGGATTGCTTCCATCAATACTTCCACAGCTTCGTCAACGCTGGCGACCGTCTCGTTGAGGATAGCCTGGGTGAGCTTCTCCATCTCCTCGGTGAGCAGCGCTGCACCGTAGAGCTCCACCATCTGTAAGGTGCCGTGGACCTGATGGAGGTAGTTCAGGCAGAAACGCAGGCGAGCGGTATCGTCGCGGTTCTCCACGAAGCCCTCCAGCGCCTGTTGACCCTGAATCAGCGTTTCTTGTATCTCACCCCGAACCCAATCCAGGGCTATGCTGTCATGGTGATTGCCCATAACCACTCCGGTTATTCTTCGTCAGACTGGCGTCGAATCCACGCCAGTACCTTCTCCGAGGGAACTCGTTGCAGGCCGGGAGGTTGCCAGTCGGTCAACTCTCCCTGGCCAAGGACGAGAAGTCCCCCGGGCGCCAGTCGCTCTGCAAGTCGCTTGACAATTTCTCGCCGCCGCCAGCGGCGGAAATAAATCAGCAGGTTCTGGCAGAAGATAATGTTCATTCCGTGCATCGGTGCCTGCTTCAGGTCCAGGACATTGAGCCTGGTGAAACACACCCGTTCACGAATGCTTTTAATTATTTCGACGGAGTTCCGTTCCGCTGGCCGGAAATACCGGGCCTTTAACCGTTCATCCATAGCCTCAAGCTTGCGGGCATTGAACAGGCCTCGCTGTCCCTTGTCGATCGCCGGCTTACTGATGTCTGAGCCGGTGATTCCGAACAGTGGCGGCAGCGCCAGCTGGCTCATGCTTTCGTTAAGCAGCATGGCCAGGGTGTAGGGCTCCTCGCCGGTGGAACAGCCAACACTCCAGACTTCCAGGGGGCGTTTTCGCAAGGCCTCCCTGGGCCGGGTCAGGATGTAGTCCGAAACCAGTTTGCAGGCATCCGGGTCGCGAAAAAACCGGGTTTCCTGCACCGTGAGCCGATCCACGAGGGTCGACCACTCAACAATGGCTTCCGGGCTGGACACCACTTTCTCGTAGTAGGCCTGATAGCTGCTGCACCCAATTTCCCGCATCCGTATGCCCAGGTTGGTTTCCAGGAACGACTTGCGTTCCGCCACCAGGGTAATGCCTGTCCGGTGTTCAAGCAGTGTCTGCCACTGGTTGAACTGCGCCTCATCCATCGCCGGGAGCCGACGAACGGACCAGATGCCGTTGGCGGATGACAGGTTGTCGGGTGCTTCAGCCATGAACGGTCATGTGCCTCACCGGTGGTTAGCTGACCACCGGTACGTCCTCCATGTCTTCTTCTTCGCTGAATGCGGCTTCTTCTTCCGGCAGGGTGAAGCCGGCAACCGAAGACCGCAGCTCGGATGCCATCTCTGCCAGGTTACCGATGGACTTCGCAGTCGCATTGGTACCGGAGGAAGTTTGCGAAGTGATTTCCTGGATGACGTTCATCGTGTTGGAAATGTGGGCGGCAGACGACGATTGCTGACGCGCCGCGTTGGAAATGTTCTGGATCAGTTCCGCGAGGTTCATCGATACGTTTTCGATTTCCTCCAGAGCAATACCCGCATCCTGTGCCAGTCGGGCACCGCGGACCACCTCGGCGGTGGTGTGCTCCATGGAGATAACGGCCTCGTTGGTATCGGACTGGATCGTCTTAACCAGTGCTTCAATCTGCTTGGTCGCTGCAGAGGAACGTTCCGCCAGTCGCTGAACTTCGTCCGCAACCACCGCGAAGCCCCGGCCCGCGTCACCGGCCATGGAGGCCTGGATCGCTGCGTTCAGGGACAGGATGTTGGTCTGGTCGGCGATGTCGTTGATCAACGATACGATGTCACCGATTTCCTGGGAAGACTCACCCAGTCGCTTGATCCGCTTGGAGGTTTCCTGGATCTGCTCACGGATGTTATCCATGCCGCGGATGGTGTTCTGTACCACTTCCGCGCCTTTCTTGGCGATCGCAACCGAGCGCTCCGCAACCGCAGAGGATTCGGCGGCGTTGGAGGAGACCTGGTCGATGGACACCGCCATCTCGTTCACCGCCGCGGAGGCTCCGGCGATTTCCTGGGCCTGATGCTCAGACGCGTCGGCGAGGTGCATCGCCGTCGCCTGGGTTTCCTGGGCCGCTGAGGATACCCGTACTGCAGTGCCCCGGATTGCCTGTACCAGTCCACGCATCTGGTCGATCGCGTAGTTGATGGAGTCGGCGATAGCACCGGTGAAGTCCTCGGTTACCGTTGCCTCGGTGGTCAGGTCACCGTCCGCGAGGTCGGCGAGTTCGTCCAGCAGTCGCAGGATCGCGTTCTGGTTCTGTTCGTTCTGTTCCTGGGTGGTGCTCAGGCGTTCCTGGGCTTCACGGTAGATGGTGACACCGATCAGTACCACGATACCGACCATGGCGGCCAGAATGGCGAAGGCCAGGGTTGGGCTGATCAAGCGAGAGCTGGACTGGTCACGCAGGGCATCAGCCAGCAGGGAAATATCGTCCAACAGGGCCTGTGAGTTCTGGAAAATGTCGCTGGCGGCAGTACGCACCTTGAAGAGGTCGGGAGAAGCATCAAGGATGGCGTCTACGTTCTGGGATACAAACTCGAACAGCTCGTCTACGGCTTCAAGGCCGTAGATCGCATCTTCATCGTTAACCCGTGAGATGCCCATGGCCGGGTTGCCTTCAACCTGACCCTGCAGAACCCGTCCAAACAGGCTGGCATCACGACCGAAACGGTCAGCGGCGATAACCGCATCTTCGTCACCGGACAATACGTTGTTGACTGAGCGGACAATCCGTTCGGCCAGCAGTGACTGGCGCTGGGCCAGGGAGATCTGCTCGGCCGGGGCGTTGTTGTCGAGCAGGATCTGGACGATGTCGTCGTATTCCACCTGCAGCTGCGGGATGGTTTCGTTCAGGGTCTGTGCGACCTGGTGCAGACCCAGTACCGCCTCCTGGGTGGAGAGGATGCTGTCGGCGTTGGATCGTACCGCGTCCCACTTCAGCTGAACGCCACTCTCCGCTGCCATCTCGCTTTCAGGCAGGCCGGTATCGGCATTACCGTTGACCATATAGCCCCAGAGCTGGGCGAACTCGTCACGGGAGCGCCGCAACTGATCGAAGGCTTCCTCGGTACCGCCAGCCGCCTCGGTGGCGTTCTTGGCGATCTCCTGGGAAAGTACCCTCAGCTCGGAGGCATAAGTGATGTATTCCTGATCGTGTTGGCTGTCCCTGTTGATAATGAACAGGACCACAACGAGCAGGACGGTCAATGCGATCAGCGCTGTGATCAGGCCAGCAACAGTTTTGTTGCCTCCCTGTCCCATGCCGATACTTCCGGCTCTATTCTTCATTTTCTGGCTCCCGGCCTTTCGTTTGGCAAGTTTGGGTTCTGGGTTTTGCAAGCTTGAAGGGTGATGTTCCTGCCATCGCCATCACCACTGGGCAACGTCAAGAAAGCGTTCGTCTTCCACCAGCGAGACGGTCGAGAACACGTTCCAGATTTCTTCGTTTCGTTCATAGCCGCCATGGACAAAGGGCTGAACGACGGGGGGGACGTCGTCGTCCCGATCGCGGAAGCTGTCGCTGGAGAAATACTGCATACCCAGCACGCCGTCGACGACCAGGCCGCTGAAAACGTCGTCCTGTTCGATCACCAGCACCCGACGTTCCCGCATGCTGCGGGAACTGCGGGGCAGGTCAAAGAAATGGGCCAGATCAACCAGTGGCAGCAGACGGCCACGGACATTGGCTGCACCCAGCATGAAGGAACGAACCCCCGGAATATGGGTATAACGGGGGACGTGGAGAAGTTCGACAACCTCACCCATTGGGGCGACATAGCGCTTTCCGGCCAGAACGAAACCGATGCCATTCCATAACTCGATGGCTTCCTGTTGCTCTGGCAGGCCCGCCGCCATGGAGCGGCTGCGCTGGGCGATATCCGTCAGAACGGCAAAGGGGGCGGCCTGGGCGGACATGCTTACTCCGTTTTTTTGGGGAATCAGGCGATGAGACTGTTGATCGTCTTGATCAAGTCGTCTTCATTTACCGGCTTGACGAGGTAGCCCTTGGCGCCCTGGCGAGTTCCCCAGACACGGTCGGTTTCCTGGTCCTTGGTGGTGACGATGACGACCGGAATGGACGCGGTTTCCGGTGCGCGGGTCAGCTGGCGGGTTGCCTGGAAACCGTTGAGGCCGGGCATGACTACATCCATCAACACCAGGTCCGGAGTTTCAGAACGGGCTTTGGCGACGCCATCCGCGCCGTTATCTGCGGTCATCACTTCGTGGCTATGTTTCTCAAGGATGCTTGAGATTTTCTTAACCTCGGTGGGGGAGTCGTCAACGATCAGAATGCGGGCCATGTTTTCCTCAAAGTGTTTCTTGCGTCAGTCGGCTTATTGTTCCGCTTGCGGGACATACTGACGAATGGTGTTAAGCAGTTCGTCTTTGCTGAACGGCTTGGTCAGGTACTGGTCTGAACCAACAATCCGGCCTTTCGCCTTGTCAAACAAACCGTCCTTGCTGGACAGCATGATCACAGGGGTTTTCTTGAAGGCGGAATTGTTCTTGATCAGGGCGCAGGTCTGATAGCCATCGAGCCGGGGCATCATGATATCAACGAAAATGATGTTGGGCTGGGAATCGGCGATCTTGGCGAGAGCGTCAAAGCCGTCAGTCGCAGTGATAACCTCACAGCCGACCTTTTTGAGAAGGGTTTCGGCGGTGCGACGGATGGTCTTGCTGTCGTCAATTACCATGATCTTCAGATTTTCGAAGTTGTCATCCATTGTCCAACTGCCTTGCGCTCTAGAAAGTCATTATTTTGGGACCGGGTTTTAACACACTATTTAAGGGTGTTCTATAAACCACGCTTATTTATAGAGTATCGATGGCCGGAGAAAAAGCATAAGTTTGTGACTAAATGTACTCCTGCGCCCGGGTTCACGCCATAGCCAAACGTATTGACCGGGTGCATTCAATTCACGGGTACACTACCATCTAGGAAACGCCTGAATCCTGGCCAGGAAATACTCCGCCTGAGCCGACAGCCGGAGATCCGTTGCGGCAGTATCAGGGTCACCTGATTTCTCAGCATAGCAGCAATCCCGGTTTACGCTCTGCTGACCGGTTCCTGTTTTGGAACATTTGTATGTAAGAGGTTATATGACCGTTCGACTCGGAATCGTGATGGATCCCATTGAGGCGATCCAGTACAAGAAAGACAGTTCACTGGCGATGCTTTGGGCTGCCCAGCAGCGGGGCTGGCAGCTGGAATACATGGAGCAGAAGGATCTGTATATGGCGGGTGGCCAGGCCCGGGCCCATACCCGCGATCTCACGGTGCACCATGATCCGGAGAGCTGGTTCAGCTTCGGTGCCAGCCAGGATCGTGCGCTGGGCGACCTGGATGTCATCCTGATGCGCAAGGATCCTCCGGTGGACCGGGAGTTTCTGATGGCCACCTACATCCTCGGGGCCGCCGAGCAGCAGGGCGCGCTGGTGGTGAACCCGCCGGCGGCGCTGCGGGACTGTAATGAGAAGCTGTTTGCCACCCAGTTCGAGGACTGCACACCGCCACTGATCGTGACCCGTTCGGCTCAGCGCCTGCGGGATTTCCACGCCGAGCACGGTGATGTGATCATGAAACCGGTCGATGGAATGGGGGGGCGATCCATTTTCCGGGTTCGGGAGCAGGACGCCAACCTGGGGGTTATCATCGAAACCCTGACCAATCATGGTGAGCACCAGGCCATGGCGCAGAAATTCATTCCTGAGATCAGCGATGGTGACAAGCGCATCCTGCTGATTGATGGTGAGCCGGTGCCCTACGCGTTGGCGCGTATTCCCTCCCACGGTGAGAACCGGGGCAATCTTGCCGCGGGTGGTCGTGGCGAGGGCCGCGAACTGACCGCTCGTGACCGTGAGATCTGTGCCCGGGTGGCGCCGGTGATCAGGGAGAAAGGCCTGATTTTCGTTGGTCTGGATGTGATTGGCGACTACCTCACAGAGATCAATGTCACCAGCCCCACCTGTATCCGTGAACTGGATGCGGCCTTTGGTATCGACATTGCCGGCCAGTTGATGGATGCCATCGAGCGGCGGCTGGGCTGAGCGGGGTCGGAAACACAATGGGTTCAAACGGATTTCAGGACAGTTGGCAGGCATGACAGCCCAGGTCAGCGACTTTGATCGCTTTTCATTTATGCTGTTTCTGGCGTTGGCGGTGCATGCCGCACTGGTGCTGGGAATCACTTTTGCACCGGAAACGCCCCGGACATCGGCGCAAACCATGGAAATCACACTGGCGCAGTTTGATGACCAGGAAGCGCCGGATGACGCCGACTTTCTCGCGCAGACCAGTCAGCAGGGCAGTGGCACCGAGGCCGAGGCTCGTGAGCTGACCAGTCCGCAACCGACGCCGGTGAATGAGGTGGGTGATCAGCCGGTGCAGCCGGAGCCGCCATCGCGGGTGGCCCCGGCTCAGCGTAGCGAGCGTCAGCTGGTCCGTACGGAAGGCCGCAGCCGACCGGCGGCCGATCCGGACATGGCGGAGACGTTTGACGAACCGTTGCCGGTGCAGGAACGCCGGAGCCTGATGGAGCGAAGTCTGGAAATCGCCAGCCTGGAGGCGCGCTTTTCTGCCCAGCAGCAGGCCTATGCCCGCCGGCCACGGGTGTTGCGGGTGACCGCCGCATCCACGCTGAGTTCCGATAATGCCTGGTATGTTCAGAACTGGGTCGACAAGATCAATCGGGTCGGCAATATGAACTATCCTCAGGAAGCGCGTCAGAACAGCATCTATGGCCAGTTACGGATGTTGGTCTTGTTGCGCAAGGATGGCACCATAAAGAGAGTGGAGATTCTGGAGTCGTCGGGTTATTCGGTGCTGGATGATGCCGCCATCCAAATTGTACGCATGGCCGCACCGTTCCAGGCATTTACCGAAAGGATGCAGGAGCAGACCGATGAAATCGAGATTATCCGTACCTGGTCCTTCCAGCCCAAAGGTCTGACATCCGGATGACTGCCAACCGCTCTGCCGACAACCTGCGCGATCATTTCCTGATCGCTTCCCCGTACCTGGCCGATCCGCGGTTCCACGGGTCCGTGATCTATCTGTGCGAGCACTCCTCGGAAGGTGCGTTGGGGCTGGTGCTGAACCGGCCGTTGGATATCGGGCTTGGGGAGATCCTTGAGCAGCTGGGGATGGATGGCAAGGAACTGGACCTGCCGGTATTTCTCGGTGGTCCGG
>NZ_FNNE01000007.1 GCF_900106945.1 Marinobacter mobilis
ACACTGCCGCTTCGCGCAAAAAATCACGCTCCTTCTTCACACGGGCCAGTTCTCGCTTGAGACGGGCAACCTCCTCGTCTCTGGGAGAGCCAGAGCCTTTGAAGGCCTTGTCCGTCTCCTCATCCGCTTCTCTGCGCCAACGGGTCAGTAGGTTGGGATTGATGCCGATCTCCAAAGCTATTTGTCGACAACTCACACCGGGTTGGCGGGTCAAAGCAATGGCTTCGCGTTTGAACTCTGGGCTATATTTTCTGCGTCTGGACATGAACACTCCTTTGGCACATTGTGCCTCTTTTCAGAAGTGTCCGCAGTAACGGGGTAGAACCCATAGGCTTGTAGCTGATTAGGAATACGACACCAAATATTTCTTTCCTCTTTCTTTTGGGACCTCAACAACTCTTGAACGTCGATACCACCATCCCGCTCAAGATCCGCTAGAGACGTCATCAAAACTGCACTAACCTTACGCGTCACTTTCAACCTCCTGAGAGCCCATTGTCGAACCAGCCTTGTGAAGCTTAGCAAGGTGAGAGCCAAGCGTATCCCATGCTTCTTTCTTTTCGGGACCATAGCTGTGCCGTTGATAGACCCGCTTCACTTTGTTCTCTTCTGTGTGATTCAGGCAACGCTCTGCTACCTCTGGCATGATTCCCAATGCTGTCATCAAAGTGGCTCCTGTCCGGCGAAGGTCATGGGGCGTCCACTTACCACCTGGTACAATCAATGTCTGTCCACGCGAACTCCTACCCTTATGCGGTTCACGTCCCTCTGGCAACTGTCTGTCGCCGATTTGCTTAGTGATCGTGCGCGGGCACACCGGACCGGTTAACTTCGAGTTTGGATAACACCACTCTGAGTCGCCAGTGTAGGACTTCAGGTCATGGAACCATCCAAGCGCAAATTCAGACAATGCAACTTCATGCGGTTTCCCGTTTTTACTGTTTTCAGCAGGGATTGTCCAAAGGGCACGAACAAAATCAATATCGAGCCACCTTGCCTTAACGAGCTCACCAATACGACAGCATGTAGCCAACATGATCCAGATGGCACTTGAGGTTGAAGGCAACATCTGAGCCGCAGGAACTTGCGTGGCAAGGGCCTTGATCTCCTCGCGACTCAAGACCCGGTCTCGCTCGACCTCTTTACCGCCAATCTTGGATTTCCTGATACTGGCTGTAGGGTCATGTTCAATGAGATCCCGATCAACAGCAAACCGAAACATCTGACGAATCAGGCTCAGGGTTAACTTGGCCAGCCGGGTTACCCCCCGATTGAGTTGGGAATCCACAATCTCAATTACGTTCCCCTTCTTCACATCTTCAACGGCAAGCTCACCAATCTTGGGGAGGACATCTTTTTCAAAGATCCTACGAACCTCAGCGCCGCCGTCCTTTCGGTTCTTTAGGTCAATGTCAGCCCAGTGCTCAAAGAGCTCTGATACTGTCTTACGGGCCGCCTGACGAGCTATCTCAGCCTCAGCAGCTTCCCGCTCGGCCTCCATCCGCGCCATCTCAGCCTCATGGGCAGCTTTGCGAGCGACCTCCTCTGCATCCAGGTGCTCTTTTAAATCTCGAACACCGCTCTGGTAAAGACGGGATAGCTCTCCGGCTTTTGTTCTGGCCTCACGCAGGGTCAAACCGTCCTTGCCAGACTGATCATAGTTTCCAATCGGAAGAAAGATTCGGTCGCCGTCAGAATTGGTGTAACGAAAATAGAACAGCCGGTCGCCGCTTTTCAGGATTCGAGCCATAAAACGCCCGCACCCTCTCGGAGCGTCCTCCGTTAGCCAAACTGATTTATCTGGCTTTGAGTTCATCTGCTTGTCTGTAATGGTCCCCATCGCACCCAATCCGTATTAACCTGAATTCTCGTCACCGTTTGGTCACCGTTTCTCGTTCGCTTAAACTGGATGCTATTGGATTTCCTTGGAAAGCGCAAAACAGAAAAGTCTTTGGTATCAATGGGTAGATGATTTTACTTGGTTTGGATTAGATTGGGCTGGATGACAATCAATCTTTATGGGGTGCAGGTGGTCGCAGGTTCAAATCCTGCCGTCCCGACCATATCCCAAAAGAAAGCCCGATACCGAAAGGTTCGGGCTTTCTTTTTTCTCCCCCTCAGTCACCGCAAACTGACGATCTTCAGAAGCATCAAACGAACGCTTTCTCTTGAGCGGACATCACCGCACGAAAACTCATCCACATGCAGCTCCTGCTCACAAAGCAGACGCCACAGACATTCACTGCTGAGCGTTACGGTAACGCTTTCGGCTCCGGCAAATTCCCTGGCCGGACCAGTTCTTTGCTGTCTCATCGCCGCACCTCAATGAATCACGTTGGCTTTTCTCTGATGAGCGCTTGAGCCCGCCAATGCCGGCCAGCTCATATAGTCGCTGAAAAAGCGCAGGCGTTTCGCCTGATCCCTTAATGTTGCGGCAAATTCCCTGGGAGCATCGTCGTTCAAGCGCTGCAATGCCAGCTCGATAACGGCGTCCGCCAACTCAGGATGAGCCAGCTTCTGGAGCACTTCGGCAAGACAGATTGCCGCCAGCACCATCTCAACGACCATGCCAGGCCGAGGCTCACGGAGGGAAGTTGAAGCGAGATCGAAAGCACAGCCGGCATAGCTGACAACCTGCGGCCAATTCTGACGATCGGAATGATTACCAGCCTCCGCCATCCAGTTAAACCAGAGATCCATTTTTTCGCTTTGGCCCAGGGCCGAAAGCTCGTTCAGGTGGGCATGACACAAAAACCGCATAGGCGACCTCACTATCCTTAATGATAATCATTATCATCTTAGCAGCAATTGAAGCCATCGCAAGAATTTTAGACAACACAGCAAACATTTCAGGGCGAATCACCCTGCCCTCATGCCGGGCGGACCATGCCAATATGGCCGCCCAACACCTCAAGAGAAAGCGTCGCAGTCAGAGCCCGTTCAGAATAGCTCTGCATTCAGCCATAGGTGGGTCAGTATTGAGGCCCCATAGCCAAGCACAATCACCGGCGTCCAACGCAGGTGCGTCATCATGGTGTAATACCCTCGGGCCTGCCCCATCAGCGCCACCCCTGCGGCAGAGCCGATGGACAGCATGGAACCACCTACACCCGCGGTTAGCGTCACCAGCAGCCATTGCCCATGAGACATCTCCGGCTCCATGGAGAGCACTGCAAACATCACTGGAATGTTATCAACAATGGCGGACAAAACCCCAACCGCCACGTTAGCCGCGGTCTGGTTCCAGTTGGTGTACAACAAGGTGGAGACCTCACTGAGATAGCCGATGTAGCCCAGGCCGCCCACACACAGCACGACACCATAGAAGAACAGCAACGTATCCCACTCCGCCCGGGCAATGGGGCTGAAGATGTCGAAGGGAATGGCATTATCCAGGCGGGCCAGCAGACGCTCATTCTGCTCCTTAGCAGCCCACGCTCGTTCCTTAGCGACATTACGCTCGAAACTGATGCGCAGGTAGTACCCAAAGACCTGCAGGTAACCCAGCCCCATCATCATCCCGACAACCGCTGGCAGGTGCAGGAAGTTGTGTCCCAGTACCGCCGTAGTAATCGTCAGCAGGAACAGCACCACCGTGCGGCGAGCGCCCCGCTTCATGATGACCTTTTCCGTTGCCTTTTCGGGCGGCTCATTGGGAATAAAGAAGTGCATAATGGCTGCTGGAACCAGGAAGTTCACCAACGAAGGCACGAACAGTGCAAAGAACTCGGTAAAGTCAACGACCCCCTTCTGCCAGACCATCAGTGTGGTTATATCGCCAAACGGCGAGAAAGCACCACCAGCATTCGCGGCCACCACGATATTGATACAGGCCATCCCGATAAAACGGGGACTGTTCTCGCCGACCTTCATGACCACAGCACACATCAGCAAGGCGGTCGTCAGGTTGTCGGCCACCGGCGATATCAGGAACGCCAGGATCCCGGTAATCCAGAACAGACCCGCGTAGCTGAACCCCTTGTTCACCAGCCAGGCCCGCAACGCATCGAATAACTGTCGCTCTTCCATCGCGTTGATGTAGGTCATGGCGACCAGCAGGAACAACAACAGCTCGGAATACTCCAGCAGGTTGTGCCCAAGCGCCTCGTTCGCACTTTCACTGTCACCATTGGCCGCAGCCAGGCCAGCTACCAGAAACCAGATGATGCCTGCGGCCAACAGAACCGGCTTGGACTTACGCATATGCAGCTTTTCTTCGAGCATCACAAAGGCATAGGCCAGAACAAAAATCGCGACGGCCAGGTAACCAATGGGATGGCTGGTCATGTTCAAGCCGCCAGCCCCGGCAGCATGGGCCATAGAAGCCCCTGCCAGTAGCAACAGGCTCAACGCCGAAAAGAGCGCCGCGTACACACGGCGATGTCTTGATTGATGATTCGAATTACTGGTTGGCATGCATGGAACCTCACCGGAAGCAGTAGGTAGTTGGAAGGGATAATGCTTGTTCAGGACGGGCGTGCCAGGCACAAAAAAGCCGAAGTCATGAGCTTCGGCTTTTTATTTCAGCACTGCCATCATTTGATGGGGGCACCCAGAACCTCCAGGACTTCTTCCAGCTCGGTGATCATCTGACGGATCAGCTGCTTGTACTGGGAGGTATCGTCTTTCACTTCATGACTGCTGAGCTTCTGCTTGGCGCCACCGATGGTGTAGCCCTGATCGTACAGCAAGCTTCGAATCTGACGAATGGTAATCACGTCGGAACGCTGGTAGTAACGGCGATTACCACGACGTTTGACCGGCGACAGCTGCGGAAACTCCTGCTCCCAGTACCGTAACACGTGCGCTTTTACCGCACACAGCTCGGCCACTTCACCTATGGTGAAATAGCGCTTGCCCGGGATGACGGGAAGTTCGTTGTTATGACTGGGTTCCAGCATACGCTTCTACTTTCTGCTTCAGTTTCTGGCCCGGGCGGAACGTCACAACACGACGTGCGCTGATCGGGATTTCTTCACCGGTCTTGGGGTTTCGTCCCGGCCGCTGCTTTTTGTCGCGCAGGTCAAAGTTGCCGAATCCCGACAATTTGACCTGTTCGTTGTGGCTGAGTGCGCCCCTGATCTCATCGAAAAAAGCTTCTACCATTTCCTTGGCTTCACGCTTGTTGAGACCTAATTCCTCATACAGGCGCTCTGCCATTTCCGCTTTCGTCAACGCTGCCATTCAATCAGCTCCTCAGTGTCGCCCCCAACTCTTCCTTCAGTGCGCCAATCACGCCGTCGAAGAGTCCGTGCACTTCATCTTCGTTGAGTGTTCGTTCCGGATGCTGCCAGAACAGGCTCAAAGCCAGGCTACGGTTGCCCTCACCCAGGCTTTCGCCCTCATAAACATCAAACGCACGCACCGACGTGAGATTCTCTCCCGCCGTATTCCTGACGACACGTTCTACATCCGCAAAAGCCGTCTCATTGCCGATAATAATAGCCAAATCCCGGCGAACTTCAGGGAATTTTGAAATTACTTTGAAATTAGGCACATAACCGGTAACGACTGGATTCAAGAATAGCTCAAACATCAGAATCGTGCCATTAAGTTCCAGTTTTTTCTGCACTTGCGGGTGCAATGCCCCAAGCCAGCCGACTGACTGGCCATCCAGCACCAGCTCGGCCGTCTGCCCCGGGTGCAGCGCCGGATGACTGCCACGACGGAACTCAACATTAACACCAAGCATCTGGAACAGCGCCTCAAGCTCGCCCTTAACGTCGAAGAAGTCGGCTTCGCGGCGACCGTTCAGCCAGTTTTCCGGCACCTGGGGCCCGGCAACTACGCCGCTTAGCATCGGACGCTGCTCAATCTCACCGTCCCGACGCACGAAACGCAGGCCAGTCTCAAACAGACGGACTCGCGGTTGCTGGCGATTCTGGTTGTAAGCCACCGTCTTCAACAAGCCGCTCCACAGGGTGGTGCGCATGACTGACAGGTCCGCTGAAATCGGGTTAGCCAGCTCGATGCCCTCTTCATCGGGAGAGACCAGGGCCTGTACCTTCGGGTCAACGAAGCTGTAGGTAATCGCTTCCTGGTAGCCGCGGGATACAAAGAAACTCTGTACCGCCGACAGCGGACGGGTCGCCTCGGGCGTCGCCGTCAGCCCCAGGGAGCCCATCGGCTCAGTGACTGGCAGATTGTTATAGCCAAAAATACGACCCACTTCCTCGATCAGGTCTTCCTCAATGGCCAGATCCGGTCGGAAGCTGGGCACACGCACCTGCCAGCCATTCTTTAGAAGCTTGTCGATGTGCAAACCCAGTCGCGAGAGAATCTCCTCAACAGTTGTGCGATCAATCTGCAGCCCCAACACATCGGCCAGACGCTGCTCACGCAGATCAATCAGCAACTCGTCCGGCATTTCGGCCTCGTTGACAACCTCAATAATTTCGCCGGGCTCGCCACCCACGATATCCATCAACAGCGCCGTTGCCCGCTCCATGGCATCCCGTGCCAGGTTATAGTCAACGCCCCGCTCAAAGCGGTGAGAGGCGTCGGTGTGCAGACCGAAAGCACGAGCTTTACCCGCCAGGGTAATGGCATCGAAATAAGCCGCTTCGAGGATCAGGCTACGGGTGTTCTCGCTGACGCCAGAGTGCTCACCGCCCATGATGCCCGCCATGGCGATCGCCTTCTCGTGATCGGCAATCACCAGCGTGCCCTCATCCAGAGTCACTTCCTGGCCATCCAGAAGTACCAGTTTTTCACCGGCCTCCGCCATCCGTACCACAATGCCACCCTTGATCTCCTCGCGATCAAACGCGTGCATCGGCTGGCCCTGCTCGAGCATGACGTAGTTGGTCACGTCCACCGCTGGGTCAATGGAACGGATGCCACTGCGGCGCAGCTTCTCCTGCATCCACAACGGCGTACCCACACTCAGATCGACGTTGCTCAGCACCCGCGCCAGGTAACGCGGACAGCCTTCCGGAGCGCGCACCTCAACCTCGACGCGCTCACTGGTTGTCGCAGCCACTGGCTCGATTTCCGGACCTTCAACCGGCTGACTGTTCAGAACCCCCACTTCCCGGGCAATACCACGAATGGACAGACAGTCGGAACGGTTCGGGGTCAGGTCTACGTCGATGGAAACGTCATCCAGCTTCAGGTAATCCCGCAGACTTTCGCCGGTAGGTGCATCTGCCGCGAGCTCCATCAGCCCCTCATGGCTATCAGACAGGCCCAGCTCCGATTCGGAACACAACATGCCAAACGAAGGCTGGCCGCGGAGTTTCGCTTTCTTGATCTTGAAGTCACCAGGCAACACCGCACCCACGACCGCAAATGGCACCTTGAGACCTTCACGCACATTGGGTGCGCCACACACGACCTGCACGACTTCTTCGCCACCGGCAACCTGGCACACCCGCAGCTTATCGGCATCCGGATGGGGAACTACGGCCACCACCTCGCCGACGATAACGCCGGTAAAACGCCCAGCCACCGGCTCAAAGCCATCGACTTCCAGACCCGCCATGGTGATCTGGTCCACCAGTGCCTGTGTATCGATTGCAGGATTGACCCATTCCCGTAGCCACTGTTCACTGAATTTCATGTTGTATGCCTTGTTCTGATGCCGGTTTGCGGTATTGACTCGATTCGATGGTGTTCGCTGTTAACGGAATTGACGCAGGAAACGCAGATCGTTCTCGAAGAACATCCGCAGATCGTTCACACCGTAACGCAGCATGGCCAGACGCTCTACGCCCAGACCAAACGCAAAGCCCCGATACTCTTCGGGATCAATGCCGCAGTGTTCAAATACCTTGGGATGGACCATGCCGCAGCCCATGACCTCCAGCCACTTGATGCTGCCATCCTCTTCCCGACCCCATTCAATGTCCACCTCAGCCGAAGGTTCAGTGAACGGGAAGTAGGACGGGCGGAAACGCACCGCAAGATCACGCTCGAAGAACACCCGGAGGAACTCCTCAACGGTGCTCTTGAGGTCAGCAAAGCTGACATTCTTTTCAACCAGCAAGCCCTCAACCTGATGGAACATCGGCGTGTGGGTCATATCAGAATCGCAGCGATACACCCGGCCCGGGCAGATCATCCGGAACGGCGGCTTGGAAGCCTCCATGGTACGGATCTGAACCGGCGACGTATGGGTACGCAGCAGGGTTCCGGGATTGAAGTAGAAGGTGTCATGCATGGCGCGGGCCGGATGGTGGCCCGGAATATTGAGCGCCTCGAAGTTGTGATAATCATCTTCGATTTCCGGCCCCTGCTCGACGCTGTAGCCTGCCCTGGCGAAGAACTGCTCAATGCGCTGCAGGGTGCGGGTGACCGGGTGCAACCCACCCAGGTCCTGACCACGGCCCGGCAGGGTCACATCAATGGATTCACTGGCCAGTTTCGCATCCATGGCCGCCTGCTCAAGAGCGTCCCGACGGGCATTGATTGCCTGCTGAACCTGAACCTTGGCTTCGTTGATCTTCTGTCCGGCCGCCGGGCGCTCCTCGGCAGACAACTTGCCGAGGGACTTCAGTTGCTGGGTAAGCACACCTTTTTTACCCAGGTAATCGACGCGGACCTGATCCAGTTCCTGCAGACCAGCGGCTTTATCGACCGCGGCCAGCCCGTCCTGAACAAGTTGCTCCAGGTTTTCCATTGACCCTGCTCCAAACCAGATATGGAATTGCTTGAAAGGCTTCTGAATACATCCTGCTGTGTTCGCTGGCGAACCGGGCATCGAGGATTCATTCAGAAGCCCTATAACAAAAATAGGGGAAGAGCGCGCCCTTCCCCTATCATCGGGCGCCTTGAACCAGCACCCTATCGATCAGCAATCGCTGAAAGAGCTAAGCGATCACAAAGACGCTTTGGCCTTCTCAACAACAGCAGCAAATGCCTGCTGTTCGTTCATGGCCAGATCGGCCAGAACCTTACGATCGATTTCAACGTTAGCCTTCTTCAGACCAGCGATCAGACGGCTGTAAGACAGACCATTGGCACGGGCGCCAGCATTGATACGGGCAATCCACAGTGCACGGAACTGACGCTTGCGGTTGCGACGGTCACGGTAAGCGTACTGACCCGCTTTGATAACCGCCTGCTTGGCAACACGGAACACACGGCTACGAGCACCGTAGTAACCTTTGGCCTGATTCAGAATCTTCTTGTGACGACGGCGTGCAACCACACCACGTTTTACGCGAGGCATATTCTATATCCTTCTGTTAAACCAGTGGGCGATTACTGCCCGATCATACGCTTGATGGAAGCCACATCGGCCTTGGCAATCAGCTTGGTACCACGGAGCTGACGCTTACGCTTGGGGCTCTTCTTGGTCAGAATATGACTGGTGAAGGACTGCTTATGCTTGAAGCCTTTGGCGGTTTTCTTAAACCGCTTGGCGGCCCCGCTTTTGGTTTTCATCTTGGACATTTTTTAAAACTCCGCATTCTATTTTGAAAACAACGCATGTGCTTCTGAAACGACAAATCCCCCGCGACTGCGGGGGATGAGTCACTGTTCCGGAATCACTTCTTCTTACGGGGCGCCACAACCATGGTCATCTGCCGGCCTTCCATTTTCGGCCGCATCTCTACCGTAGCCAGCTCTTCAATATCCGTCTCGATGCGGGACATGAGTTTCATACCAATTTCCTGGTGTGCCATCTCACGCCCACGGAAGCGAATAGTGATTTTGCCGCGGTCCCCGTTCTCAAGGAAACGTATCAGGTTGCGTAGTTTGACCTGATAATCCCCTTCTTCAGTTCCTGGACGGAACTTAAGCTCTTTGACCTGCGTCTGCTTCTGCTTTTTCTTGGCAGCCGCCTTGGCCTTTTTCTCTTCGAAGATCTTCTTGCCGTAGTCCATTATCTTACAGACAACGGGATCGGAATCCGTGACCTGAACCAGATCAAGAGAAGCTTCTTCCGCCCGTTTCAGAGCATCCTCGATGGATACAATACCGACCTGCTCGCCTTCGGCGTCGATCAGCCGGACTTCTGTTGCGTCAATGTTCTCATTGATAGGTGCGCGTGGTGCGCGGCCACCCCGATTCGTTCGCTGTTTAATAATAAGATCTCCGTCTTAGATTTTGCCTTTGCGTTCAACCGCTTCTTGCAGTAGCGATTCGAATGCTTCCAGCGTCATGGTTCCCAGGTCTTCCCCTTTGCGGGTTCTCACCGCAACGGCGCCGGCTTCCACTTCTTTGTCGCCAACGACGACCAGATAGGGAACCTTGTTTAAAGTATGCTCGCGGATTTTAAAGCCGATCTTCTCGTTTCTCAAGTCAGCATTAACCCTATAGCCCAAAGATTGCCATTTTTTAGCCAAATTCTGGCAATACTCGGCTTGGCTGTCGGTAATATTCAGTACCGAGACTTGGGTCGGAGCCAGCCAGGTCGGGAAAGCACCTTCGTATTCTTCGATCAGAATACCGATGAAACGCTCAAAGGAACCCAATACCGCCCGGTGCAGCATGACCGGCGTGCGACGCTCGGAATTATCGGCCACATACTGGGCGCCAAGACGTCCTGGCATGGAGAAGTCGACCTGAATGGTACCGCACTGCCAGACCCGGCCAATGCAATCCTTGAGCGAGAACTCGATCTTGGGCCCGTAGAATGCGCCTTCACCCGGCAGCAACTCCCAGTCTACACCTTCCCGGTTCAACGCTTCTTCCAATGCCGCCTCAGACTTGTCCCAGACTTCATCAGACCCCACCCGCTTCTCGGGACGGGTGGAGAGCTTGTACAAAATCTCGCTGAAGCCAAAGTCTTCATAGACTTCATGCAGCAGCGCGATAAAGCGGGACACTTCCGCCTGAATCGCATCTTCTTCACAGAAAATGTGGGCATCATCCTGAGTAAAGCCGCGAACACGCATGATTCCATGCAGCGCACCGGAAGCCTCGTTTCGATGGCAAGAGCCGAATTCAGCCAGCCGCAGCGGCAGATCCTTGTAGCTCTTCAGGCCCTGATTGAACACCTGAATGTGGCAGGGACAGTTCATCGGCTTGATGGCAAAATCGTGCTTCTCGGATTCGGTGGTGAACATGTCATCATGGAACTTGTCCCAGTGACCGGATTTCTCCCACAGGGTCCGTGACACCACCTGCGGTGTCTTGATCTCCTGGTAACCGTGGTTACGCAGCTTGTCGCGCATGTACTGCTCGATCTGCTGATACACGGTCCAGCCATCCGGGTGCCAGAACACCATGCCCGGCGCTTCTTCCTGCATGTGAAACAAATCAAGCTTCTTGCCGATCTTGCGGTGATCCCGCTTTTCGGCTTCTTCAAGACGATGCAGGTAAGCCTTCAGTTCTTTCTTGTTACCCCAGGCAGTACCATAAACCCGCTGTAACTGCTCGTTATTGGTATCACCACGCCAGTAGGCACCCGCCACTTTGGTCAGCTTGAAAGCCTTGAGTTTTCCGGTACTTGGGACGTGAGGGCCGCGACACAGATCAATGAAGTCGCCCTGGCGATAGAAGGACAGATCCTCGTCGCCCGGAATGTCCTCAATGATGCGAACCTTGTATTCCTCGCCCATGTCTTCAAACAGCTTTACCGCTTCGACACGGGACAGTACGGAACGGGTGACCGGAATATCCTGCTTGGCCAGTTCGCCCATGCGATTCTCGATGCGCGACAGATCTTCGTTGGTAAACGGGCGTTCAAACTTGAAGTCGTAGTAGAAGCCGTTGTCGACAACCGGCCCGATGGTTACCTGAGCCTCCGGAAACAGCTCCTTGACGGCCATGGCCAGCAAGTGCGCCGTGGAATGACGAATAATATCGACACCCTCTTCGTCGCGCTCGGTAATAATGGCCAGCTCAGCATCATCGGCAATCAGGTAACTCATATCGACCAGCTTGCCATTCACCCGCCCACCAAGGGCGGCCTTGGCCAGACCCGCACCGATATCGGCGGCAACGTCGTGAACGGTAACAGCTTGGGCAAAACTGCGATGACTGCCATCCGGCAAGGTAACTACAGGCATGTTTGACTCCAGTCAGTGGTGATCCCTACGAAAGACCACATGTAATCGGTGAGCGCGATACAGGACGCGGACCGCTTCGGGGCAAGGATTTTAACAGGGGAGCCGAGGGCATTAACAGAGGGGGTAGACCAATGATCACTGTAATTTCCCGTCTCACTGTGGAGAATAGACACTCGGTCACAGTCAGCAACTGGCCTCCCCACACGGAACGGGCTGTATATCTACAGAGAAAACGGAATGCGCATTATCGCTTTTCACAACCTCAAAGGTGGGGTTGGCAAAACCGCCGCGGCGGTCAACATCGCCTATCTGGCCAGCTCATCCGGCATACCGACCCTGCTCTGGGACCTTGACCCTCAGGGGGCAGCCAGCTGGTATCTGGGCGAAGACCCGGACATTACCGGGGAGAAAGCGTCACGACTGCTGAAGGGCAAAACCCCGGTAGGCCGACTGATTCACCCGACCCGGTACCCAAAACTTGACCTGATCCCGGCACACCCCAGCTTTCGCAACCTGGACGTGAAGCTGGCTGAGCAGGAAAACAGCAGCACACTGAAATCCTGGCTGGCCCCGCTGTCGGAAGATTACGGTCTGGTGATTCTGGATTGTCCGCCCTCCCTGTCCCACCTGGCGGAACAGGTACTTTCCTGTGCCGATCAGGTCTATGTCCCCACCATTCCCACCTGGCTATCAATTAATAGTTGGCAGCAGTTGAGACAGTTCGCCAAAGACAAGAAGATCCGGGTGGCAAAATTTCACCCGTTCCTATCGATGGTAGACCGCCGCAAAACGCTGCATCGAACCATTCTGGAACAGGGCGACGAGCGACTGAAGGAACGACTTAAGGGCTATATCCCCTACGCCAGTGACGTGGAGAAGATGGGAGAGGCGCGCAAGCCGGTGCCGGTACTCATGCCCCGCTCTGCCGCCTCACACGCCTATCGATTGATGTGGCAGGAAATTCGCAGAATCACCCGCCTGTAGGCACGAGGCAGTCGCCCGCCGGCGACCGCCTCCTATCACTCAGGCAGCGCCTGCTGCCGGTGTCGCGCCCTCCCGGGATCGACGACGAATCTGCCCAAATGCCAGCACGGCAAGCAACAGCAGAGCCGGGATGAACATCAATTCCTTCGGCGGCCGCTCAAGAGCAACCTGGACAGAATCAATGGTCCAGTCAAAGTAGATGCCGGCATCCTCAGCCGCCGTACCGAAGCCAACAAAGTCCACCACCATTCGATCGCCATCCGCACGCAACTCCAGACCCGCCTGCATAAGGCGGTCCTCTGGGGTTGCACCTTCCGGCAACGGCAGTTCCACGAAGGTGGAGACATCATTGCCGTCCAGCGACATGCCGGATGCCTGGAGCACAATGGGCTCGTCGACCGGTACCTGATCCACATACTGCATGATCTCAGTACCCGGCCGGCTTTCAGTGGGCGGATACATCATGTCCCACCAGAACCCCGGCCGGAACAAGGTAAAGGTGATCAGCAGCAGCAGCGCGGTTTCCCAGTGTTTGCTGCGGGTAAACCAGTAACCCTGGGTCGCCGCCGAAAACACCAGCATGGCCGTGACCGCACTGAAGATGGTGACCAGCAGGTCAAACCAGCCCGAGAGTCCGATCAGCAGCAACTGGGTGTTGAAGATGAACATGAACGGCAGAATCGCAGTCCGGATATCGTAGGTAAAACCTTGAATACCGGTACGTATGGGGTCGCCCCCGGATATCGCGGCGGCGGCATACGCCGCCAGCCCAACGGGCGGCGTATCATCCGCCAGTATGCCGAAGTAGAACACAAACAGATGAACGGCGATCAGCGGCACAAGCAATCCATTCTGGGCCCCAAGGGTTACGATGACCGGTGCCATCAGAGTCGACACCACAATGTAGTTGGCGGTCGTCGGCAAGCCCATGCCGAGAATGAGGCTGATCAGTGCTGTAAACACCAGCATCGCCAGCAGATTGCCACCGGAAATAAACTCAACAAACTGGGTCATCACCAGCCCAATGCCGGTCAGCGTCACCGTCCCCACCACAATACCCGCGGTGGCCGTGGCAACGCCGATGCCGACCATGTTGCGCGCACCGGTTACCAGCGAATGGAAGAGATCGCCACAGCCGTCCAGGAGCGCGCCTCCCACAGCCCCATGCTTATGAAACATGGCCTTAAGCGGGCGCTGGGTCACGATGATAAAGATCATGAACAGGGTCGCCCAGAAGGCCGACAACTGAGGTGAAAACCGTTCAACCGTCAGACACCACACTAACACCACAACCGGCAGCAGATAGTACAGGCCGGTCTTGACCGTCGGCCCGACCGGTGGCAGTTCAGCCATGGCCTCGTTCGGGTCATCTTCCTTGAGTTCAGGGAACCGGGTGGCGTACCACACCAGCCCGACATAGGCCAGCAACAGCAGCGGCGCCAGCACCCAAACCGCGTCACTGCCCAGGGCATCCTTGACCCAGCCGATGCCATAGTAGACCGCCAATGTAAGCACACTGAGCCCCAGCAAAAGCACCACCCAGGTGAGCATGCGCTGCGCCAGGGAGGGCCGGTCCAGTCGCTCCACCCCCTGCATATTCATCTTGCAGGCTTCCAGGTGGACGATGTAGATCAGGGCGACGTAGGAAATCAGTGCGGGCAGGATCGCGTGCTTGATGACCTCGATATAGGAAATGCCGACATACTCCACCATCAGAAACGCCGCAGCCCCCATGATGGGCGGCGTCAGCTGGCCATTGGTGGAAGCAGCAACTTCCACTGCGCCTGCCTTGGTGGCAGGAAAGCCGACCCGCTTCATCAGCGGAATCGTAAAGGTACCGGTCGTGACAACATTGGCAATCGACGATCCGGAGATCACCCCGCTCAGGCCGCTGGACACGACGGCAGCCTTAGCCGGCCCCCCGCGCATATGCCCCAACAGAGCATAGGCGACCTGGATGAAATAGTTACCGGCACCCGCACGCTCCAGCAAGGCGCCGAACAGCACAAACAGGAACACAAACCCGGTGGAAACCCCGAGCGCAACCCCAAACACCCCTTCCGTACCCAGCCACTGGTGAGATGCCAGTTTTTCAAGACTGGCTCCCTTGTGGGAGATCACGTCAGGCATGTAGGGCCCTGCGAGGGCATAAACGATGAACACCGTCGCCACAATGGTCAACGGAAGCCCCAGCGCCCGGCGAGTCGCCTCCAACAACAGCACCAGACCGCCAAGCGCCACGATCAGATCCTGGGTAATTGGCGCGCCCGGACGGGTCGCAAGCTGGTCGTAGAACAGATACAAGTACGCAGCGGAGAACGCTGCTGCCAGGGCAAGCACCCAGTCATAAACCGGCACATGATTGACATGCTTGCCGCGAATCATGGGGAATGCCGCAAAAGCGAGAAACGACGCAAAGGCGAGATGAATTGAACGCGCTTCAGTCGAATTAAAAATCCCAAATTCCACTACATAAGGTAGCGGAGACGCTATCCATAGCTGGAACAACGACCAGCACAAAGGGACGACAAAAAGAATGACCGCGGCGGGGCCGGTAGCGGCCCTCCCCCCGGACTCCGTCTGCAGAAATTCCTCTACATCCGCCTGCTCTTTGTTCGTTTTGGCTCTGGGCTCACCATTGGCCATAGTTACATCCTGTTTGAACAAATGAGAGTCTTGGGAGGCTCTGATTAACTCCAGATCACCGTTCACCGCCCCACGGGGCGTGACCGGTGGCTGTATCTACTGCGTTGCGCCTGCTGCCAGGCCAGTATGGCCACTGGCGACAAACCGCGCCTTGCGTCTACAGCCTTCCGTTCGCGCAAAGGCAATTCGGAGCTAATCAGAGGCTCCCTTGATACAACTGCGGGCATACAACTATGCCCGCAGCGTTTAACACGTGGCCGATCAGTCGATCAGGCCCACTTCCTTGTAGTAACGCAGAGCTCCCGGGTGCAGAGGCGCACTCAGGGCGTCCGCGACCATGTCTTCTTTCTCAAGAACACCAAAGGCCGGGTGCAGTCGCTTGAAGCTGTCAAAATTCTCAAAGACAGCTTTGACGATTTCATACACCACATCCTCGTCTACACTGGCTGAGGTGACGAAGGTCGCCGCGACACCAAAGGTGGTCACGTCCTCATCATTGCCACGGTACATGCCACCGGGAATGGTGGCGACCCGGTAGTATGGGTGGTCCGAGACCAGCTGCTGGGTCGCTTCGTTATCCACGCTAACCAGAACGCTGTCACAAGAGGTGGTTGCTTCCTTGATCGCACCCGATGGATGACCAACGGTGTAGAAGAACGCATCGATGTTGCCATCACACAGCGCCTGAGACTGTTCCGCAGCTTTCAGCTCGGCAGCCAGGGAGAACTTGTCGAGCCCCCAGCCCATGGCCTCCATCAACACTTCTGCCGTAGCACGCTGACCAGAGCCCGGGTTACCGACCGATACCCGCTTGCCTTCCAGATCTTCAAAGCTGTTGATGTTCGAGCCTTTGGCGGCCACAACCGTGAATGGCTCAGGGTGCAGTGAGAACACCGCACGAAGGTCTTCATTAGGACCATCTTCGGCAAAACCATTGGTGCCATTAAAGGCATGGTACTGCCAGTCCGACTGAGCGACCGCCAGATCCAGTTCACCCTGACGAATGGCGTTGAGGTTGTAGACCGACCCACCGGTGCTTTCGACCGAGCAACGGATTCCGTGCTCCTTTCGATCCATATTAACCAGGCGGCAGATGGCACCACCAGCCGGGTAATAAACACCCGTCACACCGCCAGTACCAATTGTTACGAACCGCTGTTCCGCAGCTGAGACAGTCGTTGATGCCGCGCCAAGCCCCACTGCGGCTGCTATTGCGAGTGCAGAGAAGTTCTTTCGAAGTGCCATGAGCTCATCCTTTTTCTTCATCGTTATCATTCAATGCCCGCTTCAACCACAGGCAAACTACGGCTACCCCATAAAACATAGACCAGTTCCGGAGGTAAATAAAGTGACCGTTATCACGCTAACCGTTTGAGCACACAATAAAAAAGCCCGTCGAAACGGGCTTTTTCAGTTCTCGGAACAGGACTATTTCGACTGTTGCGCCTTAGCCAACATGCGCTCCGGGCGCAGCAGGAAACGCGCCAGTGCCGGCAACAGCCAGATCGCACCGACCATGTTCCAGAGGAACATGAAGAACAGCAGGAAGCCCATGTCGGCCTGGAACTTGATAGGCGAGAAGATCCAGGTCACGACCCCCAGCCCCAGCGTCACACCGGTAAAGACAACGGCTTTACCGGTAGAACGCAAGGTCTCGTAGTAGGCTTCCTGAAGCGTCTTGCCTTCCAGCAGGAACTTCTCAAGCTTGGTATAGATATAGATACCGTAGTCGACACCGATACCCACACCCAGCGCAATAACCGGCAGGGTAGCAACCTTGATGCCGATACCGGACACCGCCATGATTGCTTCGCAAAGGATCGAGGTCAGCCCCAGAGGCACGACGATACACAGGACGGCACGGATAGAGCGGAACGTCAGCAGACAGAGCAGACTCACCACGCCATACACGAAGACCAGCATCATATCCTTGGCTTTGGAGATAACCTCGTTGGTCGCGGCTTCTACACCCGCATTACCAGCAGCCAGAAGGAAGGTATGCTCTTCATTGTTGGCCTTGGCAGCGTAAGCCTCCACCACATCAACCGCAGTCTGCAGGGTTTCAGCTTTGTGATCTTCCAGGAACACCAGCACCGGAGTGAGGCTACAGTTGGTGTTGATCAGACCTGCTGGGGCCTCACGGATTGACGCGTTGATAATGGTCTGGTTGCGGGAAATCTCGTACCACTTCCAGTTACCCTCATTGAGAGCCTTGGTCACGATCTTGGATACGTCCGCCAGTGAAACAGAGGACTGAACACCCGGCGTGTTCTGCAGCTCCCACTGCAACCCGTCCAATGCCCGCAGCACGTTGTACTGAGTACATTGCTCGGCCGGCGTTTTCACCATAACGACCAATACATCGGCACTGGTGGAGTAGTTGTTGATCAGGTAGGCGTTGTCCTGGTTATAGACAGAATCAGCCCGCAACTCCGGTGCACCCTGATCAAGGTCACCCACTTTCAGTCCCTGCTTGTAGTAGACACCAAGACCAAGACCCAATACCGCAATCAACAGTGAAATAGGCGCCACACTGGGGTGGGAGAAATAGGACATGACCCGCCATTTGCGGTCCTGCTTCTCACCATGATTCTGAACATGGCGGATACCACCCTTGGTGATACCGATGTAGGACATGATCAACGGGTGCAGAACCAGGTTGGTAACGATAACAATCGCAACACCCAGGCCGGCGGCAACCGCCAGATCCTTTATGACGTCGATCTGGATGAACAGCAGGGTCAGGAAGCCAAACGCATCAGAAATCAGCGCCAGCATGCCCGGAATATACAGCGCCCGGAAGGCCAGACGCGCAGCAGTGATCGGATCAAAGCCCTTGGCAGCTTCCAGCGCCATCGCGTTCACCACCTGAACACCGTGACTGATACCAATCGCAAAGACCAGGAACGGAACCAGTACGGAATAGGGATCCAGGCCGTAACCCAGCAGCCTCAGCGCACCGAGCTGCCAGAATACAGCAACAATGGAGGCAAAGACCGGGACCAGGGTTCCGGAGATACAACGGGAATAGCCAAACAGCAGCAGCGTGGTCAGAATGATGGTGATACCGGCAAACCAGGCGATTGAGCCGATACCTTCAATCAGGTCACCCACTTTCTTGGCGAAACCAACAATGTGGATCTCGACGTTGGCATTCTGGGCTTCGTACTTAGCGCGGATCTGCGCCTCAAGCTGACGGGAAAACTGTGCGTAATCCAGCGGTTCACCGGTTTCCGGGTTCTTTTCGTACAACGGGGCATAAACCACCGTCGACCCGAAATTATCGGAGACCAGTCGACCGACTTCATTCGAGCGCAGAATGTTCTGGCGCAGCGATTCCAGGCTGGCCGGAGAGCCATCATAGCCATCGGGAATAACACTACCGCCCTGGAAGCCCTGTTCAGTGACTTCAACCCAGCGGACGTTGGCAGTCCACAGCGACTTCAGGCCCGCACGGTCTACCCCATTCAGGAAGAACACCTCATCGGTGATCTGCTTGAGGGTTTCCATGTATTCCTTGTTAAAGATATCGCCGTCTTTTGCTTCAACAGCAATTCGCACAAAGTTACCCAGATTCTCCAGGTCATCCCGATGGTCAAGCATATTGACAATATAGGGATGCTCCAGCGGAATCATCCGCTCGAAGCTGGCATCCGGCTGGATCTTGATGGCGTTGTAGCCAAGGAAAAGCGTCAGAACCAGGAATGCAAGCAGAATGGCTGCCCGGTTGTTAAAGATCAGCCGCTCCAGGAACGGCTCCGCCTTTGGCGTCGTCAGGTAATGTTCGCCCTTATCGTGCTTCGGGTTGGACATTAAAAAAGCCCCTCTTCAAATCTGTCAGTTTCGCCGCAACAAGGCGTGATTAAAGGTCTTGTCCGCGAGCATCGGTCACGTTTACACCGCGCTCACCCACAATGAGAATGTTGGTATCAGACACCGGCACCACGCTCATGACACCTTCACGGTCATTACGGAAATTTTCCCGAAAACTTTCAGCACCGTTGGTACTCACCAGAATGGCACCGCCATTACCAACAAGGGTAATCCGGCCATCGTCGGCTACAGCGCCACCATTAAGGGTTGCGGTCGCACCGCTGGGCACAATTGTCCAGGACTTACCCAGATCCCGGGACAACAACACGTTGCCACGGAGCCCAAAAGCCAAAATTTCATTGACATTGCCAGTGCCAAGCACGCCAAACAGGGAGCCCGGATAAGGGCTGTCGCGAAGCTCCCAGGTTTCGCCATTATCAACGGAGACAAAGATCTGCCCGGCTTCACCGACGATCACCAGACCACCCCCCGTCACACTGGTGATGGCATTCAGGTGGTATCCACTCGGGTTTTCCAGGCGCCCGGACCAATCCTGCCAGCTATCGCCGCCATCATTGGTACGCAAAATCATGCCGTAGGCACCGATCACAAAACCGTGCTGCTCGTTTTCAAACCAGACATCAAGCAATGGGTTTACCGGCCCGATGTCCAGATCAGAACGCATGTTCTCTATCGAGAAATACAGATCGTCCAGCGCCCACTCCAGATCCCCCTTCTCTTCCTCAGGGGCTTCTGCAATTCGCTCCTCCAGCTCCGCCGCGCGCACTTCCTTACCGGCAATGGCCAGTTCAGCTGCACGAATACCGGTCAACTGCAACGCCCAGCTTGCACCAGCGTCATCAGTCCTGAGCACCACACCACTGTGACCTACCGCCCAACCCGTGTCGGCATCGGCAAAATCGAGAGCGGTCAGCGTAACCGACACGGGAACCTGCCCCTGTGACCAGGACTGCCCCTCATCATCCGAGAAGATGATATGCCCGCGCTCACCAACGGCCACGATGCGTTCACCCGCCTGAGTGGTATCGGTCAGCAATTGGGTGGGCGCCAGGGCTGTCTCCCTGGCCGGAGTTTCAATGATGTCCGGCAGAGCAAACGCTGCCGGGGCAGAACACGCCATGGTCAGTCCAAGGCAGACTGTACCCAGGTTCTTGCACGTCAACCGTGTAGCCATTCAATGTGCCTATTATGTTTATCCAGTGTCTCTGTGGACGGCTTTAACAGCCGCTACTAACTAAAGTAGACCGCCAGTCTCACGACCGCCGGTCTAAATCCTGCTTTCTTTTATATTTCTTACTTTTAATTCCTTAGCGAACACTCCTGCGACGCAGGGATGCTGGCGAGTAATACCGCCGGTTCGGGACTTCATTGGTGAACACCCGGGTGCCTGGTTCTTCCGTATCCAGCCCAAGTACATGGTACCGGCGCGCCTGCAGGTCGTGATAAACGTCCAGCGCAGTCCAGACGCCGGGAAGTTCGTAATAGTTGATTGCCATTCCGAAGGTTACCCGCCACAACTCGCCACGACCGTCGTACTGGTCAACCAGCAGAATATTCCAGCTGTCTTCATCAATGTAAAAACGGCGTTTGCTGTAAATGTGACGTTCACCGTCCTTGAGGTTCGCCTCTACCACATGAACCCGGTGCAGCTCCCAGCGGGTCAGGTCCGGATTGATATGTGCCGGCCCGAGAATGTCGGAGTACGGGACCCCTTCCTCGCTTAACAGGTAGTTGTTGTAGGGCACGTAGATTTCCCTCATGCCCTTGTAGTCCCAGTTGTAGCGATCCAGAGCCCCGTTAAAGATGTCGGTATCGTCGGCCGTGCGCAGGTTGTCAGCGGCGGCAATGGGTGAGTCATACCCCAGGTTGGGTGCGCGTCGAACCCTACGCTGACCTGCGTTATAGCCCCAGCCATTGCGGGGGTTGATGATCTGGTTCAGGGTCTCATGGATCAGGATGGCGCCCCCCGCCAACCGGGGTGGTGACTGGGTGAACGAGAGGTAGTAAAAGATCACATTATCGAGATCCCCTTCATCCCCTTCCGGATTGTAGAAATTGAAAAAAGCTTCCTGCTGGGAGGTGACCAGGGTGTAATCACCGTTGCTCTGCACCGCCACTTCACTGGCTCTGCGGGTCAACGAGACGCCCCGCCAGCGGGTCAGGTGGTTCCACATCGCCTGCCAGGCTTTTTCTTCACTGGAACCACTCAGGATCGGGAATGGGTAACCGCCGTAGGCGCCGTCCAGTCCCGCGCCGGCGCCTACGATCTCAGCATTGACGGCATTCTTGCGGGTATTTTCCGCCACCCAGTCAGGTACAGCGTGGGTGCGCCGGGAGAGGTAAACCGGGACCCGGAACGAGCTCGGATAGGCTTCCAGCAGAGCCTCCACCCCGTCGGTGAGGTGATCCTGATACTGCGCCATGTTACTGGAACTGATGGTAAACAGTGGCTGGTCATCCGGGAACGGATTGATATGGTGCTGACCGCTACCCTCGTAGCCCTCGGGAGCGGTGGTCAAGCCACCGGTCCAGGCCGGAATGGTACCAGCGGCATTACCCTGCTTGATCGACCCGAACGGTGTCAGGTCGTTGCCAAGACGAGCGGCTTCACTTGCGGATACTGCACCCAAAGCAGGAGACGCTGCAATCGACAGCGCGAGCAGCCCCCCCAAAAGCATTTTTTTATTATTTAGCATGGTATTAACCTTGGTGAGTCTGAAAGCCTTTACGGCGTATTGTTTTAGTAAAAGGTCAATTCGGTCCTCTAAGTGAAAAGCAGGTTAGACGAATAGCCTATCAAGGTCATCGTCCAAAAGTGCGATTTTTGTTGATGAAATGTCACCACTCGCTTCCGCGACGGCCCTACTCTTTCAGACTTTTGTGAACGATTTCAAAGACATCTTTCGATAAGCCTTCTTTATCCCGTACCGACGCCAACGCCTGTTTCATTTTTCCACCATAGGGCTCGGCAAATTTTCGCCAACGGGTCAGCGGTGATACCAGGCGCGCAGCAATCTGCGGGTTACTGTCATCGAGCCTGCATACCTGCTCGGCAAGGAAAATATACCCGGAACCATCGGCCTGATGGAACTGGGCCAGGTTCTGACCTGCAAACACTCCGATCACCGAACGTACCTTGTTAGGGTTCTTCCAATCAAATGCAGGATGCGCCAAAAGCTCGCGTATATGGTTCAGGGTACCGGCCTGCAGGCTCGCTGCCTGTACTGAAAACCACTGTTCAACCACCTGGGGATCATCCTGCCAGCACTGGTAAAAGTCGTTCAGCGCCGCTTCCCGCTCCGTCACAAAGCAGGAATTTACCAGCGCCCGCAACGCGCCCATCCGATCTGTCATGTTGCCCGCATCCTGAAACTGGGTCTGGGCCAGGCCACAGGCCTCCCGGTCTCCAATGTGCAACAGCCAGGACAACGCTGTATTGCGAAGGCTGCGGGCCGCGATGGCCTCAGGCGTCAGCTGGTAAGAGCCATCATCTCCGTTGCGGCGATAGCACTCAAGGAGCTCCCCTCGCAGTGCCTGCGCCAAACAGTCCAGTACCCGGGTTCGAGCCCCGTGGATGGCCTGAGCATCGGCGCTATCGGCCAGTTCCACCAGATAGGCTTCCGATGGAAGCTGGAGCATCTTGGCGACCAGTGCCTGATCCAGGGATGGATCGCTCAGCAGCGATCGGTAAGCCTCGACCAGTCGCTCATCCACACCCTCCTCATCGCCGCGGATCAACGCCTGAATAACATCCACCGCTAACCGCTGACCGGCGTCCCAGCGATTGAAACCATCACCGTCGTGGTTCATCAGGAAAATAAGCTGTTCACGGGTCCAGGGATAATCTACCCGGACCGGAGCAGAGAATCCGCGCACCAAGGACGGAACCGGCCGCTCGGAAAGACCATGAAACTCAAACTCGTGACGGGCCGCGGTTAACTCCAGCACCCGCTCAGAAGGCGCATCGTTTTCATCGGCAAACAACCGCAGCGGCAGATCCGTTCCATCTGCCCCCAGAAGCCCGAGCGCAAAGGGAATATGCTGGGGGTTCTTGCTGGTCTGGCCCGGTGAATCCGGGATTGCCTGCTCAATGGTCAGGCGGTAAATGCCCGCTTCGGAATCAAAATCGTCGCGAACGGTCAAAAGCGGCGTGCCCGCCTGCTCGTACCACAAACGGAACTGCCCAAGATCACGACCGCTGGCATCTTCCATGGCTTTGACGAAGTCATCGGTGGTGACCGCCTGGCCATCATGGCGTTCAAAATACAGATCACTACCCTTGCGGAACAGCTCGGGCCCCAGCAAGGTATGAATCATGCGGACGACTTCCGCCCCCTTCTCATAGATCGTCAGGGTATAGAAGTTGGAGATCTCCATATAGGAGGATGGCCGCACCGGGTGCGACATAGGGCCCGCGTCTTCAGCAAACTGGGCCGTGCGCATCAGGGTCGCGTCCTCAATTCGTTTCACCGTGGGCGAGCCCATGTCGGCGGAAAAGCCGGCATCGCGGAACACGGTAAACCCTTCCTTAAGACTGAGCTGGAACCAATCCCTGCAAGTGACCCGGTTTCCGGACCAGTTGTGGAAATACTCGTGAGCAACAATCGCTTCGATACGCTGAAAGGCCGTGTCGGCTGCAGTCTCGGGACTGGCCAGAACGCAGGACGAATTGAAGATATTGAGCCCTTTGTTCTCCATTGCCCCCATATTGAAATCATCCACGGCCACGATCATGAAAATGTCGAGATCGTATTCCCGGCCATAGACCTCCTCATCCCAACGCATGGACCGCTTGAGAGAATCCATGGCATGGTCGCATTTGGCCGCATTGCGGGCCTCAACATAGATCCGCAGATCAATGTCGCGGCCGGAGCAGGTGGTAAACGTATCCTGCTTCAGCACCAGATCCCCCGCGACCAGGGCAAACAGATAACAGGGTTTCGGGAACGGGTCTTCCCAAGTGACAAAATGACGGCCGTCCGCCAGCTCGCCGCGATCGACATCATTCCCGTTCGACAGCAGCACCGGGTACTTTTCCCGGTCAGCTTCGACGCGGGTGCGGAAACGGGCCATCACATCCGGGCGATCCGGAAAAAAGGTAATGCAGCGAAACCCTTCGGCTTCACACTGGGTACAGAACATCCCCGATGATTTGTACAGACCTTCGAGACGGGTATTGTTCTGGGGCTCGATCCAGGTCACCACGTTCAACCCGAACTTATCCGGTACGGCCTGAACCACCAGTTTATCGCCCTGATCCTGATACCGGTCTGCGCCCAGCTCGATGCCATCCAGGCTCACCGACTCCAGCTTGAGACTGTCACCATCCAGCTCCAGATGCTCTGCCACCCCCGGGTACTCGGGGTTGCGACGCACGGTCAGGGTACTATGGACCCGCGCCCCATTCTCAAACAACTCAAACCTGAGATCCACGTGATCGACCAGAAAGGCCGGCACGCGATATTCGCTCAGGTAAATGGTTCGAGGCTGACTTGTTCGCATGATTCTCTCCAGCAGGCGGGGCGGTGCGGCGCCACGGAAACATTTGGAATGACAGTAAGACAATCCCGGCGTCAGGCGGTGACCTGGAACCGGACTTCATAGGCGGTGTACTTGCGGATGTTGATCACACCCGTGTCCAGAATGAGGTACTGACCCTTGATCCCCTGCAGGACACCAGACACCGACGGTGTCTTGTCCAGATTATGGGTTTTGATCTTGTCCGGCCATACCTGAACGGGATAACTGAGACTCAGGCCCGGCTCATCCACGGCCCGCAGGGCATCTTCGCCATGAACCTCGCGCAGGGCTGCCAGCTCGGGCTGGATTTTTTCCAGCATCGCCGCACGCTCGGCAACAAGATCCAGCTCCGGGGTCTCACCTTTGAGCATGGCCCGCCAGTTGGTGCGATCGGCAACGTACTGCTTGCAGGCCACTTCGGCCAGACCGGCCAGTTGACGGGTGGCTACCCGCAGCATGGGAATCGCGGCCACCGCTCCCTGGTCAATCCAGCGGGTGGGTACCTGGGAGGCCCGGGTAATACCCACCTTGAGGCCCGAGGAATTGGCCAGATACACCACATGCTCGGTCATACAGTGGGTCTCACCCCACTTCGGATCCCGGCAGGTACCTTCGTTGTAATGGCATTTTTCAGGGCTGACGATACAGCTGTCACACTCCGCCAGCTTGCGAAAACACGGATAGCAGTAGCCCTGACTAAAACTCTTCTTGGTCATGCGGTCGCAATGGATACAGCGGATCACACCATCGAAATCAATCTGGACCGGATGCCCGATGAGGTCATTCAGGGGCAGCCGGGTATCCCCGACCTTGATGGTGTACGCCACCGGGTCTGCGGCTTCTACCGGCATCTTCCGGAGCCGTCCGGTTACATCAATAACTGCGCTCAAAGCCTACCTCAGCTCAGAATACGAATTGGGGACGCGTCATCGTCCGGGCCACAGCTGCTACCGTCGCTTTTGGTCCGGTCGATGTAGCCCACGCGCTGCTCTTCCGGTACATGCTGACTCTCGTAATACAACACCGCCTCCATGCACAGCTCCCGCTGTTCGTCGGTAAGCACCCGACCATCCGGCCACTTGCCCAACTCCACCGCCTGACGCAGGCTCTGGTAGACCGTGGGATCCATACGCTCAATCAATTCCTGGTATGTCATCACATCTTTCCGAATATATTTCGCAAAAAGAAATCATTTAAGGGTTGACCCAATTAAATGATAACGATTATCATTACTAAACCAAATGACAAAGGTCGTTCATTTGGTCTCTCTCATCAGGAGCTTACAAGCTCTTTTATGCCCCACCTTCGGTGGGGCTTTTTTATTCCCGTTCAGTGTCTTACCCTGCGCGGCGGCCATAGCGCCATCGCCAGCCCGGCAACAAACCCGCCAAGATGCGCTTCATTCGCCATCCTGCCAATCCCCAGCCACTCCGGCAATGGGGTAAAACCGATCACCATCCAAACCACCGCAAAAACCACCAGCGCGGGCGGAAACTGAAATCGTGGCATCCGCTGCTGGCCGAGCCAGCAATAGCCGAGTACACCATAAACCACACCCGACAGACCACCAAACAGAGGTCCTGATACGGCATACTGCAGGCCATTGGAGAGCAGGCTGGTGACCAGAAACAGCACGACCATGCGCGCCCGACCATCAAACCACTCAATCTGGCTGCCCAGGAACCACAACATCACCGAATTGAAAATGAGATGCGACCAACTGAAATGCAGAAAATCCGGCGAAATCAGCCGCCACACCTGACCGGATGCCAGACTCTCTGACAATGCTGCCATACGTTCCGTCAGGGTCCCCCATTCGTAGTAGCGGGGATCAATAAACGTCAGGTTCGCCGACATCATGCTGGTACCCAGCCCGGTAATCCACGCAACCAACACCGCGATAACAATGAACGACAACACCAGGGGTGCATGCCTCGGTGACGGCTGCCAGCGCCCCCCACGATAGACCGGCGAGCTGTTGGCCTTATGGACGCCGGTACGAAAATCCGGCGATTCCATAAACTGATTCAGGGCTGCCAGCACCGCGTCGGTGAAGTCGGGGTTCTCCAGCCACAGAACCTGAAAGTTGCCTTCGGCCGTGATCCGGTGATTAACCCCCTGCTCTCGCAGCCAGCGGCTGAACTCAGCGAGATTGATATCGGTTTCAAGCTGTTTGATCCGGTACAAGGTTACCTCGCGACACTGTCTTCGGAATACGGGTCACCGCCCTGCTCGGGCCGATCGACGTCCACATAAACAAACTTGTCCCGCGACAGTTCACGTTCATCGTCCATGCGATAGGCCACCAGCTTGCCGTACTTGACGGCACTGTAGTCGATGCAGGCCACATTCGGGGCGATCGGCTCCGGGCTGCCATCCATCCAGTAGTGGCCAACAAATACCGGCAGCTCGCTGGCAGGGTAACTGAGTAGCTGGGCATGCTCCTCCGCCGTCAGTTCCCGGCTGGCAACCTCCGGTGGCAGCGGGTCGGGCTGGAACACCACATCCTGATAGGTTCTCGGGTGGTCCGCCCAGAACTTGGTGCGGAAAAACTGGCGCACGTAACCATCCTTGCCGGTAATCGCCATGCCTCCCGGTAACTTGAGGTCGGTGCCTCGCAGCAAGGTATCCATCACCTGACCTGCAAAGGATTCCAGCGCCGAGGACGCGTACAGAAACTCTTCATCGATGCAGGCGCCACCCTGGGTTTCCTTGAACTTCTGGATCAGGGCGGTGTCCCAGCAGGCGTGAACCACGCGGAAGTGCTCCTCCTCGATAAACAGAGGCACGGTATAGAACCACTCCAGAAACTCGTTCCACTCGTGGGGGTAATGCTCGAACTGATCCAGGGTTTCACGAATCAGTCGGTCATGGCGGGGGTTGTGATCCCGCAACCATTTGCGGCCGCTTCCGGCCGGTGCGCGGGTGCAATAGCCCAGGGCATTGTATTCGTGATTACCCATGACCATGCGTGCCGAACCCCGCTCCACCATGTCCCGGACCAGGTGAAGGGCTTCGCGGATACGCGGCCCACGGTCGACAATGTCGCCAATAAAGATGGCCTGTCGGCGAGGGTGTTCATACACCCCGCTGATCTTGCGATACCCCATCTGCTCCAGCAGGCGAACCAGGGTATGCGCACAGCCGTGAACGTCTCCGATAATGTCATAACCGCGGCTCGCGGACTTCATTGATACCGCCATAATCAACTCGCTGCTATCTCGCTCGCCCAGCCCAGTTTGTCGCGGCAGGTGGCATAGAAATTGTGATCTTCCGGATGAATCAGACGGATCTTGAATGGCTTCTTGGTGATCCGGATGATGTCACCCGGCGCACAGGCAATGTTCATCTGACCATCAAAACTGATCTGCGGGTAAGCTTCGTTGGTTTCACCGATCACCAGCTTGATCTCGCTTTTGCCATCCACCACGATCGGGCGGCTGCTCAGGGTGTGGGGGAACATTGGCACCAGCACAATGGCATCCAGTTTCGGATGCATGATCGGCCCGCCTGCGGACAGGGAGTACGCCGTCGAACCCGTGGGAGTCGACACAATCAGACCATCCGACCGCTGGCTATAGACAAAGTGGCCGTCGATAAACAGATCAAAACCAATCATCCGGGTCGATTTGCCCGGGTGCAAAACCACATCGTTCAACGCTGCGCCAAATCCCAGGGCCTGGCCATTGCGCTCCACACTGGCATCCAGCAAGAAGCGTTTTTCTTCAATGAACTCCCCCGCCAGCACTTTTGCCAGGCGCTCCTCAAGATCCACCGGCGAAATATCCGTCAGAAAGCCCAGCCTCCCCCGGTTCACACCCAGCAACGGAACGTTGGATTTGGCCAGTTCGCGAGCGGCACCAAGCAGGCTGCCATCACCACCAACCACAATCACCAGATCACAGATTTCTCCCAGCAGTTTCTTGCTGGCCACCTGCAATCCGTGGCCAGGCAACATACTGGCGGTGTCATCTTCAATGATGACGTGATAGTTCTCACGGATCAGGTATTGCTTTAGCTGGCGAAGCGTTTCCACCACCTTGACGCTACCCAGCCGCCCAATCACACCAATATTCCTGAATTGATCCATTTAGAGTCCTAGAGAGTTCTGTTCAGTCCTGTAAAGAGGTCCGTAACCGGCATTCAGTTATAGCCGCCACCCTGTTCAGCGACCGTTGTTAATGTCATCTTAACGAATATCGGCAAATTACTGAAAATACCTTACCCCGACTTCGACAGATTTTCCGGTCCAAACATGATGACACCCGATAACAATGCCTGGAATACGCCTGCGGTCCGGCACCTGGCATGGCTCTGCGGGGCCCCTTCGCTGATTTGCAACGAGCTGACCCGGTCACTGCCTGACCACCTTCCAGAGAATACCTTCAGGCGACTGCGGGCGCTTGACCTGCAGCCCGAGCCCCTGCTGGATGCCCTGTCCCGGAGCCAGAGCTACCGGCTGGGGCACTATTTTGAGGAGCTCTACCACTTCCTTCTCACCTGGCTACTGGAGTGGCCGGTCCTCGCCCGCAATGCCGCCATTCGCTCGGATCAGGGTAGCACGCTGGGCGAACTGGACTTCGTTGTCCAGAACCCGGTAACCAATCAGTTCGAACACCATGAGATCGCGGTCAAGTTCTACCTCGGCGTACCCGAGCATCAGGGCACACGCTGGTTTGGCCCGAACCCGAACGACCGGCTCGATCTGAAAACGGACCGAATGCTGTCACATCAACTGACCATGAGCCAACGCCCGGAAACCCGGCGGGTACTGGCTGCATGCGGCGTTAGCGAAACAATCCACCCGGTTCTGTTCATGCCCGGCTACCTGTTTCACCCCATCGCCCCAGCGCTACCCGAGCCTCCGCTGGCAGACTGGATCAACCCCCGCCATGAACGCGGCGGCTGGCTATATCACTCGCAACTGGATCTGTTCGACACGCGACACTGGACGCCGCTTCAGAAGCCTCACTGGCTGGGAAATTTCCGGCAAGCGATGGCGACACCTGGCGAACTGACGGAACAATCCCTGAGCCAGGTTGCCCTGAGCGGGCGCCCGGCACTGTTTGCCAAAATGGGAAAGTGCCCCCAGGGAAACGGCCTGAGGGAAGTCGAGCGCTGGTTTGTCGTACCTGACCACTGGCCCGGGCGCGCTTAAGCGCCCTGGTGCTCGTCGCAGCGGTCATCAATGCCCGGCCGGAAGTCCGCAGGCTGGCTGACCCGCATCACCGGATGCTCGCATGGTTTACCATCAGCATTCTGATGGCGACACATCGGGTTTTCGTAATGATCCAGCCAATCGCGATAGGCCGGTTCATTCAGCCCACATTTATCAGCCGCGTACGCCGTGGGATTCTGGAAGTAGGTTTCGATGTCATCAAATGGCAGGGTCAGGTGGCCAATGCCGGCGTGATAGGCCACCAGGAACACCGACTGCTCCTGCAACTGCTTCATCACGGTGTTCTCGGGAGGCTCACGGTGACGCAGTTCATGCAGCTCCTGCTCCAGCAGAACGATCTTCTCGTCCCGCATCTCCAGCTCGCGCTGCTTGCGCTCCAGCTGTTCATTCAGCAGCACCGCCTCAGCACCGCTCGTCGGGCTGGCCTCCCGGGCCTCTTCGACACTCTGGCTGACCTGCTCCTGCATGACCAGGTACTGCTCATTGCGCTGCGCCAGACGCTGCTTGAGCTGCTCGTTGGCTAGCCGTATCCGCTCAAATTTCTGTTCGAGCTCCGCCAATTCCGTACGCATGGCCTGCATCTCGAGACGGTGCTCGCGGCGGCTATCGGCCAAAGCATCACGATGGACACTTTGCAGGGTCTTGATCCGAAGCCGATGCTCACGGAGCTGGCTGGCAATGCGGTTGCGCTCGGCCTTCAGTTCCTGCTCGGCTTGAGATTTGCCAGCGATTTCCGGTGCCACAGCTTGCCCAAGCACAGGGATATCATCATCACTGATCTCGGGGACCGGCTCCCGCTTCTGGAACTTCAGGGAGTTCGATTCGATTGCCTTGCGGATGACCTGGAAGGTGTTGTTGCCCGGTGCCATGTCAGGATCCCAGAGCTCATCCTTGATGCCGGCCACCGGGCACTGGCTCTTACAGACCAGACGAATGGGGCCATCCCCCAGATTCGGGCCTTTGCCGCCCGATACCGAGAGTTCTTCAATGGGGATGTTCCAGCTGCTGTCGGCACGTCCTTCGTCATCGAAATAGATGCAAAAAAACACCATACCAAGGATATGAAGCTCATCGCTCAGGCTGACATAGACCGCCTTGACGTCGGTCTCTTTCAGGTCCGAGAGGCCCACATAGCCATCCAGGAACGCCCCGAATTCCGAAGCTCGCATCTGACGGGCGATTTTTTTACCGTCCATGAAGAATACCGCCGCGTATCCCTCACTCGCCTGACCGGCAGACCCCATTCTTGACTCCTGCTGAATAAGCACCCCGGACTTCTGCCGGCGCGGTGCCACCTGATTTGATCGGACTGACGGGTATTGGTTGCAGCCCCTTGCAGCGATGCTCTTCCAAGCGGGCAAACCTTTGATGCAACAGCAACACCCCAGCAATTATTGTAGTGCCGTGGCTGCATTCTGGCAGACTTTACGGAGAAATGTTCCTGTCTTGAAGTAACTTTTTTTAACCGTTCACAAAAAAGCCCGGAAGAGAACCATTCTCTTCCGGGCTTTCCTGTCAGCGCAGCCAGGGACGGCTCAGGCCGCCTCCCGGATCACCTTCGACAATCAGATTTCTGCGGCCAGACGGCTGCCCTGATTGATGGCTCGCTTGGCATCAAGCTCGGCCGCCACATCCGCACCACCAATCAGGTGTACGCGGGCGCCGGCATCCTCGAGCCCTTTCTGCAACTCGCGCAGCGGATCCTGGCCGGCACAGATGATGATGCTGTCAACATCCAGCACCCGGTCTTCGCCCTGCTCGGCGCCTTTCGGGGTGATGGTGATATGCAGCCCCTGGTCATCAACCTTACGGTAGGAAACGCCAGGAATCATCTGCACATTGCGGTGCTTCAGCGACGTGCGGTGAATCCAGCCGGTGGTCTTGCCCAGGTTCTGCCCGACCTTGGAGGTCTTGCGCTGGAGCAGGTAAACCTCACGCGCCGCTTCCGGCACCTCGGGGGTAACACCCTTGATGCCGCCACGATGCTCAACCGTGAGATCAACACCCCACTCTTTCATGAAATGACCGGTATCCAGAGACGGGGACTCGCCCTTATGAACAATAAACTCGGACACATCAAAACCAATACCGCCAGCACCGATGACCGCCACCTTGCTGCCAACCGGCTTACGCTCAAGGATCGCATCCAGATAGCTCATCACCTTGGGATGATCGATACCCTCAATGTCCGGAGTCCGCGGCGCAATGCCGGTTGCCAACACAACGTCGTCGAAACCTGCGCCGGTCAGGTCGCTTACAGAAACCCGGGTATTGAGCCGCACATCAACGCCGTGCTTGTCGAGCATCACCCGGAAGTAACGCAGGGTCTCGTAGAACTCTTCCTTACCCGGAATACGCTTGGCGACATTGAACTGGCCACCGACCTCAGAACCGGCATCAAACAGGGTGACCTTGTGGCCACGCTCAGCAGCCACCGTCGCGAAAGCCAGACCGGCAGGGCCCGCGCCAACCACGGCAATGTTCTTCGGACTCGCGGTTTTCACATAAGCCAACTCGGTTTCATGGCAGGCCCGCGGGTTCACCAGGCAGGATGTCAGCTTGCCAGCAAAGGTGTGATCCAGACAGGCCTGGTTACATCCGATGCAGGTATTGATCTCCTCAGCAAGATCATCCTCAGCCTTGTTGACCAGATCCGGGTCAGCCAGGAACGGGCGCGCCATGGACACCATGTCTGCGTGACCGTCGGCCAGCACCTTTTCGGCGGTGTCCGGCATATTAATACGGTTGGTGGTAATCAGCGGCACACTGACTTCGCTACGCAGGCGCGCAGTTACCTCGGTGAACGCCGCCCGGGGGACCGACGTAGCGATGGTCGGAACCCGCGCCTCATGCCAGCCGATACCCGTGTTGATGATGGTCGCGCCAGCCTTTTCGATGGCCTTGGCAAGCTGAACCACTTCTTCCCAGGTGCTGCCGTCTTCGATCAGATCAAGCATCGACAGCCGATAGATGATGATGAACTCATCCCCTACCCGCTCACGCACACGCCGCACGATCTCCAGGGGCAGGCGGATACGGTTTTCATAGCTGCCACCCCATTGGTCGGTGCGGTGGTTGGTGTGGGCAACAATGAACTGGTTAATGAAATAACCTTCGGACCCCATGATCTCAACGCCGTCGTAACCGGCCTGCTGAGCGAGTGCTGCACAGGTCACATAATCCTGAATCTGCTTCTCAACGCCCGCTTCATCCAGCGCTTTCGGTGTAAACGGATTGATTGGCGCCTGAATCGCGGAAGGGGCCACCAGCTCAGGACTGTACGCATAGCGACCGGCATGAAGGATCTGCATGCAAATCTTCCCATCCGCCTCATGGACAGCCTGGGTAATCAGCTTGTGCTCTTCCGCCTCAGCCTCGGTATCCAGTTTTGCAGAGCCCTGGAACACGCAACCCTCGGCATTGGGACCAATACCCCCGGTGACAATAAGGCCTACCCCACCTCGAGCACGCTCGGCATAAAAGGCTGCCAGACGCTCAAAACCATGCTTGGCTTCTTCCAGATTGGTGTGCATGGAGCCCATCAAGACCCGGTTACGCAATTGAGTAAAACCGAGATCCAGTGGGGCCAGCAGGTTCGGATACTTGGCCAGGCCAGGTTTGGCAGTATGTTCGCTCATCAGTCGCTCCTGGGGAGTTAGTCGTTATGTGGCGATAAATTAGCCTGCCTGCTTGCTCAGCTCAATATCCTGAAATAACATTTAATTATCCCCACACAACACTTAATCGAATCATGCTCCAGAACCCCCCCGACCAACCACGTCGCAACACCCTCGGCGACATCAGCGTACTCCACGTCGAAGCCCTGCTGCGTGCAGTCCACAACGAAGGCTTCTCCCGCGAATCGCTGATGGCAACGTTTGGCCTGAACGACCAACTGCTCGGCTCCCCCGATGCGCGCATCAGCATTCCCCGCTATATGCGATTGGGACACGCTGCCATTGAACTGACCGGCAACCGGGCGCTGGGATTAGTCATTGGCGCCCTGAGCCGGCCGGTCGATTCCGGCCTCCCGGGCCTGGCCGCACAGAGCGCCGCAACCGCCGGTAACGCACTGGAGACCCTGGTTCGCTACTCCCTGCTGACCAGCCGCAATAGCCGCGGCCATCCCAGTATGGCCAGGGGGGCGACTCTGGCGACGTTCTACTCCATACGCCCCTACAACAGCTTTAACTTTTTTGTGGTCGACTCGGTACTATCGACCTGGGTACAGCTGCTACGGACGCTTACCGGGCGTCATCATGTCGTGGAGCAGGTCCGCATCGAGTACCCCTCACAGGGCCTGGAGGACACCTTCAGCCATTGGTTCGACTGCCCGGTCCACTTCTCTGGCGGAGAGAACAGCATTCAACTGGCTGAGGGTATTCGCGAACTCGCATCGCCAGACGCGCAGACCGCGTTGCACCGACAACTTATTGCCAACTGCGAACTGCGACTGAAACAGCTCCGCTCAGGCTGGACGTTACGAGAGCAGGTCAAAGACAAACTGTCCCCACTATTGGAACAATCGGCACCAACGCTGGAAACCGTCGCTGCGGAATTCGGCCTGTCACCCTGGACGTTGCAACGGAAACTGGCCGAGGAAGGCACAGGTTATCGCCAACTGATTGATGAAACGCGAAAGGAATTGGCCCGGGACTATATCCGCGAGACCATGGTGTCGCTCACGGAAATTTCCTGGCTTCTGGGATTTTCAACGCCTGCAGCCTTTCACAAAGCTTACAGGCGCTGGTTTGAGGTGAGCCCCGGAGAACACAGAAAAAAGCTTCGGGCTCATGATAACGGTTAATTCCGGCAGGAAAGGCGGCGCTTACAACTCCGTGGCGTCGTCCAGAACCTCATCGTCATCATAGTCTTCATTGTCCTGCGCGAGCAGTTCTTCTTCATATTCCATCATATCCAGCATCCTCTCGGATTGAGTCCTTTGAAGGGATAACGCCAGAATATGAAACAACAATGACAAAACGATGACAAGCGCCAGAACGGCGAAATTTTGACTAACCAGGAGAAAAAAATCGGGCAAAGCCGAAAAGAGAGGAAAAAATGGCGGAGCGGACGGGACTCGAACCCGCGACCCCCGGCGTGACAGGCCGGTATTCTAACCAACTGAACTACCGCTCCGCGTTGGGCTGCCACCTGAGGCGTCATCCGTGGATGACTGTGTGCGGTGACAACGAGGGCGCATTATATAGAGCTTTGCCCCCGTGTCAACGCTTTTTCACGAAGTATTTTGGATTTTCTTCAATCACATGGCGTCAATGCTGGCATCTCGGCCCTGAGCGTTCTTGCGGTACTCGATTGGGGTCATTCCAGACCAACGCTTGAATGCCCGGTAAAAGGTGCTCGGCTCAGAGAAACCGGTCAGATACACGATTTCGTCAATGGACTCGTCAGTGGTCGCCAACAGCTGGCGTGCCAGCCGGTAGCGGAAGTCCGCCAGCACCTGGTTAAAGCTCGTTTCAGCCTCGGTCAGTCGTGTCCGCAGGGTACGGGGCTTTATATCCAGCCGTTCCGCCACCGCATCAAGGGTGACCTCACCGCTTTCCAGCAACTCCGCCACAATTCGCTCAACCTGGCCCATAATGTCTTTCTTCTCCAGCCGCGCCACCTGCTCACTGGCAAAGCGTTCATGCAGGGCCAGCAGTTCGGGCTCAGCGTGGGTGGAGGGATAGGTCAGGACATCAACAGGGAAATAGAGACGATTTTCTTCGGCACCGAAGCGAACCTCGCATTGCAGCGCTTCTTCAACCAGCTCGTGGCCGCGCTCACGCTCATGCTCAAACTCAATCCGCGAGGGACGGAAGCTGCCATCTGTGATGGACTTGAAGAACGCCAGCAAGCCCTGAACAAAACATTCGTTGAAGTGCCTCAGGCGACGCACTTCGTCTGAGGCGGTGTCCAGCACCATACAGGCTTCGTCACCTTCGATGAGGAATTCTGTGTTGGCGGCATCACTGAGCAAGCGCTGGTAATTCTGCGCCCGCCTGAGCCCCTCGCCGAAGGTGGGACTACTGAGAAAAAGGTATTCCAGTACCTGCCCCCGGTAGACCGGAAGTAACTGACCCAGATGCAACCCGATATCCGGATCGCCGGATACATCTTCCAGAACCTGCCAGAAATACAACTGGGCATTGTGCGGTGTACGAAGTTGCTCGGAGTATACATACGTTTCGTCAACTCCGAGTCGGGTGAAGACTGCATCCGTATCCACTCCCTTCTTCTTCATCGCCTCATAGATAAGACGCAACATCACACCAGCATCACGAAGTTCCTGCATATTATCCCGCTTATAGTTGTATATTTTTTCTGTTGGCCATCCCGACCTTGGGGGGTGTAGCGCGAGTCATTGTCGTGCCTCCCTGACTTTGCCAGACTCAGCCTCACCTGAACAATATTAGCGCAATTTGGGCCAACGAAGCACAGTTGTACCAGATTTTTGACAGTTCTCAAGTAATTGCAGGAGACATGCATTCCATGACCGCAAACTATACGTACAACAAACAGGCCCCAGGACTCTGGCCCCTCTATAGCCGTGCGGTGCTCCCGAAGAACAAAGACCAGGGCTCTGTTACATTGCCAGCCCTCAGCGCCAACCTGATCGGCGTCAGTACCACCGGCCCCAAGCTTACACGCTACGAACAGGTTTGTGGTTTCATTCCGCAAAACTCGGTGCCGATGACCTGGCCTCACATCCTGGCGTTCCCGCTTCAACTGAAATTGTTGACGGATCCCAAGTTTCCAATTCCGCTGCTGGGACTGGTTCATCTGCGCAACAGCATAACCCAGCACCGCCCCATTGGCCGAGGTGAGCGACTGGATATCGAAGTAAGGCTGGACGGTGAGCAACAAACCGATCGCGGCCTGGAGTTCGATCTGGTTACCGAGTGCTTTGCCGCCGGCAAGAAAGTCTGGGAAGAAACCAGCACCAACCTGTTCCGCCAGAGTAACGGCGGCACCAGTGCTAGCAAGAAGCCTTCAGGCGCCAAGCCCGAACTGCCACGCTACCCGAATACGCTGGACATCAAGGCTCCGGAAAACCTCGGCCGTCGGTATGGCAAGGTTTCAGGGGATCTCAACCTGATTCACCTCCACGCACTCACCGCAAAGGCCTTTGGCTTTCCCCGTGCGATTGCCCACGGCATGTGGAGTAAGGCTCATGTCATCGCCCTGCTGGAACAGCAGAATGGCTGGCAGAAAGGTCCGGTAACGGTTAGCTGCAACTTCAAGAAGCCCCTTTTCCTCCCGGGCAGTGCGCAGCTGAACTGGCAGGAACGGGACAACGCCTGGGATTACCAGTTGCTGAACAGCAAGGGCGATGCCCCACACCTGTCTGGCGAGATCACCTGGCACAAGGACTAAACGCGACCCGGCGGCCGACGACCAAAAGCCTGTGCAACCCACTTGCACGGGCTTTTGAATCGATATCAAGACGGTATGACAGGGTTTCGAGGAGTGCGAGGGGGGGGGTCGAGTAGAGAGCGCCAAGGAAAAGCGCTCTGAGGCCTACTGGATGACTACTGAAGGGCCCGCCAGAGCATCAGCCGCGCTCGCAACGGGCAGCGTGAAGTAGAAACGGGCACCTCCCTGCTCCGGCCGCTCAAAGCCTATCTCACCACCCTGGGATTTGATCAGCGACTGACACATGGGCAAACCAATGCCCATGCCTTCCGGCTTGGTTGTATAAAACGGCAGAAACAGTTTTTCCTCAGCTCCCTCGGGCAATCCTGTCCCGCGATCGGTCACTTCGACCCGCACAAAGTCTGCACCGCAAAGGCTTGCCGTGACCTCAACCGGTGCCGACGATTCCCCCGAACGGGTTGCTTCCAGAGCGTTTCGGATCAGGTTTAACGCTACCTGCTGAACCTGCACCGGGTCTACCAGAACACGTTCAACGCCGTCCGCCACCGACACCATCACCTCGCCCCCGTTTTGCCGCACATCCACTTCGGCAAACTGCCGGGTCTCTTCCAGCAGGGCGGCCACCGACACCACTTCCTTGCCGGTAACGGGCTTCTTGACGAACTGACGGATGCGGCGAATGACTTCACTGGCCCTGTGGGACTGAGCCTCGGTTTTCTCCAGGGTTTCCCGCAACAGTGACAGATTCAGCTCATCACAATCGATCAGCCGCATGGCCACCCGGGAATAGTTGGTGATTGCGGTCAGCGGCTGGTTCACTTCATGCGCAAAGCCTGCGGCCATCTCCCCTACGGTGGAGAGACGAGAGGCATGGGCCAGCTGTTCACGCTGCTTTTCCACCAGTTCACGAGCGGCTTCGAGTTCAGACTCCCGCGCGAGCTCATCGGTAATGTCCCGAAAGACCACCACCGCCCCCATCAGGGTGTCACCCTCAAGCTTCGGGGATGAACGATATTCCGCCGCGAACTCCGTGCCATCGGGTCGCATCATAACAACACCACGACGGAATTCCGGCTTCCCCAGGCGACAGGTTGCCTGTACCGGGAGATCCAGCTCGGCATCGGGTTGATGGCCGCATTCACGGCAATGGGTATCGAAGAAGTTTGAGCCGATCAGCTGATTCGCAGGACTCCGGACGATGGCTTCGGCAGCGGGATTGACAAAGATGATTGTGCCACTGGCATCGAGCCCGTAGATACCTTCACTGATGGCATTGAGAATTCGGCTCTGGTCGCTCTCCAGCTGCCGGTTACGCTGCTGCAGCTGGCGCTCAAGCCGTATGACACTGGCGTGGGTACGAACCCGGGCAATCACTTCCTCAGCCTGGAAGGGCTTTGAAATGTAATCAGCCCCGCCCAGGTTAAAGCCCCGGACTTTGGCTTCGACATCGTCCAGCGCGGACAGAAATACCACCGCACTGTCTGCCGTTACCGGATCCGCCTTTAGCTGCTGGCAGACCTGATAGCCATCCAGTTCCGGCATCATGATATCCAGCAGGATGACTTCTGGCCGGTCGCGCCGGGCCAGGGTCAGCGCTTTGTTGCCGTCGTTGGCGATCAGCAGACGATACCCTTTGTCTTTAAGGGTCTCATAGAGAACCTTCAGATTCTGGGGATTATCATCGACCAGCAACACCGTTGCGTCGGCACTTGCACAGACCTGTTCACTCATGGATACACAGCCAGTTGAATACATAATCGCATGATGCCCGCCCAGACTAGCTGGCGTCGATACGGTCCTTTACGGACAACACCATCCGGACCAGATGCGCCAGGGAGTGAGTTCCCATCTTGTGCATGACCCGAGAACGGTGGATTTCAACCGTACGCTGACTGATTTCAAGCTCAATCGCGATCACCTTGTTCGCTTGCCCGGCGATCATCCGCTCCATGATCTCAGACTCCCTGGGAGTAAGCGTCTTGATCCGCTTCAGGATTTCCTGCTGCTCACCCAGGCTCTTGCGCTGTTCACGATCCTCGGCCAGCGCCACTTCAATTTTTTCCAGCAACGCCTCTTCACGATAGGGCTTCTGAATGAAATCGACAGCGCCTTCTTTCATCGCGTCCACCGCCATCGGCACATCACCATGACCGGTGACAAAGATGATTGGCAGAATGGAATGGCGTTCATTGAGTTTCTTCTGCAACTCCAGGCCATCCATGCCCGGCATACGGATATCGAGAACGATACAACCGGCCATCTCCTCGGAATAGGCCTTCAGGAACGCAGTGGCATTCTCAAAGGTCGCCACAGCCTTGTTGTCTGACTTCAACAGCAGTTCCAGCGAGTCCCTGACTGCTTCATCGTCTTCTACCACATACACCGTTTGCTGAATGTCACTCATGCTCCACTCTCCATTTGCCAGACCACGAAGAACCATGGTCAAGGATGGCTGTTACTGTTTACTGTCTGAGGATGCAGAGGCGGCCGCATGTTCCTGCCGCTCATGTTCACGCATGCCATCCAGCCGCTGCTGGATCAGGCCGTAAACACTGTGTTTTGGATACTGCCCTTTCTTGTCGGGCTCCCCCGCCTGTTTTCCCATCAGCAGGGCAACGGCCTCCTCCACGGTCGAGACCGAATAAATGGAGAAGCGACGCTCCCGAACCGCTTGCAACACCTCGGCATCCAGCATCAGATTCTGGACATTGGTCGAAGGCACAAGCACACCCTGGGTTCCGGTGAATTCCGTGAGCTGACAGGTTTTGAAGAAGCCTTCCACTTTCTCGTTGGCACCACCAATAGGCTGAATCTGACCAAACTGATTCACCGAACCGGTCAGGGCCAGATCCTGCCGGATCGGCACCCCCGACAGCGATGACAACAGGGCACAGAGTTCCGCCAGCGAAGCACTGTCACCATCGACCTCGCCGTAGTTCTGCTCAAAGGTGATACTCGCCGAGAGGTGCATCGGATCGGTGACAGCGAAGTGGGCAGCCAGCCAGGCGCTGAGAATCATCACGCCCTTGGAGTGAATGTTACCGCCGAGCTTGACGTCCCGCTCGATATCAATGATATCGCCGCCGCCATAATAAGTGGTGGCGGTGACCCGGTTTGCCATGCCGAACTCAAAACCACCGGTCGACATGACGGACAAGGCATTCACCTGACCCACCGTCTTGCCAGACGTGGAAATCAACGTGGTACCGTCGCGCAACGAATCATAGAGCTGGTCACGGATTCGGCTGGAGCGGTACTGGGCACTGGTCAGCGCCTGCTCCACATGTTCAGCGGAAATCAGGCTGGCGTTTTCCTGGCGGGCCCAGTAGTCGGACTCCCGCAGCAGGTTCGCGATGTCGGCGGCATGCAGCGACAACCGGTCCTGGTGCTCTGCCATACGGGCACTGTGTTCGATCACCCTCGCCACGGCACGGCGATCACAATGCAGCAGATTCTTCTCCTTCACCAGGCTGGCAATGAACTTGGAATACAGCAACTGACTGTCGGGCGTGCGGACCATCTCATTCTCGAAATCCGCGGTAACCCGGAACAGCTCGGAGAATTCGGAGTCGTATTCCTGCAGCAACATCCAGGTTTCCCGATCTCCAAACAATACAATTTTGACATCCAGCGGAATCGGCTCAGGTTCCAGGGAGATCGTGCCTGATAGCGTCATTTCCCGCTCAAGAGAGTTGATCTGCATGGATTTCGAGCGCAATGCCCGCTTGAGACCATCCCAGACGAAGGGTTGCTCCAGCACCTTGATCGCGTCCATCAGCAGGTAACCACCGTTAGCGCGATGCAGGCTGCCGGGCCGAACCAGGGAAAAGTCCGTGAACACAGTCCCTTTGAAGGTGACATTTTCAACGTAGCCAAACAGGTTGTGGTAGGTCGGGTTGTCTTCGACCACCACTGGCATTTCGTTGTTTTTCTGGTGCACCAGGACATTGATCTGATAGCGCCGGGGTAGCTTCTTGTCGAGCGATGCATAGGCAATGGCGGCCTGCTCGTCGTTTTCCTCCAGGAAAATATCGAGGTTGTCTGCCAGGTCCTGGCGCACCGCCTCCAGAAAACTCACCACGTCTTCAAATTCACCGTAACGGGCTGTCAGCTCGTCAATCTGGTGGCCAGAAATCCCTTCGAGGGTTTCCTGGTTCAGGGCATGCTGCTGTTCGGCGTATTCCTGTTCCCAGTCAGCCACCTTGCGTACCGCCTGCCGCAGTTTCTTCTCAAGCTTGTCGATTTCCCGCTCGAACTGATTGCGCTTGGCCTCGGAGAGTGCCTCAAAGGTTTCTGCGGTATGAGGTTCATCACCGTTCATCGCAACCAGGCGATACCCACCGGGGGTAGTAACAGTCAGGTTGATGTTCTTGCGGCGGGCCTGATCCGCCACTTTTCCCAGCTCCTTTTCCTGGCGCTCGGCAAAATCTTCCTTGAGCTGGGAGGCACGCTCGAGAAAATTGTCGCTGTCGAAGGTCTGAGGCACCATCTTCATCAGTCGCGCCATCAGCTTTTCCATATCCTGGCGAAGCTGGTTGCCGCGTCCCGCCGGCAGTTTCAGTACCTTGGGTATCCGCGGCTCTTCAAAGTTCGCGACATAACACCAATCGTGGGCCTGCTGTCGGGTGTCCACATGGTGCTCAAGGTAGCGCAACATCATGGTTCGCTTGCCCAGCCCGTTGCGACCGACGGCGTAGACGTTGTAACCACCATGGGGCATCGCCAGCGCAAAACGGACCGCTTCCTGGGCACGATTCTGACCGACAATTTCTGCCAACGGCTCAAGCTGACGGGTGGTTCTGAATGGAAACTCTTTTAGGACGCAGGCTTTGTACAGCCGTTGCAAGGGCAATGCCTTCAAGTTGAATTCCTGTACGGCGACGATGGTGGATTAATGGTAAAAGAGTAGCGCAATAATCAAGGGTTTATCACGCTGAACGGTGTTCATTGTAGATTTTGCCATGGCTGCTGTCTCGCCCTCCCTCAAGTTTCCGCACAGATTGCCGATATAATGACCAAATATAGAAACAGCTGAACCAACGGGGTCGATCGCCGGACTCTACCGCCTCGGCCATCGGGAGGATGTATTTACGTGGATATCTATCGCAATACCTACCAGCCTGTTGCTGCCCTGGACCGTCCCCGGAGAGAGGGTGACAACCGGACGCCGCCCAGCGATGAGGCCAAGGCCCCACCCAGCCAGGCAAACACGGACCGCCGTCGCCAGCCCGACCGGAGACGCCGTCAGGAGCCCTTCGACGGGCCCGACCAGCGGCAGCGGAAAACCCGCCGCCGCCCCCTGCTGCTGGACCCCAAAACAGCCGAATCGGCGCCCCTGGAAGACCGGCGGGGACGATTGCTCGACGCAAAGGCCTGATCTGACAAAATAGGTGCTTGATGCACCTATTTTTTGTGACGCACCGCTCACTCCGGCACTTGATCATTTTTAAGCCAGCAACCGCGGCACTACACTTTCGGTCCCTCCCCCTGCGCCATGATGGCAGCAGCAGCCGGAGCCATAACAATCATAAGACCCAGTATGGATACGCACCCATGATGCCGGACTATGCCGATCGCCGAATCAAGGAGCGCTTTGCGGCGCAATGCCTGAAAGTGAACCTCAGGGAGCGGGGGTTCTTCGGGCGTAACAGAAAGCCGATCTCGGTTTGCTGCCTCGACATGAACCGCTATGGCATGGGGCTGTTGTCACCGCGTCCGGTAGAACCCGGCTCACGGCTGTTCCTCGATTTTCACGGCAAGTACATTTCCGAAGCCAACGTTCGCGCCCGGGTTATCGACTGCTACCCTTATCAGGCCGGGTTCCGGGTCAGCATCCAGTTCACCAATTTCGTGTCCATGCGCAGCTATTCCCGCGCCGTCGATAACGCGCTCTCGCGGATTGAAGGCATCTATAACCGCTACGTCAGCTGATCCTCCGGACCCTCCCCGCCCCATTTGGCCCTCTGCGGCTGCCAGCTCGTGACAGGACTTGCGCTGAGTCATTGCCTGATTGCCCTGAATGACCAAGAATGAGGGTGTCTGATGCGAGGGAAAACGCCATGGCAAACGAACAACCTCAACCGCCCCTGTTCAACTGGACCCAGATGTGGATGATGCTGGGGGTTGTGCTCGTAGCCATGTACCTGCTCAACAGCCCGGACAAGTCCTCGGTAGCGGAACTGCCCTACAGCACCTTCAAGAGTTATCTTACCGACGACGCCATAACCCGTGTCGAAATGCAGGGTGACACCCTTCGTGGCGAATTCAGGGATCCCCAGTTTCTGGATGAGAGCAATACCGGTTACAGCGAGTTTTCGACCCGCATGCCCGCCAGCGGCGATGACCGCCTGCTGGATCAGCTTGAAGCCCACAATGTGACCCTCGAGGTCCTCGACGCCGAACATTCTCTGTTAACGGCCCTGCTGTCCGTTCTGCCCTGGATACTCCTGCTGCTCTACTTCTTCTGGCTGTCACGACGGACCATGGGGCAGATGGGGGGCAGCAACAGTCCGTTTGATTTCAGCAAACAGTTGCAGGCTCAAATCAAGGGCGACATACCCGACACCACCTTTGATGATGTCGCCGGTCAAGACAATGCCAAGCAGGAGGTGCAGGAACTGATCGAGTTCCTGAGGAATCCGGAACAATTCCGCAGCCTTGGCGCCGAAGTTCCCCACGGCATTCTGCTGATGGGCCCACCCGGAACCGGTAAAACCCTAATGGCCCGCGCCCTGGCCGGAGAAGCCGGGGTTCGCTTCTATCCAATTTCGGCCTCGGAGTTCATTGAGGTCTTTGTCGGCGTGGGCGCATCGCGTGTGCGCCAGCTGTTTGAATCTGCCAGAAAGAACACACCCAGCATTATCTTCATCGACGAACTGGACAGTATCGGCCGCACCCGCGGCACCGGCCTTGGGGGTGGTCATGATGAACGGGAGCAGACCCTGAACCAGATACTGGCTGAGATGGATGGATTTAGTGGTCATGAAGCGGTCATCGTCCTGGCGGCCACGAACCGCCCCGACGTGCTCGACCCCGCCCTGCTTCGGCCCGGTCGCTTCGACCGTCACGTCACCCTCGACCTGCCCGACCTCAGTGGCCGCCTCGACATCCTTGCCGTCCATACCCGCCATGTACCGCTGGATCCCACCGTCGACTTAGAGAAAATCGCTGCTGGCACCCCCGGGTTCTCCGGCGCCGATCTCAAGAACCTGGTGAACGAGGCTGCCATGTTGGGCGCCCGCAGCCGGGCCAAGACAGTGACCATGGCAAACTTTGACGAAGCCCGGGATAAAATCATTCTCGGTACCGCCCGCAGTCTGGTGATTTCGCCTCAGGAAAAACACCGCCTGGCCGTACACGAAGCAGGCCATACCCTGGTCGCTCATTTCCTCCCTAACGCCGACCCTCTGTACAAGGTATCCATTGTGCCCCGGGGGCAGGCGCTGGGTGGCACCCACCAGCTGCCCATCGAAGAGCGGCACACCTACTCAGAGGAGTATCTGCGGGATCGCCTCGCGGTCATGCTGGGCGGTCGCGCTGCCGAGAAATCCCTGCTGGGAACCGTCAGCTCCGGTGCTGACGACGACATTCATCAGGCCACAGGTCTGGCCCGTTCCATGGTGAGCCGCTGGGGCATGTCAGACGAGGTGGGACCGGTTGACCTGCGGGCCAGCGAGGGCCACCCCTTCCTTGGCCGCGAAATCGCCCAGCCCCGCCACTACAGCGAGCATGCAGCCGAGGTGGTTGATGACGCCGTGCAAAAGCTGCTGCTGTCGGCCCAGGCGGTGGCCATGGAACTGATTCGCACCCACCAGCCGCAAATGGAAACACTGATTACCCGTCTTGAGCAGGAAGAAACCCTGCACCAGCAAGCCATTGAAGACTGCCTTGGGCCAGCGAAAGTCTCGAAACTCCGATATTTCCCGACGGTCTCCGGTAACCGTAAACAGGATGACCATTAAGCAGCTCCATAACCCCTGATGATGAGGATCTGCACCATGAACACCCCATCAGACGACGCCGCCGATGAACGGCTCCGGGCCACTGAACTGCCGGGCGTCAACATCGAGATGGTCGGGCACTCCGGCCAAAATACCGTCAAACGCATCCTGTTCGGCAGTGCCACCTGGAAACTCTGTGTCTACCCGCTCTGATCGGTCTGGACTGCACGCAACTGAGCCTTTACCAAGGAGCCTTCCCGGGCCACACTATGACTGCCAACCTGCTTGCTAGCTTGCCACTCTGGCTCAACAGCACCCTACTGGTCGTGGCCGCCCTGATCATTGCCAAGGGCGCCCAGGTGGCCATCGCCTCGGCCTCCCAGCTGGCTACGTCCCTCGGGCTTTCCGAGCTCGTCATCGGCCTTACCGTGGTCGCCCTGGGCACCTCGTTGCCCGAGTTTGCGGTGACGGTCACCGCGGCATTGGAAGAACAAGGCAACATCTCCCTCGGCAATATTGTCGGCTCAAACAACTTCAACCTGGGTTTCATCCTCGGAGGGTGTGCCCTGATACGGTCCATTCCCACCAACAACACGCTGGTTCGGCGGGATGGACCGATCCTGGTGGCCGCCTCGCTGCTGTTGCTGCTGTTTGTTGGTACCGACCTGACCCTGAGCCGTTTCGAAGCGGCCGTCATGTTGCTGATCCTGTTGAGCTACCTTGGGCACCTGATCCACACGCAGGACCGAACCATGATGGCAGAAGCCCAAGCCAGCAGGCCGGCCGGGCAGCGCCCAACGTCGACGGTGCCTCGGCTCTGCCTGACCTTTGGTTTTGGCCTGGTTCTGGTGCTGGCGGGTTCGCAATTGATGGTCGACTCCGCCGTCACTATTGCCACCCGGTTTGGCATCAGCGATTGGGTAATCGCCGTCACCATAGTCGCCGCCGGAACCTCCATGCCCGAGCTGGCCACCAGTCTGGCGGGGGTGATACGGGGTCACTATTCGTTAAGCGCCGGCAACCTTATCGGCAGCGATCTGTTCAATATACTGGGCGTTCTTGGCCTGGCGGGTATGATTCACCCAATCAGCACCGACCCCATGGCCCGGCTATCGCTGCTGGCGGTCATCGTCATGGTGATAGTCGCGCTGATATTCATGCGCTCTGGATGGCGGATTTCCAGGGTTGAAGGCGCCCTGCTGATCGCCCTGGCCCTGTTCCGCTGGGGCCTGGACACCGTCAGTCGGTCGCCCGCCTACTGATCGCCTGCACCAGACCAGAATTACAGCCCCCTGCGGAAATCTCTCGCTGAGGTGCCGGAATTGCTGCAGCAGTTCATGAAAATGCTAAGCCAGCCATTGTGGCAGGAATATAAGTCCACGGGCTGTTTCTGTGCCGAAGAAAAGATCCTGCAGTTTCTGCGGGTGCTGGCGAAAAAGCAGAAGCGGCGCGGATACTCAGACACCCAATTGCGGCTGTTCATGCGTCGCAATGACATTGCCAACTATCTGGGCCTTCGCTCGGAAACAATCAGCCGTGTGCTGACAAGACTGGACAAGCGCAAGCTTCTCAGCGTTCACCGGGAACAGATTGTGCTGTTCGAGCCTCAACAGATAGAGGGACTTAGAGGCCCTGTTTGATCAGAAAAGTCCGGCGTCCAGGCTCGCCGCCATATAAAGCCCCAGTTCACGGCACTGGTTCTCGAACTCGCGCTGGTATTCACCTTGGCAAATCAATGCATCCTGAACCGGACGCCAACGCAGGCCCGTGGTGATGGACTCTATGGCGCGCCGGGTTCCTGTTCCATCATGGCCAGCACGGATATAGAAGGCAAAGGGCAAGCCCTGGGTCTTATCCAGGCAGGGGTAGTAACTCCGGTCAAAAAAATCCTTCAGGGCCCCACTCATATAACCCAGATTTTCGGTGGTACCGAGAATGATGGCATCACAGGCGAGAACATCGTCAGGGCCAGCGTCCAACGGAGAAAGCACCTTGACTTCAACCGACTCAAGGTCGGAATGGCGGGCGCCATCAGCAACAGCACTGCGCAGGGTCAGAGTATTCGGCGACGGGGCATGGGCAACAATGAGTAGCTGCCGTTTGTCGGACATGACGAACTCCCGATGCTGGAGCTTCATGGGGATTGAAGAGATCACTTACAATCGCCACCCGGGAAGCAGTCATTTTCCCGGGTGGCAGTATCACAAACTTACAGCAGTTCGCCTGTCGTTTCACTGGGCTTGGTGGCCTCAGTTTCTTTCGGCGTCGGCTTGGGCATCAGCTTGTCGCGTACCTTAGCCTCGATTTCGTGGGCCATATCCAGGTTTTCTTCCAGGAACTTGCAGGCGTTGGCCTTGCCCTGGCCGATCTTGTCGCCGTTGTAGGCGTACCAGGCACCGGATTTGTCCACAAAGCCTTCCTTCACCCCCATGTCCAGCACTTCGGCCATGTGGTAGATGCCCTTACCATACATGATCTGGAACTCGGCCTGACGGAACGGCGGCGAGACTTTGTTCTTGACGACCTTGACCCGGGTTTCGTTACCCACAACCTCGTCACCATCCTTGACGGAACCGATGCGGCGGATGTCCAGACGCACGGATGCATAAAACTTGAGCGCGTTACCACCGGTGGTGGTTTCCGGAGAGCCGAACATCACGCCAATTTTCATACGGATCTGGTTGATGAACACCATCAGACAGTTAGCCTGCTTGACACTGCCGGTCAGCTTACGCAGAGCCTGAGACATCAGTCGAGCCTGAAGACCCACGTGGGAATCGCCCATCTCGCCTTCGATTTCCGCCTTCGGCGTCAGCGCCGCCACGGAATCAACGATGATGACATCCACGGCGTTCGAGCGTACCAGCATGTCGGCGATTTCCAGGGCCTGTTCACCCGTGTCCGGCTGGGACACCAGCAGTTCGTCAACATTGACGCCCAGCTTTTCAGCATAGATCGGATCCAGCGCGTGCTCGGCATCAACGAAGGCACAGGTCTTACCCTGCTTCTGAGCCTCGGCAATCACCTGCAGGGTCAGAGTGGTCTTACCGGAACTCTCCGGGCCGTAGATCTCTACGATACGACCATAGGGAAGACCACCAATGCCCAGCGCTACGTCCAGTCCCAGGGAACCGGTTGACACTGCCGGAATCGCTTCCCGTGGCTGATCGCCCATCTTCATGACGGCGCCCTTGCCAAACTGGCGTTCAATCTGGCCCAGAGCTGCGCTGAGTGCTTTCTTACGGTTGTCTTCCATTGTTGCCATGCCCTCTTTAAGGTCATCAAACCCGAAACATTTATCCGCTGAACGGCGGAAATTCACCCGTACCGCCCAGCATTAAACTGTATATTTGCACAGTATTAAAACACAACCCAAAACAGAGACCAACCCCCACCGGCATTCAATCCGCCAGAAAGTTCTTAACCCCTTGTAGTACGTACAAAACAGCCTCTCGGCGAATGTCGTCGCGGGAACCATGGAAGTGCATCCGCGATGCGACCATGTCCTCCGGCCCCCGCCCCCAGGCAAACCACACCGTGCCCACCGGTTTCTCCACACTGCCGCCGCCGGGTCCGGCAACACCACTGATGGCTACCGCCACGTCCGCTCCGGTGGCTGCCAGGGCCCCGGCTACCATTTCCCTTACCACGGCCTCACTCACCGCTCCATGCACCTGCAGGGTCTCCCCGCGAACGCCAAGCAGCCGCTGCTTGGCATCATTACTGTAGGTAACAAGTCCACTGTGAACATATTCCGACGAACCCGGGCGGTCAGTCAGAGCCTTGGCCACCCAGCCTCCGGTGCAGCTCTCCGCGGTGGTTATCCAGAGTTTTCGTCGCATCAGGGCCATGGCCAGTTCAGAACCGGCCGCTTTCAACTGACTATCCGTAACCGACATACTGCTCTCCTTCGTTTCATCCCGGGCTCAATTTTCTTACAATCGCAGATCGCGAAACAGACACCAAAACCGGACACCTTCATGTCAGCAGCTCAGAAAGACATCCCCAAGCATACCCCGATGATGCAGCAATACCTCAAGATCAAAGGGGAACACCCCAATGAACTGGTGTTTTATCGCATGGGGGATTTTTACGAGCTGTTCTATGACGACGCAAAAAAGGCAGCCGATCTTCTTGATATCACCCTGACCGCCCGGGGCCAATCCGGCGGCCAGCCGATTCCGATGGCTGGCATTCCCTATCATGCAGCAGAAAACTACATTGCCCGTCTGGTACGTACCGGTCAATCCATTGCCATCTGTGAGCAAATTGGCGACCCGGCCACCAGCAAGGGGCCAGTGGAGCGCCAGGTGGTCCGGGTTGTTACTCCCGGGACCCTCAGTGATGAAGCGTTCCTGGAAGACCGTCGTGACAATTTGCTATCGGCCATTTTCAGCCACCGCGAGCGCTTCGGCTTTGCCTCCCTCGACATTTCCAGTGGCCGCTTTGCGGTGTCTGAACTAGAAAGCCTGGAGGAACTGCGGGGTGAGTTGCAGCGACTGCGCCCGGCGGAAATCCTGATCAGCGAGGACTTTCCCTACGACGAAGTACTTGACGGTTTTACCGGCATTCGTCGCCAGGGCCCCTGGCTGTTTGAGTCCGACACCGCCATGCGAGTGATCACCCAGCAGTTGCAAGTACGCGACCTGACCGGTTTCGGCTGCGAAGACCTGAGCCTGGCGATCTGTGCCGCCGGGTGCCTGCTGCAGTACGCCCGCGAAACCCAGCGCACTGCCCTGCCCCACATTCGTAAGCTGACCCGGGAAAGCCGCGACGAGGCTGTGATTCTCGACGCCACCAGCCGGCGTAACCTGGAAATCGACACCAATCTGATGGGGGGCACCCAGCATACCCTGGCCTGGGTGATGGATCGTACCGCCACAGCCATGGGCGGACGGCAACTGAGACGCTGGCTGAACCGTCCGCTGCGGGACATTCATACGGTTGAGCAGCGCCAGCATGCGGTTTCAGCATTGCTGGAAGGCTTCTATTACGAACCGGTACACGACGCCCTCAAGGCCGTGGGTGATATGGAGCGGATCCTGGCCCGGGTCGCCCTGCGCTCCGCCCGCCCAAGGGATCTGGCCCGGCTACGCGATGCCTTCGCGGCGTTACCGGAACTGCAGAAGACGCTGGCCCCGATCAGCACCCGTCACATTGTCAGTCTGGCTGCCACCATTGGCGAATACCCTGACCACGCCGACCTTCTTGAACGGGCAATTATCGACAATCCCCCCGTTGTCATTCGCGATGGCGGGGTGATTCGTGACGGCTTCGACAGCGATCTGGACGAACTGCGCAACATCAGCGAAAACGCCGGTCAGTACCTGCTCGACGTCGAGACCCGGGAGCGCGAACGCACCGGCATCAGTACCCTCAAAGTGGGCTACAACCGGGTTCACGGCTACTACATCGAGATCAGCCGGGCCCAGTCAGATCAGGCTCCGGTGGACTATATCCGTCGCCAGACCCTGAAAAATGCAGAGCGATTCATCACTCCGGAGCTGAAAGTCTTTGAAGACAAGGCCCTGAGCGCCAAAAGCCGAGCCCTGGCCCGGGAAAAAGCGCTCTATGACGAGATTCTGGAAACCCTGGCAGCCACCCTGGCGCAACTTCAGGATACCGCCCAGGCACTGGCGGAACTGGATGTTCTGGCCAACTTCGCCGAGCGTGCCACCAGCCTTCGCTTCTGCGCCCCTGAATTTCGCAATGAACCTGGCTTCGACGTCGAGGACGGCCGGCACCCGGTGGTTGAGCAACTGTTGAGCGAGCCCTACGTGCCCAACAACCTGCTGATGGACAACAAACGCCGCATGCTGGTGATCACAGGCCCAAACATGGGCGGTAAATCGACCTACATGCGCCAGGCTGCCCTGATAGCCCTGCTCGCGTACACCGGCAGCTACGTGCCCGCCAACCGGGCGGTGCTCGGGCCGGTGGACCGGATTTTCACACGCATGGGCTCGTCGGACGACATTGCCGGCGGGCGATCCACCTTCATGGTGGAAATGACCGAAACCGCCAACATTCTCCATAACGCCACCGAACACAGCCTGGTGCTGATGGACGAAGTCGGCCGCGGCACCAGCACCTTCGACGGTTTGTCCCTGGCCTGGGCGACGGCCGATCACCTGGCGCGCAACATTCGCTGCTACACGCTGTTCGCCACCCATTATTTCGAGCTGACCCAACTGGCCGAAGATCTGGACCATGCGGTCAACGTCCACCTCACCGCCACCGAGCACGACGACAGCATTGTGTTCCTGCACAACGTCCACGACGGCCCCGCCAGCCAGAGCTACGGCCTGCAGGTGGCCAAGCTGGCCGGCGTTCCCCAGGGCGTCATTCTCAATGCCAAGGCCCAGCTGAGTCAGCTGGAAGGCTCTGCCACACCCGCTGCAAGCGGCCGTGAGCCCCAGGCAGCCGTGTTGGCAGCGGCTCCGGTGACGGACAGCCCAGCGTTCCAGGGCGACATGTTTTCCAGCCTGGAGCCCAGTGAAGTCGAGCAGACCCTGAGCTCTCTTGATCTGGATGATCTGACCCCGAGAGACGCTCTGAACCAGCTCTACGAGCTTAAAAAGATGTTGAAGGCATAACCTTATAGCGGTCAGACGCTTGCGACAGCGCGGGCCGCTCCCTACAATATCGCGCTAATATTATTAGGGAGTCGCGAATCCGCCATTCGAGCGCTTCAGCTGCCCGGATTGCTTCGCCGGTTTCCATACTGATGAGAACGACCACCGAACCAGGGATCTGACTATGGCATTTGTCGTTACTGATAACTGCATCAAGTGCAAATACACTGACTGTGTTGAAGTATGTCCGGTGGACTGCTTTTATGAAGGACCGAACTTTCTGGTCATCGACCCGGACGAGTGCATTGACTGCGCCCTGTGCGAGCCGGAATGTCCCGCTGAAGCCATCTTCTCTGAAGACGAGCTGCCTGCGGATCAGATTCAGTTTGTTGAAATCAACGCTGATCTGGCCGCCAAGTGGGACAACATTACCGAGAAGAAAGACCCGCTGCCGGACGCTGAAGAGTGGGATGGAAAGCCCAACAAGCTGCAGTATCTGGAGCGCTGAGGCGCACCGATCGGCAAGCTCAGAAAAGGGAAGCATCTGCTTCCCTTTTTTTGCTTTATTGACCGCGTCGGCCAGCCCCTTTATTCAGCACACGTCAGAACCACAGCCTCCGGATCGCTGCTGAACCGGCGGACATGGCACCGTGCCGTACGAGCAAAAGACACAACAATCCCCCGCCTTCGGTCTCAACACCCGATGACAGGACGAGCATTCATAGAAATACTGGCACGCATCCGTCGGCATGGTCTCTGTTGCCCGGTGACGGCAATACGGGCACTCAATGATTGACTCCAGGGTAACAGAAGACACAATCATTCCCTCCCATCTGTTCAACCCGAGAAGCTGAGTCTGACGACCACCCCGGCTCAGGAGTTAACCACTGCCCCACGGCTCCCGCAATCGCACCTGCTTTTCAACTTCCACGACCACAAACACCGCCCCCCCCACGGCAATCACCACCAGCCAGTCCTGCCAGCCTACGGCCCGGGTTTCGAAAATACTCTGGGCGGACGGCAGGTAGGTGATCACCAATTGGCCGATGGAGACCCCGGCGACCGCCAGCCAGACCACAGGGGTACCCTGAACCATTCGACGGGTGAGCGAGGCGCTGTTCATGTTACGAATATAGAACAGGTAGAAGATTTCCATCACCACCAAGGTGTTCATAGCGAGTGTTCTGGCCAGCTCTACCTCATAACCCCGGGCCATGGCGTGGAAATAGATTCCGAACACCCCGCCAAGGAACAGGGCCGTCACCAGCACGATCTGCCAGAGCAGGCCACCGGAGAGTAACGGGTCGTTTCGTGGCCTGGGCTGACGACGCATGGTGCCTGCCTCGGTCGGCTCGAACGCCAGCGCAAGCCCCAGAGACACCGTGGTGATCAGGTTAATCCAGAGGATCTGGATCGGGGTGACCGGCAACGCCAGCCCTGCCAGCAAGGCAACCACGATCGCGCAGGCCTCGCCACTGCTGGTCGGCAGGGTCCAACCAATCATCTTGCGAATATTGTCGCGCACGGTGCGGCCCTCACGAACGGCCGCTACGATAGAGGCGAAATTATCATCGGCCAGCACCAGATCGGACACTTCCTTGGCCGCCTCGGTGCCTTTGCGACCCATGGCAATGCCGATGTCTGCACGGCGCAGGGCTGGGGCATCATTGACGCCATCCCCCGTCATGGCCACCGTCATGCCCTGGGACTGCAGGGCCTTAACCAGGCGAAGTTTGTGTTCCGGACTGGTACGGGCAAATACGTTGGCCCCTGCGGCCACGTCGGCCAGTTCCTCGTCGCTGAGTCGGTCCAACTCGGCGCCGGTCAAGGTCCGGTGAGTGTTCGGCAACCCCAGCTGCTGGCCAATGGCAGCGGCAGTGCTGGCGTGGTCACCGGTGATCATCTTGACGTCGATGCCCGCACTCTGGCACTCGGCCACCGCCGCCACAGCCTCTTCCCGGGGCGGATCGATAAATCCGGCTAAGCCGATCATCACCAGTTTCTGCTGAAGATCGGCCAGCTCGATCACCGCCTGACTGGCCGCGACCGGACGAAAGGCAAATGCCAGAACCCGCTGACCATCCGCAGCCGTCTGTTCCGCTTGTCGGTGCCAATGGTCCGCCTCCAGCGGGACAACGTCACCGTTGGCAGCCAGTTGACGATCACACAGGGCCAGCACCGATTCCGGCGCGCCTTTGAGATAGATACTGCCGTGGCCTTCATGGTCATGATTGAGGGTGGCCATAAAGCGGTTATCGGTATCAAACGGAATGATGTCGGTTCGTCGCCATTGCCTCCGTAAATCCGCGGGGTACAGATCAGCCTTACCCGCCAGTGCCAGCAGCGCCCCTTCCATGGGATCGCCTTCAACCTGCCAGTCATCCTCGTGTTTTCTCAGCTCAGCGTCGTTGCACAACACCGCCGTCCGGATCAGGACCTGCAGGGCCGACGGTACCGCGTCCGCCGCAACCTCCTGCCCTTCCAGCCAGAGCGATCCAATAGGGGCATAGCCGGCGTCATCAGCACTGTAGAGACGACCGCCAGCCACCACCGTGGCCACACTCATTTCATTGCGGGTCAGGGTTCCGGTCTTGTCAGTACAGATCACCGACACCGCCCCCACGGTTTCAATCGCTGGCAGCCGTCGCACTATTGCATGGCGCCGGGCCATGGCCTGTACGCCAACCGCCAGGGTAATGGTGAGCACTGCAGGCAACCCCTCCGGGATGGCCGCTACCGACAACCCCACCACCGCCATGAACAGACCGGCAAAGGCCTGCTGCTGAACCAGATGGCCATAGGCCAGGAGCAGGCCTGCCATCACCACGATCACCAGGGTCAGCCAGCGGGCAAACACCGCCATCTGTTCAATGAGCGGCGTTTTCAGGGTTTCGACATCGGCAAGCATGCCACTGATCTGTCCGACTTCAGTATCCACACCCGTCGCTACAACGACTCCACTGCCCTGGCCACTGGTAACAGTGGTGCCACTGAAGGCCATGCAGGAACGATCGGCCAGCACCGCATCGTCACTGACCGGTGCAACCTGCTTGTCGACTGCAACGGACTCACCGGTGAGAATCGCCTCCTGGATTTGCAGACTGTGAGCCTTGAACAAACGCAAATCGGCAGGCACCTTGTCGCCCGCATCGAGCAGCACCACATCGCCGGGGACCAATTGCTCACCCGCCACCGAATGCCGCCGGCCGTTGCGTATGACCGAAGCCTGGAGTGCCAACATGTGACGAATGGCCATGATCGCCCGCGCCGCTTTGCCTTCCTGGACGTAACCGATAACCGCATTAAGTAGCACCACTGCGAGAATGACAGCGGTGTCCAGGCCATGGCCGAGCGTCCCGGTGATCAGGGCCGAAGCCAGCAGGACATAGATCAGGATATTGTGAAACTGACGCAGAAAGCGCAGAAACCGGCTTTGGGGGGGAGGCGTCGGCAGCCGGTTGGCACCGTAACGCCGCTGACGGGAGGCGACCGCCTGATCCGATAATCCGGTTGCAGAGGTCTGCCAGTGCTCAATAACGGCATGCGCGCTCTGGTGATGCCAATGCTGACGTTGACCCATCCGCGGAACCATCCCTGTCGTTCGATTTCCGGGGGCGGCGTGGAGCTCCCCCAACCCAGCCGCTATTAACAACCATAGTGCCAGCGTCGGCGGCAATCCATAGGACGCCGGCCCGTTAAGACCGCCTCAAGTCTGAGACAGGGCGACCTTTGCACCAACGCCAATGAATACGCCACCGGTCAGGCCATGGAGCGCCCGCTTGATCCAGAACGGAATCGCCAACCGGTGGGAGTGGCCAACCACCAGCGCCACCAGACACTGCCACACCATCGCCAGCACAAAATGAATCGCCGCCAGCACCAGGGACTGCAGCAGAACATGGCCTTCCGGGTTCACAAACTGGGGCAGGAAAGCCATGTAGAACAAGGCCGTTTTGGGATTAAGCACATTGGACAGCAGCCCTTCGTGAAAATCCCTCGGGTGTGAAGCGCGAACCCTTAAAGGTGCGTCAGCGGGTGCCTCCACCTCATGGCGTGCGCAGGCCTGACGCAGGCTGGCCACACCGAGCCACACCAGGTAACAGGCCCCCGCCCATTTCAGCAGGGTAAAGGCCCAGGCGGTCTGGACCAGAATCAGGGAAATACCGATAGCAGACAGGGTGGCGTGAACGAACAGGCCGGTGCAGATGCCCAGGCTGGTCACCGACCCCGAACCGACACCCGAACGGGCCGTGTTACGCACAACCAGCAGGGTATCCACGCCCGGAGTCAGGGTCAGCAGCAGGACCGCAATGAGATACGCCCACAGAACTTCAACAGATGGCATAAGGACCCCGGTACAACGTCACCGGACCCCGTGCAGGCATTGCCCGGTTCAGGACTCCGGCTGGAGAATCTTCTTGACCGCAGCCGATTTGTAGAACGAGGACAACCGGCGACGCAGGAAGTCTTCAAGATACCCCTCCTCCCGCAACACGTCCACCAGCGGCAAGGCGAAGGCATCCATCTCGGACATGATCATGGCTTCATCGACGCCGATATCCTCCAACAGAGTGGCCAGGGGCTGATCTCCGTATTTCTCGAACAGGTGGTTTACGACGGCCTCACAACACCCTTTAAAGTACGGAGTCTGGCGAAAACTGAGCCAGAAATCGTAACCCAGCATAACGAATTCCTGCAGCTGGACATCCCCCAGTCCCTCGCGCAGCTCGCCAATGGTGCGATCTTCCAGGGTCACCCAGGCCGCCATGACGGTATCGCGGAGCTCATCATCGGTCAGCGCTTTGTGCAGGAACTGTTCGCTGCGGCTGATGAGCGCTGGAAGGCTGTCTGACAGCCAGGTCTTGATACGGCGCTCGAAGCTTTCATCCAGGCCGGGCACAGCCTTGTTGGCCATGCGCTTACCCAGCTTCATCATGGAGCCGACCCCCGGCACACTGCGGGTAATCAGGTTATCTTCGTAGAGGTAACTGACCAGGCCCTGATAGACCACATTGGACACCAGCTCCTGATACACCGGGTGGGACATGACACTGCTGATCATTCGCTCCCGGTGATGCTTGAGCTCCAGCACCTGTTCCAGGATGGACGTGGTTTGCTCCCGGCTCAGCACGTCCTTGAGCATGGTATCTTCCTGCACCGGGGCATTCAGCACCTCGGCGGCCATCTCTCCGGCCAGCTCAGGGATACCGCCATCCAGCTCCATGTCCATAACCAGGCGCTGAATCACCCCCATCACCTGTTCCGGTGCAATCACCCGGTTCAGGGTCACGGTCCCGGCCCGCTGCAGCAGTTCGCTGACTTCCCGCTCAATGGACTTGCGAAGTTTGGCGCCTTTCAGGGCCGCCATTTCATGCTTTACGTGTTGATCAAGCAACGCGTTGGCGAGATCGGCCGGAGATGTGGTCATGATGTTGGTCCCAGTGAAAGCCAAAGATTATCAGGGTAGTTATGGGCGAGGCTACCACGAAGCCCCGCCCCGGACGTTTGCCGGAAAAACCCGAAAAAGCCGCGACTCGGCCAAGCCCCGATAACCGCAATGGCTACTGGAAATCCCGGAAGTGGTGGGGTTCGGCACCCAGTGCCAGGCAGAGGCTGCCAGGGCCCACATAGATGCTGCTGGTAATCCCCATTTGCGACAACAGCAACTCAACCCCGTGCTGTTCACAGGCGTCTCGCAGCCGGTTGAGGCCGGGCAACTCTTCGATCTCGGTCCAGCTCATGCCGCAGGACAGACTGACGTAGGGTGTCAGCAGGCCAGCCTGAATGCGCCCGATGGCATAGTTCATGACCTTTTCAACCGCTACATCGAAGCTGCGGGTTTTGGCAACCGGCTGGCCTTCAGATCCCTGACCAAAGATCACCGGGGTGATGTTCAGGGCCTTACCGAGGAAAGCCACCAAAGCCGATACACTGTTGTCACCTCGACGGCGGGCCCGTTCGCGGATGTAGTGCAGATCTCTGGGAATTACGCAGGTGTAGATATTGCCGGTAAAACGTTCTATTTCATTGCGAAGGGCGTTCTTGGACAGTTTCTTCGCGATCAGTGTCAGGGTGTGAGCCGCGAGTAACCCCTGCCCCGCAAAAATCTGCTTGCTGTCCACCACCCGCATGGAAAAGTTCCCGGGTACGCCAGCGGCACTGCGGACGCTGCGATAATTGGCCATGACGGTATTCATGGCCTGGGTGGCATGATCGAAGATCAAACTCCTGGAACGGGTAACGGTTTCACAGATTGCTACGTCAAACTCGGTTACTATCTTTTCCATGAACAGGTCATGGATCTGGCTGGCAGAAAAGGCTTCAGTCTCGGCGTGGTGGCCTTTTTGCAGCAGACCGCTCTGGTAAAACTCCTGGGTACGAACCGGGTCGTGCTCGTCAATGTAGGTTTGTTGATCAATTCGGGCGGTTACCGGTAATACAAAGAGATCGTGCTCGCGGCGGAATTCGTAAGGTAAGTCACAGGCTGAGTCTACAATCAGACCAACTCGCATCGGGTGCCTCCGGGATGATGACCCTTGGGGTCGCTATTATTATCATTGTTATGCCGGTTGCCAGTTCTACCATAACCAGTTCACAAAATCAGCATTTCGCCCTTCCTCGCTTCATCGCATCCCAGAACAGTGTTCCCCTGTCAGATACGGCTCAACGGGCCGTCGGTGAATTCATTTCCAGGTCCTTCAGGCTACGCTCCAGCAATGGCCGGTTATCCTGTTGCCAGGGCTGAAACCCTTTGCGCAGGTAGGCCATAAAGTCCGGCAGGCAATGCCGCAGCACCCCGGGACGGCCCCAGAGGAAATTCAGCCCGCCAAGCCAGGTGCGCAGGCTCCAGAGTTTGCCATCGGCCTTGAGCAGACTGCAGGTATTGAGAAACGTAAAGCGGAAGAAATGGAATGTGACAAACAGGAACACAACACGCCGCAGCCGTTCATTACCGATGCAATGACGATAGACATCGAAGGCCACGGATTTGTGTTCGGTTTCCTCGATGGCATGCCAGCGCCATAACTGCTGCATTTTCGGGGTTGCGCCGGCCATCCACTCGGGGTGGCTGAGAATCGCATTGGCCAGCACCGCGGTGTAGTGTTCCGCGCCACAGGTTCCAGCCAGCTGCCGGCTGGCGGGCAAGCGGTTGACCCACTCCATATGCTTCATGAAGCGCCGGTCGATGGCGTCGATGTCGTAGCCTCGAGCCTTCAGCCCTTCGTTGTAGGCCCGGTGTTCGCGGCTATGCAGCGCTTCCTGGCCGATAAAACCCCGGATTTCCTGAGTCAGTTTGGGGTCATCAATCCGATCCCGATACTTGCGCACGGCGTTGATGAACTGCTGCTCGCCTTCGGGAAACTGCAGGGAAAGCGCATTGAAAAAAGCCGTCCGGAATGCATCGTTACCGTGCCAGTCGGTTTTCAGGTCCTGGGAGACATCAAAATCAAGATGACGGGGAGCCACCGAGACTCCTGACGGCGTTGTGCTGATAGCCATACCTGCCTCCTGTTGCTTGTTGTTCTGCTGTTGTACAGGTCGCCCTAGAAATGCGCGTGCAGAACTTCAAGTTAAAACAGCGGCTTTCGTTTGTACATCATTTAACCAGCCTCGCCAGCAATTTGGCCTGCCGGGCAAAGCGGACGGGTCAGGTCATCATGTGGACAAAAAAAGGGGGAGCCGGGCCAGGCCCGGACTCCCCCAAAACACACAAGGGGATCAGTGTTCTTCAGCGGCCCGTATACCGGGAGCTTCCGGGTCCGGAGTAAAGCCCAGCACCTTGCTGCGCTCGATCAACAGGTATAGCACCGCGCCGGTAGCCAGCCCCCAGCCAGCACCATACACCGCAAGGACAACCCCCATGGTGCCGGCAATACCGCGCTCGGTGTTATTCTCAAGCTGCTCCAGCCCCACCATCAGACAGATGTAGCCGGTCAGCAGCAGAGTCAGCGACAGCGCAATCGGCAGTACTGGCTGGAAAAAGCTCACCAGCGGCAGGATGAACAGGGCAATGAAACCCGTGATCCAGAAGGTACCGCCGCCGCTGTAGATGGAGTCCATGGCATTGCGGCCGTACTTGTAACGCTCCGCCATGGTGGCCGTCACCGCCGTCCAGATCGGACCGGCAAGTCCGGGGTACGGTGCGAAGAAGGCATGCATGCCGTTACGGATCGCGGTTACCAGGTGAACCCGGTCAATACTGCTATCGATGTCTTCATCCTTACGCAGGTGATCGACACGATCCATCAGTGACTTGCCCACGATGATATCGCCGAAAGCAATGATGTAGGCGATGACTGCCGTAGGAACCGCCAGCAGGAACACGTCGGCCGAGGGGAAGCCCACAGTGAACGGCAGGTAATTCCAGAGCTCACCAAAGGCCGGCTGGGTAATGCCCCACTGGACGTCAGGCACGTTGTACTCACCGGTGGCAAAGCCCACCAGAATAGCCACCACCATTCCCGGAACCATGCCGTAGTTGGCGATTTTGCGCGCAATTGGGTTGCTTTCCACAAAGCCCTTGAAGGACAGGGAGAACATCAGATACAGACACACCAGCCCTCCCAGGATCAGAGAGATCGGGGTTTCTGCCAGACGTCCGCCAGCCTCGATCTCACCCATCAGGGCCGCGATACCGGCGCCAATGATGATGCCCCCTTTCATGGAGCGGGGAATCCATTGCACCAGTTTGTTACCCATGCCCGTCAGGCCCAGCACCAGGAAGATCAGGAACACCAGGAACTGGAGCGCAAACAACGCCTGAATCGACTCGGGGCCGGGCTCGAAGTCACTCAGGAACAGCAGCACCACCGGAATGCCCGGCGTGATCCAACCCGGCACCAGGGGCACCCCGAGCAGCGCAGGCAACATAAAGCCGATACCACACACCACCACGTATGCCAGAGCGACGTCGTATGGCACGCCCAGGTATTTCTCCAGCAGCGGAATCATCGCCAGACTGACCACAAACATGATCAGGGCCTGCACCATTTCGGCGACTTCCCAGCGGTAGTGAACAAACGGCAACCGAACCTTGAACGGGCCGGCGGCCCAATACGGCTGTTCAGCGCCGTTTTTACGATGGAACATTTGCATAACAGAACCTCCTGGCACTGCCGCTAGGGCACGCCCGATGTTGTTTTTGTGTTGATTGGGGGTACAGCAGAGAGACGGGCCAGGTCAGTCCCTGACCCGTCCGGGATTCAGCCCGAGGCGTTGTCCAGATCCCGCGCCTGGTCACGCAGGACAAACTTCTGGATCTTGCCTGTGGATGTTTTCGGCAACGCCGTGAATACGACAGTCTTCGGCACCTTGAAGCGGGCCAGACGTTCACGACAGAAGTTGATCAGATCCTCTTCGGTCACATTGCCGGCTTCGGGCTTGAGGGTAATGAACGCACAGGGCGTCTCGCCCCACTTCTCGTCCGGGCGGGCAACCACAGCCGCCTCCAGCACAGCGGGGTGCCGATAGAGGGCATCTTCCACCTCGATGGTGGAGATATTCTCACCGCCGGAAATGATGATGTCCTTGAGACGGTCCTTGATTTCCATGTAGCCGTCTTCATGCCACACCGCAAGATCACCGGTGTGGAACCAGCCACCCCGGAAGGCTTCTTCAGTGGCGCTCGGATTCTTCAGGTAGCCTTTCATCACGGTGTTACCGCGGAGGAAAATCTCACCGATGGTCTTGCCATCTTTGGGTACCGGATCCATGGTGTTGGGGTCACCCACCATCATGCCTGCCAGGGTCGGATAACGAACACCCTGACGGGCCTTGATGACCGCGCGCTCATCCAGCGAGAGCTCGTCCCACTTTGACTTCCAGGCGCACACTGTCACCGGGCCGTAAACTTCGGTCAGGCCGTACACATGAGTGATGCGAATGCCCATCTCCTCAATCGCCCCGATAACCTGCGCAGGGGGAGCCGCACCGGCGGTCATCGCGCTGACCACGTGGTCGATACCACCCTTGGCCGCTTCGGGCACATTCAACAGCGCGTTCAGTACAATCGGGGCACCGCACATGTGGGTGACCTGATGCTCACGGATCAACCGCAGGATCCGTTCCGGGTCTACCCGACGCAAGCAAACATGGGTACCTGCCAGGGCAGTCACCGCCCAGGGGTAACACCAGCCATTGCAATGGAACATAGGCAGGGTCCACAGGTACACCGGGTGCTGGCCCATGGACCAGACCGCCTGGTTGCCCATGGCGTTAAGGAAGGCGCCACGGTGGTGATAAACCACGCCTTTCGGATTGCCGGTAGTGCCAGAGGTGTAGTTGAGGGAAATCGCATCCCATTCATCCGCCGGTAGCTGCCACTCGAAATCAGGGTCACCTTCCTGCAGGAACGCCTCGTAATCCAGATCGCTGACCGCGCTGCCTTCGCCGTACTCCGGATCGTCCACATCAATCACCAGCGGCTGGTGTTCCAGGTGCTTGACGGCTTCCCGGACGACGTCACCAAACTCCCGGTCAGCGATGACTGCCTTGGCCTCGCCATGCTCGAGCATGAAGGCGATGGCCTCAGCGTCCAGACGCACGTTCAGGGTGTTGAGTACCGCTCCGATCATGGGTACACCAAAGTGGCATTCCACCATCGCCGGAATGTTAGGCAACATGACCGCCACCGTGTCGCCTTTGCCGATGCCACGGCCTGCCAGCGCCGATCCCAGACGCCGGCAACGGTCGTAGGTTTCACTCCAGCTGTAACGGATCGCGCCGTGAATTACCGACGGATAGTCCGGGTATACGCTGGCGGTACGGGCAATGAAGTCCACCGGGGACAGCACACTGTGGTTGGCATGGACCTGCTCGAGGCCGGTATCAAAAATCGCGGTCATGGGGGGTCACCTTTTTCGAACACTTTTGTTCTTGTGGTATTTCCAGAGCACTTACGAATACAGCTATACTCCTTGAGGCCATCAATAGTATTTACAAGAAATACATATAGCAATAAACCCATAGTATTATAGTATATTTACTATATAGAGATTCGCTCATGCCCCTGGTGCCCGAGACCACCGACCCACTGCTCTTGCCCAACGATCCGGAAGCCTGCCTGCTTGCCGACGCCAACGGCGCCATTCTGGCCTGCAACCAGACCGCTCAGCGCTGGCTGGAAGACGCCGGACTGAGCAGTCCGGAAGCCCTGTTGCCGGCTAACCAGCGCGCGCTGGTCCAGGCCTGCCAGAGCCAGGACCGGACCATCTCCGGCGTTGAGAGCAGAGTTGGCGAGCGTGCGATTTCGTGGACACTCATTCCCCGTACCCAGCCGCAGGGCGTGGTCATTCGCGGGCGGGATGCCAGCAGCACCCTGTCTGAACTGGCCGAGGCGACTCGTTCCAACCGGCTGTACCGGTTAATTATAGAGAACACCACCGACCTCATTTCCCGCCACGCCCCTGACGGCCATTTCGTCGACGCCTCACCCGCCTCCTGGCGCCTTCTGGGCTACTGGCCGGAGGAGCTCCGCGGCAAGGGACTGGACGAGGTGCTGGTTCCGGAAACCATGGAAAAGCAGCTCGAGCAGGCCCGCACCAGCCTGAGGGATTCCGGCTATGCCACCCTGACCCTGCAGCTTCGCCACCGGGATGGCCGCCTGCGCTGGTTTGAAATCGCCAGCCGGGCCATTCGTGAGACTTACACCGGAGCGGTTATCGAAGTAATCAGCGTATCCCGGGACATTACCGCCCGGGTCGATTCGGAAGAGAACAACCGGCGCCTGGCCCAGGTGGTGGAAGCCAATACAGACCTGGTGTTGTTTGCCAGCCGCCATGGCGAGATCAGCTATATGAACCCTGCCGCCAGACGGGCGTTGGGTATTGGCAACGCCAGCCCGTTGCCACCCGTTTCCGCGATCTTCGAGGGGGACGAATTTGCGCGACTGCTCTCCATCGGCCTGCCCCAGGCGGACCAACAGGGCGTCTGGGAAACCGAAACCCGGCTGCGGGCGCTGAGCCAGGACAACACCTTGCCCGTGTCCCTGGTACTGCTGTCGCACCAGGCCGCTCAGGGCACCACCTATTATTCACTGGTGGCCCGTGACATGACCGAACGGGAACTGCGGGAAAGTGAGCAGCGCCGCCACCAGGAAGAACTGGCCCATACCGCGCGCCTGGCCACCCTGGGGGAGCTCGCCTCGGGCATCGCCCATGAGATGAACCAGCCGCTGGCGACCATCGTCAACTACGCCAATGCCAGTAAACGCTATCTAGGCCAGCTCGATGAAAACCCGGACGCCATCACCCGGGTTCAGGACGGACTGCAACGGATTACCCAGCACGCCGATCACGCCGCGGAAGTGATTAAGCGGCTACGGGCCTTCCTGCGCAAAGGCAAGAAACGCAGCGCCTGTGTTGCTCTCAACGACACCATCGATAGCGCCGTGCGGCTGTGCCAGTGGGAAGCGGCCAAACACCACATCAACATTGAGCTGACTCTGGCGGACTCCAACCCCACCCTCACCGCCGACCCGGTGCTGCTGCAACAGGTGCTGATCAACCTGATCCGCAACGCGATTGACGCCAATCGGGAGCGCCATCAGGATGCGCCCTCCCGGATCACCCTGACCACCCGCTGCTCCGGTTGCAATGAGGTACGGATTGAGGTGGAGGACCAAGGCCCCGGCCTGGACGACGAAGGCCTGCGGCAGATGTTCACGCCATTTTTTACCCGCAAATCCGAGGGGCTGGGGCTGGGGCTCTCCATGAGCCGCTCAATTGTCGAAAGCTTCGGCGGATATCTTGATGCCGAACGCAGCCCCGCAGGTGGGCTGCGGCTGATATGCCGGTTCCCATCCAAAGGCGCCCTCGGCGCCGCCAACGCGACTCACAACCTGTAAGAGAATGCCATGACCAAAGCGGACGAAGCGATTGTCTATGTTGTCGATGATGATACCGGCATGCTGGACTCCACCCAGTGGCTGCTGGAATCGGTGGGCCTGCGCGTAAAAGGCTACGCGGATGGCCGCCAGTTCCTCGATGCCATCCCCGAGTCGGCCACCGGTTGTGTCGTTCTGGACGTGCGCATGCCTGGCCTGGGCGGGCTGAATGTGCAGGAGGAATTGCAGAAGCGGCAACTGGGTCTGCCGGTGATCTTTGTTTCCGGCCATGCCGATGTGCCGATTGCGGTCAGGGCATTCAAGTCCGGCGCCTTCGACTTTATCGAAAAACCGTTCAATGAACAGCTACTGCTGGACAGCATCCAGCAGGCCCTGCAAGACAGCCGCCGCCCGGCCACCACCGGCAGCCGTTCACCGGACGCCGAAGCCCGGATCGCCACCCTGACGCCGCGGGAGCGGGATGTGTTCCTGCCACTGGCACAGGGTTACGCCAGCCGCGAAATCGCCGAACAGCTCGGGGTGAGCGTGAAGACCATCGATCTGTACCGCTCCCGGGTGATGAAACGCCTGGGGGTCGACCGCCTTCCCGATGTTACCGGGCTGGCCATCGCCGCCGGCCTGCTCGACCCGCTGGACCTGCGGGCCGGCCAGGCATCCACCTGAACCTCACCCGGCGGAGGACGACTCCGCCACCACTTGGCTGGCAATGGCCCCGAGACGATGGATTGCGGTCTCGATGCGCTCGTTCCAGGGGTTGGCACAGTTCAGTCGCAGGCAGTTTTCGTACTTATCGGCAATGGTCGAAAACATCCGCCCCGGTGCCACGTTGATACCTTCTTCCCGGGCCAGCTGATACACCCGGGTGCCCGATGCATTGCCCGGCAGCTGTACCCACAGCACAAAGCCACCCTGGGGTTTGCTGACTGCGGTACCCTCTGGGAACGAGCGCCCCACCGCAGCCCGCATCCGCTCCGTGGCGTCCCGGTACAGTGGCCGCGCTGTACGCAGATAACGGTCGTAGCCGCCCTGTTCGAGAAAGCGCGCCACCGCCAGTTGTGGCAGGCTGGCCGTGGCCAGGTTGCTGAAGTATTTCTGCTGACGGGCCTCGGTCCGGTAGCGGCCCGGCACCATCCAGCCCAACCGCAGCCCCGGTGAAAGCGTCTTGGAGAACGAGCTGCAATAAATCACATTGCCGGTGCGGTCAAACGTCTTGGCCGGTCTGGGCCGTTCACCATCGTGGTAAAGATCACCATAGATGTCATCTTCAATCAGCGGCACCCCGGCGGCGTCGAGCCGCTCGACCAGCAGGCGCTTGCCCTCATCGCTGGGGCGGGCGCCGAGTGGATTACTGTGGTTGCTCACCACCACGCAGGCCTTGACCGGCCACTGTTCCAGAGCCAGCTCCAGCCCTTCCAGGCTGATGCCGTCGGTGGGATGGGAAGGAATCTCAATCACTCTCAGGCCCACTACGTCCAGCGCCTGCAGAATCCCCGGAAACGAGGGCGACTCCACTGCCACAATATCGCCGGGTTCAGTGACCGCCCGCAGCGCCAGCATGATGGCTTCCTGGGCACCATTAGTTGCCACAATGTCGTCCGGCGACACCATGCAGCCGAGACTGGTCATGCGCTGGGCAATCTGACGCCGGAACGCCGATTTGCCGGGAAACGCATAGTCCAGTGTGTCGAGACCGTGCCGGGCCGCCCAGAGCAAGGCCTGCTGCATCTGCCGCACCGGCAGGAAATCGGGATGAGGAATCGCCGCCGACAACGGCACCATGCGATTGCCTTCGTCATTACAGAGCTCCAGCGCCATTTCCCGGGCACTGACCACCGCCACCGGCTCGGCACTGGCCACATGCATCGAGGGTTCCGGCATGTCCAGCCTCGGCAAGCGGACAAAGTAGCCACTGCGCTCCCGCGCCTGCAGATAGCCACGCCCTTCGAGGGTCTGGTGGGCCTGCAGAATGGTCGACACGCTGACCCCGAACTGCTTGCTCAGCACCCGCACGCCGGGCAACCGCTCGCCTTCACGGTAGACCCCTTCGAGAATCAGGGTCTGTAACTGGTCTGCAACGCGATTGTAGAGAATACCCATGAGTCTCTCCTTTGGGTGAGACGATCCGTGTTGGTAGGACCATCCTGCCAGAGATGCGTTTGACGGGAGCAGTACAGATACCCGTAAAACCTTGCAGTACAGACCCATCGATTCAGAAACTGTACCGGTTCAAATAAGGATAACTGATTCTGTTACGCTGGGGCCAAACGCAGTCACAATAATCGGGCAATCCACGGAAAAGGAGCTCGACCGATGACCAGCTTTGAACCCAGACTATCGCCCCCTGATCTGCCAGCGCCCAGCGCAGACCGCAAAGATGTTTTGGGCGTCAGCCGCGGTGCCTTGTCAGGTGCCGCGTTCGCTGCTGCCAATGGCTGCGTTGAGCAAGACCTGCAACAGCTCCATACTCTGGGGTTCCAGGTTAGCCAACCCGGCCCGCGGCACTGGGTACTGACGCCATCGGGAGCGCCAACCGTGATTCACCTGTATGGCGCAACTGAGTTGGCCCGGTTCGTTGAAACCAGGGCACAGCAGTACACGACGCTGTATTCAGCCAGACACTCAGTCTGACACGAGCACTCATACAACGCGGAGACATCATGGCTACCTTTCCAATCTATCAGGTCGACGCCTTCAGCAGCCGGCCCTTCGGCGGTAACCCCGCCGCTGTCATGCCTCTTGAACAGTGGCTGCCCGACGAGCGGTTACAGAACATCGCGTTGGAAAACCACCTGTCCGAGACGGCGTTCATCGTTGCGGAACGGGCAGGCAGCAGCGCCGATTTCCATATCCGCTGGTTTACCCCCGGGGCCGAAGTTCCCCTGTGCGGCCACGCCACCCTCGCCTCCGCCTGGGTGCTGTTCAACCGGCTGGGATTTGATGCAGATACCGTGACCTTCCGCTCCCAGAGCGGCTCCCTGGGTGTCACTCGCCGGGATGATGGCTGGCTGGAACTGGATTTCCCCAATCTAAGCTATGAGCCAACACCAACACCGCCACTGTTGCGTGACGCCCTGGAAGGTTGCGGGGACAGCGTCTTTTTTGTCCCCAACGACACCAACTACCTGGTGGTCCTGGACGACGAAGCCGCGGTGCGCAACGCCAGCCCGGATATGACCCTGCTCAGGCAGCTCGGCAATCAGGGCGTGATGATCACCGCCCCGGGGGAAAGCTGCGATTTTGTCAGCCGCTACTTCGCACCAGGGGTCGGTATCGACGAAGATCCGGTCACCGGCTCCATCCACAGTGTACTGGTACCCTACTGGGCTGAGCGTCTGGACAAAACCCGGCTGTCGGCACAGCAACTGTCGGCGCGGGGCGGTGTCCTGAACTGTGAACTTGTGGGCGACCGGGTGCGCATTGCCGGCCAGGCGGCGTTTTACATGGAAGGCACCGTACACCTCGATTGAGGCTGGTATACTGCCCGCCGGATCACACAAGCGGCGGGCAGGCATGACGGCAATCTCCAGTAACCACTACGACGTAATCATTATCGGTGCCGGTGCCGCCGGGCTGATGTGCGCTGCCACCGCGGGCTACCGGGGCCGCAAGGTGCTGGTGCTGGATCATGCCAACAAGCCCGGCAAGAAAATCCTGATGTCCGGTGGTGGCCGCTGCAACTTCACCAACCTCAACAGCACCCCGGCCAATTTCCTGTCGGACAACCCCCACTTCTGCATTTCCGCCCTGAAACGCTATACCCCGCACCACTTTCTGGAGCTGGTGGAACGTCATGGTGTGGAGCATGTGGAAAAAGCGGCGGGCCAGCTGTTCTGTGCCGACAGCAGCAAGGACATCCTTCAGATTCTGCTCACCGAATGCGACTGGTCCGGTGCCGAAATCCGCATGGAAACCGAGATCCGCGGGATCAGCGAGGCCAACAACGGTTACCGTTTAACCACCAGTGTCGGGACGTTTGCCTGCGAATCCCTCGTGGTCGCCTGTGGCGGTCTGTCCATTCCCACCATGGGCGCCACGGGCTTTGGCTACGACATCGCCCGCCAGTTCGGGCTGAAGGTCCTGCCCACGCGCGCGGGCCTGGTACCCTTCACCTTGCAGCCCGCCCTCAAAGAGCAACTGGCCCCCCTGTCCGGCGTCAGCTGCCCGGTGGAAGTGAGCTGTAACGGCATGAGCTTCCGTGAGCCGATGCTGGTCACCCACCGGGGGCTCAGCGGCCCGGCCATGCTGCAGATTTCCAGCTTCTGGCAGCCAGGTGACGAGCTTTCGATCGACCTCTTGCCTGGCGAATCCGCCAGCGAAAACTTGCAAACACTGCGCAAGGATGCTCCACAAAGCACTGTCGCCAAATACCTCAACCAGCACCTGCCCAAACGCTTTGCCCAGGCCCTCAACGACCTGAACCACTGGCAGGGGCCCCTGCAGGGCTACAAAAACACTGATATCGAGCAGGTCGCAGACGCCCTCAACCGCTGGCACATCAAGCCCTCCGGCACCGAGGGCTACCGCACCGCCGAAGTCACCCTTGGCGGCGTCGACACCCACCAACTGTCGTCCAAAACCATGGCCGTCAACGACCGCTCCAACCTGTATTTCATCGGTGAAGTGGTGGACGTCACCGGCCATCTCGGCGGGCACAACTTCCAATGGGCGTGGGCGTCGGGGGTGGCAGCGGGGAGTGACGCGTGAATACCTCATTGCCATGCCCGCAAGTCTTTGCCTATGCTAGAAAAAAGCAGCTCTGTCACTAGAGCCACGATCCGTCCCGGATACTGACAGGAATACCCATGGATGAAGTCGCCAACCAGTTCGTTGTCCAACACAGCACAACCCTGAAGCTTGCCGTGGCGTTGCTGCTGGGTGCCCTGATCGGGTTGCAGCGGGGCTGGTCGGCACGGGAACGCAAGTCTGGTGAGCGGATCGCCGGTATTCGCACTTACGCTCTGGCGGGGTTGCTGGGCGGGATCGCGGCGCTGCTGGAGGAAACCCTGACGATCTGGGCTTTTCCCGTCATTCTTCTCAGCCTGGTCGCGGTTACGCTGGTGTCCTACCACCAGCATCTGAAGGATTCCCACGACTTAAGCATCACAGGCATCCTGGGGCTGATCCTTACTTTCTGCTTCGGTGCCGTAGCGGTGGCCGTCGATCCGGTACCGGCTGCGGCGGCGGCCGTGGTAACCGCGATCATTCTGGACAACAAGAACGAGATCCATGGCTGGGTGCAGAAACTGCAGGCTCGGGAGCTGGATGCCGGCCTGAAGTTGTTGCTGATTTCGGTGGTCATGCTGCCGCTGCTGCCAAACACCAATATGGGGCCGGGAGGCGTTCTCAACCCCTATGAGATCTGGTGGATGGTGGTGCTGATCGCCATGGTGTCGTTTGTCGGCTATTCCGCCATGCGGGTCGCCGGCACCGAGAAGGGCATTATGTTCACCAGCCTGTTCGCCGGGCTGTCGTCCTCAACCGCCCTGACCCTGCACTTTTCCCGGCTGTCTCGGGAGGCCCCGGGCCTCAGCCCCCAGCTGGCATCCGGCATCCTGATCGCGTGCGGCACTATGTTCCCGCGCATCCTGGTGTTCTGCGCCCTGATCAACCGCGCGTTACTGCCCGAATTGATGTGGCCGGTGGTGACCATGACCCTGGTACTCTATCTCCCTGCCCTGGCCATCTGGTACATGAACCGGGACAGCCTGGCGGTGGAACAGCCCCAACTGAACCAGAACCCTCTTGAACTCAATGCCGCGCTGGTCTTTGGTGTACTGCTGACGGCCATCCTGTTCTTTGGTGAGCTGCTGAAGACCTGGCTCGGCGACCTTGGCATCTACGCCCTCGCGGCCACCTCAGGCATTGCCGATGTTGATGCCATCACCCTGTCCCTGACCCGGATGTCGAACGGCTCCATTGACATGGAAACCGCCGTTCTGGGTATTGTCATCGCCGCCACGGTGAACAACATGATGAAAAGCATCTTCGCGGCGACAATCGGCACCAGAGGCCTGGGATGGCGGGTTGCGGTACCGATGGTCCTGTCCTCCCTCGCCGGCCTTGCGGTGTTCTGGCTACTGGCCTGACACACCGTCGGGAACTGCACCGATCAGCCTCTTGTTGTCTCACCTCATTATTGTATTCCTGACAAAATAACGATCAGTTCACGAACAGGCGACATGCAGCTGCAATGGGCACAAGAACCGTGACGCTGATCATCTTTTGGCTTACAGGAAGTTAATACGATGCAAAATCGTACAACCCGATTTTGTTCCAGCCCTAAAAACAAAAAGCAAACTAAAGCGTCATAACAAGAAGAGCCAAAGCTCCATTCAATAACGGATAAAACAAAAGGGACATGTAATGACAGGCCTGAAAACAAGGATTTACCCGCTGGTGGTCACATCAGCACTGTGTCTGCCGCTGGCAGCCCAAGCGCAGTTCCAGTCGCTGTCTGACGAATCACTGAGCAGTGTCACTGGCCAGAGCGGTATTACCATCGAACTCAGCGCAGACCTCTCCATCGGTGAGCTACGCTATCAGGATGAAGGTAGCCTCGCCATTCGCAACATCCGCGTGGGTGGTGCCAACAAGAGCTCCTACTTCGATTCCAACAGCTGGGGCCCCGGCACCCAGTCCGGCACTCAGCTCGACAACCTCAAGCTCAACATCGATGTGATGGCCGATGGTGACCTGGTGGTGTTCGCCCAGCCAACTGTCGGTAATGCGGTGGACTTCGCCATCAGCACCGACGAATGGGTGTTGCAGAAGTCGATCGGCGGGGACGGTACCCGGCTCTTGAACTATCTCGACATGACGGGTCTGGCTTTGGACCTGCGGATGAAAGTGGACAATGACACCGGGCACCTGCTGATTGAGAGCACCTTTGGCATTGACGATCTGGATACCGAGATCGATTTCCTGGGCATCGGCATCCAGGATATGAAAGTGGCAGGGATGAGCTATTTTGAATCCCTCGGTAACTGGGGTTACGTCGGTATCAATGACATTGGAGCCAAGCTCGCCGTCGATATTCACACCGTGGATACGGCCGCTTACAGCAATGTGCTGGGCATTGACATTGTCCGTTTTGAAACCGACATCGACATGCCAATCATCACCCTCGGCAGCGGACCCTCCATTGGCCGGGTCACCCTCAACGATCTGCAACTCAACAACACCTCACTGGTGGTGTACGGTCACTGACCTTTCGCCGGTCAACCTGCCCGGCGAAAGGTCAGGTTGTACCGGCAACCGCCCGCTTGCGGATGGTAACCGGGCTTGAGCGGTAACACCCCGTGGTAGCGAAGGCGGGACGGCCCGCCCCAGACCACCACGTCGCCATGGCTCAGGATCACCTTCTCTGGCGTATCAGCTCGGCGCAGTCCGCCGAACTGGAACGTCACCGTCAGGCCCAGTGACACGGAGACAATGGGCTGGCTGAAGTCCTGTTCGTTGCGGTCCTGATGAAGAGACATGCGGGCTCCGGGCTGGTAACGGTTCACCAGACAGGCGTCAGCTGCAAAACCGGAAAACCCCGCCTGCGCGGCGGCTCGTTGCGCGAACTCTGACCACTGAGACGGCAGCACCGGCCAGGGTTCCCCGGTTAGCGGGTCGTCGGGCTGATAACGATATCCGCTGCGATCGCTTACCCAACCTAACGGCCCACAGTTGGTCATGGCCGCTGACATGGCGAAGCCTCCCGGGGTTTCCATGTGCCGGAACGGCGCCCGGGACGCGATTCGATCGATTGCAGCGAGCAACGCAGAGGCCTCCGCCAGCGCAAAACGCGGCAGCACCATAGCCCCGGGCGCAAGGCAAACGGGCTGAACATCATCACTTCCGAATAAATCCGCGGTCATCAATCCTGTCCGGCAGAAAAAAATCGCTGTGGTCACAAAAAGTGAGCAATACCAGCTATTTTAAAGTGAGTGGCGCTGAATCAGCCAGACGCTGTCGCCAACGGCCCCTGCAAAGCCGCCATTGATGAATCCACCCGGCAAGGAAAACGATTTGAACGACCAACGTCGGCAAAGCGCACAGATTTCACTGGCCCTGCTCATCGCCACCACCATAACCCTGGGTATGCTTGTGCTGGCCATGGTACTCATTACCCAGAGTTTCCGCGGGCTTGAAGTGGCGAAACTGAGCGCAGCCCGCGATACAGCGCAGCAGCTGGCCACCGCGATCAACGACCGCCTTGAAGCGATCACCAGGCCTCAGGCGATCGCCCTGCGGATACTCGCCGATGATCCGATGCAGTACTCCACTGATCTGGACGACCGGTTGGAGCGACTGCCGGTGTACGCCAGCATCCTGGAGGAAAACCCCTTGGTCACCTCCATCTACTCCGGCTTTGCCAACGGCGAATTTTTCCTGCTGCGCCGGCTTCGCGATTCAGACAGTCATTTTTTTCCGGATATCCCGGCAGGCTCACGTTACCTGCTGCGAACCATCACCTGGTTGCCACCAGGCATCATGGCCGTGGAGCTTCATTTCTACGATGACACATTGCAGCGCCTGCAGCGCCGGCCATTGCGGGATTACGATTATGATCCCCGCAGTCGCAACTGGTTTCGGCTGGCCATGGAGTCCGGAGAAACCATCCTGACCCCGCCCTATGTGTTTTTCTCGACACCGGAGGTCGGACTGACCCTGGCCCGGCGTTCGATGAACGGCACCATCGTGAACGGTATCGACGTCACCGTAACCGACCTGAGTCACAAGCTTGCGGAGCTTCGGCTCACCCCCGGCACCCAACTGGCAGTGGTCAATGACAACAATGAGCTGATCGCCTATAGCAATCCGGATGACCTCATCAGCAACGTGACGGATCCAAAGGCGCTGTCGAACCTGACCCTGCTCCGCGACCCAACCCTGTCGCTCATCGGGCATCTCTCGGACAAAGCCGACGTCATCTCGTTTGAAAGCCTGGGCCAAACTTATTACGGCTTATCGGTTGGGCTCAATGCCCTGAGCACTGACAACCTTCGGATCGTCATTGCCATTCCTGCCGATGAGCTGCTCGCCGATGCCTGGGCATCGCTGGCACTGCAGACCCGTATTGCGGTGGGTATTGCGGTTCTGCTGCTGATGCTTGGCTGGTTCCTCGGTAATCAGGTCGGAAAGCCGCTGGAAAACCTCACCGACCGGGTCGGTGCCCTGTCACGCTTCCGCTTTGACACCTCCGTCAAGGTTAAGTCCCGCATCCGCGAAGCCTCCAAACTGGGCGCGGCGCTGGATGACATGGCCCGAACCATACGCAGCTTCCAGAACATCGCCCTGACCCTGAACCGGGGCAAAAACCTGGATGAGCTGCTGAAAGATGTGCTGGCCCACATCATTCACATCGTAGGTGAGCGGCGGGGGGCGATCTATCTCTACGCCCGCAATGCCGAGCAGCTGAACATTGCCGTCAATGAAGGCCTGGACATCGCCAACCGAATTGAACACATCGCTCGCAATACCGACGACAACGACATCATCCACCAACTCCGCTCCGAAGTACCCGGTCACCCGATCTTTGCAATCCTGCGCAATCGTCAGAAAGACCTGGTGGGTGTGCTGGTCATTGAAATGGAGTCCGGAGACCAGGCGCACCTCAACGACGATCTGATCGTCTTCGTGGATGAAATCGCCGGGTCAGCCGCCGTTGCCATCGAAACCCGGGAACTGATCGAAAACCAGCAGGCGCTTCTGGATGGCATCATTCGCCTGGTAGCGAACGCCATCGACACCAAATCTCCATACACCAGTGGTCACTGTGAGCGGGTACCAAAGCTGGCGCAGATGCTGGTGGATGCCGCTTCAGCAAGCCAGGAACCGGCCTTCCAGGATTTCCACATGAGCGAGGACGAAGCCTATGAGTTCCACCTCGCCAGCTGGCTGCACGATTGCGGCAAGATCACCAGCCCTGAGTATGTCGTGGACAAGTCCACCAAGCTGGAAACGATCTACAACCGGATTCACGAGATCCGTACCCGCTTTGAGGTGCTGCACCGAGACGCCGAAATCCGCTACCTCAAAGACCGGATCAACGGCGTCGACAGCGACGAAGCCCGTAGCCGCAGGGATCAGCGCCAGCAGGAGCTGCAACAGCAGTTCGACGAGGTTGCCAGGGCGAATATTGGCGGCGAGTTCATGTCGGAGAATCACATCGCGCACATCCGGGTGATCGGCGAGCAGACCTGGCAGCGTCACTTCGACGACCGTCTGGGCTTGTCTCGGGACGAACTGCACCTGCTGGACAACATCCCTGCCACCTCACTGCCGGCGGAGGAGAAACTGCTGGACGACAAACCCCAGCACCTGGAGCACTGGGGCGACCGGATTCCACCGGTGACCCGTGGCGACCCCCGAAACAAATGGGGCTTCGATATGGACCTGCCCACCTACGCCTACAATCGCGGCGAGGTTTACAACCTGACCATCCAGCGGGGGACGCTGACCGCGGAAGAGCGCTTCAAGATCAACGAACACATCGTGCAGACCATTTGTATGCTCGACGCCCTGCCCCTGCCCGACAGACTGGCCAATGTACCAAGGCTGGCCGGCACCCACCATGAACGTATGGATGGCAAGGGCTATCCCTGCGGACTGCGCGCCAAGGATATGGGCGTGCCGGAAAAAGTGATGGCGGTGGCTGATATTTTCGAGGCCCTGACCGCGACCGACCGCCCCTACAAGGACGGTAAGACATTGACCGAGGCGCTGGGCATCATGGTCCGGATGGTAGCGGAACGGCACATCGACGGTGACGTATTCCGGCTATTCGTGCTGTCCGGGGTCTACCAGCAGTATGCCGAAACCTTTCTGGCGCCGTCACAGATCGACAAGGTGGACGAGGACGCCCTGCTTGAACCGCTTTACCAGATGTCGCGGTAACGGCACCCTTGACCCGGTATACTCAGGCAGCTATCTGTCTGAAACAATAAGGAACATACCATGTTTTTCCCGATGATCATCGGCGGCCTGCTCGGCTACCAGCTGGCACGATTTCCCGGACTGCTGGTTGGCGCCCTTGCCGGTGTCCTGATCACCCAATACTTGCGCAACCGCCTGCGAGCCCGTCTGACCGACCTTCAGTCTGCGTTTATAGAACCGATGTTTTCGGTGATGGGCGCTCTGTGCAAGGCCGATGGCGTAGTCACCCGTGACGAAATCCAGGTGGCCGAGACGTTCTTTGCGCGCTTCCGCCTGTCTGAGCAACAACAGGCCATGGCAAAAGCCGCCTTTAACCGCGGCAAATCTGCCGACTTCGACCTCGACGCTGAAGTGGCACGCTTTCTCCGTATCAGTAATGGCCAGCACCTGCTGCTGCAGCTGTTCCTGCAGGTGCAGGTATCGGCCGTCGCTGCTGACGGGGTTGTGCACCCCCAGGAACACGCCATGCTGGTGCGTGTAGCCCGGGGCCTTGGGTTACCCGAGGCACAGGTGGAACAGCTCGAAGCCATGTTACGTGGCGCCCACGGCAGCGGCCATGCCGGCACCTCACGCGCATCCTCTGGTCAACAGCTCGACGACGCATACAAGGTACTGGGAGTATCGCCATCCGTCAGTGATGCCGAACTGAAGAAGGCCTACCGCAAACTGATGAGTGAAAACCATCCTGACAAACTGGCGGGACGCGGTATGCCGGAGAGCATGCGGGAACTGGCAGAAGAGAAAACCCGGGAAATCACCCATGCCTATGACATTGTCACCGAAGCCCGAAAACAGGCCTCCTGATGAGCCATCCACGGAGACTGCACAATGACCGTAATTGAGACGCCGAAAGCCATCCATGCATTCACAGATGATGCCCTCGGTGATTACGACGCCACCGCACTGGCCAATGCCCTGAAAGCCCGCAAGGTCGGCCGCCAGGAGGTACTGCAGGCCTGCCAGCAACGCGCCGAACGGATGGCGCCGCACCTGAATGCCGTGGTGTCCCTGGCTACGCCGGTACAACCGGTAAGCCTGACCAATGACGGAGCCTTCGCCGGGGTGCCCACCTACATCAAGGACAACACCGATGTTGGCGGCTACCCGACCGGTCACGGCAGCGCCGCCCTGAGCCCTTCGCCCTGCCGCAAACACAGCCCCTTTACCCGCCAGTATCTCGATCAGGGGATGGTGTGTATGGGCAAGAGTACGCTGCCCGAGTTCGGATTCAATGCCACCACCGAACCTGCCCACAGCGACCCCACCCGTAACCCCTGGAACCTGGCTTACTCCTCAGGAGCGTCGTCGGGAGGTTCGGCAGCACTGGTGGCTGCCGGGGTGGTCCCGATTGCCCACGCCAACGATGGCGGTGGTTCCATTCGCATTCCGGCCGCCTGTTGCGGGCTGGTCGGTCTCAAGCCCAGCCGCGGACGCCTGGTAGATAACCCCGCCGCCCGATCATTACCGATCAATATCGTCGGTGAAGGCGTGGTCACCCGCAGTGTCCGCGATACCGCCAATTTCTACACGGAAGCAGAAAAACACTTCCGCAACCGCAAACTGCCCCCAATTGGCAAGGTTATAGGGCCTGGCACCAAACGGTTGCGTATTGGCGTGGTGGTGGATTCCATCAACGGTCAGCCGAGTGATGCCGCCACTCGCGCCACCGTGGAGCATACCGCTTCCCTGCTGGCAGATCTCGGTCACCGTCTGGAGCCCATGCCGGTGCCCATTGGGGACCGTTTTCCGGAGGATTTTGCATTGTACTGGGGGTTCCTGGCTTCACTGGTCCGCGGTACCGGGCGCTGGGTGGTGGACAACAGCTTTAACCACCAGCAACTCGACGGGCTGACGCTGGGGCTGCACCGGATGTTTCTGGCCAACCTGCAACGACTGCCCGCGGCCCTGTGGCGACTGCGCCAGAGTATCGGCCAGTACGAGCGCGCCATGGCCAGCTATGACGCTGTGTTGATGCCGGTGGTCAGCCACACCACCCCTGAACTGGGTCACCTGAGCCCGGATCAGCCATTCGACACGCTCTTTGAACGGCTGAACCGCTACGTCGGCTTCACCCCTCTGGCCAATGTGACCGGCGCACCCGCGATCGCCCTGCCGATGGGGATGACCACGGACCATCTGCCCGTTGCGGTTCAACTAATGGCCGCGACCGGTCAGGACCGAACCCTGCTGGAGCTTGCCTTCGCCCTGGAGGAAGCCGCGCCGTTCCGGACATTAGCCGGGTAGACCGTTTCAGGACTCCTGTTCACTGGTTGCTGCATGGGGCTGATAACCGACCACCCGGTTACGCCCCTGGCCCTTGGCCTGATACAGCGCCGTGTCCGCTCGCTCAAACAGCTCCTTGGTCTGGTCCGCATGCTCCGGAATCTGCGTGGCAACACCGACGCTGACGGTCAGACTGATCACTTCCTCGGAGATGCGGAATTCCATCCGTTCGATTTCCTGACGGATTTTCTCCGCCACCCGCATCGCGCCGCCATCCGGCGTGTCCGGAAGCACAACCACAAACTCTTCGCCACCGAACCTGGCCGCCAGATCCTGGGGGCGGGTCACCACCTGGCGGATCATGTCGGCGACCATCTGCAGGCAGTCGTCTCCCACCAGATGACCGTAGGAATCGTTGAACTGCTTGAAGTGATCGATATCTACCAGCAATAGCGACAGCGGCTGGCCAAAGCGATAGGCTCGGACACACGCGGACTGGAAGCTGGCATCGAAATGTGCCCGGTTCTTCAACCCGGTCAGCGCATCGGTGGCGCTGAGTTCCAACAACTGGGTATTCAGCTTCTCGAGGTCCCGGGTTCGCTCCAGTACCCGTTCTTCCAACCGGGCATTGGCCTCCCGCTGGACCTCCAGGGATTTTTCCTGGGCCGCACGTACTTTGCGTTCTTCCGTCAACAGCCGCCGCTGCGCCAGAAACGAGAGTTGCTTTTCCCTGTTCAACCGGTTCGCCAGAGCCATCGACAAGAGGATGACCCCCAGCGCCGAGCCGATCTGGGTGGCGTTCTCGGTGATCAGGTTTCGAGGCAGCACCGTGAATTTACTCAGCGCCAGCACAATACCGCCAAACAGCATCAACACCCAGGCGACCGTATAGTAGCGGGCGGCCGGATCTTTCAGTACCCAGCGGTAGACACTCAGCGCCAGCAGCACCAGGCAGCCAACGGTCGCCAGGGCGATGGTGGGCATGATCATCAGCTGGTATGGCAACACCAGCCCGGCTATGGCCATAATCAGGGCCAGCGCCACGCCGAATATCACCATTGCGCTGAGTTTCGGGTGATTGCTGGGAAGCACGCTGAGGAAGCGCATACTGAAAATGCCCCCGAACACCACCACCAGATTCAGGAACACCACAATGGACTGATCGTTCCACCAGGTTGCCTCTGGCCAGAGGTACTGGAACGACAGGCCTGTCAGGCTGCCGAGGAACAGGGGCATGGCGGTGATGTAGCCAACGTAGTAGAGAAAACTCCTCTCGCCCATAGCCAGATACACAAACAGGTTGTACAGGATCATCACCAGGATGATGCCAAAATAGATACCCTCAAACAGATTCGCAGACTGGTCGCTGATGTGGAAAGCCGCCTGATCCCAGAGTGTCAGCGGCACCTGTATGGAACTGGTGGAGGCCACTCTCAGATAGACGGTAACCGGTGCCCCGGCCTTCAGCTCTAAGGGAATCACGAAATTCCGGTGCAGTATCGGCCGTTCATAGAACGGCTGCTTGTCGCCCAACTGAAGTGTCTGCACCAGTTCACCGGAGGTCTGTACGTAGACCTCAACGTGATCCAGCACCGGGTAGGCAAGCTCCAGTAGCACCGATGCCGTGCTGCTGGCCTGAGGGTTGATGACAAAGCGGAACCAGTAGGCCCCGGTGCTGTAACCAAAGCTGAGATTGCCGGCAGGGTTCGGTGTCCATGACGAAGGCGGCAGCTGCGCGAGCTGCTCGTAACTCAGTCCGGTCTCCGGCTCTCTGAGGTAGTCAACATAGGGGGCGACATCCACCCGCTGACTGTGAACCTGCCACAACAGTGGAGCGGACTGGGCACTGATCGCCGACAGCAGGGCAACCAACATGAAAAGCAGTCTCTGAATATAGCTCACGCTTACTTAACCTGAATTGTTCTTTTTTTGGGCTACCAGGGGAGTATGAAGCATGTTGCGGCAACACGCTGCCATGGGAGACAAAAATCTGAACGCCGAAACAAAAAGCAACATATGACACTTTCTGACATTTCAGATCGCCCTCCCGACCGGCTGCGCTTACAGCACCTGCCATACAGGAGAAGAGGTTACGCGTCAGCCTTCCCTGCACCCGACACTCTGGAACAAAAGTACCAGTCTGATCAAACGCTTCAGCAACCGGGACAATACCTCAGCCCGGTAAGTGGACAGTTTTTTATGTCGTTGCCATTATGAACAAGGACCGGGTTTGTCAGCCCGGCCCGGGACGGCGTATGGGCAGGTCCCGATACTATGGAGCTTTCGTTAACTACATGACTGATAGCCACCTGTTTACCAGCTTCCACGAAAAACTGATGAAGCTCAGTCATAGTCCCGAGTTCATCAACGAGCCTCGGGAACTGAAGTTGGCTGCACTGACCACTCTGTGTGCCAAGGCTCTCGGAATCGAGCGGGTCAGCGTATGGATCCTGAGTCATGGCGCCGATCGCATGACCTGCGAATACCTGCATGACAAACACCGGGATCCGTCCGGACAGGACAGCAGCAACCATTCCCCCCTCGTTCTGTACCGCAACGACCACCCGAACTATTTTGACTCGTTAAGCCTTGCCCGGGTCATCGACGCCACCGATGCCCGCAACGACTCGCGTACAAGCTCTTTTACCGAAAACTACCTCACCCCACTTGGTATCCATTCCATGCTGGACGCGCCTATTTACGACGGCGCCCGCCCCAGTGGCGTGCTTTGTCTGGAGACGCTATCCAAGAGAGTCTGGACGATACCGGAACTGTCGTTTGTGGTGGCCATCGCCGATACCGTCAGCCTGATCAATACCCATGAGGCCTGGCTGGAATCCAAACGCAAGCTGGATTACCTGACCCACTTCGACAGTCTGACCGGATTGGCTAACCTGTATTCACTGCGCGAGCGGCTGGGCTACCGGATCAGCCAGGCAGCGCGCATGAACAACGGAGAATTCCTGTTGCTGTGGATCGACCTTGACCGGCTCAAGGTGATTAATGACGGCCTTGGGCCCGATGTTGGCGATCAGGTAATCGCCGAGACCGGCCGCCGGCTGGCCAACATACCTATCGCCCAGTCAGACCTGCTTGCCAGAATCGGTGGTGATGAGTTTGCCCTGCTGATCGACGATCAGGGCGGCAGACAGCGGCTGGACGAACTGATCGGGAAGATCCAGGCACAGACCTGCCTGCCCATCAGCATCAACGGCCAGCAACTGTGTGTCACAGCCAGCATCGGTATCTGCCGCTTTCCTGACGACGGCCATGATGCCGAAACCCTGTTGCGCAGTGCAGAAGCCGCCATGTACTACGCAAAAAAGCACGGCCAGGGGCAAAGTTACCGTTTCAACACCTCCATCCAGACGACGGCCCGCTCGCTGTTCGCCCTTGAGCGGGAGCTGCGGGATGCCATTCATCAGGATCAGCTGAGCGTCTACTACCAGCCGATCTTCAGCACTGCCGACAAGTCGCTCGACAGTGCCGAAGCGCTGGTTCGCTGGCAGCACCCGAAACGGGGCATGCTACCGCCCATTGAGTTTCTTGAGATCGCCCGCGGAGCCGGGCTGATGTATGAGCTGGGGGAATGTGTCCTGCGCCAGGTTTGTCGCGACGTCCAGCAAGCCCGCCAGCGCGGTATCGAGCTGCCGCATATTACCGTTAACCTGGCATCGGAACAGGTGCTCAATCCGGAACTTCCAGATTTCATTGCGAGAACCTGCGCCGCGTTTTTCATTCCCCCCAGTGCGCTGCACTTTGAGGTGACTGAGGACGCGATTCAGGGTGACTCCCGCTCGCTGCGCAAAACCCTGCAAAGAATTGTTGCGAACGGATCGGAGTTAGCGATTGATGACTTCGGTACCGGTTACTCCTCATTGTCCCGCCTGAAGACCCTGCCCTTTGCCAAGCTGAAGATCGATCGCTCGTTCATTCGCGACATTCCCAACGACGAGGACGACTGCGCCATTACCCGCTCGATTATTGGTTTGGCCAAAGGCCTGGGACTGTCGCTGGTGGCCGAAGGGGTGGAATCCCGTGCACATGAGGAATGGCTCGAACGCCATGGCTGTCAGTTTCTTCAGGGCTACCGCTACAGCAAGCCAGTGCCCTTCGAGACCCTGATTCAGGAGTTTATTGCCATACCGGCAGCGCACTGAATCCAGCGACACCGGGTGACCCGATGCCGGTAGGCGCCTCAGCGCACATCCAGCCCCTGCAACACCGAATCAGGAAATATCGCCAACACCTGCAGGAAACTCGCCTCAAGAGGCGCTTCAATGGTGATGTCCTGGCCGGTCTGGGGGTGGCGGAAGCGTATGGCGGTGGCCGCCAGCATCAAGCGCCCCTGACCAAATCGCTCGGCGAAATAGCGATTGTGCCTGCCCCGGCCATGGTTCGCGTCACCGATAATAGGGTGGCTGATGTGCTTCATGTGACGTCGTAACTGGTGTTTCCGCCCAGTCTTAGGGAAGAGTTCGACCAGCGCATACCGGCTGGTGGGGTAAGTCTCAATGGCCACATCGAGCTGCGTAGTGGCGAGGGTCCGGTACTCCGTCAGTGCTTCCCTTACCGGCTGCCCCAGCCCCCGCAGACGACGATCTTCAGGCTCGTCCCGTAATGGGTGATCGACCCTCCCCGATTCCGCTGGCCAGCCACGCACCACCGCCAGGTAACGTTTGCTGACCTACCCCGCCATCATTTCCAGTCCCAGTTCACGGGCAACCTCCCGGTCCCGGGCGAAGACCAGCACGCCGGATGTCGGCCGGTCCAGACGGTGCACCGGAAAGACATGACGGCCACCATTGAGTGCCCGCGCGTACTGCAGGGCAAACTCGGTTTCATGGCGGTCAATGGGGCTGCGGTGCACCAGCAAACCGGCCGGTTTATGGACCACGAGCAGAGCCCGATCCTCATAAAGCAGGGTCAGGGGATTATCGAAGGCAGTATTTGCAGACATGGTGGGGCATTCGTCAATTGGATTGGACGGCCAGGCATTCTACGCCGACGACTGAACATACCCCAACCCTTACCTTCACTGACGGAACTCCCACCAATTCAAACCCATTTCATTATTGATAATCGTTCGTATTAATATTAAGATCCATGATCTCCGTGAGCATCAGGTCGCTCCGGCAACCTTATCAGAACCTACACCTACGGCCAGCCTGTCAGGAATCTCCATGTCGGCATTCTTCCAGATTCGCAATCTCCAGGTTTCAGCCGGAGATACGGTTATCCTCAAGGGGCTCAACCTCGACCTCCACGACGGTGAAGTTACCGCTCTTCTGGGCCACAACGGCTCCGGAAAATCGACCCTGCTTAAGGCGCTCGCACGCCAGTTAAAACCGCGGGGCGGCGGTCTCACCCTGCGCGGCGAAGCTTTCGACAGCATCCGCCAGCGGGATTTCGCCCGCGAGGTCGGGTACATGCCGCAGTACCCACCCGCCACCGACGGGCTCACTGTGCGGGAGCTGGTTGCGCTTGGCCGCTATCCCTGGAAAGGTCCACTGGGTCGTTACCGTGACGAAGACCAGCAATTGATAGACCAGGCCATTGAGGACACCGGGCTGCGCCAGTTCAGTCACCGTAGCGTCGACACCTTGTCCGGCGGAGAGCGCCAGCGTGCCTGGATCGCCTTGTTGCTGGCCCAGCAAACCCGCTGCCTGCTGCTGGACGAGCCCATCTCCGCCCTCGACGTTGTGCACCAGGTCGACACCCTGCGCCTGATCCGCTCGCTGGCGAAGAAGCGCGGTCTGACGGTGGTGATGGTGCTTCATGATGTTGATCTGGCGGCACGATTCTGCGATCGCCTGATTGCGCTGAAAAACGGCAGCCTGGCCGCCGACGGTTCACCGCAACAGACCATGAACACCCGCACGCTGGAGTCCATCTATGGCATCGCTATGGGGGTACTGGAAAGAGCGCCCGGGCACTGGGTATCTTATGTCCACTGACCAACGCCGGATACCGCTCCGGGCTATCCGCACCCACCTTCTGTATCTTCTGTCCGCGCTGATGTTCGTCAGCCCCTGGGCCCGGGCTGGCAGCTGGCAGCACGAGCGGGGCACGCTCACTCTGGATACCATTCCCGAACGCGTGGTCTCCCTCAATTGGGCGGCAACGGAAGCTCTGTTGCTGTTGGGGGTCACCCCCGTTGGTATGGCCGACCGCGACTACTATCCGGTCTGGGTCCAGGAGCCACCGTTGCCCGAGGGCATTGCCAACGTTGGCGCCCGCAGTGCTCCCAGCCTCGAAGCCATCAGCGAACTGCAACCGGATCTGATCGTGACCAGTGGGCAGCTGGCACCGGCTTACGAACAGATCAGCGCCATGGCGCCGACCTACGTCATCAGTGTGTACGACAAAGACGTCAATCCAGCCGAGCAAGCACGGAACATGTTGCTGACCCTGGGTGAGATGCTCGGCCGGGAAGCCCGGGCACACGAAGTCATCAACCGTATCAATGCCGAGATTGCAGCCAACCGCGCCCGCCTGAAAGCCGCGGGTCTGACGGACCGGCCGTTATCGGTGGTCAGTTTCATGGATGACCGCCACGTACGCATCAACACCAGCAATGGCCTGCTCCAGGCCGGCCTTGAAGGCCTCGGCCTGAGCAACGCCTGGCCTCAGCCTGGCAACTTCTGGGGTTTTTCTATGGTGGGGCTTGAAAGTCTGGCGCCGCTTACCGACGCCCGTCTGGTGGTAATTTCCCCAACGCTGCCCGGGCTTCGGGAGCAACTGCAGCAAAGCCCGTTCTGGCGTCATCTGCCAGCCGTGGCGAACAACGAGGTCTTCCAGATTGACCCGGTCTGGACGTTTGGCGGAGTCAACGCCGTTCGCCGCTTCAGTGAACTGCTGACCCAGGCACTGCTGGCAGGCGGGAGTGACAATGTCCGCTGAGCTCACCACCCGTTCTCTGCGCCTGCCTGCCAACACCGCGCTGATCTGGACGTTGGGACTGTTTGCCATCACCTGGCCGTGGGTCGGGAAACTGCCACTGCCAACACTGCTGGCCGCCATCGTCACCCCGGATACCGACCACTTCGACCAGATCATGATCCATTACGCCTGGGCCCCCAGACTGGCCATGGCCATCCTGATTGGTGCTGGCCTGGGACTCGCCGGAGCGGTACTACAGCAAATTCTGCGCAACCCGCTGGCCTCGCCGACGACGCTGGGGGTGGAATCCGGCGCCCAGCTGGCGATCGCAGCCTCCTCCCTTTACTTCCCGAGCCTGCTGGCGCCCAGCCCAGACATCACCGCCGTCAGCGGTGGCGTGTTGGGGACCGGCCTGGTGATTGCCCTGACCTGGCGCCTCGGATTTTCCCCGGTTACCGTGATTCTTGCCGGTATGGTGGTAAGTTTTGTCCTCGGCGCCGTCAACTACGCCTTGCTGTTGTTGAACGGGGAATTCCTCGGCCACCTGTTCATCTGGGGCGCAGGATCCCTGGTGCAGAACGATTGGTCGCAGTTTCAAACGCTCTGGCCCCGGGTTGTTGGCCTCGCGTTGGCAATGGTTCTTCTGATGCGGCCGCTGCAGCTGCTGCAGCTCGGCGCTGGCTCTGCACGCGCGTTGGGTGCCCGGGTAATAGCCTTACGCCTGCTGGCGCTGGCCCTGGTGATTCTGATGACTGCCTGTGTCGTGAGCCGGGTGGGCGTCGTCGCCTTCATCGGCCTGGCGGCACCGGCGCTGGCACGAATGCTCGGGGCCCGCACCCTTCAGCAGCATTTGTTCTGGAGTACCCTGCTGGGGGCTGGCCTGCTGTTACTCGCTGACGCCTTCGCGCAACTGGCCACCCAGTGGATTGGCGGCTCCCTGATACCCACCGGAACAACAACCGCACTGATTGGCGGCCCCATGCTGCTGCTGGCGCTGCGGGGAATGCACAACAACCACCACAGCCCCACTCACAGCTCCGAACCCGCCACACTGGCGCTCAAGCGACGCTCCCTCTGGTTTCCCGCAACCATCACCCTGACGTTACTGGCGGCTGTTGTGGTGCTCTCATTGTCCTGGTCCCCGAGCCTCCAGGGCTGGCAGTGGAAGTCTCTGTCCGCCTGGCCGGAACTTTGGAATTGGCGGGGCCCCAGGCTGATAGCCTCGGTCACCGCCGGTATGATTCTTGGGGTTGCCGGCACGTTGATCCAGCGCCTGACGGGCAATGTCATGGCAAGCCCGGAACTGCTGGGAATCAGTGGAGGCGCCGCTCTCGCCATGGTCGCCCTGAGCCTGTCCGGAATGAGCGTGGGGAGGTCCGGGCAACTGGTTGCCGGCGCGATCGGCGCCGGGCTCGTGCTTACCTTACTGTTCCTGATCTCCCGCCGTCACCGCTTTTCCGGCCACCAGCTGCTGCTGGGAGGCGTTGCCATCTATGTATTCATGGACGCCGGCATACGATTGGTGCTGTCCAGTGGCGATACCGAGTCCATGAAGCTGCTGAACTGGCTCTCAGGCTCAACCTGGCTGGTGACAGCGTCTGAAGCTTGGGCCCTGGTGGTAATGGCGGCGGTTCTGATCGCGGCCGCGTTATTGTGCTCCCGGTTGCTGACCATCCTGCCACTGGGCGAAGGGTCGGCGCAGGCCCTTGGTGTGCAGGTTCCCGTCGCCCGAGTCACGCTTCTTCTGCTGGCCGCACTGCTGACCGCGGCCGCCACCATCGTGATCGGCCCACTCAGTTTCGTCGGGTTGATGGCCCCGCACATGGCGCGAATGCTCGGCCAGCAAAGCGTGGTTCGCCAGCTGCTGCTTGCGGCCCTGGTAGGCGCAACACTGCTGGCTGCGGCGGACTACCTGTCGCGGGTCATTCTGTTCCCCAATCAGTTACCCGCCGGCATTCTCGCCGCCGTGATCGGTGGGTTCTATTTTTTCTGGGGGCTGAGCCGGCATGCTCAACGCTGACAGCGCTGCCCTGGACCACTATCCGGGCTTACTGGCACAGACCGGCAAGTCCGCAGTTGACCTGTGGGCGACCCTGCCCCCGAGGCAACCGGAACCCGTCGGCACCACCCTGTCCCTGGCCAGCATCCTTGCCAATCCGGGCGACTTTTCGCGGCAACTTGAAGTGGCCGCCGCCCACCGGCAAACCGAGCCACGAGTGCTGGCATCGGTGATTCACCAGAACCTTGCCCTGGAAGTCCTCGGCCCGCTCACCATGCAACTGTTTCTCAAAGGTACGACCCGGTTGCCAGACCCGCAAGAGCTGCGATTTGATGCCTTCGGAGACCACGGGCGCTGGCGCGATCAGGGAACCGGCGCCGAGGTCTCGGTCGCAACCTACATTGAGCAGGTCGCGGATCGGGTTAATGCCTGGTATCCGGTGTTCCGTCAGCAACTGGGCGTCAGTGCCGGGGCTTACTGGAGCAGCACCGGGCTGGGACTCTGTGCGCCCTATACCGCACTGCACGACAGCGCGCCACCAGAGCGTCTGTGCGACCTCGCCAGTGCCTGGCTGACCCGATTCAACTGCGACGCGAAGCGCTTTATTGACTGGATTCCGTTCCGTATCGGCAGCAACGATTGTGCGATTCCACAACGGAGGGGCTGCTGCCAGAAGTACCGCCTGGCGGAGGGCCGCTATTGCGGCACCTGCGGCATCTACCGCAAGCAGCGGATCATCGCCACCACCGCAATCTGAAACAAAATTACTACATACTCCCTATCTCCAGTTCCTGCATATACTGTTACTGTAGCCCGCCATCCCGGACTTCCTCCAACGCCCACAAAGACTGAGCTATGAACTGGTATAACCGAAGCATTCTCAACCGAGTTCTTACCATCATCGTCGCGGTGAACCTCGTATTCGCGGTTATCGCAGCGTTCTATATCGCCAATTCAATGCAGTCCAGAGATCGCTACGACCACCTGACCGGGGTGGAAATGGTCGCGGCACTGGAAACCCAGGATCTGCTCATTAGCTTCAAGACCCAGGTGCAGGAATGGAAGAACGTGCTGATCCGTGGCGCCGATGCCGAGCAGCTCGACAAATACTGGAGCCGGTTCCAGCAACGTGAAACGGATATCCAGTCTGGCCTGGACGCCCTGATTCCCCGTATCGGCAATGAGCAGGCCGCAGATCTGTTACGCAAATTCCAGCGGGCTCATCAGACCATGGGCAGCGCCTATCGCCAGGGATACCAGACATTCGTGGATGCCGGCATGGACACTAATGCCGGCGACCGGGCAGTAGCCGGCATTGACCGGGAGCCGGCCAAGTTGATCGACGAGGCCGTGCAGGCCATTCGCAGCGAAGCTCTGGCCCATAGCGAGTCACTCAGCGAACAGGTCGCCGCATCCTCATTCCGGATGGGCTCGATCCTGCTGGTCGCTATCATCGCCGGCACCGTCGCCTGCCTGCTGGTGCTGATGCGAGCAATTATTCGCCCCACCCAGACCATTATTGGCCAGTTGCAGAATCTGGGTAACGGCGATCTGTCTGACCCGGTGACTCTGGTCCGGGAAGATGAGCTCGGCCAGCTCGCCGACGCCGCCCGCCGGCTCCATGAGTTCCTCGCTGGCACCAGCACTCAGATGACGGCGACGGCTCATCAGCTGAAGGAAACCCGCGACATTATCTCGGTCAACGCCAACCAGGTATCCGCCGAGTCAGAACAGGCCCACCTGCGCATCGACCAGATTGCCACCGCGATGAACGAAATGTCAGCCACGGCTCAGGATGTGGCCAGCCATGCCGTGTCCGTAGCCAGCCAGGTGCAGGAAACCTCTGACCAGACCCGAGACGCTGATGGCCAGATCAACAACGCCATGGACAGCATGAACCGTCTGGCAGAGCAGATTCGGACGTCCTCGGAGACGGTCAACCAACCTGCTCGCGCTTAATGCCGCCATCGAAGCGGCCCGTGCCGGTGAAGCCGGTCGCGGCTTTGCGGTAGTCGCCGACGAGGTCCGTAATCTGGCGGCCAAGACTCAGGAGGCGACGGTAGAAATCGACCGGATTATCGATGCCATTGCCTCCGGCTCCCGGGATGCCACCGAATACATGCAGGCCAGCGAAATTGTCACTCAGGAAACCACCGAGGCTGTAGCCGCCGTTCGTGAAAGCCTGAGCGATATCAACCAGCGGATGAGCAGCGTCAACGATGCCACCACCCAGGTCGCAACCGCTGCGGAAGAACAAACCAGTGTCAGCGAGGACATCAGCCGCAACGTCACCGAAGTGGCGGAGATTTCCGAAAACATGAGCCGGGCTGCCGGGGAAAACCTGCGCACCCTGCCCGAGCTTGAACGTATGGCCAGCGAAGCCGAGGCCATTGCAGCCCGCTTCCACCGATGACCCCCGACGGTACTGCAGACTCTGCAGTACCGTGCGTTTCCACACCACCTGGCGCCGACAATGTTCGCCTCTACCGGCGCCTTATTCCCCCGCTACTGTCTCGCCGGGCCATTCCCCGCCAGCCCCATGACACCAGACACCACTTTGGCTAGCATGGCAATAGGTGACTATATATCACGTTATAACTGACGAGGATGCCTCATGTATCAAGCCGGCTGGAGCAAACGCCAGTTGCCCCTCAAGCCCCAGGGTTATGCCATGCACGGCTATGGCCAGTGGCATCACCGGGCCCACGCTACCCGACTGCCACTGATGTGCCGAGCGATTGTTCTCCATGACAGCCACCAGCAACACCTGATGTTCTGTTGTCTTGACCTTGGCTATATCACCCATGCCATCAGGGAGGGTATCTGTGAGCGCCTCGGCGCATCGCTCGGCAGGGACTTTAACGCCGAGCAATTGGTCCTCACCTGCACCCACACCCATTCCGGACCCGGCGGATGCAGCCAGGACGGTCTCTATAATCTGGTCACCCCGGGCTATGTACCGGAATACGTGGAAGCCATTGTCGATACTGCCTCGCAGACCATCCTCGACGCCTGGGCATCCACGGAGCCCACCGATGTCTCGCTGTCCGTTGTTCGCTTCGACAATGACACCCCGGTGGCCTGGAATCGTTCCCTGATCGCCTACAACCAAAATCCGGAAGTAACGCCGCTGGATAACCACCACACTCACCTGGCGCTGGACCGCTCCATGCCCGTCCTGGCTTTCAGGCGCCAAGGCCAGACCCAGGCGCTGGTATCGCTGTTTGGAGTCCATGCCACCTGCGTTGGCAGCGGTCAAAAGGCCTTTGACGGCGACAACAAGGGCTATGCCGCCCGCCATGCGGAACAGCAGCTGGAAGCGGATGGCAGCCGCAATCCGGTGGCGATTTTTGCCCAGGGGACCGCGGGCGATGTTTCGCCTCATTACCATGGCCCCGGTCAGAAACGCCGACGCAAGGCCATCCATGGCGAAGCCGAGTATCAGTACGCCTGCCGCAATGGCGAGTTCCAGAGTACTCTGGCACTCAGCGCCCTCGAGGCAGTGGGTACCGCGATTGCACCGCACCGGCTGGAAGCCCTGCTCAGCTACCTTCACCTGCCAGGTCGCAAGGCGGACCCGGCGTATGCCGATGGAAACGGCGAGGCCTACACCAGCGAGCCCTGCCATGGCGTCCCGTTCTTTACCGGCACGCCGGTCGACGGCCCAGGCATGCCCGGGATACTGGCGGGGCCCGCAGCCTGGCGGGCGCGAAGGTTACGACGTAAACGCCTGATTAACGTCAATGATCCCGGCTACCGGGACTATCAGCGTCTCTACCTGGCACAGGGCGCCAAGGACATACTGCTGGAGGCAGGCCGCAAGCAGGTGCTGGGCTATCCGCTGGCGCGCTTGCCTTTGCCGGATTTTGCCGATCCGCTGGTTGCAGAGATGAAACGCCAGGCCCGCCTCGGCGCCCTCAACCAAAGCGATCTGGTACCCTCCGTGCTGCCCTTGCAGATTGTGACGATTGGCCAGATGGCGCTGGTCTGCTGCCCGGGTGAATTCACGACCGTTGCCGGCCAGCGGGTACGGGACACCGTGGTGGCCCAGCTGACCGGATCGGGCATTGAGCAGGTTCTGCTCATGAGCTACTGCAACGACTACATGGGCTATGTCACAACCCGGGAAGAATACCAGCAGCAATGCTACGAAGGAGGTCACACGCTATATGGCCAGTGGACTCTGGCGGTGTTCCAGACCGGCTTCGCCGAACTGGCCAGACAACTGAGGCTGCCGCTGGAACAACGCAGTTACGACCGCGATACGCGTCCTCAGCCGGCACCGCCAACGGAGCTTACCCTGCGCTGCAATATCAAGCCGCCCGGGGCCTGAACCGCGATCCACGGTCCCGCTGATTCCAATCAAAAAATGATATTTAGAAAAAAAGGCTTGAAATCAGGTAAATGCGTAGGTTAGATTTTATCCACTTGTTATCGAACTCAATCGTGTGAAGAACAGCAAAGAATGAACTTCAACGCCGTCATCGTCCTAGTCAAGCTTGTCCTGGTGGTCGTGGTACCAACCGGGGGCTTTTACGTGGACGAGCGGATGAGATAGCGACAACATCCAGAACGAACACCAAAGCCCCCGGCACCGCAAGGTACCGGGGGCTTTTTTTTGTGGCCAGAACATCAGCAAAGCATCAAGGAAACATGACCATGAACGGCGCTCAGCACATACTTCAGGCGTTTAACCGCCACCAGATCGAAACGGTTTTCGGCTACCCGGGCGGCTGCATCATGCCGCTGTATGACGCCCTGGTGGATGCGGAGAACGTCGAGCACGTGCTGTGCCGTCATGAACAGGGCTGCGCCCTTGCCGCCGATGGCTTTGCCCGGGCCAGCGGCCGCCTTGGGGTTTGTATCGCCACTTCAGGCCCCGGCGCCACCAACCTGATCACCGGCGTTGCCAACGCACACCGGGATTCCGTTCCGATGCTGGTTATCACCGGGCAGGTCCCTTCCGCCCTGATCGGCACTGATGCCTTCCAGGAAACCGATGTTCTCGGCATGGCGCTGGGAATCGTCAAGCACAGCTATCTGGTGACTGATGCCGCGGAGCTGCCCGCCATCATGGAAGAGGCCATCGCCCTCGCCCAGAGCGGGCGCCCAGGCCCGGTATGGGTCGACATTCCCAAGGACATTCTGTTGACGGACGTTAGTCCTGCAGCCATTACCCCGGCACCAACGGCCACAACTGCTCCCGCAGACATCAGCGACGCCCTGGCCCTGCTCAGCAAAGCCCAGCGCCCCCTGCTCTACAGTGGTGGAGGGGTCAGCCTGGCCGGTGCCGAAGAGAGTTTCCGCAATTTTGCCGGTCAATCCGGTATCCCCGGCGTGGTCACGTTAAAGGGTATTGGCAACCACGATCGCCAGGATCCGTTTTACCTTGGCATGTTGGGAATGCACGGCTCCCGCGCTGCCAATCTCGCGGTGGAGGCCTGTGATTTGCTGTTGGTGATCGGTGCCCGTCTTGACGACCGCGCCACCGGCAAGCTGGACGGATTCGCGCCCAATGCCCGGGTGATCCACATCGACGCTGATGCCGCCGAATTCCATAAGCTGCGCAAAGCCGACATCGCCATGGGGGGCGACCTGAGCCGCCTGATGGCTCAGTTTGCCACGGCCATCAACGCCGCACCGCTGGCCATTGACGACTGGCAACAGCAGTGCAGGAACTGGTGCGCCACCAAAGGCTTTCAGGCCGCCGATAATGACGAACCCGAAGCGCCGATCAGTGGGCCTTCCTTTGTTCGCCAACTGTCCCGTATTACCTCGGACGACACCGTAATCGCCTGTGATGTTGGCCAGCACCAGATGTGGGTAGCCCAGCACTACCGTTTCAACCATCCCCGCCACCATCTCACCAGCGGCGGTCTGGGCACCATGGGCTTTGGGATGCCGGCCGCCATCGGCGCCCAGTTCGCCTGCCCAGGCAAGACCGTGATCAATGTCAGCGGTGACGGCTCATTCATGATGAATGCCCAGGAGCTGGCCACCATCCGTCGCTACCGCCTGCCGGTCAAACTGATCGTTATGGATAACCAGTGTCTGGGCATGGTGCGCCAGCAGCAGGAGTTGTTCTATGACAACCGGGAAAGCCAGATCAACCTGGACGACAACCCGGATTTCGTTGCCATGGCCCGGGCCTTCGATATCCCGGCCATCAGCATCCAGCGCAGTGACCAGATTCGTCGCGGTATCGAGACTATCCTCGCGTACGACGGTCCGATGTTGCTGCACGTTGCCATCGCCCGCGAAGACAACGTGTGGCCTATCGTCAAACCCGGCGGCAGTAACCGCGACATGCTCGATGAAAGCAGCCAGCGAACGCCGGGAATACGGCAACCGAACGGTGAAAACCCATCCACCAACGCCAAGGAGACAGCGGCATGAACACGCCCCATCAGCACCACATCCACTGTGAAATGAACCCGGAACCCGCCGCCATCGAACGGCTCTGCCAGGTCATTCGGGTACGGGGATTTCAGGTAACGGCGATGACCGCTGAGCTTCGAGGCAGTCGCTGGGAAATGACGTTTACCGTGGAAGGAACGCGGGCGGTGGCGATGCTGCAGTCACAGCTGGAAAAACTGCACACGGTAACGCAGGTGCGAACGGACGCAGAAACCGAGGCGGAACCGGCTCGGCGTCTGGCCTGAGCCGGGAGAGACGGTGGCCCGGAAAGGCCACCTCCCGGCATCAGCAGATCAGTAGGTCCACTTGACGGTCAGGTCCGCACTGACCGGCTCGCCGTAGTAGCTCTGACTTCCCCCCCAGTAAAGGCTGGCCAGGTACTTCTCATCGGTCACGTTATAGAGGTTGAGCGTGGTGCTCCAGTTGTCGGTGAACTCGTAGTTGGCCATCAGATCAACCAGGGCGTAGCTGTCCTGTTTCACCTCTGCATTGCCAACAGCGGCGCTGATTTCAGACTGCCAACGCACCAGTGCCCCCACCTTCAAACCGTAAAACGCGGGTACGTCGTAGGTGCCCTTCGCGCGTACCAGGTGTTCCGGGACAAACGTCCGGGCGGCGTTGTTGTCGGCGTCTTCGATGTCCACGTAGGTGTAACCCGCAGTCAACTGGATCCGGTCGCCGATGGCGCCGGTCGCTTCCAGTTCGATACCGTCGCTGGTGATGCCATCGGCCCCCTGGTAATAGTCTTCACCATTGGCATCCTTACCGGCCAGTTCCGCCAGGTTATCCTGTTCCGTATGGAACAGCGCCACCGTGGTCTGCAGTTGGCGGTCGAGAAGCTCGCTCTTGAGCCCCAGCTCGTAGTTGACCCCGTCAATCGGGTCCAGGCGGTCCCCAGCAACATCCGTCTCTGTCTGGGGAGAGAAAATCTCGGTGTAACTGACGTAGACCGTATGCTGGTCATTGAGATCATAAAGCACACCGGCGTAAGGAGTTTCAACGGCATCGTAACTGGTGTCCTTACTGTTGCCATAGTTGGTGCCATGACTGTCCAGCCAGGTCATCCGCAGCCCCGTTATGGCACTCAAGCGGTCCGTGAGAGACCAGCGGGCGGCCGCATAGCTACTGATGTACTTATCGGTCCAGTCGCTACCATTTACAGCGGCATCAAACGCAGGCTCAGGGTAATGGCCTGTCCATTGCTCCAACGGTGGCAGCGGGGTGCCAATACCCTGGCCATAGTAGGAGATGTCATCCAGCTCAGAGTACGACCAGTTCCCGCCAACGACCAATTCGTGGGTGCGTCCCGCCAGGGAGAAAGGACCGGAGGCATACAGGTCGGCAATCCACTGCTCTTTCTCCAGGGTGTACAAACTCGGGTAGGCTGCCAGACCCAGTCCCGTGTTCCGGTCAGGCGTTCCGTACTGATAGAACAGTTTGGAATCGCTATCGATCTCAAGCCGGGTCACGCTCAGCTGGGCCTGCCAACCACCGGCCAGCTCCTGGGACAACGTCAGGAAGGAGTTGTGGTAGCGGCTGTTCCAGTACGCCCAGTCGGCAGAGGTGCTGGTGGAACGGGGGTAATCAGTTTGCGTGCCGTCGCTGTATAGCAGTGGCAAAGAACCCCACATCGGGCTGTCGGCGTCGGATGTCTGGGTGAAATGCCCCAGCGTCAGTAGCGTGGTATCGGTCACGTCTGCCTCGATCACGCCGTACAGCATCTGGCGGGTGGTTTCATAACGATCCAGGTAACTTTCACTTCCTTCACCACCAACCACCAGTCGGCCACGAACATGACCGGACTCAGACAGGGCGCCAGACAGATCACCGACCAGTCGACCGTAGTCGTGGGAGCCGCCCGTGGCGGTAATGGACGCCTGGGTGCGCGCGGTCGGCCGCTTGCGAATGAAGTTGACCGTTGCGGAGGGATTGCCCACCCCGGACATCAGGCCATTGGCACCACGAAGGACCTCCACCCGGTCAAAGAAAGCGGTGTCGATCTTGCCCAACACATTACCGTACACCATGGGCAGGCCAACACCATCGTATTGGAAGTTGGTGATATCAAAGCCGCGGGCGGTGTAGTAGGTGCGGTCCGTTTCTGCCCGTTCCACGGTTACGCCAGTGGTGCTATCCAGCACTGAGTTAATGTCGTCCTGACCAAAGTCATCCATCTGCTGCCGTGTCGCCACAGATACCGCTTGTGGCGTTTCCCGCGGCGCCAGATCCAGCTTGGTGGCCGTGCGGGTCGATCCTACCGTGTAGCTCCCGGTGGACTCGGAGGAAGGTTCACTTAGCTGGCCACTGACGTCAATTGCATCCAGAGAAATCACCTCTTCGGCCATCGACAATACCGGCAAGGTGACAAGAACAATCGCGCTCGCCAGACGGCTGCGGCGGAATACAGGGATCAGACGGTGGGACATAACAAACGGCGCTCCAGCTTGAATGAACAATCAATTTCGGCGCCAATCGTAATGATAACGGTTTTTATTTGCAAATGGGGATTACAATTAATTTAACCAACTGCCCCACCACGGAACGGTCACCGCAGGTTGTGGTCACCCTTCCGGGCCCCATCAACCTGCGGTAAAACAGGGAATGTGTTACTGACTGTCTTCGAGGAACAAGCGCTGGATACTGGAAAAATCCAGGGTGCCGTTACCCTTTACGGCATGGAGAGAGAAGAGGTTACGGGCCAACGCCCCCATGGGAATCGCCGCCTGGTTCTTGATGGCATTATCGAATGCCAGCCCCAGATCCTTGTTCATCAGGTTAACCAGGAAGCCCCCTTCATAATCCCGGGAAGCCGGCACTCCGTCCATAACCCCCGGCCAGGGGTTGTAGACATTCAGCGCCCAGTTGCCACCGGAACTCTGTTTCATGATCTCCGACAAGACCGCCGGATCCAGTCCGTTCTTTACCCCCAGCGCCAATGCCTCGCAGGTTCCGGACATCAGGATCGCCAACAGCATGTTGTTACAGATCTTCGCGACCTGTCCCGCACCATGGTCACCGGCATGGAAGATGTTCTTGCCCATACCGTCGAGGATCGGCCGGGCCCGTTCAAAGCCGGCATCATCACCCCCACATATGAAGGTAAGGGTTCCGGCCTTCGCCCCACCAACCCCGCCAGAGACTGGCGCATCGAGGAAGGTAATACCCTTTTCGGCCGCCACTGCAGCCACCTTGCGGGCCGTTTCCGGAGCGATGGTGGAAGAATCAATCACCAGAGTTTGCCGGGACAGGCTGTTCATCAAGCCGTCCTCCCCAAGGTAAACCGCCTCCACATGCTGCCCGGCCGGCAACATGGTAATCACACACTCCTTGTCAGCGGCTGCAACCTGGGCCGACGCTGCCGCGGCCGCACCCGCCTCAACCGCGTGATCCAGCGCCGCCTGCGACAGATCGAACACCGTCACTTCGTGACCCGCCTTCACCAGGTTGGCCGCCATCGGCCCGCCCATGTTTCCTAAGCCAATAAATCCTATCTTTGCCATGTTCCGATCTCCTTGTTCTTGTTTCGGTACATCCGGCGGGGGCCGACACCTCTTCCACTCAGTGGAAGAAATCGTCAATCCACGCCGGATCAATATCGTTCAGCGACGAGTAGCGCCAGCGGGGTTGCTGATCCTTATCGATCAGCAACGCGCGGATACCCTCAGCGAATTCGCCCTTGCTCAGGCATTTCAGGGACAGACCCAGCTCCAGCTCAAATACCTCAGACAGGCTCATCGTCCGCGCCAGCGTCAGATGCCGCCAGAACAGCATCTGCGCCGTGGGTGAGGCTCCGGCCAGGGCCCGGACGGCTTTCTGCAACCATTCGCTGTCGCCATCGACGCCTTTCAGCTGTACCACGAGCTGGTCCAGGCTATCGGCGTCCGTAAGCCGGTTAATGGCATCAAAATTGTCTCGCACCGGGGAGTCCGGCCTGGACACTGCCGAATCCTGTTCAAACTGGCGCAACACCCGGTTGAGCACCACCGATGCGTCGGCTTGTTGCCAGTCCGCGTTCTGCAAGGCGGCAACCACCTCGGCCTTGCGTTCATGCCCGATGAAACGGTCCGCCAGGCCCAGGAAGATGGCATCTGCGGCGTTCATCCGGGCACCGGTCAGACCGAGGAACAGGCCGGTGCGACCGGGCATGCGGTTGAGGAACCAGCCCGCACCCACATCCGGATACAATCCGATACTGACCTCAGGCATGGCGATCATTGAACGCTCGGTGACCACCCGATGACTTGCCCCGACCATAATGCCGAGCCCGCCGCCCATGACAATGCCATGGCCCCAGCACACCACCGGCTTGCCAAAGCTGTGGATCAGCTGGTCAAGTTCGTATTCCTCGGTGAAGAAGGCCTGCCCCAGCCCCGCCCTCTGACCGGCCGGTTGCGGCTCGATCATGTCGCGGTAGAGCGCAACGATGTCACCACCCGCACAGAACGCCTTGTCGCCCTCCGCGTCCAGCCACACTGCCAGCACCTTGTCGTCCTGCTGCCACTGACGCAGCTTTGGCGTCAGCAGGCGGATCATGTCCAGGGACAGCGCATTCAGCGATTTTGGGGCGTTAAGCCGGGCGACCGCTACACGGCCACCGGTGACCGCCCATTCCTCAAATACAACGGCGTTATTACTCATAGAACGTTCCAATCAACGGTGTTTCCACCCTCATCGATTTTTCCAGTCGGGTGCCCGCTTTTCGAGGAAGGCATTCACCCCTTCGCGCTGGTCTTCCGTAGAGAACAGTTCAACAAACAGCTCTCGCTCCATTCGCCAGCCGTCCCGATGGCTACGGCCATCACGGGCACTCATAACCAGCTGCTTACAACGGGCAATGGAAGACGGACTTTGCTGACAGGCCATTTCGGCCAGTTCCAGGGCCTTGGCAAACGACTCGCCCTTGCCCACCACCTCTTCCACCAGACCAATCTGCTGCGCCCGCTCCGCGGTAATCCGTTCACCACACAGAATCATCCGCTTGGCCCAGCCTTCACCCACCAGCCAGGGCAGATTCTGGGTGCCGCCCGCACAGGGCAGGAGCCCTACCCGGGCTTCTGGCAGCGCCATCTGAGCCTGAGCTTCTGCCACCCGGATATCACAGGCCAGAGCGCACTCCAGTCCCCCACCCATGGCGTAGCCGTTGACGGCAGCGATGGAGACCCCGCGGAAGTTACTGAGAGCGTCGAAGGCATTCCCGAACGCCTGTGCCATCACGGCCGCACGGCCGATGTCCCCATCAGCAAACGCGTTCAGGTCGGCACCGGCGGAGAAGAATTTCTCACCCTGCCCGGTGATCACCAGGGCATAGATGTCCTTGTCGTCGTTGAGCTGGTTCACCGTATCCGCCAGCGCGCCAAGGGACTCTTCTGTCCAGGTATTGGCCGGCGGGTTATTGATGGTGATGGTGGCAATGTGACCGCGCTTTTCCAGGTCGATCAATGCGCTCATGGTGGTTTCCTTCTGTCGTTATTCGTTGGTCTCAGGTCGGGCTACTGGATGGCTTCCGCCACCCCCGGCTCCAGCAGGCGCCGGGCAACAATCAGCCGCATGATTTCGTTGGTACCTTCAAGGATCTGGTGCACCCGCAAGTCGCGCACGTAGCGCTCCAATGGGTATTCGCGGATATAACCATAGCCTCCGTGGAGTTGCAGCGCCTCGTTACAGACGTCAAAACAGGCATCGGTGGCAAAGCGTTTGGCCATGGCACAATGGAGCGTGGCCTCAACGTCACCGGTGTCCAGTTTGAACGCTGCCAGACGCACCATTTGCCTTGCCGCAACCAGATTCGTGGCCATATCCGCCAGACGAAATTGCAGGGCCTGGAACTCCGCCAGCGGCTTGCCGAATTGGCTGCGCTCGTGGAGGTAATTGCGGGCTCGCAGCAACGCCGCCTGGGCACCGCCCAGGGAGCAGGTCGCGATGTTCAGGCGACCACCATCAAGCCCCTTCATGGCAAACCTGAAGCCTTCGCCCTCCTCGCCCAAGCGATTGGCCGCGGGCACTCGTACATCCTCGAAGGTAACCTGACGGGTTGGCTGGCTATGCCAGCCCATTTTTTCTTCGTTCTTGCCGTAGTGGATACCCGCGCAATCAGCCGGCACCACGAACGCGGAAATGCCCTTGGCGCCACTGTCCGGTGCTCCGGTGCGGGCCATGACCACCAGCACCTGGGTGCCTCCGGCGCCGGAGATGAACACCTTGCTGCCGTTGAGTACGTAATCATCTCCGTCACGAACCGCCCTGGTGCGCAGGTTGGCGGCATCAGACCCTGCACCCGGCTCAGTCAGACAATACGAGCCTAACCACTCACCACTGGCCATGCGTGGAGCAAACTCGTCCCGCACCGGGCCAACGGCAAAGTTGGCCACCATCCAGGTGGCCATGTTGTGGATGGTAATGAAGGCCGCCGTAGACGGGCAGGCCGCCGCCAGCTCCTCAACGATCACCGAGGTGTCGAGCCGGGACAGCCCCATACCGCCCTGAGCTTCGGGAGTGTAGATTCCGCAAAAGCCCATGGCGCCCGCAGCGCGGATCACGTCAACCGGGAAGATATGCTCGTCATCCCAGAGTGCAGCGTGAGGAGCCATTTCATGTTCAGCAAATGCCCTCGCCGCTTCACGGAACGCCAGCTGGTCTTCGGTCAGGTTGAAATCCATGCACATACCCTCTGCTTGTCGTGCTTAGCGCAGGTTGATGGAGAAGTTGGCGTCCACATCCATCTCACTGTGGAACCAGCGGGCGGTGATGGTCTTGGTTTCGGTATAGAAACGCACCGCCTGCTTGCCATAGGCATGCTGGTCACCGTAGAACGAGCCTTTCCAGCCAGTGAAGGAGAAGAACGGCAGGGGTACCGGAATGGGGATGTTGATACCCACCTGGCCCACATCAATCTCGTGCTGATATCGACGGGCACTGCCGCCGCAGTTGGTGAAGATCGAGGTGCCGTTGCCATAAGGGCTGTTGTTGACCAGTTCGATGGCATCCGCCAGGGAATCCACTTCCATGCAGGACAGTACCGGCCCGAAGATCTCTTCGTTATACACATCCATGTCCGTGGTCACCCCCGCGAACAGGGTCGGCCCCACCCAGTTGCCGTCGGGCAGACCATCCACCATACAGCCACGGCCATCCAGCAACAGTTTCGCGCCCTGAGCCTCACCGGTGGCAATCAGCGATTCCACCCGGTCCTTGGCCTGACGGCTGATCAGCGGGCCATAGGCTGCGGCTCCGTCGTTCCAGGCACCCGGCCTGACCTTCGCCAGCGCCTCTTTCAGTTCTGCAATCCACTCCTGGGACTTGCCAACAAACACCGCCACCGAGATAGCCATACAGCGCTGACCGGCAGCGCCCACAGAAGCACCCACCAGAGCATTGATCACCTGCTGTTTGTCGGCATCCGGCATGATCACCATGTGGTTTTTGGCACCGGCAAAGCTCTGTACCCGCTTCATGTTACGGGTGCCGGTTTCATAGATATAACGGCCAACCGGCACCGAGCCCACAAAGGACACCGCCTTGATCACCGGGTCCGTCAGCAGGGTATCAACCTGAGCCTTGGCGCCATGAACGACCTGCAGCACACCCTTCGGCGCACCGGCCTGCTCGAACAGTTCCGCCAGCCGGGTCGGGGTCAGCGGGTCCTGCTCGGATGGTTTGAGAATAAAGGTGTTACCACAGGCGATCGCCATCGGGAACATCCACAACGGAATCATTGCCGGGAAGTTGAACGGGGTAATACCGGCACAGACACCCAATGGCTGGGTATAGGAGTAGGTATCCACTTCCCGGGCGACGTTTTCCACGGTCTCGCCCATCATCAGCGAAGGAATGTTGGCCGCGTGCTCCACCACTTCAATGCCACGCCATACATCGCCTTTGGCATCCTCAAAGGTCTTGCCTGTTTCCTGGGACAGGATTTCGGCAATCTCGTCGTGGTGCTCTTTCAGCAAGGCCTGGTAACGCATCATTACCCGTGCCCGCTCGGATACCGGTGTTTCTTTCCAGCTCTTGAAGGTTTCGGCAGCATGGCTGATCGCACGCTGCATTTCCGCGTCGGTGGCACAGGGAACACGGGCAATCACTTCGTTGGTGGCCGGGTTGGTGACGTCGATCCACTGATCAGTCTGGCTCTCGACAAACTCACCGGCGATATAGAGGGGTACTGTTTTCATGGCAGCTTCCTGTCGTTGACAACGGTTGTTTTTGTAATTGGCATCGCCCAGGACGATACCGCAGATTGGAGCATGGTTTGATGCTAGCAAAGGAACCGGCCTGGCGTGATTGACTAAATTTCGGCCTTGATGGACTATCTTTAGATCAACAGTAATAGCAAACGGTATTCCATGACCCAGACCTCTCAGTGGCCGGTGCCTGCAGACAGTATCCGCTACGTGCTACCCGCCCCCGCGATCAAAGCGCTGTCCGAACATCCCTTGACGAAGGAATTGTACCCACTGGCTTTTGGCCACTACCGCAACGCCCTGGGACATCACATGCACCGGGAGCACCACCGAGACAATCTTTTGATCTACTGCACCGAAGGGCGGGCGTTTCTCAATGTCGAGGGGGTTCCTTGCACCGCGGAGGCTGGCGACCTGGTTTTGCTGCCCGCCGGGGTGTCCCACCGATACACCGCCGACCCGGACAACCCCTGGACGATCCACTGGGTACATTACACCGGTCCCCTGGCAGAAGAGTTCCACCACTATATGGGCTTTAGCGATGCGATCCGGGTGCTGCACCTTGGCCAGCAGCCACGGGTGCTGGTCGATTTCAATGGTCTGCTTTCCGTGCAACAGACCGGGTTCCGCAGCAAGGGGCTGATCCATGCCGCCAACCGGTTGCGTCAGTTGCTGACCGCCATCCCGCTGACGCTGGATGCCACCAGCATGGCACAGCAGCCGGACCTGGATATCATTCATAATTTCATGCGGGAACATCTGGAAGAACGCATTACGCTGGACCAGCTGGCCGACCTCGTGGGACTCTCTCCCCCACACTTTGCCACCCGTTACCGGGCCCAGACCGGCACCACCCCGATCCAGCATTTTCTTCACCTGAAAGTGGAGCGGGCCTGTCAGTTGCTGGACACAAGTAACCGCAGTTTTGCCCAGATCAGTGCCAGCCTGGGGTATGACGACGCGTACTATTTTTCGCGCCTGTTCAAAAAAGTGATGGGGCAGTCGCCAAGCCACTATCGGCACACCAACCGGCACTGACAGTCACCCCCGACCTGTCACGCCCTGGTCATTTCCACACCGCTCCCCGCCAGCACTAGTGCAACAAGGGCTGCAACGGACTCTCCTGGCGTTGCACACACAGTTATCCACCGATTTTGTGGACAATTCACAGCACACAGCCGCTTGAACCGGGCTGGCCTGTGGAAGACTTCCAACGGCGACACCTGAGCTGACCCAAAAACCACCAATCTGGTCAGATATAAACCGGACAGATCATTAATTCGTCACCCCTGTGACATACTGATCAATTAAAGAACTGATTCCCCCAGCCCTTGTGCGACAACACCTGAGACCACCTCTCCTGCCATTGCACACACAGTTATCCACCGTTTTTGTGGACAATCCACAACTCAGCACCCGCTCTTCACCCACAGGCTGTGGAAGACTTTCAGCAGGCCCGATAAAACGGTGAATAAACCATCAGGTTGATCAGTTAAAAAGCGCTTCGTTCATCAAACAGTCATCGCCGATACAGACTGATCATTTATAAACCGCACTCGCCTAGCCCTTGTGGCGCATGGCCTGAAGCAGGCTATCCGGTCATTGCTAACACAGTTATCCACGGAAACTGTGGACAACCCGCTCACTAACCCGAGGATCTGGCCCGCATCAAGGCCCATAACGCGATCAGTGCCATGGCGACTTCAAACGCCAGATACCAGTACATGACCGCATTCGGAGCCCCGTCAACGACAATGCCATAGAGCCGTCCCCCTGCCATGCCCGCCATCAACAGCACGACCCCGGCCAGCCCCTGACGGACCACGCCCCGGTTTGAAGCCAGTAAAAAAAGTAGCCCCCCAACGGCAACCGACAGCCCGCCATAGGTTGCACGCATATCAATCAGTGCCGACACAGCCGTTGGCGCGGAGCCGGTTACCAGCCGGGACATCGCTTCAGGGAGGAAAACAAAGCCGAGACCATACGCCAGGAACAACACCGCATTGAGCCTGACAATCACCAACTCCGTAGCCATAGAACGCCTCATTTACGATAGCCCCGCGACTTCATTACGTTCATCACATCGTCCAGCACCGCAGTCAGCTCATCCGCGCTGACGTTGATGCCTGCAGGGGCATATACCCGATCCTTGCCGGTGCAGAAAAACCCGGCGGCGCTGGTCTTAAGCTCTTCCTTTAAGGTCCGGGCATGCTGGGATCGTGTCCCGACGAGCGGATTCGCGCGGTGCTTACCGACACCCTTTTCGGTCAGTGTCCGGACGCCATCCTGTCTCCCCCAGCTTTCAAACAGGCTTTTCAGTGCCACCACAGGCTCTCCAATCGTTGGCTTGCTCTTATAACACCATAGACCCCAGCGCCCGGTTTTCCAGAGACAGATCATCTGACTGAACGGCCAGCAGGGCCAATAATCGGTCAGGCCACACCCTGGACTTTCGCCCCAGAAGACAACCGGCTACTCTGTCAGTGGCCTTCCAACAACGAACGAGACGAGATCATGTATACCATCGAAATTGATGAAACCTTTGACGTGCCCCGCAGTAAGGTCTTCGCCCTGTTTGCCGAGCACGAACGTTTTGGCAAGTTGCTGGGCGCGCCGGTGAAACGCATCAAGGACAGTGACCAGGCCGACCCCAATGGTCTGGGTTCCGTGCGCAAGATTGGCTTTGGCCCTATTGGCCTGGAGGAAACTGTCATTGGTTTCGAGCCGGATTCGCTGATCGAATACACCATTACCAGCATCAGCCCGCTGAAAAACCACATGGGCCGTATCCGCTTTGATGAGCCCTCCAAGGGCCAGACCCGGGTGAACTACGTCATCACCTTTGACGATGTCATTCCGTTTACCGGCAAGCTGGTTCAGTCGGCACTGGAACAGGGTATCCGCAAGGGCATCAAGCGCATCCCCAGAATGGCCTGAGGCGTTACCCCCCCTCCCGCCCCTCCAAGGAACGACCGCTCGCGGTCGTTCCTTTATTTCTACGGTTACAGACTGTTACCGGATATGGCTGCCTTTCTTGATTTGGGGCAAAAGTCCTCCCCGTCGCTTTCCCTACCCTGACGCCTCCCATCGGCCCCCTGTCACGGCCGCAGTTATCGGGAGCACTGAAGCGCTCCCCAAGCAAGTCTGGAGACACCCATGGCGTCAGAGCCCATCGTGCTGTTTGATAACGGCCACCATAAATGTTTGATGTTCGATTCCCTGGTTACGGGCGAAGGCGTGCAGTCCAACCAGTTTCTGCTGGTAGATGGCAAGCACGAGGCACTGATCGATCCTGGCGGTGACCTCACCTACACCCCGTTATCGGTCGCCGCCTCCCGTTATATGAGCATCCAGGATCTGGACTACGTCTTTGCTTCCCACCAGGATCCGGACATTATTGGCGCCATTGACCGCTGGCTGTTGCACACCAAGGCTCAGATCGTGACGTCCCGGTTGTGGTCACGATTCCTGCCACACCTGGCCTCCGGCTATGTGGTCAATCAGCTCAACGTCAATGTCTTCGAGCGCATCACCGGAATTCCCGACAGTGGTGCCAACGTTCGCTTTGGCGAGAGCTACATCCAGTGCCTGCCGGCCCATTTCATGCATTCGGTGGGTAACCTTCAGTTCTACGATCCGGTGTCCAGAATTCTGTTTTCCGGAGACCTGGGCGCGTCCATGGCCGCCCGGGACGAACACCTCCCCGTGGCTGATTTCGACGCCCACATTCCTCACATGATCGGCTTCCACAAGCGCTATATCTGTTCAAGAAAGGTTTGCGAATTGTGGGCAGACATGGTCCGCAGCCTGGATGTGGCAATGATTGTTCCCCAGCACGGCAAGCGCTTTGAGGGCAAAGAGATGATCAACCGTTTCCTCGACTGGGTGTCCTCAGTGGAGTGTGGTGTTGACCTGATGACCCGGGAGCACTACCAGCCGCCCGGCGACTTTGTTTGAGTTATAAGTACAAACCACATTGTTATTATGGGCCATCACGCACTTTGCCTCTGTTCAATCCGAATATTTATTGTGTACAGTTGTTCACATCAATGACAAGTGAGGCCAGGACGGCCCTTTAAACCAGAAAACGAGCAATGGGGTATCGTTTGGGAACCAGAGTACAGCCAGACCATCCGGCTTGAGGTTCCCTGAAATTGCAAATGAAAAGGAGGCTTTAATTATGGCCATCAGTTCAAACCGTATCATTGGTCTGACCCAGGAACTGCAGATTGAGCAGGCCTGCCACGTAAACGAGCTGCACATCGGCTGGCACAACGAGTTCGCCGCCCAACAGCAGCAAAAGGACCCATCCGGCCACTATTTCAGGGCGCCGGTAGTGACCTGGAGCCGGGACGGTGTCACGTACCAGTACGTACCGACCCTGCAGTTTGTGGAGACCAATAAGGGCTTTGAAGTCGACGCCGATCGACTCGTTGCCGATATCAAACGGCAATTGCTCATTCGCGGCACCCAGTCAGTCGCCGCTTGAGTTGAGCAGTAACCGGGGAGGGTTCGCCCCCCCGGTTTTCGCTGTTGTTCTCCCACCCTCCCCCTTCGCACAAACCACTCTCCGCGCCCCCCTATCCGACAACATCAGTCTCCAAAGGCTTGATCCAGATCGAGTAAAGACTTTTTTCGCGTACATTCTCCTTTCTTTCACCGCAGGGCCTTCCTACTATTAGGTCAGTCCAATCCCTATCTGAAAGAAGGTTCTACCCTTATGAACAACAAGCTATGGATGGCCGTGGCGGGTTCCGCGCTGACGCTGCTGAGTGCCTGCAGTGAACCACCACAACCTGAAGCCAGAACCGTCGTGCAACCCGTCAAGGTCATAACGGTTGGCGGCGAAGAAGCCCTTCTCGCCCGTGAGTTCCCCGCAACTGTCAGGGCCGCTCAGCGCGTCACCATGGCATTCCAGGTTCCCGGGCGGCTGGTGGAATTCCCCGTACGGGAAGGCCAGCAGGTCACCGAGGGGCAACAACTGGGCCTGCTGGACGACTCGGACTATCAGAGCAACCTTAATGCCGCCCAGGCGGATCTCTCCCGTACCGAAGCAAATTACAACCGCGCCAAGGAGCTGATTGAGAAAAACTACGTTTCGCAGGCGGAATACGACGCCATCGAAGCCAACTACAATATCGCCGTATCCAACGTCTCCAAGGCCCGGAAAGCCCTTAATGACACCCGCATGCTGGCTCCGTTCGATGGGGTGGTGGCTCGCACATTCGTCCAGAACTTTGAGGAAGTTCAGGCCAAGGAGCCGGTTCTCAGCCTGCAGAACAACAATGAACTGGAGGTGGTGGTCAGCGTTCCTGAGAGCCTTGTGGTAAGACGTAACGAGGGTGTCGAGATCCAGTTGGAAGGCACCTTCGAAGGCATCCCGGGCAAGACATTTGCCCTCGCCCTGAAGGAGTTCTCCACCGTTGCCAGCGAGGATACCCAGACTTTCGAGTATGTGCTGACCATTGAAGAAACCGCCGGCTATAACCTGCTGCCCGGTATGACCGCCACCGTTAAGGTGCAACAACTGGCCAGCGAAAACCTGGCACAAGGCCCCGTTGTCGTGCCCCTCTCTGCATTGGCATCAACCGAAGAAAACCAGGCCAGCGTCTGGCTCGTGAAGAGCGGTAATCGTGTCAGTCAGCAACCAGTGGTTACCGGCGAGTTGATCGGAAACAGCAGTATCACAGTGCTTTCCGGTCTGAGCGAGGGTGATCAACTGGTCACCGCCGGGGTGTCCAGACTGTCGGAAGGTCTGGAAGTAAAGCCCATCGACAAGGTGGAGTTCTGAGCCAACATGAACATCGCCGAGTGGAGTATCAAGAACCGGATCATCACCTGGGCGGTCGCCCTGGTGCTTATCTTCGTGGGCTACTACTCATTCAACAACCTGAGTCGCCTGGAAGACCCCGAATTTACCATCAAGGAAGCCAAAGTTGTGACCCCCTACCCCGGCGCCACCGCCGCGGAAGTCGAACAGGAGGTCAGCGACCTGATTGAAAGGGCGGCCCAGAAGATGGGCCAGCTGTTCTATGTCGAATCCCATTCCTACCGTGACCGCTCGATTGTATCAGTCAAGATTCTCGACCAGTACGACAAGGAATCCCTCCCCCAGGTATGGGACGAGCTGCGGCGCAAGATCAATGACATCCAGGCCCAGCTGCCCCCGGGTGCGGGCCCCTCGACCGTTATCGACGACTTCGGCGATGTCTACGGGGTCTACCTGGCGATCACTGGCGACGGCTACAGCGCAGAAGAACTCTACGAATACGCCAAGTTTCTGAAACGGGAGCTGCTGCAGGTCGAAGACGTCAAGAGTATTGCGCTTTACGGTGAACCGGAAGAAGTCATTTACGTTGAGCTGCGGCGGGAAAAAACCGCCGCCCTCGGCATTTCGCCCCGGGACATTGCCCGGGCCCTGGGTGACAGAAATACCGTTACTTATGGCGGCTATGCACGTGCCGGCGACAACCGCCTCGCCATCCAGGTGTCCGGCGGCTTGACCTCTGTAGATCAATTCTCCTCACTGCTGATTACCAGCGCCAGCAACCCCGGCCAGCACATCCTGCTCGGCGACGTTGCCACCATCACCCGGGGACTGCGGGAAACGCCCTCCAACCTGCTCCGCTTTGACGGAGAACCCGCCATCGGGCTGGCAATTGCCACGCGCAGTGGCGGCAACGTCGTCACCATGGGCGAAGGTCTGTACACCAAAATGGAGCAACTGCGGTCCCAGATCCCGCTGGGCATGGAACTGAATGTGGTGTCCATGCAGCCCGATGCGGTTACCGAAGCCATTCGTGGCTTTACCGTCAGCCTGCTGCAGGCGGTCGCCATCGTGGTCCTGGTCCTGCTGGTTTTCATGGGACTGCGCAGTGGTCTGATCATTGGCGCGGTACTGGTCATTACCATCATGGGCACGTTCATCTTCATGGACGTGATGGACATCACCCTCGAGCGGATTTCCCTGGGCGCCCTGATCATCGCTCTGGGTATGCTGGTGGATAATGCCATTGTGGTCACCGATGGCATCCGCATGAAAATGCAGCAGGGTATCGACTCCATCACCGCGTCCCGGGACGTGGTCAGCCAGACCGCGCTGCCGCTGCTCGGTGCAACCGCGATTGCCGTAACCGCGTTCGCCGCCATAGGAACATCCCAGGACTCCACCGGTGAGTACACCCGATCGCTGTTCTCCGTTATCCTGATTTCACTGAGCCTGAGCTGGTTTACCGCAGTAACCATCACTCCCCTGCTTTGCCACGAGTTTCTCAAGCCGGCAGCCAGTAGCAATACCGACGCCTATGACTCGGGGTTCTACCACACATACCGCAGCCTGCTGGAAAAAGCGATCCGTTACCGCTGGCTCAGCCTTGTCGTGACCACCGTGGTCTTCCTGTCGGCGCTGTTTGGATTCGGCTGGGTGAAAAACAGCTTCTTCCCGGATTCCACCCGCCCACAGTTCTATGTCGACGTGTGGTACCCACAAGCGTCAGATACATCCACCACCCTGAACAACATTCAGGAAATTGAAGCCAAACTGGCCGACTACGAGCACGTTACCCACGTCACCACCCAGATTGGCGGCGGTTCACCCCGATTCCTGCTCACCTATACCCCGGAGCAGCCCGGCCTGAACTTTGCCCGCCTGCTGGTGGATGTGGATGACTACCGGATTCTCGGGGACATCACCCAACAGATCCAGAGTGACCTGGAAGTTCTGCAACCGGGCACCATCATCAACACCCGTCAGTTTGTCCTCGGGCCCGCCACCGGCGGCAAGATCCAGCTGCGGATTTCCGGCCCGGATCCAGACGAACTGCGGCGCCTGGCTGCCGCTGCCGCCGGTGTTATCAGCAGTCACCCGAACGTCAAGGGTTTCCGCGACGAGTGGGGGGAACGGGTGCAGATGATTGAGCCGGTAATGGCGGATGCCCAGGCCCAGAAACTGGGGCTCGACCGCGCCGACATCGCCAATGCCATGGCGTTTTCCGTCGATGGCGTTCGCGCCGGTACTTACCGCGAAGGCGACGAACTGATCCCCATCATTGCCAGGGCTCCGCTCAACGAGCGTCGCAGTCTGCAGAACTTTGACCAGGCGCCGATCTGGAGTCCGGTCGCCCAGCAGATGGTTCCCATGGGCCAGGCCGTGTCCCGATTCGACGTCGGCTTCGAGGATGCCCATATCTGGCGCCAGGATCGGGTAACCATGCTACGTCTGCACTTCGACCAGCGCACCGGCCTGTCATCAGAACTGCTGAACGACATCAAGGCCGACGTGGAAAAAGCCCTGAACGTCGACCTGACCACCTATCTCGGTCACCCTCCTGGCGCTGAGGTCGAACATACCGCCAGTACCATACCCATCCGTTACCGGGACCGTATTCCCATTGAAGGCATGCCCGGTTATTACTTCGCCTGGGGCGGCGAAAATGAGGACTCCGTCAAGGCCTCTGTCTCTATCGCGGCATCCGTACCGGTGTTTTTCGGGATGATGATTTTCACCGTACTGGCACTGTTCAATTCGGTCAGAAAAACCCTGGTGATCTGGCTGGTGGTTCCTCTGGCCATCGTCGGAGTAACGGCTGGTCTGCTGATGTTCAATCAGCCATTCGGATTTATGGCCCTGCTTGGTTTCATGAGTCTCGCTGGCATGCTGATCAAGAACGCCATCGTACTGGTCGATCAGATTGACGTAGAACTGGAGGCGGGACAGCCCCCGGTCAAGGCGGTGCTGGAGTCAGGAGTCAGTCGCCTGATCCCGGTGGCGATGGCGGCCCTGACGACCATCCTTGGCATGTTGCCACTGCTGGGCGATGCCTTTTTTGTCGCTATGGCGGTCACCATCATGTTCGGTCTGGGATTTGCGACGATTCTCACATTGATCGTTGTTCCAGTGCTATACGCTACCATCTTCCGGTTTCGCAGTGAGTAAACCTCGCACCAACTCAAGGAGTTAGAACACATGAATATCAAGCAGGGCTTTATCACTGCGGCCATGGTGGTACTGGGTGGATGCGCCACCACCACAACGGATCTGCTGTCTGTTGCTCTGGACAAGGAAAGCGAGGGCCATTTCGAGAAAGTCATGGTTATGGCCATCAGTGATAACGAACAGGTGCGCCTGACCGTTGAGCAGTCACTCTCTGCGAAAATTGCCGGCACCGGAACCGAGACCGTGAACGCGTCGGATTATGTGTCCGGCCATCTCGCCTCGATGGATAAGGATGAACTGCGCGGCAAGGCAGCAGAAGCCATTGCCGCCAACGGGGCCGATGCGGTTTTGGTCACCACGCTGATCGACAACAGCGTACGGGATGAATACACTCCGCCCCAGGTCAACCAGGTGGCGATTCCCGTGGTTGAACCCCGCTTCGGCAACTACGTCGGCATGCAGTACGATACCGTGATGATGCCGGGCTACTTCACCTCGCTGCAGGAGGTCTATATCCAGACCACCCTGTTCGATACCGCCACCGGCAAAGCGGTCTGGAAAGCCCAGTCAAAAACCATCAATCCGGTGTCCCTGGAAGACGGCGTGGAGAACTTCACCGGTGTCATGGTTCCGCGCCTGCAGCGCGACGGTATGCTCTCCGGCGGCAACTGAGCCTGCCGGAAACACAAATTTCCCCTGTCCCCGGAAACCATACTCCAGTAAAATTTGGCCCTTTCCTACGGGCCTGAGGTTTTCCGGGGCCGTTGTTTTCTTGAACGCTTCCAAAGAACAAGCAGGGCAGTGCAATGGGCAGAGCCTATCAAAACCGTAAAGAATCCATGGCCAAAACGGCCGCTGCAAAAACCAAGGTCTACAGCAAGTACGGCCGTGAGATCTATATGTGCGCCAAACAGGGCGGCATTGATCCCGACGGCAACCTGTCCCTTCGCGGACTGATTGACCGCGCGAAAAAAGATCAGGTCCCGGCCCACGTGATCGACAAGGCGCTCGAAAAAGCCAAGGGCGGTGCAGGCGAAGACTTCAACCCGGCCCGTTACGAAGGTTTTGGACCAGGCAACTGCATGGTTATCGTCGATTGCCTGACCGATAACCCGAACCGCACATTTGGCGATGTTCGCCTCTGTTTCACCAAGACCAAGTGCAAAATCGGCACCCAGGGCAGTGTCAGCCACATGTTTGACCACTGCGCCATCCTGGCCTTCAAGGGTGACGACGAAGAAGGTGCACTGGAAGCCCTGATGATGGCCGATGTCGACGTAACCGACATCGAGAACGAAGACGGCCTGATCACCGTATTCGCCCCCCACACCGAATACGCCAAAGCCAAGCAGGCCCTGACCGAAGCTTTCGAAGGCATCGAGTTTGAAGTGGACGATATCCAGTTCATCCCCCAGACCAGTACCCCGGTGGAAGGTGAGGATCTGGAAATGTTCGAGAAGTTTCTCGACATGCTGAACGATCTGGACGACGTCCAGAACGTTTACCACAACGCCGAGTACTGATTTTTTTCTGTCTCGGTAACCAGCCCGGCGGGGCATTCAGCCCCGCCCTGCACGCTGGGGAACAAACCGCAATATTCCGCAATTCACTTCCCCGTAGCCCGCTCATTCGTTAAGCTCCTGAAAACCATGAACCCTTAGGGAGCTGCTTTCGTGACCATTCTGATTATTGGGCTGGTGTTGTTTTTGGGCATTCATTCCCTGTCCATCGTGAACGAACCATTACGCAACCGCATGGCCCAATCCATGGGCGAGTGGCCATTCAAGGGACTCTACTCCGTCGTCTCCGCCGCCGGTCTGATTGCCATTATCTGGGGCTACGGTCTCGCCCGCCTGGATCCTGTCGCACTCTATAATCCGCCAACCGGCTTGCGCCATCTGGCAATGGCACTGCTGATCCCGGTATTCCCCCTGCTGCTCTCCGCCTATCTGCCGGGACGGATCAAAACCACCCTCAAGCACCCCATGCTGGTGGCAGTAAAACTTTGGGCCCTGGCGCACCTGCTGGCCAATGGCATGGCGCACGATGTCTTGCTGTTTGGCAGTTTCCTTGCCTGGGCCGTGGTCGACCGGATTTCCTTGAAACGACGTCAGCCAAGAGCCAATCCCGCGCTGCCCGCAACCGCTATGAATGACATTATTGCCGTGGTGGCTGGTCTGGCGTTGTATGCGGTCTTTGCCATGGAGCTCCACGCCAGACTCATAGGCGTCGCGCCCATCGCCCTGTAATCCGGCCCCCGATCATGACGCGTATTGCCATTCTCAAGACCGGCTCCACTTACCCGGCGCTCAGCGAGCGCTACGGCGACTTCGAAGACTGGTTTCAGGCAGCCCTGGCCGGCAACGATAGCAACAGGCTCGATATCCACACCATCCATGTGGCCGAAGGAGATGAGCCGGGGGATCCCGGGCAGTGGGACGGAGTCATCGTCACCGGCTCCCCCGCCATGGTGTCGGAACGTGCACCCTGGAGCGAAGTCACCGCACAGTGGCTGGCCATGGCGGTTAAGGCTGGACGACCGGTACTGGGCGTGTGCTACGGCCACCAGCTGTTGGCCCATGCCCTGGGCGGCAAGGTGGGCTACCACCCCGATGGCCGGGAATCCGGCACCTTCCTTGTTCGGCTTAACGGTAAGGCCGCCAGCGACCCTTTAATGAGCGGTTTGCCCGAGTGTTTTCCTGCCCAGCTGACGCACCTGCAGTCCGTGCTGGAGCTGCCGCCAGGCGCCACCTTGCTGGCCAGTTCGGACCACGAACCTCACCAGGCCTTTCGCTATGGCGATCACGTCTGGGGCGTTCAGTTCCACCCGGAGTTCAGTGCCGAAGTGATGCGGGCCTACCTGGAGGTACAGACACCCGCATTGCAGAAGGAAGGCCTGGATCCTCAGGCACTTATCAACGCAGTGACCGCCACCCCGGACGCGGGCTCACTGTTGCCACGATTTGCCGAGCGGGTCATGCAGCGTCCCTGATATCTGTGTACAAAAAACCAGGCCACCCTACGGGCGGCCTGGGTCAGTGTGAGCCCCGGGATCAGTAAAGCAGGTTCACCGTCACGTCGTCGAAATAGACGTCATTGTCAGTCCCTTGTTTCCGGGTTCCGCCGATATAGATCTTAACCGAGCGAACAGCCGCTGGCAGCAGCCCGTTCACCGTCACGGTCTCCCAGTTCTTAGCCGTTTTGGTGGTGTGGGGACCGGTACCGCTCCAGGCAATAGGCTGGCCGCTGGCATCGAGAAGTTCCACGACAAATGCGGTCTCGTCAACGCCATTCCAGGTGGTCAACTCGGCACCGGCCTCCAGGTAAACCTCTCCCGCATCGATGCGGGTTGCGTAAGCGGAAAGATCCACCAGCTGGTATGCGGTATCGGTACAGCAGTCGGCCGGCTGTCCATTGCCAAAGCCACGGCCCGTAAAGTAGCGCTCACCTTCCGCGGCAGCAAGGCCATTACTGACCCCCACCACGACATTGACCGCACCGCTGGAGACTGTCCAGCCGGTCAGGTCGCCCAATTCAGCACCACCATTCACCAGCAGGTTTTCGGTACGCGTGCCTTCCATAGTAAAACTCGTGACCGTACTCCAGGCTGACCAGTTCATACTCGCGTCACGTACCCGCGCGCGCCAGTAGAAGGTGGTTCCCGGCTTCAGGTCAAGCTGGGGACGAGCCTGCCCGGCATACTCATCGTAAACCGAGGTGTGGGTCGCCTGGGATGCGTAGCGTTTGTTCCAGCGATAGTGGGCATCAGCACCAGGACGCACAGACCGACTTGCAAGGTGCCCCGAAAGGTCAAGCTGGAAAATATCCGCCCCGAGCTGGGTATCAATGCCTTCGAAGCCCATGTAGAGATCACCGCCAACCAGTGAGGCTTCGTCGTAAAAGAGATTCTGACGACGGGTTTCATTACCCCATACATCGAACACCACCTCGTCGAACGTGTCTGTTTCGGAAATCTGCCACTGCACCTCATGGACCTGATCCGGAGCCGCGACCTGAATCGCCAACGCAACCGCGGTTGCAGGCAATTCGCCCGTTCCGGCCATGACCTGTGGAAGGTTATTATTCACTTCAGCGTCAAAGGTCACGGTATCAACAACCTCGAAATCGAGATCGCCGTCGTAGCCACCTTTTTTGCGCTCAAGCGTCACGGAGGCGTCAGCCCCAAACCTGTAGGTCAGCACGCTGTAACCGAATTCGCTGCGACTGACCTCAAAGGTGTCATAGTCACTGATCTGGCTGTTCTGGAAGTTGGCGTCATCCAGCGGCTCGATGTAACCAGAGGCACTGGCGGCGTTGAGCCACAGGTGCGACGTGTTCAGTGACTGGCCCCGTGAATAGGTATGGGTATGACCAAAGAAGTGACCGGTAACCGCGTCATTCCGCTCACTGTACTTCTCAAGCTCGGTGACCATCTCACAGGAGCCGATGCTTTCCCCCGCATTCCACATCTCTGACAGACAGCCATGATGGAACATCCCCATAACAAACTGCTTCTGCTGGAGCTCCGCATCCTTCAGGGTTTCCTTCAGCCACTGACGCTGAACCACCAGCGTATCGGCATTGAACTTGCCGTGAGCTCCGGAAATCGGGTAGCTGTCCAGCCCCACCAGGCGCAGGTCCAGGTAGTCCAGATAGTACCAGTGATCCTCGTAACCGACCGATCCGTTATCAGGCGGCGACAGGTAGGTGCGATAGAGCTGCAACTCGGCGTTGCTGTAGTAGTCATGGTTACCCGGTACCGTAATTAACGGAACATAAGGGGTGATGTCTGCCATGCGGCCAAACAGCTGGTTGCGCCAGTGGCCGCGGTTGCCCCCGGTCTGCACTACGTCCCCGGAGATGGTAATACCGGCGATATTCTCGGCGCAGGTCTCGGGCTGGCTGGCGTCACACTCATGAACCATGAAGCCGTCGGTTACCACGTTCCGCAACACCACCTCATAGATCGTGCGATCGAGCTGGGTATCGCTGAGTGCAATAAACCGGGCTTCAGAAACATCGTCGCTGGCACCGGGCCAGGTCTTGAAGGCGAACGGCTGGGTCACCCGCTGAATGCCTTCACCATCCTTGGTGAGCACGTAGTATTCGTAAAGGGTATTGGATACCAGCCCGGTGAGCTGAGCCCGATACACCAGGCCATCGCTGGAATGTACTTCACCGCCCACCTTGTGAAATTCCTCGCCGGAACCGAACGGACGGGCCCACACCTCAGGCTCGATGTTTCCGGTCTCGAACATCACAGTCATGGTATCGGTGCCTGCAGGTAAGGCCCGACAATGAACTCTGGCGTAAAATCAGCCTGGGGAGCGGGCACAATGACTGGGTCTGGATCACCCGGCAGTTCGGTGGGCTTTCCACCACCAGTGTCCGGATCCGGGCCAGCCACTGCCTCGGAATCCGAGGAAGAGCCGCCACAACCCGCCAGCACCAGGGCGGAGAGCCCCAGGGCCAGCGCCGCGCGATTAGGGATGAACATCGAAATCTCCTTTGGTCTATACCAGAAGTGGTACGTACCAATCTAGGCACTTAATATTTCAATGTTTTGTATTATTTATTTAAGATTTATTAACAAATTATTTCATCTGGAACGTACCAGTTGCCCAACCTACATATCCGCTAGCCAAGGTGTCATAATTCGCGGAACCATTCATTGATCAGGGAAGCCATGAACTCACTCACCACCTACCACAGCGTGGCTGCCAGACTGCAGTCTTCGATTCACTCCGGGGAACTGGCCTCCGGCAGCAAACTGCCTTCCGAGCGAGGTATTTGTGAACAACTGGGGGTGAGCCGGGTTAACGCCCGGGATGCACTGCACTTTCTTGAAGCACAGGGACTGATCTATCGGCTGAACCGGATTGGCTGGTTTGTCTCACCGGCGCCGTTCATATACGACCCGACACAAACCCACAGTTTGCGGGATGAAGCCAGGGCACAAAATCGCCAACTTGAAACCGAACTGATTTCGGCCAACCGCACAGCGGCACCCGCGGTGATCGCCCGCAAGCTGGAACTCAGTGCAACTGCCGCAGTACTGAATGTCGTCCGCAGGCGATCGGTTGACGGTCGCTGGGTGTTGCTGGAGTCCTGTTATTACCGGGAAGAGGACTTTCCTGACTTGCTCAGCAAGGACCTTACAGGCTCACTGAATGCCTTGGTACGTGACGCCTATGGTTTCAAGAAGCGCCGTCAGGATATCGGCATTTCATCGAAGCCCCTTAATCAGACTCAAGCCCAGCAATTACAGGTTCGGGAAGGTTCACCGGCATTGAAACTGTCGCGGGATCTGATCGTCGATGGACGCTGCATCGTGGCGGAAACCGAACACTGGTTGCACGATGCGATCGAAATGAGTATTCGCGGGCGCACGACCGCCGGGTAGGAAGGACCGTCCCTCCTGCCCGGTGCAGTGGACTGGAGGGGCTCAGGCCTTTTTGACAAACTCGGACTTGAGCTTCATGGCACCAATGCCATCAATTTTGCAATCGATGTCATGATCGCCATCCACCAGGCGGATATTCTTCACCTTGGTACCAACCTTCACCACAGACGATGAACCCTTGACCTTGAGATCCTTGATGACCGTTACGGTGTCGCCGTCCTGCAGCTCATTTCCGTTGGCATCACGAACCACCTTTCCACCGGATTCTGCTGCATCGGACTCGTTGGCAGACCACTCGTGGGCGCATTCCGGGCACACCAGCAGGGTGCCGTCTTCATAGGTGTATTCGGAACCACACTGAGGGCAAGGAGGAAGGTTGGACATGGGCGACCCCTTTTAGTTGAACAATTTTCGGGCAGCCATCATACCAGCATTCATCCTTTTCGGGGCGAAATACCCCAAATATTTTGTGGCACTCATCAGCACATCGCCCTGAAAATAACACCTGATTCCCAGAGGAAACGCCAGAGCCACTACTATCAGGCACTACTGGACCAGTCTGTTCAATAAAACTGGATCAGTTTTTCTGATCGAAAAATCGCTCAATCTGTCGGGCGTGGCTCTGGGCATCCTGGTAGCCCAGCTTGATCAACTCGGCAGAGAAGCGGCGATCAAACAACAGGTAACTGGCCAGGCTGCCACCGGTGAATGAACGGGGCGCTGCGCCTCCCACAAGGTTTCGCAACACCATCGGCATGCCATCCATATAGCGGGCAGCGATTTCGTCAATACGCTCACTGGGCGAGATTTCGAGCAACTCAATCGGTTTCAGGTCCAGCCCTGACGCCTCGAGCACATCGTTTGGCACCAGGCTCACAAGCTGATTGATTAGCCGCAGGCGGTCAATGTCATAGTCCAGAGTATCCAGGAACATGCCATTGAACACGTGCGCAATGATCTGGGCGAAGGCCGGCGCCTCCTGCCGGCTGGGGCGCTTTGACGGACACATACTGTTGGCGCTGACACCCACCACCATTACCCGGTCCGCCCCCAGCCGCAGGGCCGGGCTGATATGCGCCATCTGACGGGTAACGCCATCACCAAAGTACTCACGGTTGATCTTCACCGGCGGGAACACAGTGGGAATGGCCGACGACGCCAGCACATGCTCCAGCGCCAGCTCAGTGCGGGCGCCCGCCCGCTGGCCGACGGACCAGCTCTTCAGATCGTCGCGGCCATCGAAGAAGCAGATATTCTGCCCGGTGGCGTAACCACAGGCGTTGACACCCACCGCAGAAATCACCCCCTCGCCGATGCGCTGACGGACCGCATTGAAGTCGACTTCCCGTGCCAGCAGTTCACGCAATGGATCGTTATTGAGCAAGGAAAGTGGTGCCTCCCGGTTGCCCCCTGCCAACAACCTGCGAGCGACCGAGGTCATGTTGCGAAGAATATCGTAAGTGTTGCTGCGATACACATGCTCGGTTTCCAGCTCACTCCACAACTGCTCCAGCCGGGAAACGCTGTGACGAAAAATCGCGCCACCGCTGGCCAGAGCCAGGGCATTGATGGCGCCAGCCGACGTACCAATGATCACCTGAAAGGGGAACCCCATATCCGGGTACATATCGGATATCGCCCGCAACACCCCCACCTGATAGGCCGCCCGTGCCCCACCACCAGTCAGTACCACGCCCACATCAGCCATACGCGATTCCTTACATTCCCCTTGCACCATCCCGTGACCGCGTTACCGCCACTTGTCGGGCGGAACGCGCCACCAAACCAACATCACCAGCAGTGCAAACACCGTATAGACCAGGACAAAGAGCCACCCGGGCGCATCGTAGTACAGCAGCCGTTGCAACCAGTGTCCGATAAAGCTCCCACTGTAACCCGGCGCACCCGCCTGCTCCCTGAGCCACATTTCCAGTGTAGTCAAGGGACACACCACGCCAAGCCAGGCCTGAAGCACCACGACCGCGATGGCGACCAGGTGGCTTATGCGAAACCAGCGATTACGAACCCATAACCAGCCCCACACGCCACCGGTCACCGTCAGCAGCAGTCCCAGCACCACAAACAAAACGACGGCAACATGAGCAATCAGCACACTGTCTGCGAGCCATTGGTACAACATCACTCATTTCCCGGGGATCTTTATCACAGCATCGCATACCCTGCCCCAAGTGCCAGTTTTCCCTCACCTCTGCCGTTGGCCCCACCAGACATTCCCGTTGCCCCTTGCATCCGTCTAAATTGGCTGAATGAACATTCATTCACACAAGAATGCCGATGAGTTGATGCCATGACCACCAGCCCTGACCGACCCTCACAAGCCGCCACGGACAAACGTCAGCGCATTCTGGATGCCGCCCTCAAGGTATTCGCCAGTCGCGGCGTCCATGGCACTCCGGTTCCGCCCATCGCCAGGGAAGCAGGCATCAGCGTCGGCAGCCTTTACCGCTACTTTGAGAGCAAGGAAGCCCTGGTGAATACCCTGTTCCGGGAAACCAAACAGTTATTGGCTGAACACCTGCTGGGAAACCTTCCCATACAGCCCCCCAGCCGTGCCCTGTTCAATGAAATATGGAACCGGTTGTGCACCTTTGCCCGCCAACAACCGGATGCTTTCCGTTTTCTGGAGATGCAGGACCACCACAGTTACCTCGACGAAGTCAGCCTGGCAAGCGAATACCAGTTGCTGTTGCCGCTGCGCCAGTTCATTGAGCTGGGACAGCAATCCGGTGTGCTTGGCACCCACATGCGACCGGAAGTTGCCATGGCCCTGTTTTGGGGAGCGATCGTCGGCCTGTTCAAAGCGGAAAGGCTGGGCTATCTCACCCTATCTGACCATGACCTTGAGCAGGCCTGCACAGCCTGTTGGAGAAGTATCACCAACGACGCAAACACAGAGAGCAAAGCATGAACCCTCAACACATCCTCATTACCGGTGCCGCAGGCGCCATTGGCAGCATGCTGGCAGCGCAATTCCGTAACCATCACCCATCGGCGAAGCTCACACTGGTCGACATGAATGAGTCCAGCCTTGCGGATATCGCCAATCGATACGGTGGCCACCCCGAACGATGCGACCTGACCGACATCGAGGCCCTGCCCCGTTGGTGGCACTCACTGACGGAGCGCCAGGGTCCGGTCGATGTGTTGATCAATTGTGCCGGCATCATGGACATCATGACCATTACCGGCACCGGATGGGAGCGGGGACAGCGATCGCTGGACATCAATTTAATCGCGCCCATGCGGCTGATGGATCTGGCGCTGCCTGACATGCTTGCGAAGCGTCAGGGCTGCGTGATCAATATCGCCAGCATGGCCGGGCGGGTCCCCATCCGGGGCTGCAGCTACTACGGTGGCGCCAAGGCGGGCATCGGTATGGCGTCCGAAATCGCCCGGCTCGACCTCAAGAAACAGGGCATCAATGTCATCACAGTCTACCCGGGCCCCATCTTTTCCGGGCTGGAAAACCACGCCCGCAGCCAGGTAAAACAGGGCCCTATTTCCCGACTGATCCCGACCGGAAAGCCGGACGTACTGGCCCAACGGATTTACCAGACCTTCCGAAAGGGCGGCGCTCGGGTGATCTACCCGGATATCTACCACCTGGCCAAACAACTCGCCAACCTGGAGTTGACCACCCATGTAATGGACCGCTTCAGTCCGCAACCCAATCGATAACAAGGTGAATGCCGTGACGCAAAAAACGCACCCTCCAATTTATGACGTTCTGGCCATTGGCGCAGGCATCAGTGGTATCGGCCTGGGTATCCGGTTACTGGACGCCGGGATCGATAATTTCGTGATCCTGGAAAAAGCCAGCGGATTGGGCGGCACCTGGCGAGACAACACCTATCCGGGCTGTGCCTGCGATGTCCCTTCTGCCCTGTACTCCTACTCCTTTGCCCAGAAGCCGGACTGGACCCGGGCCTTCGCCGGCCAGGCAGAAATCCTGGACTACGTACGCGGCGTTGCTGAACGGTATGGTATCGATAACTACATTCACTACGATCAGCCGGTGGCACGGGCCCAATGGCGGGAAGCCGACCTGTTGTGGGAAGTGCAAACCCCTGACCGGCTCTATTTTGCCCGCACCCTCGTCGCCTGTTCCGGCTACCTGCATGAGCCGATCATCCCCGATATCCCGGGGCTCAGAGACTTCCCTGGCAAGCTGTTCCACTCCTCCCGCTGGGATCATGGCCACGACCTGACGGGTGAGCGGGTGGCGGTCATCGGGACCGGGGCGTCAGCGATCCAGTTCGTGCCGGAAATTCAACCGGCGGCAAAACAACTGACCCTGTTCCAACGTACCCCCCAGTGGATATTGCCGAAACCAGACCACACCATTCCCGATATCGAAGCGAAGTTCTTCCGCCTGCCCGGAACCCTCAAGGCCTGGCGCAAGATACTCTATGCCGGCTTTGAAGCGTTCGGCATCGGCTTCCGCCAACCCGCCATGCTGCGCCACATTCAGAAATTGGGGCTTGCCCACCTCAGAGTCGCCGTCACGGACCCCGACCTCCGAGCCAGGCTAACCCCGGACTACACCCTGGGCTGTAAACGGGTTCTGCTCAGCAACAACTACTATCCGACCCTGAACGAGCCAAACGTGGATGTACGTGCAACCGGCCTCAAGGAAGTCCGCGGACAAACCGTTGTAGGCCAGGATGGCTCGGAACAGGAAGTGGATACCATCATTCTGGGTACCGGTTTCCATGTGACCGAACCACCGATTGCCGAGCACATCTACAACGATGCCGGAGAGTCCCTGTCCCAACTCTGGGAGAACGGCATGCAAGCCTATCGCGGAACCACCATCAGCGGGCTGCCCAATGCCTTCATGGTGCTGGGACCGAACCTCGGCATTGGCCACAATTCCGCCTTCATCGTCATCGAGTCCCAGCTCAACTACATCGTTGACGCCCTCACCACCATGCGGGACCGACAACTGGCGCGATTCGACGTACGCCAGGACGTTCAGGACCGATATAACCGCAAGGTGCAGCGGGATCTCCAGAGTACCGTCTGGAATACCGGCGGTTGCTCCAGCTACTACCTGGACAAAAATGGCTTTAACAGTGTGGGATTCCCCTGGAATACCCTGAAAATGCAGCGTTTGCTCAAGACATTCGATGCCGACAGCTACCACCTGACACCGGCCACCCAACCCGTCATTGGAGAACAGCCATGAACACCACCAACCCCAAACGAGCACTGGTGCTGGGATGCGGGGGCGTTGCCGGCGGCGCCTGGACCATCGCGATGCTGGCCGAACTGGAGAAACAACTGAACTGGGACGCCCGCAAAGCCGATGTCCTCGTCGGCACGTCGGCCGGCGCTGTCATCGCAGCGCTGTTGGGGGCGGGCACGCCGGTATCGGCCCTGCTCGCCTGCCAGCACGGCACCTCCAAACAGTGTCAATGGAACCACGACACCGACACCGGGGGCGCACTACCGCCGTGGCCGGCGGCACAGTTCACTGGTAGCCGGCTGATGACCCGAGCCTTGCAGGGCAAGGCTTCCGCACTCACCGCCATCAGCGGACTGCTGCCCACCGGCCAGTTCAACATGGCGCCGTTCCGGGCGCTGATTAACCAGGTCGTCCCCACAGGAAACTGGGTTCCCCACCCTGCTACCTGGATCATGGCGGTGGACACCGACTCTGGCGAGCGGGTGGCCTTTGGCAAGGAGTTCGCACCGGCAGCGGCGCTGAGTGACGCCGTTTGCGCGTCGTATGGCGTACCAGCCTGGTGCCCACCGGTGGATATCAATGGTCATCGTTATATCGACGGCGGCGTGGCGTCCCCCACGTCGGCCGATCTGTTGACCCACCAGCCGGTGGACGAAGTCATCCTCCTCGCCCCCATGGCCTCACGCCAACCGGATCGTCCGCTGTCACCGCTGAAACTCGCAGAACGACAGATCCGCCGCTACATGACGGCCATCGTGGATCGGGAGGAGAAACAGCTGAAAGCCGCAGGGAAACGGGTCATTCGTGTGGAACCGGGGGCCTCCGACCTGACGGCTTTCGGCTATAACATGATGGACCCGAGCCGGCGTCAGAGCGTGCTGACCAGGGCATTGCTGAATGCGCCCGAGGCTGTGGCGGCCGCCATCGCGGCTGCCTGAGATCAGCTCACTGGCCCATCACGTCTGGACGCGGGGCCTGTTACCGGAACGCGCCCGAAGTGCCGCTTCAAAGGCGCGACGGGCCCAAACCACGGTCTGATCGGGATCTTCCAGCAGCTCTTCCGGGGCCTGGTAATAGGACATTTTGACCAACTGCCCATTCCTCGGGTATTCAAACGGCGGCAATCCCGCCTGTTCGAACGCCCCACGACTGTGATGATCCGCCTTCAGGTAGAGCACATCATCAACCACCAGCGCAAACATCAGCCCGTCGTGGTAGAGACCATAACCGCCGAACATGCGCCGGGCACGGACCGGGCCGAACGGCTCGAACACTTCCTGAAGGTACTCGATGTATTCACTCACGATGCCACCCCGCGCTTTTGGAACAACGCCACATTCTTGACCGGCACCACCAGTGTCCAGCCAAACCGTCGGGCAATATGAGCCAGGGTTTGCTCGCGGTAGAACACCACGTGGGTCGGATCACGACGATAATGCCAGTTGGCAAAACGCTCATCATCGGTCTGGAAACAGGTCATCACTCCCAGCCAACCGCCCGGTTTCAGCAGGCGATCAAGCTGGGCAAACACAGACCAGGGGTCGTGCAGGTGCTCGACCACTTCAGTACAGGTGATGAAGTCGTAGGATCGAGACAGTGCAGATTCATCCGGATGAAAAAACGGATCGTAGAGGGATACCCGGAATCCCCGCTGTTGCAGGATATCGGCCAGGGCGGGGCCAGGACCACAACCGAACTCCAGCCCCTCCGAGCCCGTGGCCAACCGCGCAGCTAACGGCTCGCCAAGTCTGTTGAGGAATTGGCGATAGCCCGGATCATCCGGGTTGTTATCGTGGAGTTCATAGACCCGCTTTTCACCCTCCGGGTCCAACCAGCACCCAGGGTCCATCAGTGTCGCCTCGCACTGGGGACACCGCCAGTAGGGCACATCCCGCACGGTCAGGAAGTGACGCAACTCCGTCTGGTGGCAGACCGTACAGCGCTCGGGAGGGAACAGGCTCATAAGGGCATCCGGGAACTCATTGTGGGCATCACCGGATCATTGATTCTGCGGCATCGGTTCCATGTCCATACCGGAATGGTCCATGGCGCCGTGATCCATCTGACGTTGACCCATGGGCATGTCGCCGCCATCCAACGGCTCAACCGCCAACTCCACGTTCATGGAAGGCGCGTTGTCGAACTCCAGGGTCAGCGGAACCCGTTCACCTTCCATCAGCTGGCCACTGAGCTGTTCAAGCATGAGGTGGTAACTATGCGGTTTGAGGTTCACCGTGGTACCGGCAGGGATCACCAGGCCCTGTGGCAATGGCTCCATGCGCATGACACCACCGACCATAGTGCTTTGGTGGATCGACACCTGGCCAGCGTTCGCTGACTCAGCGGCGATCAGGGTCACGTCAGTATCGCCGTTGTTGCTGATGGACATATAACCGACACCCACGGTCACGCCGGGCGGTGTCGGACGGCTCCAGGGATGATCCACCCGGACGGATTCCCGGGAATAGTCATGGGCGCTGGCAAGCAACGGCGTCATCAGGCCGGTCACGGCCAGAGTCAAGGTCTGAGTCAGGGCAATCAGGCGTTTCATGGCATCTCACGTTGTTGATGGAACGAGAATTTCCGAAAATGCCGCTAGTCTTGCCTGACTCGGACACAATCGCAAGTGTCAGGGTTTGCCCAACGCCGCCAGCATGGCGGCCATAAACCGGGCCGCCTCCCCCCCGGTTGCAGCCCGGTGATCGAATGTCAGCGACAGAGGCAGTACCGGCCTCACCGCCGGTTTGCCTTCATGAGGAACAACCTTGTCCCGGATACGCCCGGCGCCGACAATGGCCACCTGAGGCGGACTCACCACCGGGTTGGCATACTGACCCGCCATGGTGCCAAAGTTAGACAGGGTAATGGTCCCTCCCTGCATTTCGTGGGGTGGGATGGACCGATTGGCCACGGCCTGACGCAGATTTTCCAGGCCCTGTCGCAAGTCTTTCAGGGTACGGTGGGTCACGTCCCGAAGGACCGGCACAAACAGCCCGTCAGGCGTATCCACGGCAATCGCCACATGGACCTCGTCAAGCAGGCGCCGGCTCAGATTGTCGCCATCGAACCAGGTATTGAGCACCGGGACAGCCTCGCAGGCCTGGGCGATGGCCTGAACCAGGCGCATGGTAATGTCCGCGCCCTTTTTCCAGTCGCCAATATCAACATCCTCGAAAATCGACACCGGCACCACCTGGGCGTGGGACAGCGCCATGTTCCTGGCCATGGTGCGGCGCGGCCCCCGCAGAGCCTCGGCGTCACCCAGTGCCTTCTGGTGGCTGGCCTGGCGGTGTACGTCGTCGTTGGTGACCAGCCCTCCCGGCCCGCTTCCGGTAATCGACGCCAGGCTGACCCCAAGCCGTTCCGCCAATGCCCTCACCCCCGGCGTGGCGCGATGGTGGCGGGCCTGGCGGCTGGAGGCGGCCGCGCCAATAATAAACTGATCCTGTGCGGTTCCGGCGTCAGCTCGCTTCAGCTCCCCAACCACCGTGCCGCTGTCTTCATCCTCACCTTCAAACCCCAGTAACGGCTCGCCGGTGTGGATGATATCCCCGGGGTCGCCAAACAGCTTGGCCACCACCCCAGCCATCGGTGACGGCACTTCAACAATGGCCTTGGCCGTTTCCACCGACACCAGCACCTGATCCACCGCCACGGAATCACCGACGTTCACATGCCATTCGACAATCTCTGCCTCCGGCAGCCCTTCCCCCAGATCCGGTAATCTGAAATGTTTCATAGCGCTATCACCTGTTCCACGGCATGGACCACATCTGCCACCTGGGGCAGATAGCGTTGTTCATTGCGGTAGTAGGGCATGACCGTGTCGTAGCCCGTCACCCGGACCAACGGCGCCTGCAGGTCGAGGAAGGCACTTTCCGCCAGCGAGGCGGCGATCTCGGCACCCACGCCGCCGTTGCGGCAGGCTTCGTGAACAATCACCGCACGCCCGGTCTTGGCCACGGAACACAGCAGGGTCTCCCGGTCCAAGGGGCTGATACTGGCGACGTCAATGACTTCAGCCGATACCCCCTGTCCGGCCAGCTGGTCTGCCGCCGCCAGGGTTTCCACCAGGGATGCCCCCCAACTGATCAAGGTGACGTCGTCACCTTCCCGCAGCGTGAAGCAGGTATCCAGGGGCAAGGCTTCACCGTTGTCCTCCACCGGTTGGGTGACTGCCCGGTAAATGCGCTTCGGCTCCAGGAAGACCACAGGGTCCGGGTTGCGGATTGCAGCCAGCAGCAGGCCGTAGGCTCGCTGGGGTGAGCTTGGAATCACCACCCGCAGACCGGGGATATGAGCAAACAGCGCCTCGGTACTTTCGGAATGATGCTCCGGAGCATGGATGCCGCCCCCGAATGGCGCCCGGAATACGGCCGGACAATGCAATCGACCACGGGTACGGTTACGCATTCGTGCGGCGTGGCAGATGATCTGGTCCATACCGGCATAGATGAAGCCCATGAACTGGAACTCCGCTACTGGCTTCATACCCTGTACCGCCAGGCCCACCGTCGTCCCGGCAATCAGGTTTTCCGCCAGCGGGGTATCCATCACTCGCTTGCAGCCAAAACGTTCCTTAAGCCCGACCGTCGCCCGGAACACCCCCCCATTGGTCGCAACGTCCTCACCAAGGACCACCACCGATTCGTCGTGGGCCATTTCCCAGGCCAGCGCCATATTGACGGCTTCGATCAGCGTGACATCGCTCATTGATCACCTCCTGGCTTGCCCTCGAGACGGTCCCTCTGTTGCTGCAGGGCCACCGGCAGGGATTCAAACAGATAGTCAACAATGGCCGTGGCCGGCTCCGGTTCGGTGGCCAGATACGCTTTCACCGCGGTTTCTACAAACCCCTTGCAGTCGGCCTGCAGTTTCTGTTCTTTTTCGGCATCCCAGAAGCCTTCCCGGTGGAGGTAGTTCTGCATCCGCTTCACCCCGTCCCTCTCCCAGGCATGCTTGAGTTCATCGGCGCTGCGGTAACGGGTGGCATCGTCGGCGGTGGTATGATCACCCAGACGATAGGTGACAGCCTCGATCACCGTTGCCCCTTTGCCATGACGCGCCCGGTCAAGGGCCTGCTCCAGCGCGGAGGTCATTGCAAAGAAATCATTGCCGTCCGCAATCACCCCGGGCAGGCCGCCACTGATCGCTTTCTGGGCAATGGTTTCACAGCCACTTTGCAGGCTGCGTGGGGTGGATATCGCCCATTGGTTGTTGTTGACCACAAACACCACGGGCAATTGCCAGGCGCCGGCCAAGTTCACACTCTCGAGAAAATCGCCCTTGGAGGTGGCACCGTCACCCAGACAGCACACCACGGCCCGGTGCTCACCACGGATACGAAATGCAGCTGCCACACCGACGGCATGGCAGCATTGCGTGGCAATGGGCACCGCAATTGGCAGGTCTTGCGGACAGTGAGCCCAGGCACTGCCCCGCTCATCCCCTCCCCAGTAAAGCAACAGCTCCGTGAGCGTTACCCCTCGCTGGATCTGGGCGGCCTGGTCCCGGTAATAGGGTACCAGCACATCATCCCGCGCCATGGCCTGGCCAATGACGGTACCAATCACCTCGTGCCCGAGGACCGAAGGATAGGTGCCACACTGGCCGGTGCGCTGCAGGGCAATGGCTTTGGCATCGAAGGTACGGGTCAGCACCATATTGGCATAGGCGGCCAGCAACCGCTCGGTGTCTTCGGCGACATCCGGCAGGTCACCCAGGGCGTAACCCTGATCATCGAGATAACGCAGACTGTCCACGCGGAATTCGTAGTGGTCTTTCATCCCAGCCTCCCTCACACCACAACAGAAGTCAGCTTGTGGCGGACCTGTTCGCAGTGCCTGTTGGATCGTTATTATTGAGCGCGGATCACACGCCCTACTTGGGACGTTCTGATTAATTTTTAGTCGCTGCTGCCAAGATATTCAACCTGACGATCTTGCGCTGATCGCGGCGATGGGTATGCTTACAAGCCTCTTTAACTGCCAGGAAACCGCACCATGTCTATCTGGGTCGATGCCGATGCCTGCCCGGTAGTGGTCAAGGAAATTCTGTGTCGGGCCGCCGACCGCTGGAAGATCCAGACCACCTTTGTGGCTAACCAGTCCATCCGGGTACCGCCGAGCCCGTTCATCAAAACCCGTCAGGTCATGCAGGGATTTGATGTCGCCGACAACGAGATTGTCGAGCAGCTCAGCGCCGGAGATCTGGTGATTACCCAGGACATCCCGCTCGCGGCCGATGCGATCGACAAGGGTGCCGATGTGTTCAACCCACGAGGCCAGGCCTTCACCCGGGAAAACATTCGCCAGCGTCTGGCAATGCGCAACTTCATGGAAGAGATGCGTAATGCCGGCCAGGTCACCGGAGGACCCGCGGCCTTCTCCCAAAGTGATCGCAAGGAGTTCGCGGACCAGCTTGACCGCTGGCTGCAGAAGAATGCCCGATAAAACGATAATGATTCTCTTTTAAGGTCAATGAAAATCGCGTAACCTTGCCGGTTTCCGCCCGGACCGGAGACCCTCATGCCCATCACCCCCAGGCCTTCCACCAGCAGCTTTGCCGCCCTGGCCCGTTTACTGCGCTATGCCCGTGGCTACCGTCGCCAGATCCTTGCGGCCACCAGTTGCTCGATCATCAACAAGCTGTTTGATATCGCCCCGGAGATCCTGATTGGTATCGCCATCGACGTGGTGGTCAATCAGGAAACCAGCTTCATGGCGTCCATCGGTTTCGACTCGGCCCAATCCCAGATCCTGGCACTGGGTGCCCTGACCTTCTTCATCTGGGCCGGGGAATCCCTGTTTGAATACCTGTTCCAGATCCTCTGGCGCAATCTCGCCCAGCGCCTGCAGGCAGACCTGCGTCAGGATGCCTACGAACATGCCCAACGGCTGGACATGAGCTTTTTCGAGAGCCGCAGTTCCGGGCAACTGGTGGCCACCATGAATGATGACGTCAACCAGCTCGAACGTTTCCTGGATGGCGGCGCCAATGCCATGATCCAGGTGGTGGTGACCGTCCTGGCGGTCGGCGCGGTGTTCTTCATCATCTCGCCACTGGTAGCGCTGCTGGCCTTTACCCCCATTCCGCTGATCATCTGGGGCGCCTTCTACTTTCAGCGCAAGGCCGGCCCACTCTACGCCGACGTCCGGGAGAAGGTAGGCGACCTGGCCACGCGACTGGCCAACAACCTGGGCGGCATCGCCACCATCAAGAGCTTTACCGCTGAGGAACGGGAGGCGGAACGCCTGCGCGCCAGCAGTGAGGCCTACGTCAGCGCCAACCGCAAGGCGATCCGTGTCAGCTCTGCGTTCATTCCGGTGATTCGCATGGCCATTCTGGCCGGTTTTCTTGCCACCTTTACCGTAGGCGGCATGATGGCTCTGGAAGGCACCCTCAACGTTGGAGCCTACGGCGTGCTGGTGTTCCTGACCCAGCGCCTGCTTTGGCCGCTGACCGGTCTGGCCGAGGTGGTGGATCTGTTCGAACGTGCCATGGCGAGTACCCGACGCATCCTCGACCTGTTGGCCGAGCCGGTACGGGTCATCGACAACGCCAGCCAGAACCTGCCCGAGACGGTGTCCGGCAACGTGGTCTTTAACCGCGTGTCGTTCAGCTACCCCAATGGGGTTACCGGCCTTCGCGACATTTCCCTCGACGTTTCAGCCGGGCACACCCTGGCGCTGGTTGGGACCACCGGCTCGGGCAAGTCCACCCTGATCAAGCTGCTGATGCGCTTCTACGACCCCCAGCACGGTGACATCACCATCGACGGCCAGTCCATTTCGGCCATCAGCCTGAAATCCCTGCGCCAGGCGATCGGGCTGGTCAGTCAGGATGTTTATCTGTTCGAGGGCAGCATTCGCGACAACATTGCCTATGGCCGCCCGGAGGCCAGTACAGAAGAAATCATTGCCGCCGCTCAGCAGGCGGAGGCCTGGAGCTTCATCGAACAACTGCCAGAAGGGCTGGATACCCCGGTTGGCGAGCGCGGCGTACGGATGTCCGGAGGCCAGCGGCAACGATTGTCACTGGCCAGGGCGCTACTGACGGATCCCGCCATCCTGATCCTTGATGAGGCCACCAGTGCCGTCGATAACGAAACCGAAGCGGCCATCCAGCGTTCGCTGCGTCATATCCGTCACAACCGAACGGTGATCGTGATTGCCCACCGGCTCTCCACCATTGTTGACGCCGACACCATTGCGGTTATCGACAATGGCCAGGTGCGGGAATTGGGCAGCCACCAGCAGCTGCTGGCCGAAGACGGCCTCTACGCGGCCCAGTGGCGGGTACAGACCGGGCGGGCGGATGATACGGTAACAGGCTGATGGCTGACGGTTGACTATACAGCTGCTAAGGTGACTGACAGTGGAGTGTGCACGGCACTCCCCCCGTCACCTGGAGACTCAGCAACATGCTGAACGCCCTCAAACTCACCGCCATGGCCTCGGTGCTTGCCATGGCTACCGCCTGCACTGCTGCCCCGGACGTGTATCACTCGGCCCACGCCAGCTTTCGTCTGGAAACCATCGCCACCGGACTGGAGCATCCCTGGAGCCTGGCCTTTCTGCCGGATGGCTCCATTCTGGTCACCGAACGGGCCGGTCGTCTGCGCCTGATCCGCAATGGCCAGTTACAGGCTGAACCCATGGCCGGAGTACCAGAGCTGGTGGTTGCTGGCCAGGGCGGACTTCTGGATGTGATCCTTCACCCGCAGTTCAGTGACAACCAGTTGCTGTTCCTGAGCTACGCCCACGAAAACAGCGAAGGCAAAACCACCCGGGTCAGCCGGGCCCGCCTTGATGACAACCAGCTGAGCGACGGCCAGGTGATATTCGAAGCCCGGCCCCGCTCCGGCACCTCACACCACTTTGCCGGACGCATGGCCTTTGATCTCGAGAACAACCTGCTCATTGCCGTAGGCGATCGTGGCGACCGCGACCGTGCCCAGGATACCAGCGACGACGCCGGCTCAGTCCATCGCATCACCGTTGAGGGAGCAGCGGCGCCGGGCAACCCTTTTCTCGGCAGCCCCGATCACAGCCCCACCCTGTTCAGCTACGGCCACCGCAATATCCAGGGCATGACCCAACATCCCGTAAATGGCGAGATCTGGACGCACGAACACGGGCCCCGGGGTGGCGATGAGATCAATATCCTGGCACCGGCGACCAATTACGGCTGGCCGGCCATTACTTACGGCATCGGCTACTCGGGACTGGCCATCAGCGATGAGACCGCCCGGCCCGGCATGGCGCAGCCCCTGCACTACTGGGCCCCGTCCATCGCCCCGTCTGGCATGGCGTTTTACACCGGCACCGAGGTGCCAGCGTGGCAGGGCAACCTGTTCGTTGGCGCACTCAAGATGCAGAAGCTGGTCAGACTGCGGATTGAAAACGGCAAGGTATCGGAAGAAGAAGATCTGATCAGCGATTTTGGCCGACGCATCCGTGATGTCCGTATGGGACCGGATGGCCGGCTCTGGCTACTGACCGACGACAGCAATGGTGAGGTGTTACGGCTGATACCGGAGTGAGTCCAGTCGAGTCGGCCGCCGCGTTTTTTTGACGTTAGTGAGGATCGTTCGCTCGCTGTGTTTTCTCGTACTGGGGCAGGTCATCAGTGATGGCATACCAGTCAGATTTCGAGCCAACGAAGATGTGTGACTCCGGCCCTTTCCCCAAGGGCTCATTCACAACCCCTACCTGCAACCGCAGGATACCGGGTATCGCGTCGACACGACTGTACAACGGACTGCCGCACTGGCCACAGAATGCCCGGAACTTACCCGGACGGGATTCGAATTCACGAATCTGCTGCTCGCCGGATAACCATTGGAAATGCACCTTCTGAACGGGCGCAGACGCAGAGAAAGCACCGCCCTGGGCTCGCCGACACTGGCTGCAATGACACAGGGAAATGGGCCCCATCGGCCCCTGATATTCAAAAGTGACTGCGCCGCACAGACAGTGACCGGTGAGCATAACTAACCTCAGAAATAAACCACGTGAAAATGCTCACCATGACCGCGGTGAGCCGGACAGAGACGAAATGATACCGTCCCGCCCCTTGAAGAACCAGCGCACTGGGTCCACGGTATAAACAGACACCAGCGACGGCTGACAGCGGCTCAAGGAGATAACTTCATGGCATTTGATGCGCTTCCCCCTATTGGTCTCGGCACCTATCGCCTCAAGGGCGATCTGGCCAGAAACGCTGTCAAGAGCGCACTGTCCCTGGGTTATCGGCATATCGACACCGCCCAGATCTACGACAACGAAGCGGAAGTGGGCGACGGCATCACCTCCAGCGGTATCCCGCGGCGGGAGATCTTTGTCACCACCAAGATCTGGTATGACAACCTGCATCCGGACCGGCTGATCCAAAGTTTGCAGCAGAGTCTGGAGCGCCTGAAAACCGATCACGTGGATCTGACCCTGGTTCACTGGCCCTCCCCTGAGAGCGCCGTACCCATGGCCGACTATCTTGCTGCCTTGAGCGAAGCCCAGCGGGAAGGAATGACCGACCACATCGGCGTATCCAATTTCACCGTTGCCCAGCTCAATGAAGCCAGGGCTATCCTCGGTGATAACCGTATTTTTACCAACCAGGTCGAAGTCCATCCATTCCTCGCCAACCGCAGGCTGGTGGATCACAGTCAGACTCTGGGCATTCCCGTGACCGGCTATATGCCGTTGGCGGTTGGCCGGGTGATGGAGAATGAGGTACTTGCCCACCTGGGCAGGAAGCGCAATAGGTCGGCGGCGCAGATAGCCCTTGCCTGGGTGGCCTCACGAGGTGTGATCCCCATACCGTCGTCGACCCGGCCGGATCACCTGAAGGCGAACCTCAGCGCACTGGAACTGCAGCTGACACCAGAAGAGATGAACGCCATAGACGCTCTGGATCGGGGCGAACGACTGGCCAACCCATCGTTCGCCCCGGACTGGGACTAGCCCGGACGCCTCAGGCGCCGTAGGTCTCGTCCAGGTAACGCAGGATACGGGCTGACTCGAACAGCTCGGCCCCAGTGTTAGGATCTTCCAGATAAGGCACCTGCACCCGCTGGTGGCGGGCAAAGAAACTTTCCCGTTTGCCACCGGGCAACGGCTTGTAGACTCCCGGTTTGAGTCGCTGTTTGGCCGGCCCGACTTCGGTCCAGTGTTCCTTTCCGATGTTGTGCAAGCTGTAGGGGATTTCATATTCACACAGCTTTTCCCGCACGAGCCGGGAGAACGGACTCCCCTCGAAACTCCACAGCCGTAACGTCTGCTCCGGCACCTTGGCCGGCTTTGCCCGCAAACCTCGAAGCCCACTCGCAGCAGATGCCAGAGAACTCAGAACCGGCTGATAAACACGGGGACGGTACGTTTTTGGCACATAACCCTTGCCATATTCCTTGAACAGGTACTCGACAATGTCATTGGACTCGTAAAGCACCTTGCCGGTGTTTTCATCCACCAGCAACGGGAACAGCTGCTTGCCGCCAATGGCCGCGGCCTCGTCACGGAACCGCGTGCCCCCCTTCGGACACGGACGGATCTCGACATCGAGGTGCAGCGCCGACAACACCTCCCGCACACGCCTGCAGTAAGGACATGCTTCCATGTCGTACAGCACCAGTGGCTTGGCCGGCTGATCCACATGGCTGACCACCATGCAACCGCGCCAGCCCGTCAGCGAGGAAGTGGCGACCGAAGCCAGTACGTGCAGGTTGTGGGTGACTACATTGGGCATGAGTTTGTCCTGTTGTAAAAAACTTGTGATGGTCATTATCACGCCAGCTGGCGATTTTCCATTGGCTCACGGGTCCCCAGCAGCTGGTCAAACCAGGGCTTGGTGACACACCAGTTCGCGTTGGGGTTCTTCCCCATGTGGTGGTCGTAATGCCAGGGCAGGTGTTCCCTCGCCCACTCAGGGTCAAGGTGAGCCCGCTTATGAACCCGGTAATAATTCCAGGCGCAATAATAAAGCGTACCGACATAGAAAGGCGCCACCGGCATCAGCGGCGTAACCACGGCCGCACCGGCGACCAACGCGGCCACTTCCTTGGTCTGGGCGTTCCAGGTCAAAGGCGGTTTGCGATAATCCTCATCGAGAAAGCCGTTCTGGCGAACATGGCGATGATGATCGTGCCAGTGAAAGGCCCAGAAACTGTTTCGGTTACGCCCCAGACCATGAAGCACATGCTTGTGGAACACCCATTCAACAGCGTTGGCGGTCAGCAGACCCAGCGGAATTCCGATCATGGCGATCTCCCATCTCATTGTTATTGTCGGGTAAATACTGTGCGTGGACAGACGTCGCGTTTGCCACACCATTCTATGGAACGGCAGATAGCCCTCCAGTTCCATGGCCCTGACGGCTAAAAAATCGCCAAAACCATGCCAGTCAGAGTCATTGACATTCAGGAACAACCGGAAGCCCGGGTAACCTACTGATTCCCAAGAGCACTTACAGGCCGAAACAAAAATGCAATATAAACAATGACACTGCTGGCATTTTTTAACGTCATGTAGAAGTTTTCCACATAGTACAACGAGGGATTTTCGGCTAAGGTTAGAGAATTGATAATAACCAAGAACCTACTCTGGCTAATCACTATGCTGCGCACCGGACTTGAATGCACCACACCGGCGGCCGTTCCCGGTCCTGACGTGACTCCAAGGCCCCTCAAACGCTGGCTGGCTCCGCTTGTCGCCTCGGTATTACTCGGCTCAGCAACCGGCGTCAGTGCGGAGGAAGCATCGGCCCGCAACTGGAGCAGTCAGGTCAACGATTACGCCCTGCGCGCCCTGAACCATGACGATGCACTCAGCGTCGCGGCCATTCCTCTGAATGGCCCCGGTATCGAGCAATACATCAATGCTGACCAGATGATGAGCCCGGGCTCAATCATGAAACTGGTCACCACCTACGCCGCCCTGGAAATTCTCGGCCCTACCCATCACTGGAACACCAATTTCTACACTGACGGTATGCTTACTGGCAGCACGCTGGATGGCAACTTCTACGTCAAGTTCGGTGGCGATCCCAAGCTGACCATGGACGAACTCTGGACCACTCTGCGTGAACTCCGCAGCATGGGCATCGACACCATCACCGGTGATCTGGTGCTCGATGGTGACGTGTTCCAGCTGCCCGAGGGCCTGCCAGCGTTCCAGGACAACGGCGACAACCCTTTCGCGCCCTTCCTCGTCGAACCGTCGGGCTATCTGACCAACCTCAACCTGCTTCACTTCCAGGTGCGTGCCGACGAGCGCGGTACTCAGGCATGGAGCGCGCCAGCACTGGCCAATGTGGTCATCGACAACCGCGTCACCGCGGCCCCGGAAGGGCCCTGCCCGTCCCGGCGCCAGTTTAAATGGCAGCCCGTTTTTGATGAAAACAACCGGGTCACGGTCCGGGTGACCGGCTCTCTGCCCCAGGGCTGCCGCACGACCGCTTATCTGTCGCTGCTGCCCCATGAGCAGTACAGTGCAGAACTGATTCGTTCGCTACTGGCGGAAACCGGTGTGACGCTGCAGGGGGCTGACCGCCTCGATACCACGCCAGAAGATGCCCGTTTGCTGCTGCGCATGACCTCACCGGACCTGGTCAGCACCATCCGCGACATCAACAAGTGGAGCAGCAACGTCATGGCCCGCCAGCTGCTGCTGACCATTGGTGCCGAAAACCGCATCGAGGGAGAAGAGGATGACCGGGTAGCCGGTATCCGCGCCATCTATGAATGGCTGGACCGCAAGAACATCAATACCACCGGCATGGTGATCGATAACGGCGCCGGCCTGACCCGCCATGGCCGGATTACGGCCCGCCAGGGTGCCCAGATTCTGGTCAGCGCCTGGAACAGCCCGTTCTCCGCCGATTTAATGGCCTCCATGCCGCTGATTGCAATGGATGGCACCATGGCCCGCCGGCTTCGCAACGCCGGGATGGACGGCGAAGGCCGTATCAAAACCGGCTACCTGGAAAACGTTCGCTCCATCGCCGGTTTCACCCGCGATGCCGATGACAACACCTGGGCCGTCGTTGGCATGGTCAACAATGATCCGGCCTGGAATGGCCAGGCCGTGCTCGACCGGGTTCTGTATTCCCTGCACCATCGGCCGCCGGTGGGAACCACCCTGTCACGGGCGCCGTAACCCCTGTCGGCCTGACGCAATCCGCACAACAAAAAAGGCTGCATGACTCATCATGCAGCCTTTTTTGGCTCAGGGACGGGCGACAATCAAACCGTCAGGTAGCCACCGTCCGCGTTGATGCAGGCACCGGTGGTGTAGCTGGACGCTCCGGACACCAGGTACAGCACGGTACCGGCCATCTCTGACGGGTCAGCCACCCGCTTCATGGGTATATGGGCCATGGCCTGCTTCTTGATGGCCTCGTTTGTTGTCAGGGCGCTGGCGAACTTGGTGTCGGTCAGGCCCGGCAACAGGGCATTCACCCGGATATTCTGCTGCCCCAGTTCCATCGCGAAGGACCGGGTCATGGAGATCACCGACGCCTTGGTGATCGAGTAGATGCCCTGGAAGTGGCCGGGGTTTACGCCATTAACGGAAGCCACGTTGACGATGGCGCCGCCACCGTTCGTCTTCATCAACTGGGCGCCACGGGCACACATAAAGAAGTAGCCACGAATGTTCACATCCACGGTTTTCTGGAACGCGCCCAGATCGGTGTCCTCCACCGGGCCGAAATAGGGGTTGGCGGCCGCATTGTTCACCAGGATATCAATCTTGCCGTGACTCTTTTCAATATGAGCCCAGATGCCCTCAATCTGCTCCATTTCACCGATGTGGCAAGCATAGGCCTCAGCACTCCCTCCCCCGTTGCGAATGCTGCTTGCAACGGTTTCGCAATCGTCGATCTTGCGGCTGCTGACAATCACATGGGCGCCGTAGTCCGCAAGGGTGCGGGCAATGCTTTCGCCGATACCCCGACTGGCACCGGTGATCAGGGCTACCTTGCCACTCAGGTCAAACAGATCGTTGTTGCTCATTGGATTACCTCAATCGTTATCGGAATGTCACCAGGGCGGGGTCTTCCGCTTCCAGGTGGCTGTAATTATTGAACACCGCCAGGCTGCGGCGGGGGCCGGAATACAGAATGCGGGAGACGCTGGTGTTGGCAATGACGTTATTCATCGCCAGGGCCTTCTCATCCGACAGTTCCAATAAATGCTGAGCGATGACCGCAATCGGCCCGCCGGAGGTAGACACCAGGACATCCCCGCCATCGGCATAGCTGATCAGTTCGTCCAGGGCGGCAATGACCCGCTGCCTGAAGCCGGCCCAGGTCTCGGTATAGTCGCTGTCGTACTCGCCACCAACCCAGCGGGCCATGGCTTGCTCGAACACCTGCTGGAACAGCCGCAGAGGTTTGGGAAAGGCCATCATATCCCGGGCCATGACCTGACGGTCGGCCCACTCGGGTTTCAGGCGTTCCACCACCTGCATGTGGTCAAATTCGTTCAACCCGGCCACCGCCTGCATGTCCGGCAGCGCCTGGCCAAACCCCGTGGTGATCGCCTCAACGGTTTCCCGGTGGCGTTCCATGTTGCCGCCAAACACGGCATTTGGGGCGACTTTGCCCGCCAGCCAGCGGCCAAGTACCTGCCCCTGCTCCCAGCCCCGGGGCGAGAGCTGATCGTAATTGTCCTTGCCAAAACTGGCCTGGCCATGGCGGATCAGGTAGACGGTGGCCATTACAGGGAACCCTCCATCAGAGTGAACTCGCCGAGATCAACCGCTGACAGCGTTTCTCAAGGTAGTTGGCCGCATGCCCAAAGGCCGCAAAGCGTTTGTCCCTGGTTTGGCCATGGTAATAGCGGTAGTAAATCTGCTGGATAATCACAGCCAGCCGGAACAGCCCGTAAATTTCATAAAAATCAAAGTTATCGGCATGAAAACCGGACGTCTCCATGTAGTAATCGACCACTTCCTTACGGCTCAGCATGCCTGGCCGGTGAGTCGGCTGGCGACGCAGAATCTGGAACGGGCCTTCGTCGTCGGCCTGGATCCAGTACGCCAGACTGTTACCCAGATCCATCAACGGGTCGCCAATGGTGGCCATTTCCCAGTCCAGAACGCCGATCACTTCGAATGGGTTGTCCGGGTTCAGCACGACGTTGTCGAAGCGGTAATCGTTGTGGATGACCACCTGGGCGATGTCTTCCGGCATCTTGTCATTGAGCCAGCCCATGACCGCCTCGAAGTCACCCACATCGTCGGTGCGCGCCTTGCGGAAGCGATCGCTCCAGCCACCGATCTGGCGCTGAACATAGCCGGCACCCTTGCCCAGTTTGTCCAGACCGGCCGCCTGGGCGTCCACCTTGTGCAGATCCACCAGCTTGTCGATCACGTTCAGGCACAGCTTGCGGGTGTCCGCCTCGTTCAGCTCGAAGCCTTGCGGGAAATCCTGCCGCAGGATGATGCCTTTCAGGCGCTCCATTACATAGAAATCGCACCCCAGCACCTCATGATCGTCGCAGATTGCGACAATATTTGGCACGTACGGGTAGGCTGGCTTGAGCGCCTGCATCACCCGGGCTTCACGGAGCATGTCGTGGGCAGACTTGGCAATCTTGCCGAACGGCGGCCGGCGCAATACGTAGGAGTTGTCGCCGTAGTCAACCTGATAGGTCAGGTTGGAAGCGCCCCCAGGGTACTGCCTGATCGTCGGTTCGCCTTCAAGGCCTGGAATCGCCTGCTTCATGAACCGGTCGACGACGGCGATATCCAGCTCTTCGCCCTCACGGATATCCACGGCCTGGTCGATCTGTGTCATTCGTTATCTCCTGTCATCCTGCGGTCAGAATGTTCTGGCCTGTCAGGCGTTCGCCTTGCCGCCCATTTTACCCATCCAGCGTTTGCTCTCCTGATGCATCAGCCAGTCAAATGCCCACGGTGCATGGCGCTTGAGTATCCACATCCGGCGCTCCTTAGCGTGGGGCAGCACCCAGAAGGCGTTGTCATTCACACTTCGGAATATATCTTCGGCCACATCGTCGGCAGTGAGGTTTGAGCGCTTCATCAGTTTGTTGACGTTCTGCTGCACACCGGGAATGTCTGAACGCATGGAGCTGGTCAGGTTGGTCTGGAAGAACGCCGGGCAGACGCAGCTGACGTGAATCCCCGAATCGCGAAGTTCCTGGCTCAGGGTTTCAGAAAGCGCAATCACGCCCGCCTTGGAGACATTGTAGCTACCCATCAACGGCGCCAGCATCAACCCCGCCATGGAGGCGATGTTCACAAACGCCCCGGCGCCCTGCTGCTTGAACAGTGGCGTGAAAGCTTTGCAGCCCCGCACCACGCCCATAACGTTGATATCGAGAATCCACTCCCAGTCGGCGATGGTGGTGTCTTCAATTGAACCTGCAGAGGCTACACCGGCGTTGTTGACGACGATATCCACACCGCCCCATTTCTGCACCAGATCGTCCCGCACTTTCTCGAAGTCACTCAGTCGGCGCACATCACACTCAAGGAAATGGCCTTCGCCGCCAGCCTTGTTGATCTCAGCCTCGACTTCAATACCCTGCTCAGGGCTGATATCCCCGATACAGACCTTCGCGCCCTCTCTGGCATAACGAAGCGCAATCGCGCGCCCAAGGCCTGAAGCGCCCCCGGTGATGAATACTCGTTGTGTCATTCTCTTGGTTCTCCGTTTTGTTTGGAGTTTTTTTGAGCCGCAATCACTGGTACTTGCGCAGTTCCAGGCGAGCCACCATAGCCCGGTGAACTTCATCCGGCCCATCCGCCAGCCGCAGTACCCGGGCATAGGCAAACAGCTGTGTCAGCGGGAAGTCATCGTCACTCACACCGGCACCACCGTGAATCTGGATGGCCTGATCCACAATGGTTTGCAGCATGGACGGAATCACCGCCTTAATCATCGACACTTCCTGCAACGCCCCCAGGATGCCCTTGTTATCCAGTGCCCAGGCACATTTCAGGGTAAGCAGGCGAGCCTGTTCGATGGACATACGGGCATTGGCAATGATGTCCGGGTTACCCCCCAGCTTGGCGATCGGCCGACCAAAAGCTTCCCGGGTCATGGCGCGCCTGATCAGCAACTCCAGGGTACGTTCTGCGGCACCAATGGCACGCATGCAGTGGTGCACACGGCCAGGCCCGAGGCGCCCCTGGGCAATTTCAAAGCCGCGGCCTGGACCAGCGATGATCGCGCTCTTGGGCAGGCGCACGTTATCGAACAGCACCTCACCGTGACCGTAAGGCTCATCGTAGGCGCCGAATACCGGTAGCATGCGTTCAACCGTCACGCCCGGAGTGTCAAGCGGTACCAGAACCATCGAATGCTGGCGATGCTTGTGAGCCTCAGGGTCCGTCAGCCCCATGAAAATCGCGACCTTGCAGTCCGGATGACCAATACCGGTGCTCCACCATTTCCGGCCATTAAGGACAACCTCTTCACCCTCAATCGTCGCCGTCGCTTCCATGTTGGTGGCATCCGACGAGGCCACCGCCGGCTCAGTCATACAGAATGCGGAGCGAATCTCACCGCTGAGCAAACGAGGCAGCCATTCGGCTTTCTGTTCCTCAGAACCATAGTGAATCAGCACTTCCATATTGCCGGTATCGGGGGCATTACAATTGAAAATTTCCGGAGCGATAAAGCTTCGGCCGGTCTCCTCGGCAATCAGCGCGTAATCCGAGTTGAGCAAGCCACAGCCATAGGTGTCGTCAGGGAAGAACATGTTCCACAGCCCCTGAGCCTTTGCCTTCGCCTTAAGTTCACGAATAATCGGCAGGACCACCCAGCGATTGTCCTGTGCTGCCAGTTCCCGGTGGTATTGTTCTTCTATCGGAAAAATCTCATCACGCATGAACGCTTTCACGCGCTCAAGATAGTCCTGACCCTTCTCAGAGATGCTGAAATCCATAACTCATTCCTCACTATTAAGGCTGAAGGCATTACCGCATTGAGGACAGTCTAGATTCGCCTAATGTATTACGCGACTGAATTATTCTAATCAATTACTATAAGCAGCACTTATTCACAAAAAGGACAGCTGCCTTGGCCCTGAACCGCCTTGATCTCAATCTCCTCTATGTCTTCGACACGATCTACCGGGAAGGCAGCCTGACCCGCGCAGCTCATGCGCTGCACCTGACCCAGCCGGCCATCAGCCACTCCCTGGCCAGACTCCGGGATCACTTCGACGACCCGCTGTTCACCCGTCAGGGCAACCAGATGGTGCCAACTCCGCTGGCGCGCCGGTTCCTGGAATCCATGCGTCCCGGTCTGACCCAGATCCAGGGTGCGGTCAACCAGTTCCACGCCTTTGACCCCGCCAGCCAACGCAAAACCTACACGCTGGCACTGCGGGATATTCTGGAGTCCACTTTCCTGCCGCAACTGGTGGCCAACCTGCAGGACTATCCAGAACTGGAGATCGCCAGCCAACGGGTGGCAAGGCGGGAAATGGAAACCCAGCTGGCAGCGGGCAAGCTGGACTTTGCTGTCGACGTACTGTTGCCCGTGTCGGACCAGACCGCCCACGAGTTACTGCGACAGGACCGGATGGCGGTGATTGTCCGTAAGGGGCACCCGTTAACCCTGGACACCATCACCATGGAACGCTACCTGGAGCATCACCACGTACTGGTCTCGTCGCGGCCCCAGGGCCCAGGCATAGAGGATTTTGAACTGTCCCGCCTCGGGGTTCAGCGGAAAATACGCTTGCGTTGCCAGCACTACTACGCGGCCTGCCGGGTGGTGGAAAACAGCGATCTGGTGCTGACCATGCCGGAAACCTACGCGCAGATTATTGCAGAACGTGCAAACATCGAATTGCTGGCTCCGCCAACGGAATTACCCTCAATCGATGTCCAGCTTTACTGGCATAAAGCCTATGAAAAGGAACCGGCGCTGTTGTGGCTTCGCGAGCAACTGCACCGGATCAATCAGGAACGTAACGCCCCCTAGACCGCACCAACCGCAATCAGAAAGGCGCCGAAGCCAATGCCGGTAATCGCCAGTGCGGCGACGACGATGGCCAACCCCCACAACACCGCTGCGGCGTCAGATATCGGCACGTCGTGACCACGAAGTGTGCGATAGAAAGCCCAGGGGCCGAGGACAAACGCACCCACAACAGCAAACAGCAGGCCGACACTGACCCCGGCAAAGGTCCAGGTTGCCAGGATGGTGGCCCGGTCGGTCACCATGTCCGTCACGCCATGACGCTCCAGGAACTTGCGGCAGAAAAACCAAAGCAGCGCAAACAGCACCGCGACAAAAACAATACCGCCAATCAACGTGACAATCCGATAGAACACTGTACGACGTCTCCTTCATTGTCCGGAAAACGGGGCCTCCATTCGCCCCCCAAGCAGACCGAGGGTATTTACCCACCCGTCATTGCCAACATCATAGACAGCCGGAAGTTCCCGGTAAACGACGGGGGCTGGCGCGCCCCTCAACGATGTCTACACTTTAGGCAGGATACCATCAGTCGCCGTTCAGGATTACCAGAGTCAAAGGAGGGCCCTAGTGAACCAGAACATCCGTATCGCCATCACACCGGGCGATGGTATTGGCCCGGAAGTCGTCTCGGAGGCCGTGCATTGCCTGGAGGCCCTCAGGGACAAATACCACCTCCCCCTGGAATGGATCCGCTTCCCCTGGCCGTCCCACGCCTGGCATGAGAAACATGGAGAATCAATGCCGCCAGACGCGTTGGAACAACTGCAGCGTTTCGATGCCATCCTGCTTGGCGCCTTGGGCGATCCGGGGCCTGCCTACGACAACGCACGTTACCTGCTGCCCGACAGTGTCTCACTGGCGCCACTCTTACAGATACGCAAACATTTTGACCAATGGGTATGCGAACGGCCTGCACGCCTGCTACCCGGCGCTCATCAGTACCTTGCTGATGTCCGCGCCCGCAACGTCGACATGCTGGTGATCCGGGAAAACAGCGAGGGCGAGTATGTTGGCCAGGGCGGACGTTTACGCCAGGGCACGCCAGACGAGATTGCCACCCAGGTCGAGATCTTTACCTACCGGGCCAGTGAGCGGATCATCCGCTATGCCTTTGAGCAGGCGCGCAACCGGGCCCAGCAACGGCAGGCATCAGGCCAGCCACGCACCTTCCACGGCCAATCCGGTAGCGAGTCGACCAGCCAGGTCTGTCTGGTGACCAAGCGCAATGCCCTGCGTCACTGGGGAGATCTCTATACCGAGGTGTTTGCCGCCGTGGCCAGGGACTACCCTGATGTTGCTCTCCACCACGAGCTGGTGGATGCCGCCTGCATGAAATTTGTCCAATGCCCCTGGGCCTTCGATGTGGTGGTCGCCAGTAACCTGCAGGGCGATATCCTGACCGATCTCGCGGCCATCCTGTCCGGCGGCATGGGCGTTGCGCCCTCCTGCAACCTGAATCCCGACAACCTGGAACTGCCCTCCATGTTCGAGCCCACCCACGGCAGTGCGCCGGACATTGCCGGCCAGGGCCTCGCCGACCCCACGGCCATGCTGCTTACCACAGCCCGAATGCTGGAATGGCTGAGCCAGAAAACGCCGCAACTGGGCGTTGCGGCTGAAGCCCTGTTTAACGCAGTCACGGCTGATCTGGCGGACTATTCGGGACAGCAACGGGATACCCAGAGTATTGGGCACTCAGTCCGGGAACGACTGCGATAGGACGGGTGATCGTTCAGTTTCCGCTGCCTGACCCTTTCAATTTCCACGTCCTGACGACTAGGCTGGTAGATACACTCACTCCGGGAGATTCATCCATGACTGATCCCAAAGGCAAACTGTCCCCCCTGCTCAAGCAGGCAACCGGCATCACGGCCGCTAAAGGCCGAGGCGCTTACATCATCGACCCACAGGGCAACCGCTATCTCGACTTCACCTCCGGCATCGGCGTGACCAGCACGGGGCATTGCCACCCCAAGGTTGTGGCCGCCGCCCAGGAGCAGGTCGCCACCATGATTCACGCCCAGGCCACCACCGTGATGAATCCACGCCTGCCTGAACTGGCGGAAAAGCTTGGAGAACTGACACCGGGTGCCCTGAATGCGTTTTTCTTCTCCAACGCCGGCACCGAGGTGGCCGAGGCCGCTATCCGGCTGGTGCGGCAGGCCACCGGACGCCCTAATGTCATTGTGTTCCACGGAGGCTTTCACGGCCGCACCATGGGCTCGCTTTCGATGACCACCTCCAGTGTCGGGCTTCGCGCCGGCGTCAGCCCGATGATGGGCGGTGTGGTCGTCGCTCCCTTCCCCCACACCCATCATTACGGCTGGAGCGAAGCTGAAGCCACCGACTTCTGCCTGCGCGAACTGGACCGCATCTTTGTCACCTACTCCTCACCGCAGGAAACCGCAGCCATGCTGGTGGAACCGATCCAGGGAGAAGGCGGCTATGTCCCCGCCAACCAGCGATTCATGGAAGGCCTGAGAGAACGTGCCGACAAACACGGCATTCTGCTGGTGTTCGATGAGGTCCAGGCCGGGTTCGGGCGCAGTGGGCGTTTCTGGTCCCATGAGCATTTTGGTGTCACTCCGGACGCCATCATGATCGCCAAGGGACTGGCCAGTGGTTTTCCGATATCTGCGCTTGCGGCTTCCGAGGATCTGATGGCCCGCGGCTGGCCAGGCTCACAGGGCGGCACCTATGGCGGCAACGCGGTGGCCGCAGCGGCGGCCATGGCCACCATCGAGGTGATTGAGGAAGAAAGCCTGGTGGCCAATGCTGAAAAAATGGGTCAACACCTGCGAAGAGGCCTGGATGCGCTGAAGAAAGACTACCCGGAAATGGACGATGTCCGCGGCATGGGCTTGATGCAGGGCGTTGAAATGCGCAGGAACGGCGAACCCGACGGTGCCCGTGCGGGCAACATTCTCAAGGAATGCGAGAAACGGGGGCTGCTGATGCTGCGCTGTGGGCCGTATCAGGAGATCGTCCGCTGGTTGCCGCCGCTGATTGTCGACAAGCCGCAGATTGATGAGGCGTTGGGGGTTTTTGAGGAAGCTCTGAAGGCGACAAAAGATCAACGCCCGGCATAACCCAGTCGCTTATCGACCGGATTAAACAGCGCTTCGCCCCGATGCCAGCGATCAAAGTTCTCCAGAAACTGATCGGTCAGCGCGCGTTGCCAGCCAATAAAGTCCCCTGCCATGTGGGCCGTCATGATCACATTCGGCATATCCCACAACGGATGCTTCTGCGGCAGGGGCTCCTCCTCAAACACATCCAGGGCCGCTCCGGCAATGCTCCCCTGCTCCAGCGCCACGATCAGATCATCCGTTCTGACAATCGGACCGCGGCCAATATTAATCAGGCGCGCAGTGCTCTTCATCGCGGCAAACGCTTCCCGGCCAAACAAACCCTGGGTTTGTGGCGTTAACGGTGCAGCAATCACCACAAAGTCCGCCAGCGCAAGCTGCGACATCAACTCGGCCTGGGGGTGAACAGCGATGAAATCGGGGTCATCGTGGCGGGCGCTGCGGGCCACACCGTGAACCAGCAACCCGACCGCCGACGCCAGGCGGGCGATCTGCCGGCCAATGGAACCGGCGCCCACCACCAACACCCGCTGCCCTTCGAGGCGCTCACTGTCACGGTGCTGCCAGCGGTGCTCGCGCTGATAGCGGAGCGAGCCCGCAAAATCCTTGGCGAACATCAACAGGGTGCAAAGCACATACTCGGCAATCGTCCGGTCAAAGATGCCACGGGCGTTGGTCACCACCACGTCGCTTTCGACCAGCGCCGGAAACATCAGGGCATCCACTCCCGCACTGGTCGCGTGAATCCACTGCAGCCGGTCAGCAGCCGGCCAGGCCGCCACCAGGGCCTCAGTGCGAAAGTCCGTCACCATCATCACATCCGTGCCGGGCAACGCACTCCGCAGGCTCGCTTCGTCAACCGCCACCCGAACCTCGGCCCGGGTACGCAGAATATCGGTCCCCGGAGGTTCCGGGTCTCCCGGAGCGGTCAATACAGTGACCACCGCACGCCTGCTCGACATTGCCAACTCTCCGTCACACAACTGAATACCCTAACAGTCTGGAGCCTTGCCCGGAGCGGGTCAAATCCCGCGGCTTGTAGCCCTGAACAATCGTTACTAGGCTGAAATGGTGGTCACACCAACGCGAACAGGAGGACTTCCATGGCCGAGGTAGCCAAGGATCAGGGCAGCACCCCCCCCCGCAAAGTCAGCTACCGCAAATCCAAGGCCCGCTGGCATCCCTCCATGCAGGCAATCCCGGTGCCGGGCATCCGGCGCATGGTAAACCTGGCGGCGACCATGAAAGACGTCATCCACCTGTCCATCGGACAGCCAGACCTACCCACGCCCAAACACATCATTGATGCCTATATCGATGCCCTGAATGCCGGACAGACGGGCTATACCATGGACGCAGGCCTTCCGGAACTGCTGGTTGCCCTGCGCGACTACTATGGCAAGCGCTACAACCGCAAACTCACCCGCGACAACATCCTGATCACCAGCGGCGCGACCGAAGCCATGTACCTGGCGATCTCCGCCACCTCAACCCCTGGCCGCCAGTTCATCATTACCGACCCTTCCTTCCTGCTGTACGCCCCGCTGATCCGGATGAACGGCGGCGAGGTCAAGTTCATCCCCACCCGGCCCGAGAACAACCACCAGCTGGACCCGGACGACGTCATCAAGGCCATGGGCCCGCGGACCTTTGCATTGATCCTGAATTCCCCCAACAACCCCACCGGAGCGGTCTACCCCCGCAGCACCATTGAAACCATTGTGGAAGAGTGCGCGTACCGGGGGGTCCAGATCTACAGCGACGAGGTCTACGACCATCTGGTCTTTGACGACGACGATTACGCCAGTGTGCTGAGCTGCGCTGTCGATCTCGACAACATCATGTGCATCAGCAGTTTTTCGAAGACATACAGCATGGCGGGCCTCAGGGTGGGCTGGGTCATTTCCAGCCAGGCTGCGATCAAGTCCCTGCGGCGCTATCACATGTTCACTACCTCGGTTGCCAACACACCCGCCCAGTTTGCCGGCGTGGCCGCACTGACGGGTAATCAGCAGTGTGTCAGGGACATGGTCAACATCTACCGGGAACGCCGGGACCTGATCATGAAACTGATCGATGAGACCCCACACCTGACCGGGTACAAGCCCGGCGGAGCCTTTTTCAGCTTCCCGAACCTGCCAGCCCACGTTGACGGGTCTGACCTGGCCCTGCGCATGCTCAAGGAGACCGGCGTGTGCGTGGTGCCCGGCGATGCCTTTGGCGAAGACACCGCCAACGCTCTGCGTTTCAGCTTTTCCACCTCATGCGAAAACCTGGAGGAAGCCTTTGGCCGGATCATTCCCTGGATGGCCAAACAGGGCTTTTGAGGAGAAAGGAGAACACTGTGTACGCGCTGGAACATGCCACTATTCAATGCCCCTATTGCTGGGAGCGCCTTAACATTAGCGTCGATCCCGGCGAACAGCAGCAGACCTACACCGAAGACTGTCAGATATGCTGTCAGCCCATGGTCATTGATGCGTACTTTGATGAAAACCGTGAACTGCATGTGACTGTAAGGCGGGAAAATGACTGAGCATTCCTCCGGGCACTGGCCCAGATTAACCGATGATTAATGGCACTGCCGCCACCCAACCCCGCTACAATGACGTCCACTCTGAAACTGCCGTAAACAATCTCAGGAGACGGTTATGTACCGAACAGTCATCATGTTTTTACTGGCACTCAGCCTCACTGGCTGTGCCGGCCTGTCACCCTATTCCATCAGCGAAAACACCCTGGAAAACCATCTGATGGACGCCATTGCCGATTTCGATCGTCAGCAGCTTCAATCCGGCTCGCCACTGAGTGTTGCCCTCAAGGACGCGGACATTACCCTCGGCCCGGATGGCCGCGACGTAGCGGTGATCGATGTCAGCGGAGAAGTCGCCCTGAATATTCTGATGGCGCGGCTGCCCGTCAATATTGCCCTGAAAGTGGAAGGCTCGCCGGTTTACGACCATGAAGACAGGGCCGTCTACATCCGTCGGCTTCAATTGCTGGACAGCCGGGTAGAGTCATCCCTTTACAACCAGGACCTGACACCGCTCACTGAAAATGTCATGCGTTCGCTGTCTCAGTTGCTGGAAACCTTCCCGGTTTACCGGCTGGACGAATCCGATCCCACCCAAGCCCTATTCGGGCTGGTACCGATGGACATTCGTGTGGCGCCAGGCCGGCTGGAGTTTGTCATGGCGGATGAGTAAGCGTACGCGGCTCGAGAACTGCCGCGGGCTCCTCCTCTGACGAGTCTGCAACAACGAAAAAAGGCACGCGTGGCGTGCCTTTTTTCGTTGTCCTCCAGCCCATCAGGCCTTCTGGTAGTTGCTCGCGGCGTACTGACTTTGCAGTGGCAGCAGGTCAAAGGTCCGCTCCGGATGGATCGGATCCACCAGTTCGGTTGCCGATTTGTAGACCCGCGGCGTGGTGTACAAGTACTTGATGGCGGTGGAGTGTGGCATCGCCATGTACCGCTCACCGTGATTTTCCTCCAGCCACTGACGTACCCGCGGCGCCTTGTTGGACGACATCTTCGGGAAGAAGTGATGCTCCACGTGATGGCTGAAACGATAGTGCAGACGATCCAGAACCGGGTTTGAGCGCAAGCTCATGGAGTTATCCAGCGGGTTGTTGGAGACGGTCTGTGGGCGCAGGAAATGGTTGGTCAGGATGTAACCCTGGCCCAGCGCATTGGCAACCATAAACGGAATCAGCACGGTAAACAGCGCCAACGGTCCGGATACGATAGCCAGAGCCGCCCACAAGGCAACGCAAACATAGGACTGACGGATGGCCTTCTTGCGATCAAAGCCCTTGAACTGCTTGCGACGACGCGCCTGCACCTGCAGCACCAGTTGCGCATGCATGGTGAAGGAGTAAGTCAGGAAAAGGTAGCTGTACCAGGTACGCGAACCCGGAGCCAGCTTGGTAAATTTCTTCTGCTTGGGGTCAGTTTTGTAGCGACGCAGGGTACCGAAGCTGTCGGGATCAATATCACCGATGTTGGTGTTGCCGTGATGCACCACGTTGTGCCAGCGACGCCAGAACTCAGGCGGCACAATCAGCGGACCGAAGCCCAGCCAGCCAAAGAAATTCTGCCAGCCTTTGCTCATACCCAGGGCGCCGTGCAGCACCTCGTGAGCCAGCAGTGCCTGGGAACCAATGGTGTGTCCCACCACCAGGCCCAGCAACAGATTGGCGTACCAGGGCAGCCCTGCCATCAGGATGGTCGCAATGCCTCCCCAGATAACCAACTGCAGGGGCAGGAACCAGATCACACGCCAGGTCTGTGGTTTAAAGGTATCGGCGGGCAGCTCCTTGCGCATCTGATCGCGCAATTCACGTTCATCGGTCTGACCGAAGCCACCGTTCTTGAGAGTCTGAGGTTGCACCGCTGCGTTCATCATTCACCTATAAATTTCAGCGTACATTTGTAAGCTGAATTTACATAAAGGCGGATGACAAGGCAATGGCAGATTTATAAATTTTTAGTGACACCTCATTGATCTGCGTCAAAAACAACTTTTAAAACCTTTATAAACATAAGGTTAATAAATCACACGACAGATACCCCCTGATAAACATTTAATTAATTTTTTGGAAAATTTGCGCACACCTGTGTTTTTATAAAAACTTTATATGTACTCCGAGCATTTTTCGGGCACAAAAAAAGGGCCCCGAGGGGGCCCTTGGATTCCTTGTCCGGCTCAACTGCCAGACAGTGAGGTATCGGACGGGTCAATCTCCATCTGCTGTATGGCAATCACTGCCTGAGTCCGGTTACGAACCCCCAGCTTGCGGAAAACCGCAGTGATGTGTGCCTTGACCGTTGCCTCAGAGACATCCAGATCATAGGCGATCTGCTTGTTGAGCAAACCTTCAGCCAGCATGCCAAGCACCCGGAACTGCTGCGGCGTCAAGGACGCCAGCTTCTCGGAGAAATCGGTGGTGTCGGCATGCATGCGCTCAATCTTGTCTGCTACACCTGGCGGCAACCAGACGTCGCCTTCAAGAATTGCCTGAATGGCTTCAGTAATGGTCGGCAGAGGCGCCGATTTCGGGATGAAACCGGACGCCCCGTAGTCGATCGAGCGCCGCATGACCTGTAACTCCTCGGATCCTGACACAACCACCACAGGTAATCCCGGATACTGGCCTCGCATGAACACCAGCCCGGAAAATCCATGGGCCCCCGGCATATTCAGATCCAGCAATACCAGATCCGCGTCCGGATGGGACTCCACCGCTGCCTGCAGCGCTTTGATGCTTTCAACTTCTACCGTTTCCACATCAGAGACCGCCTGAGTGACCGCCTGTTTCAATGCCGCCCGAAACAGCGGATGGTCATCAGCGATGATGATTTGTTGTGTCATTCAACAAGTCCTTACAGATGTTGGGCCCGTCACCAGACCTTACTGAAACGCACGATGGCTGATGAGTTCATCAACAACGCTGGGATCAGCCAATGTGGAGGTATCTCCCAGTTGATCGTGCTCGTTAGCAGCGATTTTACGCAAAATTCTCCGCATAATCTTGCCCGAACGGGTTTTCGGCAGACCCGGCGCCCACTGGATGACATCCGGCGAGGCAATCGGACCGATCTCCTTGCGCACCCACTGCACCAGCTCCTTCTTCAACTCGTCAGTCGGAGTCTCACCCTGCACCAGGGTGACATAGACATAGATGCCCTGCCCCTTGATGTCATGGGGATAGCCAACCACCGCTGCTTCGGCAACCAGCTCGTGGGCAACCAGGGCACTCTCAACCTCAGCCGTGCCAAGGCGGTGACCGGATACGTTCAGAACGTCGTCCACCCGACCGGTAATCCAATAATAGCCGTCCTCATCACGACGGGCACCATCACCGGTAAAATACATACCTTTATAGGTGCTGAAGTAGGTCTGGATGAAACGCTCGTGGTCACCATAGATGGTCCGCATCTGGCCAGGCCAGCTATCCAGAATCACCAGGTTACCCTCGGTTGCACCGTCAAGGATGTTGCCATCATTGTCGACCAGCGCGGGCTGAACACCGAAGAACGGCAGAGTTGCAGAACCCGGCTTAAGGTCAAACGCACCCGGCAGCGGGCTGATCAGGATGCCGCCAGTCTCGGTCTGCCACCAGGTATCTACAATCGGGCACTCGTTGTTACCGATGACCCGGTGGTACCACTCCCAGGCTTCGGGGTTGATCGGCTCACCCACCGAGCCCAGCAGTCGCAAACTGTCACGGGTTGTGCCGGCCATGCAGGACTCACCTTCCGCCATCAGGGCACGGATCGCAGTAGGCGCGGTGTAGAGGATATTCACCTTGTGCTTATCGACCACCTGCCCCATGCGGGAGCTGTCCGGATAGTTGGGCACACCTTCAAACAGCAGGGTGATGGCGCCATTTGCCAGCGGACCGTAGAGGATGTAACTATGACCGGTCACCCAGCCGAAGTCGGCGGTACACCAATAAACATCGCCTTCTTGATAATCAAACACATACTGATGGGTCATGGACGCATAGGTCAGGTAACCCCCGGTGGTATGCAGAACCCCTTTCGGTGCGCCGGTGGAGCCAGAGGTATAGAGCATGAACAGCGGATCTTCCGCGCCCATCGGCTCCGGCGCACAGTCTGCAGAAGCCTCTGCCAAAAGCGCCTCATAACGAACGTCACGCCCCTCACTCCAGGGCACATCGCCGTTCGTGCGACTGACGACCACCACCTTCTCGACGTCGTCCAGCTGGCTGCCTGAGATGGCCGCATCAACGTTCTTCTTCAGCGGAATCTTACGGCCACCGCGCAGACCTTCATCTGCAGTAATCACGAAGCGGGATTTGCCATTCTCGATGCGGGCGGCCAAGGCCTCCGGAGAAAAACCACCAAACACAACCGAGTGGATAGCACCGATACGGGCACAAGCCAGCATGGCCACAGCCGTTTCGACGATCATCGGCATGTAGATGGTTACTACATCGCCTTTCTTGATGCCCAGAGACTTCAGGGCATTGGCAAACTTGCAGGTGTCTGCATGCAGTTCACGGTAAGTGACGTGACGGGACTCGGAAGGGTCATCGCCCTCGAAAATAATGGCGGTCTGATCTCCGCGGGTTTCCAGGTGCCGGTCCAGACAGTTGGCGGACGCGTTAAGCACGCCATCTTCAAACCACTTGATGGACAGGTTGTTGTAATCGTAGGTGGTGTCTTTCACCTTGCTGTACGGTTTGATCCAGTCCAGCCTTTTACCGTGTTCACCCCAGAAGGTGTCTGGATCGTCGACTGACTGACGGTACATGGCGTCGTATTGTTCCCGGTTAACCAGCGCCTTTTTGGCAAACTCCGGATTCACCGGGTATACATGCTTCTCAGTCATATTGCTCCCCTTATTTTATTGTATGCCTGTTAAGTCGTTGTCAATATTGTAAAAACAGATCGTTATGCTGGCCTGAACAGCCACGAAGACGGTTACCCTATAGTTCAACACGTGAACAGTTCACCGATGAATTAGACGAACGTACTAAGGTCGTGACACTTCAGGGCCGATTCCCGCGACGCCTTGCAAACAGTCGACAGATTTGCACCAGCAATTCCGACACCAGGGCAGGCTAAGCATAGACAAGATCAGAAGGGATGAACTAAACAGCCCCGGCCCATCCCTGTAAAGGACGAACCGGGGCCAAATGGGGCCAATCAGCCGTTAGGCAGCCTTGCGGGCCCGGCGGGATTTCAGGCTGTAGAACTTCCGCTCCTTGAGCGCGTACTGGTTCAACCCTGCCAAATGGATTTTGCGAAGGTAGGTTTCCCAATCCACCAGCGCCGAATCAACCGGGAACAGCGCCTTATCCGCGGCCCCCATCCGGTCTGCCAACCCCAGCAACTGAGCATTGCTGAAAATGTAATCCGGAGCGGTGTAGAAGCCGAAAATGGTCGCCAACGACTGTGTGGTGTCCAGATTCTTCAGCAACTTCAGTTCACGGGTATGACCAATCATCTTCAGGGCGCGCCCCGCCAGCGAGAGCGGCAGACGTGCACCCTTGACCATGGTGTTAAACAAGGTCCGGTTGACGGCAATGAACGGTTTGGTGGGCTGACGATAAAACAGCTGGTCGTAGGCCGCGTAGTTAACCCGCGCCTCTTCCATCAGATAGTCGATGAACTCACCGAGGGAGATCGGGTTCCGTGAGCCACTGCAGCACTGATAGATCCGGTGTTCGCCCGCTACCGCCAGCGCCTCGGCCATGGACAGGATGATGCTGTTGGCGACAAGATCGACCGGGATGACATCAATAATACCGGAGCGCTTGCCCGGGAAGACCGTCACTTTACCCCGGGCATAGGCAAGAATGATGGCATCGGCGACCTTGACGCCTTCAATCCACCCGGGAGCAGGTTCCTGCAGTGCGCTTTCGATGATGGACGGCCGGAGTATGGTGAGTGACTTTCCAGCCAGGGATTTCAGCAACAATTGCTCTCCCAGCCACTTGGTAAAGGTATAGGTGTCACTCCAGCCGTAACGGTTGGCTTCCTGAATCCCCAGGTCAACCAGTTTCTTTTCGAGGGTCTTGCCGCTGTACCGGGAACGGACGTCCGAGATCTTGTCTTCCAGCAGGTGAATCAGTTCGTCGATTTCGTAATAGCCCTGCTCGCTGCGAGGGATCGCGGCGCCAGCAGGCTGAACCACAGCCTCTTCCGCCATGCCAGAGTTCATGCCGTTCACATAGCAGGTGGAGACCTGGATCACCGGGATATCCCCAGCCGCGACCGCAAAATCAACAATACTGTTCAGGCTCTTGGTGTTAATGGCGAGCGCCTTGTCGAGCTCCTCACGGAAATTGACGCTGGCCGCAGAGTTGATCACCACATCCACCTTGCCGGCCAGAGAAGCGAACTCTTCCTGTGACAGACCAAACCGGGGCTCGGTCACTTCGCCGGTGATACAGAACACCCGAGCGTCCAGAAAGTCGTCAAAGGCGTCACCGTTCTCCGTTCGCAAGTGTTCAAATACAGAGGAACAGGCAATCTCGTTCAGGAACCGTTCGCGGGCCTCCGGGTGACGCTTGTTTCCCCGTATCAGCAGGTAAATACCCCCAATATCCGGTACAGCACGAATCAGCTTCTCGACCACCACCTTCCCGAGAAATCCGCTGGTACCGGTAATCAAGACTCGCTTGCCGCCAAGTTCTGCAGTCACCCTGGACTGCGACTCACCAAACTCTATCTGATGCTTTGTCATCGCGTGGAACTCCTTCTCTATATGGCATATCTGTGATCAATCGTTGTAAGAGGCTCGGCATTCCCTGGGGACCTCCCCGGCCGAAGACACTCAGGCCGCAAAACGCGGTTAAAAACCACACTGCATTTACCAGGCCAGCAGGTCATATGGGGCCAATATTTGCACAGTGTGCATGACAAGTCGGTGACATGCAGCAAAGAAATGTCACAAAAACAATTAAATTTTTTACAAAGAGAATTGGGTCCGGAACGACCCGGAGCGCGGCTAACGCGGACTGCGGTCCGATGCCAGTCGGCGAAGAAATTCATCGAGGGGTATATCGTCAGGCTGATCCCGTAACGCTTTGATTAGGCTGCTTTGCTCACCAAAGCTGACCCGGTCGTAACGGGGTTCTGGGTCACTGGCAAGCGGCGCCCGGTCCACGGCGGCAGAATGAGGTTCTGCTGCAACCTGATCCGCCAGTTGTCGCAGATGGCGAGCAAAGTGCTCACGCTGGGGCAGCGACAGCGATTCCCACCCCAGCGAGGCCAGACCCGTCTGGACGATCTCGATGGTATCGTTATCCAGGGTGCGCCCCAACAGTGCAAAAATGGCATTAAACGCTTCATATCGAAGCATCGTCGCCTCCGGGTTTGCCGCCAGCAGCTTGCCCAGCTGTTGCACCAGACCCTGACACGTCGCGCCGACATCCTCCCCGGTTGAGGCGGATTCCGGAGAGGGGTCCGGCACCTGCGCCCTGGCACGCATTGAAACCCGGTGCCAATAGGCCGCGATACCCGCCTTGCGGGGAGGTAGCTGGCCAAACCGAACACCGAGCATATCTGCAAGGGTATGAAACTGGCGGCAGGAGGGGTCGGACTCCGGCATCAGCGCCACCGGGCGCTGAGCAAGTATTGACTGCTGAATGGTTTCATCACGCCAAACCGCGCCGAGGTAATGCAGACGCGTGCCCAGATGACGCTGGGCCGCGCTGTCCAACCGCTGGAAAACCGATTGCGCCTGGCTTGCACCCCGGGCCATATTCACCACCACGCTCGGGGTCCGACGGTACCCCCGACGCTGCAGGACCTTGATCAGGGAAAAGGCATCCGTGAGGGAGGTGGGATCGGGCGTCACCACGATGCAAGCCATGGCAGCAGCCGCAATCATGTGCAGCCCCACCGGCTGCAGGCCCGCAGCAGTATCGATCAGCACGTAATCGTACTGGCGCTCGAGTTGCGCCAGCGACTTAAGCAGCACCATGCTGTCTGCATTGCCCAGATCCATACAGCCCTGGACACCGGAAGCTCCAGGCACGATATCCAGGCCATGGGGTGCTGACATGATGACATCCGCCAGCTCACACTCCCCTGCGACCACCTGGGCGAGATTCCGTTCCGGGTACTGGCCCAGCATGATGCTCACATTGGCCAGATCGGTATCCCCATCCAGCAGCAACACACGATACCCGTCCCGGGCAAGCGTCAGGGCGAGGTTCAGCGAAATCGACGTTTTGCCTACACCGCCCTTGCCACTGGAAATGGCCAGAATACGGGGCTGCCGGGTACCGGCCCGGGAACGATGGCCCGAATCGTGCTTTGACTCAGGACGCTGATGATTGACGTTTCTGTGTTGATCCATCATGACTCAATGCGGCGGATAGGCGTCGTCCGTAACAGCGCAACGTGAAGGCATCGCTCATGCACTCACCGCGCGTGCAGGCGTAACCATGCACTTTGCACACAGTTTAGCGTGAAGGTATTCGGGGGAGGTAGGTATGAACAGGCCCAAACTGGCCCGATCAGATAAGAATTGACGAGATTTTACGGTTACAAAATCATACTTTGGTCACAATTTAACCTAAATCGGACCTGAAATATGGGTAATAAATATTTAATAAATGTAATTTATTGTCTATGCTCGTGAACATATAACAAAAATGAATACCCCGTCATAAGAAAAAGATCAGCCACGATTCGGATGTATGTATATGACCAGGCTGCGACTATAGTGACCAGACACCACCAAGTTCCATCCCCGGATCTGCAACTGCCCAGTCTTCCGGAGGTGACGTTAAGAGCGCTGGAAGCCTGTCGCAAAGACGAGAGCTATCGCCAGATCGGTGAAATCGTGTCGTCTGATACGGGTCTGATGGTGCGCGTGCTTGCCTTGGCCAATTCCGCCATCTATGGCCGCCCCGGTGAGATCCGGTCCATTGAACACGCCCTGCTCAGACTCGGCACCGACTGCGTCCGCACTCTGATCCTGACCGCCGCCCTGCGCCAACTGCTGTTCGATCTCGGGGCCGATCAGTGGGGGCAATTACGTGATTTCTGGCGCCATTCCCTGACGACGGCCCTTACCGCCCGCGCGCTGGCGACTCTGACTCGCTACGCTGACCCCGATGAAGCCTTCCTGCTCGGCATGCTGCACAATATCGGCGAACTGATCGCCATCAAGACTGAGGATGAAACGCTTAGGCAGCAGTATCTCGACCAGCAGGCCGACATCAGCGCCGCTCTGACCCTGTCGTGGCGGTTGGGACCGATTGCTGCCGATGCCATGCGATATCAGGCAGCCCCCCCGGCTGACATCCAGGATGCCAGCCATCTGGTCAAACTGATCAATCTCGCCTCTCGCCTGGCCCAGTCAGATGCGGCTGGTATTGCCGCTGCGGTGCGGGTCTTTGACCTGAGCGAGGAGCTGACCCGTGAAATCCGGCACCGCATAGACAGGGAAGTCGAAACCCTGGCCCGGTCGCTCAGCATCCCGCTGGATCAAGAATACAACGCAGCCCCGGCACAACAGGTACTGCGTCACACGCTGGTCAGCCGGGCACTGACCAGTGAAGCGTTATCGCTCTCAGACCACGCCGATATAAAGACAGCACTCAGCCATGGAGTCGCCAGCCTGACACTGCTCACCGGCATGCCCTGCCTGAGCTTTGGATGCGGCCCTGAGGGTTTGACGTTACTGGCCTGCAGCCATGGCGAACGGCCGTCCATGGTGGTCGCGGCCAGCCCGGCCAACAGCGTGTTGACCAAAGCACTGGCCAGCACCGATCCGGTCCTGGCGGGCGACACCCCGCCCACCGTGCTCGACCGACAATTGCTCAACCTGCTGGGCACACGCTCTCTATACGCCATACCGGTGCATACAGACGGCGCAGTCGTCGGCGTCATGGTGATTGGCTCCAACACCACCCTGGAGTCGGCCGCGGAGCTGGCCGTCTTGTATACCCGTGAACTGGCGAACAGCCTCGCGCGGCGATCAACACCGGCGCATGGTGACGAACTCGCACAGACCGCCAGACAGATTGATCTTCGGCGTCAGGTGCACGAAGTCAGCAACCCGCTGACCATCGTTCGCCAATACATTTACCAGTTGCGCCAGAAGATGGAAGACAAGGACGTTCAGGGCGATCTGGACCTCATTCGTGATGAGCTGGAGCGAGCCGGCAACCTGCTCCTCCAGATTGGTCACGAGTCTGCGGTCGATTCCCGTGAGGAGCCGTCGCTCAAATCACTGAACGAAGAGCTGAAGCCACTGGCCGAGCTCTTTGAAGAGACCCTGTGCAAGGACAGCAAACTGACTCTGGATCTGGAGTTGTGCGCCAGTCCCACGTGGATTGCCGCCACCCGGGGTACCATACGGCAACTGGTGATCAACCTGATCAAGAATGCCGTCGAAGCAATGCCGCAAGGAGGGCGGGTAACTTTACGGACTTCAGCGCCAGTGCTCCAGAATGGCCGCCCATGGGTAGAGCTGGCCATTCAGGACAACGGACCCGGCCTGCCGGATGACGTCCAGAAACAACTGTTCAGACCTGTGCAGTCAAGCAAGGGCTCACGCCACTGCGGGCTCGGTCTGAGCATCGTAAAACAGCTAATTGATGACATGGAGGGCATCATCAGCTGTCAGACCGGGGAGACAGGAACACTGTTCCGTATTCTGTTCCCCATGACAGCGAACCAAAAAGACACTCAAACCTGATAAAAGGCACGGGCGTACAACGATGACCATGGACCTCCAGCACCTGCATCCTGCGACTGGCCGCCCCGCAGAAATTCTTGTTGTGGACGACGATCAGCGCCTGTTAACCAGCCTGGCCACGCTGCTGCGGCAAGCCGGCTATCAGGTCACCGAAGCCCTGGGAGGACACGTGGCCTGCCAGACACTCAAGGAACAGAGTTTCGACCTGGCCATGCTGGACTTGAGAATGCCCGGCATCGATGGGTTCGATGTCATGTCCTACGCCGCCTCGGCCCGGCCTGAGTGTGGCGTCATCGTGGTCAGTGGCGAGAGCGCCTTTACCTCCGTCAGCCGCGCACTTCGGCGAGGCGCGCTGGATTACATCAAGAAGCCGTTTGACCCGGAAGAGCTGCTGGAAACCGTGCGCAACGTGCTTGGCCAGCAATCCCTGCTGCGAGACCATGCCGATGTCCAGACCCGGCTCAAGAAGTCGGAAGCCCTGCACCGCTATATCGTCAACAGCTCTCCTGACATCGTGTTCATGCTCGACCAGGATGGCCGAATCTGCTTTATCAACAACAAGGTCAATACCCTGCTGGGCTATCTGCCCGCTGAACTGATCGGGCAGCATTTCAGCATCATTCTGGATGACCAGGACGTGGCTCGCGGCACCTACGCCATTCTCGACACCAGTGTCTCGTCGGATAATCCCCGTACCCTGGAACTACGGATGAAAACCCGCGGCAGTCGCAAGGCCAACCGCCACTTTGAGGTAACGGCCTTCCCGATCGCTCCCGATACGTGGCCCCACATCAAGGATGGCAGCGACCGTATGTCTGGCCAGAAGGCAAGATTCTACGGCACGGCCCGGGACGTAACCGAGCGTAAGGAAGCCGAGGCTTTCATCAATTTCCAGGCCTACCACGACCTGCTGACCCGGTTGCCCAATCGGGCGCTGTTTAAGGACCGCCTCAACCTGGCAATAACCCATGCCCGCCGCAACAACCAGAAGCTGGCGGTTATGTTCCTCGATCTGGACCGTTTCAAGGTGGTCAATGACACCCTTGGGCATGCTATGGGCGACCGCCTGTTGCAGGCGGTGACCCGACGTCTGGAGGGTTGTCTGCGCAAGGGGGACACCCTGTCCCGTTTTGGTGGCGATGAATTCACCCTGCTGCTGCCGGCCATTCATGGCGACGATGACGCCAAACACATTGCCCAGAAACTGATTGACGCCCTGACTACCCCGTTCACGCTCGGCGAACATGAAGTCTTCGTCGGTATCAGCATCGGCATCGCGGTGTTCCCTGAAGCCGGCCAGTCCATGGACCAGCTGATCCAGAACGCCGACATTGCCATGTACCACGTCAAGGGCAGGGGCAAAGGCGACTACCGTTTCTTCTGTGACAACATGAGCATCGATTCCGCCAACCGGCTGAGTCTGGAGCGGGACCTTCGTCTGGCCCTTGACCGCGATGAGCTCAGAGTTTACTACCAGCCCCAGGTCTGTACCCAGACCGGGCAGATTGTCGGCATTGAAGCCCTGGTGCGCTGGCAACACCCTGATCGGGGCCTACTCTACCCTGGTGACTTCCTGCCTCTGGCGGAAGAAACCCGGCTGATTGAGGATCTCAGTGAACGGGTAATGGCCAAAGCCTGTGAGGATGTCGGCCAATGGATAAAGGCAGGTCACAAGGATTTGCGACTGGCGGTTAACCTGTCCCCGTCCCAGGTTGAGCATCCCCGGTTTGTGGAAACCCTGATCCAGCAGTTGCAGGCCTGCGATTTTCCCGCCGGAAACCTGGAGATCGAGATCACCGAAAACGTCATCATGAACGACCTCGATCAGATCAGCCAGAAACTCCGCGAGCTGGCGGATCATGGTGTCCGCATTGCCATCGATGATTTTGGTACCGGCTATTCGTCTCTGAATTACCTGCACCGCTTACCAATTCACACCCTCAAGGTGGACCAGTCGTTTGTTCGCGACATTCGCAACGGAGACGACGGAGCCTGCATCGTAAACGCCATCGTCGCCATGGCCCACGGCCTGAAACTGGACATTGTCGCCGAAGGGGTGGAGACCGACGCCCAGCTTCACTACCTTCGCAAACTCGGTTGTCATCAGGTTCAGGGCTTTTTCTATGGCCCACCCCGACCTCCCGAGGCCATCCAGCAAGCTCTCAAGCAGACCCACCTGCAGATGGCGGCCATCTGAACCGGCCGAAAGACGGATGTGGGCTGTCAGTGGCCGGTCTTGACCTGTATCTCTGAGGGAATCTGATCCGGTATGTAGATTCGCCAGATCCTGTCGATATCCCCTGAACTTCGCATCGACCTCAGGCGATCGTTGATCAGCTGCTTGACCGGCTCCGGCATGCGCCGGTCCATCGCCAGGTAGAGCGAATAGTTCGGAATCACCGCACTGACATCCACCTCTCGCATGCAACGGGTGTCGCCGGCAAACCCTCCGAGGTGAAACCGTAAGCGGGATTGCATCTCAACAAACCCATCCACCCGGCCAAGAGAGACCAGAGTCAGACCCGCGTTGAAATTATCCACCGGCACCGGCCGAATGATATCGTTTGCGGCGGCCTCATCAAGCTGGAGGTATTTGAAGCCACGCAAGGTGGCAATCGAAAGGCTTTCAAGATCGCGGACACTGTCTACCGGGTTGGGAATGTCGGTTCTGCAGGTGAGCATGACGTGACGGGTCTCAAACAGCGGTACACTGGCGTACTCCCCTTCATCGCCGAACGAATGCCAGACCGGGGCATCAAAAGCCACCCAGTTGGGGTAGGTCTGATCTGCAACATCCCTGGTTAACCGGTTGACAGGGCGAACCAGGTGCTCGACCGTATACCCCGTCCCTCGAAAAATCTCATCAACGATGTCCGAGATGATACCGCCACTGCTGCGGTCATCCTGAATAATCTGAAAAGGGCCAACCTTGGAGTCCACCACCAGGTAATTGACCTGCAACTCCTGGGCGACCAACGCTGCGGGCAAAACTCCCCACCCCACCATGGCGGCCAGTCCCAGGACCTGAAACAATCTGATCATTCTCGCCCCCACGCCCCTACATTCACAGACTTGTCTCTAACACTATAGGAATGCTCTCACACTTCCTCTTGGTTGCACCGCCTAAAACGGTCAATTCCCACACAAAAATGCGACCTGCGGCACCTTAAAAGCAAAAACAATAACCGGATTGTCCGACACTCAGGTTACGTTTATTGATCCAGTTTGCAAAGCGTAGCGGAACGTTACTTTATGTATCTGGAAATGCGGCCTACTGCACATATTTCGCCCGCCCTCTTCTCTAAGCTCGGACCATCCCCTGTCGCCACCCGTGGAACTTCGGTGACCACCAACAATGACAACAACGGCGGCAGGCAAGCAGAATCCGACAGGCGGTATGAGATCATGCGCGATAAATATAAGTACATTGGCCCCGTATACGATTTTCTGAGCAACCTCTACAGCGGCAAGAGCATTCATCACTGCAAAACCGCAATGCTGGATGTGGAAACCGTCAAACCCGGAGACAGGATCCTGTTCGCTGGCGTTGGCCATGGCCGTGATGCCATCCGCGCCGCTGAACTGGGTGCCGATGTCACCGTCGTCGACCTGTCTGAAACCATGCTGCGCAAATTTTCCGATGCGCTCGCCAAGGAAGCCCCGCAACTCGCCATCCGCCAGGTCCACAGCGACATCATGAAAGTCGCAGAGTTCGAGCAGTACGACATGGTCGTCGCCAACTTCTTCCTCAACGTTTTTGACGAAGACATGATGGTCAGCGTTCTGGAACACCTGATTCGGCTGGGCAAAGCCGATGCCAGAGTGGTCGTGGGCGACTTTTCCTATCCCAATGGCAACCTCGTGGCACGGCTGTTCAAGAAGGCCTACTGGTATGTTGCGGTCTTTATCTTCTGGCTGTTTGCCAACAATGCCTTCCACAAGATCTACAACTACCCGGAACACATGCAGCGGCTGGGCCTGAAAGTCACTGAGAAGAAGCACTTCAAGCTGCTCAACATGAACTGTTACTGGTCCATCCTGGGCGAGAAACAGGCCCAGAATTAACCCCTGAAAGCCCAAACAACAATCGATAAATGGGGAGCAGGTAAGATGACGAATCAGAGCATTGCACTCAACCGCCTTGACCTGGTGACTAAAGGCGCGTTCAGTTTTTCGGAACGGATCGACTACCTGAAGAAGTTCGGCGTTCACTCACAATCGTTTTCGACCCTGCAACCGGGAATGGCCTACTTCGACCTGCCCGGTGTTGGCTACATCGGCTACATGAAAAAGTGGGGCATGACGTTTGTCCTGTCCGATCCGGTCGCGGCGCCAGAAAACTTCGAGTTCATCCTGGAGCGCTTCCACCTGCAGCATCCGAATGCCTGTTATATTCAGGTCTCAAAACCGGTCGTTGATTTCCTGCACCGCCGCTTCGGTCTGTTCGGCACCCAGTTTGGCAGCGAGTCCCGTATTGACCTGGGCAGCTGGACATTGAGCGGCAAGAAGAAGCAGATTCTGCGCACGGCACTGAACCAGGCAGAAAAAGGGGGAATCACGGTCAAGGAACGCTTCAGTGACGACCATACCCGTGAAATTTCCGAGGCCTGGATCCGTACCCGCAAGTGCAAGAGCAACGAGATCCGCTTCCTGATCCGTCCCATGCAGATGGATTACCGGGAAAATGAACGGCACTTCTATGCTTACCAGGGCGGCAAGGCCGTTGGTTTCATCTACTTTGATCCGATCTACCACAACAATCAGATCATTTCCTACGTCCCCAATATCTCCCGGGCCAATGCCAATTTCCGTCAGGGCATCTTCTATACCCTGATGGCTCACGCCATGGAGGTGTTCAAGGAGGAAGGGGTACCTTATCTGGATCTCGGTCTCATTCCGCTCTCCCTCGACAAGACACCAGAACCCCAGGAAGCCCGCCTGCTGAAAGGCTTGATGCACAAGCTCTACGAGCACGGCAACTTCCTGTATAACTTCAAGGGACTGGAGTTCACCAAATCCCGTTTTCGTGGGCAGTCGTTCAAGACCTATTGCTGCCATCGTCGCAGTTTGCCGGCCCTGGAGTTCATTGCCATGTTCAAGCTGACACGGTTACTGTAACGCCCTCTGCAGCTGTCCCGGGCCAATGAGCCAGAACGCGGGCGGGGGCAAGCCCCCACTGCGCCAGGAATGACTCAATCCCGGGTGGAACATCGCCGCTGAACATCACCGCTTGCATCATCGCTTCATCAGACTTCCCCAGCGGCAGTGAATAGCCGCCCTGATGCAGTAGAAAAGCCGTCCGGCGGGCAATGGCATCGCCCGAATCCACCCAATGGCGAACCTGCGGCAAGGCGGCCCTCAACGCCTCCACAATCAGCGGGTAATGGGTACATCCAAGCACCACTGTATCCACCCCGTCCGCGCGGAATGGCTCCAGTGCAGCATCCAGCTCGGCCATGGGTAACGCTTGCCCGGCGACCCAGTCTTCAATCCAGCGCACCAGCCCCGGATGCCCTACCCGACTGACGGCACAATCAGCAGCGAACTCATCAACCAGACCCTGCAGATAGGGGCGCCGAACCGTGGCGGGCGTGGCCAGCAGACCTATTTTGCGGTTGCGGGACAGCTGCGCAGCCGGTTTGACTGCCGGCACGACACCAACCACCGGGATGTCCGTCATCGCCCGCAACCGAGGCAGCACCACCGTGCTCGCGGTATTGCAGGCGACGACAACCGCATCCACCGAAAACGCCTCCAGAGCCTTCTCGACGAGGCCGCAGCAGCGTTCGATAACCACCGACTCCGGCTGGTCACCGTATGGGAAGCAGGCATTATCAGCCAAGTAGATCAGACGAACCGCTGGCAAGGCGTGATGGATACACCGGGCCACGCTCAGCCCGCCCACCCCGGAGTCAAAAACCAGAACGGCAGGCGCCTTCAACCGCGAATCTCCTGCTGCATGGCTTCAATCAGACGACCGGCAATGGTCGTCTCCGGCGGTACCGGCGGCAGTTCATCAGGCAGGAACCAATCCGCTTCGGCGATTTCATCTTCCTGCAACACCAGTTCACCACCGGCGTAGTCAGCAAAGAAACCGAGCATCAACTGGCTGGGAAACGGCCAGGGCTGAGAATCGTAATACCGGATATTGGTCACCTTGAGCCCCGTCTCCTCAAGGACTTCTCGCTGCACCGCCTCCTCCAGGGATTCACCCGCTTCTACAAAACCGGCAATCAGACTGAAGAAATTCCTCTTCACTCGCGATGAACGGGCCAGCAGCATTCGCTCCCCGCGCCGGATCATGACGATCACGCAGGGCGAAAGCCGTGGATACCAGGAGAGACTGCATGGATCACAGCGACGGGCCCGCTCGCGGGGGTGAATGGTGGTCGGCGTGCCGCAACGGCCGCAAAACCGGTGGTCCAGCCACCACTGCTGCACCTGGTGCGCCAGCCCCAGCAGCTCCGCGGGCACATCCTCGCCAAAGATCAGGGCATCACGCAGCGTTATGGATTGCACGGCGCCAGCCAGCTGGTCCGGCTCCAGACCGCAAACATACACGGCACGCTCGCCCCAGCGGCCGACGTAAACCGGCTCCTGTCCCTGAGCGACGGCGGAGCGAGCAGCTGACCAGGGCATCAGCCAGTCATCGCCCGGTTTCAGGATAACGCCATTGGAGATGGCCAACACAGCATCGTCGGGCTGCGGCGGGGTATCAATCCAGCCTGGAAGCCATTGAGGCATAGCTTGCTCCTTCTGTTAGCAGGACTGAAAATGTACCACACCACCCGGCCGGGCCATAAGCCGGTGTCGGTCTTTGCGACGGCGCTTCCAGCAAGTACACTTAGCGACACTTTTACGAACCGGAGTCTCCACATATGCATCTCTTCCCGAACTTTTGGGGCCTGTTCCTGACAATGTTTCGGAAAATCCTGTTTCTATGGGTCCGAACCGATGTCAGCGGTGCAACCCGGGAAGAGCTGGGCCTGGATCCCGACAAGCCGGTCTGCTACGTCCTGCAGTACAGCTCCCTGTCCAGTCGCCTGGTGTTAGAACAGGAGGTACGGCGGGCGGGACTTCCCGGCGCGGAAGCCCCGCTGCCGGTCGACAATGGCCCGAGACAATCGTTCTTCTTTCTTTACCGCCGGGTCGGCGGCCTGTTCAGCCGCCGCCAGACCCCGAAACTGACCCCTCTGGTTCACGACCTCATTCGTTACGGGATTGACCATGAACAAGGGGATGTTCAGATTGTGCCTGTATCCCTGTTCTGGGGACGCTCCCCGGACAAAGAAAAATCCCTGGTCAAACTGCTGCTGTCCGACACCTGGTCAGTGGCTGGCCGCCTGCAGAAGCTGCTGATCATTTTGGTTCATGGCCGCAATACCTACGTCCAGTTCAACAAGCCGGTGTTGCTGCAACAGGTGGTCTCTGAATATCGGGACAATGAAGAACGCGCCACTCGCAAACTGGCCCGCATCCTGAGAACCCATTTCCGTCGCGTCCGCCAGGCGGTCCTCGGCCCGGACCTCTCTCACCGCCGCACACTGGTACAGGGGCTTGTACGCACCCAGGCGGTCAAGGAAGCCATTCGGGAAACGGCGCGCAAGGACGATATCCCGCCAGAAAAAGTCCGCGCCAAGGCCCGCAAGTACGCCGATGAGATTGCCGCCAGCATGTCCATCGTGACCATCCGGTTCCTGGAAGTCGTCCTGAGCTGGCTGTGGAACCGGATCTACAACGGCCTCTCCATCAACAACATCCAAGTGGTCAAGGACGTCGCTCAGGACAATGCCGTCGTGTATGTCCCCTGTCACCGTTCCCACATCGACTATCTGCTGCTCTCCTACGTGCTTTACAAGAACGGTCTGGTTCCTCCGCACATCGCGGCCGGCATCAACCTGAACATGCCCGTGGTGGGACCGATCCTGCGCCGGGGCGGCGCCTTCTTCATGCGCCGGAGCTTCCGCGACAACCCCCTCTACAGCACGGTATTCAACGAGTATATGCACGTCATGTTCACCCGTGGCTACTCCGTCGAATACTTTGTCGAAGGTGGCCGCAGCCGCACCGGACGTATGCTCCAGCCACGCCCCGGGATGCTGGCGATGACCATTCGCAGCTTCCTGAGAGATCACCGCAAGCCCATCGTGTTTGTGCCGGTGTACATCGGCTACGAGAAAGTCATGGAAGGGCGTTCCTACCTGGGCGAACTGCGCGGCAAGAAAAAGCAGAAAGAAAGCGTGCTTGGTCTGGCCAGAACCATGCGCAAACTGACCAACTCCTTTGGGCGTGTCTCGGTCAACTTCGGTGAGGCCATCCACCTGTCCAACGTGCTCGACAACTGCCACCCGAGCTGGCGCAAGGAAGCCTATGACAACGAATACCGCCCACCCTGGCTGAACACCGCCGTGGAGGATCTGGCAACCCAGGTCGCTACCCGCATCAACGGTTCAGTGGCGGTTAACCCGATCAACATGACCGCCACCGTGCTACTGAGCACCGAGCGGCTGGCCATGGATGAGCGTCAGCTGGTGGGCATGATGGACCACTTCGCTTCGTTGCTTAAGGCCCTCCCCTACTCAGAAACCATGACCCTGCCCGAAGGCAACGGCAAAGACTGGCTGACGTACTGTGAAGGTATGGGGCTGGTCACCCGACAGCCTCAAAAGCTCGGCGATATCATCGGTCTGGAGGGCAGCAACGCCATTCTGATGACCTACTACCGCAACAATATCCAGCACCTGTTCGCGATCCCGGCGCTGATCGCCTGCCTGTTCGAGAACAATGAGTCCCTGACACGGGACAAGGCGGTGTTTCTGTGCAGCGTTGCCTATCCCTACTTGCAGTCTGAGCTGTTCCTGAAGTATTCGGCTGATGAGGCCGAGAGCATTATCGACCGCTGGATCGATGTACTGGTGGAGAGCAAGCTGCTGCGCACCGACGGCGACCGCATTTGCCGACCACAGGAAGGCACCGATGCCACCGTGCGCCTGCGCAGCCTGTCACGCTTCGTGATTCAGACCCTCGAGCGCTACCATATCGCTCTGGCCATTCTGCGCAAGAACGGTTCCGGCAAGATCAGCGCTGCCGAACTGGAAGAACAGAGCACCATGATGGCCGAACGCATGTCGATCCTGTTCGGCCTTAACGCACCGGAGTTCTTCGACAAAAGCCTGTTCCGCAACTTCATCGCCAACCTGCAGAAAAACGGTGTGTTGAGCGCCGACGAGGATGGCCAGCTCTGTTATACCGATGCGCTGGATGAAGTGGCCGAAGATGCCCGGCTGGTTCTGAACGTGGAGAAGCGCCAGGCCTTACAGCAGGTCACCATGCTGGGAGCCTGAGAGCCTCTGAGGGGCAAGAGAAGTGATGCGCGGCGCCTGACTGAGCTCAGGCGTTCACCTGCCGGTCAGCTGTTCGGCAGGGCCCGAATGGAATAGATGTCGTAACGGCTGCTCTTGCCTTCAATTCGGGCAGCCGGTTCCGGTCCCTCGATCGCAGGGGCCTTGCGGGACCGTTTAACCACAACCCGGTAGGTCGCGGCGTTCAGCGCCGCCGCCAGCAATGCCGGCGCATCATCGTCATCCCCCACCACCGGACGGAACAGCTGCATTTCCTTTTTGACCGCCGCCGACTTGTCCCGGTGCGGGAACATCGGATCAAGGTATATGACATCGGCCACGTCCGTGCCGGCATTCGCCAGCCAGTCGATGCTGCTCCCCTCATGCAGCGTCATCCGCGCCACAATGTCGGAGATGGCCGGATTCAGAAGCCCCCGTGCCAGACCATCCGCCAGCAGCGCATGAATTATCGGAGAACGTTCAAACAGCGTCAGCGTGCAGCCCAGTCCAGCAAGTACAAAGGCATCCTGTCCAAGCCCGGCAGTGGCATCCAGCACGTGCAGCTTTGCCCGGGTCTTTTGCAGGCCAACGGCCCGCGCCACCATTTGCCCGGTACCACCGCCATGCTCTCGGCGATAACCCGCCTTGCCACCACTGAAGTCGACCCTTACCGGCCCTGGCGCGCCCTTTCCGGTTGCCTGCAGGGCCAGCCCCTGCTCGTCGGAAAACAGCAACAGCTCGTAGTCACACACTTGCCGGGGTTTGACCGTCCCGATAAATGGTAGGGCCAGGCGTTCTGCCAGCGCCTGGGCGCCGGCACGGTCACCGAGCGCACTGCAGGCGACGGCCAGTGCTGAGGAACGTTGGGGGGAAGTCATCAGATACGGATGTCGATACCGGCCAGTTCGGTGTCATGACCACTGCCCTGAGACGCCACCGCCGAGAAGGTGGACAAGGCACGGGCCGTTGATAAGGGCAGCTCATCGCCACTGAACCGCTCGAGCCGGACATCGGCTGCGGCCTGACGTGCTTCTACCCGACGTTGCAGCTCTCGATCACTGAGGCTCTCCGGGCGGCGGAAATCCTCGGTACCGTTATCGGACGGGGCTCGAGCCAGGGTTTGCTCGACATCAGACGGTGTTTTTTCCGGACTGGCGGCTGGGTTGCGGGCACCATCGGAACGCTCACGCACAACCCCACTGCCATTTTGCAGGGGATAGCCGCCATTAGAGCCGATGCCATTAATCATTGCTGTCGTTCCGAATACCGCTGAAGAGAAATAAACCAACGTTGGAATAGTACCTGTGGAAAAGTGGAAACAACATAGGTTACGTTCACTTTTTAACCAATCGCTACCCAATCACCACAATAGCAGGACCAGCAGAGCACCTAACCCCAGCCGATAGATCACGTAAGGCATCAAGCCGATACGCTCAAGAAACTTCAGAAACAGGTGTATGCACAGCAGTGCAAACACAAACGACAGGCTGGTTCCCAGAATAATGGATCGCCAGTCAGCCGCCTCACCCTGCTCAAGCAGATCGAGCGTTTTCAGCAGGCCGGCTGCAGCAATGAGAGGAATGGACAACAGGAACGAAAAACGTGCGGCTGCTTCGCGGCCAAAACCAAGAAACAGTGCGGCCGTCATCGTGATACCAGATCGTGAAGTGCCCGGAATCAGCGCCAGGGCCTGAGCCAATCCAATCACCACCGCATCCTTCATGGTCAGACCAGGCAAGCCCCGCTGCTGGCGCCCAACCGCATCCGACCACCACAGCACCAGACCAAAGCCGATGGTGGAGGCGGCAATCACCAGCCCGGACCGGAGATGGGCCTCGATCAGGTCGTCGAGCAGCAATCCCGCCAGCCCCGCGGGTATCGTAGCGGCAATGATCGCCCACGCCAGCCGGCTGTCCGGACTGAGACGACGGTGGGCGGTATCACCCACCCAGGCGGTTGTAAGCCGCAGAACGTCCTTGCGGAAATACCAAGCGACCGCCGTCAGGGTCCCAACATGAACCGCGACATCGAATGCCAGCCCCTGGTCAGGCCAGCCAAGGAGCTGGGACGGGAGGATCAGATGGGCAGAGCTGCTGATTGGCAGGAACTCGGTCAGCCCCTGAATGATCGACAAGACAATGATGTGCCACAAATCCATGGCGTACGATTCCGCGACTGGGTGAAGAATTAGGTTTACTGGCGGCCAGGCAGCTTTTGCCAGGTGACCGTGTTACGCAGGTAGACCGGCTGGGCCTGTTCCGCAGGTACGCCACCGCCAGCACGAAATATCTGCTCGGCCAGTACGGCGACGTAACGGGCCCTGGGGACTCCGGAGCTTTCACAGGAACCGACGGCGGCGGTCACCGCCTCCGGCATCTGCTCACGATAGCCCCAGCCTGAGCCCACCGCCAGCCAGCGGGAAGTCCCTTCAGGCAGCGCGACCAACTCTGGCGCGCAAACACACTCTTCAGCTGCCGCCACCGGGACCCCGTTTCGGTTGTTGAAGCAGCCCCAGTAAACTTCCCCCATCCGGGCGTCAAAGGCGACGGCAACACCATCACCTTCACTGCACTCTGACGAACCGCACACTTCAGCGGCTACGGTCGCCAGAGACGACACCGGAACTACCGGGATCTCCAGTCCGAAAGCCAGGCCCTGGATAACACCGGTGGCAATGCGCAAGCCGGTGAACGAGCCAGGCCCACAGGCGAATGCGAGCGCATCCAGATCACCCGGCACCAGCCCCTGACCGGCAAGGAGCTCCCGGACCATAGGCATCAGCAGCCGGGTATGACCGCGGGGAGCCACCTCGAATCGCTCGTGGATCTGTCCATTCACCAGCAAGGCGGCAGAACACCCCTCAGAGGACGTATCCAGCGCCAGCAATGTTAGCTGTGAGCGCACCAGGCTTACTTCAGCAACTCGAAAATCTGGCTGCGGATGTCATCCAGGGAGCCAACGCCTTCAACCCGCACATACTGGGGAGCGGCAGCGGCATCCTTGGTCGCCCAATCCTGATAGTAGCCAACCAGAGGCGCAGTCTGCTGGTGATAGATTTCCAGACGCTTGCGGATGGTCGCTTCCTTGTCGTCTTCACGCTGGATCAGCGGCTCACCAGTCTCATCGTCCTTGCCCTCAACCTTGGGGGGATCGAACTTGATGTGGTAGGTACGGCCACTGCCTTCGTGAACCCGACGGCCAGACAGACGACCCACAATCTCTTCATCGTCTACAGCGATCTCAACCACGTAGTCGATGCCGATACCCTGGTCTTTCAGGGCTTCGGCCTGGGGAATGGTGCGCGGGAAGCCATCCAGCAGGAAGCCGTTTTCGCAGTCGTCCTGCTTAACGCGCTCCTCAATCAGGCCAATGATGATGTCATCAGAAACCAGGCCACCGGTCGCCATGATTTCCTTGACCTGCAGGCCAAGCTCACTTTCGGCCTTGACCGCTGCGCGCAGCATGTCACCGGTGGAAATCTGGGGAATACCGAAGCGTTCGGTAATGAACTGGGCCTGGGTACCCTTACCGGCGCCGGGTGCGCCTAACATGATCACTCGCATAACGTTGTGCTCCCATTTCTATGATTATATTGAAAAAGCTGTTGCAAAACGGTGGCGCTTTGCGACAGCTTCTTGGCGGACTCACGCAAAAATCGAGCGGGCATTATACGAAGTCAGAGGGGTTTGAGAAAGTGCACCTCAGTAGCATGCCCTTCGAGCGCACAGGGTAGTAGGCTCGAAGCGGCCGGAATCCCCCGGAATAGCCGCTTCGACAGCAGTCTGGAAAGCCCGGAAATGAACCGGTCAGGCTGATAGGGAACGGGCCAGATCGTCGATATCGCTGGCAACCCGCTCCATCTGCTCCTTCAGTTGCTCCACCTTGTCAGCGGTCAACCCCAGGCGCTGGGCCAGAATCTCAATATCGTCCGGGTTGAATTCGTCACCGACACCTTTTTCCTTAAGCAAGGCGTTGGCCAGCTGAACCATCAAGACATAGTTTTCGTGCTCACCACGGTAATCGAGCTGCTGATGAACACCTGCCGACTTGACCACCGCATCAGGCAACTGCCAGAGCCGGTGCAGGATTCCGCCAATCGCTCCGTGGCCCACCTCCAGCACGTCATTACCCTGGCCACCCCCAAACACCTGCTGTTCCAGTGAGCGCATACTCACCTCCGGATTCGCCTCCCGCAGGCTGTTCAGCTCCTCAAACTCTTGTGGAAACAGGTGTCCGATCAACAGCAGACCAAAGTTGTGCAGCAACCCGCACAGGTAGGCCAGCCCCTTGTCGGCACCGGTCATCGCGGCCATATTCTGGGTCAGAAAGGCGGCATAAAGCGAGTGCCGCCAGAATTCGTCCATGCCCAACATGCCCTTGCGAGGCACGTCAAACGCCCTCACTGAGGCAATACCGAGAGCCACATGCGCCACCCGGTCAAACCCCAGAACCCGGGTCACGGCCTCCTGGACCGACTGGATCTGCCCCTGGTAATTGAATAAAGCGGACCGGGCATAGCGCAGGATCTGCGCCGTCAGGCTGGGATCAAATTCAATCAGTTCGGCCAGTTCCCGCGCTGTCGCCTCCGGATTCGAGGTTAATTTCAGGATGCGCAACGCAAGCGCTGGCATCGGCGGCAACCGGTACAGTTTCTGCAATTGTTCGGCTACCTGGTCGAGCGTCAACGCAGGACGCTCTCCCCCGGCCTGCCCCCGGATCACGACATTGCCCTTGCGAGAGCCGGCCAATGCCAGGCGGAGGCTCCGCCCGTCAAGGCGCACCAGCGCTCGATCGGTACCACTGGCGATGACGGCCCGATCCAGGTCCTCGATCGCACTATCCACCAGCACCGGCACCTCGTAGGCGCCACCGACGGCAGGATGGAAACCCGGATCACAGTCGCCAAACAGACGATCAGCCTGACGCGCCGTCAACGGCTGCAAACGGCGCCCCGTCAGCTGGTTTACCGCATTCAGATCGAGGGTCGTGTTAAAGGTATGAACCACCATCAGGGCACCCTGCATATCGATCAGCAAGGTCGCCCGAAGAATCGCGCTCTGAGGCTCACCACAGGCAATCACCGCCGCATCAAAGCCAGACACCGGCTCCAGAGGCAGCTCGGTGTAGGCGATTCCCTTGTGATTGAAAAACTGCTGCAATCGTGGAGCCAGTGCCAAAGGCTATCTCCTGTTCAAAGATTGGCTGGGTTGCCTCGGATAGTACCAGTGACAACCTCCCTGTCTAGCCGGTGTTTCTCATTCCGGCGGCAATCCCCGCCATCGTAACCTTCAGAGCCTGCTCAACGGTTTCCGATACCTGTTCGCCCCGAGCCTCGCTCTCGCGATCGCGGCGCAGGAACTCGGCCTGCAGATAATGCAGCGGATCCGTGTAAGGGTTGCGGACCTTCATGGACTGCGCGAAGACCGGGGCACCGGCCAACAGTTCGTCTTCCTGCTTGAGCGCCTTCACCTGACGGATACAGACGGCCAGACGCTCGCGCAGATCCGCCCCCAGCACCCGCAGCGGCTCTTCCACCAGGGTCTGTTCGTAATACTCGGCAATGCGCAGATCGGCCTTCGCCAGCACCATTTCAAGCATATCGATGTAGGTCTTGAAAAATGGCCACTGCACCATCATTTCCCGAAGCCTTGGCAAAAGGCCGGACTCGGCCGCGTCTTCCAGCGCCACATCACTGCCCAGCCAGCTCGGCAGCATCAACCGCATCTGAGTCCAGGCAAATATCCAGGGAATCGCCCTCAGGCTTTCCACTCCGCCCGTGGCCTTACGCCGCGCCGGACGGCTGCCGAGGGCAAGCTTACCCAGCGCCTGCTCGGGAGTGGCCTGGCGAAAATAGGGCACAAAATCAGGATTTTCCCTCACCACATCACGGTAAGCTTTCAGCGAGCGACAGGTCAGCCAGTCCATTGCCTCCCGCCACTCCGGTTGCGCCGCAGGCGGTGGCGCCAGAGTCGCCTCGACGACGGCCGTGGTGTAGAGCGTCAAGCTTTGCTCCGCCAATCGCGGCAACCCGAATTTGAAACGGATCATTTCCCCCTGTTCGGTGATACGGAAACTGCCATTCACCGAACCGGGGGGCTGGGACAAAATTGCCCGGTTGGCCGGCCCACCGCCCCGACCAACGGTACCACCACGGCCATGGAACAGGGTCAGATGAACACCAAACTGCCCGGCGACCTCGGTCAACCGTTCCTGAGCCTGGTACTGTGCCCAGGCGGCCATCATCTGACCCGCATCCTTGGCGGAATCGGAGTAACCGATCATCACTTCCTGGCGGTCCTGGCAGTAATTGCGGTACCAGTCGATGGCAAACAGCGCGGACATACTGTCCGGCGCACCACTGAGGTCATCCAGTGTCTCGAACAGAGGCACGACCCGCATGGGGTCGGTCATACCGGCCTCACGCAACAGCAGGATGACGTTCAGCACATCCGAGGGCGTGCTGGCCATGGAAATGACATAGGAGCCGAGCGCTTCCGGGGTCTGCTGCGCCACCACTTCGCAGGTATCCAGCACCTCCCGAACCGCCTCCGAGGGCTGCCAATGCCGCGGCACCAACGGCCGTCGGCTCTGGAGTTCACGCAGCAGAAAGGCCTGACGTTCGTCCTCACTCCAGGACAGATAGTCCCCGAGGCCGAGGTAGTCCACCATTTCGGCCACCGCCTCAGCATGGCGACTGGCTTCCTGGCGAATATCGAGCCGAACCAGTGGCAAGCCCAGGGTATGGGCCCGGCGAATGGTGTCCAGCAACGGGCCGTTGGCGATGGTATCCAGACCACAGGACAGCAGGGAGCGATAACAGAGCTCCAGCGGCGCGGTCAGGTCATGGTTCTGAAACAGGATGCCTTCGGCATCAACAGGCTGACCGTTGATGCGGGCTTCGGCCCAGTCACGGGTTTTTTTCAGGCGATCGCGTAATTCCGCCAGCACCTGCCGGTAGGGTTCACGGCTGTCACCGGCAACGGCACGAAGCTCTTCGCTGGCGTCGCCCATGGAAAGCTCTGCCCGCAACGCCTTGATGTCCCGAAGATAGAGGTCCGCCGCCATCCACCGCCCCAGCAGAAACACCTGCTCGCTGACTTTGTGGGTGACGTTCGGGTTACCGTCCCGATCCCCTCCCATCCACGAGGCAATCCGGATCGGGCTGGCGTCCAGTGGCAGCCCCTGCCCGGTCGCGGACAACAGCGAACGGTCCAGACTGCGCAAGAATTTTGGCAGGGCTTCCCAAAGGCTGTTTTCGATCACCGCAAACCCCCACTTCGCCTCATCCACTGCGGTCGGGCGATGGTGGCGGATTTCGTCTGTGTTCCAGGCTTCAGCCACCAGCTGGCGCAATCGCTCAATGATGTCATCCCGTTCACTGGGCAACAGGTCGCTGTGGTCCAGTGCGCCCAGACAGGCAGAGATTTCATCGTATTTCATGATCAGCGTACGGCGCGCCACTTCGGTCGGGTGAGCCGTCAGGACGAACTCGATGCGCAGGTCAGAGACCCTCTGGTGCAACTCCGCCGGATCAACGCCCTGATGTTTCAGACGCTCGAACACCTCCCCCAGCGATTCCACGGCAAGATCCGAGTAATGTCCACGATTGCGCCGGATACCGTGGTACTGCTCGGCCAGATTGGCGAGGTTGAGAAACTGGTTGAACGCCCTGGTCACCGGTAGCAACTGGTGGTCGCCAAGCTCACTGAGCAGGCGAATCAGCCGCTGATCCGAACCACTCTCCTGGCGTCGATCCGCCTTGGCGGCGGCACGGATGGATTCAATCAGTTCGTAGACTTCCTGACCGGGATACTGGCGTATACTCTCTCCCAGCAACTCTCCCAGCAGACGGACATTTTCTCTCAGATCTGGGTGCAGCTCAGTCACAGCGACATCCTTTTAAAATTGACGTGGCCTCAAGGTTATACCGATACTAATAACGGTTAACGACAGTGGTCGCAAGGAGTATTCATGAAAGTAACCGAACTGCCCAAGCACTGGGAATCCAAGCCGGAAGCGGTCGAGCGGAGCCACGATTACAATCTGCGTCTGCCTCTGGAAGATGCCGCACGAATCGCCGCTTTGGCGGAGCTCTACCCGAATCGTAGTGAATCGGACATTCTCAACGACATGATTTCCGCAGCGCTCGATGACCTGGTGCGACAGACGCCGCTCAGAGACAAGCTGGCCAACAGGGATAAGTGATCAAGGCGTAACGGATCTGGCGGTGCCGGGACAGCCGGTCGCCGTCGGGCGAAGCGCGGAAGAGAAAGAAAATCAAGCGAGCGCGGGAAGACGCGCCAACGAATGACGCCAACCGGCAGGCTCTGAGTCCTGTCCGGCCAGCGAGTCTGGCTTGATATGCCGTTATCCGTTCAGGCGACTGATTCCAGTTGCCGGGCTTTCAGGCGCTGGATGTGCTTCTGGCTAAGGCTGACAAATTTTGGCGTCAGTCCCTGATCTTCGTAGATCTCGAAGCCATCTTCATCGAATGCCACCACTTTTGTTCCCTGCACATACGGGAAACTGGTTTCCATCTCATCCAGCGCAGCCGATATCAGGTCCCGTAGCAGGTCCTGGGGGGATTTCATCGGATAAAGCGCAGAGAGTTTTTCCAGTTGTTTGTGGTGTTGATCCGAAAGCGCCAGGAAATAGGCATCCCGGGTCAGTCGTCCCCGAGCATGCTTGTCCCAATAATTGACCAGATCTTTTATCTTCATAGTGCCGTAACTCCTGCATCCTCTTGGCCCGGATACGCCGCACCTGAACGGTGCACCCGATATCCAAAGTGTAGACGAAGCCGTTACTTACAGCGCGGGTAATTGACTACGGATTGTACCTATCGGCACACGTTGTGTTTCAACGTGTTGCCAAAGCCGACGGATCGCTCCTACCCACAGACGGACTAGCGGCGTTTTTCAACCCCCTTCACCGCCTGCCAAATCTGATCAAGGGCTTCGAGAGATTCCGAATCCATATCGCGGCCCTGCTGTTCCAGGTGCGACTCGATGGCACGGAAACGGGCCTCGAACTTGTGGTTGGTTCGGTGAAGAGCTTTCTCGGGGACAACTTTCATGAAACGTGCCAGGTTGACACACACGAACAGCAGATCCCCCAGCTCATCCTCAACAGCATCCTCCGGGCCCGCTCCCGACAGACTGTTGCTCCAGGCCTCTTTCAGCTCGTCAATTTCCTCGTGGAGCTTGTCGAACACGGGCCCGATATCCGGCCAGTCAAAGCCGTGATTCGCCGCGCGACGCTGGAGTTTTTCGGCCCGCGCCATGGCCGGAAGCGTACGGGCAATACCGTCCAGACGGCTTGCTGACAGTGCAGCGCTGCTCTGTTTTGGAGCAAGCGCCCGCTCTTCCGCCTTGATCCTTTCCCAGCTGGCACGGATTTCATCATCGCCGGGCCGGTTGTCCGGATCGACTTCGCTTTCGAGCGTTCCATCGGGAAACACATGGGGATGCCTGCGCAACAGTTTTCGAACAATGCCATCCACCACATCCGCAAACTCAAAACGCCCCTCTTCCGCCCCCAGCTGACTGTAAAAAATGACCTGGAACAGCAGGTCGCCCAGTTCATCCCTGATATCGCCATAGTCTTTCCGTTCGATGGCATCGGCCACCTCATAGGCTTCTTCAAGCGTGTGGGGCACGATGCTGTCGAAGGTCTGTTTCAGGTCCCAGGGGCAGCCGGTGTCCGGCTTGCGCAGCCGGGCCATCAGGAATTTCAGGTCTTCAAGGCTGTAGCTCATCCGCGTTTCCGTCTGACGTCCGCTATGTTGGGCAGGTTACGAATCTGGGCCAGCAACCGGGCCAACTGCTCCAGACTGCTGATTTCAACGGTCACCGACATGGTGGCGGTATTGTCATCCGTGTTGGATGCCGTGTGAAGCGCCAGCACGTTGGTCTTCGAGGAGCTCAGCACCAGGGTAATGTCCCGCAGCAGTCCGGTCCGGTCATAGGCATCGATCTCGATTTCAACCGGGTAGACCGCCTCCGGACTTGCGCCCCAGCTCACCTCAATGATCCGGTTGGGCTCGTACTCCCTCAGGTTGAGAAAGGTCAGGCAATCCTGCCGGTGCACCGTTACGCCACGTCCGACCGTAATGTAGCCACCAATCGGGTCCCCCGGCAGCGGCTTGCAACACTTGGCCACCTGGGTCTTGAGCTTGCCAACGCCCTGAATCTGGATGTCAGAATCGGTGTCGTAAGTCTTTTTGCGGTTACGAACCAGTTTCAGATTGAGCTGCTGGTTACGGGGCTCAATCATCTGCTGAGCAACATTCGCCACGTGGGTCGGTCGCAGATCGCCGGCACCGACCGCCGCAAACATGTCCTCGGCCGAGTGGTAATTCACCTTGCGCGCGAGCTCATTGAGCTCAACATCGTGAATCGACAGGCGGCGGAATTCGTCTTCCAGGATGGCGCGACCGTCAATCACATTGCGGTCATGGTCCTGCAGTTTGAACCAGTGCCCCACCTTGGCCCGCGCCCGTGAGGTCTGGATATAACCCAGACTGGGGTTCAGCCAGTCGCGGCTCGGTGCCGGATTATTGGACGTGAGGATAAAGACCTGCTCCCCGGTCTTGAGCGGGTATGTCAGCGGAACAATGCGCCCGTTAACCCGCGCACCGCGACAGGCGTGGCCGACTTCGGTATGAACCCGGTAAGCAAAGTCCACCGGGGTGGCGCCCTGAGGCAGATCGACCACATGCCCTTCCGGGGTAAAAACATACACCCGATCCGAGGCGACATCGGTTTTCAGGTGGTCAGCCAGACCAGACAGATCCCCCAGGTCTTCCTGCCAGTCAAGTACCTGGCGCAGCCAGTTGATTTTGGCTTCATAACCGGAAGACTTGTTGCTGTTATCCGTGCCCTTGTACAACCAGTGGGCACAAACCCCCAGTTCCGCTTCCTCATGCATCTGATGAGTCCGGATCTGGACCTCCATGACCTTGCCTTCCGGCCCCACGACCGCCGTGTGCAAGGACTGATACCCGTTTTCCTTGGGGTTGGCGATGTAGTCGTCGAATTCGTTGGGAATGTGCCGCCACAGGCTGTGCACAATCCCCAGAGCGGCGTAACAGTCCCTGACCTCGGGCACGAGAATGCGAACCGCACGTACATCATAAACCTGGGAGAAATCGATGCCCTTCCGGCGCATCTTCCGCCAGATACTGTAGATATGCTTGGCCCGACCAGAGAGTTCACCCTCAATGCCGCACGTCTTCAGCTCGCTCTGCAGACTGTCCAGCACCCGGTCGATGAAACTGTCCCGGGCCAGCCGCTTTTCATCCAGCAGCTTGGCGATTTTCTTGTAGGCGGATTCATGCAGGTAACGGAACGACAGATCTTCCAGCTCCCACTTGATGTGACCGATGCCCAGACGGTGTGCCAGCGGTGCGTAGATGTCGAACACTTCCCTCGCCACACGCATCCGTTTTTCCGGCGACACATCCTTCACCGCGCGAATGGCACAGGTGCGTTCTGCCAGCTTGATCAGCGCCACCCGGACGTCGTCAATCATGGTGACCAGCATCTTGCGGACGTTGTCGAGTTGCCCCTCGCTCTGACCCAGCACATTGCCCTTTAACGGGTGATGTATGGATGAGATGGCAGCCATCTGCTGGACACCATCAATCAGGTTGGCAACCTCGTCACCAAACTCATCACGGATTTCCTTGAGCGCTACCCGTTCTTCCCGTACCGCCCGGTAGAGGATGGCCGCAACCAGGCTTGCCTGATCAAGGTGAAGTTCGACCAGTACCTGGGCCATATCGATGCCGGTGCGGAAGCTGCTGGCTCCCGGCGCCCACACCCGGTCGTCCTGCACCGCCTTGAGATCAATCTCGGCAGCCTTTTCGCAGGCACGACGAAGCTGCACAACATCCTCAAGGTGAGTCTGAGAGGCAATCTGGTGAACCCAGCGCTCAATGTCGAGTTCACCATCCTGGTTAACTACGTAATCTTCGCGAACTTTTACCATGCCGTTCTTGTTGTACCTGTTCGGAGAGCCTGACCCCCGCCCGCGCCATCCCGCAAGAGACTCGGCGGCAATCAGCTCTTTGCTTTATCCGGTCATCCCTGACCAGCAGATGACGGAGTTCTACTTTACGTCGCGCTCAAACAGCGCGATGGATTCCACATGGGTGGTATGGGGGAACATGTCCATCACACCGGCACGGACCAGACGGTAGCCCTTGCTGACCATCACTCCGGCATCCCGCGCCAGGGTGGCAGGATTACAGGAGACATAGACAATGCGGTTGGCGCCAAAGGCGGTCAGATACTCACAGACCTCTTCTGCACCAGAACGGGGCGGATCAATGAGAATCTTGTCAAAGCCTTCGGCCGCCCAGGGCTCAGAGGTAAAATCACCCTGCAGGTTGGCACCGTGGAAGGTGACATTGTCGAGGCCATTGAGTTCCGCGTTCTCCCGCCCGCGAACCACCATGGCGTCATCCCCTTCAACACCGACAACCTGACCGGCCTTGCGGGCCAGCGGCAAGGTGAAGTTGCCCAGACCACAAAACAGGTCCAGCACCCGCTCGCCGGGCTGGATATCCAGCCATTCCACCGCTCGATGCACCATCTGGCGATTGATTCCGGCGTTGACCTGCGTGAAATCCATCGGATGGAATTTCATGGTCAGATCGAATTCTTCAAGACGGTATGACAACCGCTCCTCACCCTCGGACGGCCAGATCCGGTGCACGGTATCCGGGCCCTTCGGCTGCAGATAAATATGCAAATCGTGGGCCTGTCCGAAGCCGATCAGTTTTTCCTGATCGCCTTCGCTGAGCGCATCAAGGTTACGGAACACCATCGCAGCGACGTCGTCGCCACAGGCAACCTCCACCTGAGCAATGCGCTGATAGGCATCCAGCTCATGAATAATTTCACGCAGGGCGGTGATCCGCTCGCCGATACGGGCATCCATCACCACACAGCGATCAATGTCCGCCAGAAAGCCACTGCGTTTTTCGCGGAAGCCCACCAGCACTGACTCCCGCTTCTGCACAAAACGCACCCCGAGGCGCGCCTTGCGACGGTACGCCAGGGTATCCGCACGCATGGGGGCCACCCACTCTTCCGGCTCGATACCGCCAAAATGGGCGAAGTGCTCCCGCAGGGTATTTTCCTTGAAGTCGATTTGCGCTTCGGCATCCATGTGCTGGAGGCTGCATCCCCCACACAAGTCAGCGTAGTCACAGGGCGACACCCCACGCTCAGGCACCGACTGCAAAACCTCGACGGTTCTCAGCTCATCGAACTTGCTGCGGGTACTGACCACCTTTGCCATGACCGTTTCCCCGGGCAGGGCTCCGTCCACGAACTGGATCTTGCCGTCCTGATGCGCAATGCCCCGACCATCATGGCTCAGCTTTTCAATGTCACACCGAACCGGCTCGGTCGGCAGGGCCTTCCTGCGTCTTCTGCTCATACTGTTTTTCTCTAACGTTGCTAGGGGCCAGGATGGGCGGCCCCATTTGGGCGGACGAACCGATAATCAGGCGCCGGGAAAGACACCGGTAGACAGGTAACGGTCGCCCCGGTCACAGATAATGGCCACGATTACCGCGTTTTCAACCTGCGTTGACAGTTTCAGGGCACCGGCAATGGCTCCCCCGGAGGACACGCCACAGAAAATGCCTTCTTCACGGGCAAGGGCACGCATGGTGTCTTCTGCGTCCTGTTGGCCAATATCCATGACCTGATCGACCCGTGAGGCGTCAAAAATACTGGGCAGATAGGCTTCCGGCCAGCGACGGATTCCCGGGATGGAAGCCCCCTCCTGCGGTTGCAGACCGACAATTTGAATATCAGGATTACGCTCTTTGAGGTACTGAGAAACCCCCATGATGGTACCTGTCGTGCCCATGGAGCTGACAAAATGGCTGACCCGGCCCTGGGTCTGCTCCCAGATTTCCGGCCCGGTAGAACGATAGTGGGCCAGCGGGTTGTCGAGATTCGCAAACTGGTCCAGAACCCGGCCCTGCCCTTTCGCCTGCATGGCCTGAGCCAGGTCACGAGCGCCTTCCATACCCTCGTCCTTGCTCACCGTGATAATTTCGGCGCCGTAGGCACGCATGGAGGCCCGCCGCTCCTCGCTCATGTTTCCCGGCATGATCAGCACCATCCGGTACCCCTTGATGGCCGCCGCCATCGCAAGGGCAATACCGGTATTACCACTGGTGGCCTCGATCAGGGTATCACCGGGCCGGATATCACCCCGGCGCTCAGCCTCCTGAATCATACTCAGGGCTGGCCGGTCCTTGACCGAGCCCGCCGGATTATTACCTTCGAGCTTGGCGAGAATGACGTTACTGGTATCGCCTGGCAGACGCTGCAAGCGAACCAGCGGTGTATGCCCGACGTAATCTTCAATGGTTGGGAAATGCATCTTGGAATTGGCTCCTGTCTAGCCGTACCGACCCAAGACCGGAATCCAGAGACCGGCCTGTGGTACACTCAGGCTCGCATCATACGCGCTCATGCCACAGTCGCCCAATACAGCTTCTCGCTATAACCATGACTGTCGGCTATATAACCGGTGGCTATTCACAGTCTCTGCCGCTGGATTCATCTATTATTCTGACTGTAAAGGCTGCGGGAAAGCGGCTATCCACAAAGGGCCGATAAGGCAGGGAATTCAGGACGGGATCATGCGTCGGTGGGGAATCCGTAAAAAAGTTCTGGTGGTGACGCTCGTTCCCACCCTGCTCACAACCCTCATGCTGGGACTGTTTTTCTCACTGAGCTGGGTGAAGAACATTGAGCAACTGCTGCAGGACCGGGGCGACTCGCTGTCCAGACAACTGGGCGCTGGCGCCGAATATGGTCTGTTCACGGCCAACCGCAGCCTGCTGAACAGCCTGTCCAATGCGCTGCTGGAAGAACAGGATGTCCGCTCGATCACCTTTTATGATGCCACCCAGACCAGAGTCCTGCATACCGGCCCGGGGCACCGCCAGCCCCTCAACAAGGACGCCCTCAACCATACCCGTGCAAGTCGCCTGACCAACACCGACAGCACCGTCTTTGTGACCCCGGTTTACCTGCAGGACCTGATGATCGACACCCTGCTGGAGTTCGACATCCGCCCTAATGGCCAGACCGCCCCCATCGGCTGGGTGGCCGTTGAGATGTCCCACATCCGCACCGAAAAAGAGACCTATAAGGCGCTGCTGATCTCCCTGCTGCTGGTGCTGGCCGGGGTCATCTTCAGTTTACTGATTGCCGTCCGGCTGTCCCGGGCCTTTACCCATCCGGTCTTCCAGTTGAATGAAGCGGTTGCCCGGCTTAAGGAAGGCAAACTCGAGACCCGCGTGTATACGGAAGCGGGGCCCGAGTTCGAGCAACTGGAATCCGGTCTCAATGCCATGGCTGAAGAACTCAGTAAGGCCCAGGCCGAGATGCAACAGAATATCGACCAGGCCACCGAAGACCTGCGGGAGACCCTGGAGACCATCGAGATCCAGAACATTGAGCTGGATTTTGCCCGCAAGGAAGCGCTTGAGGCCAGCCGCATCAAGTCGGAATTCCTGGCCAATATGTCCCATGAAATCCGCACCCCGCTCAACGGCATCATCGGCTTTACCGAACTGCTGCTGAAAACCCCGATGCCAAGGCCGCAGAAGGACCACCTCAGCACCATCCGCAAGTCGTCCGAGATCCTGCTCACCATCATCAACGACATTCTCGATTTCTCCAAGATCGAAGCGGGCAAGCTGATGCTGGACCGGGTGCCATTCAAGCTGCGCGACATCATCGAAGAAGTCATGGTCATGCTGGCACCGGCGGCCCACAGCAAGAACCTGGACCTGGTTCCTTTGGTCTACAACGATGTTCCGGACAATGTCATGGGCGACCCGTTGCGGGTCAAACAGGTCATTACCAACCTGGTCAACAACGCCATCAAGTTCACCCAGACCGGCGAGGTGGTGCTGCGTGCCAGCCTGGACGATGAAGACACTGAGAATCACCGGGTTACCCTGCGGCTGAGCATTTCCGATTCCGGCGTAGGCCTGTCAAGGGCCCAGCAGCAGTCACTGTTTAACGCCTTTAGCCAGGCCGATGCCTCCACTGCACGGCAATACGGAGGCACAGGGCTTGGGCTTGCCATTTCAAAACGGCTGGTGGAAGAAATGGGGGGCACCATTGGCCTGGAAAGCGAACTCGGAAAAGGCTCAACATTCTGGTTCACGCTGACCAGTGACCTTTCTGCCAGCAAGGAAGCCGCGCCGCCACGGGATGCCCTCGCCGGTGAGAAGGTGATCTATCTCGAACACCAGAAAACCTCCGGGCTGGCCGTCGAACACCTGATGCGCGACTGGGGACTGGACGTAGACCGGGCCAACTCACCGGCGGAACTGCGGGAACGGGTTGAAGAAGCCCAGAAAAGCCAATCCGGATACGCCCTGGCGATCGTTGGCATCAACCGGCACCTGTTGCACTCCAGCCAATACTGCAGCCTGCTGCGGGACCTCGAAGTAGAACGGGACTGCCGCACCCTGCTGCTGACGCCGACCCTGGAGTCCCACGACGATCCGCTGTCCGGGCTGGCCAGCGGTCATATCAGCAAGCCGGTGTGCCGAGATGCCCTGTATGAGGAACTGCTGTACCTGATCCACGGCATCAACAAGGGGCTGGCCAACAGTCCCAGCGCGGAAGCAGCCCGGCCACCGGTCAACAGCGGCGTGCCGCGGGTACTGGCCGTAGACGACAATGAAGCGAACCTGAAACTGGTACTGACCCTGCTACGTGATAACCAGATTCAGGCCGAAGGTGCAGCCAGCGGATTCGAAGCGCTGAGCAAAGCCCGCCAACAGCATTTCGACCTGGTGTTCATGGACCTGCAAATGCCGGGTATGGATGGTGTTGAAACCACTGAACGGCTGCGCACCCTGGATGGTTACTCCGAGCGACTCCCCATCATTGCCCTGACCGCCCACGCCCTGGCGGATGAACAAGACCGGCTGGTACAGCAGGGGTTCGATGGCTACATGGCCAAGCCCATCAGCAGCCAGCAACTGATGGGAATCATTCACGAGTACACCGGCTATGGCGAACAGTTCTCAGCCCGTAGCGGCCCGCACCCGGTGACCGCCGTCCGCGATACCCGGCGCGGCATTCGTCCATCGACCCGCCAGAAACAGCGGGATTGCGTCAGTATTGAAGAGAGCATCCACCTGGCCGCCGGCAAGGCCGACCTTGCCGAGGAGCTGTTCAGCATGCTGCTGGAACAGCTCCATGGCGACCTCACCCGGATCAGGGACTATTGGGACAACGGCGACATGGACGGCTTACTGGAGTGTGTGCACAAGCTCCACGGAGCCGCACGCTACTGCGGAGTACCGGAACTGCGGGAAATGGCGAACCTGTTTGAAACTGCGCTCAAGCAGGAATCCGCGGACCGTGAAACCCTCAAGGAGCAGATGCTGGCCGCTATGGAGCGGCTGGACAACTGGGGGGAACAGACCGACTGGCAAGCCATGTTCCGGTCCCACCAGCCCCAGGCCTTTGTCGACTGACCAAGGCCGGGGTAGCCTCCCCTCAACGGCGGGCCCTTTCCAGAATTGCACGCATATCGCGTACCGCGTCCTTGAGCCCGGTGAACAATGCACGGGCGATGATGCTGTGGCCGATGTTCAGCTCGTTGATGCCAGGAATCGCCGCCACCCGCTCGGTATTGTGGTAATGCAGGCCATGGCCGGCATTGACCACGAGTCCTTTCTTGCGAGCATAGGCCACCGCCCGCTCAAGCTTGCCAAAGGCTGCGTCGGTTGCCTCTGCACCTTCGGCCTCCGCGTAATCCCCGGTATGCAACTCGATCACCGGCGCCCCACAGCGCACCGCAGCGTCTATCTGGGACTCATCCGGGTCGATAAACAGCGATACCTCCGCACCAATGGCCGCCAGCCGTTCACAGGCGCTGGCAACCCGGGCTTCCTGACCGACAACATCCAGCCCGCCCTCCGTCGTCAGCTCCTCTCGCTTCTCCGGCACCAGACAGACACAGTGCGGCCGAACCTGTTCGGCAAACTCCAGCATGGCGTCAGTGACGGCCATTTCCAGATTCATTTTGGTATTGAGCATCTGCCGCAGCAGTAGCACATCCCGGTCCTGAATATGGCGACGATCTTCCCGGGGGTGAATGGTAATCCCGTCAGCACCGGCTTCCTCTGCAATCAAGGCAGCCTGCACCGGGTCCGGATAACGGGTGCCACGGGCCTGCCGAAGGGTGGCAACATGATCAACATTTACACCAAGCAGTACTCTCTGGGTCATCGGGCTCTCCTCAGCCTTTCAGGAACAGGGACCGGCTGTGCAGCGGCTTGCCCTGCAACAGATAGTCAACCAATACTCTCATCACCCGCTTCGCCATTCTGCGGGCATCCGGGGACTCATAATCGCCACCGGCCAGCTGCAACAGGGTAGCACCGGATAACCCTCGCAGTCTGACCGTCGGCGCCGGAGCCAGCACAATCCCCTGCTCCGGCTCATAACAGTACACGCCAGCCGGATCGACATCCGCGCCGGTGTCCGTCGCCTTTCCCCAATCGAAGCCATAGCCAAGAGCCTCGGCAAAGGCCACCTCGAAACGGCGCAATACCGGCTCCACGTCGACGCTAAGGGACAGTTCAGCCAGGGTGTGGATGTAGGCGGCAAACAAGTGTGGATGGGCGTCACCAGCGGGCAGAACCCGCTGCAGCAATTCATTGATATACAGACCACTGTATAGATTGACGGTTCCCTTCAGGGCATCAGCCTGACGCACCTCAACCTGAACCAGGGTCTTGAGCTCAGACCGGCCCTGCCAGTCGACCAATACTGGCTGGAACGGCTGGAGCTGGGCTTTTAAAGGACTGCGGGACGAGTTGGCCCCCTTGGCAACAACGGTCAGACGACCGCCGTTGAGGGAAAACAGATCCACCAGGAGACTGGTCTCCCGGTAGGGACGGCGATGCAAAACGTAGGCGGGTTCACCCTGAACAGAGCCAGGCACGACAGCCTCAGAGGTCGTTCATGCCCAGGCTCTTGAGCGCCCGGTCGCTGTCGGCCCAGCCTCGTTTTACCTTGACCCAAAGCCGGAGCATAACCTTACAGTCAAACAGTCGCTCCATGTCCTGACGGGCTTCCTGGCCAATCAGCCTCAGACGCTCGCCCTTATCGCCTATAACGATTTTTTTCTGGCCTTCACGTTCCACCAGAATCAGCGCAGATACGTGCAGGGTCTTGCCCTGACGCTTGAACTCTTCGATCTCAACAGCGACGGAGTATGGCAACTCGGCACCGAGCTGACGGGTGATCTTTTCGCGCACCATTTCCGAAGCCAGAAAACGCTCACTGCGGTCGGTGATCTGATCGTCCGGGTAAAAATGCACGCTCTGCGGCAGGAATCGACCAACCGCCTCTTCGAGGGGCTGGAGGTTGGTTCCCCGCAGCGCCGACAGCGGGATGATTTCAGCGAAATCCCGCTTCTTCGACAGCATGTCCAGGTGCGGCAGCAGCATATCCCGCTTCTCGATCTTGTCGACCTTGTTGACCGCCAGAATCACCGGACAGGTCAGCTTTGACAACTTCTCGAGCACCATCTCGTCTGCGGTTGTCCAGGTCATCATGTCGATCACAAACACCACCACATCCACGTCAATCAGCGCGGAGGTGGCCGCCTTGTTCATGTACTTGTTGAGGGCTCGGGGCTCCTCTTCGTGCATTCCCGGCGTATCCACATAGATCGCCTGAACCGGCCCGTCGGTCTTGATCCCCAGCACCTGGTGGCGGGTCGTCTGGGGCTTGCGGGAGGTAATACTGAGCTTCTGCCCCAGAATGTGGTTCAGCAGCGTTGATTTGCCAACGTTGGGGCGGCCCACAATGGCCACGAAGCCACAACGACTGTTGGGATCCTCCGGGCGGGTAATATCCATCATCAGTCGTTCTCCACTCCAAGGGACTTCAGCGCGCTTCGCGCTGCCTGCTGCTCGGCAATCCGGCGACTGCTGCCAACCCCGGAGGTCTTGCGATCCAGCGAGGGCAGCACACAGGAAACGTGGAAGGTCTGGGCGTGAGCCTCACCATCCACGGAAATAACATCGTATCGGGGTAACGGATACTGCCGCGACTGCAGATATTCCTGCAGGCGGGTTTTCGGATCCTTTTGGGTGTCCTGCAGATTGAGGCTCTGCAGCCGCTCCTCAAACCAGCGCAGAACCTGCTGGCGACAGGTCTCAAAATCGCTGTCGAGGTAGATCGCACCAATGATCGACTCCACCGCATCGGCGAGAATCGACTCACGGCGGTAACCGCCGCTCTTCAGCTCGCCGGAACCCAGCCGCAGGTAACGCCCGAGATCGAATTCACGGCCGATTTCAGCCAGGGTCACGCCCTTGACCATACGGGCCCGCAAACGACTCAGCTGTCCTTCCCGCGCCTTCTCGAACTGGTGATACAGGTGCTCGGCGATGACCATGTTAACGATGGAGTCACCAAGAAACTCCAGACGCTCATTGTTCTGGTTGCCAAAACTGCGGTGGGTCAGCGCCAGCAGCAGGTGATCCGGTTGACGGAACTGATAGCCAATCCGGCGCTGAAGCTGATCGAGGTCGGGTTTTGAACTCACTTGCCCTTCATCTCGTACTCGTGGCTGAAGTAGACAACCGCATCGACGTTGTAAAACATTTCGGTACGGATTTCATAGTCAACCTTGATGATGACGAACTCGCCGTTCTTTTCGACGGCAATGTTCTGAGGGTTGAACCCTCGTACATTGTTTACGCTGAGCCGACGGTTAATCAGATCCATCACCCGCGCCGGGCCCATCTCGGACAAACCTTCTGAGCCATCAAGGCTTTCAATCGCTTCCTGGATGGTGACGTCATCCAGGTAAATCGGGCCCAGTTTAATGGCCATGGTGAGCAGGCCACCAAAAAACAGCACCATCACCAGCATGGTAATGGTTGAAGCCCCTCGGTGTTTTCTGATGCTGGACAGTCCGTCTCTTGTCATTACTCGTACGCCTTGTTCTTTTGGAGGTTATTCAATACCACCGACCCGATCAAAGGTCGGAAGGCTGGTGAAGGATTTCCAGTGCATCCAGATAGCGAAGGCCTTGCCTACAACCAATTCGTCCGGGACGGTGCCCCAGAAGCGACTGTCATTACTGTTATCGCGGTTGTCGCCCATCATGAAATAGTGCCCCTCAGGCACAACCCACTCGCCCTCACCGGCCCCGCTCTGGCGCCCCATGGTTAGATAGATATCGTGCGGCACATCGCCGAGAGTTTCCCGCCGGAGTTCAACCGGCGGCAGGCGGGCGACAAACTCGCTCAACACGACCTCACCGTTTACGTAGAGGGTCTTGTTACGGTAGCGGATGTGATCCCCCGGCAAACCGATCACCCGTTTAATATAGTTGGTTTTACCATCCAGAGGGACCTTGAACACCATCACGTCGCCGCGCTGAGGGTCGCCAATATCAACAATCTTGGTCCCAACCACCGGTAACCGCAATCCGTAGGCAAACTTGTTTACCAGGATGAAGTCATCGACTTCCAGCGTGGGCAGCATGGAACCGGATGGAATGGTGAAGGGCTCAACCAGGAACGAACGCAATACAAGGACAATCGCCAGTACCGGAAAAAACGAACGGCTCAGGTCGACCAGATACGGTTCCTTCTCGTCGTCTTCCGTCCCACCGCTCTGGGCGACCCCACCTTCCGCAGCCAGACGGGCAACCCGTCGGGGCTTCAGGTACACCAGGTCCAGCAACCAGATCAGGCCAGTCGCCAGGGTCAGTACGACCAGAATCAGCGGGAAATTGATATCCATAAAAGTCCTAGTTATCCACTTTCAGTACCGCAAGGAAGGCATCCTGCGGCACTTCCACATTACCCAACTGCTTCATGCGCTTCTTGCCTTCCTTCTGTTTCTGCAGCAGCTTCTTCTTACGGCTGACGTCGCCACCGTAACACTTGGCCGTTACATTCTTACGCAGCGCCTTGACCGTCACCCGGGAGACAACCTGGTTGCCGATCGCGGCCTGGATGGCAATATCGAACATCTGCCGCGGAATGAGTTCTTTCATTTTTTCAACCAACGCCCGACCACGGTAATGGGCCTGATCCTTGTGCAGGATCAACGCCAGAGCATCGACCCGCTCGCCGTTGATCAACACATCCAGGCGCACCAGGTTGGCCGGCTGAAAGCGGACGAAATGATAGTCCAGCGATGCGAAACCCCGGCTCGCGGACTTGATACGGTCGAAGAAGTCCATGACCACTTCCGCCATTGGCAGCTCATAGGTGAGCTGCACCTGGGTCGACAGGAAATGCATGTTTTTCTGGATGCCACGCTTATCTTCACACAGAGCAATGACATTACCCAGATGCTCCTGGGGCACCAGGATATTCGCCTCAACGATGGGCTCGCGCATTTCCTCAATGGAACCAATATCCGGCAACCGTGACGGGTTATCTACCGACACGGTCTCACCCCGAGTGGTCAGCACTTCATAGATGACCGTCGGCGCCGTCGTGATCAGCTCCAGGTTATATTCCCGCTCCAGCCGTTCCTGGATGATTTCCATGTGCAGCATGCCCAGGAAGCCACAGCGGAAGCCAAAACCGAGGGCATCGGAGTTTTCCGGTTCGTAGAACAGGGAAGCGTCATTTAGGGTGAGTTTTTCCAGGGCATCCCGGAAATCGTCATAATCGTCAGAACGGATCGGGAACAGCCCTGCGTAGACCTGCGGCTTGACCTTCTGGAAACCCGGCAATGCCTTGGCTTCCTCAGCACCTTTTTGGTGAACGATGGTATCCCCGACCGGTGCCCCGTGAATATCCTTGATGCCGGCCACGACAAAACCGACGTCCCCGGTACCCAGTACCCCGGTATCGGTCAGTTTGGGCGTAAAAATGCCCACCCTGTCCGCATTCCAGGCACGCCCGGTGGACTTGATCACAATCTTGTCGCCTTTCTTGAGCGAGCCCTGAGTAACCCGCACCAGCGACACCACACCCAGGTAGTTGTCGAACCAGGAATCGATGATCAATGCTTTCAGGGGGCCATCAACATCACCGGAAGGCGGAGGAATTCGCTTGATCAGATCCTCCAGCACGTCCTCAACACCAAGCCCGCTCTTGGCACTGCAGCGGACAGCGTCGGCCGCCTCGATTCCGATAATATCCTCGATTTCCTGGGCGACACGCTCAGGCTCGGCCTGAGGCAAATCCATCTTGTTGAGCACCGGGACCACTTCCAGCCCCTGCTCAATGGCGGTGTAACAGTTGGCAACCGACTGGGCTTCTACACCCTGACCGGCATCCACCACCAGCAGCGCCCCTTCACAGGCATAGAGAGAACGGGACACCTCGTAGGAGAAATCGACGTGGCCCGGAGTGTCGATAAAGTTCAGCTTGTACTCGATCCCATCTTTGGCCGTGTAGTTGAGGGTCACACTCTGGGCCTTGATGGTGATGCCGCGCTCCCGCTCCAGATCCATGGAGTCCAGCACCTGCTCCGCCATTTCCCGGTCACTGAGACCACCGCAAGTCTGGATAAAGCGGTCGGCCAGTGTGGATTTACCATGATCGATATGGGCAATGATTGAAAAATTACGGATTCGGCTAAGATCAGTCACAGACAATGGATACTCATAAAAGACGATAAACGCGCCCCGGGGTCGGATAAACAACAGGTTTCCGGGGCTGCCCGGAAACCGCTGACCTTCGGGTTCAGCAACGCGGTGATTCTACCGGTTACCGACTGGCAATGCCATGATTCAGGAGATCAATGAGCGCTCATACTGGCGCACCAGGAAGCCAATCAGCGCATCCTCATCCAGCGGGTAGCTGAACAGGTTCCCCTGACACTGGGCGCAACCCGCGCCCTTGAGGAAACTGAGCTGCTGGGGCGTTTCCACCCCCTCTGCAACGACGGTGAGATGCAGCTTTCTGGCCAGCGCTATGACGGCGGACGCTACGTCAGTGGCACTGACGTTATAGGGGATATCGCGGATGAAACAATGGTCAATCTTGACCGCATCCAGCGGCAGCTGTTGCAGCGTCGCCAGCGAACACGCCCCGGTACCGAAGTCATCGAGGATCAGGCAAACCCCCAGGTCGTGAAGTGCACCCAGCAGTTCCCGCAAGTGACGGGGGTCTTCGTTCAGCAACTCGGCCGGCATTTCCAGCTCAAGACGCTCGGGGTAAACGCCCGTTTCAGTGATCACCTGGCGGAACAGATCGAGGAAGCCTGCGTCCATCACCTGCTTCACCGATACATTGACGGCAACCTTCAGGTCTTCAAAACCGGCCCGTTCAAGCGCCTGAATCTGGATACAGGCCTGCCGAAGCGCCATTTCTCCCAGCCGGATAATCAACCCGGTTTCTTCTGCAAGGTGAATGAATTGCTGCGCCGATACCAACCCCTTTTCCGGATGCTGCCAGCGCACAAACGCCTCGACACCCAGCACCTTCTCGGTTTCCAGATCCACCTTGGGCTGGTAGTGCAGCACAAAGCGATCCGCATCCAGCGCCGCCGCCAGCTCTTCCTGCTGCAACAGCCGTCGGGCGGCCTTGATGTTCATTGCCGGGGTAAAGAACTGGTAGTTATTGCGACCGCTTTCCTTGGCCCGGTACATGGCCAGGTCGGCATACTTCATCAGGGTTCCGGGATCTTCGCTGTCGTAGGGAATCATGGTCACCCCGATACTGACCGTCACCCCGACTTCATGCTCGTTCAGACGAATGCGCTGGCACAACCGGCGCAAAATCGTTTCCGCAACTTTCGCAGCGGCTTCAGGACTGCTGATCCGCGACAGCAGCACCACAAACTCATCCCCCCCCAGCCGCGCCACTGAGTCATCCTCACGCACACAGCCGGTCAACCAGCGCGCCACCTGTTGCAGCAGCTCATCACCGGCGTCATGCCCCAGGGTGTCATTGATTCTCTTGAAGCCGTCCAGATCCAGGAACATCAGGGCCGCAGGCTCTTCCGTACGACGGCAGCGACGCACCACATGGGTCAGGCGGTCACGAAACAACTGGCGGTTGGCCAGACCGGTAAGCGGATCATAGAACGCCAGCCGGTGGAGTTCCGTTTGCGCCGCCTTGAGCTGGGTCAGGTCTCGGAGGCTGAGCACCACCCCATCAACCCCCGGCACATCCAGCATGGAGGTGTAGGTACCTTCCATATCCCGCCACTCATCGTTGGCATCACGAACCCTCGCCCGCACCACCGGAAGCTGTCGGCCAGGTTGCCCCTGAGCTTCTTCAAAACCGGTCTGAAGCTGAGCCCAGTCATCGGAATGCACCAGGCTTTCGAGGTCCATGCCTTTCAGGTCGTCGGCACTGAAACCGAGGATATCCTTACTGGATGGGCTGGCATAACGGGGCTCACCGGTACGATCTAGCACCAGAGTGATATTTGCCGCACCTTCCGTAATCGCGCGATAACGACCTGCACTAACCTGAGCCATAAGCCGGGAACGCAGCAGTATCAGCGCAATCAAAGCCAGCAAAAGACTGATGACAATGCCCGCCGCCAACACAATCGGTGGGCGAGGGTCTGACGCCAGGTAGTCAAAGGCCGGAGTGGAACGGGTCTGAAGCAGCCAGGTCCGGCCGCCATGGGAAATCTGCTGGGTTTTCTCAAAACTGAACTCGTTGTCCAGCGAACCCAGGTTGGAACCGTACATCAGGGACTCACGGTTCACCAGATCGCCGTCATAAATACGCACGTCCAGGAAAGGCGAAATCAGGCCGACAATACCGTCCATCAGGTTATTCATACGGAACGCACTGAACACAAAGCCTTTCAGCTGTAAATGACGCTCGGCCTCAGATTCCGGCGTCCAGCCACCGTCATAGAGCGGGAAGTACATAAGGAAACCAGCCTGATCATCCGCAACCGCTTCCTGAACCAGGACCAGTTTGCCGGTAACCGTGGGCCTGCCACTGTTCCTGGCCGCTTCCATTGCCACCCGGTGAACGCCTTCGTTAAAGGCATCGTAGCCGTATGCACGGCGGTTCTGACTGCTGTTCGGCTCCAGGAACACGATGGGAAAGTATTCATCGCGCTGACCAATGGGGCTGATGCGATAATCCGGCATACCCTGACCACGCGCCCAGCTGACATGCTCATCCATCTGCCAGTCAGCCACCCGCGCCGTGTAGCCAATCCCCTGAATACCCGGGTAGTAGCGTTCGATGTCCACACTTTCAATGTAGGTATGCCACCCCAGCCGGTCGAGTTCGGGACTGATGGCAAACAGCCCGGCGGCACCCGCCAGCACCTGCTCATAGTTCAGCAACCGTTCTTCAATGGCCGTTTTCAATTGCAGGGACTGGGAGCGGAAGCGTGCCTCCGTGCGATCCTCGACCAGTCTGACAGACAGGTGCCAAAGCACGGCGGTGGCAAGCAGGGAAGCGATCAGCAGAAGCCAGGCGATCCAGGCATTTCTGAACCGCAACAACTGCCGCAGTGGGACATCCTTCTTGTTCAACATGTGGGTCGATCCAGTCCTTGGCTCTGTCTTGTTGTTCGACTAATCAGCAAACTATAACAAACAACCCCGCGAACTGTCGTCCTTTGAAACAGTTCGCGGGGTTGTCATTCAGCAACGTGATTTCAGGTCAGCCCGGCGGTCTCAGGGGCGCATCACCAGGTAGGTTGCACGGCCCTGACGGATGACCCGCACGGAGACCACACTGTCGTCCGGCAGCGACTGCACAGCCGCCCTGAAATCCTCAATTGAATCAATCTGGTGACGATTGATCTCAGTGATCACGTCCTTCGGACGGATGCCCGCGTCCAGCGCCGGGCCCCGGCCTACGTCTACCACCATCACACCACCGCGAATGCCCAAAGTACCCTGCAGCTTCGGCGGAAGCTCCTCCACCACCAGACCAAGCGGTGCGGCGTTTGACTCCGGCGATTGTCCCACTTCAACCGGCTCGCTTTGGCCCTCTTCCGGCAACTGGCCAATCACCACATCCAGGTTAAGCCGCTCACCCGCGCGAATCACTTTCATACGCGCAGTGCCTCCGACCGGAGTGCGACCAACCATCGGTGGCAATTCCGAAGACAGACCAATCTCGTCGCCCTCATATTCGAGGATGATGTCCCCAGCCTGCAGACCAGCATCCTCGGCCGGAGAACCGTCCATAACCTCGGCAACCAGCGCACCACGGGGCCGGTTCAGGCCAAACGACTCGGCCAGGTCACGATTAACCTCCTGAATCAGCACGCCCAGCCAGCCGCGGGCAACACTGCCGGTATCGCGGATCTGGCGAAACACGTTCATGGCATCGTCAATGGGAATGGCAAACGAGACCCCCATAAAGCCCCCGGAACGGGTATAGATCTGAGAGTTGATACCCACCACCTCGCCATCGAGGTTAAACAGCGGGCCGCCGGAGTTACCCGGATTTATGGCAACGTCGGTCTGAATAAACGGCACATAGTTTTCCGAAGGCAATGACCGCCCGAGCGCGCTGACGATGCCAGCGGTCACGGTGTAGTCAAAACCGAACGGAGAGCCGATCGCCAGCACCCACTCACCGGCTTGCAGGTCGTCGGAACGACCGACGCGAACAACCGGCAGGTCATCGCCATCTTCGATTTTCAACACCGCCACATCCGAGCGGGGGTCCGTCCCCACCAGCGTGGCCGGTAACTCGCGCCGGTCACTCAGGCGGACGATAATTTCTTCCGCGCCTTCCACAACATGGTTGTTGGTGAGTACATAGCCGTCACTGGACACAATAAACCCGGAGCCCATGGAATGCTCAGGCTGAGGCTGAGGACGTCCACCGGGGGCACGACGGCGACCAAAGAAGTCCTGAAAAAACTCCGGCAACTGTTCGAGCTGGCGCTCATCGAAGGGCAGTCCACGGGCGTTTTCAGTCGCAGCCTGAGTCGTGCTGATGTTAACGACCGCACTGCTGTTTTCTTCAACAAGATCGGTAAAGTCCGGCAGGCCGCGAGCGGCCAACGCCTGCCCTCCCGAAAGCGAGGTGACCAGAAACAGTAACACAGCAGAAAGTACAACCATCCTTGAACCGCCTCTGGCAGGCTCGCACGCAGATCTTGGCATTTCAAACTCCTAATGGGTCGTCTTCTTTGCGTTCATTGTGTGGTCGCCTCCGGAATTTTCAACTTACGAATCTGTAGGGTTCCGCGCCATACCCTCAACGGCCAAGGTCGCTTCCGCAGTGGCACGTACGCTCAGCAACCGCGGTACATACTCGCTTCCGTGACGGCCATGAAGCAACCTCGCTACACCAAAGCCGGCAGCCAACCCGATCACCGAACCAATAATGGCGGCGCCCTCGGTTCCGGAGCCGGCATAATGCCCGGCAACCGCCCCAAGCACGAACAGCAGCAACGGCACGGCATAGGCCAATAGTGAGGCGCCAAGCAACGCAGATTCTGCGATGGCCAGCGTAACCTCGTCCCCAACCCGCGCGCCCAGGTGATTAACAACCTGGACCTGATTCGCCCGCCCGCCTGTGGCGCCAGCCAGCACTTTCTGACCACACCCCTGACGGGCCTTACAGCTGTTGCAAGCACTCAGACGGATTGTCTGAACCCAGATATTCTCGCCTTTGACGGCTATCACCCGCCCCGTTTCAGTAATCATGGCTGCACCACTCCGACTGAGGCGGTGTCGCCAACGGTGACCGACTGGGCAACCTGCATTGCGGTTTCAGGTGGGATCTCCCCCACCACCGTGACGAGATAAACCTCGTCATTCGCCACCAACCGGTGCATGTAGGCGGTGGTCGCACCAATCCGCGAAGCGCCAGTCGGCATATTCAGCCCTCCTACCGGCTCCACAAAGACGGAAAACGCGGACAGCCCATCAGAAAAGGCCATGGCCGGGCCTCGCCCCACCCGCGGCACGGCCGCAGGCACAAAGCCTTCCGGCATCCAGCCCAGCTGCCAGCCGCTTGGCATGGGTTTTACGGCGGGCTCTCCGGACTCCGACGCCAGTAACGCGGCGATCTCACGGCCATTGCCGCGCACCTCAAATTCGCTGTCGGGGAGCGTGTCGGTAATTTCCAGGTCGGTAAACTGAAAACTTTCCAGAACCTCTCCACTGGCCGAACGAACATGGCTCTTGAGCAACAGTCCGGACTGGTACTCCAGCCATAGGCGATAACTGTAGCGACGACTGTCGCGAGCATTCAGTGCCAACACCTTGGCCGGGTAACCGGCCACCCGGTCATCCCCCAGCAATTCCGGGCGGTACCAAGGGTTGTCCGGAACCAGCCGGTTGGCGAACGCTTCCGCAAACGGACCGGATGGCATCACCGGCTCAAGCTGCACCCGCCCCCGGTCCGGCAGCACGCAAATCACCTCCGCACCCTTGCGGACAAATTCACCACTGGCGCCGTCCAACTGAACCAGTCGCTCCTCCACATGGCCGTTCTGATAACGATGAGCGACCCGCATTGCACTGACCTGATCGCCACGGGTATAGGCCATGACGCCCCGATAGGTGGTCATATTCAGCGCCGGGCCCAACCTTGCCAGCCACTCTTCTGCGGTTTCCTCGGCACGGACAGGGCCGGCCATGGCCAGCAGCCAGACCACCAACGCGGTAACCGTAAACTTTCGTGCTGGCCACTTCACCGGGCTATGCTCCTCATCTACACCAACCTGCCTAGTAAGCTGCAGCGGAAACACTGGCCAAGCGTGCATAGCCGACGGCCCCACGCCCGGCAGCCACACTGTTGTGCTGGGCATGTTCCAGCAGGTAATGACTGAGATGTTCCCACTGCTGCTGATCCAATCCCTGCAAAGCCACCTCCGGCACCGGAGCAACGTCCGCAGACTCAAGCACGTCGCTGGCGCCCTTCACCGTGGATTCCGCCAGCATCGGTGTGCCGTCACGACCGGACTCCCAGCCGGAGCCCACCCCGAATCCAACCAGCAGTCCGGCAAACACCATCGCTGCCGCTGACCAGTACCAGCGCCGCTCAGCCCCACGCCGGACCGGCGCGGGATTCACCAACGATGGCGAATGCACGCCCGAAAGCGACTGCCGGACCCCGACACTGACATCGATGTGATCGACAGCGACGCTATCATGCATCAGGTCACGAACGGCCTGCCAGCGTTGCCACTGGCTCCGCACTTTATCCTGCTCGGGATGGGACAGGACCCGCCGAACAGAGAGTTCGTCCGCCTGGTCATCCAGCATCGCCGAAAGCGTTTCCTTGAGACGATCATCCATGGGATGCTACCTCACCTATGTTTTTTACAACCCGCATCAAATCAGCCAATCCCCAACAGGGGCCCCAGCCGACGGTCAACCGCATCCCGGGCCCGAAATATCCGTGACCGGACAGTACCGATAGGGCACTCCAGGATGCGGGCAATATCGTCGTAACTCAGCCCATCGTATTCCCTGAGCAAAAACGCCGAGCGTAGCTCTTCCGGCAAGTCGGCGATGGCCTGCTGCAATGCGCGTTGCAGCTGTTCTTTTTGCAACATCCGCTCCGGGGATGACCCGTCCCGGAGACGGACACCCTCGTCAAAGTTTTCCGCCTCTGCCACGTCAGCGCTGCCCTGGGGGCGGCGCCCCCGGGCTTCAAGAAAATTTTTCGCTGTGTTTACCGCGATACGGTAGAGCCAGGTATAGAAGGCACTGTCTCCCCGGAAACGTTCAATAGCCCGATAGGCTTTGACGAAGGTCTCCTGAGTCAGATCCATGACTTCCTGGCTGTCGTAGACATACCGGCTAATGATTGATGCCACCCGAGACTGGTATTTGATCACCAAAAGATCAAAGGCCGAGCGATCGCCATTACGCACCTTTCGAACCAGTTGCTGATCAGTCTGGCTCTCAGGGGCATCATCGCCGCGCTTGTCAGTATCCGGGGTCATGGAGTGGGTGCCGGGCTCTACTCGGTTAATGGCCTCAGGGCCAAGGAGTTGTTCTCTGGAAAGTGTCATCCTGATGTCTTATCCGGCAAAACTGACTGGTCAAACAGACCGTTTACGGCGGCAACAACCACCGTTCCCCATTTGGCCAAATAGACAGCAAGCGTAAAGTTTAGTTCAATACACCTCCACATTATGGCCCCTGATCTCATCCCGATGCCACAATCCTACGAATATGATGTCCTAATTGTCGGCAGCGGAGCTGCCGGCCTGACCGTCGCCCTCAACCTGCCAAAGCATCTGAAGGTCGCTGTTATCAGCAAGGCCGATATCAGCAGCGGGGCAACACTATGGGCCCAGGGCGGCATTGCCGCGGTCCTGGACACCGACGATTCGGTCGAAAATCACATCAAGGACACTCTCGATGCGGGTGCAGGCCTCTGCCACGAAGATGCGGTGCGCTTTACCGTTGAGCATGCCAAGGAAAGCATCCACTGGCTGATTGATAGCGGGGTCAAGTTTACCCGTGACAAAAACGCCGAATTGCATCTGACCCGGGAAGGCGGTCACAGCCATCGGCGGATCATTCACGCCGCCGATGCCACCGGCCATGCGGTTTCAACCACGCTGGCCGAACAGGCGGCAGCTCGCAAGAACATTCAGCTGATGTCCAACCGCGTTGCGGTGGATCTGATTACCAACCGCAAGCTGGCACTGCCGGGTAACCGCTGTATCGGGGCCTACATCCTCAACCTCGACAGCAATCATGTGGAACTGTTCCGCGCCCGATTTACCGTGATTGCAACCGGAGGTGCCAGCAAGGCCTATCGCTACACCACCAACCCTGACGGCGCCTCGGGGGATGGCATCGCCATGGCCTGGCGGGCCGGTTGCCGTGTTGCCAATATGGAGTTCAACCAGTTCCATCCAACCTGCCTGTATCACCCCCACGCCAAATCGTTCCTGATTACCGAAGCGGTTCGGGGGGAAGGCGGGCACCTGCTGTTGCCGGACGGTTCGCGTTTCATGGATCGGTTCGACAGCCGGGCAGAACTCGCTCCCCGAGACATCGTTGCCCGCGCCATCGACCATGAAATGAAACGCCTTGGTGCCGATCATCTGTTGCTGGACATCAGCCACAAGCCAGCAGACTTCATCAAGCACCATTTCCCCACCATCTACGAACGGTGCCTGGGATTTGGCATCGACATTACCCGGGACCCCATTCCGGTCGTGCCTGCCGCCCACTACACCTGCGGTGGCATTGTCACCGATGAACGGGCACGGTCCGATATCAACCAGCTCTATGTGGTGGGCGAAGCCGCTTTCACCGGCTTGCACGGAGCCAACCGCATGGCCAGCAATTCGCTTCTGGAGTGCCTGGTCTATGGCCAGGCGGCGGCGGCGGACATTACCCGTCGTGAAGCGGACATTCCACCACCGCCGGAAGTACCCGACTGGGATGAATCCCAGGTAAGGGACTCCGACGAGGACGTGGTCATCTCCCACAACTGGGACGAATTGCGCCATTTCATGTGGGACTACGTGGGCATTGTGCGCACCACCAAGCGCCTGCAGCGGGCCAAACACCGGGTCGACCTGCTGGCCAGCGAGATCGGCGAGTTTTACAGCAACTACCGGGTGACCAATGACCTGCTGGAACTGCGCAACCTGGTGACGGTTTCCGACCTGATCATCTGCTCTGCCCTCCAGCGCAAGGAGAGCCGGGGCCTGCATTACACCCTGGATTACCCGAGCCTGCTGCCGGAGGTCAAGGACACTGTACTGGTGCCAACGACCTACCGGACGCTCACGCCCTGACGCGTTCACCTATCGACAACCTGCGAGTATTCCAATGTCAGACAATACCGAATTCAACCGTCTCTTCTGGCACAGCCGTCGCGGCATGCTGGAACTGGACGTGCTTTTACTGCCGTTCCTGAACGAGGCCTATCGCGATCTTCCACAAGAGGATCAGGCCCGGTACCGCAAGCTGCTGGAGTGTGAAGACACCGACATGTTCGAGTGGTTCATGCAACGCAGCCGTCCAGAGGACCCGGATCTCCAGCGCATCGTGGACATGATCCTCACCCGTGTCCAACCGGACTGATATCTGCCTGAGGCCCTCGCTGAGCGCCGGGGCTATCGCCGGCCTGCCCTGGCTCACCGTACTGATTGCAACGCTGGTACTGGGAAGCAACGGACTCTGGCAGGCCTGGTACCTGAGCCCTCTGGCCCTGCTCGGCCTGACCTGGCAGGTACGGAATTCAGGGCTATTGCGGGGAAAATCCGCCGTTACGGCTCTGCAACTCCGGGGTGATGAGCTCTGGGCACAGCTGGGAAGCGGCGACCACGTCCTTGCCAAACCGGCCGCAGACAGCCGACTGGGTGCCGGCGTCACCCTCTTGAAACTCGCGTTGCCGACCTCACCTTATAGTCCCAGAACTGTCGTTTTGCTGGCCGGGGACTGGTTACCCAGCAACGTCCAGCGAGAGCCATTCCGTCAATTGCGGGTCTGGCTGCGCTTACGCAGCAGCTGAATCACGCTCTGACCGAGCCAAACGACCACCAACCGACACCATCGAGCCACGGGAGCCTCCATGCCGGATACCGCATACGCAGTTACACCACGGCCAACCTCAGCCTACGCGATATTGGACAACCAGGTTGTGGTACGGGTATCGGGCCCCAGCGCCGATCAGTTCCTGCATGGCCAGTTCAGTCAGAAGCTGGAGGATGTCACCGCTGACTACTCGCCCCGTGCCGCCGCATGTACACCAAAAGGGCGCGCCTACTGCCTCTCCCGCCTGGTGCGTCAGGGTGATGATGTACTGTTGGCACTGCCTGCGGCATTAGCCGATGAGATCCTTGCCCGGCTGCAAAAATACCTCATGCTGTTCCGCGGAACGACCATGACCATCGACCCGACAGCCCGCCTGGTCGGCATTCTGGGCAAGGCTCTGGCGGACCAGCTAAGTACCGAAGCCAGCCAACAGCTAAGCAGCCCCGGAGACACCCTTGTCCTGGACGAACACCGACTGATACGCACCGAACCTACGGCCGAAGGCCTTGACCGTTTTGAGCTCTGGCAGATCGGTGACTTGTCCGGCAGTCTGCAGCGGATTCTTGATCAGAACCAGCGAACCGGCGTGGGCAACTGGCAGGCATCAGAGATTGCAGCCGGCATTGCGGAGCTGACATCAGCAAGTCAGGAAGCCTTCGTACCCCAAATGCTGAATTGGCAGCACCTGAATGGCGTGCACTTCAAGAAGGGCTGCTATACCGGCCAGGAAGTGATCGCCCGCATGCATTTCCTCGGGCAACTCAAGAAAAGCCTGTTCCGCCTTGGCGTTGAGGCTGGCCCCGCCGCCCCGGAGAGCGGTGCACCGATATACAACGGAGAACGAACCGTTGGCGAGGTGGTTAATGGGATCCGCTACACGGATGGCCACGGTGAACTGCTGGCGGTGATTCGCCACGATGCGGACTTCCAAACCCTGACCCTGGCGCAGTCCGGGCCCAACCTTACTCTGCTGGCCCTGCCCTACGATGTTCCCGAGCAGAAAAGAGATACATAAGTTGACAGGAAGCGCCGCCAGAATTTGCTATAACTTAGAAGGTCTGTTTATTGAACCGGCCGGATGGCGGTTCAACACCTACGCTCACCTTTAGCGCATGGATTCCAACACATTATGTCAACCATTGTTGAAACCATTAAGAACGACCTGACCGACGCCATCGAAAACGACAAGCTGGTGTTACCAACGCTGCCGGAAGCGGCGCTTCAGGTACGCGAGATCGCAGAATCCGACGATTCCTCCATTGCCGACCTGGTCAAGGTCATCAGTAACGATACCGCGCTGTCTGCCCGGTTGATCCGTGTGTGCAATAGCCCGCTGTTTCGCGGCTCCCGCGCCATTGAAAACCTAAACATGGCGGTCAGCCGCTTAGGCATGGCCTACACCAGCAACCTGGCCATGGGCCTGGCCATGGAGCAGATGTTCCAGGCCACCTCCGACATGATCGACAAGCGCCTGCGGGCCACCTGGCAGACCAGCACCGAAGTAGCCGGCATCTGTCACGTCCTGGCCCAGCACTACACCCGGCTAAAGCCCGATCAGGCAACCCTGGCGGGACTGGTGCACCTGATCGGCGTACTGCCTATTCTGCGCTACGTCGAAGACAGTGATGTCCAGGTAACCAGCATTATGCTGGACAACATCATCGAGGAACTGCACCCCCGTATTGGCAGCCTGATTCTCAAAAAATGGGATTTCCCGGCCGAACTGCAGTCGGTACCGGAGGAATACATTAACTTCCAGCGTCAGGCGCCGTCGGCCGACTACGCCGATCTGGTGATGGTCGCCAATCTGCAACTGGTTGCCGGCAGTGAACACCCCTGGACGGAGTTGGACTGGAAGACAATATCCGCCTTTGACCGCCTAGGCCTGGATCCGGATATCGACATGAGTGAAGAAGAAGATCTGAATGCGGAGATGGAAGCCGCGATGGCGCTGCTTCAGTAATCAAAGCCAGTGAGACCGCTACGATTTAAGGTAGCGGTCCAGCAGCTCACGTCTGGAGGGCAGTGACCATTCAATTGGTCGCTGCCCTTTTTGTTGCAGCCATTGGTTGGCACGGGAGAAATGCTTACAGCCAAAGAACCCCCGGTAGGCGCTCAGCGGCGAAGGGTGCGGCCCTTCGAGCACCAGGTGGCGCTGACGGTCAATCTTCGCACCTTTCTTGCGGGCGTAGCTGCCCCACAACAAAAACACGACACCATTCCGCTCGCGGTTAATCAGTTCGATCACCCGATCGGTAAACGTCTCCCAACCACGCCCCTGATGAGCTCCGGCCTGCCCCTGCACCACCGTGAGCACACTGTTCAGCAGCAACACCCCCTGATCGGCCCAGGGCTGAAGACAACCATGTTCCGGCAACGCTATGCCAACGTCTTCCTTCAGTTCCTTGAAGATATTGACCAGAGAAGGTGGTGGCGGAACATCCGGGCGCACGCTGAAACAGAGTCCGTGAGCCTGCCCGGGACCGTGGTAGGGATCCTGCCCCAGAATCACCACCGACACCTGATCCAGCGGCGTACTGTTCAGCGCATTGAAACAATGCTGGCTCGCCGGAAACAGGATCTTGCCAGCCTCCTCCTCGGAGGCCAGGAACCCGGAAAGCTCCTGCATGTAGGGCTGCTGAAATTCAAGGGCCAGGTGTTCCGACCAGCCCCGGCCGGGACGGAGCTGGTTTGCCAGAGCCTCGACCGGAGTCATGATCAGTCCTTTGCGCCAGCCGGCTGTTCAGCCTTGTGTTCCGGACGCATGTGCGGGAACAGAATGACGTCGCGAATCGACGGAGAATTGGTCAACAGCATCGCCAGGCGGTCGATCCCGATACCCTCACCGGCGGTCGGTGGCAGACCATATTCCAGCGCCATGACGTAATCTTCGTCGTAGAACATGGCTTCATCATCACCGGCATCCTTTTCCGCAACCTGGGCACGGAAACGCTCAGCCTGGTCTTCAGCATCATTAAGCTCGGAGAAGCCGTTGGCCAGCTCACGACCACCCACGAAGAACTCGAAACGCTCAGTGACGAACGGATCGCTATCCTTGCAGCGTGCCAGCGGCGACACTTCCTTCGGGTAATCGGTGATGAACGTCGGCTGAATCAGCAGATGTTCAGCTGTGGCCTCGAAGATTTCCAGCTGCACCTTGCCCAGGCCCCAGGAGTCTTTCAACGATATCCCCAGCTTCTCGGCCGCATGACGGGCACTGGCCTCGTCGCCCAGCTGACCGGCCTGGAGCGCCGGATTGTGCCGGAGAATCGCCTCTACCACAGTCATCCGCTCAAACGGCTTGCCAAAATCGTACTCGACCGATTCCACTTCGCCGCTCGCCAGTTCGCGGGTATTGACCACGGTGGTGGTACCCAGTACATCCTGCGCAATCTTGCGCAGCATGTCTTCGGTGAGATCCATCAGGTCATTGTAATCCGCGTACGCCTGGTAGAATTCCACCATGGTGAATTCCGGATTATGGCGAGTGGACAAACCTTCGTTACGGAAGTTGCGGTTGATCTCAAAAACCCGCTCAAAGCCGCCGACAACCAGACGCTTCAGATACAACTCTGGCGCAATGCGCAGATACATGTCGATGCTCAGGGCGTTGTGGTGGGTCACAAACGGACGCGCGGTCGCACCACCCGGTATCACCTGCAGCATCGGGGTCTCCACTTCCATGAAGCCGCGCTCGGTAAAGTAATTACGCATGCTGCTGATCAGACGGGAACGCATCTGGAACACCTTGCGGGTGTCTTCGTTCACCATCAGATCGACATAGCGGTGACGATACCGGGCCTCCATGTCCGTCAGCCCCTTGTGCTTTTCAGGCAACGGACGCAGCGACTTGGTGAGCAGCACATACTCTTCCATGGTGACGTAAAGATCGCCCTTGCCGGACTTGGCCAGGGTGCCACGGACACCAATGACATCCCCCAGGTCCCAGTGACGGGTTTCCTGCTGGACTTCCTTGGCGGCGTAGATCTGGATACGCCCGGACATGTCCTGAAGCACCTTGAATGCCTTGCGATCCAGCATGAGACGACCGGCGATGGCGACTTTGACGCCCATCGACTCCAGCTCTTCCTTGCTCTTGTCGCCGTAGGTCGCCTGAAGGTCAGCGGCCAAGGCATCGCGACGGAAGTCATTGGGAAACGGTGAGCCTTGCTCTCGCAGCTCCGCCAGTTTGGCACGACGCTCAGCAATCAGTCGGTTGTCTTCGTGCTGGGCGGCGTTCGGCGTTTGGTCAGTCATGGTGTCTCACTAGCTGTCAGGGGTTCAAAGGGAAAATCGGATTACAGGGCCATTTTCAGGCTGGCTTCGATGAACTTGTCGATATCGCCATCCAGCACGGCCTGGGTATTGCTGGTTTCAACCTTGGTACGCAGATCTTTGACCCGACTGTCGTCGAGGACATAGGAACGGATCTGGCTACCCCAGCCGATATCGGCCTTGGAGTCTTCCAGCTTCTGTTTCTCGGCGTTGCGCTTCTGCATCTCAAACTCGAACAGTTTGGCCTTGAGCTGCTTCATGGCCTGATCCTTGTTCTGGTGCTGACTGCGCCCAGCCTGACAGGCCACCACAATACCGGTCGGATTGTGAGTCAGTCGAACCGCAGATTCGGTCCGGTTAACGTGCTGACCACCGGCGCCGGATGCCCGGTAAACGTCTACCCGGAGATCAGCCGGATTAATCTCGATCTCGAAACTGTCATCCACCTCCGGCGATACAAACACCGATGAGAAGGAGGTGTGGCGACGGTTGCCAGAGTCAAACGGCGACTTACGCACCAAACGGTGAACACCGGTCTCGGTCCGCAGCCAGCCGTAGGCGTATTCGCCCTGGAAATGCACCGTGGCGCTCTTGATGCCGGCAACTTCGCCGTCCTGGGCCTCGACAATCTCGGTTTTGAAACCGTGGCGCTCGCCCCAGCGCAGGAACATACGAAGCAGCATGTTGGCCCAGTCCTGGGCTTCGGTGCCGCCAGAACCGGCCTGGATATCCAGGTAGGCGTTGTTGGCGTCCATTTCACCGGAGAACATGCGGCGGAACTCAAGTTTCTGCAGGTCGCCGTCCAGTTCTTCCAGGTCGGCGGTAATTTCCCCGACGGTACCCTCATCGTCCTCTTCCACCGCAATTTCCAGCAACCCCTCGGCATCTTCCAGGCCGGAGGTCAGGTTATTGATGGTGTTGACGATCAGTTCCAGGTCAGAGCGCTCCTTACCCAGTGCCTGGGCACGGTCGGGCTCATCCCAGACCTTCGGATCTTCCAGTTCGCGCTCTACTTCGACCAGCCGTTCACTACGGTGATCGTAGTCAAAGATACCCCCTAAGCGCATCAGTGCGCTCACGAAGCTCTTTGATCTTCGTCACTATGGGATTGATTTCCATGAAACCGTTTCTCACCTTGCAGATAGCACAATTGCCCGCGACCGACGCAGGAAAGACGGTCGTCACAGGCACATAAAATCAGACGCGGCATTTTACCGGAAAACCGGGGGTAAATCAGCCTGAGTGGCGCGGGGTAGGTAAAGTTTCTGACAGCAGGGAGAAGCGCCGCTAGAGCGGCTCCAGATAGTCCACCAGCAACTGCAGACTGGTGCGACCACGAAAGGTGTTGGCGTCGGGCTTGTAAACGACCCGGGCACCACAGCGGGTGTAGTCCGGCACCTCAGCCCCGGTATTGAAGGCGATGGCATCAACGATGTCGCCACCGCTGCGCGGGCGCAGCACCATTTTCAGATGATTCTCACCGACGACACGCTGACTGATCACATCGAATTCACCATCGAACAGCGGTTCCGGAAAATGCTGCCCCCAGGGGCCCGCACGCCGCAGCAAGGCTGCAGTTTCCAGGCTCAGCTCCTCAGGTGCCAGCGGGCCATCCGTCGTAATGACGGCCTCCAGATCCGCCGCTGAAATCGTCGTGCGTACGGCCTCGTCGAACGCCGCGGCAAAGGCATCCAGATCGCGGCGGGCAATGGTCATGCCCGCAGCCATGGCGTGGCCACCGTACTTCTTCAGCATGCCCGGGTTACGGGCGTCGACCACCGCAAGCACATCACGAATGTGCAATCCGGGGATGGAGCGCGCAGAACCCTTGAGTTCCTCCCCCGCCTCATCCGGCGCAAAGGCAATGACCGGGCGGTGGGTTTGCTCACGTAGCCGGGCTGCCAGGATACCGATAACCCCCTGATGCCAGTCGGGATCAAAAAGCGCCAAACCCCAGGGCAATCCCTCAATATCCAGCGACATGGAGGCTAGCAGGTCCTGAGCCTGATGTTTCATGTCCTTCTCGATGGTGCGCCGCTCGCGATTGAAGGTATCGAGTTCCTTCGCCAGCCGTAACGCCTCATCCCGACCATCGGCCAGCAAGCAGGCGATACCTACACTCATATCATCCAGGCGCCCGGCCGCATTAAGCCGGGGCCCAACCACAAAGCCCAGATCCATCGCACTGATCCGTCGGTAATCGCGCCCGGCAACTTCGAGCAACGCCAGAATGCCAGGACGCGCTTCGCCCTGGCGAATCCGCCGCAGTCCCTGTTCGACAAAAATCCGGTTGTTGTGATCAAGCGGCACGACATCCGCCACGGTGCCCAGCGCCACCAGGTCCAGCAAAGTACCAAGATTTGGCTGTGGCTCCGGTAGTTCGCCCCGCTCCCGCAGGTAACGCCGCAGCGCCGTCAGCACATAGAACATGACACCCACACCCGCCGCGTTCTTGCTCAGGAACTCACAACCGGGCTGATTCGGATTCACGATCGCATCGGCGTCAGGAAGTGACTCTCCCGCCAGGTGATGGTCAGTGACCACAACCTTTACGCCCATTTCCCGGGCTACCCTGACGCCGTCGAGCGCAGAGATACCGTTATCAACCGTCACCAAAAGGTCCGGCAGCGCGTTCTCTTCCTGCAAACGGTAGAGAATACCCGGCGTTAATCCATAACCGTCGGCGAAGCGACTGGGAACCCGAAAATCGATGTCCCCCACCCCCAACATCGTCAGTCCAAGTACGGCTACTGCGGTACTGGTGGCGCCGTCGGCATCAAAGTCGCCGAGCACCAGAACCCGCCGCCCTTCGCGGATGGCCTCGGCCAGCAATTCGACCGCCCGATCAATCCCCCGCAGCTGAAACGGCGACGCCAGATGTTTGAGCGCATAGTCCAGCTGCACGTCGGACGATACGCCACGGGCACCATAGAGCCGACGAAGCAAGGGAGGGAGTTCGAGTCCCCATTCCGGAACAGTATCCGGAACGGGGCGACGGAGGATTTTCTTGGTGGTCATAGAAACGCAGAGGGGGTCGCGATCAGGCGAGCTTCCAGTGACTTGCAATGAATGACTGCACTGAAGACAGATCGTTATCGAGCACCGTACAACGCTCCTCACGCTCAAACAGATCCGCCATGTGAGGCGGCAACTGCGGCTTGACGCTCAGCCCTGCCTCGGCGATGGCATCCGGGAACTTCGCCGGGTGCGCGGTGCCCAGGGTTACCATGGGTACGCTGGCATCGCGACGACAGTTCCTGGCCGCACGAACACCGATGGCCGTATGGGGATCAAGCAGATATTCATTGCGCTCAAAGATTTCGCGAATCGTCTCGCAGGTGCCCTTGTCGTCCACCGCATCGCTGTCAAACAGTTTGCGGGCGTGACGCCAGCGGTAATCCTCGATGCTGACCGGTCCCTTCTGGGCACGTTCCAACAGGTCTTTCACCAGACCGCCATCACGACCGTGCAGGTCAAACAGCAGGCGCTCGAAGTTACTGGACACCATGATATCCATACTTGGCGAGAGCGTGTGCTCAAGCTGATGTTGCTCGTAGCGGTTGCCGCTCATGAAACGATGCAGGATGTCATTGCGATTGGTGGCAATCACCAACTGGGAAATTGGCAGCCCCATTTTCTTGGCCAGATAACCGGCAAAGATATCACCGAAATTCCCTGTCGGTACTGAGAACGCCAAGCTGCGATCAGGACCGCCCAGCGCCAGCGAGGCCTGGAAGTAGTAAACAATCTGGGCCATGATCCGCGCCCAGTTGATGGAGTTGACCGCCGCCAGCTGGGTTTTGCCACCCAGGAACGACTGGTCACCAAAGCTCTCCTTGACCATGCGCTGGCAATCGTCGAAGTTGCCGCGAACCGCAATGTTGTGGATGTTGTCACCCAGCACGGTGGTCATCTGACGACGCTGCACCTCAGACACCCGCTCATGGGGGTGCAGGATAAAAATATCCACGTGTTCGCAGTGACGACAGCCTTCGATGGCCGCAGAACCGGTGTCACCAGAGGTTGCCCCCATAATGACCACGTGCTGCTTGCGCTTCTCGAGTACGTAATCAAGCAAACGACCCAGCAATTGCAGAGCGAAGTCCTTGAACGCCAGGGTTGGACCACGGAACAGCTCCATCACCCATTCGTTGCTGTCCAGCTGAACCAGCGGGGCAACGGCATCGTGACTGAAGCCCTTGTAGGTTTCATTCAGCATTTCCCGGAAATCATCCGCCGGGATGGCATCGTCAACAAACGGATGCATAACGTTGAAAGCAAGTTCGCTGTAGGACAGACCACGCCAGCTACGAATTTCCTCAACGCTGAAATGAGGCAGGGATTCCGGTACGTACAGCCCGCCATCGCTGGCCAGACCGGCCAGCAGGACGTCCTCAAAACCCAACGCGGGCGCCTCGCCCCGTGTACTGATGTATCTCACGTTATCTTCCTGTTAACTGAAATTTTCTGCTCGGATTCGAACCACTGGGCCATCAATGTCATCCAGGGCTTCCAGATCGGCAATCGCCTGATTCATCTGCCGTTCCTGCACGGTGTGCGTCAGCATGATGACCGGAATCTTGCCATTATCGAGCTCGGACTCTTTCTGGACAACGGATTCGATATTGATGCCGTGCTCACTGAGCACCGAGGAAATCTTGGCCAGCACACCCGGATGATCCTCCGCGTGCACTCGCAGATAGTAGGCAGAATGGATTTCTTCCACCGGCAACACCGGCAGCTCCTCCATCGCGCCCGGCTCAAAGCCCAGGTAGGGAACCTTCTGGGCACTGCCATGGGAAACCGTACGGGCCACATCAACCACATCGGCAATGACCGCAGAGGCCGTGGCTTCAGCCCCGGCTCCGGCGCCGTAGTACATGGTCTGACCAACCGCGTCACCATCGACCAGCACGGCATTAAGCACGCCATCCACCTGGGCGATCAGCAGATCTTTTGGCACCAGGGTCGGGTGTACCCGCAGCTCGATCCCGTCTTCACGGCGGCGGGCAATCCCCAGGTGCTTGATGCGATAACCCAGCAACTCGGCGTGTTCGATATCGTAGGGAGTCACCTTTGAAATGCCTTCGGTGTAGGCCCGCTCGAACTGCAGCGGCACACCGAACCCGGTCGATGCCAGGATGGTCAGCTTGTGAGCCGCGTCAATACCTTCAACGTCGAAGGTTGGATCGGCCTCAGCATAACCCAACGCCTGAGCTTCCTTGAGTACATCAGCAAACTCCCGGCCAGCGCGCATTTCAGTCAGTATAAAGTTGCCGGTACCGTTGATAATGCCTGCAAGCCAGTCGATCCGGTTCGCCACCAGACCTTCCCGCAGCGCCTTGATCACTGGAATACCACCAGCAACACCTGCCTCAAAGGCCACGATGACGCCTTTCGCCTCAGCAGCCTCAAAAATCTCATTGCCATGAACCGCAATCAGAGCCTTGTTGGCCGTAACCACGTGCTTGCCGTTAGCGATAGCCGCCATGACCAGCTCGCGGGCCACGTCATAACCACCAATCAGCTCCACCACGATATCAATATCAGGATCGTTGACGACGTCAAAAATATCCTGGCTGAACGGAATATCGCCCAATTCGATACTTTCGTTCTGCCTGCGGCTGGCCACACGGCCAATCCGGATCGAACAACCTGCTCGCCCCGCAATCAGGCTGGCGTTCCGGCTCAGTACACTAAAGGTACCTCCGCCGACTGTCCCCAGCCCACAGATTCCGACTCTGACGTCTTTCAAACTCTCACCTCTGATCGTGATGGATTCCTGTGCGACGGCATAGTATACCGACTAACACCGCCCATGTGTTAAGTAGCCAGACTCAAGGAGCCCCGGATTAATACCGAAAGACGTTAAAGGAGACCCATGCCCTGGGCCAGCTGGTCAGCGGGCATATAACCGCGAACCATCTTGCCATCCTCCAGTATGATGGCTGGCGTTCCGGTCACACCAACTTCATGCCCCAAGCGATACTGGGCCTCGACCGGGTTTTCACAACTGAGAGTTTCCACAGCGCGCCCGCCCTTGGCGGCATCCATCGCGGCCATCGAGTCGTCGGCGCACCAGACCGACTCATACTTGACAAAGGAAGGCGTTCCCGGCCCTGAACGAGGGAAACCGTAGTAGTGGACGGTAATGCCAAGTTCATTGAGGCGAGGCACCTCGTTGTGCAGCTTGCGGCAGTAGGGGCAATCAATATCGGTAAACACCGAAATCACCGCTTTCTGCTCACCGTTGGCCGGGAAACTGATCACCCCATCGGCACCAAACTCGTCCAGCAGGCTTACCCGTTCGGCAGACCGGGCGGCTTCAGTGACATTGACCAGACCGCCTGAAGTCAGCTGCAGCATATCGCCGGTGAGCAGGAAATCACCGCCCTCCGTCGTGTAGACCCGCTCCCCCTTGGCCGTGACCACTTCATAAAGACCGGACGCCGCTGTTGGGCGAACGGTCACATCGCCCAGCGCCGGCAGACTCCGGGACAGCTTTTCAGCGATCGCATCTTCGGTTTCCCCCGCCAGGGCCAACCCCGAAACCGGGAGCAATGACATCACTGCCAGCGAAACAAACCCGCGAGTCATTTTTTTCATTCTCGACATATCCATTCCTATTGTGTTCCGACGGCTCTGAAAGCTGCGTCCGGGAATGCCGGAAATCCCGAACGGCCGAAATTCCTGCGACCGCAGTCGCGACCAAAAGTTCAATGTACCAAGGCGAGCCACACTTTCCTAACCCCGCGGATGATGCTCCAGATGCAGCGACTTCAGGCGCTGTCGAGCCACGTGGGTATAGATCTGTGTCGTCGACAGATCGGAATGCCCCAACAACATCTGTACGACCCGCAGATCAGCACCATGATTCAGCAAATGAGTGGCAAAAGCGTGACGCAGGGTGTGCGGCGACAAATGCTTGTGAATACCGGCACGGCCGGCATAATGCTTGATCCGGTGCCAGAAAGTCTGACGGGTCATTGCCTTGGGCTCACGCCCCGGAAACAGGGCATCGCTCACACGCCCCTTAAGCAATACCCCGCGCCCGTCACGCACGTAGCGCAACAACCAGTCCACAGCCTCTTCGCCCAGTGGCACCAGCCGGTCCTTACCACCCTTGCCTGTGACCCGCACCACACCCTGCCGACTGTTCACCTGATCGACCCGCAGGTTAACCAGCTCAGATACCCGCAGACCGCAGCCATAGAGAATTTCCAGCATCGCCTTGTCGCGAAGCTCGATAGGCTCATCGACGTCCGGTTCAGACAGCAAACGTTCGACATCATCTTCCGACAGAGAGTCTGGCAGTTTCCGAGGCTGCCGAGGGCTGTCAATGCGCAGGGTCGGATCCTCACCAATTACCCCTTCCCGCAGCAGGTAGCGATAAAACCGTCGCAGACAGGAAAGCCGGCGCGCCGCAGTTGAGCTGGCCCGCCCTTCAGCCAGCCCCCGCGCCATCCAGTCCAGCACGTCTAACCGACTTGCGCCGGACAACAGTCGCCCGTAACGATGCTCCGACAGCCACGCCGCCAGGCGCTCAAGATCACTACGGTAGGCGGCCCGGGTATTTTCGCCAAGCCCGTCTTCCAGCCAGAGCGCATCACAGAAGCGACCAATCAGTTCGGCGTTTTCCGCCTCCAATGCAGCTTGCACAGCTCCCCCGATACCTTCACGACAGCCCACAAACTGCCACCATACTGACTAAGCGCACCTCTGCCAATCGCCCGCGACGGCAAAACGCAAACACCGGCTCAACCCAACCCAGAAGCAATTCACGGACACAAAAAAAGGCAGCCATTGGCTGCCTCTTTTTTCTGACCCGAAACCGGGCCAGCCATTCTGCCTGCTGCAGACTCCCCGAGGGAGAGCTATCAGCCCAGCTTCTCTTTGATACGAGCAGCCTTACCAGACAGGTCACGCAGGTAGTACAGCTTGGCCTGGCGAACGTCACCGCGACGCTTGACGGTGATGCTGTCGATCAGCTTGGAGAAAGTCTGGAAAGTACGCTCAACGCCCACGCCGTAAGAAATCTTACGAACAGTGAAGGAAGAGTTCAGGCCGCGGTTACGCTTACCGATAACCACACCTTCGAACGCCTGCAGACGCTCACGGTTGCCCTCTGTTACACGAACCTGAACAACCACAGTGTCACCCGGCGCAAAGGCAGGGATTTCCTTGGTCATCTGTTCTGCTTCAATCTGACTGATGATGTTGTTCTTGCCGCTCATCGTATGCTCCTGATACCCAATCTCTCAATGCCCTGATTTATTCAGTGGCACCCGGTTCATTTAAAATTTCATCCAGCAGCTCACGCTCTTCGTCCGTAAACACCCGCTGTTCCAGCAGGTCGGGGCGTCGCTCCCGGGTTCGCCTCAGCGACTGTTTCAGCCGCCAACGCCGGATCTGATCATGGTGACCGCTCAACAGTACATCCGGCACCGCCTGACCTTCGTATACTTCCGGCCGGGTGTAGTGCGGACAATCCAGCAAACCGTCGGCAAACGAATCCTGCTCTGCCGACTGCGCATGACCCAGCGCTCCGGGGATGAGGCGTGTAACCGCATCAATGACAGCCATGGCTGCCAACTCGCCACCGGACAAAACAAAGTCCCCCAGTGACACTTCCCGATCAATTTCCGATGCTATCAGGCGCTCATCGACACCCTCATAACGACCGGCAACCAGGATCAGGTTCTCTGTCGCTGCCAGCGACTCGACAACCCCCTGGCTCAATGGTTCTCCCTGCGGCGAGAGATATACAACGCAGGCTTTGCCTGGCGCAGCCTCCCGGGCAGCGTGGATGGCATCCCGGAGTGGCTGAATTTTCATCAGCATTCCGGGACCACCGCCATAAGGGCGATCATCCACAGTACGGTGACGGTCATGGGTGAAATCCCGAGGATTCCAGCACTGGAACGTCAGCAGCCCATCACGAACCGCCCGACCAGTAACCCCAACATCCGTTACCGCTGGAAACATTTCCGGAAAAAGACTGACGGCACCAATCCACACCCGTCAGAACTCCGGATCCCAATCCACCACCAGCTTGCCCGAAGCAAGATCGATCTCCCGGACCACCTGATCGGGGAGATAAGGAAGCAAGCGCTCCCTCTGGTCAATGGACTCGGACGACGGCCTAACGACCAGAACATCATTAGAACCCGTTTCCATCAGGTGATGGACGACTCCCAGACATTCGCCCTGGACCGTCAACACCACCAGTCCTTCCAACTGATGCCAGTAAAATTCACCCGCAGGCAAATCCGGCAGATCAGCGGTCGGAACGACAATTTCAGCACCACAGTAGGTACGGGCAACCTCGCGATCGCTCACACCATCAATCTGGACTACGATACCAGCACCATGACGCCGGCCCTCGGTCATCTTGACCGGTCGCCGCTTACCATCCTGAACCAGTGTCCAGTTACGGTAACCGAGAATGCCGTCGATAGGATCGGTATAGGAATACACCTTTACCCATCCTTTCACCCCATACACCGAGGTTATCCGGCCTATCACAGTATCCTGTGAACGCTGTGTCATGCCGTCTTACCCCGGATCAGAGTCAAACTTACTCTGCGCCCTTCAGCAGCTGAGCAACGCGATCGCTGGCCTGAGCGCCTTGCGCCAGCCAGTGGTTCACGCGATCACGATCAACGCGCAGACGCTCTTCCTGACCACGGGCAACCGGGTTAAAGAAACCAACACGCTCAATGAAACGACCGTCACGGGAGTTACGGCTGTCAGTGACTGTCAGATGGTAGAACGGGCGCTTCTTAGAGCCGCCACGAGCCAAACGGATTGTTACCATTTCGACCAATATCCTGTTCAGTTGTACGAACTTTGTACGATTCGAGCCAGAATTCTAGTTTCTGACACGAAGCCCCATACTCGAAAGGGGCGCTATTCTATGCTAAAAAACCGCCAAAGAAAACAGCTAATGCTTACGGCTTTTACATACGACCAAATGGCGGTGTACCGCCACCGGGCGGCATCATACCACCCATGCCGCGCATCATATTAGCAACAGCGCCTTTCTTGCTGAATTTTTTCATCATTTTCTGCATCTGCTTGTGCTGCTTGAGCAGACGGTTAACATCCTGGATCTGGGTTCCGGAACCTGTGGCAATACGCCGCTTGCGGGCATTGTTGATGGTATCCGGGTAACGCCGCTCCTTTGGCGTCATCGAACAGATGATCGCTTCCATCTGCCCGATACTCTTGTCGTTGACCTGCTGCTGCGCCATCTGGGCCATCTGCCCCATACCCGGCAACTTATCCAGCAGGCCGCCGATACCGCCCATATTCTTCATCTGCTGGATCTGGTCACGAAAGTCCTCAAGATCAAAACTCTTGCCTTTCTTGATCTTGTTGGTGAGCTTCTCTGCCTTCTTTTGATCAAGCTTGCGCTCCGCTTCCTCTATTAAGGAAAGCACATCCCCCATTCCGAGAATCCGAGAGGCAACCCGATCCGGGTGAAAGGGCTCCAGCGCGTCGCTTTTCTCACCCACACCGAGGAACTTGATGGGCTTACCAGTGATATGGCGAACAGACAGCGCGGCACCGCCACGGGCGTCACCATCCGTCTTGGTCAGCACAACCCCGGTGAGCGGCAGCGCATCATTGAATGCCTTCGCCGTGTTGGCAGCATCCTGACCGGTCATGGAATCGACCACAAACAGGGTCTCAATCGGATTGACCGCCTGATGCAGGCGCTTGATCTCACCCATCATCTGCTCATCCACATGCAGACGACCGGCGGTATCGAGAATCACCACATCAACGTGCTTCTTGCGGGCGGCATCAATTGCGCCTTCCGCAATCACCACCGGATCCTGGTCGGCGCTGCTGGGATGGAATTCGACACCCACTTCGGCGGCCAGGGTTTCCAGCTGCTTGATCGCAGCCGGGCGATAGACGTCGGCGCTCACCACCAGAACCGATTTCTTTTCCCGCTCCTTGAGCAGGCGTGCAAGCTTGGCAACCGTGGTTGTCTTACCCGCCCCCTGCAAACCTGCCATCATCACAACGGCCGGCGGCTGGGCAGCCAGGTTCAGGGCCTCATTACTCTGGCCCATGACCCCTTCCAGCTCCTGCTGCACCACCTTGACGAAAACCTGGCCCGGCGTGAGGCTGCGGCGAACTTCCTGACCGACAGCCCGCTTACGCACACTCTCGATAAAGGCCTTGACCACAGGCAGAGCCACATCAGCTTCGAGCAGCGCCTTGCGAACTTCCCTCAGGGTATCCTTGATGTTGTCGTCAGTTAGGCGCGCCTGGCCGGATATCTTGCGCAGACTGCCAGAAAGTCGTTCGGTAAGGTTTTCAAACATAAGCTAATCCGTACCCTTGGAAATTGGGGGCATGAAAACAGGGAACCGGTTGATTCCGGTTGCACAATCGCGACATTATAACCAGACTATCGCGCTGAAACGACCAACGCGGTCAAATCAATGCATCACCACCTTCGGACCGACCAGACAATCTTAAGGACAACATGGGAACGCTGATTCTCGCGGTAACCTCTCTTTTTCTCTACAGCGTCGGTACCGCCCTGCAGGCCCTGAGCTTCCGCGGCAAAATTCAGCCCCACGTTGTGGTCACGAATGTACTCGGAGCCCTCGCTCTGATCAGCCATGGCCTGCTGATCGCCGAGTCCACCCTCAACGAGGACGGGCTTGATGTCGGCTTTTTCCAGAGCGCCGTATTGATCTCCTGGCTGATTGTCGCGCTCCAGCTTGCCTTCAATCTCCGCAAGCCGGTACAAACGCTGACCCTCGGCACATACCCGCTGGCCGGCCTGACCATCCTGCTGTCCCTGGCGACACCCACACCTTCCCATGTCATTGCCGAGGATAACTACGGCGTACTGTCACATATTGTGCTGTCCATTACGGCCTACAGTCTGTTTACCCTGGCAGCCGCTCAGGCAGGCATACTCTATTTCCAGAACCGACAGCTCAAGCACAACTACAACAGTCTGTTCGTGCGCAACCTGCCGCCATTGCAGACCATGGAATCGGTGCTGTTTGAAATGGTCTGGGCCGGCGTGGTCCTGCTGGTTCTGGCCATCGTGACCGGCGCGGTCTTTGTCGACGACCTGTTTGCCCAGAAACTGGCCCACAAAACTGTTTTTTCACTGATTTCACTGGCCGTTTTTGTCGCGCTTCTGGTTGGTCGCTACACCAGGGGCTGGCGTGGAATCACCGCCAGCCGGTGGACCCTCGCGGGCTGCGCCCTGCTTATGCTCGGCTTCTATGGCAGCAAGTTCGTCGTCGAACTGCTATTCCATCAGGCTGGCTAATCACCCGCCCTGGCACTTGACACCCGACTCCTTGCCCCCTATTTTCGCAGCTTATCCGCAACCAAAGGACACCCCCACTTGAACGAGGCATCGCTTTCAGCGCTGTTTTCAATCCTCGCGGGCCTGATATTACTTTCGGCTTTCTTCTCCAGTTCCGAAACCGGCATGATGTCCCTCAACCGGTATCGGCTGAAGCATCTGGCAAAAACCGGCCACAAGGGCGCAAAACGGGCAGAACGCCTGCTGCAGCGTACTGATCAGCTGATCGGTGTCATCCTGATTGGCAATAATTTCGTCAACATCCTGGCCTCTTCGATCGCCACGGTTATCGCCATTCGAATCTGGGGCGATGCAGGCATTGCCATTGCGACACTCCTGCTGACGATCGTTATCCTGATTTTTGCCGAGGTCACCCCCAAGACCCTGGCTGCCCTATTCCCGGAAAAAATCGCCTTCCCGGCCAGCCACGCCCTCGGCCCACTGCTCAAGGCGCTGTACCCGATGGTCTGGCTGGTCAACCTGTTTACCAGCGCCATCCTCAAACTACTTCGCATTTCCGCCAAGGATGCCGCCAACGACCACCTCAGCCGGGAAGAACTGCGCACCCTGGTCAATGAAGCCGGAGCGCTGATTCCAGCCAAGCACAAAGACATGCTGGTGGGCATTCTCGACCTGGAGAACGTCACCGTTAATGACATTTTTGTGCCGCGCAACGAAGTAGTCGGGATCGACCTCGAAGACGACATTGAAACCATCCTGCGCCAGTTACGCAGCAGCCAGCACACACGCCTGCCGGTCTATTCCGGCGACATCAACAACATTCGGGGAGTCCTGCACCTGCGCAACATCTCCAAGCTGTTGCTGGAGGAAGATGTCAACAAGGCCATGCTGATGCAACTGAGCCGGGAACCCTACTTCATCCCGGAAAGCACTCCGCTGAATACCCAGCTCATTAACTTCCAGAAAGCCAAACGGCGCTTCGGCATTGTGGTCGATGAATACGGTGACGTACTTGGGATCGCCACTCTGGAGGACATTCTCGAAGAGATCGTTGGCGAGTTCACCACCGACTACGCAGCCACCAGCCCGGACATCATCCCCCAGGACGATGGCACCTATATCATCGATGGCACCGCCGCGATCCGCTCCATCAACAAGACCTTGTCCTGGAAGCTTCCCCAGGACGGCCCCAAAACCCTTAACGGCCTCATTACCGAGACCCTGGAAACGATTCCCGAAACCAACGTGTGCCTGAAGGTCAAAGGTCATCGTGTTGAGGTTCTGCAAATCAAGGACAACGTGGTCAAGGCCGCCATTGTCCACCCCCTCAAGCGGCGCGGGCGATAACACCGATATACGAATCCGTTATAGCCCACACCGCTTTAGGAAGATCATAATTTAACCACTTTCTTGACCTGGCTCACCCCACCCCCAAAACTGATCCTGTGGTTCTTTATAAAATAACAACAGGAGTAGTTTTCATGAGCCTAGGTCACACACTTGGATTACTTGCCCACCCCGACCAGGAGTGGGAAGCCATTCGCAAGGACTCTGAAAGCGTTAGCAAACTGTATTTCGGGCATATTTTCTTGCTGGCACTGATACCTGCCGCCGCCGGTTATTACGGCAGCACCCAGGTGGGCTGGCAAATCGGCGATGGCCAGATTATCCGACTGACCTCTGGGAGCGCATTGCAGCTATGCGTACTGTTTTACGCTGCAATACTTGCGGGGATCTACATCCTTGGCAGATTCATTGACTTCTTCGCGGCAACTTACGAGGTGAAGGAAAACCAGCCTCACGGCGTCACTCTTGCCGCCTATACCGCTACCCCAGTGTTCCTGCTGGGCGTTATCGCGGCCTACCCGAATATCTGGGTAAACATGGCCGTTGGTTTTGTCGCCATCGCCTACGCAGTCTACCTGCTCTACGAGGGACTGCCGATTCTCATGAAAATTCCGGAAGACCGGGGGTTCATGTTTGCCTCGTCAGTCCTGACTGTCGGGTTGGTTATGTTTGTTGCGTTGCTGGCTGCCAGTGTTGTGATCTGGAGTCTGGGCATTGGACCGGTTTATGTGAGCTGAACCAACGCCGGACCCGTGATGACTGCATGCCTTAAAGGGTCGGCCAGTGCCGACCCGGTCACGTTTTGAAGAAGGTATTACTGTAACGGTAAAGTTTCAGTCATTTTACCCAGCGTAAAATTGCGGTAGATTACACACATAACCATAACTTTAGATGAATTAGCTCGGTTACATGTATCCGGTTGAGGCGTAACAGGAGTCGGCCATGAATAAGCAGTCCGGCATACATTATCTCCGTGAGCACAGGGATGCCGGTGATAAATTCGCGCTGCCCGCAGAAATTGTCCGTATTCGCGATACGGTGTCTGCCGGGTTAGGGGATTTATTGCAGGGAGCTTTCGACGCAGTAGACGACTCATTGTTCGAGCTGGCCAACAATGCCCGCAGCAACAATGAGCAGAACCGCTACTTCGAAGCTATGCGGGAGATCCGGATTAAGCGCAAAGGCATTGAAAAGCACTTCCAGAGTGCGATTGCGCAGCTATTCAATCATCCCCCCAGAAGCAACAGCAGCCAGCACCCGGACCAGGAGGGCCAACAGCCCACCGCCGACAGTCTCGCGCTGGTACAACACGATGAACTGGAAGAACAGGTCGCGCTCAATGCGATGGTCAGCAAGTCCCGGGCCCACTTCCAGGGACCGCTGATCCAGCTGCAAACCCGCTTCTCAGCAGTCTACCCCGGCGCCAGTGAAGATGACCCGGTTAACCCGCTGGCCCCCGAACATTTATGCACCGCCTTTGTCGAAGCAGCCCAGGCCCTCGAAATCCAGATCAGGGAACGACTGATCGTCCTGAAGCAGTTTGATCGCTATGTGGTGTCCAATCTGGGCATGCTCCTGGACGAGGCCAACCGTATCCTGATCCAGGCCGGCGTCATTCCGAACTTCCGCTATCACGGCAAGACGAGCCCTCAGACAGGGACCGACCAGCCTGCACCGTCAGCCGCACCGGAACGCTCGATGTCTGCAGAAGAACGGGAGGCCGTCAGTCAACAGGATGAAGCCCTGTTTGAGCAGATTCGCCAGCTGCTGAACCAGCAGCGGACCAGTAGCGGACAACCCCCCCGTTCCGCCGACCCTTCGCTGCATGTCATCGGCGGCAACGAACTGGCGCAAATGCTCAGTGCCCTGCCGCAATCGCCACAAAACTTCCAGTACGGTGACCTGAGCGGCGGGGAGCCCATGGTCGTCGACCTGCGCCAAGTGGTCGAGAGCCTGCTCAGCCAGACCACCACAGCTGACGGCAAGACACCGGCACTCAACGAAATGGATGAAGACCTGATCAACCTGGTCTCCATGCTGTTCGAGTTCATCCTGGACGACTATAACCTCTCAGCGCCCATTCAGGTGCTGATCAGCCGCCTCCAGATCCCTATTCTGAAGGTGGTTATCAAGGACAAGGCATTTTTCAGCAAGGCCGGCCATCCAGCACGACGCCTGCTGAACTCCCTGGCCAGAGCCGGTATTGGCTGGAGCAAGAGCGACGAGAAAACCCGCGACAAGCTCTATGACCAGATTCACACCATCGTGGCACGGATTCTTGAGGAGTTTGACGGCGACATCGCGCTGTTTGAACAACTGGGAGATGAGTTTGAACAGTTCCTCGCCCGCGAGAACCGCAAGGCTTCACTGGTGGAGCAGCGCACCCGCGAGGCAGAACGAGGTCGCATCAAGTCCCAGAAAGCCCAGGAAACCGTCGACGCCCTGCTGCAGAAAAAACTGTTTAAACAGAATATCCCAGAGAGCATTCGCGACATCCTGCTCAATGGCTGGAGTCGGGTCATGTTCCTGGCTTACCTGCGCAACGACGTCGAGAATCGCTGGAACAACTCGGTGCGGGTGGTCGACGACCTGCTGTGGTGCCTGCACCCTCACCTCGACGACACGGAACGTGATCAGTGGGTTCGCGTGGTACCCGGCTTGCTGAAATCCCTCCGCGCCGGGCTGGAGGAAGTGTCCTACAACTCCAGCAGACTCGATGAAATGATGGCGGAACTCAAGCACGAGCTGACCGAAGCCTTCCGCGCCCACGCGCTGGCCGAAGCCCAGGAGCCCCTCGACCGCGAGCCGGAGCCGGAACCCGAAGAGGAAGATCTGCCACAGCATCCGTCAGCCATCGAAAAGCAACAGAAGCTGGAAGACGCGGCGGTGGCTGAATACGTGGCTCAGATCGACGCCATCGACATCGGTACCTGGGTGGAATTTGGCCTGGTTAACGGCGCCAGCTTCCGCTGCAAGCTGACAGCCATCATCGACGAAGCCGACTGCTTTGTGTTCGTAAATCGCATGGGCCTCAAGGTGGTTGAGAAGACCCGCACTGAACTCGCCCACGAAATGCGCCGCGGCCGCCTGACCGTACTTGAGCAAGGCGCCCTGATCGACAGGGCAATGGATGCCGTCGTTGGTACACTGCGAGGTAAAACAGGGTAATCCCGCCCTGTTTTACCTCCGCCCTGCCGTACCGGAGAGCTTTCCCGCCAATGACTGCACCTGGCAGCCAACAACCGCTCCCGGCAAGCTACCGGATTGCAGTCGCTGTCCCTCTTGCCCTGCTCATTCACGTCATCATCTTCATTGTCGCCGGACTTGACCCCGTCGCCGATGAGCCTGAACCGGACCTGATCAGGGTAACCCTGTCCCGTGTCGGCGATGTTGCTTCTCCTGCCAGCACCCAGCTCACGGCCGATGCACTGGTAATCCCGGCGCCAGAACTGCCAGCCCGCACCAATGCGCCCGAGGTTATCACCAGCGAAGACAGTCCGCGCCCCGGATTCAGACCCAGAGACATCACACCAGAGCCGATACAGCCAGAGCCGCAACCAATGCCAGCAGTCGCCACCCCTGCGATTGAGCAGGCTGCCACAGCAGAAGACAGCGAAGGTGAACGCGGGCAGACGGACAATATTGAAGAAATCACCCAGATCAGCGAGCCCGCGCAAGAGACGTCCTATATCGACTTGTTGGCGGCACGCATCGTGCGCTACGCCACACCCTACTTCGCCGACACGGGTCGTGCGGAACTGACTGGGGTCATGGCCGTTGAGGTGGAACTGCAATTGATGAATAACGGCGCCCTGATCGGAGCGTCCATCACCCAACCTTCCGGCGATGTCATTCTGGACCGTGCCGCCTATCGGGGAGCGTTAGGAGCAAGCCCTTACCCAGAGCCGCCTGCGGGAAACAAGGAGGGAAATCGGTTCCGGGTAACCATCAAGTTTGCCCCGGAACGGATATAAGGCAGGCAACCGGGTCGCCCGCCTCACAGCATCACGGACGAAATCAGGCTTCGGCTTGCTTTGCAGCCGCCTTGACCATCTCCGCCAGCTCACCGCTCTCGGACATTTCCATAACGATATCGCAGCCACCAACGAGCTCACCGTTGATGTAAAGCTGCGGATAGGTCGGCCAGCTCGAGTATGCCTTCAGCGCTTCGCGAAGCTCCTGATTATCCAGGATATTGACGAAGGCAAAACGCTCTCCACAGGCCATCAGAGCCTGAACTGTGCGCGCAGAGAAGCCACACTGGGGCGACTGGGGGCTGCCCTTCATGTACAGAATGATCGGGTTTTCCGACAGCTGGCTCTTGATGGTTTCGTTAATATCCATGAACTTTACCTCTTCGTTGCAAATCGGGCCTCCGCAGAGGCTTGTATGAAGCTATTGTACACACCCATGGGAACCGGCACCAAGCACAGCGATTGACCTGGGGCCGTCATTGTCATCCCTGTCCCGACCCGCTAAACTCGGAGCTTCGCCGAATCGCTGGCGTATGATACGCAATCCCATCGCCCAATCCGTGCTGGAGCGGACATCCGCTGCCAGGCAGAACTATTTTTCTCGGATAACAGGCCCTGTCCGGATTGCTCCGGTATTTGCGCCGCAGGGGCGCACCATGGCAGAGCTGGCGCTTCAACCACCGTTTTGAGTAGGTGTCCTACCCAACCGACCCAAGGAACTGATAAAAGGCCGCTACCATGGCAGCAAGACATTTTCTGACTCTCCAAGACCTCTCCCCGAGTGAACTGGGCCTGCTGCTGGACCATGCCAGCAAATTGCGGGAAAGCTGGCGTCGGGGTGAAACCCGGGACTCCCTGAAGAACCGGGTACTGGCGATGATTTTTGAAAAGTCCTCGACACGCACCCGAGTCTCGTTTGAAGCCGGCATGGCCCAGCTGGGGGGCTCGGCACTGTTCCTGTCGCCCAGGGACACTCAGCTTGGCCGCGGAGAACCTATCGAAGATTCGGCACGGGTAATCTCAAGCATGGTCGATGGCGTGATGATCCGCACCTTCGCCCATGACACCGTTACCACCTTTGCAGAGGCATCCCGGGTTCCGGTTATTAACGCCCTGACCGATGATTTCCACCCCTGCCAGCTGCTTGCCGACATGCAGACCTACCGTGAGCATCGCGGCAACATTCAGGGTGCGACTGTCACCTGGGTGGGTGATGGCAATAATATGTGCAACTCGTACATCAACGCCGCTATCCAGTTCGATTTCCATCTGCGGGTTGCCTGCCCCAAGGGCTACGAACCGGATGCAAACCTGGTGGCCAAGGCGGGCGACCGGGTGACCGTGCTTACCGATCCGGCCGAAGCGGCCAGAGACTCCAATCTGCTGGTCACCGATGTCTGGGCCTCCATGGGCCAGGAAGAAGAGCAGAAAGTCCGCGAAGCGGCCTTCAGGGACTATCAGGTCAACCCTGAACTCATGAAACTGGCCGCCCCCGACGCCCTGTTCATGCATTGCCTGCCAGCCCACCGCGGTGAGGAAATCTCGGCAGACATGCTCGACCACCCGGGCTCGGTCGTTTGGGACGAGGCGGAAAACCGGCTCCACGCCCAAAAGGCACTGCTGGAGTTCCTGATGCTCGGCCAACTGGATTGAAACCCGACATGAATACAGGTTCCCCGACTGAATCCCGATGGTTGCTGGAAGTCAGCAACCTGGCCTGCGGCTACGGAGAAGGCGCCGTCGTCAGCGACATCGACTTTGCCCTTGGCCATGGTGACATAGGTTGCCTGTTGGGCCCCAGTGGTTGCGGAAAAAGCACCATACTGAGGGCCCTGGCCGGATTCCTTCCCCTATCGAACGGGGAGATTCAGCTCGATTCGCGCACCATCAGTCTGGCGGGGCGCACCCTGCCACCAGAAAAGCGCCGTATCGGCATGGTCTTTCAGGACTATGCCCTGTTTCCGCACCTGACGGTCGCGAGGAACATCGCGTTTGGACTGCGCAACCTCGGCCGCGAGGAGTGTGACCAGAAAGTCGAGCAACTTCTCGATCTTGTGCACCTTCAGGGGCTGGCCAACCAATACCCCCACGAGCTGTCCGGCGGACAGCAACAGCGGGTGGCACTGGCGAGAGCCCTCGCGCCGGAACCTACACTGATTCTGCTGGACGAACCGTTTTCCAACCTTGACGCGGATTTGCGGCGCCGACTCAGCCTGGATGTAAGGGAGATTCTCAAGAGCCTGGGTATCAGTGCGATCCTGGTGACGCATGATCAGCAGGAAGCCTTTGCCATGTGCGACCAGGTCGCCGTGCTTAAGGAGGGGAATATCCAGCAGTGGGACGAACCCTACAACCTCTACCACGAGCCGGCCAACCGCTTTGTCGCCGGCTTCGTGGGACAAGGCGGGTTCATTCCAGGCAAGGCCCTCGGTCCCGACGCCATCGAATGCGAGCTCGGCACAATCCGCGGAAATCGCGCCTACCGCTGGCCGGAAGGCACCTTGGTGGACATTCTCATCCGTCCGGACGACATCGTCTTTGATGATGCATCCGAACTGAAAGCCAGGGTGATCGAGAAAACCTTTGCCGGCACCTCAACCCTGTATCGCTTCCATTTGTCCGAAGAAACCGAGTTTGAAGCCCTGTTCCGCAGCCACCTCGACTTCCATCTGGGAGAAATGGTGCCATTGCGGGTCGAGGCAGACCACCTTATTGCCTTTGAGCGCTAGGGAGCCGCAAGGACTCCCCGGCACAGCACACACTCAGCTGTGCCGAATGCGCTCAATGGCATCTTCCCAGCCAGCATAGAGAGACTCGCGCAGCCCCGGCGCCATATCCGGCACAAACCGGTGCTCCCGCTCCCACATTGCGGAAATATCGTCCAGCCCCTGGTATACCCCGGTCTGCAGCCCGGCCAGGTAAGCCACCCCCAGAGCGGTGGTTTCGGTCACCCGGGGACGATCCACCGGTACATTCAGAATGTCCGCCAGGAATTGCATGACCCAGTCGTTGACCACCATGCCACCGTCCACCCGCAACTCCTGAAGACGGGCACCGTCGTTACGGATGGCCCGGATCAGATCCTTGGTCTGATAGCACACCGACTGCAACGCCGCCGTAACAATCTCTGCGATTCCGGTATCCCTGGTCAGCCCTAGAATCGCGCCACGGGCATCAGGATCCCAGTGCGGCGCTCCCAAACCGGTAAACGCCGGCACCATATAGACCGAGTTCTCAGCACCTACCCGTTCGGCATGGGACGTGGATTCCGACGCATGGGAAATCAACTGCAAGCCATCACGCAGCCACTGCATAGCGGCTCCGGCAACAAAAATACTGCCTTCAACCGCGTAGTGAGTCACCCCATCAAGCCGGTAGCCAACGGTCGTCAGTAAACGATTCTCTGAGCGAAGCGGCTCGGTACCGGTGTTCATCATCAGAAAACAACCGGTGCCGTAAGTGCTCTTGGCCATCCCCCGCTCAAAACACGCCTGCCCGACCAATGCTGCCTGCTGGTCACCGGCAATCCCCGCCACCTGAACAGCCCCTCCCAGCAGATCCGAAGCCGTAACACCGAAATCCGCTGCCGAATCTTTCACCTCCGGCAGCAGCGCCCCGGGTACCCGGAACAGCGCCAGCAAGTCATCATCCCAACGCTGGGTGTGGATATTGAACAGTGAGGTACGGGAAGCATTGGTCGCGTCGGTCAGGTGCGAGCGACCCTCGGTCAGCTGCCACAGCAACCAGCTATCCACGGTCCCAAATGCCAGCTCTCCCGCCTCGGCACGGGCACGGGCGCCATCGACCTCATCCAGGATCCAGGCAATCTTGGTGGCGGAAAAGTAGGGGTCAATCAACAGCCCGGTACGCTCAACCACCAGACTTTCCTTTCCGCGGGAGCGCAACTGGCTGCATACTGCAGCCGTGCGGCGATCCTGCCATACAATGGCCGGATGAATGGGCTGGCCCGAGGCCCGGTCCCAGATGACCGTGGTTTCACGCTGGTTGGTGATACCGGCACCCGCGAGATCCGCGCCGGTGAGCCCTGCCTTCTCCAGAGCCTGGCGACAGACATTGAGTGTACTCTGCCAGATCTCCATGGCATCGTGCTCAACCCAGCCGTCACGGGGGAAGTACTGGCGAAATTCCTGTTGTGCCACAGCGACAATGTCACCGCACTTCTCAAACACTATCGCTCTGGAACTGGTAGTTCCCTGATCAATCGCCAGTAAATAGGTCGGCATCCGGGTTGTCCTTTATTATCTAATCCGGCAGATTCCAAGGGTTCATCAACGTTCCCCAACGCAGCCGGTTTATCATTGGATTTTCGTAAACGAAAATTATAATGGACTCACCGGCCGTGGCAAACCCAAACTGTACCACCGGCTTCACACATTGGATCCATCAGATGACCATCAACACACGTCATGAAAACATCGTCGAACTGGTCAGCGAGCGGGGCTTCATGACCATCGAAGCGCTGGCCGAGCACTTCGAGGTTACCCCCCAGACCATCCGGCGCGACATCAACACCCTTGATGAAGCTGGCCGGCTGCGGCGCTACCATGGCGGCGCAGGTCTGGCCACCAGTACCAGCAACATGGCCTATGCCGAACGCAGTATCCGCAACCTTGAGGAAAAACAGCGCATCGCGCAGACCATTGCCGCCCGGGTACCGGACAACAGTTCCCTGTTTATCAACATTGGCACCACCACCGAGACCATTGCGAAAGCCCTGCTGGCGCGCAGAGGCCTGACCGTGATCACCAACAACCTGCATGTGGCGAGCATTCTCTGCAGCAAGGACGATTTCACGGTCATTATCGCCGGGGGTATGGTCCGAAACCGGGACGGCGGCATTATTGGAGAGGCCACGGAAGAGTTCATTCGTCAGTTCAAGGTCGACATCGCCATCATCGGCATCAGCGGCATCGACAGCGATGGTGACCTGCTCGACTTCGACTATCAGGAAGTCCGGGTTGCCCAGGCGATTATTGAACACAGCCGACAGGTCTTCCTCGCCGCCGACCATACCAAGTTTGGCCGCAACGCCATGATCCGTCTGGGCCACATCTCTCAAGCCACCCACCTGTTCACCGACTGCCAGCCCAGCAAACGCCTCAGCACCTGCATCACGGAATCCGGCGTTAATCTGGTCATTGCGACAGACTCCGAACAGGAATGAACATAAAATATTCGTAAATGAAAATTTAACTTGGTTTGCCCTTCGACTTTCCGCTAATATTTCACCATTGAATTTTCACATACGAACATTTGGTGGTAATCATGACATCGCAGGGAACGGCACCCGCCGGCAAATCCTCCTACATCATTTCCAATACGTATGACGTTGTGGTGATTGGCGGCGGCATCAACGGCTGCGGCATCGCTGCCGACGCCGCCGGACGGGGACTGAGCGTCATGCTGTGCGAGAAAGGCGACCTTGGCTCTGCCACGTCGTCCGCAAGCAGCAAGCTGGTACACGGCGGATTGCGCTATCTGGAGCACTACGAATTCCGTCTGGTGCGGGAAGCGCTGGCGGAGCGGGAAGTGTTACTCAGGGTTGCGCCCCACCTGGTTAGCCCCATGCGCTTTACCTTGCCTCACCAACCCCATCTGCGACCGGGCTGGATGATTCGCTGCGGGCTGTTTCTCTACGATCACCTGGCACCCAGAGAAACCCTGCCAGGCTCCAAGAGCCGCCGCTTTGATAGCTCAGGACCGCTCAACCCCGCCATCAGGAAAGGTTACAGCTATTCCGATTGCTGGGTTGACGATGCCAGACTCGTGATCGCCAACGCTCAGGCCGCACGCAACCAAGGCGCCCGCATTGAGAGGGACACACTCTGTGTGCGAGCCAGACGCCTGATTGACCAATCGCTCTGGGCAGTAGAAACCGAAAACACCCAAACCGGTCAGCGCAACACCGTCTATGCCAGGACGCTGGTCAACGCGAGCGGCCCCTGGGCCGCAAAGATCTTCGATGATGCACTCGACCTGCCGTCACCCCACAACGTCCGACTGATCAAGGGCAGCCATATTGTGGTGCCCCGTATCGTCGATAAGGAAGGGGCATTTATCCTGCAGAACAGCGATGGACGCATTGTGTTTGTGCTGCCGTACGAGGAAAATTTCAGCCTGATCGGCACCACTGACAAGGAGTATCGCGGTAACCCCAACGAGGCTCATATTGATGACGATGAAATCCAGTACCTGCTGGATGTGGTCAACCGGCACTTTATCCACCAGATAGACCGCAGCGACATTGTGCACACCTACTCCGGAGTTCGCCCCCTGCTGGACGATGAATCCAGCGATCCATCGGCCATCACCCGGGATTACACACTGGAGCTTCAGGGCAACGCCCAGCAAGCCCCCCTGCTGAGCATTTTCGGGGGTAAGATCACCACCTATCGCAAGCTGGCTGAAGCCGCCGTAGAGAAGCTCAGGGGGCATTTCCCCCAGATGCCGGCCTCGCAGACCCGCCTGCACCCGCTACCGGGCGCCACCGAAGAAATTCATACCCGCTCGGCCATTCGCGACTGCCTGAGCACGCTTTACCCGAAGCTGCCGCAGGCACTGATTGACCGCTACAGCCGAAGCTATGGCCTGATGGCCGTTCGTTTTCTGGGCACCTGTCAGACGGTTGAAGAGTTGGGCGAGTGTTTCGGCGACACCCTGTATCAGAAGGAAGTGTCTTACCTGATGACCGATGAGTGGGCCCGCACAACCGATGACATCCTCTGGCGGCGAACCAAGCTCGGACTGAGAGTGGAGCCGGAACACGTCGAAAGGCTGGCACAATGGATGGCAAGTCAGAACGCAAACGCGGCGTAGAGAAAAAGACAAAAAAAAGGGCCGGAAATTCCGGCCCTCAAATGACGAATGAAACAAGGAAAGTTCGTAAGAACTACAACCTCAAAAGTCATCCCTTACACGACCAAGTATCGGCTCCCAGCCCCACATCGTCAGTGGAGGTTGTGTATAACTTTGTTACATTCAGTGACTTGGCGAGACCTGCGTCACAGTTCAGTTCCGCAAACCATCCCTTTGAGCCTTTTAACCCCGAAAACCAGCTTCAGACAACCGCCTTCTTGCGGGGCCAGACCAAACTGAAACGGGCGCCACCCAGGTCATCGCTGCGACAGACAAACGCCTGCCCGCCATGCCAATAAAGGATCCTGCGAACAATGGACAGCCCCAGGCCATAGCCTCCCGAATTACGGGTACGGCTGTCATCCAGCCGGGCAAATGCCGTAAAGACCTTTTCCCAATCTTCTTCCGGCACGCCGGGGCCGTCATCTTCCACGTCCACCCGGCAGTTGTCCTCATCCAGCTGACAGCGAACCCGCACCCGGCCAGAGGCATAACGGGCCGCGTTTCCAACCAGATTCTGAATGGCCCGATGGATATACCGCGGTTCCACATCCGACATTGCCCACGACTCTGAAGACGAGGGAATATCCGCCTCGATGACCATCTCGGGCCGAATAAGCTGCTGCTCCCCAACCACCTGACGGACAATATCGGTGACGGAGGTCTCTACCAACGAGAATACCGGTCCGCCCTGCTCCAGACGGGCATACGTGAGAATTTCATCGATCAGCTCATCCAGCTCCTGGATATCACCGTCAATCCCGTCGAGCTGCTTCTGCAGAGCCTCAGGACTGTTCGAGCCTTCCAGCATCTGGACCCCAAACCGGATTCGGGCAACCGGCGTGCGCAGCTCGTGGGAGACCGCGTGAATCATCTCACGCTGAACACCGACCAGACGCTGGATATGTTCAGCCATGCCATTGAACGCATTCGCCAGCCGCGAAACCAGGGTACTGCGACTCTCCTCAACCCGCGCACCCATTTCCCCCCGGGCAATGCGAACCGCCACGGATTCGACCGCACGCAGATTCTGGTCCACATCCCGCAGCAACATCAGCAGAGCCGCAGCCAACACGGCGGCAGCGACCACAATCAGCAACAGGACCACACTCCAGTGCCAGGGATTAAACGGCGCCGGCACGGCCATCTTGACCAGAGTTCCATCCGCCAGCCGCAACAGCACGCTGGACAGGTCTCCCTGCCGGTAAAAGGCAACCCCACGATCAGACACCTGCCCCAACACCGCTTCAGCGGGCAACTCAGATTCACTGGTCAGAGGCTTCAGAGCCACGCCCAGGGTCGATGATAGCGAAGCCAGCATATCGTCCCGGGCTTCCGGAAGTGATTCATTCAAATGCGCCAACGCGATCAGGGCGAGAGACTCCGCCACTTCACGGTAGGTATCGCGAAACAGGAAATCCAACACCTGCCCCTGCTGGTTCAATACCTGCAGGCGCCACCCCAGGCTGGTCTGTAACGCCACCACCTGGCCATAGCCCAGACGTTCCAGCACCAACGGGGACACATCCAGGTCGCCCTGTTCGACAACGCGCAACTGGTGATGTCCGGACAACCACGGGTATTGATTCTGAGGAGCAGGCACCGCCGCCAGCCAGCGCAGCATCGGCGCAGGAAAAGCTTCCTGCCAGTATTGCTGACGAACCGCGTTAAAACCGGCAAACAGGGAAAAACAAAGAACAACGACCAGCGCCGTGAGCCCGATCAGTCGCAGGTACAGCTTGAGGAAGAACTTCAGGGGCATGAACAAAACCCTGGGGGAAATTGCCGGCCTTGCGGCCGGCTCGGAAATCAGGTGATCAGGCTTCCTTTACAAACAGGTAGCCCTTGCTGCGAACCGTCTTGATTCGACGGGGATGAACCGGGTCATCCCCGATCTTGGGCCGAATCCGCGATACCCGGACATCGATGGAGCGATCCTGGCCGTCGTATTCGATTCCCCGCAGGGCGGTAAAGATTTCTTCCCGGCTCAAGACCCGGCCAGCACTGCTCGCCAGCAGCCATAACAGGTCAAACTCGGCACTGGTCAGATCAATGCTTTCATCGTTCAGCCAGGCCTCCCGCATGGAGCGATCGACCACCAGGTCATTGAACTGCAGCCTTACCGGCTCTTCGCCACTGTCACCGCCATTGTCGGCATTGGCCGCATCGCCGACCCGCCGAAGCAGAGCTCGGATACGCGCCAGCAGGACCCTCGGCTGAACCGGCTTGCCAATATAGTCATCGGCGCCCATTTCCAGCCCCAGAACCTGATCAAGGTCATCCGTCCTGGCGGTCAGCATGATAATGGGCCCCGAAAAGAACGGCCGTACCCTGCGGCAGATTGATAACCCGTCTTCACCGGGCAACATCAGGTCCAGAACCACCAAGTCCGGCTGTTCATTACGGATTCGCTCAACTGCGTGCCCGCCATGATTCTCCACGGATACTGTCAGGCCATTACTCTCGAGGTATTCCCGGGTCAGGTCTGCCAGCCGCTCGTCGTCCTCTACGATGAGGACACGCCAACTCTCATTCGTCTGTTCCACGCCATCCATCTCTGATTTTGTTGTGTGCAATCGAACTGTCACTCACAGCATAGGCCCGATTGTGAGAAATTTCCGGGTCATTTAAGCCCACCGTCCCCCGGAACCCTCTTTTTTTCGACCGGAACTCCAGCAGAAGCTTCACAGTCCTCATGTAGTCTCTCAAACAATACAGGCAACGTCCTGTAACAGCAATTATACATGCTATTCAGAAATATACATGGAACAACCCGTTCGTTACACCGCGCAACACAGGGATTTTCGCGGGTTAACCGGCTTCGCTGTCACATCCTCGTCACGGGCGCTTCATCCCCCTGTCATACCTGATTCATAGCCTTGTCTGGAAATAGAAACAAAGAGACAACGCCATGACTGTACAAAGTGCCCGTACCACACGCCCTGCCCGCCGACTGAATACTGTCATTACCCGGCAGCCGGAGCTGGTGGAGGCCGCCCAGCGTCTGCGTTTTGAAGTGTTTTCCGAGGAATACGACTCCGACCTGGGCTCCTGCACCCCCGGACTCGATGCCGATGCATTCGATGACTGGTGTGATCACCTGGTCGTCACCGACGAAGCCAGCGGCCGGCTGGTCGCCACCACCCGCATCCTGCATCGCGCCAATGCCGACAAGGCCGGCGGTTTCTACTCGGAGGGCGAGTTTGAACTGAGCCGGCTCTATCAACTACCGGGGACGGTTGCCGAACTCGGACGCACCTGTGTGCATCCGGATTACCGCAGTGGTGCAACGATCAGCCTGCTGTGGGCATCGGTGGCTGAATACCTGGTCAAGCACGAGGTCGACTATCTCATCGGCTGTGCCAGCATTGGCATGTCTGATGGCGGCCAAAAGGCCTGGCGAATCGCCCGACACCTGCAACAGGAGTTCCTGGCGGATGAGGCCTTCCGGGTTACCCCAAAGCGGCAACTCCCCCACCTCACGCACCCTATCGAAGAAGACCGGCCCGCCGATGCACCAGCCCTGATCAAGGCCTATATGCGTTTGGGCGCACGCGTGTGCGGTGAACCCTGCTGGGATCCCGATTTCCGCTGCGCAGACCTGCTGGTGGTGCTGGAGGTGAACAGCCTTGCAGATCGATACAGCCGTCACTTTATGCGCCGGCAACAAAGCTGACATGACGGCTCTTCTGGTGGAGACAGTAAATGAAAGACTACGCCCGACTAGGCTACCGACTGACCCTGTTCACACTGTCACTGTCTGTGACGATTACAATCGCCTGCGGCGTCTCGCTGGCAGAGCTCCTGAGCCGCCGGCGCATTGATCGCACCCCATACGCTCGCTTCTGTTTTCACGGCGCGGCACGAAGCCTTGGGTTCAGGGTCCGCCAGCAGGGTGATGTCTCGACAGAACCGGTACTTTACTTGAGCAACCACATTTCCTGGTCCGATATACCGGTGCTGGGAGGGCAATCGCCACTGCGTTTTCTGTCGAAGGCTGAAGTCGGCAAGTGGCCGGTCATCGGGTGGCTGGCAGGTCAGGCGGGAACGCTGTTTATCAAGCGAGGCGGGGGGAAATCCCTGCACTGTCGTCAGGAGATCGCCAATACCCTGACCGGGGGGCAATCGGTGCTGATCTTTCCAGAGGGCACAACCACCACGGGGTTGACGGTGCTACCGTTCCACAGCCGCCTGTTGTGGGCGGCGAAAGATGCCGGCGTCAACATCCAGCCCATCAGTATTGGTTACCTGAGGGATGGACAGCCGGACCATCTGGCACCGTTTATTGGTGACGACGAGTTCCAGAGCCACATCCTCAGGATGCTGAAGCGCCCGTCAGTGGACGTTGGCGTGATATTCCATCCCAAGGTCACGATCGACGAGCATTCAGATCTGGATGCCCTGGCCGCGGAACTGCATCAGACCGTGAGCACAGGGCTGAAGCAGATCCATCGCTGCCGCAGCCTGGATGACGTCACCAGCACTGGCGGCATGACGGCCCGCCAGACACCCTGAGTCAGGTCAGAACAGCGGACGGTTGGCTTCGACCTCTTCCTCGTTGGCCTCACGTTTGGCCATGATTTCGAGGTCGAAGTACAGGGTAAGGCCTGCCAGCGGGTGGTTGGCATCCACCTGCACCAGGTTTCCGTCAATACCCACCACCTTGACCACTTTGGCTTCGTCTCCGGTATTGGTCTGGAATTTCATGCCCACCCGGAGATCCTCGATACCCTCGAACGCCGACCTCGGTACTTTCCGCACCAGCTCCGGGTCATGCTCGCCGTAGGCCATGGCGGGCGGGATGGTTACCTCGAGACAGTCTCCGGGACCACGTTCGCGGACCGCTTCCTGAATACCCTGGATGACGCCATCGCTACCCATCAGAAAGTGCAGGGGCTCGCCCCCTTCGGAGGTATCGACCACCTCACCCACGGTGTTCTTGAGTCGATAATGAACGGTATAGACAGCAGGCTTCTGCATTACAGTTACAATTTTCCTTTGGCCGAGGTCAGGCCAATCATATTGAGTGCGAGAATCAGCAGACGCTGATTCAGTTTATCGCTGAGCGTAGCCGGGCTATCCAGCCCCATACGCTGCAGCAGCGGCAGCAATTCACCAGCATCGGTAGACACCCGCAGGGCACCGAGCAGGACCGAGATTTTACCACGGGCTGAGCCGGTTGTTGCCTTGAGCGCTTTCAGCGCCTTGCCGAGGGTGAGCTCCTCCTCGGTAAAGTCACAGCCGAACGGGAACGCCGGGAACAGGCCGTCTTCGCCGGGCACACGCAGGGCGGCCTGCAGGAACTCGGGCGTATTCCGCAGCCAGCTTTCCGGCATCTGGAACCCGGCATCCACCTTGCCAGCCTTCTTCGCCTGCTTCAGCAACCCGGCCTGAAAACGGGAATCCGCGATGCGGATCAGCTCCAGATACACCTGCTGATCCGATTTGCTCCGCAGGTCTGCAATGCCGTACTCGGTAATGACAATATCCCGCAAATGGCGGGGAATGGTGCAGTGACCATAGCTGAAGACAATGTTCGACACCACCTTGCCGCCCGCATGCCGGGTACTGCGCAGAGTCAGAATGGAACGAGCACCGGGAATCTCATGGGCCATGGCAACAAAGTTGTACTGACCACCCACACCACTGACCACCCGGCCATCCTCCAGGCCGTCCGAAATCGCCTCGCCCTCCAGGGTGTACATCATTGCAGAATTAATAAAACGACTGTCCTTGCGCTGAGCCGCCTTCAATTGCTGGTTGCCAAAACGGTGATCGTAGAGGTGGTTGATGTAGTTGACGCTGGTCATGCAGATGCTGTCGCGTTCTTCCGGAGTCAGCTCTCGCAGTTGCTGGTAGAAATCACCGGGGCCCAGGTAGAAGCCCCCGTGCATGACCAGCCCGCCCTTGAGCTCCCTCCCCAGTGCCAGCTGTTCCAGACGCTGACGGGCGTCGGGATCATCCAGATCCGGTTCCAGGGTCTGGTCGCGCACCACCAGCCGTCCACCTTTGAACACCACCTCATCATGAAAGATGCCATAGCGGGTCAGCCACTGAACATCCCGAGCCCGTAGCGGCGAGTCAATCAGTTCTGCCCCCCTCAGGGCATCGAGGCAGCCCAGAGTCACCCTGGGCCCGACCTTGCCCTCGTTCACCAGCGCCTGCAAACCGGCATGATCGTATACTTTTCGCTTGAGCACCCCTGCCTTCATCAGATGGCCAAAACCATCCACCATCATTTCACTGCACCCGTACAGCCCCTGCTCAAACGGCCCCACTCCGCCAGCGTCAATCGCCACCGGATTGCGCTCTGCAACCTGCAGGCTGTCATAGACCGCGCGCCAGGCGTCGTTGTTCTGATGCCTCAGGATCGTACTGTGGACCAGCGCAGCGCCCAGCGAACCAATGCCGACCTGCAGGGTACCGCCATCCCTGAGCAGGGCGCTGGCATAAAATCCAATGGCATGATCTGCCGGACTGATCGCCATCTGCGGCACCGGGAACAACGGATATTCGGTTTTCTGGCGATCAAGTACCACATCAAAGCTGGCAATGGGCAGCTCCGCGTCGTGCCCCAGGTAAGGCAACTGGCGATTGGTTTCACCAATCAGCATCACCGGCTCGCCAGCGGCGGCCCGCTCATGGAACACGGGCACCAGATCAAGCGTCAGATCCGGATTGCAACTGGTACTGACCCGCCTCATATCCGCAGACGGCGCCACCATCTGGGCCAGTACGTTAACGCCCTGGGCCAGCAAATCCCTCACCGCGTGGGTATAGTTCGTGCACACGTAGCTTTGCTGTTGTTTGCTGTGGTTCAGAAAACTTCCCGCCTTGAAGAAAAACTCCGAGACCTGAACATTCCCCGGCAACGTTCCGTCAACCACACCCCTGGCGTATTCGAGCTCCGGAATATCCCCGTACAGGCGCTGCACAAAGGGGCCGAGAAAGCGGCTTTCCAGGGAAGACTGACCGCGCGGAGCCAACATGGAAATCGCAGTGACAATGCGCAACTGGATGGAGGAGTCGGTCTGAGCCCGCCGATACAGCGCGTTGGCAATCCGCACCGGCTTGCCAAGACCCAGCGGTAAACCGAGAACGATATTTCGCCCCACCCGCTCCAGCACCGCATCGACGCACGCGTCTTCGTCGCTCAGGATCACCGGCATATCTCTTTCCATCGTCCACCCCTGACTGATTGTTTTACTGATAGCAAACGATGATCACACGACTCGAAGGCTCAGACAACGTGAGCAGACAGGGAAGCAGAAGAGAGAGGAATCAGAGGGAATGGGTTTTACAGGAACAGGGAAGGCAAAACGGGAATGCAGGGGGATGAAGCCAAGGCACCGGAAGACCGATGGGAGTTCAGAAATCCCACTTGAAATTCAGGCAGGCTCCCCGCTCGAGCAAGGCCACACCGTGATCCTGCCGGACTGCGTCGGAAGCATAATTCTTGCCGCCATCACCACGGGTAAAACTCCAGCTCAGCAGGCGGGACCCGATTTCGGTCAGGGCATCACTTTCATCACGCACAAAATCCCCCGACATTTCTTCCTGCAGCTCATACACCGTATCCGGGGAGATTTCATAGTCAAACGCGTTGCGATCAGCGGCTTCCGCCCTGACAACGAATGCGACCATATTAAGAGCAAGTAAAGCGACAAAGATGCGAACGATCATGATAAGCCTGACTACGTAAATGCGAATCGGATTGTAGAGATTGATTAGCCTAAAGTCTAACCAATACAGGCCTGAGATCTGTGAAATTGAGCACACTCGGCAGGTTATTTTGTCACCAAATGTACGCTTTTGATGTCGGATTATTGTCAATCCGCCCCGAGGGTAACAGGTCAACAGAATGTCACCGTTCTGTCCCGGAACTGTCACACAGGATTTCCATAGTGGTAGCCAGAAAGATGGAAACGGTGAATCAATGACAGAACAACAGGTCTCTCCCAGCCATAACCGGCATATCGTGGTCGTTTCGGAAACCTTCCCCCCTGAAATCAATGGGGTGGCCAATACGCTGCGCCATCTTTGTCAGGGACTGTTGAAACAGGGCCACCGGATTTCGGTCGTACGCCCACGCCAACGGCATGAATCCACGGGAAACGTGACCAGCGCCGGACAGGCCCTGTTTACAGACGAGCATCTGGTGGCGGGCACCCCCCTGCCCGGCTACCCGGACCTGCGGTTCGGTCTCACCCGCTCGGCCCGACTGACCCGACTCTGGAAGCGCACACGCCCCGACGCCATCTATGTTGCCACCCAGGGCCCGCTGGGAGTCGCAGCCGTCAGCGCCGCACGACAGCTTGGCATTCCGGTCAGCTCCGGCTTCCACACCAATTTTCACACCTACAGCCGCTACTACGGTGCCGGATTTCTGGAAAAGCTGCTGTGCGGGTACGGTCGCTGGTTCCACAACCGCACCGCAATCACCCTGGTGCCAACACGCAAGATGCAGACCGTCGTCAACGCCATGGGCGTTCATCCCACGGGCCTCTGGAGCCGGGGTGTGGACTGCAATCGCTTCAACCCTCACAAGCGCGACGACGCCTTGCGAGCGTCCTGGAACGTGGAGGCGAACGACCGGGTTGTGCTCTATGTCGGCAGACTGGCATCAGAAAAGAACCTGCAGATGGCCGCTACCTGTTTCGAGCGCATCCGCAACCTGCACCCCCGGACCCGCTTTGTACTGGTGGGTGACGGTCCGCTCCGAAAACGTATGGCCGAACGCCACCCCGACTATATCTTCTGCGGCATGCAACGGGGTGAAGACCTGGCGCGGCACTATGCGTCTGGCGACATCTTCCTTTTCCCCAGCAAGACCGACACCTTTGGCAATGTGGTCACCGAGGCCATGGCCAGCGGACTGGCGGTGGTCGCTTATGACGACGCCGCGGCCAGCGAACACATCAGCCATGAAGGCAATGGTATGAAAGCGGATCTGACCGATGACGACGGCTTTATCGACGCCGCCCTCAAACTGGTCGATCAACCCACGTTACTCAACCGAATCCGGGCCCAGGCTCGCCTGGACGCCCTGGACCTGAACTGGCACGTCCAGATTGAACAATTTGAACAGCTGGTGCTGAACCAGAAACACAGGGTCAAATATCATGCAACCAAGCAAAGCATCCCGCTTCTTTGAGGCCGTGGACCAGCGCGAGTTTGCGCTATGCCAGACCATCAACCGGTCCTTGCGCTTTCGCCCGGTCCACAGCTATTTCCAACTGGTCAGCCGCCTGGGCGATGGCTGGTTCTGGTATGCACTCATTCTCATGCTGCCCGTACTGCAGCCCGACGATGGCCTGGCTGTCGCGTTGCTGATGGCGGCAACCGGCCTCAGCTGCACGCTGACGTACAAACTGCTTAAAAGATGGCTGATCCGGGAGCGCCCCTTTATTTCCTTCCCCAGCATCAACTGCGGCACTCCGCCACTGGACCGCTACAGTTTTCCGTCCGGGCACACCCTGCATGCCGCCTGCTTCAACAGCCTGCTGGCGGTGCTCGCCCCCGAGATTGCCTGGCTGTTGCTGCCGTTCACGCTGAGCGTTGCCGCATCACGGGTCGTGCTGGGCCTGCATTATCCCAGCGATGTCGCAGCTGGCGCAGTGATTGGCAGCACTATGGGACTGGTCGCAGCCTACAGCCTTGCCGACACCTTCAGAGCCCTGTTCGGCTAGTTACTCGAACAGGCGCAGCTGCTGAACGGGCGAGCGGTCATCCCGGAACCGCACCCCCACCCCGAGCAAGCGCACCGGTCGCCCGTCATCCTTGACCAATTCATCCAGCAACGGCAGAAAGTGCTCGCTGTCCGGAGGATCAAGCCGGTCACTTACCCGTTCCAGGGTATGTGTCGAAAAGTCGCTGTAACGAACCTTGACGAACAATTTGTGAATGGGTCTCGATGCGCCCTTGCGGGACAACCGGCGCTGAAGCTCCAACGCCAGCTCCTCCCGCACGGCCAGGCAGGCAGCCTTGTCGGGCAGATCCCGGGAGAACGTCCGCTCAACGCTGACCGACTTGATGCTTCGGCTGACCTCCACTGGCCGGTCATCCTCACCATTGGCCATCTGGTGAAGGCGATATCCCTGACGACCAAATCGCTCAACCAGCCACTCCGGGCGCTGTTCGCGCAAATCGCCACAGGTAGCAAGCCCCAGTTCGTGCAGTTTCCTCGCCGTTACCGCACCCACCCCGAACAATTTCTCGACCGGCAGATCACGCACAAAATCCAGCACCTGATCCGGCCGGATGACATACAGGCCATCCGGTTTCTCCCAGTCACTGGCAATCTTCGCCAGAAACTTGTTGGGGGCCACGCCCGCTGAGACGGTGATCCCGACCTTCTGACGAACTCGCTCACGCAGCTCCCGCGCCATCAACGTGGCGCTGCCCTGGCAAGCGTCAACTTCACTTACATCCAGAAAAGCCTCATCCAGGGACAATGGCTCCACCAGATCCGTCAGCTCACGAAAGATCGCCATGACCTGGGCCGACACCTCCCGGTATCGCGCCATGTTCAACGGCACAAAGACCAGGCCCGGACACAGCCTGCGGGCTTCCGAGGCGGACATGGCGGAACGTACCCCAAAGGCCCTGGCACGGTAGTTACAGGTGGTCACGACACCACGCCCCCCGTCACCGCCGACCGCCAGCGGAACTTCCCTCAGGGAGGGGTCGTCGAGCATCTCCACCGCTGCGTAAAAGCAGTCGCAGTCGACATGTATGATTTTTCGCTGACCGCTCACCATCTCACCTGCATTCCAAAGGAGCCAACCCGGTTCCACCATGTCAGCACATTTTACATAGCGTCCGACAAGACGGCTAAAGAATCATTTATTCTACATACATATCATGCACATAAATATTTAGGCCTAACTTTTGCTTGATAACACTCACCGTAGGATTTGCCCCTTAACCTCAAGGGCTTACCCCACTGACGAAAACACATGACAAGGAGAAAGTTATGAGCCTTACAACTAACAGCTTCGCGGCAGCCGCGGCTGCCATCGCCCTTACAACCGTTTCGATTGCCAACGCCGATGTTATCCGCATCGACGAAACCGCATTCACTCCGGATGCCGGCCTGATCACTTTCAGTGAATACTCGCTCGGCACAGTCAACCCAACTTACAACCCCGTGGATTATGGCGGTGGCGCTGGCGCCCCCACTGTAACCTTTGGCGGCTATTTTACCGGCCAGAGCCTGGGCGGCGCTGGTGACTGTCCTGCGGGCGCAGCCCTGACCGGGTGTGTCATTGGCACCCCGACTGGCCCGCTGTCCCTGGATCCGACCTCGCCGGATACCTTCATCACCAACGACGGCGCTAACCCGACGTCTCCGGTCCTGTCTGGCAGCCCGACCTTCAATGGCGCCATCTCCATCCTGTTTGATACCGACATCGCCGGTGTTGGCCTCGACGGTGGTTACTTCAACGCCATTGGCGGCACCGCCATCACGGCGTTTGACCGCGATGGCAACATCATCGGCCAGGTGTTCAACGAAGGCCTCGGTATCGAATTCCTTGGTCTCGTCACCGAAGACGGCGCTAACGCCATCGCCGGCCTGCAGTTCAGCCTGGTTGGCGCGGAGCCTGCCGGGTTCGCGATTGACAACCTGCGCTTTGGCACTGGCGATCAGATCGTCGTCCCACCGGTTGCCGGCGTACCTGAGCCGGGCAGCATTGCGCTGCTGGGTCTTGGTCTGGCCGGACTGGGTCTGAGCCGTCGTAAAAAGCAGGCCTGAGGCTCTGTCGGCAGCCGCCGACGGGGACTGACACAGCCCGCGACAAAGCCCCTGCTGTAATGGCGGGGGCTTTTTTATGGCAATTCATCCCCATTCCAGGCCATTTCAGGAGCCACCCGCCCATGGGGCAGCCATGCCTCTGCCAACCGCCGCCAACTTGCGGTACCATGCCAGTCACTCCGGGCGAGCCTTCCCGCACCGGTCCAGGCCGGGCCACAGTCGGACACCTCGCCGAGAAAAAACCTATGACGGATGGTGAACCCATGACCACCCCGATCCCTGAACAGATCGAAACCGAGATCCAGGCCGCAGCGTTTCGCCGCCTGGTTGAGCATCTTCAACAGCATCCGGAAGTCCAGAACATCGACCTGATGAACCTGGCCGGGTTCTGCCGCAACTGTCTATCCAAATGGTATCTTGCCGAAGCCACGGAGCGTGGTGTTGATCTCACCGATCCGCAAGCCCGCGAACGGATCTACGGCATGCCCTACGAAGACTGGAAAGCACGCCACCAGAAAGGCCCCAAACAGGAACACAAAGGCAGCCCGTCACAATGAATGTTACCGATGCCATCAGAATCCACCTGGCTTCCATCGAAGCCGGTCGCAGAGAGTTTGAAGACAGCCTGGAACTGATCGAACGCTACTTCGACTACACCCCCGCAGGCTTCGCCAATGGCCCGCTGCACAACAGTGCCGAGGAAAACCAGGGCTCATGCAAACTGTTCGCCCTGGGCCGGTTCTGCAACCTGACCGAAGCCCAGACCCTGAGCTGCTTTGGCCGCCATTATCGTCAGGTACTGGAAGACCCCGCGGGCACCAGCCACGGCAATATTCGCCAGTTCATGGCCACCGGCTGGTCGGGCATTCGTTTCGACAGCGAAGCCCTGCGTCTGCGCAGTACTCCGGAACAAAACGATCCGCAGGATTCCGAACGCCCATGAGCCAGACCACGTCCGACGTCAGTCAATGCTTCCAGCTCAAAAGCGCCAGCGTCTCCCTGACCGCACTGGAGCTGTATTTCTTTGAAAACGACACCTTTGAAGCCACCCTGCGCGACAAGATCAGCCAGGCACCGGGCTTCTTCAAGGACATTCCGCTGATTGTAAGCCTCGAGAAATACGAAGGCCCTACCAGCGAGCTCGATTTTTTCAAGCTGATTGGCACCTGTCGCCGGCACAACATCCACGTGGTGGGTGTTCGCGGCGGTACCGAAGACCAGCGCCGACTGGCCCGAAATGCCGCGCTGGCTCTGTTGCCAGCGGGAAGCCAGCGGGATACGGCACGCAACCAGGAAGCACCTGCAGCGGATGACGCCGAGCAAGCAGCCGCTCTCCCTGTCGCCCCGGTCGCAGAAAAGTCCAGTGAGGCCAAACCGGCAAAAATCGTAACCCAGCCAGTACGTTCCGGTCAGCAAGTCTACGCTCCCGAGGGGGACCTGATCATTCTGGCCCCGGTTCAGGCTGGCGCTGAGGTGCTGGCAGCAGGTAACATCCACGTTTATGGCCCACTCCGTGGGCGGGCGCTGGCCGGCATCCATGGTGCGGCTGGCGCCAGAGTGTTCTGTCAGTCGCTGGAAGCCGAGCTTGTCTCCATTGCCGGGCACTATAAGATCTCGGAAGACTTACAAGAGAGCGGATGGAAAGCCGCCGTCCAGATACTGCTCAAAGACGACGTACTGGTGGCTTTGCCACTGGATAAAGCCTGACACCAGCTACGTAAAACTGAAATAAGCGGCATCGCTGGCCCCTTACCCTTCCGCCCTGAGTGGCGGATCGTCTGGCGATGCACAGGTTCGTAACACATACGCAAAAGGGATTGCAGCCTTGGCTAGAATAATCGTCGTTACCTCAGGAAAAGGTGGCGTGGGCAAAACCACCACCAGCGCCTCCATCAGCACCGGGCTGGCCCGTCGTGGTCACAAGACTGTGGTCATAGATTTTGACGTGGGCCTGCGTAACCTCGACCTCATCATGAACTGCGAACGCCGTGTGGTTTACGACTTCGTTAATGTTATTCAGGGTGAGGCGTCACTTAACCAGGCGCTGATTCGCGACAAGCGGGTCGACACCCTGTACATCCTGCCGGCCTCCCAGACCCGGGAAAAAGAAGCGCTGACCAAAGAAGGCGTGGAAGCCGTCATCAACGAGCTGTCGGAAACCTTCGACTACATTGTCTGCGACTCCCCCGCGGGCATCGAGCACGGTGCCCAGATGGCGCTTTACTATGCCGACGAAGCCGTTGTGGTCACCAACCCAGAGGTCTCTTCAGTCCGGGATTCCGACCGCATTCTGGGCATCCTGCAAAGCAAATCCCGTCGCGCGGAAATGAGCCAGGATCCGGTCAAGGAACACCTGCTGCTCACCCGTTACAACCCGGAGCGGGTAGAACGGGGCGAAATGCTGTCCGTGAGTGATGTTGAAGAGATTCTGGCGATCCCGCTGCTGGGCGTTATTCCCGAGTCCCAGGTGGTGCTCAACGCCTCCAACCAGGGTACTCCGGTCATTCTTGAAGAAGAAAGCGATGCCGGTCAGGCCTATGACGACGCCGTCGCCCGCCTGCTGGGTGAAGAGCGGGAACACCGCTTCATGACCGCCCAGAAGAAAGGCTTCTTTTCACGGATGTTCAAGGGGTAGCACGGATGAGTTTCCTGGATTACTTCAAAAGCAAGAAAACCAACACTGCCAGCATCGCCAAGGAGCGACTGCAGATCATTGTGGCCCACGAGCGTGGCCATCGGGAACAGCCGGATTACCTGCCTCAACTCCAGCAGGAGCTGCTTGCAGTGATCCGCAAGTACGTGCAGATCGACGACGACATGGTTCAGGTGGAGGTCGACCGAAACGACAGTTGTTCGATCCTGGAACTGAACGTCACCTTGCCCGAACACTGAGACTCTGATCTCTTTAAAAAGCAGGCCTTCCTCCGGGAACGCCTGCTTTTTTTAGGCCGGCCGGCCCCGTCACCAGCGGGCGTAGTGGTCTTCCATCAGTCCCCTGAGACCGGCAATCCTGACCACCTGACCGTCCGGATCCCGTACCTCGCCCTCAAAGGTTCCCGCATACTGGCGGAAGTTCGACGCCATCAGCACCACGTCCATACGCTCTTTGCGAACACCGGAAGGAACGAAGCGCAGGTCGACGAGGCCATCGGTGGTGGTAACCCGCCACGGTGAGGATGGATCGTAACGATCGAACTCGAAGCACGCCATTTCCAGCTTGATGCAGCGACCATCCAGCCACAGGGCATTCTCGGTTACCCCGGTTTCATTGACACCAGCGGCCAGGTTCAACCCGACCGATCGGCCATCAGCACTCTTGCCCGCCAGGCTGGCCCAGTTCCAGGCGGTTTCCCGACGCATGTAACCACAACTCCAGTCGATGGCCCCGCGCCAGTCGTCACCGCAGTGATAGTCGCGCCCGTCCCAGGTGACCGATCCGGTGACCGGCAATCCCGCCGACTTGCGGGTAAATACCCAGCCGTTGTAGCCCGCCTGGCTGGTCATCCGCAAGGGATCCGTGTCGCCCTGAAAATCGAGGTTCACCGTTACCCGATCGCCATCCGCCACCGTTACCCGGCGGCTATGACCTTCGGCTTCAATGGCGATTCGGGTTGAGCCTCGGGCAAAGACCGACGTGCCGGTTTCCGGTTGTGGAGCGATTTCCGTACGCCAGGCCAAAGGCTGCATCAAGCTCCTCTCCAGCATGTCACCGGAACGAAAATCGTAGAGGTAGAAGAAAGCGCTGCTCACCAGTTTCAGATCAACAATCGCCAGACCGAACAGCCAGTCAGGCCCCATGGCGCTGATAAACTGGAACTGGTTGAAGCGCCAGCGCCGGGCCAGCGCGGAGCGGGGCCGGTCCATGACCGAGCGCAGGTCATAATCCAGATAGTTGATCTCGTCCACCGGGGCTGTCAGTACGCCGGTTTTTACCCGACCGTTGCTGTCTACCAACTTGCTGTTTGTCACTCCAGACACACTCATTAAGGGCCATTTCCTTTATCTGTTCGACCAGTTCACAATCCTAAAACGGCACAACAAGTTCCGTCAGGAAGACATGCTAGACTCCGAAAAAATTCCAAGGAAGTCTACCCCATGGCACTCATCAGCGCTCCGAAGTTCGTGAGCTGGATCAGTGGCGTCGCTGCCCTGACCGTTTGCGCCACCCTCCAGGCAGGAAGCCTCCCGAACGAAAATGCCGCTGAATGGTCGCTCAGCAAGACCGCCGGCGACATTCGCATCTACACCATTGAACAACCGGGTTCCAGCTTCAAAGCGTTCAAGGCCGTGGCGTTAATGGACGTCCCCATCGAAAATCTGATGGCCGTCATGATCGACCCCACGTCCTGCGTCGCCTGGGTCCATGGCTGCACCGAGTCCTATGGGTTCGGGGAAGGCACCTTCGGCGACCGTTACGCCTACTCCGTCAACGACATGCCCTGGCCGGTAACTGACCGGGATTATGTGCTCCATATCCAGACCGAAGGCAACCGCGCGTCCGGCGAGGTGGTGATGCACCTGAACGCAGTCCCGGAACACCGCGAAGAGTTTGATCGCTACGTGCGGGTAGATCGCTCCGATACCGTTTACCGGTTCATTCCGGAAGGCCGGCAGACACGGATGATCTGGTTGCAGCACACCGACCCCAACGGCGCCCTGCCGGGCTGGCTGGTCAACTCCCTGCTGGTCGACATTCCGGTCAAATCCCTCGAAAGCCTGGAACAGGTTGCCCAACGGCCCCAGTACCAGAACCATGACCTGATCTACGACCCGCAAGGTCAGCTTACAGGTGTACGCTTATTGCAATCAGGGGATGACGGCGGAGACAGTAACCGCTAAGCTTCAGGAAAAGGAACTTACTGAGCAGGAATACGTAAATGACTGTTCTCGCCCGCGAGATCATGACCCCCAGTATCAAGGCTGTTCCCCAATCGTGGACTATGGAACGCCTCGCCCGCTTCCTCACCGATAATGAGATTACCGGCAGCCCGGTCACCGATGAAAGCGGCGAGATCGTGGGGATTGCAACCCTCAAAGACATCACCGAGTTTCGCTGGAACGCCACCCGAAATGAAATGGACAACCGCCTGACGGCCGAAGAAGAACAGGAGGCACGTCGACTGCGCATGGCCATTTTTGAGGAAATGGGCAAGGTACCAGTGGAAGTCCGTGACATCATGACGCCCATCGTTCTGTCCGTGGATGAGCGGACCCCGGTCAAGGAGATTGCCGACATCATGATGCGGGAACACCTTCACCGCATCTTTGTCACCAATGATGACAAGATCACCGGAATCATCACCACCTATGACATGCTGAAACTCATTTCGGATACGGCACTGACTGAACGCTGCGCCACCACCCGCTGAGTGGCACAGCCGTGAGATGAAGACCCGGACCACAGCCGCCTGCCAGAGAGGTAACGAGCCTATGCCCAGAGAACCGCACGCTCGCCAGAAGATGTATGTCCTCGACACCAATGTCCTGATCCACGATCCCAACGCCCTCCTGAATTTTGAAGAACACGACGTCATTATCCCAATGACAGTACTGGAAGAGCTGGACAGCCTGAAGTCCGGCAAGCAGGCTGTCGCGGCCGATTGTCGCCAGGCCATCCGCAACATCGACAAGTTGCTGGGCGATGCCTCACCCAAAGACATAGAACGCGGCGTTCCTATTGTCCGGGCCCTTAAGGCCGATCCCCTGGGCACCCTGTCGATTCTGATGAGCACGGAGCACAGCAGCACTCACTCCCTCCCAGACAACCTCAACGACAACAAGATCATCAACACCCTGGCAGCGCTGCAGGAACGGTACCCGTCCCGGGACATCATCCTGGTCAGCAAAGACATCAACATGCGCCTCAAGGCCCGGGGGTTTGGCGTTGAGGCCCAGGATTACCACAACGACCAGTTGCTCGACGACATTGACCTGCTGCCCCAGGGCTACCGGGAGTTTGCCAACTCGTTCTGGGACACCATAGAAAAGGTCGAGACCATCCAGAGGGAAGGTGTGACCGAGCACATCCTCAAACGCGATGGCGAACTCGCCAAGATGAACATCAATGAGTTTGTTGTGGACGAACAAGGCTTTGTCGGCAAGATCATTGACATCAGCGACGACAAGATTGTTCTGGAAGATCTCCATCAGGACGATCTGATGAACGAGGAAGTCTGGGGACTGGTGCCGCGGGATGTCTACCAGGCCATGGCCCTGAACCTGCTGTTGGATCCGGACATTCACCTGGTGAACCTCACTGGCTCCGCGGGCTCAGGTAAAACCATCTTAGCCCTGGCCGCCTGCATCGAAATGACCGTTGCCAGCAAGCAATACAAACGCATCATCGCCACCCGCAGCACCCAGGGACTGGACGAAGACATCGGCTTCCTGCCCGGCACCGAGGCCGAGAAGATGGAGCCCTGGCTCGGCGCCATCGTCGACAACCTGGAGGCCCTGCACGAGGACGATGAGAACATGACGGCCAGTGTGGACTACATCCTCAGCAAGGTTCCCCTACACTTCAAGTCCATGAACTACATCCGGGGCCGTAGCTTCCAGCACAGCCTGATCATTATCGATGAGTCCCAGAACCTGACCCCACACCAGATCAAGACCATCGTCACCCGTGCCGGTAACGGCTCCAAGGTGATCTGCCTGGGCAATCTCGCCCAGATTGATACGCCTTACCTGAGCGCCCTCAGCTCGGGACTGACCTACATGACCGAGCGATTCAAGGGCTTCCGCCATGGTGGTCACATCCACTTGCAGGGAGTGCCCCGCTCGCTACTGGCCGAGTATGCAGAGGCCAACCTGTAGCTGACCGGATCAGGTAGCACTCGCGTTCGACAAAAAAGGCAGCCTCGGCTGCCTTTTTTGTCGCCCCGACGTTGCGTCAGGCCGTTTCCGACGAGGCTTCCTCTTCCGCCTGCTTACGCAGCAGGAATCGCTGGATCTTGCCACTTGAGGTCTTCGGCAACTCGTCGACAAACTCAATTTCCCGCGGGAACGAATGGGTCGAAAGACGCTGGCGAACATGCTGCTGCAGTTTTTCCACCAGGTGCTCGTCGCCATCAAACTCCGGACGGGTGACCACATAGGCCTTAACGATTGCTCCGCGTTTCGCGTCCGGTTTACCGACGACGGCACTTTCGATGACAGCGTCATGCTCCAGCAGTGAACTCTCCACTTCCGCGGGGCCGATCCGGTAACCCGCCGAGGCAATGATGTCGTCATCACGACCGGTATAGGAATGGGCGCCTTCACCGTTGTTGATCACGATATCCCCGGTCAGGTAATACCTGCCATGGAACGGGTTCTTTTCACCCCAGGTGTACCCCTGAAAGAAGTACAGCGGTGAGTTCTCGATATCGATGGCCAGTTCGCCGGTCTCCCCGACGCCGACCTCATTAAACCCGGCATCCAGTGCCACCAGGCGATAGCCGGGAAGCTGGTAACCCATGCTCGCGTCCCGGTGAGGATGGCTCAGTTCGTGGAAATTGGCCGAGGTCATGCCGGTTTCGGTCTGGCCATAGTGATCGCAGACCACACAATCAAAGCGCCGTTTGATCCAGCTGATAACTTCCGGGTTGAGGGGTTCACCCGCACTGCTGGCCACCCGCAATCCAATCTCCGGATACTCTGACACCAGATGGTCGTTGGCCATCAGTAAACGATAGGCCGTCGGCGCTGCCGCCAGGTTGGTAATACGGTATTTGCGCAGAAACTCCAGCGTGTTGTCGGCGGTAAAGCCGGCTTCATTGAAGTGGGTGGTGCAGCCCAGCAACAGAGGCCCTACAACCGCATAGTAAAGACCGTAGGCCCATCCCGGATCAGCCACGTTCCAGAAGTTATCATTCTCTCGCAGGCCAACGGCATAACGCATGTACATCCAGAACGCCGGCAGGGCTCTGGCGGGTACCGCGACACCTTTCGACTTACCGGTGGTGCCGGAAGTGAACATCTGAAGGAACGGCTCTTCGGCGCCGATCAGTACCGGCTCAAATTCGTCGGACTGCTGATCCAGGGCCGACCAGAACAGATGATCCGCCTCGCCGGCCAGGGGCTGGTCTGCCTCGGCAACCAGCAGGGTTTCGGGGAGGTTGGCAACATCCCCGAGCTTGGACCATTGCTCCGGATTGGTGACGATCAGGCGGGTACCGGCCTTGCCCAGACGGTATTCGATCGCTCCCGAACCAAACGCGGTGAACAGCGGCTGGTACACGGCGCCGATTCGGAGGGCGCCCAACACGCAAATCAGCAACTCCGGGGTGCGGGTCAACAGACAGGCCACCCGATCGCCCTTGCCAATACCGCGGGACTGGAGAAAACCGGCAAACTGGGCAGAACGCCGCTTCAGCTCGGCGAAGGTTAGCTCGCCGCTACTGCCATCCACACGCTCATAACGCAAGGCCACCCGGCTTTCATCCTCGGCGTGGCGATCACAGATTTCCACGCAGACGTTCAGGCCTTCGTTATAATCACCCCGGAAATTCTGTAAGATCGAGTCAACAGAAAACGCAGACACAAATTCGTCGTAGCTGATCGCATCCATAACACTCATTGCCTTCTGACTTGTTTTTGTGGGTTGGGACCGTCGCGTTACCGCCGGCCCAGACGGCTATTCCAAGCAGGTTAAGGAATGGGATGGCCTAACAGAATGACAGGATCGAGCAGTTAAATTGACAAGTTTTGCCGTCGTCCGGATCCCCATCCATGGAAAATCTCACCTTCTCATCCCACTACGCCCGCGCCGTTCTTTACGGCCTGGAGAAGCAAGGCCTGAATGTCGATACCCTCCTGAAAACCCGTGACATTGACCCTGAACTGATCCGCGAACCCAAGGCCCGGGTGCCCCGGGAACAGTTCATCCGCTTGTTTCGCCTGGCCTGGAAAGTGCTGGATGATGAATTCATGGGGCGCACCACGCGGCCCTGCCGGGTCGGCCACTTTCACCTGATGGGGTCGCTGGTGGTACACAGCGCCAACCTTGAAGACGTGCTGGCACAAAGCATTCGCTGCTATCGGCTGTTTTCAGATGACATCTGCATTGAACTGAATCTGGAGGGTGAAGAAGCAGAGCTCAGCCTGACCCATCGTCACCCCGAGCTGGACCCTGATCACTTTCTGGTGGAATGGCTATTGCTCGTCTGGCACCGACTGGTGGGCTGGCTGATCGGCCGTAAGATTGTGCTGAGCCAGGCAACCTTCACCCATGCCCTGCCTCCACACTTTGACGAGTACCGCTTTATCTTTCCCTGCCAATGCAACTTCGAACAACCGCGCAACAGCCTGTTCTTCAGCAAGGCCTACCTCACCATGCCGGTAACGCGAAACCAGCAGGAACTCGATGACTTCATTCTCAGCTCCCCACGCGATCTGCTGGTCTGGACCGACGAGGACAACAGTCTGACCACCCAGGTGCGTCAGATTCTGGAGAACTCGCCGGAGGAACGTCTGCCCAATCAGGAGGCCGTGGCCAATGAGCTGCACATGACCGCCTACACCCTCAGCCGGAAACTGAAGACCGAAGGCAGCTCCTACCAGAAGATCAAGGACAACCTGCGTCGTGATCAGGCCGTCACCATGCTCACCCGCCAGAACCTGAGCATCGCCGACATTTCCAGTCGCCTCGGCTTCACTGAGCCCGGCGCCTTCTCCCGGGCCTTCAAACACTGGACCGGGCTTAGCCCGCTGGCCTACCGCAATCAGGAGCAATAAGCAGACAAGCAATGGCAAATCTGTGACAGACAGCCCGCCGCCACAAGGGCGACCGCTATAGGCTTGCTGTTAAAGGAACCACTCAACGTCAACTAAGGATGGCTGACGATGAAAATAGTACCCACCCGTGATCTGGTTGCGGCCGACCTGCCGAACCTGGAAAACCCCTTTGTTGCCGCCGAAAAGCTGCGCGCGCTCATTCAATCCGACCGCTTGGGCCTGCCGCCAGCGCTCAGCCGGCTCACCCCCTTCGGTGCACGGAATCCGGACCCGCGCCCCCAAGAGCTCATCCGGCAACTCGGTAACGGTGAGCTCTGGCTGGTTCACGGGGTCGGCGACGGTAAACCCGTCAATCCGGTCCTCCGCTGGCAGGAGGACAACCCGCAACAGGGGCGCTGGGTGGTGACGGCCAGCGAGGCTTACTTCCCGCTCCACGACCGCGTCAGCAGCCTCAACACCAACCGTATTGGCCCCCGGCAATTAGCCCGGCAAGGCGCCGGCAGCCTGGGTTTATTGCCCACAGAAAACCTTGCCCTGGCATTGCAGCGCCGGCGTCACGAAGAAACGCTACAACAGACGGAGGCCCCGGGCGATTCCCCCCTGTTGTCTGCCTCAACGGTCGCGTCACGGCCCGCGGCCACAACAACATCAGAGTCATCGCCTCCGCAACCGGCACCCGACATTCACCTTGAGGTGGGCCTGTTTACCGATGGCACCCTGAACAACGCTGACAATTCCCAGGCACTGGAGCGGCGCATTGAACAGGAGTGTCTTGCGCCGTTCGAACGGGGTGAGATCTCCGAGGCCGAATGCCGTTATCGGCTGGGCTTGGAGATGGGGCTCAGCTACACCAATGCGCCGAGTAACATTGCAAAGCTGGCAGACCTCTATATCGAATCAAGCAATACCGTCGACGACACCATTCGCCACAGGTTCATGGCGTACGCGCCAGGGATTGGTACCAAGACCGGTGACGGAGACTCGGTTATGGGCATGGTCACTGGCATGGGGGATACCGGTATCGAAAGCCAGGTTGACCGCCTGTTCAGAGAGGTTGCCCGAAGGATCTTTCGACTGGAGCTCCAACACACCATCGCCAGTTTGCAGCTCGACCTGTTCGGTTTCAGTCGCGGCGCAGCGTCGGCACGCCATGCAGCCCATGAAATCAACCTCGGCCCAGAGGGGGCACTGGGACAGGCCTTCAAGGCAGAAGACATCGAATGGCCTGAGCATGTAAACATTCGTTTTATCGGTCTGTTTGACTGCGTCGCAGCCATCATCAATCCAGCCAATGGCGACTTGTCGCCCGGCAACCATCTCAATGCCCCCGTCAATGTGTACCTCAACCCGGACCATGTTGAACAAGCCGTGCACCTGACCGCCGCCAATGAACATCGCACGAACTTTGCGTTGAACAGCCTAAGGAACGCCGACGGCAGCCTGCCTGCGAACTTTCGCGAGATATCTCTCCCCGGCGTGCACTCCGACATTGGCGGTGGCTACGGTGATAGCCAACGGGAAGACATCCTGATCAGCCCGCTTTATCCGATCCCTGAGGATCGGGCCAGGTGGCCAGAGCAATCCATGCAATGGGACACTCTGGAACGGTTGAAGCAGCAGAAAGAACGCGAGGGATGGATTGGAGACTTCAGCTTGCCCGTGCGATTGTCCGAACGCCTCGACCCTCGGCCCAGAGGCCTGGGCCCGGAGGGCATGGCCAGCCTTGAGATCTACCAGCATACCTCAGAACACCCTGGCCCCTCTGACCGGGTGGAGCTGGCCTTGCGGATGCTACGCCAGGTTCGTGGAGAGTATTCACGGGTGGCGTTAAGAGCCATGCAAACGCTAGCGATCAAAGCAGGCGTACCGCTGGATAGCATCGATCCAGAAGATGAGGCAACCCGCTTGCCAGCTGATCTGAAGTCCATTGCCGAAACGGTCGTGGAGCAGATTTCAGCTGGCGCTGAAAGCCCCACGCTTACGTTGGCTCAGCAGCGTCTGGTTCGACAACGGTATATCCATTACTCCGCCCATTATAATCCTTTCAAATTCATGGCACTTGGTACACCTACAGCTTTCCGGCTATTCCGCAACTTCAGCCCCAATGCCCCCACACAAAACGGCGAACGCATCGTTCACCCCAATCGCTAGGGAGCCAGTATGAGATCTTGTCGAGTTGCCGTCTGGTTGTCCTGCCTTGTTGTTCTGAGCGGATGCACGACCTGGGGGCAAGAGGATATTCCATGGTACGTCGGTATCGCCGCCCCCACACACTATGAAGTGTGGGTCACCAACCTTCATCTGGAGAAGTCCGGTGAACGCAGCTGGCGTATTCCCGTCGGCACAAAAGGCTGTTGTTGGAAAGGCCCCTGGGGGCCCTTTGGAACCGGCGGCGCAATGGACCCCTTCCCCAACCTGATCGCCATTCGCTGGTTTTCATTCGCCGAACAAAAGTACTATTTCACGCTGATCAGAGTCCCCCCCGATCTGCAGGATCGCATGCGGGTTCCAGCACGCACGGTTACCCAACGGGGAGAAGTTCGCTACCTGCCACGGAGCGATTTGATCCTGGGACTGGCCCCCGGTGGCGAGGTCGTGGTCTGGATGATGAGCCAAAAATCCAATGCCGTTGAAGTTATGCGCGTTCCCGCTGTCGAAGTGGAGGATGACGTAAACGCCTTCAGGGTTCGCACCCAAGACTACCTCGAAGAGCACGGCGCCTACCTCGAAGAACACGGCATCCCTCTGGAGGGCTGGTAATCAGGCACAAAAAAGCCGCCTGAAAAGGCGGCCAAACATTCCCCCATAGCCCAGGGATTGATCCAGGGGGACAGACTTGACATCTGTCCCCGGCCTAGTTGCCGTTACAGCAACTCCACGGCAACCGCAGTACCTTCACCGCCACCGATGCACAGTGACGCGACGCCCCGCTTCAGGCCTTTCTGCTTCAAAGCGTTGATCAGGGTCACAATAATCCGCGAACCGGAGGAACCAATGGGGTGACCCAAGGCGCAGGCGCCACCGTAGACATTAACCTTGTCGGCATCCAGTCCCAATTCCTGGATCGCCAGCAGGGAAACAACGGCAAAGGCTTCGTTGATCTCGAACAGGTCCACCTCATCGGTACGCCAACCGGCCTTGTCGAGCACCTTGCGCATCGCGCCGATGGGGGCCAGGGTGAATTCCGCCGGTAGCTGGGCATGGGTTGCGTGGGCGACAATTCGTGCCAGCGGCTGCAAGCCACGACGGGCCGCTTCGCCCTCTGTGGTCAGCACCAGTGCCGAGGCACCATCGCTGATGGAACTGGCGTTAGCCGCCGTCACTGAGCCGTCCTTCTTGAAGGCAGGCTTCAGCGTCGGGATCTTTTCCGGGCGGGCGTTACCGGGTTGCTCGTCAACGTCCACCAGGGTATCGCCGTTACGGCCAGGCACACTGACCGGCACGATCTCGTCACGGAACCAGCCATTGTCGATCGCGGCCCTCGCCTTGCTCAGCGAACCCAGGGCAAACTCATCCATGGTTTCCCGGGTGATATTGAAGTCGTCCGCGCTCTTCTGGGCGAACACGCCCATCAGCCCGCCTTCATAGGCATCTTCGAGACCGTCAAAGAACATCGAATCAATGACCTGCCCATGCCCCATACGCATACCCTGACGTGCCTTGGGCAAGAGGTACGGGGCCTGGCTCATGTTCTCCATGCCGCCAGCGATCATCACGGCATTGGTACCGGCCTTGATCTGGTCGTGGGCCATGATCACCGCCTGCATGCCTGAGCCACACATCTTGTTGACCGTGGTGCATCCGGCGTCATCCGGAATGCCAGCCTTGCGCGAAGCCTGACGGGCCGGCGCCTGGCCCAGTCCTGCCGGCAGAACGCAGCCCATCACCACCTCATTGATGTCCGCTGGCGTCAGGCCCGCACGCTCGATGGCCGCCTTGATCGCCACGGCCCCCAGATCCGGGGAGCGAACCGAACCCAGCGCCCCCATCATACCGCCCATCGGAGTACGGGCGGCGCCTGCAATGACCACAGTATTCTCTGACATAACTCTATCCTTTCAGGTTTGCTCAGCCTTTGCCCAACAGGGAACGGGCAATGACTTCTTTCATCACTTCCGAGGTACCGCCATAAATTCGCTGTACCCGGGCGTCCACAAAGGCCCGCGAAATCGGGTATTCGGTGGTGTAGCCGTAGCCGCCAAACAACTGCAGGCAGCCATCCGCCACCCGACACTGCATTTCAGTGGCGCTGTACTTGGCCATGGAGGCGGTCGCCGCATCCAGTTCACCCCGGCTGTACTGAACGATGCACTGGTCAACAAACGCTTGATTGACCCGGTAATCTGTTTCCATTTCAGCCAGTCTGAAACGGGTGTTCTGGATCTGCTTGAGCTTCTGGCCGAAGACCACCCGCTCATCCACATACTTTAGGGTCAGGTCGAGCGCGCCACGGGCTGCGGCCGCACCCAGGGCACCAATCACCAGGCGTTCCCGGGGCAGCTCCTGCATCAGGTAGACAAAACCCTGGCCCTCACTGCCCAACAGCGCCGATGCCGGTACCCGCAGATCCTCGAAAAACAGTTCAGACGTATCACCACAATGCTGGCCGATTTTGTCGATGTTGCGGCCGCGGCTGAAGCCGGGCAAGGAGGTATCCACCAGAAACAGACTGATGCCACGGGCACCGGCGGACGGGTCCGTCTTGGCGGCGACAATCACCATGTCGGCATGCTGGCCGTTGGTAATAAAGGTCTTGGAGCCGTTCAGGACGTAGTCGTCACCGTCACGCACCGCGCTGGTCCTCATCGCCTGCAGGTCACTACCGGCACCCGGCTCGGTCATGGCAATCGCACCCACGACCTCGCCTGACACCATCCCCGGCAGCCACTGCTGCTTCTGGGTCTCGCTACCCAGATGGCTGATGTAGGGCGCGACAATGTCCGAATGCACCATGACGTTGGTCGCCAGGGCCCCAAAGCCCATGCGGGCCATCTCCGCACCAACCAGCACCGAATACTCGAAGGGTACGCCACAACCACCGCAGTCCTCCGGCACATCCACACACAACATGCCGGCCTGCCCCAATGTCCGCCACAGTTGCCTCGGCACAATGCCTTCCTTGTCCCAGGCCTCGTAATGGGGCTGAACTTCAGTTTCCAGGGCTTTGATCACCATGTCCCGGAACAGGGTCATCTCTTCGTTGTCGGTGTAGCCTGTCATTGTTATCTCCTGCCAGCGGTCTGGATTGGGGCTCAACGGGGGGCCATGCGCAGGGCGCAGTCGAGACGGATCACCTCACCATTGAGGATCGGGTTGCGGACCATCTGCTCCACCATCAGACCAAACTCTTCCGGCTTGCCCAACCGCTTGGGGAACGGCAGAGTCGCGGCCAGGCTGTCCTGGACTTCCTGCGGCATCCCCATCAGCATCGGGGTCATGAACAAGCCCGGAGCAATGGTATTCACTCGAATACCTTCACGCGCCAGTTCCCGCGCAGACTGCAGCGTCATCGCCACCACACCGCCCTTGGAGGCACTGTAGGCAACCTGACCAATCTGGCCTTCATAGGCAGCAACCGAGGCCGTGTTAATGATGATTCCGCGTTCGCCATCCGCATTCGGCTCACGCTGAGCCATGTCGGCCGCCGCCAGCCGCAGGATATTGAAGGTACCTATCAGGTTGACCTGAATCACCTTGTCAAAGTTCGCCAGTGGCATCGGACCTTCCTTGCCCAGAATCTTCTGGGCCGGACCGATGCCCGCACAGCTCACCGCAATACCACAGGGCCCATGGGCTTCCCGCGCCGCCGCCACCGCAGCTTCGGCACTCTCGGCGGACGACACGTCACAACGGATAAACACGCCACCCACCTCCCGGGCCACCTGCTCACCACGCTCTTCCTGAAGATCCAGAATCGCCACTTTGCAGCCAGCGGCGGCCAACGCCCGAACGGCGCCCTCACCCAGACCGGACGCACCACCGGTAACAATTGCGGGTACACCTTGAAAATCCATGATCACCTCTTTTTCTTATAGAAATGCCGCCAGCGGGTAGCCCCGGAGACGGTCAGGTAAAGAACATGGAGAGAGTGTGTCGCATGTCATGGCAGGGAGGCCATGACATATTTGGGCAGGAAAATTGTTAAAACTTGGGGGAAAAGTTACCAACGCCCCTGCAACGTCGCCACAATCCGCCGGCCACTGGCGTGGTTGCGGTGCTCGCAGAGGTAGATCCCCTGCCAGGTGCCCAGGGCGAGGTGGCCGTCGGTGATGGGGATGGTGAGGGACGGGCCGATCACCACACTCTTGATATGGGCGGGCATGTCATCGTCGCCTTCCAGCACATGCTCGTAGTGTGGTGCCCGTTCCGGGATCATCACGTTGAAGTGACGTTCAAGGTCTCCGCGCACATCGGGATCGGCGTTTTCGTTGATGGCCAGCGAGGCCGATGTGTGTTGCAGGAACAGGTGCAACACACCGACCTGGCAGTTGGTCAGCTCTGGGCCCTGAACCAGAATTTCGTTAGTAATCAGGTGAAAGCCTCTGCGCAGGGCCGTCAGTTCAATCGTGGTCTGATCCCAGATCATAGCGATGCTTCCTGTGAGTAATCCGTGAAATCCATGGAGACATTATCACTCTTCGGCTATCTTGGAGGTAATCAGGCTCTTGCACAACATCGGTTCAGGATCACCCCGTTTCATTCGCGAGGAACACCAACAACTACATGCCGACACAACAGAATGCCCTGCTGGAACTTAACCGTGCCAACGACCTCGGCGAGAAGCTGGTTCATCTGCACAAGGTGACCCGTGAGCGTTATCCCTTTATTACCCGCATAGCCATGGCGTTGTACGATCAGGGGACAGACCTGGTTCGGACATTCATCTACAGCGGCGATACGTCGCCCCTCAATCATTACCAGGCCAGGCTATCCAGCTGCCATTCACTGCGCCAGTTGGCCGATAAGCGAATCCCCCGTCTGGAGCAGGACCTGTCGGTGTTCAAGGACAGTCGCCACATTCACGCCCGCAAGATCTACGAAGCCGGATACCGTGGCAGCTACACCCTCCCGCTGATTTTTAACGACGAACTCATCGGTTTTATCTTTTTCAATGCTGAGCATGAAAATGCCTTTGACCAAGCCTGCCTGAGTTACCTTGACCTGATTGGCGAGCTGGTCGGGTTGTTGATGTTCAACGCCATCAATACTGTGCGAACCCTGCTGTCGACGGTGAAGTCCGCGGTTGATCTGACCTACTCCCGAGACCCGGAAACCGGCGGCCACTTACAGCGTATGTCACGCTACAGCCGCACGGTAGCCCGGGCGCTGTCCACCGTCCGGGAGCGGGATGACCAGTTCTCCGAATACGTTTACCTGTTTGCCCCGCTGCATGACATCGGCAAGATCACCATCCCTGACAATATCCTGCTGAAGCCGGGCCGGCTCACGCCGGATGAGTTTGAGGAGATGAAGGCCCATGCCGAGAACGGTCGCATTCTGGCCAGCAAGCTGATGCAAAACTACGGGCTGGCCGACGTGCCTTACCTGAAGATCCTGCTGAACATCATCGCCTGTCACCATGAAGCCTGGGATGGCAGCGGCTACCCCAAAGGGCTGCAAGGCGAGAACATTCCTCTGGAGGCCCGCATCGTCGCTGTGGCAGACGTGTACGATGCGCTTACCAGCCGCCGCCCCTACAAGGAACCCTGGTCTGTGGGCGATGCGCTGGCGGAGATGAAACGAATGTCGGGCCAGAAACTGGACCCGGAGTGCGTGGATGCACTGGTCAACAACCTGGCGGATATTCTGGAAATCCAGAACAGCTTCGTGGACAAGGAAGGCGATGACACCGGCTGGCGCTAGGTGGCCAGCCGGTTATCGTTGCAGCTCGTCCCAGGGGTGTACCGGCACGACCTCCTCAGCCACCTCTGATTCGTAGGTACTGCGGAAATAGTCCATGGCTTTTTCGGCTTCACCCAGCTCATCGAAACGCGCGATGTTGTAGATTGCCTCGCCCTCGTTGACCAAGGGCAGGTTATTGACGCAGATAACAATGCCGGAACACGGCGCGATGATCGCCTCTTCGCTTTCGCCAAACGGGTCAGCCACAATCGCCAGTTTCTGGCCCTTGCGAACCTTTTGCCCCAGCTTCGCCACCGGCCGCATGATGCCATCAATATCTGAGCGGACCCAGGTCGACGTGGCCGCAGCTTCCGTGCGTTTTTTCGGACCCCGCGGCCCCTTTTTCACGGGCACCATTTCCAGGGCCCGCATCACCCGCATCACTCCACGAGCACCGCTGGTGATAACCACCTCGTCGAATCGAAGGGCTTCACCGCCTTCAAAGGTAATCACCGGGATATCCTGGGAATCGGCGTAGGCGCGCAAACTGCCCTCCCGCAGGCTGGCATTGAGAATCACCGGCGCCCCGAAGGCTTCTGCCATACGCTCGGTTTCAGGGTTCTTCAGCTCGGCGCGGATTTGCGGCAGGTTGAAACGATTGATGGCACCGGTATGCAGGTCGATGATGTGAGTCACATGCTCCATCACCTGGGTGCGCAACAGATAGGCAATCCGGCCACCCAGTGACCCGGTTTCAGAGCCCGGAAAACAGCGGTTCAGATCACGACGATCCGGCAGGTAGCGGGTACGCTGGATAAACCCAAAAATATTGACGATGGGCACGGCCACCAGGGTGCCCCTGAGGTGACGAAGGGCTGAATTGCGCAACAACCGGCGCACAATCTCAACACCATTGATCTCGTCACCGTGAATGGCACCGCACACCATGAGCACCGGGCCGTCCCGACGCCCGTGAATCACTTCCACCGGGATGTGTAATGGCGTATGGGTGTACAGCTTGGCAACCGGGATCTCCACTGTCTCCCGGGTACCGGCCTTGATCTCGGTACCCGCAATGACAAATGGCGCCCGGCTGGCCCTTACCCCTGTCCTTTTGTTTTTGTTTTCCAAGGCTTCTGGTTCTTCTCTGTCCAGTTGATGATCATGCCGGCGATGTTCTTGCCGGTGGCATTTTCGATCCCTTCCAGTCCTGGTGAGGAGTTCACTTCCATCACCAGAGGCCCCCGGGCCGAACGCAGCAGATCCACGCCAGCCACGTTCAGGCCCATGGCCTTGGCGGCCGTTACTGCAGTACGACGCTCTTCCGGAGTAATCCGCACCAGTGAGGCACTGCCGCCGCGGTGAAGGTTGGAGCGGAACTCACCTTCCGGAGCCTGACGTTTCATGGCGGCGATCACTTTATCACCGATCACAAAACAGCGGATATCGGCACCGCCGGCCTCTTTGACGAATTCCTGCACCAGAATATCCGCCTTCAGCCCCATGAAGGCCTCGATGACGCTTTCCGCCGCTTTACGGGTTTCCGCCAGAACCACCCCGATGCCCTGAGTTCCCTGCAGCAGCTTGATAACCACCGGAGAACCACCCACCATCCGGATCAGTTCAGGCACGTTGTCAGGCTTGTTGGCAAAGCCGGTCACCGGCATCCCCACGCCCTTGCGGGCCAGCAGCTGCAATGAACGCAGCTTGTCGCGGGCACGGCTGATGGCCACCGACTCGTTCAGTGGAAACACCCCCATCATCTCGAACTGGCGCAGTACCGCCGTACCGTAGAACGTCACAGACGCGCCGATACGGGGAATCACCACATCAAAGTCATCCAGTACCTCTTCGTGGTAATGGATCTTCGGGCTGGCCGAGGTGATGTTCATATAGCAATGAAGGCAATCGATAACGTGAACCTCATGGCCACGGTTGATGCCTTCCTCCACCAGACGGCGGGTGGAGTACAGTGAGCGATTACGTGACAGAATCGCGATCTTCATGGCGCTATCCCTACGGCCGGTTCACCGGCCAGATACGAGGCTTCGGGCGAAACGATGCAGCGTTTCGCCAACGCGGTGCGACCAATCAGCATGCGAAAACGCATGGTGTCGCGGTTGGTAAGAGTCATTTCGATCGGCCAGCTCAGTTCACCGACCTGCAGAGTCGTTGCAATCACCAGACGCTGCTCCCGGTGTCCCCCGGAATCCGTCACTGAACGCTCATCCACCACCAGCGCATCGCATTCCACACTGGTGTGCAGCTCATTCTGGACCGGGTGTACCCAGAACCTGACGCGCCGCTGACCATCGACCGTATAGGGTTCGGTGCGGTAAGCATGCAGGCAGGAAGTGCGGGCCCCGGTGTCTACCTTGGCCTTGATCAGCCCGATATTGAGATCAGGCAGAGCCACCCATTCCCGCCAGCCCAGGCAAAGGCGGTCGTCTCCCAGGGTTTCCGGGTTGAGGAGCGTTAACTCCGGCGCCGATTCCGACATCAATCAGTTCCTTATCAAAAGTCGTTCTGTTACCAGGCTATCCTTGCCATCAGCCACTACCTGCGGTTCACTCCTGTCATTGGGGGCTAACTATAATCGAATCCCTGACCGGCAGCGAATAGGCAAGTCCGTGATTTCATTGAAACGTTTTGACCTATAACAGGATAGACCATGACTCAGCTCGTGTGGTTCAGAAACGACCTTCGCACCACTGACAACCCGGCACTGACCGCCGCCTGCAGCAGCGGTGCCGCTGTCAGGGCCTGCTATATCGCAACTCCGGGCCAGTGGCAGCAACACCATTGGTCACCCGCACGAATCCGTTTCGTCCTTGACCACGTCCAGGTGCTCGGTCAGCGTCTGGCCAAACTTGGTATCCCGCTGGTCATTCTTTACGCAGATCAATTCAACGATTCCATAGCAACACTAAAGGAATTTTGTTGCAAGAACCGTGTAGAAACACTGCACTTGAATACCGAATACGGCATCAATGAACGAAGACGTGACCGCGAGCTGAAAGCACAGCTGCAGGAGCAGGACATCCGAGTGCTCAGCTACCACGACCAATGTGTGGTTCCGGTGGGGGCCGTCAAGACGGCCCAGGGCACCCCGTACACGGTATTTACGCCGTTTTACCGGCGCTGGGCTCAGTGGCTTCAGGAGCATCGCCCAAGCCCCTACCCTGAACCATCTCCGGTGGCACCGGCACTGGCGCCGCCCCCTCCGCCTGACGATGCCCTGCGCCCCCCTGACAGCCCCCGCCCACTGGTAAGCTGCGGCGAACAGGCGGCCCACCAGCGGCTGGAGCAGTTCCTCGACGAACAGGCGCCCGGCTATGACAAGGTCCGTGACTTTCCGGCCCGGCCCGGCACCAGCCTGCTCTCACCGTACCTCGCCAACGGGGTGCTGTCCGGCGTGCAGTGCTGGACTGCCGCCCTTCCTCACCAAGCCTCCGCGCTGGCCGATCAGGGCGTCAGCACCTGGATCAAGGAACTGGCCTGGCGGGACTTCTATATTCACATCCTCTATCACTTCCCCCGCATCAGCATGGACCGGGCGTTCAAGCCTGAAACGGAAGCGCTGGTCTGGAACACTCCGGGCGATCACTTTGAGGCCTGGAAGGCCGGCAATACCGGCATCCCCATCGTGGATGCGGCCATGCGCCAGCTCAACCAGAGCGGCTGGATGCACAATCGCCTGCGGATGGTGACGGCCATGTTCCTGACCAAGAACCTGTTTATCGACTGGCGGCAGGGGGAGCGCTATTTCATGTCCAGGCTGGTGGATGGGTTCCTTGCGTCGAACAATGGCGGCTGGCAGTGGAGCGCGTCCACCGGCACCGATGCGGCCCCCTATTTCCGGGTGTTCAATCCGGCCAGCCAGAGTGAGAAGTTTGACCCGACGGGTGAATTCATCCGCCAGTATGTGCCAGAGCTGGCCGGGCTCGATAACAAGCGGATCCACCAGCCATGGCTCGGCGGCGCAGCACCGAAAGGGTATCCGGCACCGCTGGTGGATCTGAAGGAAAGCAGGAAGGAGGCGATTGCCCGTTTCCAGGCCTTAAAGGATCAGCCCTGAAGGGGTCAGCCGCCACACACCGGGCAGTTGGGGTCGCGGGCCAGTGCCATCTGACGCCATTCCATGCGCCAGGCATCCAGAATTTGCAGGCGGCCAACCAGTGGCTCACCCACCCCGGCGATGACCTTGATGGTTTCCATGGCCTGGGTGGCGCCAATCATACCCACCAACGGTCCCATGACGCCCGCTTCCGAGCAGCTGAGGTCCTCATTGCCGTCTTCGGGATACAGGCAGTGGTAGCAAGGGCTGTCCGGACGACGGGGATCAAAGACCGAGAGCTGGCCTTCGGCACGAATCGCCGCTCCGGATACCAGCGGCACCTGTGCCCCGACGCAGGCCCGATTGAGGGCAAAGCGGGTATGGAAGTTATCGGTACAGTCGACCACAACAGTCGCCGACGCCACTTGCTCGACCAAGGCGTCACCGTCCAGCCGCGAGCTGATCGCGGTCACCTCGACCAGCGGATTGATGGCCGTCACCCGCGACGCCAACGCCGCCGCCTTGCTGTCTCCCAACTGGGCTTCGCCGAACGCAATCTGGCGCTGCAGGTTGGTGACTTCCACCCGGTCGTCGTCAACCAGTGTCATTCGCCCGACACCGGCAGCCCCGAGATAGAGTGCCACCGGACAACCAAGACCACCGCTGCCCACCACCAGAACATGGGCTGATTTGAGCCGCAGCTGACCGGCCACATCAAAGGCTGGCAGCAACAACTGACGGCTGTATCGCATCAGTTCATCATCGGTCAACATTGGCATGCTCCTCATTACCCATCCACTGACCCAGGGTCAGGCGATCCTGGCGACCATAATCCTGACGACTGTCCACGGCGCTGAACCCCGCCTGCAGAAACAGCCCCTGCACCGCAGGCGCCTGGTCATAGCCATGCTCCACCAGCAACCAGCCCCCCGGCGCCAGCCAGGCAGGCGCCTGGGCAACGATCTGGCGAAGGTCATCCAGCCCATCAGCACCCGCCACCAGCGCCGTGGCCGGTTCAAAGCGAACATCCCCCTGCTGCAAATGATGGTCATCGGCAGCGATATAAGGGGGGTTGGAGACGATCAGATCAAAGCGGGCCAGCGGCAGTTCATCAAACCAGTGACTCTGGTGAACGGTGACCGGCAAGTTCAAGCGCGCGGCATTATCGCGGGCCAGCTCAACCGCACCTGGCATGGCATCACTGCCCTGCACCCGCCACCCCGGCTGCTCGCTGGCCAGGGCCAGAGCGATGGCACCGGTTCCGGTGCCCAGGTCCAGCACCTCGGCCTGCGCCGGTAACGGCAGCGACAGCGCCGTTTCAACCAGGCACTCGGTATCGGCCCGGGGGATCAGGGTCGCGGGCGTCACCCGCAAGGTCAGCGACCAGAAATCCTGTTCACCCAGCAAGTGGGCAACCGGTTCTCCGGCAACCCGGCGAGCCAGCAGCTGGCGGAAGTACCCGGCCTGTTCGGCGCTGACCTCGCGCTCCGGCCAGGCACGAAAGCTGGTGCGGGACCAGCCGGTCACGTGGCTCAGCAACAGCTCGCCATCAAGCCGTGGAGTCTCACTATCAATAGCGGCTACGGCCTCAGCGAGCAGGTGCTCACAGGTCAGTGATGATTCACTCATCAGACATGCTGGCCAGCAGTTCGGCCTGGTGTTCCTGCAGCAGCGGACCAATCACCGGAGACAGATCACCGGCAATCACTTCATCCAGCTTGTACAGTGTCAGGTTGATACGGTGATCGGTGACACGACCCTGGGGGAAATTGTAGGTTCGAATACGTTCGGAACGGTCGCCGCTGCCCACCAGACTCTTGCGGGCCTCGGCCTGGGATTTCTGGGTGCGTTCACGCTCGGCATCCCGCAGGCGCGTCGCCAGAAGGCTCATCGCCTTGGCCCGGTTCTTGTGCTGGGAACGCTCTTCCTGACACTCCACCACCATCCCCGTTGGCAAGTGAGTCAGGCGAATGGCGGAGTCGGTCTTGTTTACGTGCTGACCACCGGCGCCGGACGCGCGGAAGGTGTCCACTCGCAGGTCGGCCTTGTTAATCTCGATGGCTTCGGCCTCGTCAGCCTCCGGCATCACCGCAACGGTACAGGCAGACGTATGGATGCGACCCTGGGATTCGGTTTCCGGCACCCGTTGCACCCGATGGGCACCCGACTCGAACTTGAGTTCGCCGTACACGCCATCACCGGCCACCCGGCTGATAATTTCCTTGTAGCCACCATGCTCGCCGGGGTTCTCGCTGAGCACTTCAACCTGCCAGCGTCGGCCCTCGGCGTAGCGGGAGTACATGCGGAACAGGTCTCCGGCGAAAATGGCGGCCTCATCACCGCCGGTGCCGGCACGAATTTCAAGGAACACGCTTTTGTTATCGTCGGGGTCCTTCGGCAGCATCAAGCGCTGCAACTCTTCATCGAGCTCGGCACTTTTCTGCTCGGCCAGGGCGCGCTCTTCCTCCGCCATCGCCTTCATTTCCGGATCGCCCTCATGGGCCAGTTCGGCGGCGGCCTCAATGTCATCTAACGCGTGGCGGTAGGCCCGAAAACACTGAACAACAGGCTCAATTTCGGCGAACTCCTGGGATAACGTACGAAATTTATCCTGATTGGCGATCGTTCCCTGATCACTTAACAACGCACTGACTTCCTCGTAGCGGTCAACCAACTGCTCGAGTCTGGCCTGAATCGATGGTTTCATAGTTTTTCCGGAGTGACGGAAACCTCGTTACTGTCCTGGGTTTCCAGATTATGCAGCTCTCTGAGCCAATGGGCAGCTTCGACCCGGCCTTCGGCGGTGGCCTTGCGTACCTGAATGGTGGGTTCATGGAGGAGTTTGTTGGTCAACCCGCGGCCAAGGCTGCGAATAACCGTTTCGGCATCGGCGCCATTACGCAGCGCCCGCAACGCCTTGGTCACCTCGGCATCACGCTGCCGTTCGGCCTGCTCGCGCAACAGCCGTAGGGTCGAGACTGAATCCAGCGCCCGCAGCTGGCCAAGGAACTCCTGGGCACCGGCCAGTATAAGGTGCTCGGCCTCACGGGCCGCACCTTCTCGGGAGCGGACATTTTCTTCAATGACCTGCCGCAGATCATCCACGGTATAAAGATAGACGTCGGCCAGCGAGGCCACTTCCGGTTCGATATCCCTCGGCACCGCGATATCAACCATAAAGTAGGGGCGATGCTTGCGCTTTTTCAGCGCCCGCTCCACGGCGCCCTTCCCCAGAATCGGCAACGGACTGGCGGTTGAGGCGATGACAATATCAACCTCAGGCAGATAATCGGGAATGTCGGCAAGGACAATGCCACGACCACCGTGGATCTCGGCGAGATTCTGGGCCCGGTCCAGGGTACGGTTGGCCACCAGAAATTCCCGGACACCGGCATCAGCCAGATGCTTGGCCACCAGCTCAATGGTCTTGCCTGCGCCGATCAGCAGGGCCTTGTTGCGGGACATGTCGGAAAAAATGTGGCTGGCCATGCTCACGGCCGCATAGGCCACTGACACCGGGTTCTCACCAATAGCAGTATGGGTGCGCACCCGCTTGGCGACCGAGAAGGTCTGCTCGAACAACCTAGACAGGAAGGTGCCGCAGGAATCGTGTTCCCGGGCCAGGGCGTAGGCATCCTTGAGCTGGCCGAAGATCTGCGGCTCGCCCAACACCATGGAGTCAAGCCCGGACGCCACCCTCATCATGTGGCGAACGGCTTCAGCATCCCGGTGCAGGTATACCGCATCCTCCAGCTCCGCCGGGGTCAGCCCGTGAAAACCCGCAAGCCAGCGCAACACCAGCGGGGCGCAGTCATCATCGCCCGCCAGATACAGCTCGGTCCGGTTACAGGTAGACAGGATAGCGGCTTCACTGGCGCCAGACGCCGCCCGCAACTCGGCAAACGCTTCTGTCATGCGCTCGGGGGTGAACGCAATGCGCTCCCGGAGGTCAACCGGGGCCGTGCGATGGTTAATGCCCAGCGTTAGTAATGCCATATCAGGGTGTGAAAGCCTTCTGCGCCAGTAGGTTATGTCCACGCCAACAATAACACGGCACGTTGCGGACACCTGGATAATCCCCCTATTTTACCGAGGGATATAGCCGCCCGCCACCCAAAACCCCGATGGAGGCACCGGACATTCGCCCAAATCACGGCAACTACTGACAGGTTAGGCAAGATCAAATGCTTATGCCATCATAGGGTTTCGCACTTGGGAGCCCCGGCGGGCTTTCCGGGTACTGGTTCCCTCGTTGTACTTTTGGTTCGGGACGTCGTATGCAAAAACCTGTCTTGTTGATCGCTGCCAGCCTCCTTGGACTGTCGCTGTCAGGCTGCGCAAACCTCATGGGCACGGCAGAGCCCGCGGCCGGCACCGAAACCGCCGAGCCCACGTCGCTCAGCCCCCAGCCACAGGCAGACGCATCCCAGGACACCCCCCCCGACTACGCCGACTTTGAACCCGAGGTACTGTACCTGCTGCTGTCTGCCGAAGTGGCCGGGCAACGGGGCCGATATGATGTCACACTCCTTAATTACGTCCGCGCCGCCGAGCTTTCCCGCGACCCGGGCGTCATACAGCGAGCCATGGGTATTGCCCAGTCACTCAATGGCGACAACGCCCAACAGCAGCTTGGCCAGCTCTGGCTGGAGTCAGACCCCGATAACCTGGAAGCCCACCGGGTACTGACAATCCAGGCCATCAAACGCAATCAGATGGACATCGCCCTGCAACACATGGAGGCCATCATGAGCCTCGGCGGCGATGGCGATTTCGACAATCTCGCCGCCATGTCCAGCACCCTGCCTCCGGAAAGCCAGCAGGAGCTGTTGGCGCTGTACCAGCAACTGCAGCAACGTCATCCGGACAACCTTGAAATCGAGTACAGCGTTGCCCTGCTGCTGAAAATCAACGGACACCCCCAACGCGCCCTGCAACAACTGGACGCCGTCCTGGCGCAGACGACAACCTTTCAGCCAGCCATCATGCTCAAGGGCGACCTTCTCTATCAGACCGGCGAAACCGGACCGGCGCTGGATTACCTGCAGCGACACACCCGGATTTACCCGGCCAACCGGCAGATGGGCACCCTTTATGCGCGCATACTGATCAACGAAGGCAACATGCGGGCGGCTCAGGATGAATTCGCCCGTCTCATGACTCGGTTTCCGGAAGTGCCAGGCCTGCGCCTGTCTCACGCCCTGGTCGCCCTTGAAAACAACGAAGTCGAACTTGCCACCGATGACCTCAACGAACTGATTGCCCAGGGGCATCATGTGGATGAGGCCAACTTCTATCTGGGCAAGATCGCCGACGACGAACAACGGCCCCAGGAAGCGATTGGCTACTATGAGCGGGTCGCCAAAGGCTCCCATTACTTCCCCGCACTGTCCCGGGCCAGCGCGTTACGCGCCGAGGCTGGCGATATCGATGGCGCCCTCACCAACATTCGTACCCTGAGGGAAGCCAACCCAAGCCAGGCGGAAAACTACTGGCTGATTGAAATCAATCTGCTGTTGGAAGCTGGCCGCGCCGAGGCCGCCATCGACATGGCCAATTCGGCACTGCAGGACCAACCCAACAGTGTCCGCATCCTCTATGCCCGCGCCATGCTGCACGACACCCTGAGCCAGACCGCTGAAGCGGAGGCAGATCTGCAGCAGGTACTGGTGGCGGAACCGGACAATGCCGTCGCCCTCAATGCCCTGGGCTACATCCTCGCCACCAGGACCGATCGCCTGGATGAAGCCGAGACCATGATTCGTCGCGCCCTGGAGCTCAGCCCCGGCAATCCGGCCATCCAGGACAGCATGGGCTGGGTACTGTTCCGTCAGGGTGATCACAGCCAGGCACTGGAATACCTGAAAGCCGCCTACAGCGATTTCCCTGATCCGGAAGTGGCCGCCCACTTCGGTGAAGTCCTGTGGACCATCGGCGAGAAAGAGCAGGCACGCATCATCTGGCGCGAGGCTCTGTCGCTTGACCGGGAGCACCCCATCCTGCGGGAAACCATTTTACGCCTGACAGGAGACCAGGATCTGTGAAACCCAGCTTCACCACTCTCGCAGCCATGGCCATGACCCTTTGGCTGTCTGCCTGCACCACGATTACCCTGGATCCCCTGCCGGAAGGCCTGACCGACCAGCCACCCCTCGACTGGCAGCAGCGACAAACCCAACTACAGTCCCTGCAACGCTGGCAACTGCAGGGCAAGCTCGCCGTCCGGCAACCGTCCGACAGCGGCAGCGCCATCATCAATTACTGGACCCAGCAGCACGAGGCCTACGAACTCTCGCTGTCCTCTGCGTTTCTCGGCCTCGGAACCACCGAGCTTAAAGGTGTGCCCGGTTTCATTTCACTGACGCTGTCGGACGGCGAGACCTACCACTCAGCAGACCCTGAAGCGTTAGTCGAAGCCGCCACCGGCTGGCAGCTTCCCCTTGAGAGCCTGCCCTGGTGGATTCGCGGCCTGCCCAACCCGGCCAGCGACTACCGCCTGTACTTCGATGGCGACCACAAACTGGCCCTGATCCGTCAGGACGGCTGGGAAATCCGCTACGATCGCTGGAACCGGTTCATGGCCGACAAACCGGAACTGCCCGCCCGCATTACCGCGGTGAGCGGCGAAAAACGGGTGCGCGTGGCCGTAACCCAATGGCAAGCCCTGAACGCGGAGCCGGCCCAGTGACCCTTACCCTGCCCTCACCAGCCAAGCTCAACCTGTTCCTGCACATCAACGGTCGCCGCGCCGACGGCTACCATGAGCTTCAGACTCTTTTTCAGTTCCTTGATTACGGTGACGACCTGAGTTTCGAGTTACGGGGTGATGGCCAGATGGTCCTGAGCCCCTCCATCCCCGGCGTACCCGACGAAGACAACCTGATCATCCGCGCCGCAAGACTGCTGGCTGAACACAGCTCCCACCCCGTACCCGGGGTAAACATCACCCTCAACAAACGCCTGCCCATGGGCGGAGGGCTCGGTGGCGGCAGCTCCAACGCCGCAACGGTACTGCTGGCGCTTAACCACCTGTGGCGCCTGAACCTGGACACCGACACCCTGGCCCGGCTGGGCCTGCAGCTAGGCGCTGATGTACCGGTATTTGTGCGCGGAACGGCTGCCTGGGCCGAGGGGGTGGGCGAAGTACTGACCCCGGCACAGCCGCCGGAAGACTGGTTCGTGGTGCTCAAGCCAGGCTGCGACATCAATACCGGAAAGATTTTTTCACAGGAAGGGTTGACAAGGGACACCCCGAGAATCAAAATAGCGCCCGCTTTTGAGGGAGACGCCTCGAGGTACCGAAATGACTGTGAGGATGTAGTTTGCAGACTGTATCCCGAGGTTAGAAAAAGCCTGGATTGGCTTTCACAATTCGGACCAGCAAGATTAACCGGAACCGGGGCTTGCATTTTTGGACGTTTCCCTACAGAATCCGCAGCCCGGATTATCTGGGAAAGCAAACCCTCCGGCATCAAGGGGTTCGTAGCTAAAGGGGTGAACCTTTCACCTCTACACAAAAAGCTAGCAGAGCTGAAATGATGCCAAAGAAGCACGTTACTGGGGTGTCGCCAAGTGGTAAGGCAACGGGTTTTGATCCCGTCATTCGCAGGTTCGAGTCCTGCCACCCCAGCCATCTTTCCCCCTCTGAATCTGAATCCAACGCTGAGACTCTGAAGGATACCGTCGTGTCCAAACTGATGATTTTTGCTGGTAACGCTCACCCGGAACTTGCCCAGAGCATTGCCAAAAAACTCGCCATCCCCATGGGCCAGGCCACTGTAGGCAAGTTCAGCGACGGTGAAACCACCGTTGAGATCAACGAGAACGTTCGTGGCCACGACGTCTTCATTATCCAGCCGACCTGCAATCCGACAAACGACAACCTGATGGAACTGATCGTTATGGCGGATGCTCTGCGCCGGGCTTCTGCTACCCGTATCACCGCGGTTGTTCCTTATTACGGCTATGCCCGTCAGGATCGCCGGGTACGTTCCACCCGGGTAGCCATCAGCGCCAAGGTCGTGGCAGACATGATCTCCAGCATCGGCGTTGACCGGGTTCTGACCGTTGACCTGCACGCCGACCAGATTCAGGGCTTCTTCGACATCCCGGTGGACAACATTTATGCCACTCCGGTGATGATGGAAGATATCGAAAAACAGAACTTCGAGAACTTTGTTGTCGTTTCCCCGGACGTCGGCGGCGTTGTCCGCGCCCGCGCTGTCGCCAAGCGACTGGATGATGCCGATCTGGCCATCATCGACAAGCGTCGTCCGAAGGCCAACGTTTCCCAGGTGATGCACATCATCGGTGACGTAAAAGACAAGACCTGCATCCTGGTCGACGACATTGTGGATACTGCCGGCACCCTCTGTAAGGCTGCCGACGCGCTGAAAGAACACGGCGCCGCCAAGGTTGTGGCTTACATCACCCACCCGGTGCTGTCTGGCCCAGCCATTGAGAACATCAGCAATTCCACACTGGACGAACTGGTTGTTTGCGACACCATCCCGCTGGATGAAAAAGTCCGCAACTGTGATAGAATTCGCCCCCTTAGCATGGCCGGCCTCCTGGCAGAGTCTATTCGTCGCGTCAGCAACGAAGAGTCTATCAGCCAGATGTTTGAATAAAGCCCGCCAGGCGAACAGATCCAAGCCGGGAGCCCTTTTGGGCTCCCGGCTTGTTTAACTTGCCGGAAAACAAACGTTTTTCGGCTTTTTCATAGCAAACCACCTGTAGCATCAGCCTGGTCGCGGGCCGCTCAGGTGCTGATTGAGGTAATTGATATGTCTCAGGAATTCGTACTCGAAGTCGCCCTTCGTGACGACCAGGGCAAAGGTGCGAGCCGCCGCCTGCGTCGCGAAGAAGGCAAAGTGCCGGCCATCATCTACGGTGGCGGCAAAGACGCAACTGCGATCTCTCTGCGTCAGAACGAAATGGTGAAAGCGCTGGAAAACGAAGCGTTCTACTCCCACATTCTGACCCTGAAGGTTGACGGTAAAGACGAAAGCGTGATCCTGAAGGATCTGCAGCGTCACCCGTACAAGCCGACCCTGATCCACGCTGACTTCCTGCGCGTCGACAAGGACCACGAAATCCACGTCAACGTACCGCTGCACTTCGTTAACGAAGACACTGCACCGGCCGTTAAGACCGAAGGTGGCAAGGTATCTCACCAGATGACTGAAGTAGAAGTTATCTGTCTGCCGCAGAACCTGCCTGAGTTTATCGAAGTGGACATCACCGACGTAGCGATGGATCAGGTCCTGCACCTGAGCGACCTGAAGCTGCCGGAAGGCGTTCGCATTGCTGCTCTGCAGCAGGGCGAAGATCACAACCTGCCGGTTCTGGCGATCCACAAGCCGAAGGGCGCCAAGGACGACGAAGCCGCAGCTGAAGAAGGCGAAGGCGAGGAGTAATCCCGCCTGGGGCGACGGTCAATGGCGCAGCAGATTGTCATGGTGGTGGGACTGGGTAACCCCGGTGCCGACTATGAAAATACCCGTCACAACGCCGGCGCCCTGTTCGTCGAAGCTCTGGCCCGCCATGCGGGCCAGACGCTCCGTCCGGAAAAGAAGTTCCACGGCTTTTACAGCCGCATTCACTGGCAGGGACTCGACCTGCATCTGTTAAATCCGACCACCTTCATGAACCGAAGCGGGCTGGCCATCAAGGCCTTGGCGGATTTCTACAAACTGACCCCTGAACAGATCCTCGTTGCTCACGACGAACTCGACCTGCCCCCCGGCACGGCCAAGCTCAAGCAAGGCGGCGGCCACGGCGGCCACAATGGTCTGCGTGACACCATCAGCCATCTCGGCAGCAAGGACTTTCATCGCCTGCGTATCGGCATCGGCCATCCCGGCGACGCCAAAAAGGTAACCGGTTACGTGCTCGGCCGCTTTGGCAAACAGGAAAGCGAAGAGCTGGACGCCGTGATCGACGAAGCCATCCGCGTTCTGCCCGACGCCAGCAGCGGCAAAATGGCCCCCGCCATGAACCGCCTGCACAGTTTCAAACCCGGCAACTGATCCCCCCCCTCCACCTTCTGTTGCCTGCGGACACTCCGCACTCGCGCCCTGCCCCCTCGACCGGTATAATCCCGCCACAATTTTCAGTATCAGCAGAGGCAATCCATGGGCTTTAACTGCGGCATCGTCGGCCTTCCTAACGTCGGCAAATCCACCCTGTTCAACGCACTGACCAAAGCCGGCATTGGCGCGGAAAACTTCCCGTTCTGCACCATCGAACCGAACTCCGGCGTCGTGCCCATGCCAGACCCACGCCTCACCAAGCTGGCAGAGATCGTCAAGCCTGAACGGGTTCTGCCCACGACCATGGAGTTTGTCGATATTGCCGGCCTCGTCGAAGGCGCCTCCAAGGGTGAAGGCCTGGGCAACCAGTTCCTCGCCAACATCCGCCAGACCGACGCCATTGCCCATGTCGTGCGCTGCTTTGAAGACGACAACGTGATCCACGTTTCCAACAAGGTCCATCCGGCAGCCGATATCGAGGTGATCAACACCGAGCTGGCGCTGGCTGACATGGACACCGTGGAAAAAGCCATCAAGCGAGTCCAGCGCGTTGCCAAGAGCGGCGACAAGACCGCCAAGGCCCAGCTGGAAGTCTTTGAAAAGCTGTTGCCGGTGCTGAACGAAGGCAAACCGGTACGTGGCATGGCGCTGAGCACCGAAGAAGAGGTTCTGATTCGTGAGCTGTGCCTGCTGACCGTCAAGCCCACCATGTACATTGCCAACGTCTCTGAAGACGGTTTCGAAAACAACCCGTTCCTGGATCAGGTACGTGAAATCGCCGCGGCAGAGAACGCCGTCGTGGTTCCGATCTGCAACAAGATCGAAGCGGAAATTTCTGAACTGGAAGACGAAGAGAAGAGCATGTTCCTGGAGGAAATGGGCATGGAAGAGCCCGGCCTCGACCGAGTGATCCGCGCCGGCTATAACCTCCTGGGCCTGCAGACCTACTTTACCGCTGGCGTGAAGGAAGTTCGTGCCTGGACTGTCCGCATCGGCGCGACCGCCCCTCAGGCCGCCGGTGTCATTCACACCGACTTTGAGCGTGGCTTCATCCGTGCCGAAGTCATCAGCTACGACGACTTTGTACAGAACAACGGCGAAGCCGGTGCCAAGGAAGCCGGAAAATGGCGCCTGGAAGGCAAGGAATACATCGTCAAAGACGGCGACGTCATCCATTTCCGCTTCAACGTGTAATTTTTTAGAAAAAAACGGCGCCTTCCCCTTGACAGAAAGCGCCCATTTCTTGAAAATACGCGCCTCGTTTGGGGCATAGCCCAAGGCGAAATGGCAAGGTAGCTCAGTTGGTTAGAGCACAGCACTCATAATGCTGGGGTCGGCGGTTCGACTCCGCCCCTTGCTACCAGTATTCGAAAAAGCCCGCTTTTAGCGGGCTTTTTTATTGCCTGAAATAATGCCTTTTCGACCGCCGGGCATAGTCCGCCCCTAACCCACCAACTCCCTCTCCCGTCGTCAACGCTTAGAAGCGGAACGCCAGCCAAGGCGTTTATCCATCAGCTATTGTTGCTGCCGCAGCTCATCCGATCTCGAACCAGGACGCCTTACAGTCCACGACTGCATGTCACTGTGCTTTTACTCCCGGATGCAATGCTGAACTAAGGCTGCTCGTCGAATACCGCGACGCCGTCAGGAATGGAAAACCAGTCCTGCTTCTCGCTTACCCAAACATGGGCCGTCGGCTTGATGATGCTGGTGTCGGACAGGTTTGACGGTTTGAGTTTGATCTTGTCAGGCTCCTTTGGGTCGAAGTGGTACATTCGATTGCCACAGGTTGAACAAAACTTTGCCCCGTTGACATTGCCGCTGTCGGCGATGCGACGCCATTCAACCATGTCACCCTGAAACTTAATGTCATCCGCACTTACAACGGCCGTGATACTGAATGCGCTTGTCGACAGCTTCTGACATTCCTTACAGTGGCACGCCACAACCATCAGCGGCTCGGCAAGCAATTGATAGCTGACACCCCCACATTGACACGACCCTTCGATTGGATAGCTCATAGACCTCTCTTAACGTTAGACATCGCCTTTCGCGAACTTCCCGCGAGCAGAAGGCATTTTAGCGCTCGCAGCACTGCACAACGGCCTGATTTGCCGGTAGCTGCCCCCATGACTTACCGGGTTACGCAGGCGTTTCCTCGGGGATCAGAGCCAACAAATCAGTCACCCCAATACCCACGCCTGCCTGCGAAAGTAACGCAGACACCTGCCCTCGATGATGGGTCTGATGGTTAAAAAAATGAAGAATCAGGCTCGAATACCGCTTATTGGCAGGCACCCCTTTCGTGTTTCGGTAGCTGAGCAGCCTCCCCAGATCCTTATCGGATAGCCCCGCGATCCAGTTAATAATCAGTCGATCCAACCAGATTCGCTGCTCGGCTAAACAACCCAGGTCATCATGGAGCGTTTGATCCAGGCGCGTTGGAGCCTGAAGCTCTGCCACCGGCCGCAAGGCGTCCAGAGAAGCTGGATCGGTAGCAAAGCGTTGGAGCCAGAGGATATCCCCCACCAGGATATGATTCAGGGTACCCAGCACAGAGCCGAAAAAGGCCCCCCGATCTTTTGCCAACTCCGCCGCCGACAGCTGCCCCGCGGCCTCATACAGGTTCGAGTTCATCCACTGATTGTAGGCGGCAAGCAATTCAAACTGATGTTTCAAGCTCATAGAGATCCGTCTCATGTGTCACACGCAGGGAAGGGGCTGGCCAACCGGGACCCCGATCCCCCTTCAGCCCCCATGCTAATTGATCCACAGCGTATCCTACGTCCGTTAGCGTGCCCCCTTCCATTGTTCGGTATCGACAAACCACCGCTCCTCGTAGATCTTGTCGCCATCGAACCGGAACAAGACCGCCAACTGAGACCCACTCACCTTGTCGGACTGCCAGTCGACAATGGAAACAACCTCATCGGGACCCTCAATGTGGCGCAGCCCGGTGATTTTAAAGCCTGCCGGGAGCACCTCCCCCAGCCTTCCCAAGGCGTCGCGAAACGCCGTACGCCCGCTAACAATGTCCGTCTGCCCGGGCATGATGAACGTCATCTCGTCCTGATAGTCCTCCACCAGGGCATCGAACTCGCCCGAGGCAGCCGCATCCCACCCCCGTTGCACAATCTCTGTCGCATTCATTGCTCTCCTCCCCATCCGCCTTGATACGTACCCCGGCATTTGGCGAACCAGCGGCCGGCAGGCACGCATCAGCATAGAACGAGGCAGATGATGATCCTCTCTCTTTGAGCATAGACCATGGGGAGCCGGAAGCTGGCTCGGACGATGTTTCGAGCGTATTGAGCAAACCTGGCTTGGTGACCGGCCCTTGAAAAAGCCTGTCCCGGTTTTCTGCAAAGATGAACTGATAACTTTTCCCAATATCATATAAAAAAAAGCTCGAACCCCCTGTGGCTCCGTCGCTAACCTAACTCTTTCTATTAGTTAGCATTCTGTAGTGGTCAACTAATCCCGGACAGTATTTTAAGTTTTTCCTCGGCAGCAACCGGAGAAATGCCACCGTTGAATGAGTGTGGTCGCTGCCGGT
>NZ_FNNE01000009.1 GCF_900106945.1 Marinobacter mobilis
CCCGGATTTCTCATAGGTCCCCAGCAAGTCTCGCAGACTGTGCGGGTTACCGCCATTACCGCTCATTGGCGGCCGTGACTGATCAATAATCGATCAATTCCTGTTGTCCGGACACACGGCCCCCTTTCCCCCATTGAGTCGGGCCGGGGGAGCCCGGGCTTCTATCCCGGAACCAGTTGACGCACCAGGTCAGAGAGTTCGTCTTTGTAAGGATAGGCATCGCTCATCAACACCCGTATGCGCCGAGTGTTGCGAATGATGACCGCGCCCACCTTGATCAGCTTCAGCCGCAGGTTACTGGCGCTCATTCTCTCGAAGGGCGTCTTCTTCAAGTGGGCCCGTAATCGCTCGAACAGCGTGTAGGCAAAGCCCGACAGGAGCAACCGCCACTGATTGGTCCACCACCGCGTGCTGGAGGTGCGATCTGCGAACAGACACAACTGCTGATCCTTGATCCGGTTTTCCATGTCACCCCGGGCACAGTATTGCTCGTAGTAGAGTTTAACGCCGTCGTCGTAACGGGAACTGATAATGAACCTGGGGTTGGCACCCAGTTCGCCTTCCTCCAGACGCGCGATCACCCAGCGGGGGTGTTTCCAGGTTCGGGCCTGGTACTGGAACCGGTAGGTGGCGGAGACTTTTTCACCCAGTTCGTTGTGAGCCTTGCGAACCAGCATCGAGGGTACGTCTACCTCCTTGAGCAGCCGGCTGTTCTTGCTGATGCCGACCAGATAGTCCACGTTGTTCCGGTCGCACCAGCTCAGCAATCGGGGACGGTAAAAGCCGCTGTCACCCCGGAACACGATGCGGGTATCCGGCCAGTACTGCCGGATGAACTTCACCAGCAGGGCCAGAATGGCCCAGCTATGGCGGCTGTCGCTTCGATTGCTGGTGCGCAGGTAGCTCACCAACAGGTGACGGCCGCAGAACACGTACAGCGGGAAGTAACAATGGTGATCGTAGTAGGCGTTAAAGAACTTGCCGGGCTGGTCGCCATGCACCGGAACGTCGGTGCCATCGAAGTCCAGCACGATTTCCTTGGGTGGGGCGTCGTGCTGCTCAATGAAGTGATGCCACAGCAGTTCGTGGGCCTTGACCACGGCCTGCCGGTCCACGCGCTGCTCCATTCGGCACAGTGTTGATTTGCCCGCTAGAATGGCCGCTTCGCCAGTCGCGGTCTGAAGTGCCTGGTCAGCGCGTAACGTTTCGTGATCGTTCAGATCTTCGTATCCGGCGGCTACGCCAAAGACCCGTTGCCGGATCATGGTTTGAAGCTTGTGGCGAACCAGTACCGGATTACGGGCATCGTCCAGCACCGTAGCCAGGCGCTGAGTGAGCTGGTGTTGGTTGTCGACTTCGCGAAGCAAAAGCAGGCCGGCATCGGAGGTGATATGACCACCGGAGAAATCGGCTTCAATTTGACGGCGAGACAGTGGCGAGAAGGTCAGTTTTTCAGGTACCATTTTGGATAGCGGCTGTTGGTGCTTGGTGAACGGTGTAAGGTCCTGAAACTATAGCACTTTCAGCCGCTTTCTTTTATCCCCTCATGAGAAATCCGGGCTAACCAGCCAGATGTTCCATGTAGTCCGACGCTTCCTGCCTGGTAAAGAATTGCCCCAATCGTACAAATCCCGAGATGACGTTTGCCTTGATACCAACGACCCGACCGGAGGGATCCCTTTCAGTGACCCAATCATCAGGCAACCCGTCAATCAGATGGCAGGGTGCGGGACGGCCGTCGCCAAAGCGGGAGATTTCCACCTTACCGGTTCGGGAATCCCTAAAGGCAGGCACAAAGAAGGCCCGCGCATTATTCTCGCTTACGCCACCGGTGCCAGCGTATTGATGATTCTCTGCTTCAAGAAATGATGGTCGGTTCTGGACTTGCATGTTCGTCACCCTCGCGCTTCTTAGCGACGTATGCCCGGCCTCCGGACTGAACAAAAAACAAACAACCTTGAAACTCTAACTTACCGCGTTTAGGGCTTGGAAGAAGTCTTCAAAAAGAGTCATTCAATTCATCATTTGGAACTAAGACTATGGGCGCTGTCTCCCCGGATGAAGAACCATTCCTCACAGCGCCTGATGAAGGAGATCCAGCTGAGACTCGCCGACCAGGGTTCGCTCTCGCTCAAACACAAGCCAGGCCCTGACGCGAGATTCCACCATTCTCCGATTCCGGCAACGCCAGACATAACGGCCGTCCGGGTTAATGGCACACTCCATCTGGGCGCCGTGTTTTCGGGCCGTGGCCATATGGCGCTTGAAGCTGCGGTCGGGCATGCCGCCAAACCTGGCTCGGAGCTCCTCCGACGTCAGGGCTTCGTGATCCAGTACGGCTGCAACTAATTCAAGGGTCGTTTTAAAATCGCGATACATTCAGGTGCCCAGAAAAGACCCATGCCAGTCATTGGCACGGGATTGGCGCGATGCCAAAATTTGGCGCGCAATTATAACGATGCCAGTTCCCGGCACAACCCACCCTTTATGCCACTTTCTGGCACGACCAATTTGGCATGCCAGTTTTCGGCATGTCATGGCCAGACCCCAGGCCTTCCTGAACGCTCCGTGATAGGCGGCACCTATCAAGCCATCATTTCAGGTGATTGGACATTTCCTGCGGGCTCTCATAGCCTGTAATTCTGCAATCCCGCTCTGGACGTCATTATGCTGCAACCCGAAAAAGCAGACCCGATTCGAATGGAGATCAATCCGCTGCCTGACGACATCGCAGCCTTTGATTACCGTGAACTCGGCACTGGCGACGCCAACGTCAAAACCCCCCTGGCCCGCGAAACCGCGCTCGCCATCAGCTACAACAACATCAGCCACGCCGTCATGATGGTATCTCCCGAGGACCTTGAGGATTTTGTCATTGGCTTCAGTCTGGCCAACGATATCGTGCATTCCGCGGACGAAATCTATGACATCCAGATCGCGCCATCCGGGGACAGCCATCAGGCGAACCTGGTCGTTTCAAGCCGGGCGCAATGGGCGCTGAAGAAAGAACGCCGACAGCTTGCAGGCAACAGCAGCTGCGGCCTTTGCGGGATAGAAGCGATCGAACGGGCAATGCCTGAGCTCAACGCCCTGCCCCCCACTCCTGTTCCGGCACACACCCTGTTCACCAACCTGCGTGACCGGATGGCTGCCGCGCAGAAAATGGCAAGCGCCAGTGGCGCATTGCATGCTGCCGTTTATATTGACGGTAGCGGGTCGGTCACTCTGTGTCGGGAAGACATTGGCCGGCATAACGCACTCGACAAGCTTATCGGAGCGATGACTCGTGGCCAGCACGATACCCGGGAAGGATTTGTCGCAGTCACCAGTCGCTGCGGCCTGGAACTGGTGCTCAAAGCCGTGCGCGCAAGAATCGCCACCCTCGTCTGCTTGTCAGCCCCCACCTCTCTGACTGTCCAGTGGGCTCGCCGGTACGGTCTCAACCTGATTCACATCCCCCACCACAGCGCCCCCAGACTCTACAGCCCGGCACCTTAAGGCCGGCTGCCACAGCCGGCCGATAACATCACGATGAGCGCGAGGGAATTCGGTTCGTCGGCGCAGCCTTAAGCAAACGGATTGCAATGAATTTGGAGGTTGGCGTAAACGTTCGGTCGCCAAAGCTCTCCAGCGGAACCAGAGGGTTCGTTTCCGGATAGTAAGCCGCAGCCTGGCCGACCGGGATGTCGTACGGAACCAGGGTAAATCCGCTCACCCGGCGCTCAATGCCATCACTCCAGAGGGAAATCAGGTCCACCTTGTCCCCCGCCTGAAAACCCAGGCGCTGAATGTCGTCACGATTTACGAACACCACCTCTCTCAAACCAAAAACCCCCCGATAGCGATCATCCAGTCCATAGACCGTGGTGTTGTATTGGTCGTGAGAGCGCATGGTCTGGAGTATAAGGTCTGGCGTCTTCCCTTGTTCAAGGACGGCGCTGTTGATGAGAGAGGCGGGTAATTCGCTTGCGCTAAATCTCGCTTTTCCACTCGCCGTGTTCCAGCTCCTGGCCGCTGCAGCATTGGGAAGATGGAACCCGCCGGGCGCCTTGAGCTTGTCGTTGAATCCCTCAAAACCTGGAATAGTATCCGCGATTAACTCCCGGATTCTTCCGTAGTCAGCCACCAGCTCATCCCAGTCTACGGGATGGTCGCCCAAGGTCGCCTTTGCAATGCCGGCAATAATTGCAGGCTCCGAACGCAAATGCGGAGATTTAGGCTTTAGCTGACCATGGGAAATATGAACCATGCTGAAGGTGTCTTCAACCGTTACGCCCTGAGGGCCGCTGGCCTGCAGGTCAATCTCCGTTCGCCCGAGGCACGGAAGGATCAGTGAATCACGGCCAGTCACCAGATGCGAACGGTTCAGTTTGGTGGCGATATTCACGGTTAAATCGCATTGGCGCAACGCGGCATGCGTTCGCTCGCTATCGGGCGTGGCCTGGGCAAAGTTTCCACCAAGAGCCACAAACACCTTCGCCTGTTGTTGCTCCATGGCCTGAATAGCCTGAACCGTGTTGTGGCCAGGCTGCCGGGGGACCGCAAACTTAAACCGTTTTTCAAGAGCGTTCAGCAGCCCTTCCGGCGGTTTCTCATCAATACCCATGGTTCGGTCGCCCTGGACATTGCTGTGGCCGCGAACCGGCGACAACCCTGCGCCAGGCTTACCTACGTTGCCGCGCAACAACTGGAGGTTGACGATTTCCTGAACGGTCGCAACCGAGTGCCGGTGCTGGGTGATACCCATAGCCCAGCACATGATGACCCGCTCCGCCTGCCGGTACATTTTGGCCGCCGTTTCCAGTTCCTCCAGGCTAAGCCCCGACTGCCCAACAATCTGATCCCAGCTGGTGCCATCGATAGCCGACAGATAAGCATCAAGCCCGTCGGTGTGTTGCTGCAGGAAGTCATGGTCAAACACCGGCGCGTCGTTGCGTTCCCGGGCTTGCCGCTCCCATGCCAGCAGATACTTCGCAATGCCACGCATAACTGCCATGTCGCCACCCAGCGCAGGGCGAAAATAAGCCGTATTGGTGGGTTCTGAGTCGTTGCTGAGCATTTCAAGTGGATGTTGGGGATGCTGGAATCGCTCAAGCCCGCGTTCTTTGAGGGGGTTAAAGCAGACCACCTGAGCACCCCGTTGCACGGCCTCCCGAAGCGGCTCCAGCATTCTCGGATGATTCGTGCCCGGGTTCTGGCCGAGGATGAAGATCGCATCGGCCTTGGCAAAGTCATCGAATACCACCGTGCCCTTGCCCACACCAACGGAATCTTTCATGCCCAGCCCACTGGCTTCATGACACATGTTTGAGCAATCGGGGAAATTATTGGTTCCGTAGGCCCTGACAAACAGCTGGTAGAGGAATGCGGCCTCATTGCTGGCGCGGCCGGACGTATAGAATTCCGCCTGGTTCGGCGATTCAAGCTCGTTCAGGTGTCGGGCGATAAGCCCAAACGCCTCGTCCCAGGATGTTTCAACATAATGATCGGTCTCTGCATCGTACCGCATCGGATGCGTCAGGCGCCCCTGATACTCGAGCCAGTAATCCGATTGGCGGGTAAGATCAGACACCCGGTGACGGGCAAAGAATTCAGGCCCTACGGTGCGGCCCGATGCCTCCCAGTTCACGGCTTTCGCGCCATTTTCGCAGAACTTGACCAGACCATCTTCGCGGGACTCACCCCAGGCGCATCCCGGGCAATCAAAGCCCTGATCCTGGTTGGTTTTGAGCATGGCCCGAAGGTTCTTGAGGCCGTTCTCGCTGGCTAGCCAGTTGCGGGCAACGCTCTTCAGGGCTCCCCAGCCTGCCGCGGGTCCTTCGTACTGTCTGACGTATTGCCTGGCAGTTTTTTTACCACTCATGACCACTTGCTCCCGTTACCCGATTGCAGACGATGGGTGAAAGCGCGCCAAATGACTCACCACCCCGCCTATCAATGTATTTCCCTTGTCCTGGAGCGTCCAATCGAAAGCCGTGATGGCATGATTGGCCGCCTCTATCGCCTTTTCGGAGCGTCTGCCCGAAAGCGATGGCCGACGGTGTTTGCCTGCACCATCCGGATGGGTGAGAATTCAACTACCTACCTACAATGGCCGCCCGACACCATGGACATTAAACAGCTCAGGTTTTTGCTCGCGCTCGACCAGACCCGTCATTTCGGTAAGGCCGCAGAACGGTGCCACGTAACCCAGCCGACACTCTCGATGCGTATCCGCAATCTCGAAGAGGAGCTTGATCTGACCCTTGTAAATCGGGGGCAACGATTTGAAGGATTTACGGACGCCGGCGAACGCATCCTTGCCTGGGCCAGAACACTTCTCAACGCCCATGATGGCCTTAAAGCCGAAGCTGCGAGCTGCCGGGGACAATTGGTAGGGAGGTTGCGCCTGGGGACTGTGCCGCTATCGAGCATCAACCCGATGGCATTGATCAGGCCGCTGAGAGACAAGCACCCTGAGCTTCATTTCCAGTTGGTGTCCATGAGTTCCGAAAAGGTCATCGATAGTCTGAGCCGTAATCAGATCGACCTTGGGTTGTGCTATCTGGATAATTTTGACGCCCGCCACTTTGACGTTCTGGAGCTGGCGCCTACCCGCATGGGACTTCTTCATGATCTTCGCTATCACAGCTTTGAGCAGCACGAACTAAGCTGGGAGGATGTCAGTGAGGTGCCTTTGGGGATGTTGAACGAAGGCATGCATTATCAGCAGTCAATCGCTCTGAATTTCCGCAGCCGGGGCCTGGAACCCGACGCACTGCTTGAAAGCGACTCCGCATTTGAGCTTCTACAGGCTGTTAACGCCGGTATTTGCTGCGCCATCATGCCTCTGGATAATGGCGTGGAAACCCTGAACGATCACCTGCGACTGATCCCGATCAGGGAGGGTCACACCAACGCAGCCATGGGCCTTCTGATGCGCAAGACAGAGCCGCGATCACCGCTCGCCGAGACCTGTTTTGAGGAAGCAAAATCTGTTTTTGCGAACGACAACGAATGTACCAACCGCGGCTAGCCGAAGCCACGGTCATAGGCTTGGTTGCCCTTTGCGGAAACGGCCTGGTGTGCAGTTAAACCAACGTTTGAAGGCGCGATTGAAGTTCGCGACTTCATCGTAGCCAAGCTGCATCGACACCACATCGATTTTGTATGGCGTTTTTTTCAGCATGTAGGTCGCATAATCCTTTTTCATCTCTTCCACCAAGGACTTGAATGTCTCACCTTCCTGATGGAGCTTGCGGATCAGTGTGCTTTTAGAGATGGCCAATGTATTGGCGGCCTCTTCAAGCGAGAGCTTGAAGTTTTTGGTCGATTTCACCAAGTCCCGTATTTTAAAGGACATGGACTGATCCTGATGCAGCCTCGACATCTGGGACTGCAGCTGTTCTGTCGCAACCCTGACGTAGGCAGGGTCTGAGCCGATGCAGGGAATCTCAAGAAACGAGGCCGGAAAGGTCAGTTGAGCCACCGGCTGGTCAAACACATGGCGAGCTGGAATATGCTCCAGGTACACGTCGTGCCATTCAGGCGCGGGATATGGGTACTCCAGGACGCACTGCTCTGCCTTCTTGCCGATGGCAAACCGGAGTATATTGAACATGACCATATAAAATGAGTCATAAATACTTACTTCACTGTCGCCCCAGGAAGTCTTGGGGGTGAGGCGTATACGAGCCAGTTCATCATCCTTTTCAAACCGGATATCGACAATCTGGGTTCGTGTGCGGTGGTATTCAGCGACCAGCGACAAGCACTGATCAAGATCCCGCGAATGTGAAATCGCGGCGCCCAGAGAGCCGTGACTCGATACCGCGATACTGGCCCCTACTTCAAGCCCCAGCGCCCCACTGCGCCTGTGCCTGAGAAGATCGATCAGCCGTAACAGTTGAGAAAATGGAACCTGAGACTCTCCGGCTTCAAAGCCAGGCGCAAGCAGCTTCTCGTCCAGCTCTATGCCTTCCTCTTCTGCATATCGAAGGTAATGATTGTAATAACAGCTTGAGATTCCGGATGTATCCATGTCTTTTTATTGTTTTGAGTTGACCAGTGTTCTTGTGTGCGGGCTTCTGATGTAGAGACATTGGCGCTCCTGCTGGCCATGCGCATGGCCCTTGGCTAGAAGCGGCAGGGATATCTGTACATTTGTACAAATTAGACTCTACACCTATCGCAAGTCAACCATTCGAAAACGACATCATTCAGAATACATCGTGCACAAAACAAAAAGCCCTGCGCGTCGAAACGCACAGGGAGCCGGAGGAATTAGCGACAAGAGTATGAAGGGGCATTACTCGCGATCAGCTGCAGTACACTCTGAAGCACCAGGGTTGCTGGTACAGCGAATATTGGCCATCAGAGCCAGCATGCGCGAATCGTAAACAGTTGGGGCGCCACTTGAACCATCCCGCATTTGAATGCGGTTCTGACGAAACATTTCCTGGTAACCTTCTTTGTCTTCGGTTGAAATCTGAATCCAGACGCTATCAGGGATGGCGCTTTCCTGACGAGCAATCAGGTCCATTGTCTGTGGAAACATGTTCCAGGCGATCTGGCGCGCTTGCTGTGCAGTTTCATCCGCAACCAGTTCATCACGAACGATAATCTGAACAGTCAGCTGGGATAGCGTGTAATTGACAACTCCCCCGTTGGGTTCGAGCCCTTTGTATAGCTCGAGAGCTTCGTAGGCAAACGCTGGCGCATAGGCAGTATCGACAGAGCCGTTATTGAATTTGCCAGCAAAGTTTGTGATATCCGATGGCACCACTGTGGCTTTGACGTAGTTGACCATATGGATGGCGTCTTTCTGATAATCCAGTGTGGCCATACGCTTGCCGGCCAGCTCTGCAGCGGAATCAACCGTGCGATCATTGGTGAATAGATAGCCCGCACCAATCGGCAGAATGCCCAGCACTTCGTAGCCACCCGATTTCATCAGCGGTGCCGCCCGGTCCTGCGCCAGGGTTGCCAGCAGCGTTCTAAGGTCATCGTAAGTGGGCAGTGCGCCTACCGCGCTGACAGAGCCGGTGAACCGGTTAAAGGGGCGGGTTCGGAGGTCTGTCGCCGCGACGGCATCGCACTGACCTGCGTTGAAATCGCCCACCGCTACCCCTTCGTCGGTGTAGGGTTTTAGCTCGAGATCGAGGCCAATGGTTTTGGCATCCAATGCGTAATCTTTCATCAGGTTGAACACATCGCCATTAGCACCGATTACGTCAAATACGCAAACCGACAGGCTGTTTGCAGAAGCGATGGGGGCCAAACAACTAAACGCAGCTGCGCCGATCAGTTTTTTGATAGTTTTCACAATTCTCTCCTCTTTATTGCCTTTATTGTCATTAGATGAGCCTGAGGCTCATGAACACGGTCTTATTTACTTTTTATTGATTGTCACGATGTCTGATAGTTATCGGGTGCTGTAATAAATGGCCATTAAAACCGGCTCATCCACACTGTAAAAAACCGTATTATTAGCGTTCGATTTATTGCTCAGTTCAACCAGTGTTTCTATGCATATCCCATTGGTAATTATGAAATTTCCCAGGCCCGAGCTGCCGAGCCTGAAGCGAATCTTGTGCTTTTCGCAAACTGTTTCGAGGCGATACTCTCTGAATTCATTCTGCCGATGCCATGTTCCCTTTGCCGAAACAACACCTTGGTTGCAGCCTTCGGATCCAATTCTCGACGATGTCTTTTTAATCTTGCTTATGTACGGGGAATCAACGGATACCTTCACCCACAGTGGTTGATATCCTTTTCCAGCCGCTTTAGTTGGAATAACCAGTTCCATACTTTCAATACTCAATCCCGTGACTGGCCATTTATTGTTTTTTATTACTATGCCGGCAGCCCGAGCCTAAAAACACGTCCCGAGTTGCCATTCGGGTGTCATTTGTTTTCAGCCCCCTCCACCTTTCAAGCGCCTCGAAGCCAAATTCATTGGTGCATTGAAGGATTCAAGCTGTAGACACGTCAGATCAGGCTACGGGCTGTTTTAGGTGAGTGGCGACGCCGACCGGTGATCAGACGGCGTCAGCGTCATCGTATTTGACGCAGCTGCCCCCACTGATTACTCAGCCTCTGTTCGCATGGATCAAGGCCGGTATGCCACTTACCGCATTCGCCTTGGCCGCCAGGATCTTTTCCTCATCGGTGGCAAAGGTTCTGTCCCACTCAAGAACTTTCGGGGTCATCAGGCGATGCCACAGCGGCGGGATCATGGCAACAACAATGGTGGTGAGATAACCGCTGATCATCATTGGTGCATCGGGGAACGGTTTCAGGTCCTGGTATGGCACTTCGCCCTGGGCGTGGTGATGGGAATGGCGGGTCAGGTTAAACATGGTCCAGGAGCTAATGCGCTTGTTGGTGTTCCAGGAATGGCGGGGCTGTACCGGTGTTTCCGGGTTGCGCACCATGCCGTAGTGCTCCATGTAGTTGACAATTTCCAGTAACGCCTTGCCCCACAACGCACAGGCGATGAAGTACAGGGCTGCGCTTACGCCACCCATAAACAAGGCACAGACAACCAGGGCGACACTCATCAGGTGCCCACGGAGCATGGCGTTATGCCATGACCAGGCGGATTGTCCCTTGCGTGAGAGCCGACGCTTCTCGATTTTCCAGGCACTGGCGTTGCCTTTCAGGGTCGACGCGATCACATGGTAGTAAACATTGCGTCCACGCGGTGCAGTGGCAGGGTCTTCCGTTGTGGACACGTAGCGATGGTGGCCATAGACGTGCTCAATCGAAAACACTGTGTCAAAGCTGAAGGCCAGTAACCAACGTCCTACAAACATTGAAACCGGATCCCATGTGCGATGAGTTAGCTCATGACCAGTGATGGTACCGATCACACCGATCATCAGCCCGGTCAGCACGATCCCCGCGATGTGATGCCCAAACGCGGTCGCGTCTCTGGCAGCAATCACGTCATAGCCTGTCAGGTCGGTCACCAGCGCGCCAAACCCCAGGACATCAGCAGAGCTGAAGCTCCACACCGACGTAAACACGATCAGGCACATCAGGGGCAAGGCCATCCATACCTGAACCGTTAGAATTTTGGGGTGCCTGAACTCCGGGATACTGGTGTCATCCCCGCACAAGCCGTCGCCGATAATATAAATCGCAAGTACGGCGGCCAAACCAAGGCTGATCCAGTGGCCACCCGCCATCAGGGCAACAACGGACAGCAGTCCGATACCATGAAAAAGAAAGAACTTAAGGTAATGAAAGAGCATCATGTCTCGAATCCTCAGCGTCTTGTTGGTTGTTTAGTCCACCAGTTCGGCGATAACGTGTTTGTTCGCGTCAGCGAGCGTGGTGAAACGGTCTGCATGGATGTTTTTTCGGTCTACGCCACCCGCAATCAGTAACGATTCAGCGGCGTCGATCATCGCCGGCGGCCCGCACAGGTAAGCCTCAGCCCCTTGCAATTCCAGAGCCGGGATCGCTTCGGTTACGTATCCCCTGGCGCCCTGCCACGCCGACGTTTCTTCTTCACGGGAAAGAATCGGAGAAAACTCAAACGGTGCGTGCCACCTGCCTTCGATCTCACGGATCTGGTCGAGCGCGTATAGATCGCCTTGGGTCTGAGCACCAAACAGCAGTGTTACCGGGCGTTGGCAGCCTTCATTGAGCGCGTCGCGGAGGATCGCCAGAATCGGCGCCAGGCCGCTGCCGCCAGCAATGAGGATCATGGGGGCTGTGGATTGCCGCAGCCAGAAGTCCCCGGCGGGACCGTCCAGGTGAACCGACTGACCAATCAGGTCCTTTTCGTTAATTTCGGTTGAAAACTGGCCGCCGGGTACCTTGCGGATAAAAAAGGACACGGAGGAGTCCGGCTGTGTTGGGGTGGCAAAGGAATAGCTGCGCACCACGCCAGGCAGTGAGTCGATGGAGAGCTCTGCGTATTGCCCTGCCCTATAGCCGAGTGTTTCGCCCAGCTGAATCTTGAGGTGGGTGATGTCGTGTGTCAGGCGCTCCTGCAATACCACGCGGCCGGTTACCTTCTTGCGCTGCTTCTGTGCGCTGAGATCAACCTCAATGGCAACGTCACTCTGGGGAACGCTTTGGCAGGCCAGGATATAGCCTTGGTCGAGCTCTTCGTCGCTGAGGATATAACCAATGTCGGTCAGCTCTTTTACCTTCCCGCTGACCAGTCGGCACTTACAGGAAGCGCATCCGCCTACCCGGCAACTGTGGGGAAAATCGATGTTTTCCCTTAACGCCGCATGTAACAGGGTTTCTTTCGGTTGAACTTCCACCCGCTCACCGTTGATGTCGGCGTACCTTACGGCTGGCGCACTCTTTTTGTTCCTGAAGAATGAAAACATGGGCAGTCCCCTTTCGGTGATTCACCCGATACATGCTACCGGCCAGAACCCAAATTCGCGGGGTTATTAATTGACACATAGAGGGCATTAATTGACAATCGATGCATGAGCAACCCAAACGTCACCCTGCCCAACCACTACATCCTCCAGATCATCGCGATCGTTGAGGACCTCGGCATTCCAACCGACGCCTGGCTTAGCCACCTTGGTGTGAACCCCGATAAATCCGAGGAATCCCTGGTTACCATGCCCTGGAGTACATTTCGGCAACTCCTTCTGGATGCCGGTCGCTTCAGCAACGACAAGGCACTGGGACTGATGATTGGTGAGCGCCTGCTGATCAATACCCACGGCATACTTGGCTATGCTGCGTTAAGTAGTGGGTCAGCCCGGCAGATCGTTCAGTTGCTGGAACGCTATCTGGTACTGCGGACTGACCTGGTCACCATGGAGACCTCCGAACGGGATGGAGCACTCTGGCTGCACTTCTTTGAAAACCGGCCTTTGGAGGATGTGCGACGTCCCATAACAGAGGCCATTGTTCTTGCCGTCCGCAACATCCTCGATTTCACCACCATGGGCACCTGTGACATCCGTGAGGTGACGTTTCCGTTTGAAGGTGACGAAAAGCTGGCCGAAAACGTATTTCGTTGCCCCGTCGCCTATAACCGGGAACGGGCAGGTTTTTCGCTGCCGTTAGAGAGCATCGACATTCCGCTAAAAATGGCGAATACGGTGAGCTTTCAGGAAGCCCTGAAGGTCTGCCAGCAGGAGCTTGACCAGCTACCTGCAGCAACGACCTGGTCAGCCCGGATACGCCGGCTCATGCTGCAAAGCCGTCACGGATTCCCCTCTCTCGAAATGACGGCAAGGCGCTTCCATGTCACCCCAAGGACCCTTCACCGCCGGCTGATCGACGAGGGAACCTCCTACCGGGCGGTGCTCGAAGGGGTGCGCCATCAGTTGTCCATTCGCTATCTGGAAAACGGGCAAATGACCATTCAGGAAATTTCCTTCGCCCTGGGCTACTCTGACATCGCGAATTTCCGGAAGGCGTTCAAGCGTTGGGAATCGGTTCCCCCGTCCGAGTATCTGAACTCCCGCGATCCTTAGTTGCCCCCTCCGACAGTGTCACTTTATAACCCCTCTTTTGTCAGAATTTGACCTCTCCAGCGCCAACCAAAGCCGTTATGCTTCTACGATTCTTCACGTGTGGCCAAGCCCGGTCCAAACGCCCTGATTATTACAACAACGAGGAATGGCATGACGCAGTACGATTTTGATTACCTCATCATTGGTTCCGGTTTTGGCGGCAGCGTGTCCGCCCACCGCCTTGCGGAGAAAGGTTATTCAGTGGCCGTTATGGAAATGGGCAAGCGCTGGCAAGCCGAAGACTTCCCCGATTCAAACTGGAATGCCAGCCGCTTTTACTGGCGTCCCAAAATCGGTTTAAAGGGCTTTTTCAATCTACGCCCATTTCGACATGTCATGATCATTTGCGGCAATGCCGTTGGTGGAGGCTCGATCACTTACGCCAACACCCTGCTGGTTCCGCCTGACTCTATCTGGAACGACGGCTCATGGGCCGGTTTGTCCGACTGGCACACCGAGATGCCTGCCCATTTCGCCGAAGCGGAGCGGATGCTGGGTGTTACTGAGAACAAACTGTTTGGTCCGGCTGACAACCTCCTCAAAGAGATGGCTGAGCTTCATGGGGTTGGTGATACCTACAAGCCGACCCGGGTGGCCACCTTCTTCCCGCCCGATAATGAGGCCGCCGGCAAAACCTACCCCGACCCCTACTTTGACGGTCAGGGGCCGGATCGAGCGACCTGCATCGGTTGCGGAAGTTGCATGACCGGGTGCAAACACAACGCCAAAAACACCCTGGACAAGAACTACCTGTATTTCGCCGAGAAAAACGGCGCCAAGGTGTTTGCGGAAACCCAGGTCACTGATGTCCGCCCGCTGAATGGAAAGGCCGATGGAACGGATGGCTACGAGGTGACAACCGAACGGTCAACCGCGTGGATTCGCAAGCAGCGCAGAACCTTCCGTGCCCGCAATGTGATCTTTGCGGCCTCCTCCCTCGGCACTCAGGAACTGATGTTCAGGCTGAAGCAAAGCGGTTCCCTGCCCAATATCTCTGACGACCTTGGCAACCGCATTCGCACCAACGCGGAATCCATCCTCGGTGTACGGTTCCCGGGCAAAGAGGTCGACATGAGCCCCGGGGTTGCGATCGGGTCCAGCATCCATATTGACGAACACACGCACATTGAGGCGACTCGCTACGGCAATGGGCATGACCTCAACAGCACACTGACAGCATTGATGGTCGGCGGCAAAGGCCCGATGAGAATCCTTCACTGGTTGTGGGCACTGGTGCGTCACCCGTTGATTTTCATGCGTGCCAGCAACCCGGTTGGCTGGGCGAGGCAGTCACTGATCTTCCTGGTGATGCAAACCATCGACAGCTCCCTGTCGATGCGCCTGAAACGGCGCTGGTACTGGCCCTTCAGCAAGCTCCTCTGCACGGAAGGCAAGCCCATTCCCACAAACATTCCGCAAGCCAACGAATTCACGAAGAAAATGGCCAAGCACTTCAATGGCATTCCGTTTACCACAACAGCGGAGATTTTCTTCAACGTGCCCTTTACGGCGCACTGTATGGGCGGGTGCGCGATGGCGGATTCGGCCGAGAACGGTGTCATTGATGCCCGCAACCGGGTGTTCAACTACAACAACCTTTATGTGGTGGACGGCTCAATGCTGGGCGCCAATCTCGGCGTAAACCCCAGCCTGACGATCACCGCACTGGCGGAACGAGCCATGAGCTTTATCCCAGCCAAGGACCCATCAGCCGGGCTCTGACGCCCGGTTAGATCTCAGGATTCAGGCGTGACCGCCGCGCAGCCGGGGTCACGCCGTGCCACCGTTTATAAGCATTGATAAAGCTGGTCGGGCAGGAATAGCCCAACCGCTCCGAGACCTGTTCCACGGACAGCTTCAGGCCTGAGAGATATTCATCCGCCAGCGTCTGACGAACTTCATCCCTGAGTTCCGCAAAGCTGGTGCTCTCCTGCAACAACCGGCGGCGCAGCGTTCTGGGGATTAAGTTCAGCGCTTGTGCAACCGAGTCCATGGAGGGCATCTCGGCGGCCCGGGTCGCCAGGTGCTGCCTCACCCTTGCGGAGAGCCCTGCCCTGTGAAGTCGCTGATTCAACAACGCTTCGCACTGTGATTCTGCGGCACTTCGGGCAAGTTCGCTGGCTTGCGGCATAGGCTCCAGGAGTTGAGCCCGATCAAGTATCAGTTCGTTGTTCGAACACCCAAAGACCGGCTGACGATCAAAAAAGGTTTCAAACGGAGTGCAATCAGCCGGTTGATCAAACTCAAAGTGAAGCGCTGCCTGAGGAGAAACACGGCTGAAAATATCCCGTTGCAGGGTAACAAGGCAGGCGATATCCCTTACCGCAACAAAGGCCCTCACGGCCTCCGGCAAATCATCAACATCAAACCGGATGTGGGTGAAGTTGCCACGGTCCCGAAGCTCAACCCGGCAGAATGCGAACGTCAGCTGAACGTACCGCAGTCCGGTTTGCATGGCTTCATGCAAGGTTCTGCTGCTTACCATTGCAAACCCCAGGGCACCAAAGACATTGAAATGGTAGCGCTGACCAGCAAGCAGACCCAGCGCGGGAATATCCCCCAGGTTCTCCACCATATTGGCAATCAGCCGCAGCTCCTGGCGGGCCTCGATCACTGTTTCAGGTGTGCGAAGATCCGTTGATCGGATTCCCGTTCCCGCCAGTACGCTGGACTCAGCCAGCCCCATCTCTGTGGCCAGGTCAGTGAGTATCCGGGCGCTGTCTACATTTCGCTGGAAATCCCAGGCTGGCATGGAGCCCCTCCGGTCGCGCCAATGAATGTCCTTTTTTATTGATATTTTGTCCCAGCTGGTTGTCGTTAGGCAAGCCCTCCCTTCATACACTGATCACTGTCGAACATGGCCCTATGACAGAGGAATGATCATGAAGCGTAGCCACAACAACAAGAGCAACACCGCAGCACCTCACATCGTTATTATCGGTACCGGATTTGGCGGACTGGGCATGGCCATCCAACTCAAGAAAGCGGGTATCGACTCCTTCACCATTCTCGAAAAAGCAGGCAGTGTCGGTGGTACCTGGAGAGATAACACATACCCCGGCGCAGCCTGTGACGTACAGTCACACCTATATTCCTACTCCTTCGAGCCGAAAAGTGACTGGACACGAAAGTTCGGGCTGCAGCCTGAGATCCGTTCGTATATGGAAGGCTGCGTCGCAAAATACGATCTCCACAGCCATATCCGTTTTAATCAGGAAGTTGAATCCGCCAGCTTCGACAAGGTCAAGGCTTTATGGACCATAAAGACCCTTGCCGGGGATGTGCTGGAGGCGCACGCACTCATCTCCGCCACCGGTCAGCTCAATCAGCCGGCCTATCCCCGCATTAATGGCCTCGATACATTCAAAGGAAAGGTGTTCCATTCAGCCCGCTGGGACCACAGCTATGACCTGACCGACAAGAAGGTCGCCGTGATAGGCACCGGTGCCAGCGCGATTCAGTTTGTACCCCAGATCGTCAATAAGGTCAGCGAACTGAAGCTGTTCCAGCGTTCCGCAGCCTGGGTCATTCCCAAGCCAGACCGCCCATTCACCGGCTTTGAACAATGGCTGTTTGAGACATTTCCGGTTGCCGACCGCCTCTATCGCTCAATGATTTACTGGAAGAACGAGAGCCGTGCGCTGGCCTTTACCCGCTTCGGGTTCCTGCTGAATGCCTTCAAATGGCAGGCTCAGCGGATAGCCAAGAAAAAGATAAAGGACCCGGTAAAACGTGAACAAATCATCCCGGACTACCCGGTGGGCTGTAAGCGACTGCTGATCTCCAATGACTGGTATGACGCCATCAACCAGGACAATCTGGATGTGGTCACGGATCAGCTGGACCATATTGAGGCAGATGCGATCGTTACCCAAGACGGTACCCGCCATGAAGTCGATGCCATCATCTACGGTACCGGCTTTAAGGCCACAGACTTTCTCGCCCCCATGAAGGTCACCGGCATCGATGGTCTCGAACTTAACCAGGCCTGGAAGGACGGTGCCGAAGCCTACAAAGGGATGTGTGTATCAGGCTTTCCTAATCTGTTCATCCTGTATGGCCCCAACACCAACCTTGGTCACAGCTCCATTGTGTTCATGCTCGAGGCACAGATTCGGTATGCCATGCAATGCATACGGATACTTCATGACCCCGGTCTGCACTACATGAACGTCAAGGCAGACCGCCAGAGCGACTATTCCGCACGCATCCAGGATCGGATCAAAAGCAGCGTATGGGAGGCTGGCTGCACATCCTGGTATAAAACGGCGTCGGGAAAGAATACAAACAACTGGCCGGGATTTACCTTCAGCTACCGACTTATGACGGGCAAGCTGGATCTGCAGGATTATGAGTTGCAGCCCGCACCCGTCATGCAGGAGGCCTGAGCCATGAGGCATGCCTGGTACTGGATTGTTCGCCTGCTGATAAAGCCGATGCTGTCATCCCGCGTGCCGGTAGGCATGCAGCGAATCTGGGGCCGCCTATGCGGGGCCCTGCTTAGAGGCCCCAGAGGTTCCCGGTATCGCTCTGGCCGGCTGGGTACGGTGGCAGTACTGAGCATTTACCCCCGCAAGTACCGGTCCGGCCACGGCGTTCTCTTTCTCCATGGCGGCGCTTACGTGATGGGCGGGTTTGGCAGTCATCGGAAACTCGCAACGGCGGTCGGCGATGCCGCCGGAGCAAAGGTCTGGTTACCGGACTATCGACTGGCGCCAGAAAGTCCTCACCCTGCCGCACTCAACGACGCCCTGGCGGTGTATACCGGCTTACTGGAACAGGGGCAGAATCCAGACAGGTTGAGCATCGTTGGCGATTCAGCCGGGGCGGGACTTGCCCTGACCCTCGCTGTGGCCATTCGCGAGGCAGGTCTACCCTCGCCGGCCTCACTGGTACTGCTCTCGCCCTGGGTCGACCTCAGCCTCAGCGGTGAAACAATTGCCAGCCACCGGCGCCGGGACCCCATGATTTCTGCCGATTGGCTGCAATGGGCTGGAAAGCTATACCGAGGCCACGCTGATAGGGCCGATCCCGCCTGCTCCCCGCTGTTTGCTGATCTCAGAGGCTTGCCTCCGATCTTGATCCAGGTCGGCAGCGAAGAAATTCTGTTGTCGGACGCCCAACGTTTACACCAGCGGTGCGAGGAGGCCGGTGTGGCGTGTGATCTGAGGGAGTATGCGGGCCTGTGGCATGTGTTCCAGCTGCACTTTGGCTGGTTGCCCGAAGCAGATAGCGCCATCACGGAGATCGGCGGTTTCATAAAAAATCACGAAAAAACACCGCAGGCGTCGTCCTGCGGTGAATGCTACTCAGGAAGACACAGGTAAATCGTGAGCAAGGCTTTGCCCAATCGGTAACCCGAGTCGCAGCCATTAGAACAAACCAACCTTAATCCAACCTGAAACGGCGTATGTGCTTCAGTTTCCTGATTGCCAGCCCTGAAGCAGTCGCGCAGAGTCGAGCCTTTCCCAAGTCTGGGCATTCGGTGCATAGTTCAGCCGGAGTGATGCCGTTAAGCGACGCAACGCAGTTGAGTGCAGGAACTGGCCAATGAGGCCGCAAGCTGGAGGGTTTTAAATCGAGGGGAAAACAATCACTGCACCAGAGCATCAGTGCAGTGATTGCGAGGCCTGGACAAGGCCAGGGATGGTGAGTCTCAGAAATACATCTTCTTGATCATCACCGGCACCACCTTGCCCGCTGATTTGAGGAAATCCACCGGCGATTTCGGTGCCACCATATGCATGGCGTTGCGGATGGCGTCATAGCTCTGCTTGTCCTGCGGATACCACCACAGGTTGCGCTTGGCCCGCAGCCAGTCCCAGTTCACCACCTTGGTCTTGCTCATTTCAAGAAGGCCTTCAGGGCCGTGGGTACGGCCAATTCCGGATTCGCCGGGGCCTCCCCAGGGCAGATCGGACATACCGTGGGTGTACAGGTGGTCGTTAATGGCAACCACGCCGCCCTTGACCCGGTTTGCCAGCTTCTTGCCCCGCGCTGTATTCCGGGTCCAGACGGACGCGGTCAGTGCCATGGTGCAATCATTGGCCAGTGCTACAGCCTCATCCTCAGTCTTGAACGCCATTACCGGAATGATCGGCCCGAACGTCTCTTCGCGCATCAGGGTCATGTCGTGGTGTACATCGGTGACCAGTGTTGCCGGGTGGAAATGGCCATCCTGACTGCCGATACCCTGAGACTGAGCAACAATCTTCGCGCCGTCCGCAATGGCTTCGGCCAGCTGACGAGCTACCGTGTCCCGTTGCTTCGGTGTGGTCATGGAACCAAGGTCAACACCGCAATGGTCGTTGGGAACACCGTGGCGCAGATCATTGGTCTTCGCTGCCAACAGATCCACAAATTGCTGATAAATCGATTCGTGGACGTAAATCCGCTCCACCCCACCGCAAGACTGCCCGGCATTCTGGTAGCCAGCCCAGGCCGCTCCGTTAGCGGCACGTTCGAGGTCGGCATCCTCAAGCACAATCATGGGGTCTTTGCCACCCAACTCCAGCGATACCGGGGTCAGCGTTTCCGCCGCCTGAGCCATCAGTTGCTTGCCGGCTGGTACCGAGCCGGTAAAGAACAGCTTATTGATGCCATTCTCGAACATGGCGCTGGAGACCTGGCCACCGGAACCGACGATGTGACTGAACAGCCCTTCGGGGAGCTCGCCCGCAGCAACGATGTCTTCAATGGCCTTGCCCACCAGGGGTGTTGCGGCGGCCACCTTCAGAATCACGGCATTGCCAGCCATCAGGCCCATCACGATTTCTCCAAAGGGAATGGAGAGTGGATAGTTCCACGGGCTGATGATGCCAACAACGCCCAGCGGTTCGTATCGGATTTCCGAACGTTTGCCAACCCACAGCAGGCTGGAAGGCTCACGAATTTCTGGCTTGAGGACCTTGCTGGCGTTGTCGCCATACCAGCTACAGGCCAGCAGACATGGCAGGACTTCGGTCGCTAGCGCGTCGAGGCGGGTTTTACCATTTCCGTCGCTGACAATGCGGGCCAGTTCATCTGCGTTGTCACGAATATAATCACGCATTTTCAGCAGGTGACGGCGCCGTTGTCCGAAGCTTTTTTCAGCCCAGATGGCCTGCGCCTGACGGGCTCGGTCAAAAATGGCAGGAATCTCTGCCGCCGGGGTGTTGGCCACGGCATCGATCCGGGCACCAGTGGCCGGGTTGTAGGCGTGAGTCTCGGCACCTGAGGGAAACTTGGCAACGGTATTCATGGTCAAAATCCTGGCTTCACAATTGTTGTAGGGATCTCAGTCAATTCACCCACAATACGGATCCTGCCTTTGGTCGGCATTGGCACCAAAACCCCCTGGCCCCGGCCAGAAAATCCAGTCACCCGGTGTGAGCACAACCACCGGTAAAAAAACACACCATGTCGTCATCTTTTAAAGATATAAATTCGGTCCAATCTGAATATATAAAATACATGTCGCAATGGTATTTAGATAATTAACGAGTGTCTTATCAGAACCCGGCCTGAGTTATAAAAATTAAATATAAACCGACCTTGAACTTTTCACGGGCACCACCTATACCTCTTGCTAATCAGGGAGAGCGTGCTGAGTTATTCGCCGCTGGCTGATGTCCCCTCAATGTTTCCATATTTACGCGCAATATCGGCAGTTCTGGTGCCTGTGCAGCTTTGCCCAGGGTCAGGCGTTGCCATTGGTAATCCCTATAGAGAGACGGAAATCAATCGTGGTTTGACCGGGCACTTCAGTCGCTGGCAAACCGAATTCAGAACCCGGTTCATGGAGACAGGAATTCCCATAATCAGGTTTAAATAACTCCGTTTCGACATACCACGTTTTCAGTGGCTATAGCGCCAATGGTGTCCATGGATAACACCAACTTCGGAAGCGAGAGTTATGATCTTCGATCTGGCGCTGGCAGACCTCATCCGCCCTTACCTCCTGCGGGGAGAAACGACCACCTGGCATGCGGCGCTTTCTGTCATCTATGTGGAATCCTACGAAACAACCCTTGGATCTGAAGGGTTGGTAATCCGGGGAATTGCCCGTTTTTCCGGCGACATAGATCCCCCATCGTTTGATCCCACCACCGGTACCTTGCGAGCCGGGGCCGCCAACACCGAAGGCCACCCCCGCACCCAACCCGACCGACGCGAACCCTGGCTGGATATTACCGACACCAAAGTAGAGTTCGCGCTGACAGTGCCCCGGATAGCCGGTGACATAATTGCGGCCGGCGAGGCCTCCATTCCCGGCAGTGATACAGACTTCCAACCGGTGCGCGATGTACTCAGCGCCTGGGACCCTGACCCCTCAGATGCCCCGCCATCCGACTACCCGGGAACGGGCTTTGTACTGGACCTGGTGCTTTCAGGGATTGAACTCCGGCCGCCATTCCTGAGCCCGGCCAAAATGGAAGCCAACGGGCTGCTGGTGCCGGACACTACCCGGCCGGATGTGGTCTTTCACCTGCCCAAGATCAAACTCCGCGTCAGTCAGGGAAGTGATTCCACAGCGGTTCTCGACGTATCCCTGTTGTCCCTGGGTGTTTCGGGCCTTGATGATCCTGGTGATATGGCGGCCGCCGAATTGATCACCATGGAACCCGCCTACGCCTTTATCGGCTCCGGACGCGTGGTCGGCTTTGCCTTCCGCTCTGCTTTCCTTGATCTCTCCGACGGTTACACCCCGCCGGAAGTGCTCGACCAGTTCGGCTTTGACGATGCCTGGACCGGCTTGTACCTGCCGGAAATACGCTTGTTCTTCGCCCCCAACGGCGCAGAGGACTTTGCCGTCAATGCCGGGGTTGAGAATTTGCTCATTGGTCTGGGGGATTCCAGCGGCATCACCGGTGACTTTGATCTCGCGATTATCAATCAGGGTTCAGGTGAACTCACCCTGAGTGCCCGGTTCTTTGACCAGCAAGGGCGGGCGATTGGTATCACCCGCCTTAACGACACCACGGCCGAGGTGCGCTTACCTGCAACAACCCGCTTGCTGGTCGACGTGGTCGGAGGGCGCGCACCCTACTCGATCAACGCCGAGTTCGACGGCGCAGGCCACGCCGGCATTGTGCATGACATCAGCCTCGGCGCATCGGGCAAGACCATTACCATCACCGCCACAGACACCAGTAGCCCGCAAAAATCCCGGACCCTGACCGTGACTGCCAATCTTCGGGAAGCCAATCTGGTTCAACCGGCGCCAGGCGCCCAGCCTGATCTTTCAGCGAACCTGACCACGACCTCGATTACTCTTGAGGGGCAGCCGCAAACCGCCCCCCCATTGCGTCTGATCAGTGACTCCGGTGACAGTGTGGTGATTGCGGTAGAGGGAGTCGTTCCCGATCCTGCGACGGAATGGCAAGCCGACGGTGGCCCGACCTCCAGTTCGGCCACGTTCCAGGTCAATCTGACCGGCGGTCAATCCAAAACCATACGCGCGGTGCTGCCTGGCGAAACATTTACCAGAATTGACGGCTATTTCCGTTTCGACAAACCGGGGCAGTCCGACCCTGCCAATTACGTATTGAATCCAGACAATACCAGTGCTGATCAGGCGGTTGACCCCAGCAGCAATGCCTCCTGGAAGCCGCCAGCCCGCCAGTTTATCCCCGCATGGCAGGAAGTGCTGTCACGCATAACGCCGAAATCCATCACCATCGAAGGTACCGCCAGTTACGAAGGTGACGACCAAAAGGCGACCTACAATTATCTGTTGTCGCAACGCCGGGCCGACGGCTTGCGCACGTTGATCGAATCAGAACCTGCGCTGGCAGGGTTCACCGTAAACCTGCTGCCCACACCCATCGGCCCCGGCGCAACGCCTCCGGTCAGCTGGACCGGCAACGCCGGTTCCGGATGGAAAAGCCATGGCGAGCCAAGGGAGGTCTGGTGGAAAGCCGAGATCCGTGACTTCACAGTCAATATGCCGGGTCCGGTCATCGAGGGCGAAGTAGAGCGTCCAGCCGCACCGACCCCACCCCCGCCCCAACCGCCTACCCGTGACGACCCGCCAGACAATCCGCCACCCCCGTCCTGGTTCCGGTCAGCGCGACTGAAGGTGCGGGTGGTTCAGGATCAGTTTGTTGCCCTGGAACTGTCTGGGTCAGTGGATTTTGAAACCGCGCTGGAAGAGCAGCTCGACACCACGGGTGGGGTGTCCGTTCCCTCCATTGAGGGTTTGGGCAATAACCCTGCCGACGGCATAGTCGACTACCTGTTTCTTTACCAGACCGACCCGGCCAGCCAGAGCGACGAAATCAAGCTCTACATCGGCGCCGACCCCAACGACAAAGATGGCCTGGTGAAAACCGGCCAGCTCCAGGGGCAGGCTTTGCAGGCGCCGAATACCGGCCGCAATATTCTTGGAATGACCACGGTTTTCACCCCTCTGCTCGCCGAGATTGCACCAGCTAACCCTGCAGACGGTGGCATTGCGCCCATTGTACTCAGCGCCGCTGTGGTGGCCCTGCCTTCCGCGCTGGCGGAAATACGCGTGGACGGCGAGCCATTGCTGAACGTCGAGCGGGTTGTGCTATTTGGAGGCGAGGCAGCATTCCGTCGCCAGGGTGACCGCTGGGAAACCTCCATTCTGTTTGATGTGGAAACGGCCATTTCCGCCAAGATCAAGCTCGGTGGGTTCCTGCTGCTGGAGATTCCCCGGGAATCACCTCTCGCCGTCCGTTACAAAGCCATCGGTCTGAAGTTCGGCTACCCGCCCGGCTCTACCGCCGCCTGGGAATTGCGCCCGGTCTTCGACCAGTCAAAAGGTTATACCATTGATGTTTCAGGCCCGGGCCAGATCCGCCTGCCGGACCCGCTGGGGCAGATCCTTCAGGTGCTGGGTGCCCGCATTGCCCGCACCAATCCGCTCAATTTCGAGATTGACCTCGGCTTCGCGATCGACCTTGGCGTGATCTCGGTCGATCGCGCCCGTATTCGATTGCCACTGGAGCCGTTGGGGCCTCCGGAGCTCACCGCCTTTGGTGCCGGCCTGAAAGTTCCCGGGGTTATCGAAGGCAAAGGCTACATGGAGATGAACAACTCCGGTGGCGCGATGGAGATCAAGGGTGGTATCGACGTTTCATTGATTCCGGTAAAGCTCAGGGTCGCCGCACAGATTGCGGTGGCTCAGATACCCGCGTCCCAAGGGGGCCCGGCGACCGGTGTTGCGATTGCCCTTGAAGTGGAGTTGCCGGTCGCCATACCGCTGGCCCAATCCGGCTTCGGTATCTATGGCTTCCTTGGCTTGTTCGCCATGCACTACGCCCGGGATGAAGACGGCATCACGTCACTGACACCTGCGCTGGCCTGGCTCAAAGACCGGGCCCAGGGCAACCCGACCAACCTTCAGGCCTGGAAACCGGAACTCAATAAGTGGGCGTTCGGTGTCGGGATCACGCTTGGCACCATGGGGTCGCCGATCATCTTCAACGTCAAGGGCATGTTCCTGCTCGAACTTCCCGGGCCCCGCGTGCTGCTGGTGGTTAAAGCCAATCTGCTGGCCGTCCTGCCGGCGCTAAAGGACAAGAACGCCGAAGGCACCTTCCTGTGCGTGATTGATCTCGACTTCGGTCGCGGGACCCTCACCATCGGGCTGTCCATCGATTTCTCGATCGATCCGATCGTCGAGATCAGGATTCCCATCGAGGCCTACTTCAATCTCGAAGATGGCGGCGACTGGCACGTATATCTGGGTACATTTCCGGGCAATGATGGCCTCGGCCGCCCAATGCCCGGCCCCATCCGTATCAAGATACTGGAAGTGTTTGACGGCGCAGGTTACGTGATGATTTCCGGGCACGGCATTCCGTCCTATCAGCCGCCTGGCACCAACCTGCCCGCTCTTCCGGCGGTGCAGGGCACGGCGCTTGCGATGGGACTTGAGGTATCGCTGGTATGGGGCAATACCTCCATCAACCTCTACCTGAGGGTGACCGCAGGCTTTAACGCGATTCTGGGATTTGATCCGTTTTACGTTGGCGGGCTGCTCTATCTGCGTGGTGAATTGAAGCTGTTTATCATTTCCCTGTCCGCTTCGGCCGGCCTTGCTGTTCAGATCGGCCAGAAAGTGGTTGATGGCGTCCGGTCCGAGATTTCCCGCATCGACGGCGAAGTGTGTGGCGAACTGGACTTGTTCTTCTTCACCCTCAAAGGCTGCGTGGACTTCCATATTGGCGAGGAGAACAAAATCCTGCCCCCGGCCCCCAAGCTGGTCACCGCGACCTCTCTCGTCAGCCGCTCCCCTGCGCTGGTCCAGGGCACCGGGGTCGACCGGGGCATCGACAGCAAGATCGGCGATGGCATCGCTTCGGCCACCCAGCCGTCAGACATCAGCACCTTGCCTGAGGTACCTATTGATGCCATTCCGGTGCTCACAATGTCCGCCACACCGCGGGATGACAGCCTGTCAGTCATGGGCTCCAGCCCCGAAGGCAGTCCCGGCGCACCGGCCGACGGTTTTGTTAAGCGGGGCGATTTCGCCTATCGCTACGACCTCGCCGAAGTGAGGCTGGAAACCGCGGATGGCTCCCCGGCACTGATGGACGGCAACAAACCCTCTGTCTGGTGGACCCATAACGCGCCCACAGATACGAACCTGACCGCGCAACTGGCGCTTCTCAACTGGACACCAAACCCGACCCCCAAGGCGCTGGAACGCACTGAACATCTGGTTGACACGGTGATTGATCGCTGGGGCACCATTTGTCATGACGCCGCACCTGCCGCCGCGGTGCTCTGGACCTTCTGCGATGAGCCCCTGGGACCGTCTGAATCCGGCTGGACCCTCAAAGGCATTGCCTGGCCGGATCCTGCGGACACCGACCGGTCAACAGAACCTGAACTTTCCCTTAAAGTCCACGAAACCTGGCGAACTGGCGTGCGTGACCTTGACCGCCGTCGAGGTCTGGTGCCCGCCATCATCCAGGGCGGCAAGGTCCGCTGCTTCCCTGCCCGGGATAACGGCGCCGGTAACGACGACCGGACCCACGAAACCGTTCAACCCGGGATAGCCCTGCCCCATGATATTGCAGATCTGCTGCGGGAGCGGCCGCTGATCACAGAGATTGATCCTCGGGCCAGGGTTCCCCTGGGGAATTCCACGCCGGCTGAACGAGCCTCTCTGGGGACAGTCGCAGACCGGATACGCACCCGCGCAGGCCGCTTGACCCGCTTTAGCGATCGGCTCTCCGCAGACCGGGCCCGCCTGACCGCGGCCACCGAAGGTAGCTTTGGGCGCCGCTTTGCCGACCGCCTGGATGCCAACCCGCTGGTGATCAGCGAGGCGCTGCGCCGGGTTGCTGCTGGCGATATTGTTCACCGTAGTGAGCTGCTTTCCGGTCTCACAGCACTGAGCCCAGAGGCGACCAACAACGCAGCCACCGGTTCGGTCACCGCCGGCGCCAGCACCCCGCCCAAACCCGGCGAGGCCAGTTGTGATGGCCGAGTGCTTGCGTCCCCCCTGTGGGATATCGGGGAGCCGGTGGTTTTCGGTAACCGGGCCGAGGCAGATACTTTTGCAGAACAGCTTGATGCTCTGAACCATAAGCACGGCCCTCTCTCTGACGTTATCCAGATCGACAGCGGGCCGATCAAGGCCGGAGCCATCCTCCTGTGGGCCAGCGAACGCCTGTTGAACAAGGAAACCGGTGCTGGCCGTAACCTGGTTATTCATTATCTCGATGACGAAGACCAGGTGATCGGCGAACGTCCGGTGCGAGTCACCGATCTGGTAAGTCTGACCGGCCTGCCGCCGCGCTGGACAGATATGAATGGCCCCTGGGTTGAGTGTATCTACCATACCGTTCTCTATGGCCAGACCCGCCTCGGTCAGCGCTCAGCGCTGTTTGTCGAAATAGAGCCACCCGCGGGTACTACCCGTATCAATATCGGCATGCTCTACCCTGACCTCAAGACCGCCCAAAAGATGGAGCGTCTTGGCCGTCCTTATTTCGTTGGCGCCATTGAGCTGACCACCGAAGCTGAAGCCACGCGGGAGTCGTATGACCAAACCCAGATCGAACGCAACCGGTCGGTCGTTGAAAGCTTCCTTGGGCCGGAAAGTGGAAACATCGCGCTGATGTTCCCCGGCAAAACCTACAAGGTCACCACGGTCACGAATGTGTCAGTGCGGGATGACGAAGGCACGGTTCAAAGTGGCGACGTACAGACGGAATCGTTCTGGTTCCGTACCGATGATGAGGCTCCGCGGCGGTTGGATCCCTGGCTGTTATGCACCACGCCGGCAGAGAAAGAGCAGCATGTTTTCGGTCACGAAGAACTCAAGGTTGTGTTTGCGACCAACGACGTCGACCGGCTCTATGGTGCCTATGGCAAGGAGTTACGTGCCCGCCTCAAGGCCGCATCATTCCGGCAGGTCGAGGAACCCGGTGTGCCCCATCCGTTCCCGATTACGGCGGCGACCCTGGATAACGTCAAGGCCGATGCGCTATCGCCATTTGAAGGGGTGCTGGTTGATGTGATGGCGGAAGTCGGGCCCTGCGTACCCGTGGATGGTGAGCGGGTCAGGCAGACCACGGTCACTATTCCCATTCCTCTGGACCCTTACACTGACTACGTTCTGGACATTGAAGCGGTTGATATCGGCGCTCCGGCCAACACCGTAGGCCAGCGCGTGCTTCGCCGATCATTCAGCACCGGCGCTTTTGCGTCCACCGAGGACTTCGTCACCCAATTCGCAGGCACAGCAACGGAACACCGCGCCATCGCTACCGGGGCCCTGCAGGCGATAGCGACACAATTCGCTTCGCGGCAGCCGGAAGGCGCCGAATTCGACAATGCGCTGATCGGCGCCGGCCTCGAACCCATGGGCGTGCCCTCACACCCTCGGGTGCTGGTCTTCTGGCAGCAGACCGACCCGACCAGCGATCCACAGCCGGTCGCAGTGATGGTTGATTCGTCTGAGCCAATGCACCGCACCCGGGCACTCCCCGAGGAGGTGACCAGCGGTGACGATGTTCCGGTCACCCGGCTGGCCCTGACGGAACAGGAATGGCTGACAATGGCCGAAGGCTCAAGTGGCGATGGCATCGTTGCCCAGGTCATCTATGCCCCGGGCAGACAGCGGGCTCTCTGCATTCTCAAGCCGCTCTCCCGTAACAAGATTCTTCACCTGGAGCTGGTTCGCAAGGCCTTCACCGCGCCTTATCTCGATGGAGACAGCGCAACCGATCAGTCCTACCGGATCGTATCGGAAACGCTCCGACATGCACCCTGGGAAGAAGCCTGATAAGGAACGAAAGACCATGGCGGCGAGAATTTTCGATCAAACAGTATTTCGTGGACAGGGCGCCCTGATCACCCTGGGATCATTGATAGGTGGACACGCGGCGGCGAATCCCGAGAAGTTTCCCGATCTCAAGGATTTTGGCAGCCGTGCGGTATCCATCTTTTTGCGCTGGCAAGTCAACCCGCAGATCGGGCTTCCCAGCGAGCCATTCAAGGTCTGGCGCAGGCCGGCAACGCCACTCGCGAAAGACACTGACATCGCATCGTCATTGATTCCGTTGCCCCCCCTGGGTACGGTTGTCGTATTTGAAAAGCCTATGGTATCGGTGTCAGGGGTGGTCAGCGCAGGCGCCTCACCACAGAATGTCATCGTACTGCCGCTGGCCGACGGCGTCGGCTTTGAAAATGTGCTGGGCATTCTCCACTTCAGCCTGGGCGCAAACAGTTCCCGTCCTTTCACCTTTCAGGCCCCATACATCACCGGTTTATTGCTGATCGGCACCAGTTCTATTCAATCCCTGACGGGCATCCCGATGTCTTCAGCGGATCAGATCAAGGGTTGGGAACTGGTTGAAACTGTGGGGTTTCCGGTCGATTCCGGCCAGTGGAACGACCTTCCCGGACAGAATCACGGGATCGATCAAGGCCTGGTGGGCGCCGAGCTGCCTGCAAAAGCGGCAGCAGCAAACCGATACAGCCGGGGCATCAACCCCTGGGGATGGCACCCGCAGCTGCCATCGGGTCAGACTGCCCCTAAATGGGAGCTCCCCTCAGCGGCCGAATTGATCGCCGAAGCCGAAGCCGAACTGCTGCCCCTGCTTCACTCGGCTCTGGCCATGGCGCCGAATGATCAGGCCAGTTTCACCCGCGACTTCCTTATCCACCCGCCGCAGAATTCCGCGGGAAATGCCATGAGTGGACAGGATGGGAAAGCAACGGTCGCACCGCTGACGCTGCTCCAGCTTGCCGCCTCCACCGATCCGCTGTTGGCAGTCACCCTGGGATTCGGCACCGGTTATCCCTACGAGGATATCCCCACAGTCAACCTGGCTGCGACCAGCCTGTTTGGCGACAGTAACACCAGCGACTGGGACTATATGGTCACCGGACGCTGGGCCAACGGCCTCGATGGTGACAGTGACGAAGTGGAGTATGCTGCGCTCATTCCCCGCCCCCGTAAAGTCACCCCGGCACCAGCGCCGGCTGACCTTCAGCTCGATCCGCTTGGAGTCCATCAGCCTGCTGCTGCGGACCAGCCCTGGACGGCCGCTGTGCGACTATCCTGGGAGCGCTTTGTGCTCGACAATCTCGCATCGGTAGCGAGCTTTGCGGTCGCACGGGCAGACCTCGCGATGGCAGGCCCAGCCCAGGCATTGATGGAAATGCGGGGGCATGCGCCGGGCCACATGCCCATTGGCGACCTGGCCAACCCCGAAGACCCGGAGAGGGTCCGCCAAAGCGCCACTGACAGTGCATTCCCCATTCCGAATGATCCGGGCAACGTACAGGCCAGGTATGGGGTGGCCACCCAGAATATCTTCAGTATCTGGAGCCCATGGGTCACCCATAACTACAGCGGGAACCAGCCCGAACCGGATCTGGTTCAGCTGGTCGATGCCAATCTGGTTCCGGTCGACCCCGGCCCGCCAGCCTCCTTGTGCCCGGCAACGCTACAACTTGATTTTGTCCTCGACTGGCGGGTACGCAGGGTCAAGACAGTACGCTTCCGGGGCCGACTGTTTGCCGCGGCCAATCGCCATCAGAGTCCACCCGGAACCTTCCCGGCTGGGGTCCAGACATCGCTGGCCGGAGCTTCGACCTCCGTTTCCGTGAACTTTTCCGGAGATGCCCCAACCGGGGTTGGGGGCACCGTGATCTGTCTCGATACCCAAGGTGAAAACGAGGTCACGCCGGGGCCGGCCACCCAGGGCCACAGTCGCCGGTATCGGATAACCATACCGGGATTTTTATTGGATTATGGCGCCACCCGTCATGTGGGCCTGGCGTTGCAGGGTCAGCAATCCGAAGTGATCGCCCCCGGCAGAACCAGTGCCTGGTCACCAATCAGCAAGGTCTGCTATGCCTCTGACCCCCGGGCCAGAAACACGACCGTAACACCGATTGTACCCCTGGCCAGTCTTCCGGATGCCAGTGGCGAGTGCCATGCCCGTCTCGATTGGGCCGATCAGCCCGCTGCCGAAGGTTACGCGATCTATACCAGTAATGAATTTACCCTGCTGGAACGCACCGGCCAGTCCCACCCCGCACCGGGTTCAAGCCTGTCGCAACGGCTGATTGCTCTAAAAGCGGCCTTCAATGTCGACAACGACCGCAATGCCTTCACCCGTATCAATGATGAACTGTTTACAGGCACCAGTATGGACGTCAGCCTTCCCCGAGGCTCCCAGGCAATCCATTGCTGGATAATCCTGCCGGTCAGCGCCGGGGGCACGGAAGCCCCCTGGCCAACAGGTACTGATGCTGCAGATTCCCTGATTGTGTACGCCGCCCCCAAAGTCGGCGAACCCGCGCCGCCACGAATTGAAGTCCGTCGGGTCGCCGACGGGCCGGGCTTTGCCGCCAGGCTCCGGATCGAGACCCGGGGAACCTCCGGCGCCCATCCACGGCGGATCGATCTTTACCGCACCCGGGTAGCCGATGCCGCACGGCAGGTCGACAGTATGGGCTTCCCCGTTGCCCAGGTTACCGGAAGCACCGCTGACTGGACCGTGAGCCCGCCCAGTCCTGCGGCAGATGAATGGATTGACTCTGTACAAGGCACGGACACCCCTGAAGGTTCCTGGAAGTATGTCTGGTACCGGGCAGTTGCCTGGGCAGACCCCATCCCGGAAAAAGGCATCCTTGGTGGACGCTCTCTGGCCTCGCCGGCAATCCCTGTGGTGGTTCCACCGGCTGGGCCACCGCCTCTGGGCGTGCTGACAGCCTCATGGCCGGGCAGCAATCCTGGCGATGTACTGATCGGGTTCTCAACACCCGTGCCTCAGGCACCGGGGCCTTTGGGATCACATAGTCTCCAGCTGGATGTGGTGGAAAAAGGCGTCCCCGAACCGCTTCTGAGGCTGTCAATGCCGATTCAGGATCTCTCGGATGCAATGCCAGGGGGCAATGCATCCGGGGTATGGAGGGCCGGAGGTGATGATTTTTCGCTACTCATCCGGCGTACCGACATCAATCATCCGGTATCGGTCACGGTCAGGCTCGTTGATCCGATCAACCGGTCAACGGAACGTGCCTACAACATTCCGGCAGGCTCGATCCTGCCGGTTCCGACACTGTCACCCATCAAGAGCTTTACGATCTCCGGTCGCGGAAAGCTTTACACCTTTACGATCGACAACGCACTGGACGAAGCCGTCGGCGGTGAATTCTACCGGTTGTCGCTTACGCTGCAGAAAGAACCCGGTTTGGGTACGGGCCCGCTCATCCCAATGCCGGGACGTCCTGGCATACCGAGGATACCGCGGCGATTCACCCCCATTCCGGGGCCGGTTGTACTGCCCGGTACCGAGCGCCGTGGTACCCAGTTTACTGAGCGCGGCGACACGCTAACCTACTCCGCCAACCTGGCGGATGTGCCCATCAGTGCGCCAGCAGAAACCTTCACAGTCACCCGGCGCCGGATCGGTCAACGGGTCACCATTACCGTTACCTCCAAAGTAAAGCTACGAAGCATTGCGGCCACGGTTACCTCTCCGGACGGAACCACCGTTACCCGGCGGGCAAGGGGTTAAAACAATGCCCGTAACCGCCAGCAAGAAACACTAGGAGTGATTCATGGTTCAGGTCTTTACCCTAACACCCGACGCCGCTGCCCAGTCATTACAGGACCAGGGTCTGGATGCCCTCGGGCTGACCGCCTTGCGTCTCTGGCCAAGCTGGGGCACCGCAAATCCGACGTACGACACTAGCGCTCTCCGACTCACCCCGTCAGGCAGTGCCCTTGCGCCCTTTTTCGGAACCCTGGAGTTTCTCGACAGCGGCTCGGAGTTCCGCAGTGTCAATGGCGCCCCCATTGCAGGTCCGGTGGCGGCATTCCGCCTTCACCCCCAGGCAGTCGCCCGGCTGGACCATCTGTTAAGCGCACGGTTTGCTCCCCCGAGCCAGCGTCACCACCGACCGGTTCCGGAAACACTGGTTTTCACGGGTGCAGTGCCCGCTCCCGACCGTTCACCGCAAACCTACGCCGCGGGCGATCCGCTGAACCGAGCAGAACCCATGAGCTTTCACGACAATCGCGGGCTTATCATCGATCCGGTCGCCATTGCGGAACTGTTTGCTGACCTTATGGTGAACTTCCCTGCCCTGGATGCCTCCGGTGGCGGCGGCATGGCGGGGCCAGGAGGGGTGACCAGTATTGCCGGTTTGGCCAGCGGTATTCAGGTACAGGTGACGGATCTACATGGACGCCCCTTCAGCGCTGTTCCGGGCGGCCCTGGTATTGAGGCGCAGGACGGAGGGGCTCCGGCTGGGGCCCCGGATGGGTCAGGGTTGCTTGTGCTTGCCGGAGCCCAGCAATTGGCGGCAACCGGGGCCGGCTCAGCAGAACGACTCAGGCTAGGCTGGGCGACGGGCGGAATCATGTCTGCCGCGCCTCTTTCCACCCCCCCTCTGGCGGCAGGGGTGAGCCTGTCTCGGCAGTTTCTTCGCGCCTTTGCGGTGGATCTGGACTGGCACCTGCGGGGCAACCGCTCAGAAAGCACCGTTCGGAGCATTCCAGGTGAAGACGGCGATATCCCCGAGGATCTCAAGCCGCAGATCAGGGACAACGTCACCATCGATTACCTGAGCGATGGTCCGGATCTGCTGGCTCACTCCGGTCAGGTGCTTGAGCGTCTCGTCGGGGCGCCGGGCAGCAATCTTGTTTTCGCCGTTGCCCCTGAGATTTCTGACGGTGTCGGTATACCGCCGGCGCCAGGGCTGCAGGCCCACTGGCCAGGTTTTCCCCTGCCGGACACCGGAACCGGTTTTGCCGCTGGCTCACCGTCCCCTGTTGCAGGCGCAACGGCCGTCTGGACCGCAGGCAACGACGTGGTCGTTACCCTGCCCGCAGACACCCTGCCCGACGGCGCTGGCGTGCGCCTGTTTGCACAGCGTTTTCAGCTGATCGAGGCCATTGGTGAGGCGCCTTCGTTTTTGCGGGGAGACGGCGGCTCAGGGATTGTTCAGGCCGGTTCCACCACCCAGTTGCTGGTAACCAACCCGTTGGGGCTTGCCACAGGCGATCCGAAACCGTCTCCGGCAACGCTCGTTTTTGATCTGGTGGTCACGCCAAGAACAGGCAAACGGCGCCTGTTTGCCAACCGCCGCCTAAACATAGACAGCGGCCCAGCCGCGCTCCCGCCTGATCCCTTCGCCACGCCGGATCCGATGACGCCCATTCCAGCGGCCGTGAAATCGGTCGCCCCTGCGCCCTTGTTTGGCCTCGAGCGTAGCAGCCCGCCCGGAGCGGGCCTGTCAGATCCCATTGACGTCGTTCGGGCCCTCGGCAACGAAACCGAACCCCGGGAAGGTCCTCGCCATCCCACAATGGGGCGCCTCGAATCCATTGTGGTGAGCGGCATTGCCGATACCACACACCTTGATGATGGCCTTAGCTGGGAAGGCGTCCTGTCGGGGGCACGCTGGTCACGAGAGACCCGCTCTGCCGCTCTTCGTCAGGGCAACCCCGGTAACCCTCCAGGACCAGACGTTCATGCCAGTGGAGTCAGGGTCAACGGAGCCTTGGGCTATGACCTTGCCCGCCATGCAGTGCGCCGGACCCAGCCCATGCTTCCTTTGCCTGGTGGTGCCAGTGTCTCAACATCCCCAGGCTGGATTGTTATGTCCGGCGGAAACAACATGAATCCGCCACAGCCGGATGCAGCGTCACCGCCCCCCTCCGGCAGTTCATCCGGCGTTCTGTTGCAGACCGTCGCAGCGGTCTGTGAAACGCCGGAGCTTTCGTTATTGCCTCCGGGCAATGCCCTTGCCACCAACTCGCCTCTGACGCTGGATCAGCTATTGGATACCGTGGCGGGTGCGCTGGGGATTCCCTCGCCCGCAGGTTCCATCACCATTGCCAACGAAAACCGACTGATCAATGAAGTCAGACGCGAATATTTCCTTGCAACCCATGGCGTACACGACGCTCTCTGGGCCCTGACTCGCGGGATTTCCGAAGCGGAGGAACTGATCTATATCGAAACCCCCGGATTCGCCCGGACCGCCCGTACGGATGGTGCGGCAGAGGCCCATGAGATAGACCTGATCCAGCGAATGGCCGACCGGCTGGCAGCGCAGCCCAACCTTAAAGTAATTGTCGTATCACCCCGGGAACCGGATCTGATCCCTGCGCCCTTTGCACGGCGGGCCATTATCCAGCGCAAAGAGGCATTTGATCTGCTGCAGGCCGCGGCGCCGGGGCGGGTACTGGCCTTCCATCCGAAAGGGTTCCCCGGCCGGCAGGCGGCACTGCGCACCACCACCGTGATCATTGACGATGTCTGGTCAATGACAGGAGCCACCCATTTCCGGCGCCGCGGGATGACGTTCGACGGCAGTGCATCGATCGCTTCCTTCGATCGAGACATCCAGTCTGGCTACAGCCGCAAGGTGCAGAATCAGCGTATCGCCCTGATGGCCGCCAAACTGGGGATTCTGGCCACCGATGCCGACGGTCTCCCCGTACCCGAGTTTCAGCGCCTGACACGGCCCGCAGCTGCATTCAGTCTGATCCGGGATCTGCTGGCCCAGAAAGGCCTCGGCATGATTTCGCCTTTGTGGCTTGGCCCCGAGGACACCAGTGTCCTTCCCCAGGAAGATGATGTCGCCGATCCGGACGGAGCCAACGGCGCCCCGGCCGGTCTTCACCTTGCAGACTTCCTCAGCGAGGCCTGACAGACAGGGGAAAACCCAGTATCGCTTCATAAGGGTTTCCCCTTGGTTTTATCCTGTCGCCAAACGGCGCTAACATGGTTCCTTTCCTGCTCAGCAAGGCCTTCGATCTCAGGGGGCATTTATACGCTGTGCGAACGTCGGCCAATTCCGGCCCAACCGTTGATCCAACAACCAGGGAACTGAACCATGCAGACGACTGCCTATGCCGCACACGAACAGGGCGCGGCCCTGAAGCCGTACACGTTTGAGCGTCGCCAACTCCGGGCCAACGATGTCGCGATCGAGATCCTGTATTCAGGTGTGTGTCATTCCGATCTCCACGTGGTACGCAATGACTGGGGCGGCGCCCGTTATCCGGTGGTCCCCGGCCATGAAATCGTCGGCCGGGTCATTGATACCGGCAAAGATGTCAGCAAGTTCAAGACCGGCGACACCGTGGCTATTGGCTGTATGGTTGATTCCTGCCAGACCTGCGACCAGTGCTCCAATGGCGAAGAACAGTTCTGCCGGGAAGGCATGACACCGACATACGGTGGCCTGGACCGCCAGACCCGGGAGCTGACTCAGGGCGGCTACTCCAAACACATCGTCGCCCGCGAGGAGTTCGTGTTGTCGGTACCGGAGTCCCTTGACCTCTCCCGCGCTGCCCCTCTGCTTTGCGCCGGGATTACCACCTACTCGCCGTTGCGTACCTGGAATGTCGGACCGGGCAGTCGAGTGGGTGTTGTCGGCCTTGGCGGTCTTGGGCATATGGCGGTCAAGCTGGCCATTGGCATGGGTGCCGACGTCACCGTAATCGGTCGCAACGAAGCCAAGGCAGCGGATGCGAGAGAGCTCGGTGTCGAACGCTTTCTGGTGTCGGCTGACGAATCAGCCATGAAAGCCGCCAGGAACGGCTTCGATCTGATCATCGACACAGTGCCCGTGCGCCACGACGTATCACCGTATATGCCGCTGCTCGACGTGGATGGTGCACTCGTTATCGTTGGCCAGATCGGCCCTATCGATGAGCAGCTCACCGTGCCGATGATTTTTGGTCGCCGCCGGCTGACAGGCTCACTGATCGGCGGAATTGCAGAGACCCAGGAAATGCTGAACTTCTGCGCAGAAAAGAACATCCTTCCGGAGTGCGAGATGATCCGCATGGACCAGATCAACGAAGCGTATGACCGTATGGAGCGTTCAGACGTGCGCTACCGTTTCGTCATTGACATGGCGACACTGCAAGACACGGTGTAATCGGCTCGCTTAACCAGACCGCCGGGTCCGGCGGTATTCGGAAGGTGATTGTCCCGTCCATTGGCGGAATGCCCGGGTAAAGTTGGCAGGATCCCGATACCCGAGCATTCCGGCGACCTTCTGGATTTCCAGATCGTGATCGTCCAGCATTCGGACGGCATCCCGGCGTTTAGCGTCTCCCAACAGAGTCTTGAAGCAGGTGCCTTCCTGCTCCAGTCGACGTCGAAGTGTCCGGCTGGTCATGTTCAGCTGCCGGCTGATGGTCTCCAAACCTGGATATCCATTCACCGAAAACACCATGCGTTCACGTACGACCGCTTCAAGCTTGTTGCTTTGAGCATGGCTGAGAGCACTTTCCCGGTCACATTGCTCAATGGCAAACTTCAATGCCATCGGGTTATGCATGCCCAGTTGTGTATCCAGTAAGTGGGTCGGAAACCTGACCCGGTTGTTCGCCTTGCCATATCTCACCGTTCCCAGTCGCTGCCTGGCTCTGTCAGCGTATTCAGGCTCAGCAAAATCAAACCACACGTCCAGCTCATTCACCGACGTGCCTGTCAGCAACTGAAATCCGTGGCACAGACTGGTGAATGTAACCTCAAGAAACAGCTGGTGGAAACGAGGCTCGAGTATGGAGGGAATGCTGATCTCGATTACAAACCACGCCCCCTCGCTGCGCAGAGACAAAGCGGTTCCCGGGGCAACCAGGTGCCAATAGCGGTGACACAGTTGAATGGCATCGGCCATCGTCGCACTGCACAACAAGGCATAGCCAAAATTTCCGAACGCCGTGGGGGGTAACTGCCAGCCAACATCGAGGCCAAGCCCGTTGTTTCCCGTCACGTCCCAGACCGCCAGAATCAAGCGCTCCATCTGGGCCATGGTCAGATCACCCGGCGTACGGGCGTAATCCAGCGGCAACCGGGCCTGTTCGAGAATAATCTGCGCCGGGATACCGCGTTCTTGGGCGATACGCAGATAGGTCTGGGGAAATACGGCTGGAACTGGAAGTTCCCACCATTGAGCAGCCTTATTAGACATATATTTCTTATTTTCAGTAGGATACAAGTTTTTATTTAAGCTACTTCTATACTCTGATGAATAATTTCTGGCCAGTAATGACAGGAATTATGGGCATCGCTATCCGTTATAACCTATGTCTCTTGCGCCAGAAGCGTCGGGCACCAGGGCAAACGCGACACCATGTTCCCTATCGAAAATTGTCGGATAGCCCACCTCATGCAGAGAGGCTGGGAAGCTATACTGGCCTGTACATCCCCGGCCGCCCCACTTCCCCAGCCAAGGCAGTTGGAATGAACAAGGAGCCCTAACCATGAGCAACCTCTACCAGCATGCGGAATTCGAATGCACCTCCACCGAAGGCTGTGATGCGATAGAGCTTCTGTTGACGCCTAAAAATCGCGATCTTGGTGGTTTTTCAGTCCGGCGCCTGCTACCTACGGCACGACGCAAAATGGTGGGGCCCTGGATTTTCTTTGACCATATGGGACCGGCACACTTTGAGGCCGGAACCGGAATCAATGTACGCCCTCACCCCCACATTGGCATCGCCACTGTCACGTATCTGTTTCAGGGAGAAATCCTGCATCGGGATTCTCTGGGCAGCCTGCAGGCAATCCAGCCCGGCGACATTAATCTGATGGTTGCAGGACGCGGCATTACACATTCCGAACGGGAACGTCCGGAAGTCACCGGCGCCGATCATGATCTCGACGGGCTGCAGCTATGGCTCGCTCTGCCGGCCGAGTTTGAAGAAATCGAGCCCGAGTTTCACCACTACCCAGCGAGCACTGTGCCCTCTCTGAACGTGGAAGGCGTACCCGTGCGCGTCATGATGGGGAGCGCGTACGGGCGGACTTCTCCCGTCAGGGTGTTTGCCGAAACCCTGTACATCGAAGCCTGGCTGCAACCGGGACAGCGACTTCAACTCCCGGACGCCGAGGAGCGGGCCCTGTACGTGGCCAGTGGTCGCCTTCAGGCAAAAGGAACCGAGATTCCGGAACACGCCATGGCAATCCTGAGTCCGCAGGAAACCGTCATCGTTGAAGCCCTTGATGAAACCCGCCTGGCGCTCATAGGCGGCGAACCGTTTAATCGCCGATACATTGACTGGAACTTTGTATCCAGCCGCAAAGAGCGGATTCAGCAGGCCAGGGACGACTGGAAAGAAGGACGCTTCGCCAAAGTTGCCGGGGATGAGGAGGAGTACATACCTCTCCCAGAGTAAACCCGACTTAACGGACCGGGTTCAGCCCCGCCGGAACTGGCGGGAAAAAAACACGAAAACGCTCACCAATTCCAGGCGCCCCAATACCAAAGCCGCCATCAACACCCACTTGGCAGCATCGGGGATCGACCCAGGTTTTTCAGGTGTTCAGGATGCCCTCTCAGCCAGGGTCTTGCATTTGCTCCAGCAGTTCGGTGACCGGCTTGACCAGTAGCGGTGCGATATCGACGCCATTGGAATCATGGGCGATGGTGTTGCAGGTCACCAGTGCCTCAAGCCCGGCATCGCGTAGCCGGATATCGCTGCTGTCCGCAAATATGCCGTGAATAGCGGCACAACGGACGCGGGAGATCCCCCCGGCCTTCAGGCTGGCAATACATTCCAGAATGGTGTGACCGCTGGAGATAACATCGTCGATGATCATTGCGGTGTAATGACTGTAGTCACTGAGCGCCGGCAGGGTGACCTGAACTTCCCGGTCACCATAGCGATGCTTGTCACCGATGATATACGGGTGACCACTAAACTCAGCAATCCCCTTCACCCATTGTTCACTCTCTGCATCCGGCCCCACCAGCAGCAGGTCTGTCTGGCCCTGGAGCCATTGCGCCAGTGCCGGTGCACCCTGCACCACACAGCTCGGAATGGAATAGATTTCGTCAAGGGATGCATAGCGGTGAAGGTGTGGGTCCATCGTCACCAGCCAGTCCAGGTGCTGAGACACCATTCCTGAAAACAGGCGAGAGGTAAGCGCCTCACCGTCGGCAAAACGCCGGTCCTGACGCATGTAAGGCAGGTATGGTGCAATCAGGCCTACGGACGCTGCTCCCAGCTCCCGGAGGGTATCCGCGAGAAAAACCAGGGGCAGGAACTTGGCATCCGGACGGGCCAGGTCTGCCAGTACCACGCAATGGCGGTTGCTGACGTCGGTGTTGACCCGTAGATAGGATTCACCATCCGGAAACCGCCGCTGGCTGAGGTCACCAGGCGTAGCCCCGAGCTGGCTGACCAGTGGCGCAGCCAGCGGGTGTGGCGTCAGGGAAAATAACACAGCCTGGCTGAGCTCAGACATTTCATTCATCTCCTGCTGTAGATCCAGCGATAACCCAACAAATCATACGCAACCCGACCTGGCTGTCGGCGCACTCCGGCGAAGCAGTCAAACGACGTGCTAGTCAAAAACGAACAGGTCGGTATTTTCACGATAGTATTCGAGCGCGTAATCCCGCTCCCCTTCACTTTCACTGTAAAGCGTAAACAGGGTGTCACCGGCATTAACCTCATCCCCCAGCTTTACGTACAGTCTCAGGCCCGCACCGGGACTGAACGGAGCTCCGGATAGCTTGGCCAGCCTTGCCAGTTTGCGGTTATCAATGCGGCGCAATGTCCCGCCCAGCACCGCGTTTTCAGTATGCTGATAATGAGCCTCCGGAAGGGATTTGAAAACGCCCTGTGATTCAACAATCCGGCAGAACTGGCGGTAGGCTTCGCCACTGATCAACAGCTCCATCGCCTTCTGCTGGGCAACCTCCAGGCCACAGTGCTCGGCCATATCCAGTACATGGCCCGCCAGCAACAACGCCCGATCTCTGAGGTCAACAGGGGCATTGTCTTCGCATCGCAACACAGCCAGCAGATCACGGGCTTCCTCGACCGGGCCTATTCCACGCCCAACAGGCTGGCTGCCATCGGTGATGATGCAGCGCACCTTTAGGCCACAGGCCGCGCCCACCTGGGTAAACAGGCTGGCCAGGCGACCTGCATCCGAACCGCTTCGGACTTTGGCGGTTGGGCCCACCGGGATATCAATGAGGGTGTGGGTCGAGCCGGCTGCGACTTTCTTGGACAGTACCGAGGCGATCATCTGACCCTCGCCGTCAAGATCCAAAGCGCGCTCAATGCGAATCAGAACATCATCAGCGGGGCTCAGGTTAACCGCCCCCCCCCAGGTCAGGCAGGCGCCGGTTTCGTTGACCACCCGACGAATGTCCGCAAGTTCGAGGTTGACGTTGGTCAGGGATTCCATGGTATCTGCGGTGCCTGCCGGGGAGGTAATTGCCCGAGAGGACGTTTTTGGCATGAGGTGACCTGCGGCGCTGACAATGGAAACCACCAGTGGCGTAGTCCGGTTACCGGGAAGTCCGCCAATACAGTGTTTGTCGAACACGGCATCATGGCCGGGCCAGTGCAGCCGTTTGCCTGCATTGACCATGGCCTGAGTCAAGTAAACGATCTCGTCGATATTCAACCGGCCACCGGCACAGACGCTCAGAAAGGTGGCAATTTCAATGTCGCTGTACAGGTGGTCGCTGATGTCGGTAATGATGGCCTGCATGTCAGCTTCATCGAGCGAGTTCCCGAACACCTTCTTGCGTACCGAGGCCAATGACGCCACGACATCTGCGTGGCCGATCATCACGTCCGTCACAGAATCCAGGGCCAGCCGCTGGATGGCGGATTTCGACAGCCCCACATGGCCCTCGGGGATCACTTGGCTATCGACCACATTCACCGAAGCCACCACTGAGCGACTCCCGACGCTGATTTTCACCCGGGAATTGGAGGTAAACCCTTCTGCACGGCAGACCGGGCAATCCTCTCTCATGTAAGCGACAGATTCCTGGTGGGTATTTATACCTATGTCGAGCGCTTTAAGCGTGTACTGATTGGGCATATTCCATGATATCCAGATTCAACGACACACAATGTCCGGTTTTTAGGTTGTCACCCGCAAAGAGCCAAACTAACTGATATTTATCCGGTTTATGAACCGGAATCGGATGAGATGTGGCCTCAGCTTGATCCGCGTCAATCAACTGATGGTACGGGCACGTTCGACCAAAGGCCTAGGTAATCTTTGACAAAGGGCTAATAACAGGCCGCCATTAATGAAGAGTAGCATGACTAACACTGGAGCCCTTCCGCTCCATGACTACAACATTCTTATAACAGCAGTTTCCGCCTTATCCTGGGGACGTCATTAATGACTTACGCTCGCATTACCGGAACAGGCTCGTACCTGCCGGACAACATCGTGACCAATGCCGATCTTGAAAAGAAGGTCGCCACCACTGATCAGTGGATCCGGGAGCGAACAGGCATCGAGCAACGTCATATTGCACTTGAAAACCAGACCACGGTGGATCTGGCCGAAGGCGCCGCAAGACGTGCAATTGAAGCCGCTGGTATTAACCCGCAGGACATCGACCTGATTGTCTTCGCAACGTCAACCCCTGATAAAATCTTCCCAAGCTGCGCCTGCATCCTCCAGAATCGCCTCGATATACATGGCTGCCCGGCATTCGATATCCAGGCAGTCTGCAGTGGGTTTGTTTACGCACTGGCAACCGCCGAGAAATTCATCAAGTCCGGCTCCAGTAAGAAGGCGCTGGTGGTCGGGGCGGAAGTTTTCTCCCGTATTGTTGACTGGAGTGATCGCGGCACCTGTGTTCTTTTCGGAGATGGCGCAGGTGCAGTCATCCTTGAAGCCGACGAAAACACCGGCATTCTCTCTACACACCTGCATGCCGACGGTCAGTACGAAGAGTTGTTGCACGTTCCCTGTGGGGTTTCGAGCCCTAAGGAACAGTTCAGGCACGTAGCGCCCTTTGTCGAGATGAAAGGCAACGAAGTGTTCAAGGTGGCCGTCAATACCCTGGGCAAAATCGTGGACGAAACTCTGTCGGCCAACCAGATGGAAAAATCAGACATCGACTGGCTGGTACCCCATCAGGCCAACCTCCGTATCATCGCAGCAACCGCGAAAAAGCTGGATATGCCAATGGACCGGGTGGTTGTGACCGTTAACAAGCACGGCAACACCTCCGCGGCCTCCATTCCTCTTGCCCTTGACGCCGCCGTTCGCGATGGGCGGATCAAAAAGAATGAAGTCGTTCTTCTGGAAGCCTTTGGCGGAGGATTTACCTGGGGATCCGCCCTTTTGCGGCTGTAGCCATAAACAATGCCCTCCTGTTGCTGATAACCAGGAAAACCCTCCTGTCGCTGCTCCGTACCATCATGGTGCGGAGCGACTACCATAGACACCCGCCCCTTATCGTCGTTTGACGTTTGCTCAAGCCCTGTTAACGCTTATTACCATGCCTTAGGCTGGCTCAGTCACTCTATACTCAGATAGATGACCCTCTGTTAACGCAAGGAGCCCGAGCATGACCGAAACGGATTTGCCCCCACCCAAGACAATGGAAGCCCCCCGCATTGTCATCATCGGAACTGGATTTGGCGGCCTCGGGATGGCCATCCAGCTCAAGAACGCTGGCGTTTGCACCTTCATCATGCTTGAAAAATCGACCGAAGTCGGCGGAACCTGGCGCGACAACACCTACCCAGGCGCCGCCTGTGATGTGCAGTCTCACCTGTATTCGTATTCCTTTGAGCCTAAACACGACTGGTCACGAAAATTCGGCCGCCAGGCGGAGATCAAGGAATATATGGAAGGCTGCGTACGAAAGTATGGGCTGATGTCCCACATCCGTTTCAACAAAGCCGTTGCCGAAGCCCATTACGACGACGCCACTCATCAATGGTCGATCATCACCGAAGACGGTGATCGGTTAACGGCCAATGTTCTGATCACGGCGACAGGCCAGCTCAATCAGCCGAGATTTCCACACATTGAGGGGCTGGATCAGTTCAAAGGCACCCGCTTCCATTCCGCCCGGTGGGACCATAACTTTGATCTGACGGGGAAAACCGTTGCGGTCATAGGGACCGGCGCCAGTGCGATCCAGTTCGTGCCCGAAATCCAGCCCAGGGTGAAGCGGCTCAAGCTGTTTCAGCGATCAGCCGCCTGGGTCATTCCCAAACCGGACCGGCCATTCAGGCCATGGGAGCAAAAACTCTTCAAGACACTGCCAATGCACGACCGTCTCTACCGCTCGCTGATCTACTGGAAAAACGAGAGTCGAGCCCTGGCATTTACCCGCTTCAACCGCCTGCTCGAATTCATGGCCCTGCAGGCGAAATGGGAAGCCCGCAAGCACGTGCGTAACCTGGAAAAACGCAAGGCACTGATTCCGGACTACAAGATTGGCTGCAAACGTATTCTGATCTCCAACGACTGGTATCCTGCCGTCGACAGTGACAACGTAGATCTTGTTACAACCGGCATCGCGCGCATCGAGGAGAACGCCGTCGTCACCGTCGATGGCGAGCACCACGACGTTGATGCCATTATTTTTGGAACCGGGTTCAAGGCAACCCAATTCCTGTCGCCCATGACGATCACCGGGCGCCATGGCCAAAACCTGAACGACGCGTGGAGTAACGGTGCTGAAGCCTACAAGGGCATTGCCGTGTCTGGCTTCCCTAACCTGTTCATGCTTTACGGACCTAACACCAACCTGGCGCACAATTCCATTATTTACATGCTCGAATCGCAGATTCATTACGTTCTGGAGTGTCTGAAATCCCTCGAAGACCAACACGCTGATGCCATGGACGTAAAACCTGAACCACAAGGAGTCTACGTCGACGGCGTTCATCGCCGACTTGAAGGCAGCATATGGGATTCGGGCTGCACCTCATGGTACAGGGACGAGAGCGGCCGTAATCCCGTCAACTGGCCAGGCTTCACCTTCACCTATCGCCACCTCACCCGTCATGTTGATCCGGATGCCTATACATTCTTTCCGTCAGTGAGCGGCTGATCCGGCCCGGGCAAGCGCCAGGGTTGCTCTTCGCAAGAATACATAGGATGATTGGGTAATTGGATTAAGGGATGTATTAAGATGACCCAACTGCGACGAATTACGAAGGGCTCGCTGGTCGATACCGCTATCGATTCGATACGCACCGCAATTGAAACCGGCCAGTGGCAAACCGGCGATCGCCTGCCCGTCGAAGCAGAGCTCTCCGAAGCCCTCGGCATAAGCCGTAATACGGTCCGGGAGGCCGTTCGCGTATTGGTGCACGTCGGCATGCTGGAGACCCGTCAGGGCGACGGCACCTATGTTCGCTCGAGTCACGATGGCGGCGAGACACTGCGACGGATGGAGCAGGCCGAGCTCAAGGATCAGCTGGAGGTCCGGCAAATGCTTGAGGCCGAGGCTGCCAGGCTTGCGGCAGAGCGGCGTACCGATGACGAGGTACAGGTCATGTCCAGGGCCCTGGATCAACGCGCCGCTGCCGGCAATGATGTCAGGGCACGTATTCGTCATGACGAACAGTTTCACCACGCCCTGGTTCGTGCGGCACACAATTCGGCGCTGGTCGAACTGTATTCGTATTTCTCCCACGCCATCACCCGCACCATTGAACGCACCGAACTGGATGAGTCATTACCGGAACCTTCCCAGGAAGATCACGAGATACTGCTGGCGGCGGTTCGGCGAAAGGATAGCGCTCGGGCAAAACAATTGGCCTCCGCCCTGCTCCAGCCAAGTATCGACAAACTGAACTCCACCCGATAGAGCCCGGCCGATGCGTATTGATCCGTTTACCCTGCTCCTTCTGGGCGCCATCGTTCTGGCTTCACTTTTCCCCGCGGAAGGCGGCTTCGCCGAGGTACTGTCGACCACCGGAACTCTGGCAGTAGCGCTGCTTTTTTTCCTGCATGGCGCAGCGTTGTCGCGGGAGCAGGTGATCGCAGGCGCAAGCCATTGGCGCTTGCACCTGGTGGTTACGTCACTGACCTTTGTATTTTTTCCGCTCGTGGTACTGCCGATCAACTCATTGGCACCCGCATGGATACCCGCAGACCTTGGGCTCGGCTTTCTGTATCTGGGCGCCCTCCCCTCTGCGGTGTCATCATCCATTGCCTATACCGCGATGGCGCGAGGGAATGTTCCGGCCGCCATCTGCAGCGCGGCCGCCTCTAACGTTTTCGGGATGATGCTCACGCCGTTTTTGCTGATTCTGCTGGTCAGCACCTCTGGCGAAAGCAATTTCTCAGTCGCTGACGCACTGCGGGATATTTGTCTGCAGTTATTGCTGCCCTTTGCCATCGGCCACGGGCTTCGCCCCTGGCTTGGGGGCTTTCTTGCACGCAATGAGACGCTCGCCAGTCGTTATGACCAGTGCGTGATCTGGCTCATCGTGTATTCGGCATTTTCCCACTCAGTTGCAAGCGGCCTGTGGCAGAACCTTCCATGGTCTGCAATCGTACTTGCCCTGGTGTTCTGTGTTGCCCTGCTGGCTCTGCTGATTTTTGTGGCGAGACTGGCGGTGAAGGTACTGGGGTTCAATTTGGAGGATGAAGCCGCAATTGTCTTCTGCGGCTCAAAAAAGAGCCTGGCATCCGGGTTGCCTATGGCCAAGGTACTCTTCTCGGGCCACCCTGGCTTTGGGATGATTGTGCTCCCCATCATGTGTTACAACCAGATCCAGGTCATTGTCGGTGCCATATTGGCCCAGCGCTATCGGCGCAGGATTGATAGCGCCCAAAACGAGACGACCGAAACCTGAGCCGCCAGATCACTGGCCGGTCATGTTGCTGAACAGGCTGGTCAGGACCACAAGCCCAACAATCCAGCCAATAACCGCTGGCCAGAAGCTTTTCATGGATTCCCGCTCGGCAGCACTTACCGGGTCCAGCTGTTCAGGCTCGTTAACCTCAGGATCGCCCGGCACCCTCGACTCCTGCCCCTCACTGGCGGATTCAAGCTCGGCCCAGCCAAACCAGTGGCCGAGAAAATAACCAACGTCGGTGGGCAGAACACCATTGACTGCCATTGGTCTGAGTTGCCCCTCGATGTGATTGGAAATTTCCTGGCGCAACGCCTCCCGGTCTGCAGGAGGTTCTGTCAGCACGGCCTTCCATACAGCGACATCCCCCGTTCTTGCCGGATCGTTCAATAGCGCTTTTACCTGAAGGATCACCTCCCGCACAACCTGATGATCTGCTGCGGACAAGTCAGTGGCCGGCTGAACGGCCGCAGACGGGACGGCGGCGTCACTGGCTTCAAACGGGATGTCAGACTCCAGGCCAGCTTCGGCAAATGCCTCAGACAACGCCCTTTTGAGCATTCCCGCCTCTTCCGCGTTGGCAAATTTGGCCTGCTGATCATAGGCCTCACGTATTGCGGTGGCATCGCGGGTCGGTTTGATCCCGAGAACTTCCCAACAACCCATTCCATTCACTCCCGGCAATTGAACTCAATATTCTTCCTGATCACGGCAGACAAGCCATGGCCTGGTGACTTATTATCAAGAAAAGATTATACGGCCCGACCACCTCGGGCCGGCAACACGCAATAATGCCAACACCGCGCGCTGTATACAAAGATTGCCCTATGCCTGTGTCCCGAAGCCATACCATCAAGCTCCATTCTCTGCTGGTCATCGGCTGCTTTTCGTTGTCACCGGTGAGTGCCAGTGATAACAGCAGTGAAGATGGACTGAACCTTTCCGATGCCTTTGAAGCGGATTACAGCTTCCTCCTTGAAGAGCCGGTGCCAGAGGTTCTCAGCACCACCAAACTGCGTCAGCCAAAGTCGCGCGTCCCCGGCACGACCACCGTCATTCGTGGCAGTCTCATCAGGGATCTCGGCATTCTCAATCTGGAAGAGGTGTTTCGCCTGGTCCCCGGCATGACGGTTGGCTACATTGGCAGCAACAGCCCGGTCACCAGTTACCACGGCACTGTGGCCTACGAACAGCGGCGCCTGCAGATTCAGATCGATGGCCGTACGGCTTACCAGCCAAGCCTGTCCGATGTGGACTGGAACAGCATGCCGGTCGCCATTGAAAACATTGAACGTATCGAGATCAGCCGAGGGCCCAATGCCGCGGCTTATGGCATCAACGCGTTTCTGGGTACGATCAACATCATCACCAAATCTCCGGCAGACACTGAGGGGGGCGAATTCCATGCTGCCTACGGGAGTCGTGGCTATAAACGCCTTTTTGGTTCAACGGGCAATACCAGCGATAACTACGATTGGCGCCTGTCCTACCAACGCAGAGGCTCGGACGGTTTCGACTTTCAGTACGATGATGATAGAAACGAGCTGCCGTTCAATGACGGCTATGCGCTGAACTTCTTTTCCTACGATTCGGTCGCGGCAATCAACGCCCATAACGCGCTCGATTTTCGTGCCGGCGTGACCGATGGCGTGGACAAGGACGACCGGCGGCGTATAGGTGAGGCGTTTGGTGCCCAGAACGATCCAGATGTTGACGTCCGGGATTATTACCTTCAGGCCACCTGGCGCTATACCCCTTCGGAAAGCCACTTCCTTCACCTGATGTCGAGTTACCAAAGCTATGGTCGTACTCAGGAGTGGCGGACCTGCCCTACCGGGTTTCCGATCGAGTTTTGCGCGGACGTAGACCAGAACCGTGATGAGTCCCGCCTCGAGTTTGAACTACAAGATACCCTGATCATTAACCCTGACCTCAGAATCGTTTCCGGCCTTGGGTATCGGGAAGACAATTTCGAATCCGACACGTTCTTTAACGGCAAGGGGGCCAACTATCAGTCCCGGGTATTTGGGAACGTGGAATATACCCCCGTCAACTGGGTGACTTTCAATGCCGGAGCCAACTGGGAAACCACGACCACGATAGACGACTCGTTTCTTTCCCCACGGGTGGCCGCGAACTTTCAGCTGACCGATCACCAGACCCTCCGATTCGTCTACTCCGAGGCGGTTCGGACTCCGGATGCGTTCGAGCAGAACGCCGATTGGGGCTACCGCGCGACGAATATTTCACCGGAAGATTTCGCCTTTCTGAATGGACAGCGACTGGGCCCTACCGTTCAGGGGTCCGGAGACCTGACCGAGGAACAGATTGTTTCACGGGAGATCAGCTATTTTGCCCAGTTCCGTATGGGTAGTGGCTTGCTCACTACCGAAGTGAAGTACTTTAACGATGAACTGCGAGATGTCATCGCCGGCGTTCTCAATGTCGATGAATGGACGATCGGAAACAATGTCGCTCTGGATCAGCAGGGCGTGGAACTGGAAGCGTCCCTTGAGTATCCGGACACTCAACTTCGACTCACCTATGCCTATCTGGACCAGGATGGCCGCTACACCGGACCACCCACCGACCAGGAAACAGACCTTTTCCTGCGCCTGGAGAGTCGCCTCAGCGCCAAACACTCCGGTAGTATCGCCTGGATCCAGCAATACGCATGGGACCTGTCCTCGGCGACGGCGTTTTACTACGTTGATGAATTCGCCCGGGGTCCCTTCAAGCGGGCCGATCTGAGGCTGGCAAAAAGCGTATATAGCCCTAGACTTAACTACAACGTTGCGCTCATTTTCCAACACTACTTTCACGATACACCGCCAGTTAGCGATGACAATAACATCAGGGACCCTAATCAAGTCTTTATCGAAGCCGGCCTGAAATTCTGACGTCCTCACGCGGCTTCAAGCAAAAGGGTAAACGCCGTGCCCCCGATCAGGGTGCGGCATGCAGACTTGAAAATTGCCAAGGCAGGTAATGATCAGTACAGCAGCGATACCTAAACACACAAACAGAAAACACGGGCAGGCACTGCACGCACTGCTGTTTTTTGTTCTAAGTTTGCTGACAAGCATCACTGTAGCAAACGAGGCGACTGACACAACGTCATCCCCTTTTCGCTATCCGGTACTCGTGGCCGGCTCCGATAACACCGCGTTCAATTTAAGATTCATTGATCTTCTCAAGCAGGAACTGGGTGATGGCATCCAGATCATGGCGTTTTCTCCGGAGGCCGTCGAAGCATACCCGGAAGCGCCGGTTGTCAGCCTTGGGAACTCAGCCCTTGCCCGAGTCCAGCAATTGCCTCCCCGCCCACCGACCCTGGCGCTGATGGTCACTGAAGACCAGTTTTCACGTTACCGGGACAGAGGGCGCGATAGAGTTTCTGCCGTATATTACGACGCGCCCCTGATTCGTCAGGCACTGCTGGGAAAGCTGATTCTTCCCCAGGCCAGCCGTGTCGCCCTGCTCGCCCAACCTGGCTATGAACCGCAATACGATGGCCTGATTCAGGCCCTGGCCAACTACGACCTCAAGGCAAGAGTGTTCACGGTGAGGGATGCAGAAAGCCTCATCGGCACCCTGTCCCGCGCCCTCAGTTACGGCGATTTTCTGCTTGCGGTACCGGATCCGGTCATATTCAACCCTCAAACCGTCAAACACATACTGCTGACCGCCTATCGCAGAAACCGGGTGGTCATCGGTCCGGGCCGCGCCTTCGTCAGGGCCGGCGTCCTGGCCTCCACCTTTCCTCCACTTGAGGCTATCGCCAACGCCGCTGCGCAACAAATCATGAACTACCAGCAAAGCGGCGAATTTCTTCCCGCTTTCTACCCAAGCGGCTTCGGAGTTGAGATAAATCACCAGGTGGCCAGCTCGCTCAACGTACCGGTACCGGATGAAGAAACACTGAAGGAGGAGCTTCAGCGACTCCTCCAGGCAGCCGACCAGGGAGGAAGTCCATGAAACCCCGCACTCGCCCCCTGAAGCGCAGATTGCTGGGCCTGGCTGTGTTACCGGCACTGATCATGTTTCTGGTGCTGCTGTTCTTCTTTACGTCGGCGAGAATTGCTGATGCCAGAAACGAACTGTTCAGCAACAGCCAATTGCTTGCTGACAATCTGGCACCTGCCCTGGAGTACGCCGTTGTTTCGGGCAACAGCCAGATGCTCAATCAGATTATCGGCCGAGCGTTCGACGGCAGTCGTGCCGACTGGATAAGGGTCACTGATATTGGTGGCAGAGTCATGGGCTCCATCAGCGATGAGACAATCCCTGAGCGCTCCGCCGTCGATGTCTTTGAGGCCGATATCCTGCAGCAACCGCTGGAGATGAACGCCGACCGGGCCGGAGGCTGGTTTGAGCCAACTTTCGGCTTCACCGGGAGCACCATTCGACTGGGTACCGTGGAGGTTGGTGTTTCCCCCGACGTACTTTCTGACAGGCAAAGCGACATTCTTTGGTCATCTGCCATTGTCGGGCTCGCGCTGTTGTTATTTACCCTGCTGATTTCCAGACGCAGCCTCGACGAACTTGTGGAGCCCATGCAGTTGCTCTCACAACGGATTGAAGCAATGACAAAGGGGGATTACCGGCAACCCGCCTCCTTCTCGGGTACCCAGTCCCTTGAAGTGGCAAAACTCGAAAGCCAGCTAAATACACTCGCTAAACACCTGGAATCACTCAAGTCATCCAGGGAGCAGATACTTTTATCGACCGAAATCGCCCGCGAAAAGGCAGAAGCAGCCAACCGCGCAAAATCCGAATTTCTGGCGGTGATGAGTCACGAGCTGAGAACTCCCATCAACGGGGTCCTTGGCATGCTTGAGCTCATTGGTGAGGAACCATTGACCTCGGAACAGGAGGATTATCTGAAGACCGCGAGGCGTTCTTCCGAGGATCTGCTGACCATTATCAACGATATACTCGATATTTCCCGCATGGATCGCGGAAAGCTTGCACTCGACACGACCAGCTTTGATGCCAATCAACTGATCCAGAACTGTGTCGCCAGCTATCGCCACCTGGCTGAGCAGCAAGGTCTGGAGCTGAACCTGCGCTTCATGGGAAGCTGGCCGGAGAATACTCTGGTTAAAGGGGACCCGGTGCGTTTTCGGAAGATATTGGTAGGCTTGCTGGACAACGCCATAAAATTTACCGATCAGGGTAGTATTCAGGTACAGGCGGAGTGGCAGTATCTAGAAGATAATTGCGCGGTTCTCCGTTACACCGTCCAGGACTCCGGCAGCGGCATTCCCTCTAACCGATTGTCTGAAATTTTCAAAACATTCGAGCAGCTGGATTCCAGTCACAGCCGACAACATGGCGGTACCGGAATCGGCCTGGCTCTGGTGCAAAAGCTTGTCGAGCTTATGGGGGGACACGTCAATCTTGATTCCGACCTGGGCATTGGTTCGTCCTTCAGCGTAGAGATTCCCTTTGAACTGGAAGAGAACCCCAATGAGGACCACCACACCGCAACGAGCCCGATACTTGCCCAGACTCGCAACCCCGGTGCGTCCCGAGCGCTGGTGGTAGAAGATAACCCCGTCAACCAACGGGTTGCCAGCGCACTGATGAGTCGCCTTGGGTTTGAGACTGACGCGGTGAGTAACGGCAGGGATGCCCTGGATCGCTTTTGTTCAGGCCAGTTCAACTACCAGGTGGTGCTGATGGACTGCCAGATGCCAGTCATGGACGGCTATGAAGCAACACGGGGTATGCGGGAATGGGAAAGCCAGAACGGTCATTCCCGGGTGCCAATCATTGCGCTGACCGCAGATGTCTTGCCCGGCACCAAAACAGCCTGCCACAGCGCCGGGATGGACGACTATCTTCCCAAGCCGGTCCGTAAAGATCAGCTCAGAGTAATCCTGAGCCGCTGGCTGGATATCTGAAGCGTCCCGTGAACCGGTCAGCGGACCGGTTCACGCATGGTGACGAACTCTTCTGCCGACGTCGGGTGGATACCAATCGTACTGTCAAACTGCGCCTTGGTCGCGCCGCTCTTGATGGCGACGGCCAGGCCCTGAGTGATTTCCCCGGCATCCGGCCCCACCATGTGCGCACCGAGCACCCGATCACTCTCACTATCCACCACCAGTTTCATCAGGCAGCGTTCATCACGGCCGGTCAGCACATACTTCATCGGCTTGAATTCTGAACGGTAGATGGTGACCTCGTACCCCTTGTCTCTGGCTTCGGCCTCGGTAAGCCCGACAGTGCCGATATTGGGCTGACAGAACACCGCCGTCGGGATGTTGTTGTAGTCCATCTCCCCTTCGCCATCGCCAAACAGGCGGCGGCTGAGAACCATAGCCTGAGCAAGAGCAACCGGAGTCAACTGGGGGGTGCCAATAACGTCACCCAGTGCGCTGATACTGGGAACCGCAGTTCTGAAATGCTCATCGACCCTGATGTGTCCGGAGGGTTCAAGTTCGACCCCCAACGCCTCAAGTCCGAGGCCATCGGTCAATGCCCGACGGCCGGTGGCCGCCATAACCAGCCCAGTCGTCAAGGTACTGCCGTCCGAGAGGTGCACGAGATAATGCCCACCTTCCGATTCAACCGACTCGATGGTTGATCCGAATTTCAGGCGCACCCCCTTCTTTTTCATCTCGTCCACCATAAAGTGACGAACATCGTGGTCAAAACCACGGAGGAACAGGTCGCCCCGGTAGATCAGGGTTGTATCCACCCCAAGACCGGCCAGGATACCGGCAAATTCCACAGCAATGTAGCCACCACCCCAGACGACCGCGTGTCGTGGTAACTGTGGCAGGTAAAACATTTCGTTAGAGGTCAGAATAAACTCCGCACCGGGTAAGTCAGGCACCACTGGCCAGCTTCCCGTTGCCACAGTGATCTGCGCGGCCTCATAACGCTGGCCCGCCACTTCGACCGTATTGGCATCCACCAGAGCAGCACTGCCTTCGATAATGGTGACTCCGGAGTTGATCAACAAACGTTGATAGACACCATTAAGGCGCTCAATTTCAGCGTTCTTGTTAGCCACGAGTGTGGGCCACTCAAATCGGATCTGGTCTTTCGGAACCTGCCAACCGTAACCCGACGCATCGTCCAGCTCTTCACTGACGTGGGCTCCATAGACAAACAGCTTTTTCGGAACGCAGCCGACGTTGACGCAGGTACCACCGAGGTAACGAGACTCCACAACCGCAACCTTTGCCCCCTTTTGGGCAGACATGCGGGCCAGGCGGACTCCACCGGAACCTGCGCCAATGACAATCAGGTCATACTGCGTGCTATCGGACACAAAAACTCCTTTAAAATACTATTTATATTCTTATGGTTAGGCGCTGTTTTTAATCTTATCTCGAGATTCGGCAGCACGAAAAAGAACATAGTCCTCAAAGCTGCCCAACTGCAGCTTACCCAGGCTGTGAAAGCCTTCGGATTCGTAGAACTGCAGATAGCGGCTGTTGCCGGTATCCAGCACCAGCCCACTCCCGCGCGGGTTGTCCGCACATAAACGAATCACCGTTTCAAGCAGCAGCCGGCCGTAGCCGCGATTCTGATATTTTGGATGAACGCCCATCAAGGGAAGCTGATGGGCTTGGGGCTGGGGTAACAAGGAACGGATTTGTTCGTGGTATTCAAGGTAACGGCGGGTACAGGCAAAACCTGCCGTCAATATCATCCGAATACGCCAACTGAGCTGATTTGCCAGGTTGAGGCGAAGTTCCGGCTCACCAATGAAAGCAACGGCAACCAGGGTTTCGTCAACCATGATCCCTACCGCTTCCTGGTTCAACTCAAAGTACAGGTTGATCAGTTCACGGATCGTTGCCCTGACTCGCTGCTCATACCCCGGTCGGCGATGATCAAACAGGTGCTGGAACGTGGGCTCGTGCCGATAGGACTGAAACAGGACCGACTTGGCCTCATTGGCAGCAGATTCATCGAGTCGCACTACCACAGCTTCTGGAGCATGGTTACTATCCTGCGTACCGGTTGCCATTACTGAACTCCCCTCACGAATTATGGGATTCCCGCCCACTCGGGTTGATCCGTCAGATCGACAATGTGAGTCTTACGGACACGATGCCAGGGTTGTCCTGTCGATCGAACGACGCCTGATCAACGACAATACCGAACTCCTCATCCAACCGTTCAATCCACGCAGCGATACTCTGGAACGGCACGTTTTCCAGCCAAACCCGAATCGCTTTTTCGCCACTTGGCTCAAACCGGTTCAACGACAGCCCTGACTCACCGGCACTTCTGGTTACCGTTGACATCAATGCCCGGCCATCGCTGATCTGACTGGAGGTTGTTCTCTGGTTGCCGGATTGTGCCAACGACTGGATCGCCGGCCGGTTCGCTGACATCCAGTCCAGCAGCGCTTCGGCATTTTCCCGTGACGATTCGGCTCGTTCATGAAATCCCGCGGCCGGCCGCCAGATTCCAAAATAGAGGACGGCAAGCACAATTGCGACCACCAGAACGGCCAGCGCCTGCTGATCCCTTTTCGGGAGATGATCGTATTGGGCAATGAGCTTTCCTACTGCGGGATGCTCTTTCAATTTAGCGAACATGGTCTCAACCTCCGGAAATCGTCAGACGGCCGCGAGCACCGCTGGCTTCGTTGACGACCGAGCCGATATCAGCATCCAGCCCGCGTTGCACCAGAGCATTTCTGAGTGCGCTTAATTTGTTAAAGCTGTCCGCCCTGAGGTCCACAATGAGCTCTCCCCGGGACTGACTGTAATTCAATGACGTAAAAGACACCGCTTCCTTGCCCGGCAAGGCATCAAACTGCTGGCCGGTCTGCTTGATCAAGGACAGGAAGTCGGCGATTCCACCGTCGCTCCCTGCCTGTCTCAGCTGACCTTCGACCACTCTGCGGACATTGCCAGCGTTGGTACGGCGGTCCTGGGGGAAATACTGGGCATAGATGGACATCGCCTGTTGCTGGATCTGTTCAGCCTTGTGCTGTTGATAGAACCCAAGACCGATTTCAAGTCCGACCTGGAGCACAAACCAGGTACAGGCAACGGCGATCAGTGGGCGCCATGGACGCAGAGCGCTGGTATTGCTGCTACCAATGGCAAACTCGCCTTCGCAGAGGTTGATCGGCTCACACAGGTGGCGGTAGTGAGCGTGGGCAAAGAGCTCAACGGTGGATACCTCAAGCACTTCCCGCTTAAGCGCTATAGCACTGTTTGAGGAAAATACAGCCTCCAGGTTGAGGTGGCTATCCTGTGCGCCCTGATCGCCATAGAGGGTAATCCGGACGTCGGAGACAACCTCATCTTCAGGAGGAACGGTCAAGGTGCCGGCGAACATCGACAAGTTGTCAGCGTTCATTCGTAACCATTCACCGCGCTTGCTGGCCAGCAGCGCGGTATCGCCAGACAGGCAGATTGCCCAGTCATCATCACCCACAGGCAGCATAGCGGCATCAGAATAGATGGCCGTCAGGCGGGTATTTGCCCACTGCCCGAACAGTTCGGACCAGTGCGCCATGGCATTCCGGTCAATGGCCGCAACACGATACCCATCCTCGGCGTTCGCTCCCAGTGCAAGGTGCATGGTCTCTACATCCTGGGCCAACTGCTCCTCAATGGCGAACGGCAGCGCCTGACGAATAAACCGGGCTTGCTTCGCGGGGATATCGGCCACACAGAACAGAACTTCATCGCCGGGAATGAGCCCGATCATGTTGACGTTATCGAGGGCATTCTGGACCAGGACCTGCTCGATCGAGTCCCGGCGATCACCACTACCCCGGGCCTGAACATCGCCTCCCGCGTCCAGAAGGACCCAGTCGAAAACGACGTCACCGGCGGAAGCCATTTCCTCAGTGATCATTGTGTCGCAGTGGACGTAGAGCCGGTAACTCATAAGGTTAGGCGTCCTTGTTATTGATCTTCAGAAACCGTAAACGGTTTTTTGGTAATTCGGTTTTTCTGTCCGGAATCGCGGGCGACAACGTCCAACGCACCATCTGGCCCCCGATACAGCAGGCTCACCAGGTTGACCTGTCGGTTATCCACGGTTACCCGCGAAGCCACCTCGAAAAAATAGCTCCGAACACCGAGCCCGGTGGCTTTCAGCCCCAGACCCGCGAACTGTGAAAGCGCAAGAAAATCCTGCACGTTTTCAAAGCGTTCTTCTTCGATTCCTTCAAGAATAGCGCCTGCATCAGCCTGCGTCAGCTTCTCGTGCAACGCCTGAATAACCGGTGCCGGCGCCATGTTAACATTGATCCCGAGCCCCGACACCGGCAGTGCCGCCACATAAGGGCTCAGCTTCCAGTAATCGTCCCCGGTCATGCCATCTATCAGTCGCAGTTCCGAGACACTGGTGAAGTATTGGTTTGCCGCCCGGTAGGATGGATCCTGAAGGAGATAGACCCCATCTTCAGCCCCTCTGGCACTGATCGCTTCGTCATTGCTGTCAATCCAGTCAATCAGTGCGTCTACAGAGATTGAACTGACCTCCACAATCTGGAGCAGGCGCTCAACCCGCCCCCGGGTCACCTCATCGACACTGCCATCCGCTGCAACCAGATCATTGAGATTGATCCGTCCACTCAGGTCGTCAACCTGCACCTCGATGACACCGTTGTCGTCCAGCGGCAGGATGGCCGCATACTGGGACCATTCTTCATCGGGACTGTCGGCCAGTGCATCTCCGTCCTTATCGTCTTCATAGTCGCGAAACAGGATCTGCTTGGCGAACTCCTCTGCGCCCAGCGCCACGCTGTAACCTTGCTGTTGCGCCAGCAGATGACTCGCCCGGAATACCCGCAGACTCTGCTCCCGGGTCATGCCGGAACTCAACAACACCACCAGGGCCATGGCGAGTAACACCATGATCAGGGCGATACCATTCTGGCGGCGAATGGAGACAGACCGGATCATTGAATCACCCCATCCTGCCCCGACGGTGCGGCCTGCTCACCCGGCTGCGCCTGCTCATTCTGGGTCTCATCCTCAACTTCGCTGTCAGCCTGGCTCTGGGCATGCTCCACCATGACCCGCTGTACAGTGGCACGATCAAACGGAGGCAGAACGTAAAGCCGTTCCAGTACCCCGAACTGATCATGCTCCAGGGTAACCCTGACCGCCAGCGGCAGGGGTATATTGCCCCCACCGCTTTCTACGGACGCATTCATGGCCTCCTGGGTCGGCCAGTTGCTGCCCCACTTAAGGTCCTGATCAAAGAACTCAACATCAAACGTCTTGATACCGTCCACCAGAAACTGGTCCCGGCCGCTGTCGTCATATCCCTGATCAATAACCGGCCAGTAACGGCGATGAAGTTCATCACCGGTATACTCGTACGCCACCCGTTGCAGGTTGGATCGTTTCAGTCCGACAGGGTTTCGCCAACCCTGACGAGTCAGCATCAAGTCAAATTCATCACTGCGACTGGTGAGAGCAGGCTCAGTATCACCATAGAGATTGCGGACAGGACGATAGACAGACTGGGTAATGTCCCGTTCAAGCAGCAGAAAGCTGCGCTGGAGCTGATCAAACCGGGTCGCAACCTGATCCACCCGGTCACGGGCAAGGATGATACCGGACACCACCTGCCAGATCCCAAGGCCAATCACCGCAGTAATGGTGACAGCGATCAGAACTTCCATCAGGGTAAAACCGGCCTGAGAGGCGTTACCGGCTGCCCGCTGCATTGAGGAAGGCATTAATCGCCTCCCCGGGGTTCACCGACAAAGCCGGTCAGAGTGTAAATGGACAGGGGCTCAGGGCGCTGCTCGAGATATCTTGACACCGTTACCTCGACACGCCGAATGGTGGGATCCTGAGTACCCTGCACATCCGTCAGAACACGCCACCGATAGGGCCCATAATCCAGATCATCGTTATTCTGACTAATCCCCGGAAAGGTAGCGGCCAAACGAAGCTCGTTCATCCGGTTATCCGCGATCCAGGTCGCCATGGTTTTATCGCGGATACGTTCATAGCTGGCAATGTACTGGCTGCCGACCTGAGTCGCAGCGGTGGCCACGAGCGCGAATACCAGCAGTGCAACCAACACTTCGATCAGGGTAAAGCCGGTTTCAGTACTGCGGGGGGAAACTTGGCTGAAAAAGGCGTGAGGAGAACGGTTCAAGATTCATCCTCGTCACCAGGGGCCTGCCAGTCGATCCCGTTAATTCCATCGGACCATAGCCGGTGCTTGCGTTCGCTTCCGGAACCGATCGTGAACTCCAGCTCAAACGGTGTTACCTCGCCACTGGAAAAAAACACCAGATCCGGTTCCAACTGATCTTCCTCACCAGCCAGGGTCGGCAAACCATCCTCGATCAGCGGCGTCAATTCCAGCCACTCCGGCAAGGACCTCGGCCGGAACATGCGCTGCCCCTGCTCGACCCACTCCCGGTTATTTTCATCGAAAACGACAAACTGATATCCGTCCTCAAGCAATCTCAGGCCAATTTCCTGGTTGTTGAGCGTCGCCTGCTCTGATGCCGTTTGCATGAGCAAGTAGATCTCACGGACCTCGTTTTCCATTTCCCGAGCCTGCCCGCTGCCCCCCATATTCACCACCGCGAGGGCGGCCAGCAGGCCGACAACAATAATGACGACCAGAATTTCTATGAGGGTAAATCCCCGGGCTAACGGCCTTGGCATAGTCGGCAAATTTACTGCTTGATGTTCCAGAAGCTGATATCAGCGTTGTCACCGTCGCCACCCTGCTGGCCATCAGCGCCCAGGGAAATCAGGTCATAGTCGCCATCAACACCTGGGCTGATGTACTCGAACGGGTTGCCCCAGGGATCTTCCGGGACACTTTTCATGTAGCCGTCCGGGTTCCAGTTTTTGGGCTCAGGGCTGCCGGCAGGCTCTGTCACCAGTGCCTCAAGCCCCTGTTGGGTGGACGGGTAGTGACTGTTGTCCAGCCGGTAAAGATCCAGCGCATTGGAAATGTTGTTCATCTGGGTTTCAGCGATGGTGATTTTAGCCTGATCGCCTCGCCCCATGATGTTTGGTGCCACAATGGCGACCAGCAGGCCGAGGATGACCATGACCACCATGATTTCAATCAGGGTGAAGCCGCGCTGTGCAGGTCCTTTTGTTTGCATCATCTTCGTCATTTTCATTTCTCTTTTCCACTTGAGTCCGTAATGGATGAAAGCCGTCTTGGTGAGCCTGTTATTGTTTTTAAAGACTCGGCTGGCCGGACTATCCGACCAGGTTACTCATATTCAGAATCGGAAGCATAATCGCCAATACGATAATCAGTACCACGCCCCCCATCACCAGCAACATCATCGGCTCAAACAGGCCAACGATCGCCGCAATCTTTGCCTGCAGGGTGTTCTCCTGCATTCGAGCCGTACGTTCGAGCATGCTGTCCAGTTCACCACTCGCCTCGCCGCTCGCAATCATATGCAGCATCATCGGCGGGAAATAGCCTGTCTGATCGAGAGAGCGATGCAGGGAGCCGCCCTCGCTTACTTTCTGGGCTGCGCCTCGAAGTTCCTGGCGCAGGTAGTCATTGGACAGTACTTCCCCGGCAATCCGCATCGCCTCCACCAGCGGCACCCCACTGGTCGTGAGGATGCTCAGGGTGCTGGCGTATTGGGCGGTATTGACCCCACGCACCATCCCCGAAAACAACGGCATATTCAACAGAGACCGGTGGAAGCGCAATCGGTTCGCCGGCTTGCGTAACGCCACCCGAAAGGCAACAACGGCCAGTGCGATGGCGATCGCCACGAACAGGCCGTAGCTCGACAGGAAGTCCGAAATAGCGAGCATCGCCCGGGTCAGTGCAGGCAGTTCCTGCCCCTGCTTGAGGAACACTTCGATAATGTCCGGCACGACATAAGTCAGCAAAAAGATAACGATGGCAACAGCGACCACACTGAGAATGATCGGGTAAATGGCGGCCAGCTGAATTTTCTGGCGGGCTTCCTGGCGGTTTTCGGTGTGATCAGCAAGCCGGTTCAGCACCAGGTCCAGGTGCCCGGCGTGTTCCCCGGCCGCCACAGTAGATCGATAAAGGCGGGGGAATGCCCGTGGGAACTCTCCCAGACTCTCCGCCAGCGAATAGCCTTCCATAACCTTGGCTCTAATCGCGATCATCATGCTCTTCAGGCGGGGCTTCTGGGACTGCTGGGCAGCGGCCGACAAGGCCTGCTCAATAGGGATGCCCGACTGAATCAACGTGGCCAGTTGACGGGTAACCAGGGCCAGATCAGCGGCACTGAGTCCGCCGCGACTGCTCAGCGGATTGCTGCGGGATGGTTTTTCAACCGCAGGATTCACTTCCAGCGGCGAAAGCCCCTTTTCCCGCAGCTGTTGCCGGACAGCCCGTGCGCTATCGGCTTCCAGCACACCCTGTTTTTGCTTACCCCGGGCATCCAGTGCTTTGTAATCAAAGGCGGGCATAGGTTATCAGCTCCGGTGGGTCACGCGCAGGACTTCTTCCACCGAGGTAATGCCTCGCAGAATCTTGTCGACACCATCAGCATGAATGCTCGGGCTGCGCTTGCGGGTCTCGTGCTCCAGTTCCAGTTCGCCAGCCCGTTTGTGGATCAGCGCGCGGACGTCATCAGTGACTTCAATCAGCTCATAGATACCAATCCGGCCCCGGTAGCCCAGCTGGTTGCACTTCTCACAGCCGGTCGGTCGGTAAATGGTCGGCGGGTTGGCCGGGTCCTGCTGCATGAATTCGCAGTGTTCCTCGGACGCCACCGTGGCTTCCTTACAGTCCTCACACAACACCCGCACCAGGCGCTGTGCAATCACCCCCACCAGACTGGATGAGATCAGAAAGGGCTCAATCCCCATGTCCATCAGACGGGTAATCGCGCCAACGGCGGTATTGGTGTGCAGTGTGGACAGCACCATATGACCGGTCAAACTGGCCTGCACGGCAATTTCAGCGGTTTCAAGGTCACGGATCTCACCGATCATAACCACATCTGGATCCTGACGCAGGATCGCCCGTAAACCACGGGCAAAGGTCATGTCGACCTTGGTGTTTACCTGAGTCTGGCCAATGCCGGGCAGGTTGTATTCGATCGGATCCTCGACCGTAAGGATGTTGCGGCTGCGATCGTTGATTTCGAGCAACGACGCATAAAGCGTGGTGGACTTACCGGAACCGGTAGGACCGGTCACGAGTAAAATGCCGTAGGGTTGGTAAATCAGCTTACGCAGCACCTTCAGATCTGCCTCGGACATGCCAAGGGATTCAAGGCGTATATTGCCGGCCTGCTTGTCCAGAAGACGCAGAACCACCCTCTCCCCGTTTGCCGACGGCATGGTGGATACCCGCAGGTCCACTTCACGGCCAGCAACCCTGAGGGCAATCCGGCCATCCTGAGGCACCCGCTTCTCGGCAATGTCCAGCTTGGCCATAACCTTGATCCGGGACACCAGCAGCGGCGCAAGCGCGCGTTTGGGCTGAACCACCTCCCGTAAGACACCGTCCACCCGGAAACGGACGACCAGACGCTTCTCATAGGTCTCGATATGAACGTCAGAGGCACCACTCTTGACCGCCTCGGTCAGAATCGCGTTGATCAGGCGGATAATCGGTGCATCGTCTTCCTGCTCCAGCAGGTCTTCAGTTTCCGGTACCGAATCGGCAAGGGAGGCCAGATCCATATCATCGCCGATACCTTCAACCATCTGCATCGCTTCGGCGGAATCGTTCTGGTAGGCCTGATTAAGCGCAGCATCGAACTGGTCGGGCTCTATGGGCGTGAACCGGGCTCTGCCACCACTGACCCGGTTGGCTTCAGCCAGAGCAGAATGGGGCGCACCTGGGCGTACCAGAATAACGGCCTCACCGTTTTCATCACGGGTCAGGATAACGCCATTACGCTTGGCAAAAGTAAATGGCAAACGCCCCAATGTCTGTTCCTGCGGCGGAATTGCGGTGTCAGTGTTCAAGCTCATCCCCGTCGTGTTACGAAACAAGGTTTTCCTTGTCATTCAAATAATTCTGAAAGGCTACCATAGGATATGGAACCGCTGAACAACTCTATACACTATACTGCGATTTTGGGCGGCCCCGGGATCCTTGACGGCGTCTTTTCATGAATAACCGTTAACATGCAGAACTCTCTGTGTTCAGGCTCAATACATTCACTTATAGCCGATCAGAATCACAGTCGGATGAATTCGGCGCTACAGACGCCCGTTAAAGTCGCTGTAAACCGAGCCGGCTATCGTCGAAAAAGGCTATGATAATGTGGAGTACCGTTCGATGAGCGGGTCCCAGGCTCGAACCAACCAAGACCGTTACAGACAGATAAGGAAATAGATGGCTGCTATTAATGCCCGGCTTCCCCTGCTACTCGCGGCCCTGCTTACCGTTGTGATGCTCGCGACTCTGGGCTGGCAGGGATACTCGCAGTGGCAAAACGATACCAGTGCCCCCGGTGACCAGCTTGCCCTGACAGACACTGCGACGTCAGCACAGCCCCGGCCCGAACAACAGATCAAGGCGTCGGATGTTGCGCTGTTCGGTATTGCCAGCATCGACGCTACCAATGAGCCACTGGATACCGAAAACCTGCCAGAGACCAATCTGCGCCTGGTACTGCGTGGCGTTCTTGCAGCGGATGGTGAGTTTCCGGGCAGCGCTTTGATTGAGGATGCCCGCGCCATCACCGATGTTTATCTGGTGGGAGATGAATTGCCCGGGAATGCGGTATTGCGATCAGTTCATGCCAATCGCGTCATTATTAATCGCTCTGGCAAGTTCGAAAACCTCTACTTTCCGGAGTTAACCGAAAGTGAAGGCATGGAGTTCGCAGCCAATGACCAGGAAGAACCCGTGGACCCCGAGCCAGTGGCTGAGCAACAAACTGCGATACCACAGCTCACGACGCCCGAGGCATCGGAGCAACGCCGCGAAGAGATTCGTCAGAGACTTGAAGAACTTAGAGAGCGTCTGAGAAGTAACAGCAACTGAGGCCACACCATGGATCCGGGGATAAGGCACTTTGCCAGACGTTTTGCCCTGCTCCCAGCATTTTTCCTGGTGACGGCTGTGGTCGCCTTCGAAGTCAGCGACCGCGTTCTCAACTACGTACAGCAGGAGTTTGGTAACGAGGCCCGGGCCCGGCTCGAAAACTGGCAGAACCTGCAGACCCTGGCTGCCAACGCGCCAACCGAGCGCCAGCTGTTTCTGGTGAACTCGTTTTTCAATCGCGTCAATTTCGTGAATGACATCAAGCACTGGGGCCAGGAAGACTACTGGGCGACCCCGGTCGAAATGCTTGCTACCAACGGCGCCGATTGCGAAGACTTTTCCATTGCCAAGTACCTCACACTGAAGTCCCTCGGCATCCCTGATGCCCAGCTGCGCATCACCTACGTCAAGGCGCTGGAACTGAACCAGGCACACATGGTGCTGGCGTGGTACCCCACCCCGGATGCGGACCCCCTGATCCTCGACAACCTGATCAGCGAAATCAGACCCGCCTCGGAGCGAACGGATCTGGAGCCTGTTTACAGTTTCAATGGTGACGGTCTGTGGCTCAACCGCATCGGCGCCAGCAATGAGCGCATCGGCGACCCCGGGCGGCTCAGCCGGTGGCAGGATCTTAACCGGCGCCTGGTTGAATCGATGCAATAAGCCTGGGTTTATCCCTCTCCAAACAGACACGCCCCCAACCCGGAACTCCGATTGACCTGCCTCGCCAGTGCCACATCAAATACCCCCTGATCCGGTAACAGGAGGCTGAACCAGAATTTCGCCCGGGTGATCCCGGTGTAGACCAGCTCCCGGGTCAGCACCGGACTGATTCGGTCCGGAAGCACCAGACATGCGTGATCAAATTCCGAACCCTGGGATTTGTGGACCGTCATCGCATACACCGTTTCGATCTGCTGCAACCGGCTTGGCAACACCCAGCGGATATCACCGGCGCCATCACCAGACGGAAAAGCCACGCGCAACACCAAATGCTCAGGATCCACCGATTCCTGGCCGTTTTCCCACTGCCGGGCGGGGATCATCAATGCGATACCAATATCGCCATTCATCAGCCCCAGACCATAGTCATTGCGAGTGACCAGCACTGGCCGTCCGGGGTACCAGCCGTCGGTCACCGAGATCAACCCCATGGCCTTGAGGCGGGCGGCGATCTGCTTATTGAGCCCCTCTACACCGTATCGGCCTTTTCGCAGCGCAGCCAGCACCTGGAAACGCCCAAAAGCCTCAAGCACCGATGCTGCCCATTGGTCCCAGACTTCAATCCCTGCAAGACGATCCGGACGGCTGGACTTCATGGTTTCGAGGTAATGCCGGTACCCTGCAGGAGGATCAATCGCGCCGCCGCGATCCTGGCGCCCTTCGCCGCCGTTCAGGAAGCTCTCCCGGCCCCCCTCCACACAATGTCTCGCCATAACCTCATCTGCGCTGGCCGCAGGAACCGGAATCCTGGCAAGATCGGCGTAACCGGCACTAAACAGCTGGCGGGCCTGTTCGCCACTCCGCCCACCTTCACAGCCCTGATTAACCGCAGCAGCGAGTTGACCAATGCCGCTATGTTCGTCGAAACGATAGCTTCGGCGTAACAGGGTAATGGCCTGGTCCAGCGGCTTCCCCTGTTCATCAAGCAGTACGCGGGGAACGGGGTAGCCCGTCACTTCACCCAGCCAGGCGCCCGTCGACGGCCAGTAATGGCCCGTAGCCGCACGCTGACACAGCTCACCCAGTACCGCACCGGCATCAACCGAAGCCAGTTGATCCTTATCGCCCAGAAGTATCAAACGGGCATCGTCTGGCAGCGCTTCCAGTACCCGGGCCATCATTTCAAGATCCACCATTGATGCTTCGTCAATCACCAGCACGTCTGCCATCAGCGGATTGAGGCGATCGTGACGGAAGCGACGGGATCCGGGAATGGCTCCCAACAAACGGTGCAGGGTTGTCACCTCAGTGGGTATCGCCGCCCTTAACAACTCAGGCTCTGGCAATCCGCCAAGATCGAGACCTTTGACGGCACCTGCGATGGATTCATTGAGTCGGGCAGCGGCCTTACCAGTAGGGGCTGCGAGCTGAATCCGCAACACCCGCGGCTCATCGGCTGAGGTCATCGCGCCATGTTGCAATGCCGCCAGTAGTTTCACCACCGTGGTGGTTTTTCCGGTGCCGGGTCCTCCGGTGATTACGCTGAATCCTTGACGGGCAGCGTTGGCGCAGGCCACTTTCTGCCAGTCCACGTCCTCCTGGTGGCCAGGAAACAAAACCGTCAGCGCACTGATCAGTGCCGCCTCAGAACCTTGAGAAGGCGTCGGGTATTCTAGCCCGGGCACCGAGCCGAGTCGGGCCTGCAAACGCTGAAAGACCGTCTGTTCATAACGCCAGAACCGGCGCAGATACACTCTTGAGCCTGCCCTGACCAAGGGGCTGCGCCCGTCATATCCCAATCCCGGCTGCGCCACTAACAACGGGTGGCCCAAGGCCTCCTGCCAATGTTCAGGAGTGACCTGAGCGAGCACATCGGACGGCAATTCACAGCGGTCCGGAACGCTTTCGTCTTCGGGGGGGAGCGACAGTGCGTCGTTAAAGCCTTCCTTCGCCATCAATTCAAGATCCAGGCATACGTGCCCTCGCCCCAACTGGTGAGATGTCAGCGCCACCAGCAACAACAGCAGCGGGCTGGGTGGTTGTCCCGCCGCGTCCGCCTCAGTGTCAAGAAAACGGGCCATGGCGCTATCAAGTGCGCGCAGCCATCCGAGGTCTACCCACTGGTCCAGCAGCGCAAGAAGGCGTTCACGGCTATCCAGACTCGTGCCAACGTCGGCCGTACTGGCCCCGGCGGCGGGCTGAAACTGGCTCATAGCAGTGCCTCCTGAGTCATCACCCCATCCTGACCGGACTTGCCGGTACGGAACAACTGATCCAGAGCGTCAATCAATGAACGGTCTGGACGTTCACAATACACGCCCCGGCTTTCGGCCTTGTTGCCACGCAGAAACAGGTAGACAGCACCTCCGACGTGGCGGTCGTAATCGTAGTCCGGAAGACGCGTTCTGAGGAGGCGATGGAGCGCCAGCAGGTAGAGTGCAAACTGCAAGTCATAGCGCTTTTCTGCAACAACGCCCGCCATAGCCATGTCGCTGTAGTCCTCATCGCCGGGCCCGAGGTAGTTGGACTTGTAATCCGCCACGTAATAACGGCCTTCATGCTCAAACACGAGGTCGATAAAGCCTTTCAACATACCCCTTAGCATCATGTCGTCCGCTGCGGGACGCTCCGGAATCTGCTCCCGGTTCCAGTGGGTCATGGTGTGCTGGCGAACCAGCCGATCCAGTTCGCCGGTACTGACGCCCTGGCTGGATATCCAGAACTCCATCTCTGGCACTGCCTGATCCAGCATCGCGAGGCTGACCTCAGAAGCTGAACCATCAGGCTGTGAAGGCAATGACAGGCGAGTCTGAAGGAAATCAACCAGCCAGTGATCCAGAGGCCCGGTCCAGGCGTCCCATCCCCGTAACCGGCTGCGGCTTTCGATGAGTTCACGACGCGCCGGGCCGTTTTCGCAGGCGCGCTGAAATCCCTCCTCGGCCGCCCACTCCAGCAGGCTATGCAGGAACGTGCCCGGCCCAGCCCCTCGATAAAAACCGTGGATCTGAACCGAGTCTGGCGCGGGTTTCTGCACTACAGGGGGTGCGGCAGCCCTGGTTGCCGGTTCGGCTTCTTCCCGGATCCGCTCCGCACCGGCCGTTTCAGACTCAGCCGGGACCTCTGGGATGACGTCATCCGTGGCTGCAACCCGATAGCGGATCGCCGAGTAACTGGCGATCCACCAGCTGTCCCAACCAGGGGCCGTCCGTTCCCGAGCGTTTCCCAGTTCGGCGGCCCTGGGTGGCTGGTAGATCGCCTCGGTCGGTGCTGGCAACGGCTGCACAAGGATATCCCTACAGCCTTCCGCCATTCGTCTTAGGCCAGCGCTGATCGGCTCCTCTGACTTCTGTGCAACCAGGTAACTCAGCGCACTGCGGGCCTCTTCACCCTTGAGTGCCGGCGCCCCCACCCAGGTGCCGTGACGGGCGCGGGTCAACGCCACGTACAGTTTGCGGATATCCTCGCCAAGCCGCTCCTGATCAACCCGCGTCAGAACATCGTCCCGGGCCTCAAAGGCCAGTTGTTGATCGCCCTCGTCGTCGTGCCAGATCAGAGGCAGGCGTTTACCCGTCGCAGGCCGGCAATTGGTGGCAAAGGGCAGGAAGACCAGCGGGTATTCCAGCCCCTTGGATTTATGCACCGTAATCACCTGAACCAGTTCCGCATCGCTTTCCAGCCGAACCTGCATCGCATCGGAGCGATGGCTGGTTGCTGCGACCATCTCGCTGAACCGGCGAATCAGTGACTGCTCGCCATCCACTTGCTGGCTTTCCTGCTGCAACAGCTCGGCAAGATGAAGAACGTCGGTCAGCGCGCGCTCGCCCTCAGGCTGGGAAAGCAACCGGGCCGGAACATCGAAGTGGTTGAGCACGCACCGAACCATAGCCAGCACGCCTTGCTGGCGCCAGACCTGTCGGAACCCACGAAAATGCTCAAGGGTTGTCTCCCAGGCCAGTTCGTTGTTCCTAAGCTGATCAAGAGTGGCCCAGTCTACGGCCAGTGTGGTTGTCGCCAGCGCTGCCCGAACCAGATTGTCCCGCTCGGGTTCGGCACAGGCTTCCAGCCAGTAGATCAGATCCCGGGCCTCCGTAGTGTCGAGGACAGAGCGGCGATCTGACAGGTAGACACTTTTGACCCCACGGTTGGCCAGCGCTTGTCGCACCAGTGCCGCCTCGGTGCCGTTGTTGACCAGCACCGCAAGATCCGAAGCGTTCAGGGGTTGCCAGCTCCCCGTCTCATCCGCAAATCCTGCCTGGCCGTTCTGGCCAAGGTTCAGGAGGCGAACAATCTCCGACGCACAGGTCTCGGCAACATTCGTCATGACATCGGACTTCCTGTCTTCCGAATCCTGCGCCCAGAACGTCAGCGCGGGTGCTAACTGCCCTTCTATCCGCAGGCTCTCCTGGCGTCCCTGGGCCCCGACGGCGTGGAACGGCACCGGGTTGTCGTCGCCCTGCCCGAACAGGAAAGCCCCCTTGATCGCTTGCTGCTCGCCATGCCCAAACAGGTGATTGGTGGCCTCGACCATTGCGGTGGCCGAGCGAAAGTTCTTCGGCAGGGTCACCTGACGGTCAGCGGTATCCTTACGGGCTTTCAGGTAGGTATAGATATCCGCACCACGGAAGCCATAGATTGCCTGTTTGGGGTCGCCGATCATCAGCAACCCCGACTCCGGGCGGTTCTCGCTCGCGTGGTAGATCGAATCAAAGATCCGGTACTGGACCGGGTCTGTGTCCTGGAACTCGTCGATCATCACCAGCGGAAATTGCTGGCGGATGGCATTGGACAGCCGTGGCCCACTGGCACCGGCCAGGGCCTGGTCCATCCGCTCGAGCAGATCATCGAACCCCATCTCGGCCCGTCGCTGTTTTTCACGCTCCAGCCGGTCAGCAACCCAGTGACAGGCATGGAAGAGCATTGCCTGGACTGGCAGCGGCTCACGACAGACCGAACGCAAGGCCACGACGCTCTCAATCAGCGGGTGGTCCACCGGAGGCGTTCCTTTCTTCCAGGCCTGACCAATACCGTCCGGACTGAGCCGGTCCCAGGCAGCCGGGGTCAGAGCTGGCGCCGCCAGGTCCTGCCCCCCGGCCCATTGCTTGAGGGACTCAAGCCAGCCAGCGACATTCTTCAGTCTCAGGGAGTTACCATTAAAATCCTTACGTCCGGACGCCTCCGTCAGTACCGCAAGAAAATCCTCGGCATCCGCCGCTATTGTCGTCCGCACATGCGCAAACGTCGAACGCAGCTCTTCGACACGAGCCCCCAGCAGACTGGCTGGGGTGCCTGACGGTTCCGGCAATTGACGTTCAAGGGGCAGAAGGTCGCTCAGCGATGTTCTGAGCGCCTGTGGCGATGCAAACTGGTCAAGCCAGAGATTGGCGATCCCTTCATCCATCGGGACCACAAAGCTGCGCCAGTAATCCTTGATCACTTGCAGTAGCAGTTCGCCATGATCGGTCTCAAGGGTCTGATTGAACAAGCCGCCGCTATCAAATGCGTGCTCGTTAAGCATCCGGTTGCACCAGCCATGGATCGTATGCACCGATGCCTCATCCATCGACTCCGCCGCCAATTGCAGCAATCGAGCTCGTGCCGGCCAGCTGTCTGAGTCCGGGTAGTCGTTCCGAAGGGCCTGCAATGGCCCCTCACCATGGGCTCCGGAGCCCTGCTCAGAGGCTGGTTGCCGGAATACCTCGGCAGCCTCTGCCAGCCGCTTGCGGATACGGTCTCGAAGCTCCTTGGTGGCCGCCTCGGTGAAGGTCACCACCAAAATATCCCGGGGGGTCAACGGACGGCCACATTCAGGGGTCTGGCCGTGGCCGAGAATCGCACGTACGTAGAGCATGGCGATGGTGAACGTTTTACCGGTTCCGGCGCTGGCTTCAATGAGCTGACTTCCCCGTAGCGGCAGGGTCAGCGGGTTCAGCACCTGCGGAGCCCTCGGGTCACCCAGCCGCGTGGTTTCGGTCTGAATCTGGTCACTCATGTCAGGCCTCCCCGCCCTGTTTTACCGCCAGCCACAGGGGGCGATACAAGACGTCTGCCCAGTGGCGAAACTCGCCATTGGCCATTAACGCGTCAAAGTCAGGGAAGGCGCGCCGCAAGGCCGGGCGCTGATCCACCTCGCCCTTGGTATTGAAACCTCCCTCATAGGCCGCACGGGCTTCCGAGAGCGCTTTGTCCTCATCCTTGTCGACCCACGCCAGCCAGGCAAAGGCAGTATTCGGCGCAATTGCCAGGGGGCTTTCGAGACTGGAGAGCCAACCCGAAAGGAGCGATGTCAGGTGCTCGGCGGCCACCTCGGCCGGCAATGGCGGAAACATCATTTTACCGACCTTGCTCAAGAGAATTGTCGTGCAGGGATCAGAGTTCAGCAGACACGCCGCCAGGTGCCTGATCCACGGCGTCAGCGCCGGGCCCCAGCGATAGCGTTTACGGCCGTCGACCAGATTACTGCTTGAGACGGTGATACAGGCCCGCCCGCCTGTCGGCGACTGTCGTACGCCGCCAACCCAGTCCTCAACCGACACTGGCTGGTCGTGAACCGTCACATCAAACCGGAACAACTGGAGATCCATCGCGTCCGGGAACTGACGCAGCGATTCCTGATAACGCTGATACAGCTCAGGGAGATCCAGCCCAACCTGTTGCTGAAGCACCTGACCAATACCGCCCTGGGGAAAGTCCCCTCTGGCCGCCTGACGCTGAATGATTCCATTCAGGCGGTTTCGCAAAACGGAGCCATCTTGGTCCGAAAAGTCCTGCTCCGCAGTGTTCCCGCCTTCGCCCCGGTCGTTGCCGAGTAACGCTTCACGTATAAGTTCGTCGGTCAGTTTCCACCGTTCGAGACCATCAAGCACAAAGGGTTCATCGTCACAAAGCGGTTCTTCCAGCTCTGAAAAACGGATGCCCAACCGCTGCTGGAAAAAGCACTCGACCGGCGAACGGAGAAAGCCGCCCAGTGCCGCAAGCGTGAGCGGTTCCTCCAGCAGATACGCGGGCCGGGTTCCGTCAAGACCGCCCGTTCCCTTGGCCACTGATTCGCGAGGCGCATGCGCTGCCCGCCACTCCTTGGCAAAGGTGAACAGCCCCCCCGATTCCGGGCCATTGGGGAAATAACGGGGGCTGAACGGCTGCAGCGGGTGAACCGTGGTCAGGTGCTCCGTCAGGCTGGCACCGGCAGGCTCCAGAGGCCGAATCGTGTCCAGATGATCCTGTAGCTGAGCCACCAATACCGAGGGTGGCCGCTCAGAATTGTCATTAATACTTCGGCCTACCCAACTGATATAAAGCTGGTTTCTAGAAGAAAGAAACGCTTCCAGGAAGAGGTACCGATCATCTTCCCGGCGCGAACGGTCGCCTGGACGGTAGTCGTCAGCCATCAGATCGAAATCTACTGGAGACTGGCTGCGGGGGTATTCGCCGTCACTCATTCCCAACAGGCAAATACGCTTGAATGGAATGGCTCGCATCGGCATGAGCGTAGCAAAATTCACTTTTCCGGCGAGGAAACGCTGGCTGAGGCCGCCTTTCTCCAGCCCGGAAAGCCAGACTTCGCGGACAATCTGCAGTGGTAACACCTCCTCCTCCAGCCCTCCGGTACGGCACGCCTCAATCCACTTCTCCACTACCTGCTCAAGGTGAGAAAACACCAGGGTATCGTCATCCTCCAGATTAACGAAGAAACCCTCCCGCATTGCGGTCAGCATGTCGGCCCACTCCAGCGGTTGCCTCGCCGTCTGAAGCGATTGCCAAAGTTCAGCCAACCGCCGTAAAAACAGCTCAAGCTGACCTGCAAGCCTGCTTTCAAGCCCACCGACCTCGCCGTAGGGCTCAATGCCCTGCCAAGCCTCGCCGTCACCCACCGCATAGCCCAGCAACATTCGCCGCAGACCGAACAGCCAGGTGTTCTGTTCCATCCCCTCAGGCAGCTCATGGCAAGCACGATGGGCGCCATCCAGCCCCCATCGAATATTGGCCCCGTGAATCCACTGGTGCAGTTGCGGCAGATCGCTTTCTTCAAGTCCGAACCGTTGCCGCAACGCGGGAACATCGAGCAGGTCGAGTATATCGCTCACTGCAAGTCGGGATTCCGGTAACGACAGCAGCTTCTCCAGAGCAATCAAGGCCGGCAGCTTATGGCGCTGCCCCTGGTCGGAGACGGTAAAAGGAATGTAACGGGGATCTTGCGGATCAAGCTGGCCGAACACCGCCTGAATGTGGGGCGTATAGCTGTCGATGTCCGGCACCATCACAATGATGTCCTGGGGTCGGAGGTCCGGATCCACCTCAAAAGCGGCCAGTAACTGGTCGTGGAGAACCTCGACCTCCCGTTGGGCACTGTGGCAGCTATGAAAGACGATGGAGTCGTCAATCTGATCCAGCGCCATGGTGCGGGTTGCCTCGCTGACCGGGCGCAGGTTGAGGATATCGTCCTGAATCGCCATCAGCAGGTTGGGCGCCTGGTGCTGGCTCCCAACACCGGCTTCATGTTCATCCCAGGGTGGCCGAAACAGGTCAATAGACTCGAAACAGTGGCGATAGCTGCTCTGATCGTCGTACTCATCGAGCAAGCGAATGTAATCCCGACCCTGCTTTCCCCAAGCCGCCAGCAAAGGATGGGCATGGAGGTGCAGGTTATTGTCATTCAACACGTCCGGCATATCGTTGCGTTGCAGGCCCCGTTTCCGGGATGCCCGCAACAACTCCCGGTCTTCGACGATGTCGGCCCAAAAATATTTGCAGGGGTTGTGCACGCACAGCAGTACCTGCATGCACTGCCCCAGCAGGCTCAACACTTCAAGCGTCTGTTGGGGGAGTGAAGAAACCCCAAATACCACCAGGCGTCTGGGCAGCCCCCGGGGCCGGTTCCTGGCCGTGAGCGTGGACGCTGCCGCCAGGAACCGGTGGTGGATATCAGCGCGGCTATCGCCAGAATCGTTGTTGGGCTTTGTCTCAATATCAGCGACCAGCCGCCGCCAAAGTTCGGCCTGCCACTGCTGCTCTTGCGGCAGAGGGCGTTCCTGGTTTCCACGCATGCGGATCACATCGCGATGCTGGCGCCAGCCTTCAAGCCAGTCCGCCCGATAGACCTGATACTGGTCGAACAGGTCAGCGATGCGCTCCGCCAGCTGATAGCGGCGGCGATCGGACTCTTCGCCTGCAAGAAATCGAGCCAGGGAATCAAACACCGGCTCGGATACCAGATCAGGCAGAATGCGGTAGAGGCGCCAGACCAACTGATCCTTGTCGTACGGCGACTGGGTAGCAACAACGTCATCTCCGAGCACCGCCCGGTACGCCTGCCAAAGAAAGCGCGAAGGCAACGAGAACTTCATTGCCGCTGCAATACCCAGTCCTGCCATCTCGGAGTCGTCATCATCCCTGGCCAGCGCGAGCTTGAGCCACTGCGCTATACCGTTCGAATGAACAAGAAACACTTCGTCATCCAGCGCCCCCAAGGGATAGTTGCGAATAACTTCAACAACCAGCGAACGCAGGTCCTCAAGGCGATTGGCGTGGATCACCTGAAAACCGACGGGCAACGATGGTGTGTCAGCCGAAGCCAACGGTTTCCCTTGGGGGGATTGGAGCATAGTGAACAACATCCTGGCGGTGATGACGGTCGGGAGCATAGCCTTACCCGACACCGTATCCAAACATTACTGTTTTTCACAGGGTTACCGGTTTATTCCGCTCAACAATACTACACCCGCAGATGAGACGGACTGATAACGCTGACTCTATCGTCGTTGACGTAAGCGACAGGGCTTGTCGTCTATAGTCAAAATTGTGGCGTAAAAATCCCTTTGCCTTGGCGTGTTTGGTCAAAAGGTTACGGGACATAACCGCTACAATCGATTGGGTCCCATTTTAGGGGATCACCAGCAGGTCTGTTATCCGAACTGAACTCCTGTTGGTCGCCAATATAATAAAGGAGCTTCAGGTATGCGACGCTGGAATGGCTGGGGAGATGATCAATTTGCACTGGAACTGCCCGCAGAGGGGCAACAGTTCCTGGCCGACCGAATCGGTGAAGCCACCCCGCTGGCGGATGCCACTCTGGAATCCGTATGCGCACAGGTTCCGGATTCTCGCCTGGCACCTCACCCGCTGATTGATACCGGAGCAGAGATCCGGGTCCGCCACGCCCGCGGCCAAAGCCTGTGCGACTGGCTGGCCATGCGAAGCGGGCATTTCGGGGTATTTCCGGATGGCGTTGCACTGCCTGAAACCAGTGAGGATGTTCGTACTTTGCTGGCCTACGCCCAGGCAAATGATGTCAAGGTCATCCCCTACGGCGGCGGTACAAGCGTTGCCGGCCATATCACGCCCCTGGCGGATGCCCGTCCGGTGCTGACCGTCAGTCTTGCCGCCATGAACCGGTTAATCGATATTGATACCGACAGCCAGATTGCAACCTTCGGCGCCGGCACCCCCGGCCCTCTCGTGGAATCCCAGTTGCGGGCTGAAGGCTACACACTCGGTCATTTTCCACAATCCTTTGAGCTGTCTACCATCGGTGGCTGGGTCGCCAGCCGGTCCAGCGGCCAGCAATCCCTGCGCTATGGCCGTATCGAGCAACTCTATGCCGGTGGTCGTATCGAAACCCTCAGGGGCTCTCTGGATATTCCCACTATTCCCGCATCCAGCGCCGGCCCCGATGTCCGAGAGATGGTCCTGGGATCGGAAGGCCGGATAGGCATCATCACGGAAGTCAAAGTACGGGTAACCCGTCTGCCCGAGCAGGAAAGCTTCCACGTGGTGTTTTTCCCGACTTGGGCGCAAGCCAGGGATGCCGCGCGCGAGCTGGTTCAGAATCGGCTCCAGCTTTCCATGCTACGCCTCAGTAATGCCGTCGAAACCGAAACACAGCTGGCCCTTGCCGGCCACCCCGGACAAATTCGTCTGCTGGAGAAGTTCCTCGCATTCCGGGGCGCCGGTGATAAGAAGTGCATGATGACCTTCGGTGTAACCGGCACCCGGCATCAGTGTCGGCATGCCCTCAGCGAAGCCCGCAAACATTGCTCTGCCTACGATGGCGTCTATACCGGCAAATACCTTGGTGCGAAATGGGCTGAGAAACGGTTCACCATGCCCTACCTTCGGGAAGCTCTTTGGCAAATGGGCTATGCCGTCGACACATTAGAAACCGCCACTGACTGGGACAACGTCGATGCGCTTCTCGGCAAGATTGAAGACAATCTGCGCCAGGGCCTTACTGACGATGGTGAACGCCTGCACGTGTTTACCCACTTGTCCCATTTCTACGGTCAGGGATGCAGCATCTACACCAGCTACGTTTTCCGCACCGCGGATAACTATGAGGACACCTTGGCACGCTGGCAGCGCCTCAAGCAAAGCACCTCCCGCATCATTGTTGAAAACGGCGGGACCATCAGTCACCAACACGGTGTTGGCAAAGATCACGCTCCCTTCCTTGAGGTTGAAAAGGGTGAACTTGGCATGGCAGCCATCAGCGGCCTGTGCCAGATCTTTGACCCGGAAGGACGCCTGAACCCTGGCACCCTGATTCAGCCCATCAACAAATAAGAAACGGAGGCTCCCCATGCGCCAACCGGCCCGGATGGATGCCCTTGCTGCCTTGAGAGATGGCGCCCTGGCATTTGACCTCATAGTGATAGGCGGCGGTATCACGGGTGCCGGCATCGCTCGCGAAGCGGCTGCCGGCGGGTTACGAACCCTGCTGGTGGAACAGCGGGACTTTGCCTGGGGAACGTCGAGCCGCTCATCGAAAATGGTTCACGGCGGGCTCCGTTATCTCGGTAGCGGCCAGTTCCGTCTGACCCGTGATGCCGTTCGGGAACGCCAGCGGCTTCTGGAAGAGGTTCCCGGTCTGGTGCGCCCGCTGCAGTTCCTCATGCCTCATTACCGGCGACAGTTTCCGGGCCCCTGGTTGTTTGGCCTGCTCCTGGCTGTCTACGACCGGCTTGCAGGCCGCCGTTCCCGCCGCCGTCTCAATGCCGCCGAAACCCTCAACTGGGTGCCGGGCTTACGTACCCAGAACCTGGTGGGTGCCAGCGGCTTCCTCGATGCTGTCACCGACGATGCCAGACTGGTGCAGCGGATTCTTGAAGAAGCAAGAAACTCCGGGGCCTGGTGCCTTAACTATCTCAAGGCCAGCGTCGGACCTGCCAATGGAGGCAAGAGGACCGTAACCCTCACCGACACGTCCGGGCCACAGGTTAAGAGTTTTGAGCTGTCTGCCCCCGTCATTGTGAATGCAACCGGCGCCTGGGCGAGTGAGGTCGATCCCGGGGATGGGCAATCGCAACGAAGCATCCGTCCGTTACGCGGCAGTCACCTGGTACTCCCTTATGAAAGCCTGCCGGTATCGTGCTCAGTGTCACTGCTGCACCCTGAAGATCGTCGTCCGGTATTCGCGTTCCCCTGGCACGGCATGACGGTTCTGGGGACCACCGATCTTGATCATCCCGCGCCCCTGGACCTCGAGCCCCGGATTACCGAGGGAGAACTGGAATATCTGCTGAAGATCTCGTCGACACTGTTTCCCGGCCGCCAGATTACCCGCAACGAGATTGTTGCGACCTGGGCCGGGGTGCGCCCGGTGGTCAGTGAAGGCCCGGGCAAGGCGCCCTCAAAAGAAAACCGCGAACACGTGATCTGGGATCATCAGGGACTGGTCAACGTCGCCGGCGGTAAGCTGACCACCTATCGGCTGATTGCCCGGCAGATCCTCGAGCAGTGCCGCCCTTACCTGACGCATCTGCAACTGCCGGACGATGCTCTGCCCGGCTTCTCCCCCCCGCCATCCGCGGACCAAGCCGGCGGACAACGTCCCAATAGCATCCCGCACAATGACTGGCGCAAACTCCAGGGGAGCTATGGCCCTGCGTTGGCGAAAGTGCTCGAGTCCGGTGAACCGCTGAAGATACCCGGAACCGACACCTACTGGTGTGAACTGATCTGGGCCGCCGCTAACACCGATGTCATTCACCTGGATGACCTGATGCTCCGACGCACCCGTCTCGGTCTGATGCTCCCCAACGGGGCCAGTGAGCTGCTGGATCTTATTGAAAAAGCCTGCAGCGCCGCATTGGGCTGGGACAAGGCCGCCTGGGTGAAAGAGCGCGAACGATACCTGGCCATCTGGCGTGAAAACTACTCTCTGCCTTCCTCTGACACTACAGCTCCGGAGGCACCGCATGGCGCAGTCTGACCCTCTCATTCTGGCAATCGACAACGGCACCCAAAGTGTTCGCGCGCTGTTGTTTGATAGCTGCGGCCATCTGGTCGGCAAGGGCAAGCAGGAAATTGAACCTTACTTTTCCGAACAGCCGGGCTGGGCAGAACAGCATCCAGAGTATTTCTGGGAGCAACTTGGCAAGGCCTGCCAACGGCTGTGGTCATCGACGGATATTCGTCCGGATCAGGTCGCCGGTATCACCGTCACCACCCAGCGCGGAACCGTGATTAACCTGGACAGCGACGGCAAGCCCCTGCGTCCGGCCATCACCTGGCTCGACCAGCGTCATGCCCGGGTCGACGGCCCCCTCAAAGGTCCCTGGGGCTGGCTGTTCAAGACGTTACGCCTGGAGGAGACCATTGAGCGCTTCAGGGAGAAGACCCAGGCCAACTGGATTGCCCAGAACCAACCGGACATCTGGGCCAATACGGCTCACTACCTGCTGTTGTCCGGATACCTGAATTATCGGCTGACCGGGGAGTTTCGCGATTCCACCGGCAGCCAGGTTGGTTATCTCCCCTTTGACTACAAGAACCAGCGCTGGGCTTCGCCCAGGGACTTCAAGTGGCAGGCAATGCCGGTGACCCGAGACATGCTTCCGGATCTCGTTCAGCCAGGCGAAACCATTGGTCACCTTCATGCTGAAGCCGCCAGCCATCTCGGAGTTCCGCAGGGGTTGCCAGTTATCGCAGCCGCTTCCGACAAAGCGTGTGAAATTCTGGGCTCCGGTGGACTCACGCCTGATGTTGGCTGTATGAGCTATGGCACCACCGCCACCATCAACACCACCAGCAGGCGTTATGTCGAACCAACCCGCTTCATGCCACCGTACCCTTCAGCCCTACCCGGTCACTACTCCACTGAGGTGATGATCTATCGGGGATTCTGGATGGTCAGCTGGTTCAAGCAGCAGTTCGGGCTGCGGGAGCAAAAACTTGCAGAGGCTCGGGGCATTGAGCCGGAAGCGTTGTTCGATGAGCTGGTCGATTCGGTGCCGGCAGGATCCATGGGCCTGATGCTGCAGCCTTACTGGTCGCCAGGGGTACGAAACCCGGGGCCAGAGGCAAAAGGTTCGATCATTGGATTTGGCGACGTCCACACCCGCGCCCATCTCTATCGCGCCATTCTCGAAGGGCTTGCCTACGCCCTGCGCGAAGGCAAGGAGCGCATCGAAAAGCGTAGCGGGCAGAAAATACGCAGGCTGCGGGTCGCCGGGGGCGGTTCTCAGAGCAACGCCGCCATGCAGCTGACCGCCGATATCTTCGGGTTACCGGCCGAGCGCCCTCACACCTATGAAACCTCGGGCCTTGGTGCAGCGATTGATGCAGCAGTCGGCCTGAAACTTCATCCGGATTTCGCCACTGCAGTGGCAAAAATGACCCGGGTTGGCGACACTTTTTACCCAAACCCAGAGACCAGCGCGCTCTACAACCGGCTGTATCGGGAGGTTTACCTGGACATGTATCCCAGGCTGCAGCCGCTGTATCACAAAATCCGGAACATCACGGGGTACCCGAAGTAGCGCCTGACATCAGCCTAAAGGCTGGTCACGCGAATGCTTTCCCAATAAAAAAGGCTCCTGGACGAATCCGGGAGCCTTTTTTATTGGGGCCGCCTTGGGGTGTCAGCCTCCAAATTGGTCAGACACGCCAATCGCAGGCAAAAGCCCGCCAGCTCAACACTGAACTGTATCAGTGAAAGCAGTGCGTAACGGGATCGAAAGCAATAAAGAATATTCGCAGCCTTTTCTGACCTACGAAACCTGAGGCCAGCCGCTACTTGATAACTTGAGGAAAAAATGGAGGCGCGGGTCGGAATCGAACCGGCGTACACGGAGTTGCAGTCCGCTGCATAACCACTCTGCCACCGCGCCGGGAAAAGTCCGAAGTAAATAAGGGGACTTTTATGCTCTCAGGTGGACTGTGAGAGACTTGATACTGCTTTCCATTCCGGGCGAACCGGAGAGGAAATTGGAGCGGGAAACGAGATTCGAACTCGCGACCCCAACCTTGGCAAGGTTGTGCTCTACCAACTGAGCTATTCCCGCTCTGAATCACTGCGACTTGCTGTTGCTGTCGAAGTGGCGCATATATTAATGGATCGAGCTGAAGAGTCAACCCCTTTTTTACTAAAAACTTACCCGTAACTACTTGATTATTCTTTGATCAATCCTTTATCACCCCATCATCAAGGGGTTCCGGACTTGCTGGATGGGCGGATGGAAACAGGTCCGGCCAGGCAGCCTTCAGGTACAGCACCATCGACCACAGGGTCAAAGCCGCTGCCAGGTACAAAAGGACTGTGCCGACGGACGACCAGGCAATACCCGGAGGAAAGGCCAGCAACATCACAATGGCCACCATCTGGGCGGTCGTCTTGACCTTACCAATATAGGACACGGCCACACTGGCCCGACTGCCCATTTCAGCCATCCATTCCCTGAGCGCGGAGATCACGATCTCACGCCCTATAATGATGACCGCCGGCAGGGTCAGAACTGCACTGTGATGCTCCTCAACGAGCACGGTAAGCGCCACGGCAACCATCAGCTTGTCAGCGACCGGATCCAGAAAGGCGCCAAAAGGCGTGCTCTGATCCAATTTGCGGGCCAGATAGCCATCGAGCCAGTCGGTGGCCCCTGCCAGGGCAAAGATTGCCGCACTGACCACGTATCGCCATTCAACCGGCAGGTAAAATATAACCACGAATACCGGAATCATCACGATGCGCGAAAGCGTCAGAATATTGGGTACATTCATAAATCTTTTTACTCATTGTGCAAAGCTGCATAGATGGTGTCCGCCAGGGTTTTACTGATTCCCCTAACCTTGGCGATTTCATCAATGCTTGCTTTGCGTATTTCCTGAATGCCACCAAAATACCGTATCAGGTCACGGCGGCGTTTGGGCCCTACCCCTTCAATGCCCTCCAGTGTCGACTGGCGGCGCTTTTTATCACGACGGGCACGATGGCCGGTGATGGCAAATCGATGAGACTCATCCCGGATATGCTGTATCAGGTGCAATGCGGGCGAATCTGCCGGCACCCGGAACACGTCGCCGGTGAGCGCGTCGATGAGCTGCTCCATGCCTGCCCGACGGGTAACGCCCTTGGCGACACCAATCAGCGGTATGTCAGAGATGTTCAAAGATTCAAACACCTCCCGGGCTATATTCAACTGTCCTTTACCACCGTCAATAAACACCAGATCGGGACGCTTGCCATCACCGCTCACCAGCTTTTGGTAGCGCCGGGTCAACACCTGGCGCATAGCCGCATAATCGTCCCCGCCGGTAATCCCTTCAATGTTGTAGAGCCGGTAATCAGATTTCAATGGCCCATTCTCATCGAAAACCACGCAGGATGCGACCGTATTTTCCCCGTGGCTGTGGCTGATATCAAAGCACTCCATCCGCGAAGGCGTCTCGGTGAGCTCAAGCAACTCCCTGAGCGCGAGCAACCGGCGATAAACGGTTTCCTTGCTCGCGAGGTGTGTCAGGAGGGTCTGGCGGGCATTGGTTTCTGCCAGTTCCAGCCATTTCCGGCGCTCACCACGGACGTTGCCACGAATCCGGACCTCTCGCCCCGCACCTTCCGATAGCGCCTGCTCAAGGAGCTCGCGCCCCTCCACCTCGGCTGCCACAAGCACATCCCGCGGGAAGTCTCGCTTCACGTCACCGCCAAAGTAAAACTGCCCCAGAAAAGCACCGATCAGCTCGGCTTCAGACTGCTCAATGGAGTATCGCGGGAAGTAGTCCTTGGTTCCCAGCACCCGCCCACCGCGGACAATAATCACAACCACACAGACAATGCCTGCATCCTGAGAAAGGGCAATCACATCAGCGTCGCCGCCTTCACTGTCGACGGATTGCTGCTCCTGTACGTGGCGCAGGTGATTGATCTGGTCGCGGTAGGCTGCTGCTTTTTCAAATTCAAGCGTCTTCGCGGCGAGCTCCATCGCCTCCATCAGGTCATTGATGATGGCCGGATTCTTGCCTTCCAGGAACATGGTGGCGTGGCGGACGTCCTGCTGGTAGGCCTCAGGGGTTATGAATTCGACACAGGGCGCGGTACAGCGATTGATCTGATATTGCAGACAGGGGCGGGACCTGTTTCTAAAATAGCTTTCATTACAGGATCTTATCTTAAATATCTTTTGAAGAATATTAAGACTTTCCTTGACCGCCCCGGAGCTGGGATAAGGCCCGAACCAGGTGCCTCCGCCTTTTTTGGTACGTCCCCGCCGGAAGGTCAGCGAGGGATAGTCCTGATGGGATGACAAATAGATATAGGGATAGGATTTATCGTCCCGCATCAGGATGTTATAGGGGGGGCGCAGCGACTTGATCAGGTTCTGCTCGAGCAGTAACGCCTCGGTTTCGCTGCCCGTTATGGTGATCTCAATATCGTGGATGCGAGCGACCAGCGCCTCAGTTTTTGGTGCCAGGCCGGTTTTGCGGAAGTAGCTGCTGACACGCTTGCGAAGATTGCGGGCCTTGCCGACATACAGGATAGCCCCGTCTACCCCATACATTCGGTAGACACCGGGACGCTCTGTCAGCTGCTTGAGAAATCGAGAGGTATCAAAGCCCCAGCTCTGATCGTCAGACCTTGTCGGCATCGAGCAATCCGAGCCGGACCGCCATCAAGGCCAGTTCCACGTCACTGGAAATGCCCAGCTTCTCGAAAATACGATAGCGGTAACTATTGACGGTTTTCGGGCTGAGGCACAGCTTGTCGGAAATGTCCTGCACTTTCTGGCAATCAACCACCATCAGGGCAATCTGGAGCTCGCGCTCAGACAGGCGATCAAATGCAGAATCACCGGCATCGCCGCCTGCATCACCGCCGAGGTTCTTGAGGGCCATTTTCTGGGCAATCTCGGGGCTGATGTATCGCTGACCGGCATGGGCCATGCGAATCGCACGCACCATTTCACGAATGTCAGCACCCTTGGTGATATAGGCCGTAGCGCCCGCCTGCATAACCCTTGTCGGATAAGGATCGTCAGCACAAGCCGTCACCACAATCACGCGTATGCCATCATCAATACGAAGGATTCGCCGGGTAGCTTCCAGGCCACCAATGCCGGGCATGCGAATATCCATCAATACAATGTCGGGGCTCAGCTGCCGAACCGTATCAATGGCATCCTCACCGGAAGACGCCTGGCCGACCACCTCGATATCGGGGTCGTCTGCCAGCATCCGGGTTATCCCGGAGCGCACCAGTTCGTGGTCATCTACAACCAATACCCTAATCAACGCGCACCTCTCGCGAGTTCGACTAACCGGAAAACACAGGGATTGTAACGTCTACCGTAAATCAGGGGTAGTAACGCGTCAAAGTATTAGGATCTTGTGCCAGCACTGGGGCCCAGTCCTGCGGTATTCTCCACAGGGTCAAACCACACCACCAGCTCACCCTGCCTGACCGCCGCCCGAACCCGGTCACGCTCGGCCATGGGTGATTCCGTGTCATTCAGCCCATGGTAGCGGGTACAGTACTCTTCCACGAGCCCCATGAGCTGATCTTCCGGAATAAGTTCGGCATCAACCACGAACCTTTCCTCACGAGGATCACCCTGAACCTCATTCTCAGATGTGGACATACCGCTCCTGCACGTGTTTGGATTAGCAGCCTATCCTACCCTGTCACCCGGATGTCGTAAAACGTGACGCCAGCTCTGTCATGATCCGCGATTCGTCACGCAGCGCCTCACTGACGTCAAGGGTTTGCTCCACATTGCAGCTCAGGGTTTCAGCACTTGCATCGAGTGCCTGAGCCCGACGGCCCACCCGTCCGATTTCGTCACGCTGCAGAAGCACTGCCCGACTGATTTCCAGACTGTGTGCTTCGAGGTCTTCGAACTGCGACTTCATCCCCTCCAAATGCCGCTTCAAGGCATCCAGATAAGACCGGTTTTGCCCGCCAGCCTCCCGCATTTCAGACAATAAGCCCCCAACATCGCCCACGCCGTCCAACAGGTCGTGAACCCATTGACGAATTTCCCCGGTGGACTCCGAGGTCCGGCGGGACAGGTTGCGCACTTCCTCAGCAACAACGGCAAATCCCCGCCCCTGATCACCAGCTCGCGCTGCCTCAATTGCAGCATTCAGCGCCAGCAGATTGGTCTGTTCGGCAATATCAGCGATAACGCCGATCACCTGTTCGATTTTCGACGATGACTCGTTCAAAACTTGAATTGAATCACTCACCCGGTCAATCACCGTTACCGCATGCTCGGCCGCCTGCTCGCTGTTCCGAAGCCCCTGCTGAACCTCAAGGTTTCGCCTCACTGCAGCGTTCACCGTCAGATCAGACGCAGTCGTTGCCTGCTCAATGGCTGACGCCTGATCAGCAATCACCGTGGCAGACTGGTTTACATCAATGATCTGCTGACGTGTAAGGGTCGAGCTTGCCTGCACATCATGCGCCTGAGCCTCAAGCACCTCTGATCGCAAGACCAGGCTGGCCGCCGCCCCCCGAATATCGACGATAAAATGCTCAAAACGATCCACTAGCCCGGTTAACGCCGCTCCCAGGCCTGCCACCTCATCGGTCCCACTGACCCTCGGCAGCCGGGTCAGGTCCGACGTGGAATCCATCGCACGCAGATCCCTTTCTATCTTCTGAAGTCGCACAATCACAGTCCTGCGGAGCCAGGCAGTAATCACCACAATTGCGACCAGGAACGCCGCAGACGCTAGCAGAAGATTAAATTTCTGACGCTCGAGGAACACCAGTAAGCGTGTAGATTCCACTTCCAGTTGCTCCCGACTCGCGGCCTTGCGCCGACTGATGGCGTCGAGCATGGGATCAACCGCGGGAAAGAGCCTGAAATCCACCACCTGCCCAACCCGGTAATAACTTTCCTGCTCGATGCCTTCGCCCATGGAGGCAACCAACTCCTGAATCAGCGCAAACGTCAACTCGTGCTCACGAACCCAAGCGGTTAAAGGTGCCGATTCATTGGCGACCTTCCAGTGCAGCTCCAGGTTTTGCGCAACCTCACCGAATTCGGCGTGGATTTCATCCCACAGCATTAGCTGCGCCTTGATCTTGAACGCCAGGTCCTGCAACCGCCGATGATCGGATTCAAGATCATTCAGCACCCAGGATTCACCGAGATTATCGGAAAGCAGGTGATGGGTCGCCCGCTCTGCCCGACTCATGATCGCCCACGAAATAAACGCCAGCACCGCCAGTGCAGACACGGATAGGGTGGAAAAGAAAAAGATACGACTGCGGACTGTTCGGAGCATGATTCTGACCTGACACGGGAATCAGCCGAAGGGTAGAAAGAAACCATGACAGTTTTGTTTCATCGCAGGACAGGTTTCCTGAATACCAACAAGAATTAACATCTCGTTACAACGGATTTCTGCTTCCCATCCCACGCCTGCAAGGGGTAACTTAGCGTTATCCCCCATAGTAAAAGAGGCCTTCCGATGACTGCCACGCGTTGGACAATGCAGGTTACCGGCCGTGTTCAGGGAGTATATTATCGGGCGAATACCCAAAAGGCTGGGGCAGACCTGGGCCTCACAGGGTACGCGCTCAATCTGCCAGACGGTGGCGTTGAGGTCGTAGCCGAAGGTGACCGGAAGAATCTGCAAGCGTTACACGACTGGTGCAAAAAAGGCCCGCCTGCCGCCCGTGTTGACCGGATCGTGGTTACCGAATCCCAGGCGACCGGAGAGTTCAGCGACTTCTCGATCCGCCGTTAGGGATCCCATCTGACTTTTTTAGAAAAAATTCCAGAAACGGAGTTGCCAAAGCCAGGCAAAACTATTAAAGTTTGCGCCCTCGAATCAGCACGCTGATTTTGCACAGATTATCGGGCCTTTACCCGCCCTGTCCGTGCATCGACACAGGTTATTGGAGAGGTGTCCGAGTGGCTGAAGGAGCACGCCTGGAAAGTGTGTATACGTTAATAGCGTATCGAGGGTTCGAATCCCTCCCTCTCCGCCAATAGTAAAGCCCGGCAGAAATGCCGGGCTTTTTTATTGGCCACAATAAGGCCAGGCGATAAACCTTGTGGGCTTGACCGCGCCCTTCGCTACCCCTCTTGCGCACCCAGCCAGGCAGCCCCACGAACACCGCTGGAATCGCCGTGAACCGCCTTGAGCACCGGGGTGTCGCACTCTCCGCCAAACACCCAGGCTGGCAGACGCTGTGGCAAACGCGCATAGATCTCATCAATGTTTGACATACCGCCCCCCAGTACGATGACATCGGGATCCAGTACGTTTATCACTCCCGCAAGTCCCCTTGCCAACTGGTCGATGTAGTTGTTCAGGGTCGCGGTACTTCTGGCATCCCCCCCTCTGGCCGCCTCAACGATGTCCCTGGGTGACAGCAGGTCCCCGCCAAGCAGTCGATGACTTAAGGCGAACCCCGGGCCGGAAACAAAGGTTTCCACACATCCGGACTGCCCGCAAAAACAGGGCCGCTTATGAAGCTCATTCCCGGCAGTCCAGGGCAAAGGATTGTGCCCCCACTCCCCGGCAACCCCGTTAGGACCGGCCAGCAGGTGACCATTGACACTGATGCCTGATCCGCAGCCAGTCCCAAGAATCACCGCCAACACAACCCGGTAACCTTGCCCGGCCCCGTCGGCCGCTTCAGACAGAGCCAGACAGTTGGCATCGTTAGAAAGAGTCACCCTGCGCCCGAGCAGCGCGCCAAGGTCCTCAGCCATTCGGTGACCGTTCAGCCAGGTCGAGTTGCCATTTTTTACCCGTCCGGTCACCCGGGAGACCGACCCAGGAATCCCCACACCCACGGACAATGCCTGCGCTCCTGCATGAGCTTCGGCGGCCGCGACCAGCTGGCAGATCGTATCCAGAGTTCCTGCGTAATCACCAACCGGCGTGTCCTTTCGCGCCCGAAAATGCTCCCGGCTCTGCCGATCCATCAAAATGACTTCGGTTTTTGTGCCACCCAGATCGACGCCAATCATCCAGGAACGCCCCATACTTCCTCCTTACCATTCACACGTTGAGGAGAGGATATCCCCTATTCCCCCGCCTCCCCAGAATCAGGCAAACTTCCCGATTTACCAACTTTTTTCGGCGACGGCCATGACTCTGACCCAGATTTTTGTCCATACACTTGAAACCACCCTGCCCGTTTTTGCCATGGTGTTTATCGGACTTGGCCTGCGTCGGATCGGGTGGATCGACATGCCGTTTATCAATACCGCGTCTTCGCTGGTATTCAAAGCCACCCTGCCCACGCTGGTGTTTCTGAGCATTATAAGCGCCGATCTGACCAGCGCCCTGAACCCGAGGCTGCTCGGCTACTACCTGGCAGCGACGATCACCGGGTTTACGCTCAGTTGGTTATGGGCGGCCTGGAGAGTTCCTTACCGGGATCGTGGCGTCTATGTGCAAGGCGCATTCCGTGGCAACTGCGGGATTGTCGGTCTGGCCCTGGCGGCGAGCGTTTATGGCGACTATGGACTGTCCGCGGGAGGGATACTGCTGGGCCTGGTCATCGTCTCCTACAATACGTTATCAGTGATCGTGCTGGCAGCGTATCAACCCGGACGTCAGCCCCAGTGGCGGAGCATCACCCGGGATATTCTCCGCAACCCGCTGATTCTGGCCGTCATCGCCGCCATTCCAGTCGCACTGAGCGGTATCGCCCTGCCCAGTTGGATAATGACCAGTGGCAGCTACTTTGCATCGCTGACCCTGCCACTGGCACTGCTGTGTATAGGCGGCACACTCTCTCTGAGCGCCATTCGCGGCGACAGCAAAACGGCAACCAGCGCCAGCCTGATGAAAATGATAGTATTGCCCGCTCTGTGCACGTTCGGTGCGTGGCTTGTGGGTTTCCGCGACGAAGAACTGGGGTTGATGATGCTGTTCTTTGCCAGCCCTACCGCTGCCGCCAGCTTCGTCATGGTAAAAGCCTTTGGCGGTAACGAACGGCTGGCAGCAAACATCGTAGCCTTCACCACGCTACTGGCCAGCGTCACCATTACTGTCGGCATTTTCATACTGAGGGTTAGCTCCGGCGGATAACCCCCCCCCCCAGCAGACTCAGTACTGGAATACGAGGCCGAGGGACGCACCTTCAAGATCAAACCTGTCCTTACTCAGGTACCAGGAATAGTCCAGGGTCACAGCCGTATTGCGAGTGACAACAAAATTCGCACCTACGCCATAACTGAAGGCCGTTTCGGCTTCATTTTCATTCAGCAAGCGATTTCCGGTGACCGTATCGTAGAACTTGAATTCCGCCTCGGCATGAGTCACCCCTGCCATCAGATACGGATATACCGGGTTCGGGCTGTCATACCCCAGCACCAGGTAACCCCCAATGTAGTTACGAAGGCGGGTTTCGACGTCAACAAAGCCGGCATCCAACTCATCGTCCTTGACGCCACCACCCAGACGCCCTTCAAACGCAATGGCCGGGGTAAAGCGATAGCCAAACTTACCGGAGACAGCCGTGGAGTCGAACGTTGGAGAACCGTCCAGCGAATACTCCAGCAACGACGCTGACGCACCAATATAGGCCCTGGACTCAAACGGCGCAGCGTTCACTGCCATAGCGCCAGTGCAGCCCAGCGCAACAATAACCCCCATTGAAACCCGGTTAATTATCATTCCCATCGAAGAATTTTCCCTGTTAGCCAACATTTGCCCTATGGCGCTTCGCACGCGGCATTCTGCCCGGGCCTTCGCCAAAGGATCATCACCACACCATGAACAACCAGGAACGGAATCGCCAGGTAAAGCACTCCCTGCCAGCCAAGACCGTTCAGCACCGCACCGGCAGACAAGGCCGCAGCGGCCTGCACACCAAAGATCAGCATGTCATTCATACCCTGTACCCGGAACCGCTCTTCAGAACGATAGCCCTGCGGCAACAGGGTTGTGCCAGCGACGAACAAAAGATTCCAGCCGACACCCAGCAGCACCAGAGCCACAAAAAAATGACTGAACCCTGTGCCACTACTCGCCACCAGCACACAGGCCAGATAGCTAACCAGCCCCCAAATCATCATCCAGGCCAGACCAATGCGACGGGTGAGCCATCCGCTCACCAGCGATGGCAGGTACATGGCCAGGATATGAAGCTGGATGACCAGCTTGGCATCTTCCATCGGGTGACCGGCCATCTCCGTCATGCTCAGGGGCGTTGCCGTCATGATGAAGCTCATGAGGCCATAGCCAATCGCAGCAGAACTGATCGCAGCCCATATCACCGGCTGCCGAAAAATCAGGATGAGCGATCGTCCACCATGGCCGCCGTGATGGTTCGCGACCGCCCCCCCATCATGATAGCCGACAAATACCACCATGCCCGCCAGCAACTGGACGACCGCAAGTGCCAACCAGCCGGTGACAAAACCTGATTCGGCACCACCGCCAAACCCGAGCATTGCCAACTCAGGCCCCAGCCAGGCTGCCGCCATTCCACCCAGCAGTACCCGTGCGGCCGCGGTACCGGCCAATCCCTCAGGAACGACCTCCATGGCGGCAAAGCGGTACTGATGAACCACCGCAAGCGCCATTCCACCGATGGTCGAGGAGGCACAGATGAGTGCGAAACTTTCCTGAACGGTCGCCAGCGCCCCCAGTCCAGCCGCCATGGCACCAACACCGGCTCCAAGCAGCATCACCGGCTTACGCCCCCAACGGGACATCAGAACCGTTACCGGTTTGACCGCCAGCACGGTGCCAATAACAACCAGCGCCACCGGCAGAGTGGCGAGACCGGGTGAAGGCGCCAACGCTCGTCCCTGTAAGCTGCCAATGAATACGATAAAGGGGGCCGTACACATGGCCAAAGACTGGGCAATCACCAGCGTCCATACGGTGAAGGGCATAATCGGGCCTATTTTTTGCGGTAGATAATTCCGGGGTGGCACTGCACCATTTCGTACAGGTCAGAAAGCCCGTTCAGTGACTCGGAGGATCCCAGGATCAGATAACCGCCAGGGTTAAGCGTTGCATGGATACGAGTGAGGATATCTTTCTTGAGTTCGGCAGAGAAATAGATCAGTACATTGCGGCAGAAGACAATATCGAACTTGCCAAACATATAGCGATCCAGGAGATTGAGCTCACGAAAATCAACCATGCTCTTTATCTGCGGACGGATCTGCCACCCACCATTGGCTGAAGGTGTGAAGAACGCTTTCTGTCGCTCAGGAGACAGGCCGCGACCAATCGCGATCATTTCATACTCGCCACGCCGGGCAACTTCCAGCACGCTTTTGGAAATGTCTGTTGCGGTGATCCGAACATCACGGATACGACCCGGCCGGGTACGCCGGAACTCCTCGATGATCATCGCAATGGAGTATGGCTCCTGCCCGGTTGAACAGGCTGACGACCAGATCCTGAGGGAACCCGGCACCTTGGACTCCGCATATTCGGGCAGCAGTTTTTCATTCAGAATACGGAAAGGATGATTATCCCTGAACCAAAGCGTTTCATTGGTTGTCATGGCGTCAATGACAACCTCGCGCAGGTTGCTGCGTCCCGGCCTCTGGATGCTGCCCAGCAGGTCGCTGATGCTGGTCATTTTATGCTCTTCGAGAATTCGGCGCAGTCGGCTTTTAACCAGATACTGTTTGTTGTCGCCCAAAAGGATGCCGCACGCATCCTGCAGGAATGTCTTGAACGCCTCGTATTCCTGTTGCGTAATATCTGCTTTCATTAGGTCTCTATACTTAAGCCTGTACCGCCGTCATTGGCGATCAATGATTTCCATCACCCGCTCAGCGAGCTCGTCCGGGCTGAACTTGGCCATGAAATCGTCCGCCCCCACCTTCTCGACCATGGCACGATTAAAGACGCCACTGAGCGAGGTGTGCAGCATGATGTACAGATCGGCAAGCGCCGGATCACCCTTGCACCGGGTAACCAGGGTATACCCGTCCATTTCAGGCATTTCTACGTCGGAGATGACCAGCGACAGATGATCCGATGCCCTGGAGCCATCGGCAGTGATCTCCTTGAGGAATTCGAGCGCCTGCTTGCCATCATTCCTTGTGATCACGTCAAGACCAATGGCAGAAACACAGCGCTCGATCTGGCGTCGCGCCACCGAGGAATCGTCCACCACCAACACCGGCAACAGACCGCCACGGTCTTTGGTATTTTTGCTGAGAATCTCCTCATTAACATCTTCCCTGAGCGGAGAAAACTCTGCAAGTATCTTCTCTACATCTATGATTTCAATGAGCTTATCGTCAAGCTTTGTAACCGCCGTGAGATAGACGTCACGTCCCGCTCCCTTCGGCGGAGGCAGAATATCTTCCCAGTTCATGTTGACGATCCGGTCCACTCCGCCGACCAGGAACCCCTGCGTCTTGCGGTTGTACTCGGTAATGATCACAAAGCTGTTCGGCAGGTCTTCCGCGGGAACACCTGGTAACCCGATCGACATCGCCAGATCGATAATCGAGATGGTTTCACCTCGGATATGAGCAACGCCGCGCACCACCCGCTGACTGTTGGGAATGGAGGAGAGCTTGGGACATTGCAGCACCTCCTTAACCTTGAAGACATTAATGCCGTAGACCTGACGCCCCCTGAGACGAAACAGCAGCAACTCCAGCCGGTTCTGCCCCACAAGCTGGGTTCTTTGGTTGACGCTATCCAATACACCTGCCATTCGAACCTTCTCCTGCCTACTGACACCAATATTCCGGCATGCTTATTGCTTTTTAAGTGCCAAATGCCATTTTTTTGGCCTGTGACCTGTTTATCGGCCAAGCTCCGGAAATGTTGAGGAAAATCCGGCTCGGCGCTATCAGCACAACTACCGAACCGGGTAGCCAGGCCACTGATAACCAAAGCATAGGACAAAGTGAGCCATATGCGCAGCATCATTTTTCTGCTCTCAGTACTGGCCATAGCCACATCAGCGAACGCCACTGGCACGACCAGCACCGCCGACGAAATCCGCTCGGCGGCAACCCGGTTTCTGGACCAGTTTGCCGAGGCCAGGAGCGATGAGGGCCAATCCGTGGACTATCAGATTGGCCACCTCGACCCGCGGCTGAACCTGGCGCCCTGCCCGAATGCCGTGAGCGCGGACTTCAACGGTGATCCCTGGACCACGAGTCAGCCCACGCTGCTGATTAGCTGCGACGGTAACCGGCCATGGCGAATGTATTTACCCGTCTCGTTGACCATCACAGGAGACGTGTTCAGCGCTGCTCAGCCCATAGGGCGTGGGGAACGAATCACGGCCGCCATGCTGACCCCCCAGCCCGGCGAACTGAATAACAGCCGCCGACCTCCGATCACTCGGATTGAGGATCTCCTTGGCAAGGAAATGACCCGCTCCATTAACCGCGGCACGGTTCTTACCTCAGACCTGATCGTTGAGCCAGACACCGTGCAGCGCGGTGATCATGTTATTATCGTCGCGCGCTCCGGCAATTATACCGTTCGTACCCGCGGGCAGGCGCTGGCCAATGGCCAGCACGGTGAGCAGATTCTGGTAGAGAATCTGTCATCACAGCGACGCATCAGGGCCCGGGTTATTGCCCCAGGGATGGTTGAAATCCCCATGTGAAAGCGGCAACAAATTGCCGCTGCAGCCCGGGCGCATGGCAAGCAATGGCCAGTAAAACCGGTTTTTCTTAATAGTACCTGAGAAAAATGCTAAAGAATGTAAACACTCGGCCGTTAATCAGGTAAATGCTTCCAACCAGGCAGTTATGCCAGTTGCAGCTCAAACATTCAGGCAAGCAGGAATATCGTCATGTCAGTTGACTTCAATGGAATTGGCCCAGGCCAGGTCAACCACCAGAAAAATACGGCCACCAAGTCCGATGCCACTGCAAAGGCGCCTCAGTCACCCGTTGAGCAGGCCCAGGCCCAGGCAGCACGTGGCGAAAGCGTTAAGCTCAGCTCCCAGGCAAAGGACCTCAAACAGCTTGAACAGCGGCTTAACAGCTACCCGGAAACCGACGATGATCGTATTGAGCAGATCAAGGCGGCCCTCGCCGACGGCTCCTACAAGGTAGATGCTGAGAAACTGGCCCAGAAAATGCTTGAGATGGATGAAAGCATTTTTGGGTGAGTTGAACAATGGCTGCTATAGATACGTTAAAAGACCTGCTGCACGAAGATATCCGCCAGCTTGACGCACTGGCGGCCCTACTGAAGACGGAACGGAAGTCACTGTCCGAATCCGACGTCCAGTCCCTGGAAGCACTGACCAGAGACAAGAATGCCCTGCTCCAGTCAGTGCGCGAACGCGCCAAACAGAAGATTCACCTGCTGGTACAGATGGGCTTCCGCCCTGACAGCGGGCACCCCTCCCAGTTCATCACCGCAGGCGGAATGACCGACCTGGTCGAGCTCTGGAAGTCTGCAGAACAACGCCTTCAGGAATGCCACAAGCTCAACCGGATAAACGGGAGGGTCGTAGGCAACCTGCAGAAACGCCTGGCCCGGCTGAGTGACATTTTCCGTGGAACCACCGGTAACCAGAAGCTTTACGGGGCCACCGGCCAGCAGACCTCGGTCAATCAGAGTACCGTTTTGGCCAGTGCCTGACGGCATCTGAGATCCCATCAGACAAACAGAAGGCCGACGCCAGCAACGAACTGCGTCGGCTTTTTCCGTTGATTGTTCAGTGGGTATAGATCCGCAGGTGGGATCCCGCCTGGAACCGGATATCAGACAAGGTGACGTTTCCAAGTGTTGCCGACGCGCTCTCGCTGACACGGATGTTGTTCATCCCGATACGTTCAATACGTTCCGGCAAGGCGAGTTCCAGCGCTCCCTCTCCGGAGATGCGGTAACGAGGCTCTCCTTCCCGGTAGTGAACTCCGACAATGGACAGATCGGAATGGAGAAAATTAAGTACCGGCACAAAAGAACGGGCCACCAGTTTCAATCCCTCAACCGCATCCGTATAGGCCTCATCAACAGGCCCGCCGTCGCTCTGCTCCGCCGCTTCTGCCATTCCGCGGACGGTAGCAAGCTGAGCCAGGAAATCCTCGGTGGAGCGCCCTGCGAAGGACGCCAGTTCATCGTCGTCTAGCGGTGACATTCCGGTCACCCGGTGCAACGCTCCGGAGGTCTGGTCCGCCGGAGTGACGACGGAGTTGGTCGCCGCCAGCGAAACCAGAGGCTGAAACGGCATGGTGACCATGGTTACAAACGCAGCTGCATTGCGGTACCGGGCCTGATGGCGCAGCACGCGATTGAGCTCTTTATCGGAGATCCAGCCGAGCCCAACGAACACCTCGCCGAGTCGTTCACCGGATTCACGCTGCAGGCGCAGCCCCTGTTCAAGCTGGATCTCACTCAGATAGCCGCGATTGACCAGCAGCCGACCGAGCCTGGACTTTTCCTTATGACCGTGACGGATATCCACAGCACCCTCCATTGAATAGTTGGAAACACCGTACAACCCGGCCCGGCTATCAACGCAATGATCTTGCGATATGTCGCTTGAGTACAGAAACGGTTGGCATGATTGAGTTACCGCAGGTATCGGCAGACTCCATCCCGCCATGCTCTCTGTAACCGTTCATTTCGGGGCGCCGCTTACTGTAAATGCAGACAATTCTGGTAGACTCAGCGACGCTTGTTCCTGACCGATTAAACATGAGGCCCCCTACCGTGACGACACCCAAAAAGAAAAATCCGGTAAAACTGCTCCAAAACATGATCCATCCACTCTTTTTACTCGCTGTTATGCTGTTTTCCGGTGCCAGCCTGAGCTGGGCACAGGACAGCAGCGAGCCGCTGCCTCAGGTAGCCATCCAGACCTCCGAAGGCAACATGGTCCTGACGCTACGCCCTGATGTCGCGCCAGAGACCGTCAGCAACTTTCTATCCTATGTGGATAGTGGCTTCTATGATGGCATGGTGTTTCACCGAGTGATTCCCGGCTTCATGATTCAGGGCGGCGGTTTTGATCAAAGCCTCTCCCGCAAGCAGGCCCAAGACCCGATTCGTAACGAGGCCTCGCAGACCCTGCGCAACCTGCGTGGCACCATTGCCATGGCGCGTACCAATGATCCCCACTCTGCCACCTCCCAGTTCTTCATCAACGTTGCTGACAACGCCTTTCTGAACGCTGGCGTGCAGGGACCGGGCTATGCCGTCTTTGGCCGGGTAACGGAAGGACTGGGGGTTGCCGACGCCATTGCCAGCAAACCCACCGGTCGCGTCGGTGGAATGGCAGATGTGCCGATGGAACCGATCATTATTGAGCGTATTGAGCGTCTAACCCCGGCTGAGTAATGAATTCCGTTGACACCACCACTCAGGTCGCCATCTCGCCCGCCAGACTCAACTGGGTGGATGGCGTACCCGAATCCCGCGATTTCGGAGATGTCTATTTCAGCCGTGACAACGGACTCGAAGAAACCCGTTACGTGTTTCTCGGCCACAATCACCTGGACGAGCGATTCCGGGCGATTGAACAAGGCGGCCATTTTGTCATTGCGGAGTCCGGGTTCGGGACCGGGTTGAATTTCCTTGCCACCTGGCAATGCTGGCGAAACGCAGCCCCCCCCACCGGCGCGGTACTTCACTTCGTCAGCGTTGAGAAATTCCCCCTAACCCCGGAAGACCTGCATCGCGCCCACCAGCTCTGGCCTGAACTGGCAGAACTGGCGGGACAACTGCAGGCTGCCTACCCAGAGCTCACCGCAGGCGTTCACAGGATCGTCCTTGACGGCGGGCGGGTGCGGCTGACCCTGTTTTTCGGCGATGCGCTCGATGGCTGGAAAGATCTCGAATTCACAGCAGACGCCTGGTTCCTTGATGGCTTCGCGCCGTCCCTCAACCCCGAACTCTGGGTTGATGACGTCGTCGATGCGGTCAGCCAACACAGCCGTCCGGGAACCACCATCGCGACCTTCACGGCTGTTGGCCGGATCCGACGTGCGTTGATCGCTTCGGGATTTGAGATGGCCAAGGTCCCCGGCTATGGCAGAAAGCGGGAAATGCTGACCGGCACGTACGAGCCCCGGGAGCCCCATCGGCCAGACAAGGACTTGACCGATACCGGACCCGCGGGAATCCAGCCATCGCGTTCGGCCGTTATTGTCGGCGCCGGCATGGCGGGCTCCCTGCTGGCCCGCAATCTGGCGGAACGGGGCTTGAGGGTTACCGTCGTTGACTCTGGCACCGCTCCCGGTCATGGCGCCTCCGGCAACCAGCAGGGCGCGCTGTATGTAAAACTTGGGGTGGATTACAGCCCGCAGACCCAACTTGCGCTGTCGGCCCTGCTCTATGCCCAGCGTTTCTATCCCAGTCGTGAAGGCAGCGCCTGGTTTCCGACCGGCGTGTTGCAGATTGCCTACAGCGACGCCGAGCAGCGGCGCCAGAGTAAATTTCTCGCCAGCAACAACTACCCGCCCTCGATCGTTTGCCCGGTTACCCCGAACGAAGCCTCAGATCTCGCTGGCATCCCGATCAAGCAGTCTGGTCTGTGGTTCGCTCAGAGCGGCTGGTTGAAACCGCCAGTCTTGTGTAACCAGATGCTTGAGCATCCGGGAATCACAACCCGGTTCGGTTTTGACGTAGCCGATAAGTTCCATATGAACGGCCGTTGGCGAATCACCAGCCGCCAGGGCGAAACGGTCGATGCGGACACGCTGGTGCTATGTGCCGGTCACAGAGTGACTGAACTGTTGCCCGAGGGGCAGTATCGCTTCAAGCCGATCAGGGGGCAGGTCACCTTACTGGACCAGACAGCAATACAGCCACCCGCCTGCGTAATCTGCGGAAACCGTTACCTTAACCCGGCTGACAATGACCTCTGCCTGACGGGCGCGAGCTTCGACCTGAGAGATAGCAATCCGGAACTGACGACTGCCAGCCACCAGGAAAACCTGGAGGAGCTGGCCCGAATGCTTCCTGGCATCTTTACCAAGACGGGCGTTGCGACAGAGTCGCTGGGCGGACGAGTAGGCTTTCGCTGTACCACCCATGACTACCAGCCGGTTGTTGGCCCTCTGGATATCGAAGACGCCGAGGATACCAACGAGGCTACTAAGGCCTACCTGCTTACCGGATTTGGCAGCAAAGGCCTCACTTACGGGCCGCTACTCGCGGAATATCTGGCGGACGTTATTTCCGGTCAGCCCCGAGCCCTGCCAATATCGATGAGCCAGCGCCTGCGCGCCGAACGATGTCGGAACCAATCCTGAGCAGCCAACTCAAGTATTAGCCCTCAACGCCGATACCTATTAACATCAGCGATAAATAACGTGGCTCTCCGTTTTTCAGAGGAGTCGCGGAAACGGCGAGGCGAAACGGCTATGGCTATACATGTCAGCGAACCTGGGCGACCAACCGGCACCCGGCTACCTGAAGTGTTTCGGGATCGGCCAGTTGGCTCGGTCACCGAACTGGTGGAAGGGCATCGTATCAACCCCAACCGAGGCGATGCCATTGATCCTGAAGTGCTAAACGCACAATGGCATTCCAACTCCCCCGAACACGCAGCTGCTCAGTATCAGCAAAGCGGGGAGAGTGAGCCGGAACCCGAGCGCCCTTACCTTCCGGCAAAGGCGCTGACCAGCCACAGCCTGTTCACGATTGACGCTTCGGCAACCCTGGCTGATGGCCTCGCCGAAATGTCACGCCACAGCATCCATCACCTGATCATTCAGTCAGACACAACCATTGCGGGACTGGTAGACCGGCTGTGGATACTGACGTGGCTACAGAACAACCGCGCGGAAGCGACGAACTACACATTCAGCCAAATTGAGCTGCCGTCGTTTCTGACCGCAACGCCGGAAACCGATGGCCATTTGCTCGCACGATTAATGCTGGCCCACCAGTTGGATGCTGCACTGCTGATCACGCCCCAGGGAACCGCCTCGGGCATCGTAACCAGCGCTGACTTTCTTCGCCTCTACGCCGAGTCCAGGCGGCAGGAAAGCAGCGTGTGACCCGGGCTCAGGGGGTAAAACTGTTGAGCTGGCGCCCGTCGCCGCTGAACAGCACCACACCCCACTCCCGACTGCCAACGCTGCCCTGCTCAAACAGAGCAGTGATTTCATCGTTGCGGTAATTGGCCAGCCCGACAATGCGGCTATTGGGTTGAACAGGTTGCACGCGCCATAACTCGGCTGATTCGCCCCCCGTCGTAGCCAGCGTTTCTTTGATACCCACCAGTACCGGCTGGCGTTCCGCCCCAGGATTCCCTCCGCCGGCAATAAAGTCGCCGTCGGTGAATCCCCCAACAACGATGGCCTGATCAAAACGTTCAATCTCGGTGAACGTTTCTGTCGACACATCGTCAACGTCGTTCAGGGATTCCGCCCCGGTAAATACCCCACCGAGGCTATAGCGCAACAGGTACCCCGCCTGACTGGCCGTCGTTTCCCGCCCGAGTTCCTTGGCCGCGGTTTCCTCTCCATCTGCATTCACAACCGGTTGAGCGAAGTAACGCCCCTGGCTATTACCCAGAAGCCAGATCAGGTTGTCACCAACCACAGAGGCGGCCAGGGGATCATCAGCCTCAGTTCCACGCTGGTTTATGTTGAGATTGCCGTCTCTGGCAGAAGCGGTATAGAAGAAGAAATCTTTCAGGCCGAACTGCGTTTCACCATTCACTCCACCTGAGGTATTGCCAGCCGCCAACGCACCTTCACTGGCGAGGCCCCCGCCGACGACTGCATCATCCAGACCGGACCCGGCCTGTCGGGTCCAGGCCACGGATGGCACCAGCCCGCCACCCTCTTCCTGATCATCGATCCGCTGGACGAAGCTATCCACTCCGCCCGCGCCTGTCTGGCCAGACCAGATCCCGGAAGTCTCTCCACTGACGAAGACCGTGTACTTGCTGTCCAGACCGACCCAGACCGGTGAATCGTCGCCAGAAGTGCCGCTCTGAATCTCCCACACCGGCACATAAGCCTCAGGAACTGCCGCGCTATCGAACTTCAACAACACCGTCACCAGGTCGCTGCCACCGGAATTGCTCGCGCCTGTCAACGCACCGTCGGTACCCCATGAGATGGCTAGCCGACGTGACCACTCGTCCGCACCCTCGAACTTTTCCGCGTACGCGAGCACCGGCTCATTACCCTCGGCAACCGTTACGGAGGGCAACACAACCGGACCGAATGCGGGGTTGCCCACGCGATCCCAAACGCGAACCTCTGCCTGTCGGGTTGCAGGCACATACCCGGCAACGAAGATATGTCCGTCGTGGCCAACCGCCATGTCGGTGGGCACAAAGTCGGGTTCGCTACCCACGATCAGACCAGACGTCAATTCATTAATGCCCACGTGAAGGACCGTGCCCGCACTGCCGGCGTAGCCCTCCCTGCCCGCCTGGTAGGACTCATCAATCACGATATCGGCAAACTTGTCATTGTTCAGGGCATTGGTGAACGAACCGAGCGCCACGACCCTGAAATAGGCTTCGTCAATTCCTTCTGGAAAACTCAGTTCGTTACCAGCTTCCCAGGTGTCGCCGTCTCCCGGCACCTGGATCTCATAGTCCAGGCCAACAATAGCGCTGCTGGTGGCTGTTGATCCCAGTCGCACCCTGAAGGTACCGTCGCGTTCACCGTCCAGCCGAACCACGTACTGCGGACTGTCAGCCGGGCTGGCCGGAAGGACTGGCGCAATATTGACCACATCGCGGGTCAGACCAAGCTCAGTTTCGAGAGACGCTGACGGCTCGTCGTCCCTGATCTCGGAGCCGAAAACCAGTTCGTCTTCACCATTGCCAAAGCTGACCATGCCTTCCCGGACGTCAGTCAGGGCCAGGGTGAACACTTCCGGATCTTCGGCGATGCCGTCATCAATCACCTCCAGACGGATATAGCATTCGGTGATGCCGGGCTCGAGGGTGATGACACCGCTGGTGTAAAACTCCCCAGCGTCGTCCAGCTGGTAAACGAGGTAATCCGGTACCGGCAAGTCACCGGCGCTACCGTTGCCCCAACCGACAATATCCTGGCCAAGAATGGCCCGGGTCTGGTTCTGGGGCCCGTATTCACACTTCTGGTGTGGCGGCGTAACCACGCTTCCCTCTTCGCAGACATTCGGGTCGAATTCGCTTCGCAGCTCGAAGGCCACTTGTGCCGGAGTAACTGAGGGCTGATCCAGGGAGATGCGGATAATCACCGGTTCGGTCGGTGAAGTTCGTTCCGCGGTAGCGACAAAATCGCCGTTTTCATCGTATTCGTTGACGGTGTACGTGTGCTCCCCGGGCCCCGTCATAACGGGCAGAGCACAGCTGGAATCGTCAGCGCTCTTGTAGCTGTCCGTGTCCGCCGTCCCCTCAACTATATCGGCGCCGGTGAGTGCAAGATCATTGGTTTCAACGGTGATATTGAACGGTTGAACCCCAACGCGACTGCCGTCGGTGGTCAACAGGGTAATGTCCTTGGTTTCACCAAGATCAGCCCCGCCTCGCCGACCGCCGGTGATCCCGGGAACACCTCTCATGATAATGCCCTGCCGGGCCTTGTTCTGGGTGTCTTCGAGGGCAAGCCAGGAAGGCGCATTGCTCAGGGAGTAATTGAGGATGCCCTCGCCGCCGTCGGCGCCGAAATTGTAGTAGTACTCAACACCAAGGTACGCAGTGGCCGGGGGAATGCCAATGATGGAGGGATCATCCGCTGGTTTCTTGGTTTTGCACCCTGTCGTGGCGCCAAAGGCCAGGAAAATCAGGGTAACAACACAGAACCTGGCACCAGGAAATGATTTGACGCGCATGCAAAAGTCCATTTAGTAGGATTATTGTTATGGGCCGGCGATTTACACACCGTTACAGAACAATCCCATGGTACTCAAATTGCGCTGGCGCCGATCTGCGCGAGTTCTCAGAATCGTATTAGCGAGGCCGCTCTGTCCCCATCAGCCGCCCGTTGGCCGGGCGGCCAGGAATGCTTGGAACTCGTCTTCATCAAGCACCTTGACGCCCAGGTTTTGCGCCTTGGTCAGTTTGGAGCCAGCCGCTTCACCCGCCACAACACAACTGGTCTTTGCAGACACGCTGCCGGCCACCTTGGCTCCCAGGCGCTCCAGAATATCTTTTGCTTCCGCACGACTCATTTTTGACAGCGTGCCCGTCAGCACCCAGGTTTCGCCCGCCAGCGGCTGCTCATCTTCACTGACAAGTTCCTGTTGCCAGCTTACGCCATTAGCCTGCAATGACTGGATGGTTTCCTGGTTATGGGGTTGAGTAAAGAAGCCATGCACATGACCGGCAACAATCGGCCCGACATCCGGCACGTCCTGCAACGCGTCTTCGTCAGCCGCAGCCAGTGACTCCAGGGTCCCGAAGTGACGAGCCAGCCCCTTGGCCGTCGCCTCCCCAACCTCCCGGATTCCCAGAGCGTAGATAAAGCGCCACAGTTCTGGCGCCTTGGCCCCTTCGATCGCCTTGATCAGATTGGCTGCGGATTTGTCCCCCATTCGCTCCAGACCGACCAGGTCGGCCTTGCGCAACCGGTAGATATCCGCAACGGTCGTAACCAGCTCCCGCTCAACCAGGGTATCAATGAGCTTGTCGCCCAACCCTTCAATATCCATCGCTTTACGGGAAGCGTAATGGCGAATCGCTTCCTTACGCTGAGCCGGACAGAACAGCCCGCCAGAACAGCGCGCCACGGCCTCGCCTTCCACCTGAATCACATCAGAATCACAGACAGGGCACTGACTCGGGAGGTGGATCTCACGGGCGCCCGCTGGCCGCTTGTCGGCGACCACCTTCACAACCTGGGGAATCACGTCCCCTGCCCGCCGGACAAAAACCGTATCACCAATGCGAACATCCAGACGCTCAATTTCGTCCATGTTATGCAGTGTTGCATTGCTGACCGTTACACCCCCGACAAACACCGGTTTCAGTCTGGCAACAGGGGTGACCGCGCCCGTTCGGCCGACCTGAAATTCAACATCCTCCAGGATGGTCAGTGCTTCCTCAGCAGGAAACTTGTGGGCGATGGCCCAGCGTGGGGCCCTGGAAACGAAGCCCAGTCGAACCTGGAGGTCCAGTCGGTTAACCTTGAAAACGATGCCATCAATTTCATAAGGCAGATCAGCGCGTTTTGCCAGCAGTGCCTCATAGGCCTCCAGGCAGCCATTGGCCCCAACCACCTTCGACATTTCAGGGTTAATGCGGAACCCCCAACCCTGAACCTCTTGCAGGCAGTCCCAATGGGTGGATGGCAGCTCACCCTCATCCGGCAGTGCAACGCTGTAGGCACACAGTTCCAACGGACGCCGGGCAGTGATTGCCGGGTTTTTCTGCCTCAGGCTACCGGCAGCAGCATTCCTTGGGTTAACAAAGGTCTTCTCACCCTGTTTCCTGAGCGCATCGTTAAGCGCTTCGAAACCCGCCTTGGGCATGTAAACCTCACCCCGGACTTCCACTTCCTTCGGGAAAGACTTGCCACGCAAGCGCAGAGGGACCGAAGGGATCGTGCGAATGTTGCCGGTGATATCTTCACCGATATAACCATCGCCCCGGGTCGCGGCCCTGACCAGCAGACCGTTCTCATAGTGCAGACTGACGGCAAGACCATCCAGTTTCGGCTCACACACAAATTCTACAGCTTCATCAGAAGCCAGGCGGTCGTGAATCCTGCGCTCGAAATCTCTCAACTCCGCCTCGTCAAAGGCGTTATCCAGGGACAGCATGGGCAGGCGATGGGTAATCGCATCAAAGGTGGTATCGCCCAGGGCGCCAACCCGCTGTGTAGGCGAATCAGGCGTCACCAGGTCCGGGTTTTCCGCTTCAAGCTCTTTCAGTCTGCGGAACAGGTGATCGTATTCAACATCCGGAATACCGGGGTCATCCAGTACGTAGTAACGGTAGTTGTGGTCGTTAATCTGACGACGCAGATCATCAATCTGCTCGTTGACGGAAGGCGAACCTGTTGACATGGCCTGGAATCCTGAAGCTTTACCAAAAACGCCCGGAAGTCCGGGCGCTCTCTCCACAGTCTCAATACCGCCGATCGTTCAGTGACGCTGGGACCGGCGCTTGCGTTCGTATTCGCGGATGCGTTGACGACAATGCTCGATGGTCTGACCCGTCATCACGCTGCGGCGTTCATCCTTCATCTCTCCACCCATGTTGCGGACGACACACTGGGCAGTTTCCAGCATGAATTCAAAAGCCTGCATGCAATTGGATGGGCCCGGCATGCTCATGAAGAAACTGATACCGGGGGTCGAAAGGGTTTGCATGTCTTCGGGCCTGAACGTACCTGGCTCAACGGCGTTGGCGACACTGAACTGGACGGGGCTGCTGGTGTCCGTTTCCTCGTGGCGGTGATAGATGTCCATATCACCATGCAGCAACCCACAGGCCTCGAACAGCTGTTTAAGCGCGCTGCCCTGGAAGTCGTTGCCCTGCCTGGCCAGAACATTGATCACAATAACCTCCTGGGCGTCCGGGCGGTTGGCACCGGCCAGTGGCTGGTCATTAGTGACAGAAGCCTGGGTTCGTGCAGCGGTGTCGTGCTCAACATCGGTGGTCTGATCGGGCGCCAGAGCTTCGATCGCCGGCTCTTCGTCATCAGTTTGATAACGAGGCGCTCTCGCCTCCTCCGGCTTGATAACACGCGCCTCACTGATGATCTCATCAGCGCCCTCGGTAACCTCGGGCTCATTGTCCAGGGCACTCCAGCCGGTGTTCTCCTCGCTGAATGAGGGTTCAATTCGATCAGGGGCGTCAGACGCTGACGCCGACTCGTCTACGGAAAATGCCTCAGTTGGCTCAACGTCACGGGAGGAAACCACCGGCCGCGTTGGCTTTGGTTCGGGGTTGGCGAAGCGGCTTTTCGGCGCCTTCGTCACATACCCACGCTCTTCCAGGGTTTCTCGGGATATCGTGCGAGCACCGCCATTGGGCAGCTCGGGATTAAACTCCTCGTCCAGAGGCGACTCCTGGAGGTCGTTCGCTCCCATGCCTGACGATATCGCCATGGATTCCTTGCGGGCCCGGCGCATGCGGCGGACCCCATCTATAACAATACCAAGAATAACCAGGGTACCTATGGCAATTAACCATTCCCTAAGAGACATAATGTTGCTGTCCTGTATGCAATCCGCTTAACGTCGTTACTCTATGAAAAGCCTGCTGTGAATACAACGCGTGTGCAGGCCAGATGGCGTTTTTGTCATCTTTTCACGTTATTACGCTTCCGCCAGCGCTGCCGCTTCTTCGACATCGACGGAAACAAGACGGGAGCAACCAGGCTCATGCATGGTAACCCCCATCAACTGGTCGGCCATTTCCATGGCGATCTTGTTGTGACTGATGTAAATAAACTGAACCTGTTTGGACATCTCCTTGACCATATTGGCGTAACGACCGACGTTGGCATCATCCAGGGGCGCATCAACCTCATCGAGCATACAGAACGGCGCCGGGTTGAGCTGAAAGATGGAAAATACCAGAGCAATCGCTGTCAGTGCCTTCTCGCCCCCTGATAACAGGTGGATAGTGCTGTTCTTCTTACCCGGTGGTCGGGCCATAATCGTAACGCCGGTTTCCAGCAAATCTTCGCCCGTGAGCTCAAGATAGGCATTACCCCCTCCGAACACTTTCGGGAACAGTGCCTGGAGACCACCGTTCACCTGATCAAAAGTTTCCTTGAAACGCTGGCGGGTTTCCCGGTCGATCTTGCGAATCGCGGTATCCAGCGTTTCCAGTGCTTCGGTCAGATCCTCGTGTTGGGTGTCGAGGTAGGTCTTGCGTTCGCTCTGGACCTGATACTCTTCAATCGCCGCCAGGTTGATCGCGCCAAGCCGCTGGATTCTTGCAGCAATCTTTTCCAGTTCGTCCGACCAGACCTGCTCACTGGCCTCCTCCGGCATCTGCTCCAGTACATCTTTCAGTTGCACATTCATTTCCCGCAACTGCTCTATGTGGTTAGCTGAGCGGATTTCGAGCGCCTGGGACTCCATCTTCAGTTTTTCCAGGCGGCCACGGACATCCTGAATCTTATGTTCGGCGCCGCCTCGACCCTGTTCCACCTCGCGCACTTCGCGATCGATGTCTTCAAGGGCATCCCGGGCCTTGGCTAGCTTTTCTTCCTCGGCAATCCGGCGTTCAAGCAAACCCTCGAGCTGCATCTGCAGATCCTCGATCGGCTCCTCGGCACTCTCCCGGGTTTCCTGCAGAACCTCAACCCGCTCATCCAGCCGCTCTTTCTGCAGGGCCATCCGCTCCAGAGTCTGTTTCAGCCCTTCGCGCTGGCTTTGCAGGGATTGCAGCTGCAACTGCAGCTGGTGGGCATGGTCACGATCATGGCGGGCCTGCTGACGCAGGTTATCCAACGCTTCACGAAGACGGTCGCGCTGTTCAAGCTGGCGCTCTCTCTCTTCTTCCGTGTCTTCGGTGGCGTCCAGCGCCTCCTGCCAGACTTCCCGCTCCTCTGCCAGCTGCTCCTGCTGTTCAATCAACTGGGCAGCCACTTCTTCACCGTCATCGGTTATACGCTGCAAGCGCGCATCAATTTGTTCGGATCGAGCGCGAATTCCGCTTATTCTCGAGTTGACGTCAGCCAACTCCCGCTCGATATCACCGACCGCCTTTTGGGCTTCTTCACGCTCGGCCTCTGCACGCTCCAGCTGCGCCTGAAAACGGATGAGGCTATCACTGGCGGATTCAAGCTCAGCGTCCGCAATATCATAATCAGCCTGGAGTTGTGCCAATCGCTTCTGACGTTCAATGACACCAAGCTTGCCGCTGTCGGAATCCGGCATCCGTACCCATCCCTGACCAACCCAGACACCGTCCCGGGTCAGCAGGGTCTGGCCTGGCTTCAGTTGCTGGCGTCGCTCAATGGCTTCGGCCAGGCTTTCGGCGTACCCAACCGTAGCAAGGAGCCCTGCCATTCCGCCGGCATTACGCACCTTGTCGAGCAGGCCGCCACTATTGACGCCACTCTCCTGCTCAACCAGCACCGCCCCCCGGGGCGCATCGCCGAGCGCGCCGCCCAGATCATTGAGTGTTGCCACACACACACCATGGGTCATCTGGCCAAGCAGCTGCTCAACCGCGAATTCCCAGCCAGCATCGATATCCAGTTGCTGCACCAGGCGCGGCAGTGCTGCGAGGTTGTTGTCAGACAGCCAGCCCTGAAGACCGCTATCCTGCGAACCCAGTTGCTCATCCAGCAGCGCCTGCTGGGAATCCAGGGTAGCCCGCAGTGTCTGCACCCGCTGACGGCAATCAGCCACCGACTGGTCTGACGCCCGTGCACTGTTGCGAGCGTCCTGCACCTGTTCCAACACCCGCTCAATCCGTTCAGACGCTTCTTCGCGACGAATGGAGCATTCTTCCTGCTGTTCCGTCAGGGCATCCAGTTCCTCACGGTCCAGCTGCCCCTCCAATGTTAACTGCTCATCAAGCAGTCGCTGGCGCCGCGTCCCCAGCTGATCGATGGAATCCTCAAGGGAGCGAATACGCGACTGGGACAACTCAGCCTGACGCCGGGCATCCGCTGAACGGGCGCTGAATGCTTCCCAGCCTTGCTGCCAGTCGCTCATGGCGTCTTCCGCCTGCTGCAGCTTTTCACCGGATTCCTCAGAACGGATAGCCAGAGCTTCCTGCTCCGGCTCCATCATGTCGATTTCGTCCTGGATAGTCGCCAGTTTTTCCCGGTCCTGCTCCAGCTCCCGAGCCAGCTCTCTCAGATTGGTCAGGGCCTGATCAAGCTCGGCGGCACTTTGGCGGCTGCGCTCACGCTGATGCTCCAGGCTTTGCTCGATACGGGCAATATCGGCCCCCGCTTCGTAATAGCGGGCCTGAGCCTTATTGAAGTGTTCCGTGCGCTCGTGATGGTTTTCCCTCAGCGTTTCGAGAGAGGTCTCCATGCTGACACGGTCTGTCAGCAGCTTCTCAAGCTCAAGCTCGGTTTCGCTGATTTTGCCCCGCCAGGTTTGCAAGTCATTGTCCAGGGATTGCCATTTCAGAACCGTCAGTTCCGCTTTTTTCAGACGCTCTTCCTGCTTGTATTCCTTGTAGCGTTCGGCAGCCTGAGCCTGACGTTTGAGGTGCTGGAGCTGGCGATCAAGCTCTTCACGGAGGTCGGCAAGCCGTTCGAGGTTTTCCTGGGTGCGACGAATACGGCTCTCGGTTTCCTTGCGCCGTTCCTTGTACTTGGAGATCCCTGCGGCTTCCTCGATATATATCCGGAGCTCTTCCGGTTTTGCCTCGATCAGCCGGGAAATCATGCCCTGCTCGATGATCGCATAGCTTCGGGGACCCAGGCCGGTGCCAAGGAACAGGTCGGTAATGTCCCTTCGGCGACACTTTGATCCATTGAGAAAGTATTCCGACTGACCTTCCCGTGACACCCGGCGCCGTACCGAAATCTCGGCAAAGCGGGCGAACTCACCCGGCGCGGAGCCATCGCCATTGTCAAAAACCAGTTCAATGGAAGCCTGCCCCACGGGTTTGCGGGCGCTGGAGCCGTTGAAGATGACGTCGGTCATGGACTCGCCACGAAGGTATTTGGCGGAGCTCTCCCCCATCACCCAGCGAACGGCGTCGATGATATTGGACTTGCCACAACCGTTGGGGCCAACCACCGCAGTCATGTTGGTGGGAAACGGCACCGTCGTAGGGTCGACAAACGATTTGAAGCCCGCCAGTTTGATCGATTTAAGTCGCATAGTCGGTTGTTTCGCCCGGATTAGCAGTCCACATCAATAACCACGACCTGCCAACAGTCATCAAGCCGTGTGTTCCTTTTCAAGCACCACCTTGAGAACCTGTTGCCGCTGGTGCTCCCCGAACTCCCGCAGGGCCTGATCGAGGCCGGCCACATCACCCCGGGTACTCGCGCCCGCCAGGCGCTGGAACAGGCGGATGGTCTCGGAAAGCTCACCATCGAAAGCCTGCATCGCCACGTAATAGGTTCGGCTGATCGCTGGTTTGAAGTTCTCCAGTGTTTCCTCAAGAAACGGGTTGGCCACCATGCGATAGGCCGAGCGCATAATGTTAAAACCTGCTTCGATGGCTTTTTCCCAGGACTCACGTCCCTTGAGCTGACTGCTTGTAAGCACTATCTGCAAGTCCGAGATTTCCTTGCTCAGCCCCGCAAGGTCGGCCGTTGACCAGCGCTCAAGCAGATTCCGTCCCAACATGCATAACAGTTCGATATAGATGTCATACAAGCCGTTCACCAGGTTTGGCGTGAGCTGGGAAACGACCGCGCCACGACGGGGGAAAATTTCCACCAGATGACGTCGTTCAAGAATCAGAAGAGCCTCGCGTACCGAGCCACGGCTGACATCCAGTTCCCCGGCCACCTTGAGTTCCTGAATGCGTTCACCCGGCGCCAGCTGGCCTGAAATAATGCGCTGACCTACGAACTGGGCAATCTGCTCGGAAAGACTTTCTGGCGCTTGGAACTGCATGAAATGTGATGCCTGCCTTACAGTGTGGAAATCGGTCTTGTTCTGGTGTCAAAACAGGCTGGGAAGTGTATCACAGCATTTCCCCGCCCGGAGTGTACTTCGGGGCATCAAAATAGCGGCAACCGGGCAGATCCGGCCCGTTAACAACAGACCAGCCCCCTATGCGTCAAATTCCTGGCAAAACGACAACGCTTAGCCATTTCCATATAGAACCAGCCTTAGAATAAACCCTTTAGTCATTGTAATTAAATACTATTTAATTTATGGCACCGGTCATGCTTGGCAAGAGTAAAATCCAGCCAGGATCTGCGCTATGCCAAGCAAGAACACCCCAAACATTGCCCGCCTCGGTGACAGTGCCAATCAATTGGCCATCATTCGGCAAGCGACGGCTGACTGGCAGCAGAACAGTAACCCGTTTACGGTGCTCAGTCGGCGAATGGCGACCAGCCTGGTTCTGGAAGAATTGATCGCGATTTTTACGGAAGTGCTGGAAACCCTGGTGCGATTTGATCAACTGACCTACCGTCACCGGATCGGCAAACAGGATCTGGTGTTCCGTAGTGGCCTGGGTGGCCAGCACCGCTGCGAATATCGCCTATCCCTCCAGGGTGAGCACTACGGCGAGCTTACACTGGCACGTCGCCACCGGTTTGATGAAGTCGAGTTGACGGCCATAGAACAGATGCTGGCCATCGCCATCTGTCCGATTCGAAACGCCTGCCAGTACGCCGTGATTGAACAGGCCACCCTCACAGACTCACTGACGTCCGCGCCCAACAAACGGGCCCTCGATCTGGCGCTGAGCCAAGCCTGCAGTGTTGCCGAACGCCACCGCGAGAATTATTCGCTCATCATCTGCGACCTCGATCATTTCAAGCAGGTCAACGACACCTACGGGCATGTGATCGGGGACCATCTGCTGAAGGCCGCAGCCCGTGAGATTGAACTGGCGGTCAGAAGCTCGGATCAGTCCTACCGGTTTGGCGGAGAAGAATTCGCGGTTTTACTTCCCCATACCGAAGAGAAAGACGCTCAGGTCGTGGCGGAGAGAATCCGCAGGCGGATTGCCAATCTGACAGTAGATTGCGGTGATGACGACGTGACGGTGACCGTCAGCGCCGGAGTGGCGACAAGACAGCGCAACGAGTCTCCGGAACAGTGGCTGGCCCGTGCCGATGAAGCCCTCTACCGGGCCAAGAGCTGCGGCCGGAATTGCACCAGCATTGCCAGCAGGATTGCCCGATCCACCGGGTGAACCAGACAATCCTGAGCGAGACGTCAGCGTTTAGGGGATTTCTGGGGAGCTTTGCGACGACCTCCGGCCGGTTTACTGTCGCTGACCTGCCATTTGGAACCCGACGGTTTACGGGCCGAACGTGGAGGCTGCTTTTTGCGCAACCGCTCCTGGGAGGTTTTCTCGCCTGGGGTTTTATGGGGAATCGCGACGGGCTCCAGATCAACCGAACGGCTCAGGTCGTCTGTGGCTTTCTGATCCAGCTCTTCCCATCGGCCAACAGATAACCGGCTGGGAAGGAAAATCGGCCCGTAACGAACCCGCTTCAGGCGACTGACCCGCACACCCTGAGACTCCCACAGGCGACGAACCTCACGATTACGCCCTTCCATCAGGGTTACGTGAAACCACCGGTTAAGACCACTGCCGCCGGCCGGGCTGACATCCGTAAACTGCGCCATGCCGTCGTCCAGCAGAACGCCCTCAAGGAGGCGACCGATCATCGCCTCATCCACTTCGCCGAAAATCCGCACCGCATATTCACGGTCGATCTCATGGGACGGGTGCATCAGCCGATTAGCCAGCTCACCGTCTGTGGTGAACAGCATCAGGCCGGTGGTATTGATATCAAGACGGCCTACGGCGATCCAGCGCTGGTCCTTGAGGCGTGGGAGCTGGTCAAACACGGTAGGACGCCCCTCAGGATCTTTGCGGGAAGTCACTTCGCCTTCCGGCTTGTTGTAGACCAGCACCCGACGAACCACCTCTGCAGCCGCCTCAAGATCAATCCGCCGGTCGTCGAGTTCGACCCGGTCGGTGGGCAGGGCTTTCTGTCCCATGACCGCAATCTCGCCATTGACCTTCAGCCGCCCCGCCTCAATCATCGCCTCGATGGTTCGGCGTGAGCCCAGGCCTGCCCGGGACAGCAACTTCTGCAGACGCTCAGGTTCTGCGACAACCGGGGCGGACGTATGTTCGCGACGGGAACGATGTGATCCCATGATGTGATCCTTTCAAGTCATTCGGTGAATGTGCCGGTACGATGAACGTGTGCCGGCACTCAGTGTAGGGTCTGCTGCGAATCCTGGGAGGGCGTATCGCCCTCCCCAGCGGCGTCCGGCTGCGTCTCAACAGACTCGGAAAACGCAATCTCGCCCTGCATGTTTTTTTCAATCTCGCGACCAATGTCTTCCAGGTCACGCACTTCGGACAGAGGCGGCAACTGGTCGAGACTGGTCAGGTTGAAATAATCCAGGAACTGGCGGGTGGTGGCATACATCGCAGGCCGACCCGGCACATCGCGATGCCCGACAACGCGAACCCATTCCCGTTCGAGCAAGGTACGAACGATATTACTGCTGACGGTTACCCCGCGAATTTCCTCAATCTCACCTCGGGTGATCGGCTGGCGGTAAGCAATCAGCGCAAGGGTTTCGAGCAACGCCCGAGAGTAACGCTGGGGTTTCTCCTCGAACAGTCTCGAAACCCACTTGGCGTAGTCTTCCCGCACTTGCAGACGATATCCGCTTGCCACCTTCTTAAGCTCAAAACCGCGACCTTCACAGGCGGCCTCGACCTGTACCATGACATGTTCCAAAAGCTGTCGGGCGGGCCTGTCGTTGTCGTCGAAAAGCTCCTGCAACTGATCCAGCGACAGCGGTTTACCCGCCGCCAGCAAGGCAGCTTCAACAATAGCCTGTAAATGACGGATACGTTCTTCGTTCATGCCAGCTCTAACCGGGATGCCTGTATATATATGAATTCTGCTCCGCCGAATCAGTCGGCAGCACGGGAGCGGATATGGATGGGAGCAAATACGTCACTCTGCACGACTTCAATCAACTGCTCTTTGACCAATTCGAGGGTTGCCAGAAAGGTCACAACGACCCCAAGCCGCCCCTCCTCCGGGGTAAACAGGCTTTCAAAGCTGACGAAACGGTCACCGCTGAGCGCCTGCAAAATCGACGACATACGCTCCCGGGTTGAGAGTTTTTCCTTTTCTACATGATGACTGGTAAACAGGTCAGCCCGTTTAAGCACACCCTGCAGCGCCAGCAACATCTCACGCAGGTCGACGTCGGGGTGCGGCTGGCTCGCCGGCATCTTGGGCAGGGCCGCAGATCCGACAAAGTTATCGCGATCAAGCCTCGGCATCTCATCGATGTCCTCGGCCGCCTTTTTAAAGCGTTCGTACTGCTGCAGACGCCGGATCAGCTCAGCCCGCGGATCGTGTTCTTCGTCGTCTTCGCTTTCCTGGCGCGGTAACAGCATGCGGGACTTGATCTCCGCCAGGGTCGCCGCCATCACCAGATATTCCGCGGCCAACTCGAAACGCATGGCTTCTATGGCGCCAATATAGTCCATGTACTGGCGGGTAATTTCGCTCACATCGATATCAAGGATATCCATGTTCTGACGCCGGATCAGGTACAGCAACAGATCGAGCGGGCCTTCAAAGGCCTCCAGGAAAACCGCCAATGCGTCCGGCGGAATATAGAGATCCTTCGGCACTTCAACCAGCGGCTTACCGGAGACCATTGCCAACGGCCCTACCCCGGCAGGCGCATCGTCCTCCGGGGCATCTATGGTCGGGTTGCTGGCGGCGTCTTCCATCATATCCGGATCGGTCAGTTCTGCGGGCTTAGCGATAGCTCAGGCCCATCGCCTCACGAACTTCCTCAAGGGTATCCCGTGCCGCATCACGAGCTCGTTCGCAACCTTCTTCGATGATGGCACGGACGAGATCGGGGCTGCTCTCGTATTCCGCGGCCCGCTCATGCAACGGACGCTGCTCTTCCACAATGGAATCAATCAGCGGCTTCTTGCACTCCAGACAGCCGATACCGGCACTCCGACAACCGGCCTGAACCCACTGCTTGGTATCTTCATCCGAATAAACCTCGTGGAGACCCCACACCGGACATTTCTCAGGCTCGCCCGGGTCGGTCAGACGAACGCGCTGGGGATCTGTCTGCATGGTGCGAATTTTCTGCGCCACACTGTCCGGCTCTTCGCGCAGGCCAATGGTGTTGTGGTAGGACTTGGACATTTTCTGGCCGTCCAGTCCGGGCATCTTGGATTCCGGCGTCAGCAGCGGTTGCGGCTCAGGCAGAATAACCTTGCCGCCGCCTTCAATATAGCCGTATAGGCGTTCACGGTCGCCCAGGGAAATGTTCTGCTGTTCTTTCAGCAGCGCACGGGCAGTTTCCAGAGCTTCCAGATCGCCCTCTTCCTGAAAACGCTTTTTCAGCGAACGGTAGAGCTTGGCGTTCTTCTTGCCCATCTTGACGATGGCACCTTCCGCCTGCTCCTCAAAGCCCGGCTCTCGTCCGTAGATATGATTGAAGCGGCGCGCAACTTCCCGGGTAATCTCCACATGGGATACCTGATCAGCACCCACCGGGACCCGGCCAGCGCGATACATCAGAATGTCAGCACTCTGCAGCAGTGGATAACCCAGGAAACCATAGGTCGCCAGATCCTTTTCCCGCAGCTTTTCCTGCTGATCCTTGTAGGTCGGTACCCGCTCCAGCCAACCCAGCGGAGTAATCATCGACAACAGAAGGTGAAGCTCGGCGTGCTCCGGTACCTTCGACTGAATGAACATGGTTGAGGAACCGGGATTGACCCCGGCAGCCAGCCAGTCGATGACCATGTCCCAGACACTCGCTTCAATGGCGCTGGGATCGTCGTAATTTGTGGTCAGAGCGTGCCAGTCTGCAACAAAGAAGAAGCACTCGTATTCATGCTGGAGTTTCACCCAGTTTTTCAGCACACCGTGGTAGTGACCAAGGTGAAGCTTGCCAGTGGGGCGCATTCCTGACAGCACTCTTTGCTGGGAATCTACAGAACTCAAAGCATGAACTCCTTCTTTTCAACGTTGGGAGGCCGGCGCCTGAAGCCGCCAGAGGCGCTACAGGGGACCTTGATCCAGCCTGTCGGGACAGGGCTGACCGGCCATTATAGACCGATGCGAACGCCAGAGTAAGGCGCTCCAGCCCAAAAGCACAAAACCCCCGCCTCCGGCATAACCGGAAGCGGGGGTTTTGTCAGGAGGCAACCAGCTTACCAGCCAGTCAGCTCCTTCAGTGCCTGACCGATATCGGCCAGGCTACGCACGGTTTTAACACCAGCGTCATTCAGGGCAGCGAACTTCTCGTCCGCAGTACCCTTACCACCAGAGATGATGGCACCGGCGTGGCCCATACGCTTGCCTGGAGGTGCAGTAACACCGGCAATGTAGGAAACCACCGGCTTGGTTACGTTTTCCTTGATAAACGCAGCCGCTTCTTCCTCGGCAGTACCACCAATTTCACCGATCATCACAATCGCTTCAGTCTGCGGGTCTTCCTGCAGAAGCTTGAGAATATCAATGAAGTTGGAGCCCGGGATCGGGTCACCACCAATACCGATACAGGTAGACTGACCAAAACCGAAGTCAGTGGTCTGCTTGACGGCTTCGTATGTCAGGGTACCTGAACGGGAAACAATACCCACCTTGCCCGGCTTGTGAATATGGCCCGGCATGATACCGATCTTGCACTCACCCGGAGTGATCACACCCGGACAGTTCGGACCGATCATACGCACACCCTTACGATCGACGTACTCTTTGGCGTACAGCATGTCGATGGTAGGAATACCTTCGGTGATACAGACGATCAGCTCGATACCGGCATCTGCCGCTTCGATGATGGCATCTTTACAGAACGGCGCAGGAACGTAGATAACAGTCGCCTGAGCACCGGTAGCCTCTACGGCGTCACGAACGGTGTTGAACACAGGCAGACCCAGATGGGTGGTTCCGCCTTTGCCGGGGCTAACGCCACCAACCATCTGAGTGCCGTATTCGATAGCCTGCTCGGAGTGGAAGGTGCCCTGTGCACCGGTGAAACCCTGGCAGATGACTTTGGTATCTTTGTTGATCAGGACGCTCATTACTTACCTCCCGCAGCTTTAACGACTTGCTCAGCAGCATCCGTCAGGCTGGTTGCAGCGATGATGTTCAGGCCGCTTTCTGCGAGCACTTTGGAACCCAGTTCAGCGTTGTTACCTTCGAGGCGAACCACGACCGGTACCTTGACGCCAACTTCCTTAACCGCACCGATAATACCCTCAGCAATCATGTCGCAACGGACAATACCACCGAAGATGTTGACCAGAACTGCCTGTACAGCATCGTCAGACAGGATGATCTTGAACGCTTCGGTAACGCGCTCTTTGGTCGCACCGCCACCTACGTCCAGGAAGTTGGCCGGCTGGCCACCGTGCAGCTTGACGATATCCATGGTGCCCATGGCAAGGCCTGCGCCGTTAACCATGCAACCGATGTTGCCTTCAAGAGCTACGTAGTTCAGCTCCCACTTGGCAGCGTCGGCTTCGCGCTGATCTTCCTGGGAAGGATCGTGCATTTCATGGATTTTCTTCTGACGGTACAGAGCGTTGCCGTCCACATTGATCTTTGCGTCGAGGCAGTGGAGGTCGCCCGCCGGGGTGATAACCAGAGGGTTGATCTCGAGCAGAGCCAGATCGTAGTCTTCAAACAGCTTTGCCAGACCCAGGAAAATCTTGGTGAACTGGCCAACCTGCTTGCCTTCCAGGCCGAGTTTAAACGCCAGCTCACGACCCTGATAAGGCTGAGCGCCGACCAGCGGATCGATGCTTGCCTTGAGAATCTTCTCCGGAGTTTCTTCCGCTACCTTTTCGATTTCCACGCCACCTTCAGTGGAGGCCATGAAAACGATGCTGCGGGTGCTGCGATCAACAACAGCGCCCAGGTAGAGTTCCTGATCGATGTCAGTGAGGGACTCAACAAGAATCTTGCTAACCGGCTGACCATTTTCGTCCGTCTGGTAGGTGACCAGGTTTTTGCCCAGCCAGTGCTCTGCGAACTCGCGAATCTCGTCTTTGCTCTTGACCAGCTTCACACCGCCAGCCTTGCCGCGACCACCCGCGTGTACCTGAGCCTTGACAACCCAGGCATCTCCGCCGATTTCGTCAGCAGCCGCAGCCGCTTCTTTTGGTGTATCACAGGCAATGCCCTTGGATACAGGCAAGCCATATTCAGCGAACAGCTGCTTGCCCTGATATTCGTGCAAATTCATAGTTTTTTGTCCCGTTATTGATGGAGGATAACCACGTACGGAATTTGAATCCGCCAACTGCGAATTCCGTTCGACATACCGGGGATCACCTCAGTACGCCATAGCGCGCCAGAAAGCTACCACCTTATGGCAACGGGGCGCCCACATTGGCGCCCCTGCTCTCATGACTGCGTTACTTCTTCTTGCGACGGTTAGCGATATGGATCGCACCGCCATTCACACCCAGTGCCGCTTCGTGCACGGACTCAGACAGAGTCGGATGCGCAAAGCAGGTCAAAGCCAGATCTTCAGCGGTGGAGCCGAACTCCATGGCAATAACGCCCTGGGCAACGATCTCGGAAGCCTGCGGACCACTGACATGGAAGCCGAGGATACGATCGGTTTTTTCGTCAGCGATGATCTTCACAAGACCGGATGCTGCGTTGGCCGCCATCGCACGACCATTCGCCGCGAATGGGAAGGTGCCCACTTTGTAGGCCTCGCCTTCAGACTTGAGCTGCTCTTCGCTCTTGCCCACCCAAGCCACTTCCGGTGCGGTATAGATAACGCTCGGGATGCAGTCGTAGTTGACCTGCGGCTTGTGACCGGCAATGCGCTCAGCAACCATCACACCTTCTTCAGATGCCTTGTGCGCCAGCATCGGTCCGCGCACTACATCACCGACCGCCCATACGCCAGGAGCGTTGGTCTGACAGTTTTCATCAACAAAGATGAAGCCACGCTCGTCCAGATTCACACCGGTGTCGGCCTCAAGCAGGTTGTCGGTGTTGGGACGACGACCAACAGCAACGATCAGCTTGTCGACCTTCAGCTCCTGCTCACCCTTGGTATCTTCGTAGTTAACGTAGACCAGATTGCGCTTGACCGAAGTGCCGGTAACACGAGCCTTCAGGTTGATGTTCAGGCCCTGCTTCTTGAACTGCTTCAGCGCATCTTTCGCCACTTGCTGATCAACCGCAGGCAGGAACGTGTCCTGGGCTTCAAGGATAGTGACTTCAGAACCCAGACGGGCCCAAACACTACCCAGCTCAAGGCCGATCACACCAGCACCGATGACACCCAGACGCTTGGGCACTTCGTCAAATTCCAGGGCACCCTCGGAATCGACAATGAAGCCTTCCTTCAGCGGTGCCGGCGGAATCTCTACCGGAGTAGAACCCGTGGCAATGATGACATTTTCAGCCTCGTAGACAGTGACTTTGCCATCACCATCAGTGACCTCAACCTGACGATTCGCCAGCAGACGGCCGCGACCGTGGATGGAAGTGACGCCGTTGGCCTTGAACAGCTGGGCAATACCGCCCGTCAGCTGATTAACAATGCCACTCTTACGTTCCATCATCTTGGCGATGTTGATCTCAACACCCTGGGCTTCAATACCCTGCTCCGCAAAGTGCTCGCTGGCTTCCTCGTACTTGTGGGAAACCTCCAGCAGGGCCTTGGACGGAATACAGCCCACGTTCAGACAGGTGCCACCCAGAACCTGTTTGCCCTCTGCTGAGGTCCAGTATTCAACACAGGCAGTTTTCAGACCCAGCTGAGCAGCTTTGATGGCCGCAACATACCCACCTGGACCCGCACCAATGACGATAACGTCGTACTTATCAGACATGTTTTATCCTGTTTACTGATTCGATGAGTGACAGATTCAGACGTCCAGCAGAATGCGCGCCGGGTCTTCGACCATTTCCTTGATGGCTACCAGGAACTGGACAGCTTCTTTGCCGTCGATCATACGGTGATCGTATGACAGAGCCAGATACATCATCGGCAAAATAACCACTTCACCGTTCACCGCCATCGGACGCTCCTGGATCTTGTGCATACCCAGGATGGCCGTCTGTGGCGGGTTAAGGATCGGGGTGGACATCAGAGAGCCGAATACACCACCGTTAGAGATGGTGAAAGTTCCGCCGGTCATTTCCTCAATACCAAGCTTACCGTCGCGGGCTTTGGTGCCATATTCGACGATTTTCTTCTCGACATCAGCCAGACCCATGGCATCGGTATCACGCAAGACCGGTACCACCAGGCCCCGATCGCTGGACACGGCAACGCCGATATCCTGATAGCCATGATAAACAATGTCATTGCCGTCGATAGACGCGTTCACCATCGGGAAACGCTTGAGCGCCTCGGTAGCTGCCTTGACGAACAGTGACATGAAACCGAGCTTGATGCCGTGACGCTTCTCGAAGCCGTCCTTGTACTGCTTTCGCAGATCCATCAGCGGCTTCATGTTGACCTCGTTGAAGGTGGTCAACATGGCCGCATTCTGCTGTGCACTCACCAGACGCTTGGCAATGCTTGCACGCAGACGGGTCATCGCTACCCGCTTCTCCGGGCGCTCGCCGGCGGCCAGTGCAACTTGCGGCGCAGGTGCAGCAGCGGGAACTACGGGCGCTGCGGACTTCTGGCCGTCAATGTGATTCTGAACGTCTTCCTTGGTAACCAGACCGCTCTTTCCGGTGCCTTTGACGGCAGACGCATCAACGCCCTTCTCTTCGGCAAGCTTGCGGGCTGCCGGGCTCAGTACCGCATCGGCTGATGCCGCCGCAGGTGCTGCTGCAGCTTCCGGAGCTGGCTCTGCCTTGGCGGCGGCCGGCGCCGCAGCGGCACCTTCCTTGAAGCGGGCAATAACTTCGCCGCTTTCAATGGTGTCGCCTTCACCCTTGATAACTTCTTCAATCACACCATCAGCAGGTGCAACAACTTCGAGGACCACCTTGTCTGTCTCAATATCGACAATCAGCTCGTCACGAGAACAGGCTTCACCAGGCTGCTTGTGCCAGGTCGCTACAGTGCCCTCAGCGACCGACTCTGGAAATACGGGGGCTTTAATCTCAATTGACATCTCTGTTCCTTAAGTTCGGTAGCTCGTCAGATTTCAAACGCGTCGTTCACCAGCTTCTTCTGCTCCTCAATATGGACAGAGGTGTGTCCACAAGCAGGAGCCGCAGATGCTTCGCGACCGGCATACTGGAGATATAGCTTCGGATTCAGGCGAGTCAGAGCGTTTCTCATGTGGTGCTGACTACAGTACCAGGCACCCTGGTTCATCGGCTCTTCCTGACACCAGACAACATGCTTCAGTTTGGTGTGTTGCGCCAGAATTTCATCCAGATCGTCCGCAGGGAACGGGTACAGCTGTTCAAGTCGAACTATAGCCACATCCTCGCGTTCATCTGTTTTCTTCTTCTCAAGCAGATCGTAGTAGACCTTGCCGCTACAAAGAATCATCCGGGTCACTTTCTTCGGATCGGACGCTTCAATTTCCGGCAATACCGTCTGGAAGGTACCTTCCGTCAGGTCGTCCAGGCTGGAAATGGCTTCCTTGTGACGGAGCAGGCTCTTCGGCGTGATCGCAACCAGCGGCTTACGCAGCGGGCGTTTAACCTGACGACGCAGCATGTGGAACACCTGCGCCGGCGTGGTCGGAACGCAGACCTGAATGTTGTGCTCAGCGCACAGCTGCAGGAAACGCTCCATACGAGCCGAACTGTGTTCTGGTCCCTGACCTTCATAACCATGGGGCAACAGCAGGGTCAGACCACACAGACGTCCCCACTTGTGCTCACCGCTGGTGAGGAACTGATCAATAACCACCTGAGCGCCGTTGGCAAAGTCACCGAACTGGGCTTCCCAGACAATGAGTGCATTGGGCGTGGTGGTGGAATAGCCATATTCAAAGGCCATGACCGCTTCTTCTGAAAGCAGCGAGTCATAGATATCGAAGTAAGGCTGTTTTTCTGACAATTGCTGCAGGGCTACGTGGGTTGAGCCGTCTTTCTGGTTATGCAGCACGGCGTGACGGTGCGAGAAAGTCCCCCGCCCCACGTCCTGACCAGTCAGACGAATCGGGTGCCCTTCATTCAGCAGCGTGGCATAGGCCATCACTTCACCGTAACCCCAGTTGATGGGCAGTGCGCCGGCTGTCATCTTGCTGCGGTCATCAATGATCTTGGAGACCTGACGCTGAACCGCAAAACCTTCGGGAACCTGGGAAAGCTTCTTGCCCAGTCGCTGAACAGTCTTCAGCACCACGCTGGTCTTGCACTTCGCCGTCCACTCGTGACCAAGGTAAGGTGCCCAGTCAACGTAAAGCTCGGTATTGGGTTCTTTGACCAGCGACTTAACCACGTGCTCGCCTTCATCCAGAGCGTCGCGGTACTCGAGCTCCATCTGCTTGGCTTCGTCAGCACTGATAACACCCGCTTCAATCAACCGGTTCGCGTACAGCTCACGGGTGGTTTTCAGCTTGCGGATCTTGTCGTACATGATCGGCTGGGTGGCGGAAGGCTCGTCGGCCTCGTTGTGGCCTCGGCGACGGTAGCAAACCAGATCGATGACCACGTCGTTCTTGAACTCGTTGCGGTAGTCCATCGCCATCTGGCTGGCAAACAGGACCGCTTCAGGGTCATCCGCATTGACGTGCAGAATCGGCGCCTGAACCATTTTGGCAACATCGGTACAGTATTCAGTAGAACGCGCGTCTTCCTGCTTGCTGGTGGTGAAGCCAACCTGGTTGTTGATCACGATATGGATCGTGCCACCAACACCGTAGCCACGGGTCTGGGACATCTGGAATGTCTCCATGACCACGCCCTGACCGGCAAAGGCCGCATCTCCATGCATGATAATCGGAAGAACCTGACTGCCATCGGTATCGTCCCGGCGGGTCTGACGAGCTCTCACGGAGCCTTCAACCACTGGCGACACGATCTCAAGGTGGGAGGGGTTAAATGCCAGAGCCAGGTGAACCTCGCCGCCGGTCGTCATCACGTTGGACGAGAAGCCCTGGTGATACTTGACGTCACCGGAACCGAAGTCAGCCAGCTTCTTGCCTTCGAACTCGTCAAACAGTTCTTTCGGGTTCTTACCCAGGGTGTTAACCAGAACGTTGAGACGACCACGGTGGGCCATGCCGAGCACGATTTCCTTGGCACCGTAGCTACCGGCACGCTGAATCAGTTCGTCCAGACAAGGAATCAGGCTTTCGCCACCCTCCAGACCAAACCGTTTGACACCGGGGTAACGGGAACCCAGATACTTTTCCAGACCTTCTGCCGCTGTCAGTCGCTCAAGCAGGTGGCGACGTGTGTCAGCTTCATACTCGGGCCTGGAACGAACCGGTTCCATACGACGCTGGAACCAGCGTTTGATTCGGGTATCAACCACGTGCATGTATTCAGCACCGATGCTGCTGCAATAGGTTTCGCGCAGACCGTCAGCGATGTCGCCAAGTTTCATCGTTTCGGCGCCGAAATTCAGCGAGCCTGTCTGGAATTCCAGATCACGGTCGGCTTCTGAAAGCTCGTGGAATGAAAGACTGAGATCCTCAACCGGGGGACGAACCAGTACGCCAAGCGGATCGAGTTGTGCTTGCTGGTGGCCCCGAAAACGGAACGCATTGATCAGCTGCAATACACGAATCTGTTTCTTGTCTGCGTCGGATGTAGCACTTGCGGGAACGCCACCGGTAGACAGTGCACGCTGATTGCGTGAAATGTGCTCGAACTGTTCGCGGATAGAAGAATGGGCGACATCGGGACCCTGATTGCCATCGACACTGGGCAACTTGTCGAAATAGCTACGCCACTCTTCTGGGACGGCATTGGGATCAGTCAGGTAGGTTTCAAAAAGCTCTTCAACATAGGCAAGATTACCTCCCTGAAGATGGGAAGTCTGCCATAACTGCTCCATTATGCTTTCATGCATTTTGAATAGCTCACCTTGGGCTGGTGCGGGGAGCTATCTATGGTCGGCCAGGGGTATTGCACAGTCAATACGGGTTTCTACGCGATCGACTGTAGCCACCACAGACAGCACGGATGTTTTCCGTTCCCTCGTGGTTTTTATACTAAGTAAAGCCGTGACAGTTGCCTTTTAAGCCCTCGTCACGGCTTCCGTAGCTTGCACCCTTTTACTACCTTTGACCATAAGCCATTAGTTGAAAGTCCCGCCCCTTTGCAGGACTTTATTCAGGGTGCTGGCGATTTCAGAACAGTATAGCCAGTATTACGCCGTTGCTGCTCAGGTCGCCCGTTGCAGCAGCAGGTTCCGGATATGGCCGATTGCCCTTGTGGGGTTCAGACCTTTCGGGCACACGCTGACGCAGTTCATGATTCCGCGGCAGCGGAATACACTGAACGGATCATCCAGGTTTGCGAGGCGCTCTGCCTGAGCCGTGTCACGGCTATCCGCCAGGAAGCGGTAAGCCTGCAACAGGCCCGCAGGACCAATGAACTTGTCCGGGTTCCACCAGAAAGACGGGCAGGACGTCGAACAGCATGCACAGAGAATACACTCGTACAGACCGTCCAGCTTCTCACGCTCTTCCGGAGACTGCAGACGCTCAATCGCAGGTGCCGGATTGCTGTTGACCAGGTATGGCTGAACCTTTTCGTATTGCTTGTAGAACAGGCTCATGTCAATCACCAGATCGCGAATGACCGGCAGGCCCGGCAGAGGACGCAGAACCAGCTTGCCACTCTTGACGACCTGGGAAACCGGTGTGATACAGGCCAGACCATTCTTGCCGTTCATGTTCATGCCGTCGGAGCCACAAACCCCTTCACGACAGGAGCGACGATAGGCAAGCGTCGGATCCTTCTCTTTCAACAACGCCAGTACGTCAAGGATCATCAGATCCTTACCTTCCGGAAGTTCCAGCTCAACGTCCTGCATGTAGGGCGCATTGTCGGTGTCCGGGTTATAACGATAGATGCTTACCAACATTGACTGAATCTCCCCTTAATACGTCCGAATCTTCGGCTCGAATGTGTCGACCGTTTTCGGAGCAAAGTTAACATCGCGTTTGCCGACCCGCTGTTCGAGCGGGAAGTAAAGCGAGTGCTTCAGCCAGTTGTCATCGTCACGCTCGGTGAAGTCGTTACGGGCGTGAGCACCGCGACTTTCCTTACGCTCGATGGCCGAAACGGCTGTCGCAAATGCCACTTCGTAGAGGTTATCCAGCTCAAGAGCCTCAATACGCGCGGTATTGAACGCCTTGCTCTGATCAGCCAGCTTGGTCTTGCGAACACGCTCACCGATTTCCTTGAGCATGGCCAGACCCTTCTCCATGCTTTCACCGTCACGGAATACACCGAAGTACAGCTGCATGCAGTTCTGCAGGTCCTTACGAACCTCAGCAACGTCTTCACCATCCGCAGCGGCGTCAAGACGGGTCAGGCGCGCCATGGCGCGATCGATGTCTTCTTCTGTCGCGTCGTCAGTACCAAAGCCTTCGCGCAGCATCTGCTCAATGTGCAGGCCAGCCGCACGACCGAAGACAACCAGATCAAGCAGAGAGTTGCCGCCGAGACGGTTGGCACCGTGTACGGATACACAGGCCGCTTCACCACAGGCGAACAAACCTTCTACAACGGTGTCCTGACCGCTCTCATCCTGACTCAGAACCTGACCACCGATGTTGGTCGGCAGACCACCCATCATGTAATGACAGGTCGGAACCACAGGAACCGGAGCCTTGACAGGATCGACGTGGGCAAAGGTCTTGGAAAGCTCACAGATACCCGGCAGACGCAGGTTGAGCGTTTCCTCACCCAGATGGTCCAGCTTGAGCAGAACGTGATCCTTGTCAGGACCACAGCCACGACCTTCAAGAATTTCCAGAACCATGGAGCGAGCAACAACGTCACGACCCGCAAGGTCTTTGGCGTTGGGCGCGTAGCGCTCCATGAATCGCTCGCCTTCGGAGTTGATCAGGTAACCACCCTCACCCCGGCAACCTTCAGTTACCAGCACACCGGCACCGTGGATGCCTGTGGGGTGGAACTGCCACATTTCCATGTCCTGAACCGGGAAGCCTGCACGCAAGGCCATACCAATACCGTCACCGGTGTTGATCAGGGCATTGGTGGTAGAGGAGTAGATGCGACCGGCACCGCCGGTTGCCAGCACAGTAGCCTGAGCCTTGATGTAAGCCACCTCACCGGATTCGATGTCGATAGCAACAACACCGACCACCTGATTCTTGGCATTCTTGACCAGATCAACAGCGTACCACTCGTTCAGGAAAGTGGTGCCACCCTTGATGTTAGCCTGATACAGAGTGTGCAGCAGTGCGTGACCGGTACGGTCAGCAGCAGCACAGGTACGGGCAGCCTGACCACCCTTACCGAAGTCCTTGGACTGACCACCGAACGGACGCTGATAGATGCGACCCTGCTCGGTACGGGAGAATGGCAGCCCCATGTGCTCAAGCTCAAATACCGCCTGAGGACCTACAGAACACATGTACTCGATCGCGTCCTGGTCTCCGATGTAGTCGGAACCCTTGACGGTATCGTACATGTGCCAGCGCCAATCGTCGTTGGGGTCTGCACTGGCGATCGCACAAGTAATACCACCCTGGGCGGAAACGGTGTGCGAACGGGTCGGAAATACTTTTGTGACACAGGCAGTCTTTACGCCTGACTCGGTCAACTGCAGTGCAGCACGCATGCCTGCACCGCCGCCACCGATCACAATGGCATCGTAGGAAATGGTTTTGATATTAGCCATCTATTAAAGCCCCCAAAGAATCTGAACACCCCAGGCGACATAGACAAACATCGCCAACCCGCAAGCCGCCTGAACCAGGAAACGCGGCAGAGTTGCCTTAATGTAGTCAGTCGTAACAGTCCACAGCCCTACCCAGGCATGGGCGCCGAGAGAAAGGAGCGCCAGCAGACTGAAGATACGGAACCAGGTCTGACCGAACAGTGCGGACCAGGAGTCATAGTTCACATCGGTGGTCAGCGCGAAGCCGAGCAGGAAGATGGTATAGAGTGCGAGCACATAGGCGGTGACACGCTGAATGAGCCAATCATAGACGCCACTGCGACCGAGGTTAGTTACGCTGCTTACCATACCCAGACTCCTGCCAGAACGATGAGAATGACGGAAACCACGAGGGTGGCTTTTGCGGCGAGGCGGCCGCTTTCAAGATCTTCACCAATACCCATATCCATGAGCAGATGCTTGATGCCAGCTACCAGGTGGTACAACAAGGCGGACAGGATGCCCCAGATGATCAACTTCGGAAGGAAGCCGTCCAGCAGTTCACTAACACGAGCGAAGCCTTCTTCCCCGGAAAGGGAAACATCAAGGCCGTACAACAGGAAGGCAACACCTACGAAGATGATGATGCCGCTGACCCGGTGCAGGATTGACGTGATGGCTGGCAGTGGAAAATGAAACTTGCCGAGATCGAGATTAACTGGTCGTTTGCTATTCACAGCGCTCTCACACTCTCTCTTTGCTCCGCGCGTCCGGACGAAACCGGGGGCGGATGGTTGGTATGTAAGGATTGTCGTGTCTGTTTGTCGCGTTGAAACGAAGCCGTAACACGATTGGCTCTGGAGGGAGAGAAACCACCGCACGCAGACGTCGTTGCAGGCGCATTGGATTGGTGTATCCCCTATTCCGGGCTACGGATTATAAGGAGTGGCCATGGGAATTACAAACCTGCAACGTGCCAAACCCCCTGAAAATCAGGGCACAAAGGTCCCCGTTTGACTAATTAATTAGTCCGGCACATCAATTCGGAAGACCCACTTGCAAGCACTCAGACAGGAAAAGCACACTCTGATTTTAAACCTTTTATTCGCTCCTCCATTGACAAAAAAAGCCAACACCCTATATTTTGCCGCCTGTTTTGCCATAATACGCGCCTTCCCGCGCATTCAAAATGCTGATAAATAGGAGAGCACCATGACCGACAAGAAAGCAACGCTTTCGGTGGGTGACAAGTCCATTGAGCTACCAGTTTATTCAGGCACTGTAGGCCCGGATGTCATTGATGTACGAGGCCTCGTTCAGGAAGGCGTCTTCACTTACGACCCAGGATTCGTGTCAACGGCGGCGTGTGAATCCCAGATCACCTACATTGATGGCGCCAAAGGCGTTCTCCTGCACCGGGGCTACCCGATTGAACAGCTGGCAGAAAGCTCGGACTACCTTGAAGTCTGCTACCTGCTGCTGAACGGCGAACTGCCAACAGCAGAAGAGAACAAGCGCTTCCACGACACCGTGAAGAACCACACCATGCTGCATGATCAGATGCGCAACTTCTTCCACGGATTCCGTCGTGACGCTCACCCGATGGCCATCATGTGCGGCGTAGTAGGCGCCCTGTCTGCCTTCTACCATGATCAGATGGATGTGAATGACGCCCACCAGCGTGAAATTACCGCGCACCGCCTGGTTGCCAAGATGCCGACCATCGCGGCCTGGTGTTACAAGTACGCCAACGGCCAGCCCTTCATGTACCCGCGTAACGATCTGTCCTACGCTGAAAACTTCCTGTACATGATGTTCGGCACCCCTTGTGAGGAGTACAAACCGAACCCTGTCCTGGCCAAGGCCATGGATAAGATCTTCATCCTCCACGCAGATCACGAGCAGAACGCTTCCACCTCCACCGTACGTCTGGCCGGCTCCACTGGCGCCAACCCCTACGCCTGCATTGCTTCCGGCATCGCAGCTCTCTGGGGGCCTGCTCACGGCGGAGCCAACGAAGCGGTACTGGACATGCTGGCAGAAATCGGCGACGAATCCCGCATCGAGGAGTTCGTAGCCAAGGCGAAAGACAAGGAAGACCCGTTCCGCCTGATGGGCTTCGGCCACCGCGTCTACAAGAACTTCGATCCTCGCGCCAAAGTCATGCGCGAAACCGCCCACGAAGTTCTGAAAGAGCTCGGCCTGGAGAACGATCCCCTGCTGAAAATCGCCCAGCGTCTCGAAACCATTGCCCTGGAAGACGAATACTTCGTGCAGCGTAAACTGTACCCGAACGTAGACTTCTACTCCGGCATCATCCTCAAGGCCATGGGTATCCCGACCTCCATGTTCACGGTCATCTTCGCGATGTCCCGGACCATCGGCTGGTTCTCCCACTGGAACGAAATGGTCAGCGGCGACTACCGTATCGGGCGTCCGCGCCAGCTGTATACCGGCTCTGATTCCCGCGATTACCCGAAGAAGTAAGTCCGGTGGCTGCATCAGCAGCTGCAAATTAAAGGGGCCGCCTTCAGCGGCCCTTTTTTTGGCCCGCCCTCTGCAAACACCACCCTACCCTTGTCGACCTTGTAAATTCAGCCCCTTCTGCGATCATACGGAGCAGACCGCTATCTCACCGCTCTTTCAGGGGACGGATCATGACAACAAAAATTGCATTCATTGGCCTGGGCGTTATGGGCTTCCCGATGGCTGGACACCTTGCGCAAGCAGGTCATCAGGTATCCGTTTGGAACCGTTCTCCGGCAAAGGCACAACAGTGGGCACAGGCATACCCAGGCACTGCTGCTGAATCGATTGCGCAGGCGGTGGCCGGAGCAGCAGTGGTGATGACCTGCGTTGGCGCCGATCCGGACCTGATCGGCGTTTATGAAGGACCACAGGGAATCATCGCCAATGCACCGGAAGGCTGCATACTGGTAGACCACACCACCGCGTCTGCTGGCGTTGCGGAGCGCCTCGCAGGCGTGGCCAGAGAAAAGGGCCAGGCATTCATCGACGCGCCGGTCTCAGGCGGACAACAAGGGGCTGAGAACGGCCAGCTGACCATCATGTGCGGAGGCGATACCCAGGCCTACAACGCCGCCAAACCAATGCTCGACTGCTACGCCCGCGCGGTCAATCTCATGGGACCGGTCGGTGCCGGACAGAGAACCAAGATGGTCAACCAGATTGCCATCGCCGGCCTTGTACAAGGCCTGTCAGAAGCCATTCACTTTGCAGAAAACGCAGGCCTTGATGTCAGCAAAGTGATTGATGTGATTTCCAAGGGTGCCGCTCAGTCCTGGCAGATGGAAAACCGCTCAGCGACGATGATTGAGGGCGAGTTCGAACATGGCTTTGCCGTAGACTGGATGCGCAAGGATCTCGCAATCTGCCTGGAGGAGGCCCGCCGTAACCACTCCAGCCTTCCGGTCACCGCATTGGTTGACCAGTTCTATGGCGACGTTCAGGCCATGGGAGGGCGGCGCTGGGACACCTCAGCGCTGATTCAGCGCCTTCGCACGCACTGACCCCCGGCCGTGCCTCTGGTGGCGCCTCAGGGCGTCACGCCCCCCCTTGCCGTCCCCGGCAACAAAAGAACCACTCAAAATATATACACAACCGATACACAACGCGAAAACCGTTACAGGAAAAGGCGCTACTCTAGTCAGGTATGGTCAACCAACCGGCCGCCAACGACACGCCCATCTGCCCCGACCCGAGAGAGCCTATCCATGAACGAACAACAAATCGCACTCGTCCAGCAATCCTTTGCCAAAGTCGCCCCGATTGCCGACCAGGCCGCCGCCATGTTCTACCAGAAACTGTTTGAACTGGACCCTTCCCTGAAGCCCCTGTTCAAAGGCAGCATGGAGGAACAGGGCAAAAAACTGATGAAAATGATCGGGCTTGCGGTTAACAGCCTCGGCCGCCTTGATGACCTGGTCCCTGCCGTACAGAGTCTGGGCGAACGCCACAACAACTATGGCGTGAAAGACGGCGATTACGACACGGTCGGCAACGCCTTGATCTGGACCCTTGAGCAGGGCCTCGGCGACGACTTCACCCCTGACTGCAAAGACGCCTGGGTCAAGACTTATACCTTGCTGGCGGGCACCATGAAAGACGCAGCCTCAGCAGCCGCCTGACACCGCTAAAAAGCGAAAAGCCCGGAGCACATTCATGCATCCGGGCTTTTTGTGAACGGAACGCCGGGTCAGCGATTCTGGACCCACTTCCCGCCCTGATAGTAGGCTGTCCAACCGCTCGCCTTACCATCCTTCTCGCTCATCACGTACTGCTCTTTGGTCTTCCGGCTATAACGCACAACCGCCGGATTGCCATCTGGATCCTTGACCGGCGCCTTCATCAGGAAAGCATACTTCGGATCAATTTCGTCCTTGTGCGGCAACAATTCGCTGACAAGAGGCGCACGGGTTTCGCGATTTTTCGGGAACTTGCTCGCCGCCAGGAACAGCCCGGACGCACCATCTCTCAGGATGTATGTATCATCGACTTTCTGACATTGCAGCTCCGGCATCGGCACCGGGTCCATTTTAGGGGGCGCAGGCTCACCGCTCTTCAACAGCTTGCGGGTATTCTTGCACTCCTCATTGGTACAACCGAAGTATTTGCCAAAACGACCGGTCTTGAGCTGCATCTCTGAGCCGCATTTGTCGCACTCCAGTGTCGGCCCTTCATAACCCTTGATCCGGAAGCTGCCCTGCTCGACCTCATAGCCCGAACAATCAGGGTTATTACCACACACGTGCAGCTTACGCTTCTCGTCGACAAGGTAGCTGTCCATCGCCGTTCCGCACTTCGGACAGCGGCGCTTCATCCTGAGGAGACGGGATTCACCCTCCCCTTCGACATCATCATCTGCGCTGACCACCTCATCACCGGACACCAGGTTGATCGTGGTTTTGCAACGCTCTTTGGGCGGCAAGGCATAACCGGAACAGCCAAGAAACACACCGGTACTGGCAACCCGGATCTGCATCGGACGCTCACAGGACGGGCATGGGATATCGGTCTCGGTCGGCGTATTTCCGCGCATACCGTCGCTGCCATCCTGCCCCGCCACTTCAAGACGCTTGCTGAAATTGGTGTAGAAGCCATTCAATACGGCCTTCCACTCAATCTCACCTTCGGCAATATCATCCAACTCTTCTTCGAGCTTGGCAGTGAAATCGTAATTCATCAGGTCTTCAAACGACTCAGTCAGCCGTTCGGTAACGATATCGCCCATCTTTTCGGAGTAGAACCGGCGATTTTGCAACCGCACATAACCCCGATCCTGGATGGTCGAAATAATGGATGCGTAGGTGGATGGCCGACCAATCCCTTTCTTTTCAAGCTCTTTAACCAGGCTGGCTTCGGTGTAACGTGGAGCAGGCTTGGTGAAATGCTGAGTAGGATCAAGCTTCGCGAGCGTCAGCTCTTCGTTCACCTGAATATCCGGCAACGCAACATCTTCATCTTTCTTGGATGATTGGGGAGCAGCTTTAAGGAAACCATCGAACTTGATGATCCTGCCACGGGTGCGCAGCTCATAGTCACCGTTAGCTACGGCGATGGACGTGCTCAGGAATTCGGCATCAGCCATCTGGCAGGCCACGAACTGACGCCAGATGAGGTCATAGAGCTTCTCAGCGTCCTTCTCAAGGCCACTAATATCCGCCGCCCTTCGCTTGACATCCGTTGGCCGAATCGCCTCGTGAGCCTCCTGAGCGCCCTCCTTGCTGCCATACACCCTCGGCTGATCGGGAAGATAGCGATCACCAAACTGCTTGCCTATGAATTCCCGGCAACTGGTCACGGCGTCCTGACTCAGATTGGTTGAATCGGTACGCATGTAGGTAATAAAGCCCGCCTCATAGAGGCGCTGAGCCAGCATCATGGTTTTCTTGACGCTAAAGCCCATACGGTTACTGGCCGCCTGCTGCAGCGTCGAAGTGATAAACGGCGCACTGGGACGTGACCGGGTTGGCTTGTCTTCACGCTTGGCAACCCGGAATGAGCCCTGCTCCAGTCGCTGCACATGCTCCTGGCTCTGCTTTTCATTTTCCGGCCGATAGGCCTTGTCAGCGTAACGGGTAACTTCAAAGCGTACCGGCTTGTCAGCATTCTTCGCACCCAGATCGGCATGAAGCTGCCAGAACTCTTCCGGGACAAAGGCCCGAATTTCACCTTCCCGCTCAACAATCAACCTGACGGCCACCGATTGCACACGGCCGGCTGACAGCCCGCGGGCGAGTTTCGCCCACAGCAACGGCGAGACCATGTAACCCACAACCCGGTCCAGAAAGCGGCGGGCCTGCTGGGCATTGACCCGATTGGTGTCCAAGGTCCCCGGTTCTTCAAACGCCGCCTGAATCGCGCGCTTGGTGATCTCGTTGAACACAACGCGGCGATACTTTTCCGGCTCGCCACCGATGGTCTCCTGCAGATGCCAGGCGATCGCCTCTCCCTCGCGATCCAAATCCGTCGCCAGATAGATGTGGTCGGCGGATTTGGCCAGACGCTTGAGTTCGTTGACCACCTTTTCCTTGCCCGGGAGCACCTCGTAACGGGCCTGCCAGTTGTGGTCCGGGTCTACCCCCATACGCGCAACCAATTGCTCCCTGGCTTTGCGTTTTTTGTACGCAGCCTTTTCGTCAGGGCTCATCTTGCGGGTCAGAGCCGCCTGCTTGGCACGTTCCTTGGGGTCGCTTTGCGAGCCACTACCACTGACCGGAAGATCACGAATATGGCCGACACTGGACTTCACAATGTAATCGGAGCCCAGATATTTGTTGATGGTCTTCGCTTTCGCTGGCGACTCGACTATGACGAGACTTTTACCCATATCGGAGTTCTGTATCCTTGACGAAAATCGTTCGAATATTCAGCACATCATAAACTTGCTGGAAAATCAGGCGACTACTAAACACATCTTAGTCGCCTCTTTATATAGAGGCTCTGTTTTACAGGGTCAAGAAATCCAACACAACCCATTAAACAAAAAAAGCCCGGCAATGCCGGGCTTTTTCTGGTCGCGTGTCTGACAAGTATCAGAGACGTTCCCATACGGTTGCAATACCCTGACCAAGGCCGATACACATGGTGGAAACACCATACTTACCGCCTTTGGCTTCCAGTACGTTAACCAACGTAGTGGAAATTCGGGCACCGGAACAACCCAGCGGATGGCCAAGAGCAATCGCGCCGCCGTTCAGGTTAACTTTTTCGTTCATCACAGCCGTCAGCTTCAGGTCCTTGATGACCGGCAGGGACTGACCTGCAAACGCTTCGTTCAGTTCCCAGAAGTCGATATCTTCAACTTTCAGGCCTGCACGCTTCAGCGCCTTCTTGGTCGCCGGAACCGGGCCGTAACCCATGATCGCGGGATCGCAACCAGCGACCGCCATGCTCACGATACGGGCACGCGGCTTCAGCCCCAGCGCTTCTGCACGCTCAGCGGACATCAGCAGCATGGCTGCAGCGCCGTCGGTGAGCTGTGAGGAAGTACCAGCGGTCACAGTACCGTTCTTCGGATCAAAAGCCGGACGCAGCTGGCCCAGGGACTCAGCAGTGGTCTCAGGACGGATGGTCTCGTCTTCTTCGATCAGCTTCTTGAAGCCATTCTCGTCGTGACCCTCGATAGGCACGATTTCATTCTTGAAGCGACCTTCCAACGTGGCCTCGTGAGCCAGACGGTGTGAACGGGCGCCGAACTCATCCTGCTGCTCACGGGTAATACCGTGCATCTTGGCCAGCATTTCTGCGGTCAGGCCCATCATATTGGAAGCCTTGGCAGTGTACTTGGATGCCGCAGGGTTGTGGTCGAAGCCTTCAGTCATGGGCACGTGTCCCATGTGCTCAACACCACCGACCACAAATACGTCACCGTTGCCAGTCATGATTGCCTGGGCTGCGGTGTGAATTGCAGTCATGGCGGAGCCACACAGACGGTTCACGGTCTGCGCCGCAGATTCGTGTGGAATCTGGGTCAGCAGTGAAATCTGGCGTGCAACGTTGAAGCCCTGTTCCTTGGTCTGGTTTACACAACCCCAGATCACATCTTCAACTTCTTTCGGATTGAGCTCAGGGTTACGCTCAAACAGTGCGTCAATCAGCGCGGCCGACAGTGTTTCTGCACGTACGTTGCGGAAACAGCCGTTCTTGGCACGACCCATCGGAGTCCGTACGCAATCGACGACGACAACGTCTCTCGGATTAAGGCTCATAGATCTTTCTCCGTTCGGAAATCTCGTTCAGGGTTAGCCAAAGAACTTTTTGCCATTCTTGGCCATTTCACGCAGCTTCTCGGTCGGGTGATACAGCGGACCCAGATCTGCGTACTTGTCTGCCAGCTCGACGAACTTGTCTACACCCATGTCGTCGATGTAACGCAGGGCACCACCACGGAACGGCGGGAAACCGATACCGAAGATCAGACCCATGTCAGCGTCAGCTGCAGCCTCAACAATGCCGTCTTCCAGGCAGCGAACGGTTTCCAGGCACAGCGGGATCATCATACGAGCAACGATTTCTTCCTCGTCGAAGTCCTTCTGGCCCTGAACCACAGGCGCGATCAGCTTGTAGGTGTCTTCATCGACAACCTTCTTCTTCTTGCCCTTGCGGTCCAGCTCGTACTTGTAGAAGCCCTTGTCGTTCTTCTGACCGTAACGGTCGTTCTCGAACATGACATCGATGGCGCTCTTGTTCTCGTCCTTCATCCGGTCCGGGAAGCCTTCAGCCATCACTTCATTGGCGTGCTTGGCAGTGTCCATGCCAACGACGTCGAGCAGGTAGGCAGGACCCATCGGCCAGCCAAACTTCTCCATGGCTTTGTCGACTTTCTGGAAGTCAGCACCGTCACGTACGAGACCGGCAAATCCGCCGAAGTACGGGAACAGTACACGGTTAACCAAGAAGCCCGGGCAGTCGTTGACGACGATCGGCGTCTTACCCATAGCCTTGGCGTAAGCCACAGTGGTCGCGATAGCGCGATCGCTGGTCTTCTCACCGCGGATAACCTCAACCAGCGGCATCATGTGCACCGGATTGAAGAAGTGCATGCCACAGAAGTTTTCCGGACGCTTCAGGTTTTTGGCCAGAAGGTTGATGGAAATCGTGGACGTGTTGGATGTCAGGATGGCGTCTTCGCGAACCTGGTCTTCAGTCTCACGCAGAACGATGTCTTTGACCTTCGGGTTTTCGACAACCGCTTCAACCACCAGATCCACGTTCTTGAAATCGCCGTAGTTCAGGGCCGGAGTGATGCTGTTCAGAACGTCAGCCATCTTGTCAGCTTTCATCTTGCCGCGGCTTACGCGCTTGGTCAGCAGAGTCTTAGCTTCTTTCAGGCCCAGGTCGATACCGGCCTGGTTGATGTCCTTCATGATGATCGGAGTGCCTTTCAGGGCTGACTGGTAGGCTACGCCACCACCCATAATGCCTGCACCCAGAACGGCGGCCAGTTTGACTTCACTGGCTTCCTTTTCCCATGCCTTGGCCTTCTTCTTGAGCTCCTGATCATTCAGGAACAGGCCAACCAGGCAGGCAGCCACATTGGTCTTGGCCATCTTGGCGAAGCCCTTGGCTTCGACTTCGATCGCCTTGTCGCGGGTCAGGCCTGCATGCTTCTGCATAACCTTGATCGCTTCAACCGGTGCCGGGTAGTTCCTGCCAGCTTTGCCGGCAACGAACGCCTTGGAGATCTCGAACGCCATCATGCTTTCCATGGCATTCAGCTTGATCTTGCCCTTCTTCTCTTCGCGGCGCGCCAGGTTGTCCAGCTTGCCTTCGTTGCACTGGTTGATGATGGCAACAGCGGCATTAACAAGATTACCGGAATCAACCACTGCATCGACAGCGCCGACCTTCAGGGCTGCATCGGCACGGTTCTCGGTGCCGCCACAGATCCACTCAACTGCGTTATCAACACCGACCAGACGGGACAGACGCACGGTACCGCCGAAGCCCGGGAAGATACCCAGCTTGACTTCCGGCAGACCAACTTTGGCCTTGCTGTCCATAACGCGGTAATCAGTCGCCAGACACATTTCAAAACCACCACCCAGAGCCATGCCATTGATGGCAGTAACGGTCGGGAACGGCAGGTCTTCAACGGCGTTGAATACTTCGTTGGCTTTGAGGTTGTTTGCAACCAGATCTTCTTCTGAGCCTGCAAACATCTCGGTAAATTCGGTGATATCGGCGCCGACAATGAACGCGTCTTTGGAGCTGGTGACAACCAGACCCTTCAGACCTTTCTGTTCCTTGAGTTTGTCGGTCGCGGCGCGGAGCTCTTCAATGGTAAGACGATTGAACTTGTTGACTGACTCGCCTTGCAAGTCAAAGTTCAACTGAGCGATCCCGCCTTCGATCTCTTTAACCGTGATGGCTTTACCTTCGTAAATCATCAACTGATCTCCAGTCTGTGTTTGGAACTGCTTCCAGCAGGCCGGTTCGACATGTACCGTCCTGTTGTTTGTGCAGCGAGATTTTGGTCACTGCCCGATCAACCGATTCAAAAATTCATACAGTCGTTTGAATCGTGAGGGTCACACGATGAAAAAAATCCGCCCGTTTGTCAATTTGTTTCTGGGCACTACGTCCCAAAAGAAACACCCCAGGTATGGCTGATACCTCAAAAATTGGATAGAGTTTTCTTGTATTTCAAGTTATTAAAGATAAGTTCTGACAAAGCGCTGAAACTTGGCTACGTACCGGCAAAAATTCGTTACATTTAAACCGGCTCCAGCCGGGAAAAGCCCTTGATTGGCGGGCTTAGTTACATTAACGTCGAGTGCGAACCCCACCCAAGGAATCGGATTCACCTTCGTATGATAGACGAGGTGGGCGACAGGACTTCACCTGGCAACAATAATAAAATCGAATAAGAAACGGAGCATTGATCCGATGAAAGACCTTCACATCCGGGCAAAGGCCATTTCCCTGGCTCTCTCCCTACTGTTTACATTCTCCTTTGCCGCCAAGGCGGATGAAGCCGCTGACTTTCTCAGCAATCTTCACGAATTCCGCGTCAACAACTTTGTCGCACTGGACGCCTACTACCGGTTTACGGTTGACGGCAATACCGATGCCCTGAACGAGATCGTTACCGCCATCAACAGCGCAAACACTTCGATGAGCACCGTGTCTGATAGCACCGCCGAGGTTCTTGCAGCCAGCGAAATCGAGAACCTCAATCAGGAGTTTGATAAGTTCAAGAACCTGGTTCGCCTCAACATCAATGACGTTCGCCAGAGCGGATACCCCGACCTGCGCCTGGTGTCCGAAATGGCCGATCAGGCCGCCATTTTGAATAACCGCGCCTCCGACATGTACAACGAGGCCCTGGAAAGCAGCCAGGTTTCCAGTAATGACAAGGTTGAGGCTGCTCGACTGGCCTCCGTCACCATGGCCCAGATGATGGCGAAGTATTCCGTTCGCTCCAACATGTCTGTCTCACAAACCTTTCAGGGCTCCAGCGACGACACTCCCCTTGACCAGAAAGCACAGCAATTCGAAAACCTTCTGGGCCAGTTGAGCGCCGGACCGAACAGCGGCCCCCTCAAAACAACGCTTGAGGGGATCAAGTCCAAATGGAGCTTTATCAAGAACTCTTACATCAATTACAACGAGAACAATGTGTCGTTTGTGATTGACCGCTACTCCAAGGGCATCCTCGAAGATCTGGCGACGACCATCGATCTGCTGCAGCAAAGCGCCTGAGCATTGCTCCCCACCCGGCAGCCTCCGCTGCCGGCACACCCCCTCTGATGAATATTGATGCCCGTCAGTGACCTATCCGGTTTTCTGTCTTACAGTTAAGCCATAGACCACCCACCTTCGGGCACAAACAGAAAGGAGTTCGTGATGTCGAGTTACAAAAAGATCCTGGCCGCCATTGATCTGACCGAAGAAGCACCCCAAGTGATCAACAAAGCCGCTGAGATCGCCAAAGTGCACGGCGCCGAGCTCGTGCTGGCACATGTCGTAGAACCCGTGGGTTACGCCTACGGCGGGGATATACCCATGGACCTGACTGAGCTGCAGGATCAGCTCGATGCTGCCGCAAAGGAGCAACTGGCAAACTACGGAGCCAGCCACGGGGTGAGCACTGAAAATCAGGTCGTTACGGTTGGCCGCCCTGAATCCGAAATTCATCGCCTCCAGGAAGACCGGGGGGTTGACCTTATCGTGGTTGGCAGCCATGGCCGCAGCGGTATCCAGCTTCTGCTTGGATCCACCGCCAATGGCGTGCTGCACGGGGCAAAATGTGATGTGCTGGCCGTTCGCATCAGCTAACCGCCAACCCTGAGACCAGGCGCCTTTCGGCGCCTGCTGACACTACCTTGGTTACACGACTGCCCCGACCAGGCAGCGCAGGCACACCCAGCCCTTCCTTCCCGCTGACCGGCAGCCTTTCTACCGACATTCAGGACGTCAGAATGTTGGCTGGTCGTTCAGAATCCGCGCTTCCAGCTTCCGTAACTGACTCTCAAGGGACACGCTGACACTGGATGCCATCGAAAAGAAGTTCAGCAAGGCTTTCAGGTTACTGTCGCCGCGGCAGACCGAGTGGATGCGCTGCCACAACGCCTGATTCACCAGTTGAAGCCGTTGATTTCGCTCTACCAGCCCTTTCAGCATCCAGTCAGGATCCTTGCCGTGACGCATCTCAAAATACTGCTCTAACAGGTAATGGGACACACTGCGCATGATGAATTCATCGGAGGAAGCAAAAGGCAGATGATGAACCGCCATGGACTTCAGTTCTGACAGCACAGGGCAACCACTGGTTGCCATTTTCAAACCCAGCAGTGAGCGCAGGGCTTCCTCCAGGGTGGTTTTTTTAACGTAGCTTCGATGCTCGTCGGTAACCGTGACTTCAACGTTCTGGTATGCATCTTCAGCCTGAAACGCGTCAACCACCGGCAGCATGGCAACCCCCGCCGGACAACTGACTGAATCAGAAGCCCTTAGCGGGCAATTCGAGCACTGGCAGTTCTCCAGCCGTGTCCAGGCTGGTAGCGCTTCCGAATGACCCGAGGGCTGATCCGTAACCTTAAACGCAATTCGGCGACCATCTTCAAGCGCAAATTCATAGCCTACGTTCATGGGTTTCCCAGCTCTTCCAATTCCATCCATCGTTCGATTGTCGACTCCAGCTGATGTTCGGTATCCGCAAGCTGCTCCAGCTTTTGCGCCACTTCCGGTTGAGGGCGGGTATAGAATTCGGGGTCACCGATTTCCTGCTGCAAGGCTTCAACCGCCCCTTCCAGCTCACTAATCTTGCCTGGCAACTGCTCCAATTCAAGCTTTAACTTGTAACTGAGTTTTGCAGGCTTCGGCCTGAGCGCCGGCTCGGCCTTCGCCGGCTTTGGCGCTTCGGTTTTTTTCACGGGTACAGGGCTGGCCTCTTCCAGCTCCGCACTGAAACGCCCGCCCTGACGACGCCAATCTGTGTAACCACCGACATATTCGCGAACCACCCCGGAGCCATCCAGCGCCAGAGTATCGGAGACCACATTATCCAGAAATTCCCGGTCATGACTGATAACCAGTACCGTCCCGGAGAATTGCACCAACTGGGATTCCAGCAATTCAAGAGTTTCAACGTCCAGGTCATTGGTGGGTTCGTCGAGAACCAGAATATTGGCCGGCTTGCTGAACAGTTTTGCCAGCATCAGACGCGCTCGCTCACCACCGGAAAAGACACTGACCGGCGACCTCGCCCGCTCCGGACTGAACAGGAATTCCTGCAGGTATCCGAGGACATGTTTCTGCTGACCATTAATCTCAATGTATTCCCGACCTTCAGCGAGGTTGTCCAACGCGGTTTTTGACAGCTCCAGCTCACCCCGCAGCTGATCGAAATACGCCACTTCCCGGTTCGTCCCCAGGCGAATCTGTCCTTCGGTTGGCTGCAATTCTCCCAGCAGGAGACGCACCAGGGTGGTTTTACCGGTGCCGTTTTCTCCGATAAGGCCAATCTTGTCGCCTCGCATGATGACCAGATTCATATCCTCAATCACGCGCTTACCATCGGGATAGGCAAACCCTGCTCCCCGGGCTTCGACCACCAACCGGCCTGAGCGGGCGGCATCCTCGACTACAAATGAGGCATTACCCCCTCGGTCACGACGTAAGCGACGCTCTTCGCGCATGGCCTTGAGCGCCCGTACACGCCCCATATTGCGGGTACGCCGAGCTTTAATGCCCTGACGAATCCAGGCCTCTTCCTGCTTGAGGCGCTTGTCGAACAGCGCATTCTGCCGCTCCTCTTCCTCAAGAGCCTTTTCCTTGAGATCAAGGTAGCGATCATACGTCGCAGCAAAACTGACGAGCTGTCCCCGGTCAAGCTCAACCACACGAGTTGCCATTCGCCGGATAAAGGCCCGGTCGTGGCTGACAAACAGGATGGCCCCGCGGAACTGCGACAAGGTGTCCTCAAGCCAGCTGATCGCCGGAACATCAAGATGGTTGGTTGGCTCATCAAGTAACAGGATATCGGGCTCTGAAACCAGCGCTGCGGCCAGCAGAACACGGCGCTGCCAACCGCCCGACAATGTATTGAGACGGGCATCCGGGTTTACCTGATACTGCTTGAGAATCGCATTGACCTTCTGATCGAGTCGCCAGCCATCAAGAGCCTCCAGCCGTTCCTGTACCTTGGTCATCCGGTCCAGACTCGCCTCATCAGCCTGCTGGGAGAGGGCATGAAATTCCGCCAGCAATTCACCCGCTTCCCGAAAGGCACTGGCCACAACATCGTAAGCTGTCCGCTCGTCACCGGTGGGCAGATTCTGCGGCAGTACCGCAAGCCGGGCTCCGGCCTCCAGCTTGACGCGCCCTCCGTCCGGCGTCACATCGCCATTGACGATCTTGAGCAAAGTGGACTTCCCTTCGCCGTTGCGCCCAAGCAGACAGACCCGCTCGCCGGCGTCCACCGAGAGCGACGCCCCGTCCAGCAATGGATGCATCCCATAGGCCAGGGACACCTCATCAAGAATCAACAGCGGCATGGGTCCGTACTCCTTAAATAATCGTGATTGGGTCGCCAACGGCAATCTGCCCGGGCTCACCATTGTGAACAGCATTCATTCCGAACATCACCCCATCGGGTGTCCGGCGAAAATGTCCGAGTGTCCGCAGCGGCTCGAGATTGCCAGCCTTGGCACCCGTATCCGGGTTGACCGTAGTCATCACACAACGGGAACACGGCTTGACCAGGCGGAACAGAAGCCCACCGACCTGCAACTCGGCCCAGCGGTCTTCCTGCCACGGCTCCGCACCGGACACTACGATATTGGGGCGAAACCGACGAATATCCACCGATTCCTCAAGCCGGGCATTGAGATCATTCAGCGACGCCTCGCTGACGATAAGAAACGGAAAGCCATCAGCAAAGCCGACGCGACGCTCCTCGAACACACGCCTGGTATCGACGCGACGAAACGTCGTCTCCGGCATATAAACAAACCGGACCTCTTGCCCCAGGTAGTCGCTGACTCGCTGAGAAGCCCCCTGCTCGGCCTCAAGGGCGACAACCCAGTCCTGCCAGACCCGAACCCGAACTTCGACGGTGCCCGGCCTGAGCACTTCAGGAGCGGAGCCAGGCACGGCAATCTCCAGCTCGCCACTGGCCGACATTTCCAGCCCGATATTGGCCAGCGTCGGGTGAGTTCTCTGGGTTACAAAGCCGTTCACCGAATCGACGAGCATCCAGCGCCGGTCCGCCCGTGGTCCAAAGTCATCCAGCTGCATGGTATCCACCGCAATGCCCCTGAGCGACTTGACCGGATAGATGAACAACGACTGGATCTGCATTGGACCAACTCCCTGTGAGCGTTCAGATTTAACGTCAGACAATGAAAGCGAGGATATAACGAAGCGGAATCCGAACGAAATGAATGAGCCGTCCGAAAACGAAAAAACCCAGCCACTGGGCTGGGTTTTTTCTGGAATTTGGAGCGGGAAACGAGATTCGAACTCGCGACCCCAACCTTGGCAAGGTTGTGCTCTACCAACTGAGCTATTCCCGCATTTTGCCTGTCGCGTCAGCCTATTACGTGGGCTCATTGCGACAACGGATGCGGATTATACGGAGCACTTTTGGTATGTGCAACACCTCCGCACCACTTTTTTAAAAATATTTACCCCTGCTGTCGTCCCGGACAGGTTTCCGGGCACTGCGGCAGCCCCATCACAAAGCCCAGCAAGCGCTCCGCGCTATCGGTCAGCATCCGAGCCTCAAAGTCATCCTGGTACAGCAACCCGTCATACCCCAGACCGAGCCCAACACTGACAAGCATATTCGCATCCTGCAATGGAAACTGCGAATCCAGCCGCTCCAGCATGCGCTCCAGGCCAGTTACCCAGGACGCATGATACTGCCGTGCCAGTACGGACAACGCAGGATCCCTCAACGCCTCCATCAGGAACACATGTTCAGCCAGAACCGCATCACGACGATTCATCAACTGTTCCGAAAGATGAGCCGATACGATGCTGGCAAGGCGGTGAACCAACGCCTCCCGGCCGGGGCCGCCACGCTTCATGGCCTCTGGAGGAGTACCATCAAGCACCATGTTGATCATGGCGTAAAAATGATCGATACCTTCCTGGGACTTTTCCGCGAACAGGATAAAGGCATCATTGATCAGCTCGTTGATGTCCTTGAAGTAATACGTGGTCGAGGCCAGCGGCACTCCCGCCTCTTTGGCAACCGATCGGTGCTTAATCGCCCTTATGCCATCCTTGACGGCAATTCTCAGTGTCGCCTCAAGAATCTGCAGCCGACGCTGCTCGCTCTTGGCACGGAAGGCCTTTCGCCCGCTGTACTGAACGGACTGCGATCCGTCTTCGGACTCCCACTGGTCCAGAAGATCAGCTCGGTCTTCGTTCCTTACATCTGTCATTTCACTTACCCACGTTAGGTGTCCGTAGATTTTGTACATTATGGCGCCAACGGCCGGAAAAATCAGTTACCCAGTTTCAAAATGACAAAACTCGTCACCTTTTGAATCATTGGCCAAAACGTTTGCCCGTGGCCCCCAAGTAATCCCGCTCTTCCTCTGTGGACAGCCGACCCAGAACACGGTTCCGATGAGGGAAACGCCCAAATCGACGAATAACGTCTCGATGATCCCGGGCGGATGCCAGAAACCCCTCCAGCAAAGGCGCCAGATCACCTCGCTCCATCGCGACGAGCTGCTGATACAACTCGACGCCCAACTCCTGATCTCCGATCCGCTCGGAATGCTGCAGCGGAAGATAGAAGAAACACCGCTGCACGCCAGGCAGAACGGTGTCAGCTCCGACCTTCAGACCCTCTTTGCACAGCTGCAGGCACAACCGGTCATTGGAGAACGCCAGCGCACCGCCCCGGTGGATATTCCGGGTAAACTGATCAAGCAGCAGAATTTCTGCCAGCCGACCAGCGCCCGTATGACGCCAGTGCAGCAGACCATCCTCGCCGGCAACCACCACCAGCGACAGGAAACGCCGGCGAATTTCCTGGTCAAATTTCCGGGTTGAATGAAACCAGCGACCACGATGAAAATCATCGGGAATACCCTCTTCGTCCAGTGGACCAAACCAGAAATCCAGTATATCTGGCCAATCAAGCATGCAACCTCCGTTACTTCCCCTACTCCCCTTCACCCCAAACCTGTAGTCAAGCCGCTCGTGAGAGCTGTAGACTGTGGTCTGCCTACCGCAATATCGGAGTCTTCATGACAATGTCTCGAAAAACCGTATTACTGGCACACGGCAGCAGTGATGACAACTGGCGACAGACCTTTGAAGCACTGGCTGCCCCCACCCTGGAAAGCGTTGCCGACTCGGTCATCGCCTATATGGAACTGTGCGAGCCATCCCTTGAACAGATTGTGGCAGAATCTGTGGCACTCGGTTGCCGTGAATTCGTGGTGGTCCCTCTGTTTCTCGCCGCCGGCCGACACCTTCGCAAGGACGTTCCGGACATGATCCGGTCGCTTGAGAAGACATACAGCGCTACTATTAATCTATCACCGCCAATCGGAGAGAATCCGCATCTGGGTCTGGCTATCAGAGCCGTTGTGGAGGACACCCTGGAGGCCTGACCATGGCTAAAACGGCGTTTATTACCGGCGGCACTGGCTTCATCGGCCAGAAACTCTGCCGGGTACTTCATAAGAACGGCTACCAGCTCACGGTACTGAGCCGGCAACCACCGGAAGTTGTCAAAACCCTCTGCGGGCCGGTGGATACGCTGTCTTCTTTTACCCAGCTCACCAACCACCAGGGCTTTGATACCGTCTTTAACCTCGCGGGCGAAGGCATCGCTGACAAGCGGTGGAGCGCCGCTCGCAAGCGCCTGATCCGCGATAGCCGGGTAGCCCTGACTGAGCGCCTGATTCACAGCATCAGCAGTTGGTCCAACCTTCCCGCCGTGCTGGTTTCCGGATCCGCCGTTGGCTTTTACGGAGACCAGGGTGACCACCGCGTCACCGAACATACCCCACCCCACGATGAATTCACCCACCAGCTGTGTCGCGACTGGGAGCAGGCAGCCACTGCGCTTGCCGATCAGGGCGTGCGAGTCTGTCTTTCCCGCACCGGGCTGGTCGTTGGTCCCGCCGGCGGCTTTCTGCAGCGAATGCTTCCTCCGTTCCGGTTGGGCCTCGGCGGTCGTCTCGGGAACGGCAGGCAATACATGCCCTGGGTTCACCGCAACGATGTAGCCAATGCGTTACTGTGGATGGCGGAAACCGAGCAGGCTGCTGGCGCCTATAATGTCGTGAGCCCTGCTCCCGTTACCAACAGCGAATTCACCCGGACACTTGGCCTGGTACTTTCCCGGCCTGCGATACTGCCAGCCCCCGCCTTAGCCCTGAAAGTCGCACTCGGTGAAATGTCGCGTCTGTTGCTGACCGGGCAAAAAGCCTATCCAGAGCGTCTGCTCGACAGCGAGTTCCAATTTGAGTTTACGGATCTGGAGCCAGCCCTCAGAAGCGCAGTCCGCTAACCCAGGCATAGCGGGTTACCAAGATCGAGATCGCTGCCACACTCCCCGAGTCCGGGGAGTGGTAATCTCCGGTGCGTGCCCTCCGCAGCCCCTCAACGACCTGATAACGAGAATAGCGCCATGCCTGGTTTTTGCCGTTTGATAACTACAGGTTTCATCCTGCTACTGGCGATGAACGCCCAGGCCGAACAGCCATCCGGTCGGCAAAGCTACGAATCCTGCAGCCTTATTACCAGCCAGTACCTGACCGTGATTCAATTACTGGGAAGAGGCTTTGATGAAGAGATGCTGCAGCAGACGCTGCCAGAGATCACAGCAGAATCCTCAGCACGCGTCGCAGCGTTAGGAGAACTGGTGAATAACGAGGGCCTGACCAAGACCTACACACGGGTAAACGTTGAATTTGCCCGTTGCGCAACGGCGGTCTATCAGCAACACGGTGTGCCGGAAAGCGGTAGCCGCGAAGCACACTTCCACTTCTGTGCAGGAGAGAACAAAGTCCGGCATGAGGTTCTTATGGCCGCCATGCTGGAAGCGCCGGAAAGTGCGGTTCGCGCCCAACTCCCTGAAACACATCAGTCCATCGTATCGCCGCTCTACAGTCTTTACGGCACCGACGGAGCCGATGCGGTTTACGACAGTCTCGCCAGCGAACTCAAGCTATGCATCAACAGCCGTCGTTAGCATCAAAATTTTTTTCAAAAACTGTTTGACAGATAAAACAGTCTTACCTAATATACGCGCCACCTCGACGAGGCAAGGTTTTGAAAACGATGCGTCCCCTTCGTCTAGTGGCCTAGGACTCCGCCCTTTCACGGCGGCAACAGGGGTTCGAACCCCCTAGGGGACGCCAATTTTCACCTTCACTTCTCAGGCATGTTCAAGCCGGCTTAGCCGGTGCATGGGAGTCGTTCTTACCGGCTTTCGGCTTGCGACGCTTGATGTCGTAAACAACGAACGCGCCAACCCCCCCGAAGAATCCCAAGATCAGCAATACCGTTACGATACCTGCGACAACAACTGAATCCATATACATGGCGTTAACCCTCCAGCAATTTGGGTAATGTCCTAAACATGGCTTCAGATTACGCTTCCAGGCTTTCCGACCTCTTGATCCAGATCAATCACGCCCCCTCCTTTTCTGGCAGCTCGATAGTCAAAAAAACCTACTTTGATACAGAACTTGCAAATCAACGCTGCTATAGTTTGTGAAGTAGCGCTTGCAAGAACTTTCAGAGTTGGCTGCGCGTTTCCAGTCAGAATCAACACCGATCCTCCTCCAAGGGATGACTTTAGTACACGGCATGCACAAACTCGCGAGTCGCTTGCAACAATTCAGATCCGGGTCGCCCCTTTCGTTTCGGTTGCTGGCATACATCCTACTGTTCAGTTCTGTTTTTACCCTGCTTGCGTCGGGCATTCAGATATATAACGACTTCCGAAAGGGCGTTAACTCGATCGAAGAGCGCATGTCGGTCGTCGAAACGAGTTACTCCAGCAGCCTCTCGCGCAGCCTCTGGGCACTGGACCAGAAGCTCCTCGAAATTCAGATGGAAGGCATTCTCAGTCTGCCAGACATCATTCAGCTCCGGCTCCAGATCGCGCCCAACTCAGAGATTCTCATGGGGGTGGTACCAAACGGCGTCGAGACCCGGGTACACAGCTTTGATCTGATTCATGACGGTGACGAGAGCTTCAAGCTTGGCCAGATGACGATTACCGCCAGCCTTGAGCAAATCTACGCCAATCTTAAACAGACCGTCGTTGTGGTACTGACCACACAGTTTCTCAAGACATTTTTCATCTCCATCCTGATTGTCTGGATTTTCCAATACTTTGTTACCCGGCATCTGTCGGCGATGGCCAACTACGCCCGTAACTTCTCGCTCAATAATCTCGACGACCCTCTCCAACTGGATCGTCCGGATACCGAAATCAACCGTATCGACGAGCTGTCACAGGTAACCGAAGCCATCAACCAGATGCGCGAACGACTGCAGGAAGACCTGCGCAAGCAGCGGCTCGATGCAGCGAAAATCAACGAACTGTCGAAAGCCATCGAACAGAGCCCCTCATCGGTCATCATCTGTGATCGCCAATGGAAGATCGAGTTCGTAAACCAGAAGTTCACCCAGCTCACCGGCTATGACTCCGCAGCCATGATTGGAAAACATCCGGGCATGCTGACGGATGACCCTTTCCTGCAGCGTGAAAACCGGCAACTCTGGCAGGCCATCCAACTCCAGGTACAAAGGGTTGGTGTCTGGCAGGGCGAATCCAACAGTGTCCGCAGGAACGGCGAGCGATTCTGGGAGCAGCTCATCGTTACCCCAATCAAGGGCACAGACGGCCAGGTCACCAATTATCTGATCCTGGGCGAAGACATCAGCATACGTAAGCGCTATGAGCAGCAGTTGCTGCGGCAGGCCAATTACGATGTATTGACCGGCCTTCCCAACCGAATGTTGGCGTTGGATCGCCTTAAACTGGCGCTGGCCCAGGCACAACGGGAAGACACCCTGGTTGGCGTCATGTTCCTCGACCTGGACAACTTCAAGCACATCAACGACACCATGGGCCATGACGCCGGCGACAGCCTGCTGATTGAAGCGGCACGACGGATCTCCAGCGCGCTTCGGGGGACCAGTACGGTCGCACGGCTCGGTGGCGATGAATTCCTGGTGGTGCTGCCTGGGCTGCAGGACGCGGACTCAACAACCCAGGTTGCGGAACGGATCCTGCAGACATTCGCCACACCGTTTACCCTCAACCATCAGGAAGTCTTTGTCTCAACCAGTATCGGCATTGCCATCTACCCCACCGATTCAGAGAACAGTGGCACCCTGCTCCAGAATGCTGATGCCGCCATGTACCAGGCAAAGAACAAGGGCAAGAGCGCTTTCGAGCGATTCTCTCCGGAAATGAAGGAAGTATCCCATGAGCGCCTGCAAATCGAATCACGGATGCGCCGCGCTCTGGAACTGAACGAACTTGAGCTGTACTTCCAGCCAATCGTGGAAACCTGCAGCGGAAAAGTATTCGGCGCGGAGGCCCTGTTACGCTGGAACAACCCCACCATGGGCATGGTTATGCCAGACAAATTCATCCCGCTGGCAGAGGAAACCGGGCTTATTATTCCGATCGGTCAATGGGTGCTGGAACAGGGCTGCCAGGCCGCCATGCAGTGGCAAAAAGCCTACGGTATTGAGCTTTCCATCTCCGTCAACGTTTCACCCCGGCAATTCCGCGACCCCAACTTCATTGATGTGGTGCTGAGTGCCCTCAAGCTTTCCGGACTTCCCCCACAACGACTGGAGCTGGAAATTACTGAGCGGCTGATTCTCGATAACAGCATCGAGACCTCGGAAATCCTGACCCGGCTTGATCAGGAGGGTATACGCCTGTCGGTCGATGATTTCGGGACCGGGTATTCGGCGCTCAGTTACCTCAAGAGCTACCCCTTCGACACGCTCAAAATCGACAAGTCCTTCGTACAAGACGTCAATAACAAGCAGGAAGATGCCTCGCTGGTAAGAGCCATCATCAACATGGCTCACAGTCTTGGCCTCAAGGTTATTGCCGAGGGCGTCGAAGAAGAGGAACAGATCACCTTCCTCAATGATGAAAACTGCGACTATTCGCAAGGCTATTTCTACGGCCGTCCCATGCCGGAACCGGAATACCGGGATTGGCTTGAGACCAGCCAGCGGGCGCAGATCTGACTTCATAATTACAGCACAGGCTCACTTCATGGATGACCCCATTCTCGTCGTCAATTGCGGCAGCTCTTCACTTAAAATTGCTCTCTTTACACGTCAGGAGCAGCGCCTTGGCAGTCTGCTGGCTGAAAACCTCAATACCCCGGAAGCATGCATCCGCCTCTCCGGCGAACCGTCGTCCCTGAACCTTCCCGAACCGGGCTCCCACGAACAGGCACTGACCATGGCCATTGACCTGTTCCGGCAACGGGGACTGATCCGCAAGGCCCCCCTTGCGGTCGGTCACCGGGTTGTTCACGGCGGCGAAACTTTTAAGGAGCCGTCACTGATTGATGACCAGGTTTTGGTGGCGATCCGCGCGTGCTCGGCCCTGGCGCCCTTGCATAACCCCGTTAACCTCATAGGCATCGAAGCAGCGCAGCGCCTGTTCCCGGGCATTCCGCAGGTCGCGGTCTTCGATACCGCGTTTCACCAAAGCCTGCCGGCACACGCCTTTCACTATGCCCTGCCCCAGCGGTTCTATCGAGACTGGGGGGTTCGTCGATATGGGTTCCACGGGACCAGCCACCAGTTCATGGCCGATCAGACCGCTAACGTGTTGGGAAAGCCTGTGAGTGACCTATCACTGATTTCCGCCCATCTCGGGAACGGCTGCAGCATTACCGCCATCCGCAATGGCAAAAGCGTGGACACCAGCATGGGACTGACACCGCTGGAAGGACTGGTGATGGGTACCCGCAGTGGCGATGTCGATCCCGGGCTATTTGATTTCCTGAGCGAGAAAGGTATGGATGCGGGAGAGATCAATCGAATCCTCAACCGGGAAAGCGGCCTTTTGGGATTGTCCGGCCAGAGCAATGACATGCGTACCCTGTGCAGGATGGCAGAAGAAGGCCATCAGGAAGCGGCACTCGCGATCGACGTATTCTGTTTCAGGCTAGCCCGCTACATTGGCGCCATGATGGCCTCACTCACCTCCCTCGACGCCCTGGTATTCACTGGAGGCATTGGCGAGAACAGCGCCAAGGTACGCGCCAGAACTCTGACTCACCTGACATTATTAGGCTTTGAGCTGAGCAGGGAGAACAACGAGGGCAACGGCAAAAACAGCAACCACCACATTGAAGCCCCCGCTAGCCGGTTCCCGGTGTTGGTGATCCCCACCAACGAAGAGTTGGTCATCGCACGTGCGGCGATCGCTCACGGACTGGAACGGATCGGTTAATCACTTTTCACCGATCAGGATAGGTAACACAGATAAGGAAAATCCATGGCAAAGAACCTGTTTATTGCACCCACGACGCTTGATTGCGGACTAACCTCGGTCTGTCTGGGCCTTTACCGCGCCCTCGACCGGGTCGGCGTTCGGGTTGGGTTCTACAAGCCCTTTGCCCAGAATCTGAGCGAACAAACACCCCGGATTCCCAACGACAAAGACGCTTCGGTTGAGTTCATCCGCGCCCGGACCGACCTCAACCCGCCCGACCCCATTGACCTCAGGCACGCTCAGAAACTGCTCAACCAGGGCAAGGCGGATCTGTTAATGGAAGAGGTCGTTGGCCACTTTCAACAGGTCGCAGACGCCGTTGATGTCGTGGTTATCGAAGGGCTCGTTCCAGACCGAATGGAAGCCTACATCGCCCGTCTTAATGTCGAAGTTGCCCGGAACTTGGGCGCTGAGGTCATTCTTGTTAACGCCCCACGGGAAGCCGACCCAGCGGATCTCGATGACACCCTCGATTTTTCGGCCCGGCTGTTCGCCGCCCCAAGCGACCCTGACGTCATTGGCGTCATCCTCAATAAACTCGGCGAACCACGGCAATCCGGACTCTCCTCCCAGATCTACGAAGCACCGCCGATTGCGGTACCCGATTATCAGTCTGAATGTCAGGTTTTTGCGAACAACCGCTTTCGTCTGCTGGGGCAAATTCCCTGGATACCGGCATTGCTGGCACCAAGGGTATCCGATGTAGCCATGGAGCTGAAGGCCGAGATTCTCAGCTCCGGGCAGATGGAGAATCGCCGGGTGCACCGGGTAACCGTATGCGCACAAACCGTTGGCAATATCATCGATACGCTTAAGCCCGGCACCCTGGTCGTGACCCCGGGCGACCGCGAAGATGTTGTCCTCACAGCCTGTGTTGCCGCGCTCAACGGGGTTCCCCTGGCTGGCCTTTTGCTGACCGGGGGCTTTCACCTCGACGAACGCATGCTGGGCTTCTGCAGGCAGGCGCTGGACACCGGCCTTCCGCTGCTTAATACCAGCACCAACACTCTTACCACCGCCCAGCGGCTGGCCACCCTTTCCTCGGCGATACCGACCGATGATGGCGAACGTCTGGAGCAAGCCATGGAGCTCGTTGCCGGCGAACTCGATACTCACTGGCTACAGCAGCATCTGCGCATTCAGCGCAAACCCCGACTCTCACCCCCGGCCTTCCGCTACCAGCTCTCAGAGCGGGCCCGGGCCGCGAACAAACGGATCGTTCTTCCCGAAGGCAATGAACCGCGGACAGTGCAAGCCGCCATCATCTGCCATCAACGTGGCCTCGCACGCTGCGTATTGATCGGTGAGCGGAATGAAATTAACGCTGTTGCTGCAGCCCAGGGCATGGTCGTACCGGATGACCTGGAGATCATCAATCCTGCGGACGTTCGCGACCGCTACATCGACCCCATGGTCAGCCTGAGACGTCACAAAGGACTGGCACCGGATATGGCGGAAGCCATGCTGGAAGATAACGTGATGCTTGGCACCATGATGGTGGCGATGGACGAAGCGGACGGTCTGGTTTCCGGCGCGGTACACACGACCGCCAACACCGTGCGCCCGGCGCTCCAGCTGATCAAGACCCACGAACAGGCCAAGATTGTCTCTTCGGTATTTTTCATGCTGCTGCCGGAACAGGTGCTGGTTTACGGCGATTGCGCCATCAACCCGGATCCCAATGCCGAACAATTGGCGGACATCGCCATTCAGAGCGCCGAATCGGCAACCGCGTTCGGCATCGAGCCGGTGATCGCCATGATCAGTTACAGCACCGGCGAATCAGGCACTGGACAGGATGTCGACAAGGTTCGTGAGGCTACCCGCATTGCGCGAGAGCGCCGGCCTGACCTGCTCATTGATGGCCCTCTGCAATACGACGCTGCCGCTATTGCCAGCGTCGGCAAAAGCAAGGCCCCAAACAGCCAGGTCGCAGGCAAAGCCACAGTGTTTGTGTTTCCCGATCTGAATACCGGTAACACCACGTACAAGGCAGTGCAACGAAGCGCCAATGTTGTCAGTATCGGTCCGATGCTTCAGGGCTTGAGAAAACCGGTCAATGATTTGTCGCGGGGCGCATTGGTGGAAGATATCGTGTTTACCATCGCACTGACAGCGGTACAGGCCAGGCAGGTAGAGGATGCCGGGGCCTGAAGGGCCCCGGAATACTGCGGCAATTAACGCTTTTTGCTCTTCATTCTGACTTTCTTTGTGCGCCGACCCTGGCGCATATCATTGTCTTTCTTGACCTTCTGCCTTGGCGTCAGACGATCGACCTTCCCAGCGAAGGGGTTATCACCACTCTTGAACTCAAACCGGATAGGCGTGCCGGTCACCTTCAGCACACGGCGGAAGGTATTTTCAAGATAACGCTTATAGGCCCCTGGCAACGAATCAGTCTGATTGCCATGCACAACAATGATCGGCGGGTTTGAGCCGCCCTGGTGGGCATAACGCAGCTTGATGCGACGGCCATGAACCATCGGAGGCTGGTGCTGGGAGATCGCGTCCTGAAGAATGGCTGTCAAACGGTTGGTCTGCCACTTGGCCATCGCAGATTCATAACACTTCGACACCGACTCATACATGACCCCAACACCAGAGCCATGGAGCGCAGAAATATAGTGCTTGTCGGCGTAGTCAAGAAAGTCGAGCCGCCGCTGGACCTGTTCCTTGACCCGATCACGGTCCTCAGGATCCATGCCATCCCATTTATTGACGGCAATAATCAGTGAACGCCCCGCGTCGAGCACGAAACCGATGAGATGCAGGTCCTGGTCCACCAGGCCTTCACGGGCATCAATGACAAGGATGACCACATGGGCATCCTCGATCGCCTGGAGGGTCTTGATGATGGAAAACTTTTCGACAACCTCACGAACATTCTTGCGTCGGCGGACACCGGCGGTGTCGATCAGGGTGTATTCCTTACCCTGACGTTCGTAGGGGATGTAGACGCTGTCACGAGTGGTGCCTGGCATGTCATAGACCACCACCCGCTCTTCGCCCAGCATCCGGTTGACCAGCGTTGACTTTCCAACGTTGGGACGACCAACAATGCCAATGCGGATACCCGGGTAGCGGCTGGCCGTATCGCTTTCGACGTCTTCGTCTGTCGGCGGCAGCAGCTCTTCAAGCATGGAGCGCACGCCACGGTTATGTGCAGCGGCAATCAGGTAGGTTGACTCAAAGCCAAGGCGGTAAAAATCAGCGGCGGCAACGTCCGGATCCTGGCCGTCGGTCTTGTTAACAACCAGGTGAGCCTTTTTGCCGATCTTGCGGAGATGGTCGGCAATCATCTCATCTCCGGCCGTCAGTCCCGCACGCCCGTCCACCAGGAACAGAACAACCGTCGCTTCTTCAACGGCCTGGAGCGATTGACGCGCCATTTCGAGGTCAATGCCTTCCTCGTCGCCGGTGAGTCCGCCGGTATCAATCACGATAAAGCGCTGGCCTTCGTAATTGCCTTCACCGTATTTACGATCGCGGGTCAGGCCAGGAAAATCCGCAACCAATGCATCCCGGGATCGGGTCATCTGGTTGAAAAGCGTTGATTTACCAACGTTGGGGCGGCCAACCAAGGCAATTACAGGGGTCATAGTCGTTCGTTTTCCAGATAGACTGTGCCGGTATCAGGGCACAGGCTGAAGTCGGCTTAGTCGCGCGACTCCAGTTCAAAGAGAGTGAGCTTGCCGCTATTACCATAGACCAGCACGCGATCGCCAATCCTCTGCATAGGGACCAGCAGGCCATCGTCATCAAACTCCAGCTGCCCCTGGAACGAGCCGTCTTCCAGTGAGAGCAGATGGATATAACCTTCATAATCGCCCACCAGCAGGTAGTCATCAACGACCAGGGGTTGAGTCGTCTGACGCCAGCCAAGCTGCTCCTGGGTCCAAACAACCCGCCGGGTATTGCCGTCGTAGGCCTGGATCTTGCCATTGGCTTCGGCGACATAGATGTTACCTTCGGCAATCACTGGCGAGCGCAGGCTGGATGATTCCCGGCTCCAGATCTCCTGGCCGGAGCGCAAATCAATCAGCGCAAGCTTGCCCTGATAACCGGTCACCAGAGCGACGCCTTCCATGATCAGCGGCTCACTGGTGACATCCACCAGACGTTCCAACTCTGTACGCCCCTGGGGCTCGCCAACAGAGTATTGCCAAAGAGGCTGACCACTGCGGGAATCCAGCGCAAATACCCGGCCATTGGCGAACGACACCAGCGTCATATCTCGACCAACCAGAGGCGAGGCCGCAGCGCGAAGGGTAAGGACCGGGATCACACCGTCGTATTGCCACCGCTTTTCGCCGGTAGCGGTATCAAATGCCAGCACTTTGCCGTCATTGGTCTGGGCAACCACGACCTGGCCATTGGATCTTGGCGTACCAATGACCTCGTTCGGCAACGGCACCTGCCACAACGCCTCCCCGGATTCGGGGTTCAGGGCAAGCAATTCGGCGTCACCGGTGACAACGTACAGATGACCGGGATCACCCCCAACTCCGGCAAGGATCCGCGACTCCAGATTCCGGGTCCAGATAAAGGTACCCTGCTCCGAGTCCACGGCGATCAGTTGACCATCCGCCGACACAACATAGATGACGTCCCCCGCATACAGCGGAGAAAGCTGCAAATATTGCTCGTCGAATCCGTCGCCGATGGTAACGTCCCAGACTTCCTCAAGCTCAACACTGGATACAACGTCGGGAACCGGCAGTGGTTCCTCAAACGAATCCGACGAACTGCACCCCACCAACGCCGAGGCAACCACGCCAGCAAACCACAGACGGCGCAGATTGAAAGGCATCAAGAGCCCTCCCCGATGCCAAGATCAGCCAGTTTGAGGTTGAGTACACCGTTACGGTTACCCAGGCTTTCCTCGCGGGCAATCAGGTAAGCCGCAGCGGCACCGTCACGATCTCCCTGAGCCAGCAGAATGTCGCCTTCCAGTTCAGCCAGCAGCCCTTTGAAACTACCCGGCTCGACGGCACCCCTGACGGTCGCAAGGGCAGCGTCAAGATCACCGTTCGCCATTTGCGCGCGGGCCAAACGACTGCGGATGACCAGTTCCAGCGCCTTCTGGTCGTTGGCGTGCTCATGGGCCCACTGGAGGGATTCAATAGCGCCCTCAGCATCGTCCTGTTCGGACAGCTGAACCTGAGCCTGCATCAGTGAACCGTAAACCGCGTAGGCACTGTCACCGAATTCGCTTCGCAGCTGGTCGGCAACATAACCGACGGTATCAGCGCGGCCTTCAGCGGCTGGATCGGAATATGCGTTCAGCAGGGAGGCAAATTCGGCCGCTGCGGCACTGCGCTGTTCCGCCTGATTTTTTTGCCATGCCTGCCACCCAAACACGATTGCCAATGCGGCACCGATACCGATCAGAAGTGAACTGCCGTTATTCTTCCACCAGTTCTTGATCGCTTGTATCTGTTCCTCTTCGGTACGCAACTCGGCCATGCTGTCTCCCGTTCTCATTCACTTGTTGTAGGTTGTTACCGCGCCGGAATTATCGATCCAGCAGTTCTTTCAGCACTTCCAGCAGATTGCTCTGGGCCACGTCCTGCTGGGGATCATCGGCCCGCAGTGGCTTCACGCCTACCGTGCCGGCTTCAATTTCATTGTCACCCAGAAGCAATGCGACGCTGGCACCGCTTCGATCAGCCCTCTTCATCTGACTCTTGAAGCTCCCGCCGCCGCAGTGTGTCACCACCACGCTGCCCGGAATACCGGTACGTACGCGCTCGCCCAACGCCTGAGCTGCCGCAACGGCTTTGTCACCCATGGCGGTCACGTACACGTCTGCATCACCGTTGACCGAATCCGGCACCAGGCCAAGGGTCTCAAGCAACAGAATCAGACGTTCCAGCCCCATGGCGAATCCGACGGCGACGGTTGGCTTGCCACCGAGTTGCTCGACCAGGCCATCGTACCGGCCGCCGGCGCAGACAGTGCCCTGGGCGCCAAGGCTCTCGGTGACCCACTCAAAGACGGTCTTGCCGTAATAGTCGAGCCCACGCACCAGGCGGGAGTTAACGGTATAGGTTACGCCCGCCGCATCCAGCAAAGCACGCAGCTTGCTGAAATGCGCCCGTGACTCGTCATCCAGGTAATCATCCAGGGTCGGCGCACCTTCGAGAATCGCCTGGGTCTCCGGGCTCTTGCTGTCGAGGATGCGTAAAGGATTGGTCTCCAGACGACGCTGACTGTCGCTGTCCAGCTTCTCACGGAAGTCAGACAGATAAGTCACCAAGGCATCACGATAACGTTTGCGGGATTCCGAGGTGCCTATGGTATTAATTTCAAGACGGGTATGTTCAACCAAACCCAACGCCTGCCAAAGACGGGCGGTCAGAATGAGAAGCTCGGCATCAATGTCCGGACCTTCCATACCGAAGCATTCCACACCGATCTGGTGGAACTGGCGATAGCGGCCCTTTTGTGGACGCTCGTGGCGGAACATCGGTCCCATGTACCAGAGCCGGCGGGTCTGATTGAACAGCAGGCCGTGCTCCTCGGCTGCCCGGACACAGCCGGCGGTGCCTTCCGGACGAAGCGTCAGGCTATCACCGTTACGATCCTCGAAGGTGTACATTTCCTTTTCAACGATATCGGTCACTTCACCGATAGAACGCTTGAACAGGTCGGTCTGCTCAACCACTGGCATGCGGATTTCCTGGTAGCCGTAACTCCGCAATACCTGTCGAACCGTACTTTCAACAAACTGCCAAACCGGCGTCTGTTCCGGCAGGATGTCGTTCATCCCGCGAATAGCCTGAATCTTTGCCAAGGGAAAACCTTATAACTATACGTTCAAATAATCGGATCGTAGCGCGTCTGAGCGAAGCCTTTAACTGTCGGAGCGGGCGATAATCGCCTCTTCCTGCTCCTGCTTGCGGGCCACCTGTTCACGGATAAGCCGCTCGAGATCGTCGGTCAGGGTTGCATTATCAAGCTTCTGATCCGGGCTACCACCCACGTAAAACAGATTTTTCGGGCTACCGCCGGTAAGTCCTACATCCGCTTCCTTCGCCTCGCCCGGCCCATTGACCACACACCCGATGATAGCGACATCCAAAGCGGTATTGACGTCCTCGAGACGAGCCTCGAGATCGTTCATGGTCTGGATAACATCGAAGTTCTGACGGGAGCAGCTGGGGCAGGCAATAAAATTGATACCGCGGCTGCGTAGCCGCAGACTCTTGAGAATGTCGTACCCAACCTTGATTTCCTGAACCGGATCCGCAGCCAGTGATACCCGGATAGTGTCACCAATACCGTCCATCAACAGCATGCCCAGCCCGATAGACGACTTGACCGTGCCAGAGCGGAATCCGCCGGCTTCGGTAATACCCAGGTGGAGGGGCTGATCAATCTGTGAGGCAATCTTGCGGTACGCGGCAACGGTCATGAACACTTCGGACGCCTTGAGGCTCACCTTGTAGTTCTGAAAATCATGACGGTCGAGAATATCAATATGGCGCATCGCAGACTCTACCAGAGCCTCGGGCGTGGGCTCGCCATATTTTTTCTGCAGGTCTTTTTCGAGAGAACCCGCGTTTACTCCGATGCGGATCGGAATATTGCGGTCCCGCGCGGCGGTGATCACAGCACTGACCCGGTCTTCCCTGCCAATATTGCCAGGGTTGATCCGCAGGCAGTCCACCCCCAGCTCCGCCACTCTCAGGGCAATGCGGTAATCAAAATGGATGTCCGCAACCAGGGGCACGGTCACCTGGGAACGAATCTGGCCAAAAGCATCCGCCGCCTCCATGGACGGTACCGACACCCGTACGATGTCGGCGCCTGCGTCCTGGATAGCACGAATCTGGTTGACCGTAGCCTCGACGTCACAGGTGTTGGTATTGGTCATGCTCTGCACCGCAATGGGGGCGTCGCCACCTACCGGTACGTTACCCACCATGATTTGACGCGATACCCGTCGCTTGATCGGAGATTCCTGTTTCATAAAAGACTGACCAGAAAGGTTCTCTAGGTAGTGATGTAAATGGGGTTACTGGAGCGAAAACTGCACCCGGTTATTAACCACGCGGTAATCTGACAGGCTGACAGCCTGCCCCTGAAACGTGAGACTGCCCACGGCATCTGCGGCCCCGATAACAACCTTGAGGGGCGGCTCACCAGAGACATCAAACCCGCCACCAGCACGCCGGAGGGATGACACCAGGGTTTTACCCTCGCCATCGGTCACCGACACCCAGCAGTCAGCAACAAACGTTGCCTGCAGTCGGACTCCGCTGACGTCGACCGGCAAGGTCTCTTCTGATTCCGGCACGGACTCCGCCGCCGGTTCTGCTACGGCATCGTCAGGAGCCGCAATCGGTTCCGCTTGCGGCTCTTCCAGCGCTAATGCAGAAGACCCGCTCTCTTCCTCAACAGCCTCATCTTCAGTCGCAGGCGCGGCAACCTCTACCGTTGTTACGTCGGAATCTACGACGGATTCCTGTGCGGCTTCACTGTCTGTGCGTTCACGGGCGTCCTCAACAGGCGAGACCAGAACCTCTTCTTCCGCAGGCACAGGTTCAACCGCACGATCTCCGGTTTCACCCATCAACGCACTGTCGTCAGAGGGCTGTAACATTCCTGGAATCAGCCGATAGCCGGCATAGGCAACAAGCCCCAGTACCAACAGGATGAATACCGTCCGGGCGATTCGCTTCTTGCGACGCTTGCGCTGCTCAATCGTAATGAGCGGATTTTCCTGCTGGGCCTCGGCCTTTTTCTGTCGCAAAGGCTCCAGTTCCTGGTCCAGCTGGGCAATGGTGGCTTCCTGATCAAGACCGACCTGGGCAGCGTAAGCACGGACGTATCCCTTCAGGAAAAGCTCACTTCCAATCTGCTCATAATCGCCACTTTCGATGGCCTGAATAACCGATAGCCGCAAATGTTGCGCCCTGGCAACATCGGCCACGGCCAGCCCCTTACTTTCCCTGGCGGCTTTTAGTCGTTCCCCGGTCAGCCCTGCTGGCGTCTGCTGTACGCTCTCTTCACTGGACATCTGAAATCAGCACCTTGTATTGTTTATATTCTTCTGACTCCGGAAATTGATTCCTGAGCAACAATGCCAGGCTGGACTCCCTGTCCCAATCGCTGTAGTGCCTTGCTATACGAATCCCTGTTAGGAGACTTTCCGGTGAATGCTGCATATTGGGATTGCGCTGCATGATGGTCGTCAGCCGACTGTAATAACGGGCGGCCTCTGCAAACTCCCCCTGACTAACCAAAACCCGGGATAACGCCAACAACGACTGGACATCGCCCCGGCTCAATTCTACCGAACGCTGGTATGACATCCTGGCTGCGTCTAATTCATCAAGACGCTCCTGTGTCATTCCCAGATTAAAGAAAACCGATGCCCGTTCTCCATAGCCGGCATCCTGGGAGGCTTGGCTGAACTGGACTTTGGCATCAGAAAAACGCTCCTGCCCGAACAGGAAGGCACCGTAGAACACCCTTCCCCGAGTGTAGTCCGGCTGGAATCGCAAGGCCTTCTGGAAGGAGGCTTCCGCCAGCTCCAGATCCCCCTGGGACTGCTGAACCAGTCCAAGCACTGCCAGTGCTTCCGGGCGGTTAGAGTCAAGCTCCAGAGCTCGGTCAAGGTGGACCCTGGCACGTTCGACATTGCCCTGCCCGAGATAGGCTGTCGCCAGTTCGATATAGCTCCTGATGGCTTTATCTTTATCGGCTTCCCGCGCAAACCGGCTGTCAGTTGTAGTAACGCAACCGGCCAGTAATGCGACAAACAACGCTCCGAAAACCAGACGTCCCATTACTACACTGAATCTTGCCACGAACATGAAATCCTTGTTGCGCTTGAATTAGGGCATGGCAACACGCTCTACGGCGTGACCTGCTGAACCTGGATATAGCGTTGGCTGCGACGAGTGCGATCCTCTACCCGGCCAACCAACTGTCCACAAGCCGCGTCGATGTCATCGCCACGGGTGGTTCTGATGGTCGTTATGTAGCCAGCTTCGTTCAGGATAGTCTGAAACCGTCGGGTCGCCGTCAGCTTCGGCCGCCGGAAATCACTCTCCGGGAATGGATTGAAAGGTATCAGGTTAATCTTGCAAGGCAAACCTTTCAGCACCTTACTCAGCTGGCGGGCATGCTCCGGCTGATCGTTGACCCCTTCAATGACCGTGTATTCGATGGTCGCTTTGCGCTTGTCAGGCAAGCGGTCCAGATAGCGCCGGGTCGCGGCCAGAAGCTCAGCAATCGGGTATTTTTTGTTGAGCGGCACCAACTGGTTACGAAGTTCATCATTCGGCGCATGGAGAGAAATGGCCAGTGAAACATCGGTAACCTCGCCCAGTTGATCCAGGGCCGGCACCACACCAGAGGTACTCAGGGTAACCCGACGTTTGGAAATCCCGTAGGCCAGGTCTTCCATCATCAGGTTCATGGCATCCACCACGTTATCAAAGTTGAGCAAGGGCTCACCCATGCCCATCATGACCACGTTGGTGATGGGGCGATCAGCACCCGGCTCGAAAGGCATGAAGGCCTTGCGGGCGACCCACACCTGGCCGATGATCTCTGCCGCGGTCAGGTTCCGATTGAACCCCCGCTTTCCGGTTGAACAGAAGGTACAGTCCAGGCTGCAGCCAATCTGGGAAGAAACACACAGAGTTCCCCGTTCGCCATCGGGAATCAGCACAGTTTCAACACTGTTACCGTTATCCATGCGCATGACCCATTTACGGGTGCCGTCTTTGGAGGTTTCGTCAAAAATGACCTCTGGACCGCGAACCTCGGCCACCTCCTTCAGTTTCTCCCGCAAAGGCTTGCTGACGTTGGTCATTTGATCGAAGTCATCTACGCCACGCTGGTGCATCCACTGCAGCAGCTGAGTGGCGCGAAAGCGCTTCTCACCCAAGGATTCAAAGAAGGCTTCCAGCTTTGCCTTCGGCAACCCGAGCAGGTTGGTTTTTTCAGTGGGTGATGTCATGGGTAACCTCGATCAGATAACCAACAGGGGACGGAAGCCGATGCCGCCGCCCCTGCACAACTCAATCAGCCGCGCGGGCAGATTTCGTTGTCGTTGAAGAAATACGCGATTTCACGCTCAGCGGAGGCCGCAGAGTCAGAGCCGTGAACCGCATTTGCATCGATGGACTCGGCGAAGTCAGCGCGGATGGTGCCAGCGTCAGCTTCTTTCGGGTTGGTCGCGCCCATCAGGTCACGATTTTTCAGGATCGCGCCTTCGCCTTCCAGAACCTGAACCACGACCGGGCCGGAAGTCATGAAAGCAACCAGATCACCGAAGAACGGACGCTCTTTGTGCTCGGCGTAGAAGCCTTCAGCTTCTTCCTGGGTCAGGTGCTTCATCTTGGAAGCAACAATGGCCAGGCCAGCCTTCTCAAAACGGCTGTAGATTTCACCGATAACGTTCTTGGCAACCGCATCCGGCTTAACAATAGAGAGCGTGCGCTCGATAGACATGATTTGTCTCCAGTTTAATGTTCAGGGTAGAAATTCAGGGTTGGGATTATACGCAGTCCGGGGCCCACTGCCTACCGGACTGAGCGAAGACGGGAAACAACGTCAACCACCTGGGCAACAGCAAACGCCACCTCCTCGCTGGTGGTGAATCGGCCGATAGAAAATCGCAGGGCGCGATGGGCCTGCTCATCACTGAGACCGATCCCCCTAAGCACATAAGACGGCTCCAGGGTAGCGGACGCACAAGCGGAACCGGACGAGACCGCCAACTCCCGCAGCCCGAGCATCAGGGATTCCGCTTCAACGCCCTCAAAAGAAAGATTCATAATGCCCGGCACACAGGCCTCGGAACAGCCATTCAGGGTGACTCCGGAAAGCTCATTCACCCCTTTCAGGAACTGACGACGCAGACCGGATAGCCGATCCATTTCCTCGCTGAGGTGCTCGCCCGCAAGCTCGAAGGCCTTGCCCATGCCGGCAATCTGGTGCGTTGGCAGGGTTCCGGAGCGCATGCCGCGCTCATGACCACCACCGTGTATCTGGGCAGAGATTCGTACATCCGGCGACCGCCGGACATACAGCGCACCAATACCTTTGGGGCCATACACCTTGTGCCCGGACAGTGACATCAGGTCGACATTAAGACCGGCCACATCCACCGGAATTTTCCCGACCGCCTGGGCGGCGTCCACATGAAAAAGAACACCCCGCGCCCGCAGCTCAGCACCGATGGCCGCCACATCCGTAACGGAACCCAACTCATTATTGACCAGCATCAGGCTGACCAGAACCGTATTGTCCCGCAGCGCATTAACCACCTGATCTGCCGCAATACGCCCCTGACCGTCCGGATCGAGCCAGGTTACGTCCACCCCCTGCTTCTCCAGCCAGGCACAGGTATCCAGGACCGCTTTGTGCTCAATACGGGAGGTAATGACATGAGCCTGCTCACAACCATGGACCGCGCCAAGGATTGCCAGGTTATCGGCCTCGGTTGCACCCGAAGTCCAGACAATCTCTCGAGGATCAGCACCGATGAGCCCGGCAACCTGGCGACGACCATTTTCGACAGCCGCCTCCGCCTGCCAGCCATAAACATGGGAGCGAGACGCTGGATTGCCAAAGACACCATCCATGGTCAGGTAACGGGACATTTCTTCAGCAACGAGCCCATCTACGGGCGTCGTGGCCGCATAATCCATATATACAGGTTTTTTCATAGCATTGAGTTGAATATGATCAGGCCGGCGCCTGCTCAGAGAGGCGCTCGGTATTAATGGTATCCGATTCCAGTTCCTGCTGTTTGTCCTGCCGCGCGGCGACATCCTGGATTTCGCGCTTGGCAACCAGGTCCGCAAGACTGATACCACTCAGGAAATGATGGATCTGACGACTCAGGTCAGACCACAAATGGTGAGTCAGGCACTTCTCGCCCTTCTGACAATCCCCTTTATTACCGCAACGCGTAGTGTCCAGGGACTCATCGACGGCATCGACCACCTCGGAAATGAAAATCTCATCCGCGCCACGGCTCAGGCGATAGCCTCCGCCCGGTCCACGCACACTGGCAACCAGCTGATGCCTGCGAAGACGCGAAAAAAGCTGCTCCAGGTAAGACAACGATATTTCCTGACGCACCGAAATATCGGCGAGACTCACGGGGCCATCGCTGCCATGGAGCGCAAGATCCAGCATGGCAGTTACCGCATACCGCCCTTTTGTGGTCAGTCGCATAAGGTCAGCCTTGGCGATCGGGGTGTTGGAAAGTCACGGCTTTTGAGTATGTATTGACCAACCATTTCAGTCAAGTATTCACTCCGAACGATCCTTGCCGCTGCCACCCTCATCTCTGACGCAGTCAAAGTCCTTGTCGTCCAGGGGCGGCAAGTCGCCATTGCGATAGTCGCTGTCCAGCTTATGCAGCGCCCGGCACATATTCTCGATGCGCTCATCCACTGCATGCATATGATCAAGAAGGCTGCGCACCGCCCGGGCAACCGGGTCCGGCATTTCGTCCGTTACCCCGTAAGCATCAAAGCCCATGCGCTCTTCCATTTCCCGGCGACGGGTGTCGTCGTCTTCAGCGGGACGCTTGACGATGACACGCCCGGGAATGCCAACCACGGTGGCCCCAGCGGGCACCGCCTTGGTAACCACCGAGTTTGAGCCAACCTTGGCACCCTCGCCTACCTCGAACGGTCCGAGAATCTTGGCGCCAGCACCCACCACAACGCCGTTCGCCAGAGTCGGATGCCGCTTGCCCTTGTTCCAGCTGGTACCGCCCAGCGTAACCCCCTGATACAGGGTTACATCATCACCAATCACCGTGGTTTCACCGATCACAACGCCCATTCCATGGTCGATAAAGAAACGTCGGCCGATGGTGGCGCCGGGGTGAATTTCAATACCGGTTAACCACCGGGAAATGGTGGAAATGGTCCGTGCCAGCCATTTGAGCCCCAGCCCCCACAACCAATGAGCCAGACGATGAAGCAGCAGGGCGTGCAGACCGGGATAGTTTGTCAGGACCTCAAAGGTATTGCGTGCCGCCGGGTCGCGGTGGAACACACTGCTGACATCTTCTTTCAAGCGATTAAACATGATTCTGGTCCTGACTGTGCTGACTTTCCCCGCCGGAGAGATTATCCGGCTCATCACCGACCGATTTTGCGGACTTCTGTACCGCTGACAGAACCCCACGCAGGATATTAACTTCCATCTGGTCCATCTGGGCACGCTGGAACAGGCGGCGCAAACGGGTCATCAGCTGGCGCGGATTGTCGCGTCGATGGAAGGCGATCGCCTCAAGGGTCGCCTCAAGGTGGCCAAAGAAGCCTTCAACCTCCTCCACGGTACCCAGAGGAACATCCCAGCCTTCGTCCGATGGGGAGGTCATGGCACCTAGGTATGGGCGACTTTCCCGCTCTTCAAGCCCCCGCAGGTAATGCATGCGCAATTCATAGCAGACAACCTGGACAGCCATGGCCAGATTAAGAGAGCTGTAGTCGGGATTGGACGGAATATGGATATGGTAGTGACAGCGCTGCAACTCATCATTGCTCAGGCCGTTACTTTCCCGGCCAAACACCAGGGCCACGGTACCTTTGGCGGAATGCTCTGCCGCAGTTTCAACCGCCTGATTCGGCGGAATGACAGGCCACGGCACCTTGCGGCCACGAGCGCTGGTCCCCATCACCAGCACACAGTCGCTGAGCGCTTCGTCCAGCGTATCGACCACCCGGGCATTGTCGAGCACATCACTGGCCCCGGACGAGCGGGCATACGACGCCTCATCGGGGAATGACTTTGGCTTGACCAGCCACAGGTTGGACAAGCCCATGTTTTTCATGGCTCGAGCGACAGCACCAATATTACCGGAGTGTGTGGTTTCGACCAGGACGATACGAATCTGATCGTAGTTCGATTGCGTGGCTTCACCCGGTAGTGCTGGTTTTAGCATATGGCTCACTCTATAGTCGCAGTTGATGGAAATTGCCGGCCATGATAGCAGATAGCCCGCATACTCTGTCTGTTCGCAGAACCCGAAAAATGCCTCAGAAGTGACAACGGACGATCCGTGTCATTGCTGAGTCAAAAAACGTACAAGGAATTTCAGGGTTTTGGTATCATACGCGACCTTCCATACAGCCAGGTAATGTAGAGTCTGATGCAACCAGCAATTAAAATGGCCCTGCGTATTGCACGCCAGGGTTCTGACTATCTGAAAGCCCATTTCGAACGACAGGATCCTGCCGACAAGGATTCCGTCGAGCGCGGCAACCAGCTTGACCGTGTTGCCCAGTCGATTTACGACAACTTTTCAGAGCAACTGGAAAAGGCCTACAAGGACCACACCATTGCTCCCATGGGTGATGCCGACGCAGGCAATGCGGAAAAGTCCTGGCATATTTTTCCGATTCTGGGCCGCGATAACTTCCTTCGCAGCATCCCCGATTTTGCGCTGGCGCTGGTGCAGAAGAAAGGCAACCGGACCGAAAACCTGCTGCTGGTCAACCCGATCAGCGGCGAGGAATACACCGCCAGCCGTGGCCAGGGCGCCACACTTAACAGCCGTCGCGTGCGGGCCAGCAGCGTAACCCAGCTCAACAAAGCCGACCTGGTAACCAATGTACTCAACCAGGCTAAAAAATCCGATCCGGTGATCTGGGGCGAGCTTGCTGCGAACCTTGCACAGCAGTTTGGCAATCTTCGCACCAGCGGATGCACCTCACTTGATCTTGCCCGCGTTGCCGCTGGCCGTCTTGATAGCGCAGTCATTGTCCGGCCGCAGCCCGAAGACCTCTCCATCGGTCTTGTACTAGCCCTGGAATCAGGCGCACTGGCTGGCGACTTTGCAGGAAACCCTTCGGCGAACACCGACAAGCAGCTTGTGGTTGCCAACCCGAAGTTGTTCCGGGAAGTTCTCAAATCCCTGCACTCGTTCCGCGGCCGCCTGCCAGTGTGAACAGACGCCCGGGGCGATCAACAGCCCCATGAAATGGCATAAAAAAAGCCGCGACTCTTCAGTCGCGGCTTTTTTGTTTCTGTGACCCGGCGTTACATGCGGTTCAGCCATTCAGGCGGCTGCTCTTCTTCCGCCTCATTGCCAGCGCCCTCTTTCGACGGCAGCATCATGTCTTCGCGGCTCACACCGAGCACAACCAGCAGGTTGGCCGAAACATAGATCGACGAATAGGTACCAACAACCACACCAATGATCAATGCGAGAGCAAAATTGTTGATTGCCTCCCCACCGAGGAAATACAGGGCCATCAGGACCACCAGGGTTGTTCCTGACGTGTTGATGGTACGAGCGATCGTCTGGTGGATGGATTCGTTGATGATCTCCTCAGAACCCCCTACCCGCATCTTACGGAAATTCTCACGAATTCGGTCCGCCACCACGATGGTGTCGTTGAGGGAATAACCAATAACGGCCAGCAGCGCCGCCAGTACACTCAGGTCAAACGTCCACTGGAACAGCGCAAACACCCCGAGGATGATAATGACGTCGTGCGCCAATGGCAGCACGGAGGCAATACCAAACTTGAACTGGAAGCGCATCCCAACGTAGATCAGAACCACCGCCAGGGCGATCAGCAGGCCAAGGCCGCTGTCTTCCTTCAGCTCATCGCCCACCTGGGAGCCAACATACTCAGAGCTGATCAGCGTAAGCTGATCGCCGTTGGCCTTCAGCACACTGGTCACACGTTCGGACAGCTGGTCGTCATTGGCTTCCGCCATGCGAACCAGCACGAGGGTATCCGCGCCAAAGTTCTGTACGACAAACTGCTCGTACCCAGCCTCACTCAGGGTCGCCCGAACCTCATCCAGCGCCGGCGCCTGCTGATATTCCAGCTCAACGGAGGTCCCCCCCGTGAAGTCGAGCCCGAGATTCAGCCCCCGGGTAGCCAGCATTACAACTGAGGCCAGTATCAGTCCGATGGACAATACCGAAGCAGCCTTCCGCAGACTCATGAAGTCGAACACTTTCTTGGCTGAATCAGACATTGGCGAGCTTCCCTCCGATCGACAGTTTCTCGACCTTACGGCCGCCATATACCAGATTTACCATGCCCCGACTGACCATGAGCCCGGTAAACATAGAGGTCAGGATACCCAGACATAGCGTGACAGCGAACCCTTTGACCGGCCCAGAACCCATTGCAAACAGGATGATGGCCACCAGCAAGGTCGTAATGTTGGCATCAAAGATGGACACAAACGCTCTGGAGTAGCCCGCGTTGATTGCCGACTGGGGGGGCACCCCGGATTTCAGCTCTTCGCGTATACGCTCAAATATCAGAACATTGGCATCCACCGCCATACCAACGGTCAACACGATACCGGCAATACCGGGCAGGGTCAGCGTCGCCGACAGGATCGACATGCAGGCCACCAGCAGCATCAGGTTCAGGGTCAGCGCAACGTTGGCGATCAGCCCGAAACCACGGTAATAAAGCAGCATATACGCCAGCACCAGCGAAAAGCCCAGGGCAATAGACATCATGCCCGCATCAATATTCTGCTGACCAAGGCTCGGACCGATTGTCCGCTCCTGTACGAAATACATTGGTGCCGCAAGCGAGCCGGCGCGCAGCAACAGTGCCAACTCCGAGGCTTCAGGAATGGAATCCAGCCCGGTAATACGGAAGCTGGCGCCCAGCGCCGACTGGATAGTGGCGAGACTGATAATGCCACGCTCTTCAACCCGGCGTTCGATGGTCTGGATTTCCCCATCTACCCGCTTGTCTTCGGTTACCGTCTTGTACTCGATAAACAGAACCGCCATACGACGCTTGATCGCATTGCGGGTTGCACGATTCATCAGGTCACCGCCCACCGCATCCATGGTGATATTAACCTGCGGCTGACCGTTTTCATCGAACGCCTGCTGGGCGTTGGCAACGTTGTTGCCGGTCACAATAACGTCACGCTCCAGTTGGGCCGTACGATTGGGATTATCACGGAAAGCATAATTTTCCGTGGTGCCAGTCGCGGCATCCGGGCGCGCTTCAAGCCGGAATTCCAGGTTGGCGGTTGCACCGAGCACCCGTTTTGCCTGAGCCGTGTCCTGCACACCCGGAAGCTCAACAATAATCCGGTTGGCACCCTGGCGCTGAACCAGTGGCTCGGCGACGCCGAGTTCGTTAACCCGGTTACGTATGGTCGTGAGGTTCTGCTCCAGCGCATACTCCTGGATCTGCTTCACCTCCGCTTCGGACAGCGTCAGCACCAGCTCCAGCTGGTCGCCGGTGGTCCGCTCATCGAGCAGAAACTGATTGTACTGCCGCTTGACGAGGTCGAAGGCCGCACTGCGGGCTTCCTCATCCCGGAAGCTCAACAAAATCTCCCGCTCACCGCTGACGTCGCCACCACGGTAGCGAATTCGCTCGTCACGCAACTCACGCTTGATCTGGCTGGACAATGCGTCCAGCCGTTGGGTCAGCGCAGTTTCCATGTCTACTTCCAAAAGGAAGTGAACACCCCCCCTCAGATCAAGGCCCAGCTTCATCGGACCCGCACCCAGACTTCTCAGCCATTCAGGGGTCGACGGCGCCATGTTGAGCGCAACCAGATAGCCGTCACTCAGCGCCCCCTGCACAAGGCGACGCGCCTGTAACTGATCATCGCTGTTGTTCAGACGAATAAGGCCATTGCGGGCGTCCAGACTGGTGGACTTGATCGCAATGCCAGCGTCTGCCAAGGCCGAAGTAGCCCGATCCAGAACACGCTGATCGACCTCAGTACTGCTGCGGGCACCGGTGATTTGTACTGCGAAATCGTCTGGGTAGAGATTTGGCAGTGCGTAGATGAACCCAATCACCAAGGCAAACAGGATGACCAGGTTTTTCCAGAGCGGGTACTTGTTGAGCATGGGGTCCCTAGTATCGAAAAGGTTCGAATGGATCGAACGGTAGTCGGTAACGGCGAATCAGTTCAGACGACCGCTCAGATATCCTTCAGAGTGCCCTTCGGAAGCGCAGTAGCCACTGCCACTTTCTGGACCTTAACTTCGACGTTGTCGGCAATCTCGACCACGATGAAATCATCAGTCACCTTGGTGATCTTGCCGGCTACACCACCGGAAGTCACAATCTCGTCACCCTTATTCAGACCAGACATCAGCGCTTTGTGCTCTTTTGCACGCTTGGACTGCGGACGCCAGATCAGCAGGTAGAAGATCAGGATAAAGCCGGCAAAAAAGATAATCTGACCGATAGCGCCCATTTGGCCCGGTGCAGCTTCCTGCGCCATTGCCATACCCGGAAGTGAGGCAACCAGTGCGGCGGCCAAGAGTTTCATTGCTTTCATTCCAAATCTCCGTTTTTCAAAAAAGGTATCGGGTTCAAGGTGCGGGCGACTTCACTGTTCTTCAAGTGCTGGCACCGATTCGCCCCGACGTGCATAGAAGTCTTCGACAAAGTCGGACAATTTACCTGCTTCAATAGCCCCACGCAAACCACTCATTACATTCTGGTAGTAGCGGAGGTTATGGATGGTGTTCAACTGCGAGCCGAGCATTTCTCCACATTTATCCAGATGATGCAGATAACTTCTCGAAAAATTCTTGCAGGTGTAGCAGTCACACTGATCATCCAGCGGGGAGGTGTCGTGACGATGACGGGCGTTTCGGATCTTGACGATGCCGGTGGACGTAAACAGATACCCATTACGGGCATTTCGGGTCGGCATGACGCAATCGAACATATCGACACCCCGACGCACCGCCTCGACGATGTCTTCCGGACGGCCGACCCCCATCAGGTAGCGGGGCTTGTCTTCCGGCATCTTCGGCGGCAGATGATCAAGTATGCGGATCATCTCATCCTTTGGCTCGCCTACGGACAGCCCGCCAATGGCATAGCCATCGAAGCCGATCTCCGTCAGCCCCGCCAGAGAGCGATCGCGCAACTCAGGGTACATGCCTCCCTGAACAATACCGAACAACGCCGCCGGATTATCTCCGTGAGCCTTGCGGCTACGCGCTGCCCAACGCAAGGAGAGTTCCATTGACTCTTCGGCCTGCTTGCGGGTGGCCGGATACGGCGTACATTCGTCAAAAATCATCACAATGTCGGAGCCGAGATCACGCTGGACTTGCATGGCGATTTCCGGGTTGAGCTCCACCGGGGATCCGTCCACCGGCGAACGGAACTTCACGCCCTGCTCGGTGATCTTGCGCATTTCACCCAGACTGAACACCTGGAAGCCGCCGGAATCCGTCAGGATTGGTCCTTGCCACTGGGTGAAATCATGAAGATCCCCGTGGGCCTTGATGACTTCCGTGCCCGGACGCAGCATCAGATGGAAGGTGTTACCGAGAATGATGTGGGCACCGATTTCCTCGATATCGCGGGGCAGCATGCCCTTGACCGTGCCGTAAGTTCCTACTGGCATGAAGGCCGGCGTTTCCACCGCGCCCCGGGGAAACGTCAAACGCCCGCGACGGGCCTTGCCGTCCTCACCGAGCTTTTCAAAGGACATGTAGCTCACTATCTGTCTCCCCCGTGAGATAGGCCGGCGAGTGCGCCCAGGCTGGGCTCCTGGCCGGTAACAAACATGGCATCGCCATAGCTGAAGAAGCGATAGCGCTCCCGAATGGCTTCGTGATAGGCCGCCATTACATTCTCATAGCCAGCGAACGCGCTGACCAGCATGATCAACGTGGATTCCGGCAAATGGAAGTTGGTTACCATGGCATCGACCGTCTGGAAGCGATAGCCCGGATGAATAAAGATGTCGGTTTCGCCATGGAACGTCCGTAACTTTCCACCGCGACTGGCGGATTCGAGAGAGCGTACGGACGTCGTACCCACCGCAATCACCCGCCCACCCTGCTCCCGGGTCCGGCGTACCGCCTCGACCGTTTCTTCCGGAACCTGGGCGATTTCACTGTGCATGACATGATCTTCAATCCGTTCAACCCGGACCGGCTGGAACGTCCCTGCCCCTACGTGCAGGGTTACAAAGGCGGTATTGATACCCTGGGACCGCAGCCGTTCGATAATCGCGTTATCAAAATGCAGCCCTGCGGTCGGTGCCGCCACAGCGCCCGCCTGTTCGGCATAAACGGTCTGATAGCGCTCCCGGTCTGCCTCTTCATCAGGACGATCAACATAAGGGGGTAATGGCATGTGCCCAATACGATCAAGGACGTCCAGCACCGGCTCTGCAGCTTCGCAACGGAGCCGGAACAACGCATCCTGACGCTCGATCATGCGCAACACCGTGCCGTCCTCAGCGATAATCGCCTGCCCCGGTTTTGGGGACTTGGAGGCACGCACGTGAGCCAGCACTTCGTGCTCGTCGAGCACCCGTTCCACCAGGATCTCAAGCTGTCCGCCGGTTTCCTTCCTGCCGAACAACCGTGCAGGGATAACCCGGGTATTGTTGAATACCAGCAGATCGCCAGGCTGAAGGAACGCGGGCAGATCTGTGAAACCACGATGATCAATGGCGCCACTGAGGCCATCAAGGGTGAGTAAACGGGAAGCGCTGCGTTCCGCAAGCGGGTAGCGAGCGATCAGCTCATCCGGCAAATCAAAGTGAAAATCGGAGACATTCATTGGAAGGACTGTTCAAGGAAACCGCGATAGGCGGCGGGCAACGGACCCGAGGCCGATATGCTTAGGCGGGGATTTCCGGCGTGAACACTAACACCTTGTCCCGGCATATCTACCTACTAAAATGTTGGTACCAGCGGGCGGACTCGAACCGCCACGGGTTTTACCCCGGGGGATTTTGAATCCCCTGTGTCTACCAATTTCACCACGCTGGCATCGCGAGACTGGGAATTATACTGACGCCAATCCTTAAATCAACAACATGTGACATCGACGCGTTATTTTTAACAGACGACGGTTGCTTTCCCATCCCCATCTCTACAGGCGATCAAACAGACTCAGCTGTGACACCTGGGCAAATGACTGCTGAGCTGCCTGCAGAACAAAGCTCTGGAAACTGAGCGTACTGATGGCTTCTGCGAAGTCCACATCCTGCAGCTGGGAACGAATGTCCTTGCTGTAGGTGGAGGAATCTTCAAGAAAGTCTGCGGTTGACTCCACCGCGTTCATGCGCCCACCCAGTTCGGTCTGGGTCCGGAGCACACTGTCCTGAACATTATCGAGGTTGATCAGCGAATCCGCGATGAGATCGTAAAAGGCCTGCTGACCACTGGCCACATTGATGCTTGTCACCCCCACACCAGCGACCACACTGAGGTCCTCAAACTTGCCACCGGTCACCGCGAGGTCTCCGGTCCAGGTGGTCACAGCCGGAGCCACACTTTCATCAGCGGCGGAAATCCGCAAATCCTGCCCCTGCCCTGTAATAACCAGCTGGTTACCGTCCAGCTCCGAGCTGACACCCGCCTGCTGTAACTCAATACTGCCATTAATGGCCGCATTCAGATCGGCAACCGTATCTCCGGCCGTAAACGGCCCCAGTGCAATGCCGTTGATGTACATGACATCACCGGTATTCGGAGTAAAACCGGTGGCACCGTCTATAGTCGCCTGAGCCGGGGTCAGCGGCTGCTGCTCCAGCCCATAGATGAGCTTCTCGATACTGGAGAACAAAGACTGCTTGCCTGACGTCTTGATATTGAAGGTATCGTTCAGCTGGGCGCCCGTAATCTCAAACTGAATACCCTCGAACACAATGCTTTCACCGCTGGTATACGCTCCGGTGGAAAGTACAGTCTTCGGTTCCGGCTCGCTCTTGGCCACGACCTCGTAGTTGAGTCCGCCAGCGCCATCATCCTGGAAGCGGACCACCAGGTCATCGCCGTTCAGCGAGTCGACAAAGGTATCGTAGGCATCCTGGTCAAGCACCATACCGGTACTGATCTGCGCCGAGGAGGCGTTGGCCGGACTGGCTTCAGCAAAGAAGGTGGTATGAGCGCTGGGAATATCGACGAAGACGCCTTTGCCGTGATCACTGATGGCAATCCGGACGCCATCATCAATTTCCAGGAAGCGCTGCCCTTCGTCGCCCTGATAGACATAATGCCCTGAGATATTCTTGCCGAAGGCTGGCGTATCCCCCTGGAAGCCACTGAAAATATACTCTCCAGAGGCATCCCGGGTATTGGTAAGGTTCGCCAGCTGATCCAGACGCTGCCGCAATTCGGACGCAATGGAATCCCGGTCGTTGTCCGAGAGGGTCGCATTGCCGGCCTGCACGGTGAGTTCCCGCACCCGCTGAACCACATCGACCATGCTGCTCAATGCTCCCTCTTCCTGATTGAGACGATTTTCCGCCAACCCGGCGTTACGCTGAAACTGCTCGATACGAGCCACTTCCTGATCCAGTTTTAGGATGCGGGCGGCGGCGACAGGATCATCAGACGCCCGGTTCACCTTCTTGCCGGTGGAGATCTGCTCCTCTGTCCGCTGAATATTGGCGTTCAGGCTCTGGAGTCGGCTGATCCCGTTTGAAAAGATCTGCTGGGATGAAATCCTGATCATAGTTAATTACCTCGCGCTCCTTACCTGAAGGTCGACAACAGGGTGTCAAACAGGCTCTGGGCCACACTCATTACCTGGGCCGACGCATTGTAGGCCGCCTGATACTGGATAAGCCGCCCCGCCTCTTCATCCAGATTGACCCCGGACACGGACTCCCGCTGGGCAACCGACTGGTCAAGCAGAGTCTGGCTGGCATCAAGGTCCAGTTGGCTCTGGCGGGTTTGAACCCCGACATTCTCAACCAGGCCGGCGTAGCCCTCCGTGAAATTCTGGGTGCCGCCATTCATGGTGTTGGCGGTTTCCAGCGCCGCCATCAGCTCAGCGTTGCGGTTATCGGACACGCCATTGGTGTTGTAATTGATGTAGAAGCTGTCACCGGCCTGGGGATTCCCGCTGATCTCGAACTGGAACCCACGATAATTCGGATCGGTGGGGTCCTCGCTGAACAGCGGGTTAGCGATACCCTGCTGGTAGACGTTCTGGGGTGGAATGGCGGCGGCATCCCCTGCGACCAACACGTTGGTGGGATCGTTGGCATCGAGGATGTCGTAGACCAGCGTACCGCCGTCATCGCGGAAGCGAATTTCCATCGGAGGACTGAGCTCCCCCCGGGTCTGGAATTCCGGCAGGATGGCGTTGGACAGCGGGTTGCGCACGTTCAGCATGGTGCCCTGATTGATGGCTGCATCCCCGCCGTTTCCGATATCGGACTCCGCACGCACCGGACTGGCAAACGCCAGGTCCTCTTCCCGGTCCACCAACAGATCAATGTTTGCCGCCCCCAGATGGGTCGGCTGGATAAGGAAGCTGTCGCCCGCGTTAAAGGTGCCACCCTCAATCTGGATATTGAAGCCGTCCAGGGTAATTTCTGCCGGCAGCGGATCTGGCAGGCGCCCCTGGTTCACCACCCGCCCTGAACTGCGGTCGATGACATCGTAATTCCGGCCGTCGCCAGTGAAACGGAGGGTCCAGCTGCTGGCGGGTAGCTGGCTGGAGTCACTAATCTCAACGCCGATCACCGCATCCTGAGGCTGCTGATTGTTGGCACTGGCCGTTACCCGGCTGCGTTTGGCGGCAACGCTGTTGATGTCCGAGAACAGCAAACCACCCAGCTCACCCTCCAGATCCATGCCGATTTCGTGCTGATGGTTGAGGTTGTCTGCCAGCGCAATGGCCACACGCCCCAGCTCATCAAACGCCGGATTCAGCGCCTCGGCCTCAAAACGTCTCAGTCCCCCGAGGGTGCCGCCGGTAATCTGGTCATCCACGACTTCCTCGCGGCGGCCAGCAGTTGTCAGCGTAAACTCGAGCCGGGTCGGATCCTCTGCACTGGTGCGGGTACCCAGCTTCGCAGTTTCGTTGCCCACAACCAGGGCCTGGCCATTGCTCAGCAACACATTGACCTGCCCACCCTGGGCCGGGATAACGCGCACCGATACAATCTCGGACAATTGACGCAGCGCTTCATCGCGCTTATCGAGCAATTCGTTGGGGTCGTGGCCCTGGGCCAGCCCCGGTGATTCTGAAATCGCCTGGTTCAGATCCGCAACGGTCTGGATCAGCGTGTTGGCATCCTTGACGCCCTGCTGCATCTGGCTCTTGACCGATTCCCGCTGCTGGATGAACTCGGACTGCAACGCCCGGAAACGATCAACAATCGCCTGGGCTTCACTCAACACCAGCTGGCGTTGCGGCAACGACGCAGGGTCTTCCGCCGCACTCTGCAAGGCCGCAAACAGGTTGTTCAACGCCTCGTTCATGCCGGTATTCTCACCACCCAGCAGGTTATCAAGCCGGCTCAGTTCGGAGTTCAGCGCCTGCTGCTCGGATGCCAGAGAGGTATCCGAACGAACCTGCTCCACCAGATACTCGTTGGCGAGACGGCGCACATCGGAAATATTTACACCGGTCCCAATGGTTCCGGCACCGGTGCGGCGACCGTCCTGGGTCTCGAACACCACCTCCTGCCGACTGTAACCCGCAGTATTGGCGTTAGTAATGTTGTTACCGGTGGTGTTCAGAGCCGCCTGATGGCCGAGCACACCGGTAAGGCCGATATTGATAAGACCAGCCATAATGATTACCCCTCAGTCCCCTGGGATACCAGCGGTGCGGCACCCGGGTCATTGCTCAACTGGTCGCCAGCCATGATCCGCAGGATCTTGTTGGCGTAGTTCGGGTCGGTGGCGTAACCGGCCTGCTGCAGGCGCTGGGCAAACAGTTCAGGATTCTCAGCCACTTCCAGTACATCGCGGTAACGAGGGTTGTCACCCAGAAACTGCACGTAATCGCGGAAGCTGGCTTCAAAATCGGTGTAACGGCGAAAGGCCGCCTGCTCACTCATCCGCACACCATCACGGTATTCCGAGGTCGTGATATCGACGCTGTCGCCCGCCCAGCGCTGATCCGCCTTGATACCGAACAGGTTAAAGCTGGGCGCGCCGTCAGACGCTTCGATCATGTGACGCCCCCAGCCAGTTTCCAGGGCGGCCTGCGCCACCATCAGACGGGGATCAATGCCGGTTCCGGATGCGGCCCGTTCAGCCAGTGGCAACAGATGGCCAACAAACTGCTCCGGTGATTCGAACGTGGTGGGCAGCGCATCCTGCCCCTCAGTCAGGCTGCTTGCAGGGTGCACAGGCAGTTCGCTGGCCACCTGTTCAACCTCAGCCAGACGTTCTGGCAAGTCCCGGCTCAGGGGCGGCAGACTGCGATCGTAATCGGTAATGCTGCGCAGATTACCGCCATTTTCCCCGGCGGAACCCGACACACCGGGAATCTGACGCCCCAGCTGACGGACCAGCGCCTGCGCCAGCCCCATCCCCTCATTACCGGACATCGTCAGACTCAGCTGGCTATCAAACATGTCCCGATACAGTTTTGACTGTGAGGTGTTGAGGTAATTACCTTCGGCAAACACATCATTAGCCTGGCGCATGGACTTCAGCATTTCAGAGATGAAGATGCCCTCAAATTGCTTGGCAACTTGCTCAAGGGCCGCCTGTTTGTCGCTACGCGCCTGCGTCTTGATCGCATTCAATCCGCTGAATTCGGTATAGACCTGAGCCTGCTGTAACCGGAAATCCTGCATCACATCACCTATATCACGATCAACTGGGCACGAAGTGCCCCGGCCTGCTTGAGCGCTTCAAGAACCGCCATCACATCGCCGGGGGCGGCACCCACCTGGTTCACCGCCTGAACGATGTCATTCAGCGTGGTAGCCGGACCAAACTGGAACATGCGGGCCGGTTCTTCGGTAATCGCTATCTGGGTGTTCTGGGTAATCGCGGTATCGCCGCCCGCGAACGCTCCGGGTTGGCTGACTTCGGGGTTTTCCTCAATGGTCACCGTCAAATTGCCGTGAGTAATGGCCGCCGGGCTCACCTTTACGTTCTGGCCGACAACAATGGTCCCGGTGCGGCTGTTGATCACCACCTTGGCGGCATCTTCCGCAGGGTCCACCTCCAGGTTTTCCAGAATCGACAGGAAACTGACCCGCTGGGAAGGATCCCTCGGAGCCCTGACTGAAACCGAAGTTGCGTCATGGGCATAAGCCATGTCCGGTCCCAATGTGCCATTGACCACCTCAACCACCCGACGGGCGGTGGTGAAATCCGGACGCAGCAGGTTGAAGGTAATGGTGTCGCCCTGCTGGAACGATGAAATGACTTCCCGCTCGATGGTGGCACCGTTCGGGATACGACCCACACTCGGGACATTGACGGTGATTCTTGAACCATCAGCGCCGGAAGCACCAAAACCACCCACCACCAGACTGCCCTGAGCCATGGCATAGACTTGCCCGTCAGCGCCTTTCAGCGGCGTCATCAGAAGGCTTCCGCCACGCAGACTGTCAGCATTACCAATGGACGAAACCGTAATGTCCAGCTCCTGCCCGGGCTTGGCGAACGGCGGCAGAGTCGCATGCACGGTAACCGCGGCCACGTTGGCCAGGTTGGGGTTGGTGCCTTCCGGAATGGTGACCCCAAACTGATTCATCATGTTGCGGAAGGTCTGATTGGTAAACGGCGCTTTGTCACCCGTGCCATCGAGACCAACCACCAGGCCATATCCCACCAACTGGTTGTTGCGGACGCCCTGAATGCGAGCCAGATCCTTGAGGCGATCGGCCAACACCGGGCCGGCAGCCATCATGGCCAGGGAGAACACCACAACCAACGATTTCAGCATGCTCATAGTGGCCACCATTCGCTGTTAAAGAAGCGCGACAGCCAACCCATCTGATTGGCCTGATCAAAATCACCGGTACCGCCGTAGGCGATACGGGCATCGGCAATGCGATTGGAGGCGACCGTGTTATTCGGGGAGATGTCCTGCGGACGCACCATACCGGTCAATCGGATGTACTCGTCACCATTGGTGAGTGAGATCCATTTTTCACCGCGAATTCGCAAGACACCGTTGGACAGCACTTCAATCACACTGACAGTGATACTGCCATCCAGACTATTGCTTTGGTCCGCTTCTGCGGAGCCGTCAAAATCCCGCTCATAATTGGCGCTGGTCACCAAACCCAGGCTGTTGCGGCCAAACAGAACCGGCTCCGGCAACGACAGCTCGCTGTCCTTGGTGATGGAACTCTCGGCTGACTTGCTCGCCTCGGTGGATTCCTGCAGCGTTACGGTGAGAATGTCACCGACGTTGAGCGCAACCGTGTCGCCATAGAAGTTGTAGTTGCGTGCAGACTGATAGATGGAACCGTTATGGACATCCTGGGCCGCCATGGATTGCGCCCGTACCGGCGCGTAGGCGGGGTCGTCCGGCACTGGCCGGGGACGGGTCACCGCGGTACAACCCTGCAACAGCGCGAGCATAAGCACAGCGCCCGCCGCAAGAGTGCCTCTCGGTCGAAACAGGGTGATTGTCGTGGCCTTCATCTCAGTTACCTCTCAAAGCTCTGCAGCTTCCAAACCTCTACTGCGTCACCAGCCCATTAGCGCAATTAGCCAATGTTATTGGTGATGAACTGCAGCATCTCATCGGTGGTGGACACCACTTTTGAGTTCATTTCATAGGCACGCTGGGTGGTGATCATGTTAACCAGTTCCTCCACCACCTCGACGTTGGACGATTCAATGGTGCCTTGCTCAATGGCGCCCAGGCCATTGATGCCGGCCTCACCTTCCTGCGGGTCACCACTGGCATTGGTTTCCCGGAACAGGTTGTTACCAACGGCCTGCAGGCCCTGTGGATTGATAAAGTCCACCAGGGTGATCTGGCCAAGGTTCTGCGGGCTGGCCTGATCATCCACAATGGCTGTTACCGTGCCGTCCTTACCAATGGTCAGGGTGGTGGCGTTGTCCGGTACCGTGATGTTCGGCTCCAGGGTATAGCCATCCGGAGTCACAACCTCGCCGTTGGAGTTGAGCTGGAACTGACCGTCGCGGGTATAGGCGATCGCCCCATCCGGCATCAAGACCTGGAAAAACCCCCGCCCGTTGACCGCCATGTCCAACGGCTGCTCGGTAATCTGCAGGTTACCCTGGGAAAACTGCTTGGCGGTTCCGACCACCCGCACCCCGGTACCAAGCTGGAGGCCGGAGGGCAGCTCCGAGTTCTCGGTATTAAGGCCGCCGGGCTGACGATTGATCTGGTACAACAGATCCTGGAACACCGCCCGGTCGCGTTTGAAGCCGGTGGTATTCACGTTCGCCAGGTTATTGGAGATGGTGGACATGTTGGTGTCCTGGGCACTTAACCCGGTCTTACTAACCCACAGTGCTGGATGCATCTTCTGCTCCTTGCCGGTCAAACTCTGGAAGCGGCCATAAATTGCCGCTTAGCCCTCACCGGCGATGATTCATGATTCGTATCAAAGGTTCTGCAACAGCCGTGCCGCTGCCTCAGAATTGTCGTTCGCGGTTCGCATGATCTTGATCTGCATTTCAAACTGGCGCGAAAGCTCCAGGTTGGCGATCATTTCTTCCACGGCGTTAACGTTGGAACTCTCAAGGAATCCGGTGGCAACCCTGAGATTGCCGTCGACAGGCTCCGCTCCGCCCAGGGCCTGGTCGGCCTTGCGCCGGATGTAGCCATCCTCACCTTTCTCCAGTGCGTCACGCGGCGGGTTGACCAGTTTTAACCGGTCCACCACTACCAGTTGATCCGGTGGACCGCCCACGGGAACGATCGATATCGTGCCGTCGGCGCCAACTTCCACGTTATCGAAAGGAGGCAAAGCCACGGGGCCGCCATTACCGAGTACAAGGTCCCCATTGGCATTACGAAGCAGGCCATTGACGTCGATCTGAAGGCTGCCGGAGCGCGAGAACACTTCCTGTCCCTGGGCATTCTGGATGCTCAGCCAGCCGTCACCTTCAACGGCCACGTCCAGCTTACGGCCGGTGTCCATGAGCGCGCCTGCCGCCAGGTCAGTGCCCGGGCGCTCAGTCATGGCGTAGGCGCGGGTCGGATAATGTTCGCCAAACACCGGCATGCTGCGAGCCTGGGCAAAATCACGCTTGAAGCCCGTGGTGTTAACGTTTGCCAGATTGTTGGCGTGCGCCCGCTGCGACAGCATGTTCTGCTTCGCACCGGACATACCGATGTAGAGTGACTTATCCATAACGGACAACTCCTGCCGGAATTTTGACTGTTAGTAGTCACAATGCAGGAGTCGTGCCATTTATGAACCAGGCAACGAGAGCGCACCCCCGCCCGCCCCGGAGCGCCACCATGTCATGGGGCCCGGGGGAGCGGGAGCGAAGCCGGAACGGCTACTTAGCGGAGGTTGATGATGGTCTGGGTAATCGCATCAGAGGTTTCGATGGTCTTGGCGTTGGCCTGATAGTTTCGCTGGGCGATGATCAGGTTCACCAACTCCTCAGACAGGTCGACGTTGGACTCCTCTACCGAACTCGCCTTGATCGCACCAAGGGTACCGGTGCCGGGCTGCCCCACAATGGGCTGACCGGATTCAAAGGTTTCCACCCAGGACGTTTCGCCCACCGGGCTCAGACCATCCGTGTTGTTGAAGGTCGCCAGAGCGACCTGCCCCAGCGCCTTGGACTGGCCGTTGGTGTAACGGGCAAACAGAACCCCTTCATCAGAGACATCCAGTCCGGACAAACGTCCGGTGGTATAGCCGTTCTGACGCTGGTCGTTGACCCCGAAATCACTGCCGTACTGAGTGGTGTCGGCCAGATTGATCACAAAGGCAGAACTTGTGGGAGGATCCGGAATCGGACTCACCACGGTCACTCCCGGCCCAGGAGGACCGTCAGCCCCGTTGGGAGCGCCACTGGCATCCTTGGGCGTCCAGTCGGTAATCACAATCTCGCCGGAAGGGTCGCCATTGATAGACAGCAGCGTACCGTCCTGATCGAAACGGGCCTGATAGGGACTGATATCCGTACCGCCGACATATTCACCATCGATCTGCAAATAGATTGACCACTGGCTCTGACCAACGCCGTTCCCCGGCGCCGGGTCCTTGACGTAGAACTGGGTCAGTACATGCGGGTTGCCCAAACTGTCGTAGAGCGTTGTCGACGTTGCGTGGTTATAGGTCCGCTGATCAGCCGGATTGAAAGAATTGGTGATCTGCAGGGTACGGCCATCCCAAGCGGTGCCGAAGGTGCCGGTGTCTGAGGCGAGATCGGTGACGCTACGGTCGGCCTGAACCCGGACCGTGCCCAACTGGGTCTGGGGACCAACGGTTGCGGCCGTGTTTGAATAGGTGGTCGTGACCGTATTGCCGCGATTATCGATGATACGCAGCTCACCAGACACAATGGACGCGGACACCGTGGTGGCGGTTGAGTTATTTATGGCATCCACCAGCGAGTTGAGGTCGGTAACACCTGTGGTATCAATAGGTACCGAGACGCCGTCAAGCTCCAGCTGGAAGTCAAACCCACCCACCGCAATGAATGCGTCATCAAGGCCGGTCAGGGTCGTCTCGGTGGTCGCTGACGCACTGACACCGTCCATCTGGCTCAGTACATCAACCACGTCGGCAGCCGATGAACCAGCCGGAATAGACGCATTCTGGGTGGTACCATCGCTGTAGGTGACGGTCACAACTTCTGCCGGAAACGAGGTGCCGCCCACTTCCGCCTGCCCTACATCTGCCAGCACGGACACCTGACTTTCCAGCACCTCTTCCCGGGAATCCAGGTTGACGTCGGTTTCAAGACTGGTGGTCCTGCGTGGCGCCAGGTTGGCGGTATCGATCTGCAGATCACCACGAATACCGGACAGGTTGCCATCGTCATCCGCCTGGTAGCCCTGCACTCGCATATTCTGGTTATTGATCACAAAGCCGTCCACATCAACACCGAACTGACCGGCGCGGGAGTAGCGGATCTCGCCACCGTTACTCAATACAAAGAAGCCGTCACCGTTGATGGCCAGATCCAGGCCATTGTCGGTAAAGCTGATGTTGCCTTGACCAAAGTTCTGCTGAATATCCTGAACCCGGACCCCATCACCGATGGTGTTGTTTCCACCGCTCAGAAAGCCGCTGGCATAAAGGTCACCAAATTCCGCACGGCTGCTCTTGAAGCCGACGGTACTGGCGTTAGCAATGTTGTGACCGGTTACGTCCAGATCCACCGAAGCTGCCCGTAAACCGCTTAGCCCTGTATTAAAAGCCATGTTGCACCTCGTAAATCGTCTCTGGATTAGTTGATCTGGTAGACATCAGACAGTCCGATCGAACCCATATGGGCCAGATTCAGGGTGATCCTGCCTTCACTACCCAACGAAACACTGTCAACGTTGGCGCTGATCAGGGTTCCAAGCTGTTCGGTACCACCGCCATAATTACCCTGGGCGACGATTTCATATTTGCCAGGCGGCAATTGTTCGCCGTTGCCATCCAGACCGTCCCAGCTGAACTTGTGGTAGCCGGCGTCTGCCGCACCCACATCAATCTGATGGACCAGCTCCCCGGCACTATTCTTGATGGAGATGGTCAGGTTCGACGTGGACTGCTGCACCGCGACGCTGCCTGCAATCTCACCGCCTTCGACCAGGCGGCTGGCAGTGCCGGGAACCAGCACCGAACGTCCAACCATGGCAGACGCCTGAAGCGCCTGGGATGAACGGAACTCACCAACCATATCGCCGATGGAATTCGACACTCCCTGCATCTCCTCCAGCGAGCTGAACTGCGCCAGCTGGGAAATGAACTCACCATTGTCCTGGGGTTCCAGAGGGTTCTGGTTCTCCAGCTGTGCCAGCATCAGCTCCAGGAATTCATTCTTCCCGAGTTCACTGTTCTTGCCGGACCCTGTGCTTTGCAGCTGGTACTGACTAAGGACTTCGTTGGTTGTACCGTTAACCGTGCTCATGTTCGCGTTCCTCGATCGGTTACTGCTGGCCCAGGGTCAGGATGCGCTGCATCATGGATTTGGCGGTATTCATGACGTCCACGTTCATCTGGAAACTGCGGGATGACGACATCATGTCCGCCATTTCCTCAACCACATTGACGTTGGGGTAGAACACATAGCCATCTTCATTGGCGGCCGGATGATCCGGTTGGTAGCGCATCTGCAGTTCCGCATCGCTCTCAACAATACCTTCCACCCTTACTCCGGCACCCGGCCCCTGCGCACCACCAAATCCCTGCCCCTGAGCCCCGAGCATTTCCTGCTGGATGGCGGCAAAGACCGGCTTGCGGGCACGATAGGTGCTGTCAACGCTGGAGCTTGCGGTTTCTGCATTGGCGATGTTCGAGGCCGTGGTGTTCAGCCGCAGTGACTGAGCGGTCATTCCGGAACCGGCAATATCGAAAATACTTCCAAGGGACATCACGTCTCTCCTTCTCTTAACCTACCGTATCCGGCTTATTCGCCACGGATCGCCTTCGCGAGGCCGGTAAACTTGCTGTTCAGGAACTGGAAGCTGGCCTGATAGTCCATGGCATTGCGCATGAACCGGGTCTGCTCCTGCTGGGTGTCGACCGTATTGCCATCAATAGAGGGCTGGTCCGGGTTGCGGTACATCACATCGGCATGGCCACCCATGGACGTATCCAGGTGACCTTCATGGGTGCGGGCCATCTGGAGCCCCTGCATTTCTCCCTGAGCCCTGGCCATCACCGCCTGAAAATCCACATCCCTGGCCTTGTAGCCCGGGGTATCCGCATTTGCCAGGTTGTTAGCCAGCACTTCCGCTCGCTGAACCCTGGCCTGCAGAGCCTGCTCGTGGATCCCCAATGCGCTGCTGAAGGTAATTGCCATACCGCCTCCGGAAACTTCGACATTTGCGTCCTGGACGCCTTTTTCTGGATTACAGCAAGACTGGTGCCAGTTTCTCTAAAGTATTCAGAAACGAGGCTGGGAGAGGGATAGAAGGGACTCGGGCAGGACGTCAGGGATCAGAATGACCGGCAAACACAGAAAAAGCGGCAAGAGCTTTCCCCCTGCTACCGGTGCGCAGGGAGATTCAGGGCAATCACATCAACTCAGCAATCGACTGGCGGCCAGGCGGAAACAAAATGCGAGGTCTCAAGGCGAGGCAGGTCCGGCTTCGGGTTTTTGACCGTTCCAACATAGAGGAAACCGGCAATACTCTCGTGCTCTGCCAACCCCAGGCCCGCTTCAACTGACGGGTGGTACGCCATCGGGCCGGTCCGCCACATGCCACCAAAACCTGCCGATTCGAGTGCCAGCAACATATACCCCATCCCCACAGCGGTCGACATGGACTGCTCGATTTCAGGTACCTTGGGGTGCGGCTTTACTGACGTTATACCAACAATGATCATCGGGGCCCGCAGAGGCATCTTCCGCAACTTGTCCCGCTCTGCCTCCGATTCGCCCGTCTGGGCAAACAAACCACCCAGCCGTTCGAGCCCCTCACCTTCAACCACCAGGTAACGCCAGGGGCGCAGCAAGGCATGATCCGGAGCCCTCGCAGCGCACTGGAAAATGCGATCAAGAACCTCTCCATCCGGAGCCGGTGCATCTAGCCTCGGTTCGGAAGAACGATTCAGGATGGCGTGAATAAGGTCGGTCATAGAAAGGGATCCTGGAAGATCAATGGAGTTACCAGTGCCGCGCGGCCCGGATGACGGACAACAAATTGCCAGAATTGTTAACGGCAGGCAATGCTGTTAGTCTTTAGTAGTAGAATAGTCTACCTCATAAAAAACCGAGAACACGGGTAGCGCGTGCATGAGTGATTCCAGGGCTTTCAACAGTTTTGCTGAGTTCTATCCCTATTACCTTGAGGAACACAGCGACCTCACCTGTCGCCGTCTGCATTACCTTGGTAGTTTTCTGGTCCTTGTGGTTGCCGGTTACGCGTTGATCACTGGCCGCCTCGCCCTTTTATGGCTGCTCCCGGTTATTGGCTATGGTTTTGCCTGGCTGGGACACTTCAAGTTCGAAAAGAACCGCCCTGCCACCTTCAAGTACCCCCTGTACAGCCTCATGGGTGATTGGGTCATGTTAAAAGACATGCTGATTGGCCGTATCCGGTTCTGAAATGATGAATGCACCGCTCAAGGTAGCCAAGACGCTGTCTTTTGACAGCAGCAAGCCAGTGGCCATCCCGCCGATGCCCGACTACAACGGTCGTCTGCTTGCCTATACCTCGATGGCCGTCATTCTGGCTACCTGCATTTACCAGTCTGTGGTCCCCAAAGAGCTGTACTGGTTGTTGGCGGGCTGTATCATCTGGCCTCACGTCGTCCATTTCCTGAGCCGGCGAACGCTACTGCGTAAATCCGCCCGCATCCGCCACAAGATGCTGATGCTCGACTCCACCTTCGCGGGTGTTCTGGTTGGCTTTCTAGGACTTGTCGCTATCCCGTCAACCGCCGTTGTGATTACCGTAATGTTCAGCTGCCTGATGGTGGGCGGCGTTCGGCTCTGGGTCACCGGCACGCTCCTGATGGCAACCACAACGGTCCTGAGCTCAGCCTTCCTCGGCACCGCGGAATCCCTCCATACTCCTCTGCTGACCAGCATCGTCTCGGTGGCCGCATCCGGCGTTTACATCTGTATCACTGCCTTTTATTCACATCAGCAGGCCCGCTCGCTGATGCAGGCCAAAACCCAGATCCAGAATCAGCGCGAACAATCCATCGCACTGTCACACAAACTCTCCAAGTACCTGTCACCCCAGGTCTGGCAGTCCATCTTTACGGGTGAGCGGGACGTACGGCTCGAAACCCAGCGCAAGAAGCTCGCTATTTTCTTTTCCGACATCAAGGGCTTTACCGAACTGTCCGAGGAGATGGAACCGGAAGCACTGACTGAACTGCTCAACCACTACTTCAACGAAATGTCTGAAGTGGCCCTCAAATATGGCGGCACCATCGACAAGTTCGTAGGCGACTCGATCATGGTGTTCTTTGGTGACCCAACCAGTCGCGGCGCCCGGGAAGACGCCTTCTCCTGTGTTTCCATGGCCATCGAAATGCGCAAGCACATGAAGATCATGCGGCAGAAGTGGCGCAGCCAGGGCATCAAGACGCCCCTCGAAATCCGCATGGGTATCAGTATGGGCTATACCACGGTCGGTAACTTTGGTGCCGAAAACCGTATGGACTACACCATCATCGGCAAGGAAGTGAACCTTGCCAGCCGCCTCGAGTCCCTGGCGGAACCGGGCGAAATCCTGATCTCCTATGAAACCTTCTCCCTGATCAAGGACAAGATCATGTGCCGGGACAAGGGCGAAATCACCGTGAAAGGGTTTGTCCGCCCGGTCCCGATCTATGAGGTAGTGGACTTCCGCCGTGACATGGGCCCCAACCGGAGCTTTATGGAACACGAACACAGCGGTTTCGCAATGTACCTGGATTCCGACAAGATCACCGAAAAGGAACGCACGTCCATTCTTGCCGCCCTGGAAGACGCGGCAGATCGCCTGCGCCAGGAAGAACTCTGACCCAAGCCCTTCCTTAGACAGCCCCTGGAATGCTTACTGACGGATCAGCCGGACAGACGGGGCGTACCCGGGTTCAGTGCTGCGCCAGGGGTTGATGTCCAGCCCCCCTCTTCTTGTATAACGGGCACAGACCGTCAGCGACTCCGGCTGACAGTGAGTCATGATGTCGGTAAACACCGTTTCCACGCAGTGCTCGTGGAAATCCTGCTTCTGCCGGAACCCCACCACGTACTTCAGCAGGCCAGCCCGGGAAAGGGCCGGCCCGGTGTATTCAACAGTCAGGGTGCCCCAGTCAGGCTGACCGGTGACCGGGCAGTTACTTTTCAGCAGATGGGAGCAGAGCTTTTCAGTGATGACCGGGCCATCCACGCTCAGGCATGACGCATCGTAGTCGTAGCTCACGGCATCGACCGGCTCATCGTCGATCAGGATAAAGCCTTCCGGCCGGCCAGTGGCCACACCACTCTCATCGACACTGTGCAGGCGCGCCGTTACCGCAGCACCGCAAGCACTTGAGAGATCCCGCTCCACCACCTCAAGCATCTGTTCCGGGGTGGAAAAGACGCTCTGATTGAGCGAGTTCAGGTACAGTTTCCAGGACTTGGACTCGATCAGAGAAGGCGACGCCGCCGGAACACGGAATTCAATCCAGGCCACCGCTGGCACCCCGGACGGACGCAACCAGGACACTTCCCAGGCCTGCCAGAGATCCTCGCCAAACCAGGGCCAGCGACCGTCAGAAAGACCAATCCGGCGACGGTTGTCATCGCGGGGTACCGGAAACAGCAGCTCCGGGCTGTAGCTATCAGGATACTCGCTGTTCTTCCCCAGGGGAGCGTTGTGCAGACCCATGTTCAAACCTCAAATCAAACAGAAAAAACGTCTGGCCGAAATGGCAACGTCAATGACGAATGCCTTTGCCACGCTTGAGCATGTTCAGTGCGACCACTGCCAGTATCACGATAAACACCAGAATCATCAGCAACGACATCGTCACATCCACGTCTGACACGCCCAGAATGCCATAACGGAACGCATTCACCATATAGAGAATCGGGTTCACCATCGACACACCCTGCCAGAACTCCGGCAGTAACTGGATCGAGTAGAACACCCCACCCAGATAGGTCAGCGGTGTCAGTACAAAGGTGGGCACGATGGAGATATCGTCAAACTTGGTCGCCAGCATGGCGTTGATGAAGCCCCCCAACGAAAACAGCGCCGAGGTCAGGACGATGGTCAGCGCCATCACCGGCAGGTGATGGATCTCCAGCCGGGTAAAGACCAGCGACACCAGGGTGACAATAATACCAATCCCCAACCCACGAGCCATGCCGCCCGTTACGTAACCCGCGAGAATCACCCAGTGCGGAACCGGAGACACCAGAAGCTCTTCGATGCTGCGCTGAAACTTCATGGAAAAGAACGAAGACACCACATTGGCGTACGAATTGGTAATGACCGACATCATGATCAGCCCCGGCACGATGTAGGACATATAATCGAAGCCCCCCATCTCACCGATCCGCGATCCGATCAGGTTGCCGAAAATAATGAAATACAGCGTCATGGTCACGGCGGGGGGCAGCAGGGTTTGTGCCCAGATACGCATAAACCTGCGCACCTCGCGAATAACAATGGTCAGAAATGCAGTCCAGATAGCTGAGAGCGTCACTTTCCTTCCTCCCCGGCCTGCTCGCTGTTTTCCTCAACCATACGGATAAACAGCTCCTCCAGGCGATTGGCCTTGGTTCTCATACTCATCACCCGGATACCCCGGGCTTCCAGCTGTACAAACACTTCGTTGAGGCTGCGTGATTTCTCGACATCCACTTCCAGCGCGCCCTCCCCCGTAACGCGGACAGAAAACCCTTCCAGCGCAGGCGGCTCAGCAAGAGGCTCGCTCACATCAAGCACAAACGTTTCCAGATGCAACTGCTGGAGAAGCTCTCGTTTGCTGGTGTGGCGGAGAATCTGGCCATGGTCAATGATCGCGATGTTGCGGCACAGCGCTTCCGCCTCTTCCAGATAATGGGTGGTCAGGATGATCGTGGTGCCCTGGCGGTTCATCTCCTCCAGAAACGCCCACATGGAGCGCCGCAGTTCGATATCAACACCCGCGGTCGGTTCATCGAGAATCAACAGGCCCGGCTCATGGACCAGTGCGCGGGCGATCATCAGCCGTCGCTTCATCCCGCCAGACAACATCCGGGCCGGCGTATCACGTTTGTCCCAGAGTCCGAGCTTGCGCAGATATTTCTCGGCCGCCTTGCTGGCCTGGCGCAGGGGGATGCCGTAGTAACCCGCCTGGGTGGTGACGATATCCTGTACTTTCTCAAACTGATTGAAGTTGAATTCCTGGGGAACCACGCCGAGATTCAGTTTCGCCGCCGACAGATCGGTATCGATGTCATGACCAAACACCCTCACGGAACCGCCGCTTTTATTCACCAGAGAACTCACAATCCCCAGCGTGGTGGATTTGCCGGCTCCGTTAGGCCCAAGCAAGGCAAAGAAATCGCCCTGCTCGACACGGAGATCAATTCCCTTCAGTGCTTCAAAACCATCATCATAGGTCTTGGTAAGCCCCTGAATTTCAAGTGCATCGGTCATAGCGATTCCTGACGTAAAGGATTGGCAGGCGGGTTAAGGCAGGTAAAAGCACCCAGCCTCAATAGGTGGTGTTGTCCAGCGACTTTTTCAAGGCTTATGCCCCGCAATCAGCAACATGGTCTGACCAGACCTGTCCGGCCGCGCCTCCTGAATCCGCAAGAAAAGGCCAATGGGCGAAACTGCGACCGGCTTCCCGATAAGCGCCCGGCTGGGTCCCTATAATGCCAGTTACAACAACTTACAATGCGGCCAATGATACGGCCAGGCCAGTGTCTCCTCACTATGAAACAGTACCTATTGAGCAAGAAACCGTACCGATTCCATACAAAGCCGCTGCTCCTCTGCCTGTTTTCCGGCCTGATGTCCGGCTGCCTGGGTGAAAGCGAAGGCTCTGATGGCAACAGCCACAGCCAGGGGCAACTGCTGCCCAGCGGGATCTCGGGCTTGAGCTACCAGACCGCCAGCACCACCGGGACCACCGACGCAAACGGGCGGTTCGACTACTATGAAGGTGAGACCCTTCAGTTCAGCGTAGGTGATCTTTTGCTCACAACCGGCGTACCCGCTGATGAGATGATTACCCCGCTGGAGTTCTTTGATGAGCTTCGCAGCCAGCTTGAAACCTCTCCGGTCAATTCGGAGGGGCTGCTCGACCATCGCCTCACGGAGCAGGCCCTGCTTGAAGACCCAACCCTGATCAACATGACCCGCTTTCTGATGGCCCTGAACTGGCAGGATTCCATCCAGGAAGGAGAAGGCATCGAGATCCGGCAACGGGTGATCGACCAGCTCAATGCCGCCCTGCCAACCCTGGAACAGGGCATCGACTTTTCCGTTGGTCCGGTCACCTTTGCCGCCGTTGGTCTCAACCCCTCACCCGCCAACATCCTTCTGGGTAAGATCTGCTTCTACGATGACATCGACGAGCGCTGTCAGGAACCTCCGACGCAGGAACAGATTGACCTCGCCCCCGAACGTCCGATCAACGAAGAAGACATTGATCCGGACACCGTCTACCGGGAAGACCTGATCTCCAAGCGCGACCGCATTGTTAATTCACGGCGGGATCTCACCCGTTTCTCGGTGGAGAAGGCAGAAGACTTCCTGACCCGGGAGCTGGATGAAATCACCCGCCTGTTCGCCAACCGCTATTACCTGGATTCCGAAACCGCCTCCCACCCCGCAACGGATACCGCCATTCACAGCATCCATGTCCGTCAGATCGGTTCCGCGCCGACCTTGGATGCAATGGAAGCCGTAAGCCTGCGGGACAGCGAAGTGACGATCCATGCCTACGACTGGCAAAGTGCCACTGTGGAGTACTTCGTTACTGGAGAGTCCGGGGGAGAGTCTGATCTGTTGATCAACTTCCGTCCGCAGGAGAGTTACCGCTGGATCAAGAAACAGTTACGGGTGATCATCCGCTGATCACCCGTCTGCAATAGCGAAAATGACCGGGTTAGCGACTGATCAACCGGGTCAGCCGCCACTTGGCTTCGGCGCCGGTGACGTCGTAGTAGCTCGGGTTCAAGCCTTCCACGCCGTGCGGCAGACAACCTTCCACCACCAGATGGTCCCCGCTGCCAGGATTAGCGTTGTATTCCGCCAGATTAATCACCTTGGCGGACTTCAGTGGCTTCTTGTTGCAATCGGTCATTACCATGACCTTCGGCAGCAACCGCCGCTCCGCAGAATGGGATACGACCACGCCACACTGACCGTCTGACAGCTCTACCAGAGTGCCCACGGGATAGATGCCAATGGATTGGATAAATGCCTCGACCAGGTCTTCCTGGTACTCAATATTGCGCACGTCATACAGATAGCTGACCGCCTGAGCGGGCGTCATCGGAATGCAACCTTCCCGGGGTTCAATCAGGGTTTCGTAACAATCCACCAGGCCGGCAATCTTCGCCAGCAGCGGAATCCGGTCTCCACGGATACCCGCAGGGAAGCCGGTACCGTTATGGCGTTCCCGATGGTTTTGCACAATGCTGATGACCGCCCGGGACAATCCCGACTCAGCAAGACTCGCCACCCCCTTGTCCACATAAGTGCGGTAAAGGTCAAAATCGTCGGCAGACAGGTTATGCTCATTGCGAACCAGCTCCACAGGCAATTCCGCCTTACCAACCTGCGCCAGCAGACAGCCCATGGCGAGGTGGTTCAGCAGACCCGGCTCAAGCCCCATATGACGGCCACACACCAGCCCCCAGACCGCCACGTTCAGCGCGTGCTGGTAGGTGTAGTCATCATGCTCCCGTACGCGGCTAAGCCACAGCATCGCATCGGGATTGCGAATCACGCTCTCTGTCATTCTCTCAACAGGACCGCTCAACGCCTGGAGGTCAACACCTTCGCCGGATCGAACGCTTCTCATCACGTGCGCGTAGGCGGCTTCTACATCCCGGAGCACCTTGCCGCCAACCTTGACTTCCTTGTGGAAGCTGGACGTTTCGACATAGTGCACGACATTACGGATGCTGATCGGAGGGAGTTCAAGGGTCTGCTGGGCAGACGTCGCACGTCGGCGACGGAAAACCACCGCAGGCGTATCCGCCTGAAACTCGGAAAGATCGCGGACTTCTGCCACGTCGACCATGACCCAGCGGCAGTGGGAAGCCACCGCATCGATGTCATCCTTGCTACGGATGTAAAAACCCTGAATAGGAAATGGCGTCTGGTGCCATGGCCGGTCAAGGTCAGACACAAACATGCCAATTTCCAGATTCTGTGACGGGACTTTCTTCTGTGCGACGCCCACCGGTTCACCCCTGCTACTGCAAAAAACTATTGATGATGGTTCCCATTCTGCCCGCTCCAGCGCCAGAGTCCATTACAGAATGGCAGCGTTTGGTTACCTGATTCGCGATTGACGTTACCAAAGTTGCCATCAGGATACAGAATGTAGCAATGTGACCCAGCTCACATATTGGACAGGATTCCGATCCGCTTATTGCTCACAGATACTGTCATCCAGATCCGGCAACCGCCCTGCCAAAGCCCCCCGAGGGGCCTTACGGACGTCGATCACATACGGCACCGGTGAGGCGCGGAGGTAGTCCACATTCTCGGTTTCACCCTCGACCATCCGCTCAGTTTCGCCGGGATGGCAGAATACCTGCAGCTCAATTCGCCCTCCAAGATCGGCCACGCGACGGCTGTCAGGCCCAGCGACAACCTCCATACAAACAGCCTCACTTCCCGCCGGACGATCATCCAGCCGATCCATACCGGCTTCGCCACAGGCACGTATACCATCGCCACAGGCTCCCCGGTTCCTGGTATGAGATGCATCGGTGAGGCGCCAGCGACGCTCACTGCATTGGGTCACCACAGAAATGGGGGTTGCCTTGTCTTCAAACCATAACCACTGCGGATACTCGGCTGACTGCCAGCTGACCCGCACCTGTCTCGGTTCGCCACTGGCATTCGCAGCCGGAAACACCCCGTAATGACTGTAATAGGAGGCGCAGCCGGCCATCAGGCCGGGCAAGGCAAGAGCCAGGCAGCGGCTGGCCCGGGCAATGGTAGTCACACAATCAAACACGCCTGAATGTACTCCCTTCATCCGTTAGACTGTCGGGCCTTCCCGGCCAACTCAGACGTCTGCAAATTGAAGCCCATAGCCATCAACGCATTGCCGCACCACGATCATTTCCCGAATCGGCGCAGGTACCGGCAGCCCCTGAACCTGGACTTTTACACAGTCACCAACGTCGAGGACATAATCTGAACCCGTCACCACGATGAATACCCCACCATCAGATATATCCCGGGTGGAGAAAATCACGCTACCCAAACGGGCATGTTCGACCAGCACCCTGGCACTCAACGCTGTTCTGAGATGATCTCTTCGATTATGTGCATCCATGAGGGCAAAGTCCTACTACGTCCCTGATGTCAGTCAATATATAGGTCATTCGAGCATAGCATTGTTCTAACAGAAAATAGCGGACACAGTTGTCACTTACACAAACAGTTGACAGCCGCACTAATTGTAATGAGAATGGTTGGCGTTTGGATTTGAGTTTTAGTCTCGTATACAACACACGCCGACTTCAGGAAGGTTTACCACCATGCAATTCAAGCTCATCGCATCTACGACATTGGCGCTTGCCGTATCCACTGCCAGCTTTACAGCCCACGCAGCGGATGAGGTCAACATCTATTCCTACCGCCAGGCCTACCTCCTTGAGCCCCTGCTGGACGCTTTCACCGAAGAAACTGGCATTCAGACCAACGTCGTTTTTGCCCGTAACGGGCTGGCAGAGCGGCTGGAACGCGAAGGCATGAACAGCCCCGCCGACGTAGTGATGACCGTCGATATTTCCCGCCTCAACGATCTGGTGGAACGTGACCTGACCCAGAGCCTTCAGAACGACGAGCTGGAACAGAACATTCCTGAAAACCTGCGCCACCCGGATGGCAAGTGGTTTGCCCTGACCACCCGTGGCCGCATGATCTACGCGTCGGTTGACCGGGTAGAGGAAGGCGAGATCACCACGTACGAAGATCTCGCCAAGCCCGAATGGGAAGGCCGTATCTGCACCCGTAGCGGCAAGCACCCTTACAACATCGCCCTGTTTTCTTCGATGATTGCCCACCACGGCGAGCAGGAAGCCGAACAGTGGCTGGCTGGCCTGAAAAACAACCTCGCCCGCAAGCCTCAGGGTGGCGACCGCGACCAGATCAAAGCCATTGCCGAGGGCGTCTGTGATATTTCCCTGGGTAACAGCTACTACTACGGCAAGATGCTGGAAGACGAAAACCAGCGTGAAGCGGCCGAGGCGGTACGTGTTGTATTCCCTAATGCTGAGGGCCGTGGCACACACATCAACATCAGCGGTATTGCGCTGACCAATAGCGCACCCAACCGCGACAACGCCATTCGTTTGATGGAGTTCCTGTCTCAGGATCGCGCTCAGCAGATTTACGCCGGGGCCAACACCGAGTACCCGGCCAATCCGAACGTGGAGCCTTCCGGCCTGGTCGCCAGCTGGGGTGAGCTGAATCCGGATGCGCTGTCTCTGCAGACCATTGCTGAAAACCGTGAAGCCGCCGTACGGATGGTTGATCGGGTCGATTACGACAACTAAGCCGGTCAATAGAATCAGAGTCGCAGGCCTTGTATCCTGCGACTCTGAAAAGGCCTTCTTTAAGCGTCAGCCATTGCAGTCATTACAAGCTCTGACTAAACTCCCGTTCTTTTAGCCGTAAGGACGACCATGAGCGAGCAACCCGCTATCAGCGCTGATTTTCCGTACCATCAGCCGATGCTGGCCAGACGCACGTCCAAGCGATGGCTGCTGTCTGCCATCCTGACCACGGCGATCGTTGCCCTCCCCATTCTGTCTGTTCTGTATCTGGCGTTCTTTCCGGACGAAAACATCTGGCCGCACCTGGTCGATACCACCCTGCCCCGCTACCTGACGACCACCTTGAAACTGATGGCCGGAGTCACGGTGCTGACGGTGACCATTGGCATTATTTCCGCCTGGGTCATCACCATGTGCAACTTCCCCGGGCGCCGCTTCTTTGAATGGGCGATGCTGCTGCCCTTTGCAGTCCCGGCGTATGTGATTGCCTACGTCTACACCAGCCTGCTCGATTATGCCGGCCCGGTTCAGGGGGCCCTGCGGGATCTGTTTGGCTGGTCCAGCGCACAGGATTACTGGTTCCCGGAAATTCGCAGTCTGGAGGGCGCTACCCTCATGCTAGGGCTGGTGCTGTACCCTTACGTATACCTGCTCGCCAGGGCTGCGTTCCTGGAGCAGTCACCGTCCCTGTTCGCGGTCAGCCGCAGCCTGGGCCACTCCGCGATGAGCACGTTCTTTCGGGTGGTGCTACCCATTGCCCGGCCCGCCCTCGCCGTTGGCCTGTCCCTGGTGTTGATGGAAACCCTCAACGATTTCGGTACCGTCGACTTTTTCGCGGTACAGACGCTGACCGCAGGGCTGTTTGACACCTGGATGAACCTCGGTAACCTGGGTGGCGCCGCGCAGATCGCCACCACCATGCTGACCTTTGTGGTGATTCTGGTCACACTGGAGCGTTACTCACGACGCAAGCAGACCCAGTTTGCCGCGCGGGACAACCGCAACCCCATTACCCGCTTCAACCTGTCCCGGCCCTTGCAGATGCTGTGCCTGCTGGCCTGTTCCATGCCGGTACTGCTGGGGTTCGTGATTCCCGCTCTGACTCTCGCCAATTATGCCTGGGAGTATTTCGACGTCAGCTGGAACCCCACCTTCATCCGCAACACCGTGAACAGTCTGCTGCTCTCAGGAACCGCCGCGCTGACTACCCTGATCATCGGTGTAACGCTGGCCTATAGCCGCCGTCTGCACGATACCCGCGGCATGCAGGTACTGATGCGCCTCTCAAGCCTCGGCTATGCCATGCCCGGCGCCGTGCTGGCCGTGGGGGTCATTATTCCGCTGGCTGGTTTTGATAACTGGCTGGATGCCCTGATGCGCAGCACCTTGGGTGTGAGCACCGGTCTGCTGCTGAGTGGAACGACCTTCGCTCTCGTCTTCGCCTACACCGTCCGGTTCCTGGCCGTGTCTGCCGGCAGCGTGGAAAGTGCGCTGCAGAAGGTTACTCCGAGCATGGATATGGCGTCCCGCTCGCTGGGCCACACCCCGACCGGCACCCTGGTGAAGATCCATCTGCCGATGCTGCGGGGAACCCTGCTGACCGCCGCCCTGGTGGTCTTTGTGGACTGCATGAAAGAACTGCCGGCCACGCTGATCCTGCGGCCGTTCAATTTTGAAACCCTGGCCACCTATGTATACCAGTTTGCCTCCGACGAGCAGCTTGCCCACAGTGCCCTGCCCGCACTGATCATTGTCGTCGCCGGTATTGTGCCCATCATTCTGATGAGCCGCTCCATCGGAAATACCCGCAGCGTGGCCTGAGTATCAGGCCACCGGACGCGCATCCTGAACCACGAACCGCCCCTCGAAGGTTGCCAGGGCATTGCCCTCCGGTGTGCCGTCCTGAGCCGTCGCGTAAACCTCGGCGGTCACCATCAGACGCCCCTTGCCGTGACGTTGCAGACTTTTTTGCAGACGCGCCAATTCGTGTTCCGGGGGAAGCTGGCCCACCGCCTTGAAATCACCGGCGACCGGCCCTGAGTAAGTCATCCCGCCGCTCTGCACCACCACATTGCCCACCAGACCAAAATCCGCCAGCTTGAGCTCAACGCTCCCCCACGCCGCGACCACGGCCACCGAATAAAGACTGCCGCCAAACCCGGTGCCCTGATGATTGTGGTTAGGCTCGAGCGGGGCGCTGACCACCAGTCTCTGGCCATCGTAGTGCTCGGCCCTGACGCCCAGAGCCCGCGTCAGGGGAATCGTGTCGTTAATGCGGTTCTGGAACTGCGCTAAATCCATGGTTGTTCTCCTCAGTCGCCCCCAGTGTAACCGCCATCTGGCGGGCGCCCAATACACCGTTGGTCGGTCAGGAAAAGCCACAAAAAAAGGGCCTGGAAATCCAGACCCTTTTCGACTTCCGCTGGAGCGGAGTTACTGCCAGATCACCGGTTGACGCTTGGCGTACCAACTATCGAGATCAACCTTGTAGGCATCCTCGACCACGTTACGCTTGAGCTTCATGGTCGGCGTAAGGAAGTCGTTCTCAATGCTCCACTCATCCCGAACCACAGTAATGAACTGCAGTTGCTCGTGGGGATCCACCGTCTGGTTCACTTCCTTAAGCAGGGACGAGAAGCTGCTCTCCAGTTCCTTACGATAGTTCTCATCCGACTTACGCCGATTCGCCTCCTCAGACAGCATCACCAGACAATGGGGCTGGGGGTAGTTCTCGCCCGATACGCAGACCATTTCAATATCAGGATGGCTCATCAGCTTGTTCTCGATGGGCGCCGGAGCCACGTACTTGCCCTTGCTGGTCTTGAAGATTTCCTTGATGCGCCCGGTCAGTTTCAGGCGACCCTGCTCGTCAATCTCGCCCTTGTCACCGGTCTTGAGGAAGCCATCGTCGGTCATGGTTTCGCGGGTTTTTTCTTCATCCTTGTAGTAACCCATCATAGTGGCAGGGCTGCGCACCAGCACCTCACCCTGTTCACTGATCTTCACCTCAACTCCCGGCAGCCCCTCACCCACGTAACCTGTGCGGGCACGCCCGGGCTTGGTCATGTGTGAATAAGCAAAGTTCTCCGACATGCCATAGCCTTCCAGCAGCTCCAGGCCAAGACCCCGATACCACTCCAGAATATCGTGTGACAGAGGTGCCGAACCGCTGCCGGCAAACTTCACGTATTGCAGACCCAGGTTGGTCAGGATCTTCTTCTTGATCACCCGGTTCAGCAGCGGCACCCGCATCAGCCTGGCCAGCTTCTGCTTTGGCATCTTCTCGAAGACACCGTGCTGGAACTTGGTCCAGATCCTCGGCACGGCCAGGAACAGGGTCGGCTGGGCCCGCCGCAGGTCGGTAACAAAGGTATCGAGGGATTCAGCAAAGAACAGCTGGAAGCCCTTGTTCATGGACCCGAGTTCCACCACGAAACGCTCGAAAACGTGGGACAGCGGCAGGTAAGACAGCATCCGTTCGTTCGGCCCAATGTCCAGGGCCGCCACGCCACCAGTTGCGGCATACGCCATGCTTTCAAAACTCAGCATGACCCCCTTGGGCTTGCCGGTACTGCCAGAGGTGTAAACAATGGTCGCCATCTCCTTGGGATCGCGGCTGACGTTTTCCTCCAGGGGCGGATACTTGGCGATAATGTCGTCCCAGGTCTTGTAGTCGTTGGGCGGGCTCAGGGGATAGGAAATACACGGAAGATCGTCAGGTACGCCAGCTTTCATCGTGTCCCAATCGTCCAGCTTGCCCACGAACAGCACTTCGCACCCGCTGTGATCAAGGATATAGCGCACCGTCTCGGCATTCAGCGTCGGGTAAAGCGGCACGGAAACATGGCCGGCCATCCAGATCGCCCAGTCAGACATGATCCACTGGGCACAGTTCTTGGACAGAATCCCGATACGACTCTTCTCTGGCAGGTTCAGGGATTTCAGATAAGCGGCCATGCGGCGCGCCTCGCCTACGGCACGACGCCAGGTGAACTCGGTCACCTGGCCGTTGCCCATCGGCTGGGTCAGATAGATGGATTCAGCACGGGCCGTTTCCCAGTGGTATACCAGCTCAAGGGGAAGTTTATGTTGAGTGTCCATGACGCTTCCTTGTTATGTTATTTTTGATTACGGATGACCGTCTAAACAGCGGTCTTGACCGCTTTTCAGATCCTATAGACTTTCGTCGAACATTTCACCACAGGCCATTGAGTTAAAACGTGACGCAATCGCAACTATATTGGCCCCACCCGACCCAACGCTGAGATTGGTCAATACGGTAAATCCCCCATGCCGGTTCCGGCCCGATGGCTCACCCCGCAACAGCCAACCCCGAAATGCTGTGATAAACTTGAACGCTTTATAACCTTAAAAACTGACTCCAGGAGACCCGGCATATGGCCAAGCGGAACTTCCGTACCCTTATTGGCGCAGCCGTCATGGCGGCCGCTGGTCTGGTCCACGCAGACCAGAAAGTGGTGGCGATTACCCAGATTGTCGAGCACCCGGCGCTTGACGCCGTTTATCAGGGCGTCAGGGACGAACTTGGTGAGCGCGGCTATACCGATGGTGAAAACCTGCAGATCATGCACGAAAGCGCGCAGGGCAATGCCGCCATTGCCAGCCAGATCGCCCGCAAATTTGTCGGCGAAAGCCCGGATGTCATTGTGGCCATCGCCACCCCCTCCGCCCAGACTGTTGCCGCCGCCGCCCGTGAATTGCCGGTGGTGTTTGCCGCCGTCACCGACCCGGTGGGTGCCAAGCTGGTCAGCAACCTGGAGCAACCGGGCGCCAACATTACCGGTGTGACCGACATGCTGCCCATCGACCGCCATATCGACCTGTTGCAGTCCATCATGCCGGATGCGCGCCGCATCGGTACCGTTTATAACCCGGGCGAAGCCAACGCCGTCTCCCTGGTTGAACTGCTCGAAGAACGCCTGGCCGCCCGCGGCCTGGAACTGGTGAAGGCGCCAGCCACCAAGACCTCCGAGGTTCTCGGTGCCGCCCGCTCCCTGGTGGGCAAGGCCGACGCCATCTACCTCACCACCGACAACACCGTAATCAGTGCCGCTGAAGCCGTGGTCTCAGTAGGCGAGCGGGCCAAGATTCCGGTCTTTGCTGCCGACACAGCCACCGTCAGCCGTGGCGCAGTCGCCGCTCTGGGCTTTGACTACTACGATCACGGTCGCCAGACCGGCGTGCTGGTTGCCAATATTCTTGAAGGCGCCAACCCCGGCGATATCGCTGTCGAGAGCGTTGACCGCCTCAACCTGTTCGTCAATCCGGCCGCAGCCGAGCGCATGGGCATAACCCTGTCCGACGAGCTGGTCAGCTCCGCTCAGGAAGTGGTATCCGATAATCCTTAATACGCCAAACCCGACGGGCCGGCCTCACAAGGGCTGGCCCGGAACCCTCTCACAGCGAATACCTACCCATGCTCAGTGAAATTGCTCTGTACGGCGCCATTGAAACCGGCCTCATTTACGGTCTGGTCGCTTTCGGCATCTATATCTCATTCCGGGTGCTGGATTTTCCAGACCTCACGGTAGACGGCAGCTTTCCCCTTGGCGCCGCCGTTGCCGCCATCCTGATCATCGACGGGGTCAACCCCTGGCTGGCCACCGGCGCCGCCATTCTGGCCGGTATGGCCGCAGGTGCGGTGACCGCACTGTTGAACGTCAAGCTCAAGATTCTCAACCTGTTGGCCTCGATCCTAACCATGATCGCGCTGTATTCCGTCAATCTGCGGATTATGGGTCGGCCGAATGTGGCCCTGCTGACCGAAGAGACCGTACTGACACCCTGGTATGACGTGGGGCTCGCCTTCCACCAGGTACCGGTGGTGCTGTTTGCCATCGTCGCCGTGGTCTGCCTGATCCTGCTATGGCGCTTTATGAAATCCGAAACCGGTCTGGCCATGCGGGCCACCGGCGCCAACGCCCGTATGGCCAGAGCCCAGGGCATTGCCACTGGCGCCATGGTGGTGCTGGGCGTCGCCCTGTCCAACGGACTGGTTGGCATGGCCGGCGCCCTGTTCGCCCAGAGCCAGGGCGCGGCGGACGTCACCATGGGGGTTGGCGTCATCGTGATTGGTCTGGCGTCGCTGATTGGCGGCGAGGCGATGATTACACCGTCCACGGTCTTCCGCGCCCTGCTTGCCTGTGTGGTCGGTGCCATTCTCTACCGTCTGGCCATTGCCCTGGCGCTCAACGCCAACTTCATGGGACTCCAGGCTCAGGACCTGAACCTGATCACCGCGGTACTGGTCACCCTGGCCATCGTATTGCCGGGTGTTCGCAGTTCGGTCGTTTCCCGCCTTTCCCGCAACAAGGCCTGACGGAGGTTAACCATGATCAGTGCAAGCGACCTCAAACTGACCTTTGGAAAAGGTACACCGCTGGAAAACCCGGCCTTGCGGGGCATGAGCCTTACCGTCAACCAGGGTGAATTTGTCACCGTAATTGGCAGTAACGGCGCAGGAAAGTCCACGTTCCTCAACGCCCTCGCCGGTGAGGTCATGGTGGACAGCGGTACCATCATTGTCGACAACCAGGACGTCACCAGGCTGCCCACCCACCGCCGCGCCCAGCGCGTCGCCCGGGTATTCCAGGATCCACTGGCGGGCACCTGTGAAGGACTCACCATCGAGGAAAACCTGGCGCTGGCCATCAAACGGGGACAGCGCCGGGGACTCACCTCCGCGGTCAAGGCTCGTTACCTGGACCAGTTCCGCAGCAGCCTTGCCACCCTCAAGCTCGGGCTGGAAAATCGTCTTGGCGACAAGATGGGCCTGTTGTCCGGCGGGCAGCGTCAGGCCGTCAGCCTGCTGATGGCCAGCCTGACCCCTTCCGCCATTCTGTTGCTGGACGAGCACACCGCCGCCCTTGACCCCAAGACCGCGGACTTTGTGCTGGAACTGACCCAGAGCATCATCGCCGAGCAGAAGCTCACCGCACTGATGGTCACTCACAGCATGAAACAGGCACTGGATGTGGGAAGCCGCACCGTCATGCTGCACCAGGGCCAGGTGGTGTTCGATATTGCCGGCGATGAACGCGAAGGTCTGGAAGTGAAAGACCTGCTGGGCCTGTTCGAACAACAGCGTGGCCTGCAGCTCGACGACGACAGCCTGCTGCTGGGCTGATTATTGGCTATCCCGGTCAGGGGCCTCCTTGCCCCTGTCCCTGTCCCTGTCCCTGTCCCTGTCCCTGTCCCACTGGCCACATTGCCCTCACACACATCGCGCGGCAAGGCCACCGAACTTCGTGCCGAAAAATCCGCCTGAATGCCCCTTATGCCATTGACAATCCGACGCCCTGTTTTGGCCCGGTTTCGTCATATACGCACTTGTATCGACCATTTTTCATACACAAGATGTAGTGTCTGTTTCAACATTTTCCGCAACCCTTAGTGGCGCCTGACTTTTCGCCGATGCAAGTGTTTTTCCATTGAATTTTCTATCAGATCAGGGAAAGCTTAATAGTCGTCACCTTCTTCACACACCACTATATCCTGTTATACTTTCCGAAATCGCACCAACATGTTGGGTTATTATTAACCAAATCCGTTATTTCGTAACCAATCGTCCTTTCCTGTCAACGTTGCACCACCACCGCCACAAGCGGGTCAACACAGGGCCAGTCAACGGTTAACACACGACCACCAGATATAGTGGTTACGAAAACAGCAGTGCGAAGATCGGTTTTGAAGATTCATTAAACAGGTTTCTGGGGTAAGACGTCGTATACTGGCAGGACAACACTGTTGGGTACGTCGCCTTCAAGTTGGCACTATTGGGAAGTCAGAGGGCAAACATGAACGCTAAGGCACAGGCAGTAATAACAACAATTCCAATGCAGGACGCTTCACTGGACATCTGGAGCAGCAAATACCAGCTCAAGACCAAAACCGGCGAGCCTGTCGATAAAGATATTGAAGCCACCTACCAGCGCGTTGCCGCTGCCCTTTCCCAGGTGGAAAACAAGTCTGTCCGTGCCAAGTACCAGAAAGAGTTTGTCTGGGCGTTGCAGAACGGCGCCATCCCGGCTGGCCGTATCACCTCCAACGCCGGTGCCGAAGCCCACAAACCAGCCACGTCGACCATCAACTGTACAGTGTCTGGCACCATTAACGACTCCATGAACGACATCCTGGAGAAAAACCACGAAGCCGGCCTGACCCTCAAGGCAGGCTGTGGTATCGGCTACGAGTTCTCCACCCTGCGTCCCAAGGGTGCCTACGTGGCCGGCGCCGGTGCCACCACCTCTGGCCCGCTGTCGTTCATGGATATCTTCGACCGCATGTGCTTCACCGTGTCCTCTGCCGGTGGCCGCCGCGGTGCCCAGATGGCCACTTTTGATGTTCACCACCCGGACATCATCGATTTTATTCAGGCCAAGCGCGAAGACGGTCGTCTGCGTCAGTTCAACCTGTCCCTGCTGATCACCGAAGATTTCATCGAAGCCGTCAAGAACGACGACGACTGGAAACTGTCCTTCCCCGTCACCCAGAAAGAAGCCGACGAAGAAGGCCTGGACCTCACAGACGCCAGCCGCTTTACCTACCGCGACTTCCCGGTCACCAACGGCTACGTGGCAAACGACGAAGGCAAAGTGGCTTGCCGGATCTACCGCACCCTGAAAGCGCGGCTGATCTGGGACACCATCATGACCTCCACCTACGACTACGCCGAGCCAGGATTCATCCTGATCGACAAGGTTAACCAGATGAACAACAACTGGTTCTGCGAGGACATCCGTGCCACCAACCCCTGTGGCGAACAGCCCCTGCCCCCGTACGGCAGCTGCCTGCTGGGTTCAGTCAACCTGACCAAGTTCGTTGACTACCCGTTCACTGACAAGGCCAGCTTCAACTACGAGAAGTACCGCAAGGTTGTCGGCACCTTCACCCGTATGCTCGACAACGTGGTAGAGATCAACGGTCTGCCGCTGGCCGAACAGCGCCACGAAATCACCTACAAGCGCCGCCACGGCATGGGCATTCTCGGCCTCGGTTCCACCCTGGCCATGCTGCGCATGCCTTACGGCTCTGACGAGTCCGTAAAGTTCACCGAAGAAGTCGTTCGCGAGATGGCCATTGAAGGCTGGCGCCAGTCCCTGGCCCTGGCCGAAGAAAAAGGCGCTGCGCCGATCATGGACGACGACTTTGAAGTTACCCCGAAAATGCTGGCCAAGCGCCCGCAACTGAAGGCCGACGGCTTCAAGGAAGGCGACAAGATCAAGGGCCGTGTACTGCACGCCAAGTACAGCAACTACATGCAGCGTATCGCAGAAGTGGAGCCGGAGCTGGTCACCCAGTTGGCCGAAAAAGGTGGTCGGTTCACCCACCACACCTCCATCGCCCCGACCGGTACCATCAGCCTGTCACTGGCCAACAACGCCAGTAACGGTATTGAGCCGAGCTTCTCACACCACTACTCACGGAACATCATCCGTGAAGGCCGCAAGACCAAAGAGAAGGTCGATGTGTTCTCCTTTGAACTGCTGGCCTACCGCGAACTGGTTAATCCGGGCGCCATGCCGTTCTCCGACGACGCTGACAAGAAGCTGCCGGACTACTTCACCACGTCTGACGACGTTACCCCGGATCAGCACGTCGACATTCAGGCGGCTGCCCAGAAGTGGGTAGATTCTTCGATTTCCAAAACGGCGAACGTTCCGACAGACTTCCCGTACCCGGACTTCAAGAACATCTATATGTACGCCTACGATCAGGGCCTGAAGGGCTGCACCACCTTCCGCTTCAACCCGGAAGCCTTCCAGGGCGTACTGGTTAAAGAGAAGGATCTGGAGAACACGCTGTACGAATTTACTCTGGATGATGGCAGTAAGGTCACCCTGAAAGGCAACGAAGAGGTAGAATACGACGGTGAAACCCACACCGCCGCCAACCTGTTTGATGCCCTCAAAGAAGGCACCTACGGCAAGTACTAATCCGGACAACCGACACAGGACAACAACCATGACTGTAAAAATCACCAAGAACATCGTCGGTTACCGGGTGACCAAGGCCGACGAACAGAAGCCCCAGAGCCCGCAGCCGCAGGACAACGCGCCCAAGCCGGTTCTGATGAACGAAACCATCGAACGGCCGGACTTCCTGCTGGGCACCACCTACAAGATCAAGCCGCCGGTGGCTGAGCACGCGATGTACATCACCATCAACGACATCCTGCTCAACGAAGACACCGACCACGAGAGCCGTCAGCCCTACGAAGTGTTCATCAACTCCAAGTCGATGGAACACTTCCAGTGGGTTATCGCCCTCACCCGCGTTATTTCCGCGGTATTCCGTAAGGGTGGCGACGTGACCTTCCTGGTGGAAGAGCTGCGCTCCGTGTACGACCCCAACGGCGGCTACTTCAAAAAGGGCGGCGTATTCATGCCGTCACTGGTGGCTGAAATCGGCGCCGTCATCGAGAAGCACCTGAAGGCGATCGGCCTGCTGGAAAGCGAGGAAATGAGCGAAGCCACCAAACGCATCCTCGCCGAAAAGCGTGCTGAGTTTGAATCCAGCCAGAAGTCGGCCACCAACGACGACACCACCAGCGACTACCCCGCTAATGCCACCATGTGTGGCAAGTGCAACACCAAGGCGGTGATCGTAATGGATGGTTGTGCGACTTGCCTCTCCTGTGGGGACAGCAAGTGCGGCTGAGGTGAACAACCAGAAGCGCTGAACAGAAGGCCCGGCAGCAAACGCTCCCGGGCCTTTTTGTTTTGGGTGAGATGTAATCGCTTGAACGCGTCGTTATTACGCGGTGATATTACGAACAACAGAAGGACATGGATCGCAACACCCTGAATTTTTTGACTGTTTCAATTGCAGATTCTATATTTTTGCGTAATAACGACGCGCAAAAATGCAGAAGTCACGCTTTTGCAATAATGAAGCGTTCGGTCTAATACGCTGTTATACGACACGGCATCAGTTTCCGCGATCTACCCAAAGTGGAAGTAAAGGAGTTCTGAAATTAAGAATTATGAAAAATGGCAGTTTAATAATTATGCACGTGGGGAGTTAGTGAGAAGTAACCGCTGAAAAGTAGAATTCCGATTTGGGGTTTTCAATATTATTTTAATCATGAGAAAATATTTAAACGGTCAGGCCCTCATTAAGAGGGGCGGTGTTGTTTTTCTGAGAATGGTGTAGGGTGTTGCGAAATGAACAGAACATTATATTACAACTATATCGATGAAAAACTCCACGCATTGGCGATCAGGATTGATACCAATGGTAAGCTCAATCTGTTGCAACTGCACATGCATTCTGAGAGCTTCTATTTGCATTTTTTAAATTTGTTATATGGCTATGCACTGGAGAATTTGAATAAAACATTGCAAAATGTTGAGGCGATAGATCTTATAGATCATAAAAACATGTTAATTGTGCAGGTTTCTGCTACCTCTACAAAGGCCAAAGTTGAGTCCGCTTTAGGCAAGGACATAATTAAAAAATTCCCATCATATAGGTTTTTGTTTTTATCAATCTCAAAAGATGCTTCTAATTTAAGAAAGATGAACTTCAAAAACCCGCATGGGATATCTTTTTCCCCGACCTCAGATATCTTGGATACAAGATCAATATTAGATGAGGTTTTAAATAAAAAGATAGTGGAACAGAAAGAGGTCTATGAGTTCGTAAAAAATGAACTGGGCAGCGAAATAGATGCAGTAAAACTTGATTCAAATCTCGCTATGATTATAAATATATTGGCGAAAGAAGACTGGAATGATGATTCCCATGTTGAGCCAGTTCATAAATTTGAGATCGATAGAAAAATCCTACATAACCAGCTTGATAAAGCGAAATGCTTGATTGAAGAATATTGCCTTTATCATGGTAAAGTGGATTCGAAATATTCTGAATTTGACAGCATGGGAAGTAACAAAAGTACTTCAGTATTGGCCAAAATCAAGCGCGAGTACCTAAATAAAAAGGACTCTGGAAGTCCTGATGAGGTGTTTTTTTCTGTCATTGAGGTACTCAAGGGTAAGGTTATTGAAAGTGCAAACTACTCGCAAATTCCAATAGATGAGCTTGAATTGTGCATCGATATATTAGTTGTAGATGCATTTATTCGTTGCAAGATAATGGAAAGTCCGGAAGGGTACATGTATGCTGCTTCCTGATAACATTCACCCCGATAATAGTGTCTATTATAATGGTGCGATTGTGCTCCAGGTTCTCCAGAATAATGGAAGAATGGAGATTTTCGAGCTTTACGAAAAATCGAAAGGCGTGAAGGAAATGTCGTTTCCATTGTTTGTATTATGCCTCGATTGGCTATATCTAATTGATGCTGCTGTTTTAAATTCGGGCGAAGTCGAGCTATGTTCATAGAAAAACTCGTAATATCAAAATCTGGAGAAGCGATTCGGGAAATACCTTTTCATAAAGGTATCAACCTCATTGTTGACGAAAGCGACGGCCAAGTAACTGGAAATAGTGTCGGAAAAACAACCGTATTAAAGTTGGTAGATTTCTGCCTTGGTGCAAAACCCAAGATAATTTATGAAGATCCAGAAAATAAAAAGGAAATCTATACTTTAGTCAGGGACTATCTCGTAGAGAATAAAATCTCTGTTTTTCTATATATAACTGAAGATCTGGACGATGAAAAAGCTAGGTCGGTAGTTATTGAGCGAAATTTTTTGCCCAGAAAGAATATAGTTCGAAGAATAGATGGAGAACCTTATACCGAGAGCGAGTTTGAAGATAAGCTTACCGAGCTCTTCTTTCCTAGTCAGGTCGGTAAGAAACCGACGTTTCGCCAGATCATTTCTCACAACATTCGCTATAGTGATTTGAGTGTTTCTAACACTTTGAAAACTCTTGATAAGTATACGAGTGATGCTGAATACGAGACACTATATCTTTTTCTATTAGGTTGCGATTTCTCTAAAGGCAGCACGAAGCAGGAAATTCTACAAAAAATACAACAAGAAAATACTTTCAAGAAGCGTATCGAAAAAGTACAAACCAAATCAGCATATGAAGCAGCGCTAGCGTTAATAGAGATTGAAATAAAAGATCTAGATAAAAAGAAGTCTTCTTTGAATGTCAATGAGAATTTTGAGGAAGATTTGAATAGTCTTAACAAGCTGAGATATGAAATTAATTTATTAAGCAAGGATGTTGGTAACCTTAATATAAGAAAAAACCTTATAGAAGAGACTAAGGATGAACTTTCTTCGGCCTCCTCAAAAATTGACTTGGCTCAGCTAGAGTTAATATATAACCAGGCTTCTACTAACATTGATGGATTACAAAAAACCTTTGAGGATTTGGTTATATATCACAATCAAATGATCCAAGAACGTATTGGGTATATTTCTAAAGAGCTCCCTGTTATTGAAGGAAAGATTAATAGTAAGAGTGCAGATTTAAGGAAACTCTTGAAAAAAGAGCAAGAAATTGCAGATCTTGTTTCTAAAAGCTCTTCTTTTGAAGAGTTGGAAAGCCTAATCGCTGAGCTTAATGCTAAGTATCGAGATAAAGGTGAGTATGAAAGCATTATAAAACAGCTAGATGAAGTAGAGAAAAATATTAAAACGTATGAATCTGAATTAAATGATATAGATAAAGAGCTGTTCTCGGATGAGTTTGAGGCGATAGTAAAACAACAAGTGAATAAGTTTAATGAGCACTTTTCAGCAACATCCGAAGCCCTCTACGGTGAAAAGTATGCCCTTAAGTACGATAAAGTCGTTAACAAAAAGGGCCAAAAACTTTATAAATTTAGCGCCTTTAATACCAATTTCAGTTCCGGTAAAAAGCAGGGTGAAATTTCCTGTTTTGACATAGCCTACACGCTCTTTGCTGATGAAGAAAATATTCCTTGTATGCATTTCTTGCTAAACGATAAAAAAGAGCTTATGCATGATAATCAACTACTAAAGATAGCTGACCTTGTGAATAAGAATGGCTTGCAGTTTGTTGCTTCGATATTGAAGGATAAATTGCCGAGTGAACTAGATAACGAAGATTATTTTATTGTAAAACTTTCAGAGAATGACAAGTTATTTAGAATTGAAAATGACCAGTAAGGAAGAATGTTCGGACAGCGTATAACAAGGCAATTAAATTCGTTCCGGCCTACGGCCTCCACCGGACGCCCTTGTCAGGGCGCCGTTTATTGCTGGCGTTAAATCCTCAAAGAGGGAACTATGAGGCAATTGGTAGTTTTATCGGTTTTGTTGTTGATTACTGGTTGCGCAGGGCGCCTGAGCAATGATGGCGGATATGTTCAGTTTCACAGTGGTGAGGCTTTGCATCCAAGTGAAAAGGTCATTATTGAGGGACGCTATGCCTATCGGGATGGCACTCTGGCGAACGAAATGACACGAATCGTTGAAATCAACGGTGAATCTCTTCCGCGTGAGTGGGGAGTTGCTCCAGGAGCCAACAAGGTGTCACTTGTTCCAGGTTACTATGAAATAAAAATTCTTTATGTCCATGGTTCTGGTCAAATTGACTATTACACCTACTCGACAGTTTCTGCAATTCTTAAAAAGAACTGCACTTATCAAATCGTCACAAAATGGTCGTCTTTAGAAAAAACAATGTTTTTGGGCCTTAGCGGCAGACCGACTATAGACACTCAGCAACCTGATTGTTCAGTTCGACAACCTTCCCAAGAGGATCGGATGGTTCAAATTTAACAACTCAGGGAAGTCGGACGAAACTAAAAAGCTAAAAGGGGTCAGATCGATTTTGAATAATCAATCGGTCGCCATGAGCCGAGCGTTAGTACCGCAAGTCTTTTAACTCTGAAGGTACTGCAGGATGAGTAATCGTTCTGATCAATCAACCGATTTAGCGCAGAGCTGGATTGCGAATGCCGACGTCTGGACAGCCACCGTACGTGAGGGTGGCATCGAAAGCCGCCGACTCGTAACCGATCAATCCATCGTCAACGCCGTGCTCGCGCAACAACCACGGCGAGTGCTCGACTTAGGCTGTGGTGAAGGCTGGCTGGTTCGGGCGCTCGCCGGGCAAGGTGTTGACTGCGAGGGTGTGGACGGTTCACCCGGGTTAATTGATGCCGCTCAGTCTGCGGGAGGTGGCCGATTTCACGTCTGCACCTATTCAGAGCTTGCCGGCGGCTGCCCTCAGATAGGCAACGGCTTCGATGTTATTGCGGCTAACTTCGCCTTACTTCAGGAGGACATTGCTGCGCTATTGCGAGCCCTCAGGCAGTTGCTCGTTCCACGAGGAAAAGTGGTGATCCAGACGGTACACCCCGGGTCAGTGGACGGCGCTTATTGTGACGGTTGGCGAGAGGAAGATTTTCGGGACTTCAAGGGCTCATGGCAGCGCATGCCGTGGTACTTTCGCACTCTTGGCTCGTGGGTCGCTCTATTACGTGATAGTGGTTACGCCGTCATCGACTTGGCTGAGCCTCGCCACCCAGACACGCGGTCGCCCATGGCTCTTCTGGTCATCGCGGAGTCAGAAAAGTGCTAACGCGGCGGCTGAATCAATCACAGAAATGGTAAAGAACCGGAAGGCTGATCAAGGATTACAAGGATTTAAAAGGACACACGCACTCCAGCCCCCTATCGTGCCCAGCTGCTGATTGTTACCCTACCCGGCCTGACAGCAGGACCTGACCCCGCCATGCACGGATTAACATCATTAAAGGAATAGTGAAAGATGGTAGCTTCTATAACGTTTGTACTTGGATTAGCCTATTGTTTTATTGGTATGGGACTCATCGGTTATGTTGGACATGAGGTTTCACTACCGAATGAAGGGTTTTTTAGCAACTACCCCTGGTTATTTAACCTGCTTTCTTCGTTGGTCGTCGAGATCGTCACCGCTATCGTTCCAGCATTGATCATTGTCAGGCTAAACCACAAGAATGGTATGGCTTTAGCAACCGCCGGTGCGGCAGTTATCGTACCTCTGACAATTTATTTTTTATATCTTGATTTCGCCATCACAGACCAGCTGTCTGGACATGATTTACTAAGCACCATCATAGCAGCCACTGTTTCAACCTTGATTTTTATTGGCGTGCTGCCTTTGGTCATAGCCTGCATGAAAAAAGTCAGCGTTCTCACCCGTCAAGGCCGGGAACAGTATAAACCGCCCGCTGTCTGACATGACGGAAAAACCGGGACAGATTTTTTATGACCTGACTTCCAGACTCCTCGCTTTTCAGGCATGCGAAACTAGTTCTGTCCCGGTTTCGATGGTCGCTCCCCCCCTAAAGGCGAAACTGGCCCCGTAATCGATGGCCCAGGTTTCCGTACTCCGATAGAGTTCAGAGGGTTTAACAAATGGCACGCGCCCATTTTATTGTGGGTGGGAGCAGAACAAAAAATGTAGGAGCCATGTCGGTATGAAACTGACCAGCATTGACCAGGTACAGAAGATAGTCGGTAAACTCCCCGCTCCTCGAGACCTTAAAGTCATCGACCATATTGACGCCCATGGCGTTCGTTGGTTGAGATATTCCACATTCGCGTTTCTTGCTTTTGGTAATGCCGGGGGTATTCAGCTCACTGCAGCGGGCGGCGAACAAGGCTTTGCATCAATTTCTGACTCCGGGAATCTTCGGATTCCTGTGGCTGCGTTAGACGATGACTGTGTCATTACGCATGATGTGTCTTTTGGTGCGCTGTTTATGGTGAGCGGTATGGAAGAAACCTTGCGCGTTAATGGCAAGGTCTCTGGTATCGCTGATGGATGGCTGACCGTAGATGTACAAGAGTGTTATTTACATTGCGCCAAGGCATTCCGCCGATCCAATTTCTGGTCGCCGCAGTCAATAGGACCATCGCTTACTGAAATATCGGACTTTATAAAGCAGTCTATGTTTTTGGCTTTGGCAACCATTAACAGCAGCGGGCAAGCCGATGTTAGCCCCAAAGGTGATCCAGAAAATTTTCTTATGCGAGAAGAAGATGGGATTATTTGTTTTGCTGATCGGCCAGGCAACCGAAGAATAGACAGTTTTCGCAACATTATTGAGCAGCCAGAGGTTAGCATTATAGCCTTGGTGCCAGGCTGTCACGGTCTCCTGGAGCTTAGGGGTACCGCAGAGCTCTGTACTGATGAGCATCTCTTGCAGCAATTCGAGATACAGGGAAAGACGCCAAAACTCATTACAAAAATAACGCCAGCCTCAATGCGCATACGGTCAAGCTTGGCGATTTCCAATTCGGCCCTGTGGCCTGCCAAAACAAAGCCCAAGGATTTGGTACCTTCAGACATTTTTAAGGCCCACGTTAAAAGCAGTAAAGAACGTTCGTTAGCAGCAAAGGTTGCTCGTGCAGCGGTGTCTTTACCGGGTGCTATGGAGAAGGGCCTGGAGTTTGACTATAAAAATAACATGTACTGAGCGTCGAATACCCGGGCACCCATTAGCCAGTCGCAGACAATAGGCAACACCAACTTGCTGCAACCGTAGGTTGTGATGGTCCCTCCCCTGAAAACCGGGACAGAGTTAATTTCAGGTCATCCGCACGAACAGGAAACGGAACCCAAAACTCCGGGGGCCTGAAACCACCGGTTACCTCGATATTTTTTCTATAAACAAGGCGGCCTTGAAGCTACTATGTGGGGCCATTAAGTGGGTCGATTGTCTGTTTCCTCCTCTGATTTTTTGGCCCGGAAACCACGTTGGCTAGGATTGGTATGCGTCTTTGTGTAGTCGTTCTCGTGGCAGGTTTTGCTTTGCTGTCGATGGTGGCCAACGCTGCGGGCCTGTCGGTGATTTCAGGGCAGGATGTCGCCGTGCCGACGAGCGTGCCGCCGGCCAACATTGTTGGCGTCGACCGTCTGAAACTTGATGATCACTTTGAACTGTTTGAGGACCCGAGCGCTCAGCTGACGTTCGAGCAGGTTTCCTCTGAAGCATTTGCGTCCAATTTCCGCCCCCTTAACGGCGAGTCCTCAAATTTTGGTTTTAGTAACTCGGCCTGGTGGGTGCGCCTGTCCCTGGTAAATCCCGATGATCATCCTCGCAAGGTGGTCGTTCGCCAGGATTATCCGCTTATTGATTGGCTTGATGCCTGGTATACCGGCAAGGATGGGCAGCTACGGCACATAGAAACCGGGGACAACCGTGCATTCCATACCCGCCCCGTTGATCACCGGCTCTTCCTGCTGCCGGTGGAACTTCCTGCCAATAGCGAACGTACGCTTTATATTCGCCTCCAAAGCCAGGGAGCGATGAATATCGGCCTGTTCGTCCATGATCCTGTCGACATCATGAACATGGCTTTGCGGGAATACCTTTCCCTGGGTATCTATTACGGCGGCTTTATCGTGCTGCTGCTGTACAACCTGTTCATGTATTTAACGGTTCGGGAACGTGCCTTTGCCTATTACCTGGTTTATCTGGCCAGTTACGGGCTGTATATGTCGATCCATAACGGCATCAGTTTCCAGTTCCTGGCGCCGGATGTTCCGCTATTGCTGAACAAGGGGCTGCTGGTCCTGTTGGGGGTTTCCCTGTTTGGCGGCACCCTCTTTAGCCGGACCATCCTGAATACCTCTGAAATCACGCCGAAGGGAGATGCCATCGCGTACTTCCTGCAGATAGGGGCTTTGGTCGCGACTGTTGTATCGCCGTTCGTAAACTACCACCTGATGATTATTCCCTTATCGGTGCTGACCGTTGCGATCTGCGTTCACATGCTGGTGCTGGGTGTTTTGGCCCTGGCTCGCGGGACCGGCACCGCGCGGTATTACATGATCGCCTTTAGCGCCCTGCTATTTTCGGTATACCTCTATATGGCCAAAACCTTTGGTCTGCTCCCCCACAACTTCTTCACCCAAAATGCGTTCCAGATCGGTTCGCTGATTGAAATGGTTTTGCTTAGCCTGGCCGTGGCCAGCCGTCTGAATGAGTTGAAGACAGAATCCTTCACCGATGCCCTCACCCAGCTCTATAACCGTCGCTATTTCAATGACCAGATGACCATCGAATTCACACGGGCGGCCCAGAATTCCCAGGATCTATCGCTGGTCGTCATTGATATTGACCGCTTCAAGCATTTCAACGACAGCCACGGACATGCCCGAGGTGATTCAGCCCTGAAAGCGGTCGCCGGTATTCTGAAGAGCACGGTTCGCAAACCGAACACAGTTTGTCGCTACGGGGGCGAAGAATTTGTCGTCATCTTACCGGAGACATCCACAGCAGACTCGATCGCTGTTGCGGAGAGAATTCGGTGTGCCATTGAAAAGGAAACCGGCCCATCGTTTGCCCTCACCGCCAGTCTTGGCGTGGCATCGTTGCAGGATGGTCAATTTGAGTCAGCCGAAGCGTTGTTTGTAGCGGCCGACCATGCGCTGTATCACGCCAAAGCATCCGGGCGAAATAGAGTGATCGGTTATCACCAGGAACAGGCGCGGCCAATGGCTGACCAGCGGATGGTGGGTACCGTTTAACGGATCCTTGCCCCCCGGGTTTTGCCAATAAACACTCGCTGTCGCCAGACGTTTTTCAACCACTTTCGTTGACGAAAGATCTAACGATGATTAAGCGTTTAATAGACAAGCTTGGCTCAACCGTTTACGTACAAATCTGGCAAAACCGGATCAAGGAAGCTGATGCCAGTCATGACAACAGGGAGGTTGGAGTAAAGCCTAACAAGGAAAACTATTTGCGATTAGCTTTCTGGGTTGTGGTTCTGCTTGGCGCTCTGTGGGTCAGCATCTCACCCGTTTAGTCAGCCTGTCCCCAGAAAACCGCCCCCGCCCCCCGACATAAGTCTAAAATTGATCAAATAACCACCATTCTGTGCAATGTTCACGATCGGACTCGGTAGTCAGTCGACCGTCGGTTGGTTACGATGCCGCCTGTTATTTAGGTTGCTCATGACTGATGCGTTAGTTCAACCGCCCCTGCGACCCGCTCACATAGTTACCAAAACCCGTTAGAGGAGTTTTAGCTGATGAAGGGAAAGAATCCCGGAAACGGAACTCATCAGAACACCGGTGTATGCTTTCCGTTAAATGGACAGAATCAGCGCAGCACCTCCGATTTTGGTAAGCAGGTAATGGCCGCTGCGCTGGCAGGCGTCAGCGACGAGTCCGCCCAAGCCATACTTGCCGAGCGCTCGTGGCGCAAGAACTATTACCGGCATGCGCCAAAACTGACTGCATTGAGTTCGGCAAACACCGCTCACTCGCTCCAGATTGCCGAACAGGGGTTGGATGCCGTCCACAACGGCTTTCGTTTTTCCCGAGGCGGAACGGAGCAGCTACTTTCGCAAGCCATGGACCGCTACACCGAGAGCACGTTGCATACAGGCTGTGTCGAAGGCACCGGCGCCGTGACAAACCGTCGCTTCGAGATGCCCTACCGCGGAGATCGCCTCAGCGGAGAAGCATTCACCACCCAGGTGAACGCGTGGGAACGGAAAGGCATCATAGAACCCTCCTGTGCACAGGCCCTGCGTGATATCTCGACACGGGATCTGGCGACCGAAATACGGGGGCATCGCTTTGCGCTGCTCGGAGCCAGTTCCGAAATGGGTCCCTGCCTGACCCTGCTGGCACTCGGTGCAACGGTGATCGCTGTTGACCTTGATCGCCCTCAAATCTGGGCAAAGCTGATCGCCTGCGCACGGGAATTGCCGGGTACACTCTTGTTTCCGATGCATCAGCCTTACTCCACCGAGCTGTCTGATGAGGAGCTCGCGGCGAGCGCCGGTGCGAATCTGTTAACCGAAACTCCGGAGATTCGCACATGGCTCTGCAGCCTGCCGGGGCCGATGACCGTCGGCGCCTATGCTTACCTGGATGGCGCGAAACATGTATCACTGGCCGTGGCCATGGATGCCATTGTAAAGGCAGTGCTGGCCAGGGATCCCAGAAACGCATTTGCGTTTATGTTAACGCCAACCGATGTGTTCGCAATCCCGGAGGAGACGGCAGAAGCCTCCGAACGGGCGTATGCCCGCAGCGTCTGTGGGGGCGGATTTCCGGGAAGGCTCCGAGCGGCGGGCCGTCGCAAGCACATGTTCAAACCCAACCTGGTGTCCCGGGTATCGTCCGATAACGGACGCCAGTTCGGCCTCATTGACAGCCTGGTCCCGCAACAGGGGCCAAACTATAACCTCGCAAAAAACATCCAGCGGTGGCGGGCCATTGTCGCACGGCAGCAAGGTCACCGTGTGTCGGCCAATGTCGCCGCAGCGACCATGACGGCATCGGTCACGAGCAACAAGTTGTTTGAGCTCGGCTACGAAGGCTGCGCCCTGTTTGGTATTGAAGCCTTTGAGCCTGACACCAACCGGTCACTGATGGCGGGCCTATTGATCTACGACATGATCGCCGAGGAATCGGTGGCAAATCCCGACGTACAGCTCGACAATCCCCAGGAGCTGTTTATGTTCGGAGCAAACCATGGCGGCTTTTGGCGGACAGCATTTCAGGTGAGGAGTGCGCTGCATGCGGCTGTCCTGGTAGGCGTCAACATGAAGGCGCAAAAATATCTGGGAAGCCTCTGGCACAGAAAAAAGGGCTGACCGGTATACCGATCTCCCGTCTGGCCCTCCTCCTGAGGCCTTCAAGCGTTGGGGTCCGTCGTGCGCTTCTTCCATTCGCTCGGACTCAAACCCACTCTTTGGGAGAACGCCCTTGAGAACGAAGGCGCGCTGCTATAACCGGATCGATCTGCAACCAGGTTTACAGGCAAGTCTTTCTTGAGCAGTGACTGAGCAACCGCAAGGCGCCAGCGCGCCAGATACTCTCCGGCTGGAATGCCCACCGTTGCGGTAAAATGCGCTGAAAACCGAGCCCGTGACATACCCGTGGTTTGGGCCAGGGCTTCAAGTGTCCACGGATAAGCGGGGTCTTCGTGGACAGCGGTCAACGCTTTGGCCAGACGTTGGTCGGCTAATCCCACAAACAATCCGGTTTCAATCAGGCCGCGGTCCATCACACTTCGAAACATGTGAATTAGCAGAACTTCGGTCAGACGGTCCAGCACCGATTGGCGACCACACAGATCCGAGAGGGCTTCAGCAAACAGAAGTTCAATCAAGCCATGGAGTTCCGGCAAATCCTCCAGCTGTAAAACCAACCGATCGGGCAATGCGGCAAGAAGTGGGTTACCGATAAGATGACCGAAATCGATGGTGGCACAGACCAGCTCAGAACCGTCGTCAAACGGTCTGGTTAAACGATGGTTCATCGGCCTCGGAAACAACACGGCGACCGGGCCGGTTAACATCACCTGCTGGCCCCCGGACGCCAGCAGTTCGAGATGCCCCGCCCTTAACAGGTGCAAATGCCCCACCCCCTCAGCAGCGCTGAATTCAGACGCACCGCAGAGTGCCCCACTGAAAAATACATGAGCGTTGAGATCAAAGCGTTTGAGAAGTGGGGACAATCGATCAGCCATTGCCAGGCTCCCTTCACTAAAATATGAGACGAATTGGTAAATTTAAGATCCTTTATGACACCTAAAGGATCGATCATATCACTACTATAGCTTCCGTAAACACACAACATTCCTATTACGGAGGCAGTAGTTATGACCACAGTTCACCAATGGATCGACCACATCCACAGCACGTTAGCGCCTAAAGCACTCTACTTTTCGCTGGTTATCGTTTTTTTATGGTTTGGACTGATGAAATTTTCATCATACGAAGCACAGGCCATTGAAGGTCTTGTTGCGAACAGTCCCTTCCTGAAGGTGCTTTATCACTTCTTCAGCGTGCAAGTCGCTTCAGCCGTCATTGGAACGATCGAAGTGACCATCGCGGTCCTGCTGTCCCTCCGGTTTTTCTTGCCAAAACTGGCAGCGATTGGTGCTGCAGGCGCGGTCGTTACGTTTCTCTTAACGTTGACCCTGTTTCTCTCTACACCTGGTGTCTTTCTGCCCGACGTGGGTCCCGCAGCCATTTCCGTGGTCCCCGGACAGTTCCTGCTCAAAGACCTGACGTTGCTCGCCGCATCCTTCTGGGCCCTGGGCAATTCATTGAAGGCCGCCTTCCCCGCTGATCACTCATGAACGCTGCGCGCCTCCCCACAACCGGCTGACGCGCTTCACAAGAACGCCATTACAGAGCAATCGGACCGGGGCACCTGAACCTTTCAGCCTCCCTGGTTCATTCCAACCCCAAAACTGAAGACACAGAGGTAACTACCATGACACGCATTCAAACACCGGATATCAACAGCCTGCCGACCCGCTCCCAGGAACTTTTAGGCGAGGTTAAGAAGAAGCTCGGATCGGTTCCCAATCTCTTTGCTTTACTGGGCAACAGTCCCCAGGCGCTGAGCAGCTACCTGAACCTGGGCGAAAACCTGGGCACCGGATCTCTCGGGCCGGCTTTGCAGGAACGCATAGCCCTGAGCGTGGCGGAATTCAACGGTTGCGAATACTGTCTGGCCGCGCACAGCTTGATCGGCGAGAAAATCGCTGGCCTCACCAACGATGAGATTATCGCTGCGCGTCAAGGCAGGTCAGCGGACTCAAGGAGCCAGGCAGTGCTGTCGTTTGTTCAGGAAGTCCTCAAGACCCGGGGACATGTGGCCGACGAATCCCTTGAAGCCATTCGCAGGGCAGGAATCAGTGACGGTGAGGTCGCCGAAATTGCGGCCAACATTGCGCACAACGTGTTGACCAATTACTTCAATAACGTCGCGCGTACCGGTCTCGATTTCCCTCGCGTTCCTGCCTTGGCAGAGGTCGGCATCCAGTCATCGAAACCCTGACGGTAAACCCGGTCGGGCAGCAGGACCCTTTTGGTCAGGGTGATCATGTCCTGCCGCCCGACGCCAGACCTAGACCAGTCGCTTCCTGACGTAGCTGCCAGGCGCCGCCTCAATCACCGTCAGCTTGTGATCACCGGGAATACGGGGCGCTACCTCATCGCCCTGGAAGCGGCTGACCCAGTCCTGCCAGCTTGGCCACCAGGAGCCTTTATGGTGGGTAGTTTGCTCGAACCATGCCTCGGGGCTCTCGGCCTCGCTGTCGTTGACGTAATAGCCGTACTTGCCTGGCTCCGGCGGGTTGATGATGCCGGCAATATGCCCGGACTGGCCCAACACAAAACGTTTCTCACCAGAGAACAATTTGTAGCCCGCATACGTCGATTTCCACAATGCAATGTGATCCTGCTGGGCCGAAATGAACATGGCGGGTGTATCGATGCTGGTCAGGTCGATGGGGGTGCCTGCAACGGTCAGGGCATTGGGCTCTTGCAACTTGTTGTTCACATACATCTCGCGGAGATAATACTTGTACATCGCAGCCGGCAGGTTGGTGGAGTCTGAGTTCCAGTACAGCAGGTCAAACGGCAGCGGCGGCTCACCCTTGAGGTAGTTGTTAACGAAGTAGGACCAGATCAGGTTGTTTTCTTTCAGGGAGGAAAAACTCAGGGCAATAAAACGGCCATCGTAATAGCCGATCTTGTCGATGTAGGTTTCCAGGGCCTGGATGACCCTCTCGTTAAGATAAACACCAATCTCCCCTGGGTCAGAAAAATCCATTAAAGTTGCAAAAAATGTGGACGATCTGACGCGATTATCGGAGATTTTCTTGAGATGGGCCAACGTGGTGGCAAGCAAGGTGCCACCAACGCAGTAACCAATGGTATTGAGTTCGCGCTCACCGGTCGCCTGTTCGACGGCATCCATGGCGGTCAATACGCCTTCCTGCACGTAATCCTCAAAGGTGGTGTCGCGATAGGATTCATCCGGGTTGACCCAGGACATCATGAACACGGTGTGGCCCTGACTGACCAGCCAGCGTACCAGGGAATTCTTCTCAGCCAGATCCATGATATAGAACTTGTTGATAAACGGCGGCACGATCAGCAGAGGTCGTTGGTGAACGGTTTCGGTGGTCGGCTGATATTGAATCAATTGGAACAGCCGGTTCTGGAACACCACCTCACCCGGCGTGGTTGCAATGTTCTCACCGACCCGAAAGGCCTGCTCGTCCGTCATGGATACGTTGAGTAACTGACGGCTTCGTAGGATGTCCCGATAGAAATTTTCCAGCCCCCGGACCACACTGAGCCCCCAGGTCTCACGGCATTTGCGGACCGCCTCCGGGTTGGTGATGAAGAAGTTGGTGGGTGCCAGGGCGTTGGCGAACTGGCGCACCAGGAACGTAAGCTGACGGCGGCTGTCATCGCTTAGCCCATCCAGGTCCTGGGTAAGCTTATCCAGGTATTGGGCATTGATCAGGTAAAGCTGAGCAATGGCGTAATAGAACGGGTTCCGAGCCCATGCCTCGTCGTCGAAGCGGTGATCGCTGCGCTCTGGGGCCACGACCGGATCGGTGGGTTGGCGCATGGTGGTCAAGGCAACATTCTGCACCAGTTGCCAGTACTTCAGGGACAGCTCGAGGTTGTCCTGCATGACCTTGCCTGGATCGACGATGGCTTCGCGAAAGGCATCGGTCAGGCTGGAGGTTACATCCAGGACAAAGGAGTTGTCCGGGGTAGCCAGCTTGCCGGGAGCCAGTCCTTTGGCGACGGTGTCCCGCGATAACTTCGCCAGGACTGTGACGTGTTTCAGGTAGTCTTTCGCAAATTTCGGCAACAGTTCCATCGTAGACCTCAAATTTGAACGCGATTTGGCCAGCCACCGGGCAGAACCCGCTGGCTGGCCACCCTTTTACGGCGAAAAAGGAAATCAGTTGTTGGCGGTCGCTGCCTTTTTCAGGCTGGCGGAAGCCGGCTTTACTGGAGCAGCCGGTTCTTCCTCTGCTTCAGGCTTGACCGCTCCCTGGAGAAGCTGGCTGGCTTCGTTGCGGAACTCTTCGGCGACCTTGGCATACTGCTGGAAGTCGTCAGACATCTGCTTCACCAGCTGGTTGAAACGCTCCGGTTGTTCTTCGACAAAGTTCTTTACCCCCTCGAAGTCGCGGATACCCGCGGCCGACTTGGTCTGGTCTTCGATCAGTCCCATGTAGCCACGGAGGCTGGCCATCTGGGCATCAACAATGCCTTCGTAGGTGCTCATCACCAGCTTGTTAAGGCGGTTTACAGGTTCGGCGGAAATATTGAACGTATCAGTGAACATGGCTCAGTTCCTTCTGTTTAGGTTGCAGTAATAGCGAGCCCGCCAGTAAGGCGGCACTCATTTCGGTTGGTGGTGTTCATTCAATCAATAAAACGGCCACCGTCTATCGAACAATCGGCGCGGGTGATCATCGAGAACGTCCTTACACCATCGCTTGGCGGCTTCCAGTCCGTTATGACATACAGATTGAACGTCAAACAGTCCGGCCGAGTCTTGCTCCAGGTCATATTAGGTTCAATGAGTGTGGCTTCGTAACCACGAAATGCCTGCTGTTACCGGGCGTGTTAAAGGGGCCGCCTGGCCTAAAGTGAACGTTCCTTGTGACCAGCGTATGAACACTCCATGAACAGAGAAAAGGGGCAAGCTACTTAAAACGCTCAAGGTTATAAGCCAGGGAGGCAGCGGACAGCTCACCCATGTGGGCACTCACCTGCCGCCCATCGGCGTCATAAAACAGGGTGGTCGGCAGGCCATGGCTACCGGTCGTACGTCCCATGCTCGCGCCAACATCTGCGAATGCGTTATCCAGTAACAGCTTATTCTGGTTGAGAAAATGCTGAATGGTCTCTGGCTGCTCTCCCTGGTTCACAAACACAAAGGTGATGTCCGGATAATCTTTTTGTGCCTGTTCGAGCACTGGCATCTCCCGGATACACGGCGGGCACCAGCTTGCCCAGAGGTTCACCACCATAGGTTTACCGTTCGCGAGGTCAGACAGGACAACGGGGCGGCGGTCGAGATCCGCCAGCGGCGTCTCCGGCATTCCCCTCGCCGAGCCTTCGACGAGGGCGATCAGCAGGGTGAGCGAACCCCACGTCAGAAACCCGGCGGCTGCGGCACGCCCGAGCACCCGCCGAATGGCTGGCTGACGCCAGAGTTTCCAGGCCAGCATGGCTAAGGCGCCAATCAGCCCGGAGACCCAATCAAAACCACCGTCCCGAATATCGATCACACCCAGTAAATCGCTTTGGTAATGCTCGAAATAACGGACGACGAAGCCAATTCGGGCCGCCAGCATAGCGGCCAGCAAGATGTCTGACAGAGGACTGGCAACAGGAATACTCGCCTTACGGCCCGCGATGGCCCCAACCAGCAGGGCAATAATAAACCCCAGGATCAACAACACCTGCCCCATAGACAGGGCAAGAGGTCCAACATTAACACTTAGCATTACGTCTCCTTCGGATCTGAAAACTGCCTGTAAAAGGCAGCTAATCGAGGCTCTGTTAGCCCACCTTTCCTGTGTTCAGTCCGACTTCGATCATAAAGCAGCGTTTTTGTTCATTGAGAACCATCAATTTAATCGCCCCTTTCGGCGAGGAAGAAAATGGGACCGCCCCATCGGTACCTTGTGGCTGCAACGGGGGGAGGCATTAACCGGCAAAAGCGGAACACCATCGCAAACGTGTACACATAATTGCATTCAGCAACTAAGATTTAGTGTGTAACAGGCAGGTGATCTGTTGCCGGCTCTGGCGTCCCTGACGGCAAGTGAGACATGAGCGTAACGATGAAAAACACAAGATTGCAACGTGTTGGCGGCCTCCTCCTGTTAGTAGCGGTCATACTGACCAGCATAGCGCTCAGCCTTCAGAAGCCGGTTAACCCCATCCGGATCGGCGTCCTGCATTCTTTAACCGGTACCATGGCCGCAAGTGAGCAGTATGAGGTGGCCGTCATCCGGGCCATGGTCAATGCAACCAACCGGCAGGGCGGCGTTCTTGGCCGCCCACTTGAGATGATCCTTGCCGATGGACAATCCGATCCCGAGACGTTTGCCAAAGAAGCCGAAACCTTGCTGCGAGACCGGTCGGTTTCGGTGATTTTTGGCTGTTGGCTGTCATCGAGCCGGCAAGCCGTAAAACCCATTATCGAGCGTTATGACTCCCTTCTGATGTATCCCGTCCAGTACGAGGGACTGGAGCAATCGAAACACATCATCTATGCCGGCTCCACCCCAAATCAGCAGCTGTTTCCCGCGTTAACCTGGGCCCGGCAGGCGTTTGGAACCAAGCTTTTTCTGGTCGGCTCAGATTACACGTACCCCAGATCGCTCAGCTTTATCATCAACGTGTTAGGCCCGAGGATTGGCCTTGAGGTGGTCGGCGAGCACTATGTTGAGTTAGGTAATCAGGAATTCGACAGCCTACCCCGGGAAATTTTCGCGTCCGGCGCGGACTTTGTCATCAACATGCTGAACGGTGATAGCAATACGGGCTTTTTCCACTCGATGGATAAGGGGTACCAGCAACACGCCGACCGCACCCTTCCTGCGGTCATTTCTTTAAGCCTCGATGAGATCAGTGCCAGGGCCCTCCCCAACCTTCAAGGGCACAGCTACCTTTCCTGGAGCTACTTTTATTCCCCCCAACACTGGACCAGTTTGGAGGAACCCATCGTTCAAGATGCGCTAACCAACGAACTGGCCGGCCAGCCGGTCGGGTTCTACCCCGTTTCCACGGACGGTTATAAAACGGTGCAAAGCTTCCGATCCTGAGTGGCAACTCTACGTCGCATCCTCGGATTATGGAATCGCTCGATGTAATCGAATATGTCGGCCCTTGCCTCATCCAGGGTTCGATAGCGCCGGCGATGAACACGCTCGCGCTTGAGTATTCCGAAGAACCCCTCACAAGCAGCATTGTCGCCGCAGTGCCCGACAGCGCTCATACTACTTACCACGCGATTACTGCCAAGGAAGCGTTGGTAATCGCCACTGGTGAACTGACTACCGCGATCTGAATGCAGAATGACAGG